>CAMBXO010000001.1 GCA_945871915.1 Singulisphaera sp. GP187
CGAATCACTTCTTGCCTCCACCGCCGCCCACGTTTTCAATCATGGAGACCAGTGGCATAAAGAGTGCCAGCACAATGCCGCCGATGATGCCTCCAAGCACCACCACCATGAATGGCTCGAGCAGACTCAGCAGACCGCCGACGGCCACATCCACTTCTTCGTCATAGTTGTCTGCGATCTTTGTAAGCATCACATCCATGTCGCCGGTTTCTTCACCCACGTCGATCATGTTCACCACCAGCGAATCCACCACTTTGCTTTCTCGCAATGGCGCCGCAAAATTTTCTCCCTCTCGAATGCTGTCATGCACTCGATTGAGAGCCCGTTCAAACACATAGTTGCCACAGGTATCCCGTGTAATCAGCACCGCCTCCAGAATGGGAACACCCGCCGACACCAGCGTGCCGAGCGTTCGCGTGAATCGAGCCACCACCGTTTTCTGTGTCAGCGTGCCAATACCCGGGAGCTTCAGAATGATCATGTCGATCGCCTTGCGACCAAACGATGTCTTACGAAGTAATTTGAATGTAAAGAAGACGATGAACGGAAACGCCATCACCCAGATCACGCCGGGCACGGTCTGCTCCTTGGTGTAGGTGCCTGCGATCCACTTACTTCCATCCATCAGCACCAGCGTTGGCAGCGGAAGTTTGACACCGAAGTCCTTGAAGATCTCCTGAAACTTTGGAATCACGAAATACATGATGCCGGTCACGATCGCCACGGCGATACCAATGACGCAGACGGGGTAGATCATGGCGCCCTTGATGCGGCGTTTCAGTCGCTCGCCCTTTTCCATGAAATCCGCCAAACGCTGCAAGATGACATCCAGCACACCACCCACTTCACCGGCGGCCACCATCTTGCAATACAGGCGATCGAATGCCTTGGGGTGCATGGCAAAACTTTCACTGAGCGTGTTGCCGGTTTCCACATCTTCACAAACTTTGCCTAGCACCGACTTCATCTTGCCAGGCTTTTGCTGCTGCTCCAGAATCTGCAGCGACCGCAGCAAGGGCAGACCTGCGTCCTGCAGCGTGCTGAGTTGGCGCGTGAAAAGCGTGATGGTCTTGTTCGCCACGCCACCTGGCATGCTGAAACTGAATCCCTTTTTCTTTTTCTTGGCGGCTGCGGCTTTGGGGGCCTCACCCTTTTTGCCGCCCTTCTGCTCCCGAACCGAAGTTGGAAAGAACCCATCCGCGCGAAGCTTCTTGATGAGCTCCTCACTGCTGGCTGCCTCCTGCGTTCCCTTTTCAGGTTTGCCGGCGGCATTCATGGCTTCGTAGGCGTAGGTGGGCATCGTGGTGGCGATCCTTTATGAAGCAGCACGGATCATTCGTCGTCCAAGGTCTCCCGCACAATCTCGTCGATGGTGGTCTGTCCGTCGTAAATGGCGAGCAGCCCGGACTCACGAAGTGTTCGCATACCTCGTTTGCGGCACTCGGATCGCAGGACTGAGGTGTTGGCTTGCGCCATGATCAGTTCTCGAAGCGTGTCGTCAAGCACCATAATTTCAAAGAGAGCCAATCGCCCGCGATATCCGCTCTTGGTGCAATGGTTGCAACCCTTCCCACGGAAGAAGGTGCGACCTTGCACATGCTCAGGCTTGAGAGCCAGTTCCATCAACTGCTCCTCGGACGGAACAAATTCTTCCTTGCATTTCAGACAGATTCGACGAGCCAGTCGCTGCGCCACGATCGCTTCAAGCGTGGCGGTAAGCAAGAAGGTTTCGACGCCAAGATCAACCAGTCGCAAAATGGTGCTCGGCGCATCATTGGTGTGAAGCGTGGTAAAGACCAAGTGACCAGTCAGACTTGCCTGAATGGCAATCTGCGCCGTTTCCAGATCGCGGACTTCACCCACCAGAATGATGTCGGGGTCTTGTCGCAAGAAACTTCGAAGCAATCTGGCGAAGGTGAGTTCCTGATCGACATTCACCTGACACTGCACCATGCCTTCCATGTCGTACTCGACAGGATCTTCGGCGGTGAGCAACTTGGTGTCCGGAGTATTGAGTTCATTCAATGCGGCATACAGCGTGGTGGTCTTGCCGCTGCCCGTTGGTCCAGTCACCACAACGATGCCGTTGGGTTTATTAATGAGCACCCGCATCTTCTCAAGGTCGTCGTCGCGAAGACCGATTCGGTCAAGACTCAGCTGCACATTGCCTCGATCGAGAACTCGCATGACCACGCTTTCACCAAACATGGTGGGAAGCACGGCAACACGAAGGTCGATGGGCGAACCATCGAGGTTCAGTTCCACGCGACCGTCTTGAGGCACGCGGCGCTCGGCAATGTCCAGCTTTGCCATGACCTTGATGCGGCTGACAATGGCCATGGCCAAGGCGCGAGGTGGTGGATCCATCTCATACAACACGCCGTCGATGCGATACCGCATCTTGAACTCATCTTCAAAGGGCTCGAAGTGAATGTCGCTGGCTTTGTTCTCAATGGCTTGCAGCAGCACATGGTTGATCAGGTTCACCACTTCATTGGAGGAGGCCGCCTGCGACAGCGTGGCCATGTCGATACTGGCACCGCGACCCTCCATCGCCTGCGCGGCCTGACTGTTCTGAAGGTCGGCATGGATCTTGGTTTCAGATTCCCTTGCCTGATAGTGCTCCTTGAGAATGGCTTCGACCTCTTCAGCAGGAACCACAACGGCAGACACCTTGAGTGGCGAAAGCAACATGCGCACCGTGTCGACGGCTGGGAAGTTGCTTGCGGATTTCAACGCAACCACAACACGTTTGGCTACGGGATCGAAACTAATTGGAACCAGTTGTTGGGAACGAGCCATCTCGCCCTTGATGCATGCACGCGTTGCATCGTCAATCACGCGACCCTCAAGGGTGGTGTAGGGAATCCCCATGACCGCCGCGAGGGTTCCTTGAACATCGGAATCCGTAATCAGCCCCATGCCCACCATGATTTCGCCAAGCCGTTTGCCCTTATGGGAACTTTGCTGCAACGCCAGCGCTTCGTGAACTTGCTCCCGTGTGACCTTTCCCAACTTGGTGAGCGCGCGACCAAACCGACGTCCCTTCATTTCTTTCAGGACATAGGCCTCGTCTGCGAGGTCTGGCTTGATAGGAGTTGTCTGAATTGGTGGTGGCATAGTCGAAACTCCGAATTCCCCCACCCGAATTTGTATTCGAGCAGAATAGGCGTTGTTGTTTCAAAAAGGGCAGAAATTCAATGCGACAGTGAAACTACACAAGGAATGCACCCGCGAAAGTGGGTCGATGTTTCTCCGCTTTCACTCGGCGTCAGGGCGGCCAATGGCATGCAGATAGGTCTCATCCACCCATGTCTTCGAGTTCACTTCTGGCCAGCTGGACCCCGCTCTTTCGGACTCTTTCGGAGAGTTCACCTGGGTTTCTGGCCTTGTCAACCATCTCCTCGGCCGAAATCAAGCCCTTGGAGTAGATGCTCCATAAGTGCTCGTCCAGCAACTGCATGCCAAACTTCTTTCCAGTTTGAATCGCGGAATCGATTCGGAAGGTCTTATTTTCTCGGATCAGGTTTGAAATAGCCGGAGTGACGACCAGGAACTCGTATGCGGCCAGTCGGCCTGGTTTGTCGGACCTTGCCAAGAGCACCTGACTAAGCACCGCCAGCAAGCTCGAGGAAAGCTGCACGCGAACCTGTTCCTGTTGGGCCACAGGGAAGGCGTCAATGATGCGGTTGATGGTTCCGGAGGCACCGGTGGTGTGCAGAGTTCCAAAGACAAGGTGGCCAGTTTCGGCCGCCTTGATGGCCGCCTCGATCGTTTCAAGGTCTCTCATTTCACCCACCAGAATCACGTCGGGGTTCTGCCGCAGCGCGCGGCGGAGTGCCTCAGAAAAACTCGGCACATCTGCCAGCTGTCCCACTTCTCGCTGATTGATGATCCCCCGCTTGTGCGGATGGTAATACTCGATCGGGTCTTCAACCGTGATGATGTGCCGCTCGTAATTGACATTCACTTCGTCGATCATGGTGGCCAGCGTGGTGGTCTTGCCGCATCCGGTTGGACCGGTGACAAGAAAGAGACCTCGCGGCCTACGAATGAGATCTTTCACAATGCCTGGAAGGCCAAGCACATCAAATGGAAGCAAGCGGTTGGGAATCAAGCGAAGCACCATGGCAACGCAACCCTTTTGCCGAAACACGCTCACGCGGAACCGAGCGGCGTCACTGAAACTAAATCCAAAGTCCGTTCCGCCCCGCTCCTGGAATTCCGCCTGATTCTTTTCTGGCGTGATCGACTTCATCAAAGCCATCGTGTCGTCAGCATCAAGAATCTTGGTCTGCAGATTGCGAAGCCGGCCGTGCAATCGAATGGTTGGCGGCCGACCGATTGTGATGTGAAGATCGGAGGCGTCCTGCTTCACCACCACATCGAGCAGCCGGTCGATTTGCACCGTGCTTCCCTTATTGGTTGGCGACGAACCGCCAGCTTCAGATGAACTCATGGGAATGTTTCCTTGTGGGTGAAGTCAAATCGTTTGCATGGCTTACACAGCCATTTCGGTTGTTGGGTCAAAGCCCTCAATCTGTGCGAATTTGGCGATCTCCTCTGGCGTGGTCATGCCCTTGAGAATCTTCAAGCGTCCGTCGCCAAGCAGGCCACGCATTCCGCCGCGTACAGCCGCTGCACGAAGTTTGCTGATGCCGCTTCGCTCAAACGCAAGATGCCGAATCTCGCTGTTCATCACCATCATTTCGTAAATGCCTCGCCGACCGCGATAGCCAACTTGGCCGCACTCTCGGCACCCCTTGGGACCCATGACCCGATCACGCTCCATTTCGCTGACGCCAACGATACGAAGCAGTTTGGAATCCACATCGGGATCAGGGCCACGACACTTCTGGCAAAGAATGCGAACGAGACGCTGCGCCAGCACCGCCTGAATACTGCTGGCCACCAAGAATGGCTTCACGCCCATGTCAATCAGACGCGTGATGGCACTGGGTGCATCATTGGTGTGCAACGTGCTAAACACAAGGTGCCCCGTGAGTGCCGCTTGAATGGCAATATCCGCCACCTCGCGGTCTCGAATTTCACCCACCAGAATAATGTTGGGTGCCTGGCGAAGCATGCTCTTAAGAATCGCCGGGAAGGTGAGCCCAATGGCATCACGAACTTGCACCTGATTGATGCCCTTGAAGTTGTACTCAACGGGGTCTTCCGCAGTGATGATCTTGCGGTCGGGGCGATTCAATGTGTCCAGCGCCGAATAGAGCGTGGTGGTCTTGCCACTACCAGTGGGTCCCGTCACAAGGAAAATGCCATTGGGGCGGCGAATGATCTTGTTGAACACATCCAGCGTGTCGGCCTCAAGTCCAAGATTGATCAAACCAATTCGAACGCTGTCAGGCCGCAGAATTCGAAGCACCACGCTTTCACCATGGGAGGCCGGACAGGTGCTTACTCGAAAGTCCACATGGTCCACCATGGTCTGTCCAGCAGGATCAAGTTTCTCTTTTCCCGCGGCATCCAGCATGGGAATGGGCATCTTGATACGACCGTCCTGCGGAATGCGCCGCTCCGCCATGTTCACACCGGCCATCAGTTTGAGTCGAGCCAGAATGGCGGACTGATTGACCTTAGGGAGTTTGTCAATGATCTGACACTCGCCGTCGATGCGATACCGCAAAAGAACAAATTGCTTCATCGGCTCAAAGTGAATATCGCTGGCTCGGTTCTGCACAGCGGTCTGAATAATGTTGCGAACCATTCGCACAATTTCGCCTTCGCTCTGTCCAGTTTCTTGGTCAATGCTCGCCTTACTTCGGTCCACACTCGTGTCCATGCTGTTGGCGGTCAGGTCACCGAGTTCCTTTTTGACGAGCGGTTTGGCAATGGTGGCTCCAGCCCGATCACCTTCTAGGAAATATGAAATCTGCTCCTTGGTTCCAATGGCCGTGTCGATTTCTGCACCTAAGCGAAACCGAAGCATGTCCAACAATTCAACATCCATCGGGTCATGAATGAGCAACTTCAGCCGACCGCCACTCTTGGAAAGCGGCAAGACCAAATGTTTACGGGAAATTTCTTCTGGAATCAGAGTGACATCCACCCGCTTGTGATCTTCGGCACTCTGCAGGTTGAGATATTCCATGCCAAATTGGGTCGCCAAACCCTTGGCAATATCCACGGCGCTGCACGCAGCCATTTCAATGAGCACTTCACCTACTCGCTTGCCCGTTCCCTTGGCCTGTTCAAGAGCCGTTTTGACCTTGTCTTCAGTCACCACGTTCGCGGCCACAAGAATTTCACCGAGTTTCTGTCGAAGCTTGCGTGCCACCAAATGCTCCTCATGCTGGGGTGTGAACTGCGAGGGGCTTAGTATGCGTGAGCGTGCGCCACCCCGCAACTGATGCCCGAACCAACCTGCCGATGACGAGCCCTACTCCCCTTCGCGCTTTGGTCACCCTTGGCCCCACGCACGAGTCTGTGGATGCGGTTCGTTTCATAGGCAATCGCTCAAGTGGCCGCATGGGAACTGAGATCGCTCGCGCGCTGCAACAAGCCGGATGCGATGTGCAGGTTCTGGCTGGGCCGTGCCAGCCTGCAGGAATGGATTCGCTGAACAAGATCGTCCGGTTCCGTTGTGCGGCGGAGCTCAAGGCCCTTCTTGAAGTGCATTGGCCTTCACACGATCTTTTGATCATGGCGGCTGCTGTGGCGGACTGGAAACCGGCCAACCAAGTGCAGGGAAAGATGCGAAGGCAATCGGCCACGCTCTCGCTTTCACTGGAACCGGTACCGGAGATTCTGGGTTCGCTCACTACACGCCCCAATCAATTCATTGTCGGATTTGCGCTGGAGCCTTCAGATGAATTGCTTTCTTCTGCTCGCGACAAATTGCAGCGAAAGCGAGCCGATTGCGTTGTGGCCAACCCGCTGGAAACCATGGACGCAGACCTGATCGCGGCCACGCTTCTGTGGCCGGAGGGACGCGTGGAACGCCCCGGCGATGGCTCGCCCTGGAGCAAGCAAGCGTGTGCCGGGTGGCTGTGCGAGCGTTTTGTTCCGGCAGCGATCGCCAAACGATGTGGTGGGTAGACTCGCCACCCCAACATGCAAGGAGCCACTCGATGAAAATTGGAATGATCGGTCTTGGACGAATGGGTGCCAACATGACGCTTCGACTTTTAAAGGCCGGGCACAACGTAGTGGTGTGGGACATGAACGCCAATGCCGTCAAAGAACTCGCCGGGCAAGGCGCTACGCCAGCAGCGGACATGAAGGATCTTGTTGCGAAACTCGATGCTCCACGCTCCGTGTGGATGATGATTCCAACCGCCTTTGTGGACGAGACCATTGGGAAACTTGCACCGCTGATGTCCAAAGGTGATTGCCTGATTGATGGCGGCAATAGTTATTACAAAGATGACATTCGCCGTTCCAAAGAATTGGCCGCCAAGGGGCTGGCGTATGTAGATGTTGGAACCAGTGGCGGTGTCTGGGGACTTGAGCGTGGCTATTGCCAGATGATCGGCGGACCCAAAGATGCAGTGACGCGGTTGGACCCCATCTTTCGGGCACTGGCACCTGGAAAGGGATCTATTGACGCGACTCCGGGGCGAGGTGCGCGAGCTGGCACCAGTGAGCAGGGTTACTTGCATTGTGGCGAAGCCGGCGGCGGCCACTTTGTGAAGATGGTTCACAATGGCATTGAGTACGGTCTGATGGCTTCGTATGCCGAAGGCATGAACATTCTCAAGAACGCAAATATCGGCAAGGCCAAGCGTGACATGGACGCTGAAACCACTCCGCTTCGAGAACCCGAGGCCTATCAATACGACTTTGATCTTGGCGAAGTGGCAGAAGTGTGGCGGCGTGGAAGTGTGATTGCCAGTTGGCTTCTGGATCTCACTGCGGCATCACTGGCCAAGGACCCGCAACTGGCGAACTTCAACGGCCGCGTGAGCGATTCGGGCGAGGGTCGGTGGACCATCGAGGCCGCGATTGACGAGGGAGTTCCGGCCCATGTGTTGACCGCGGCGTTGTATGAACGCTTCAGCAGTCGTGGCAACGCCATGTTTGCTGACAAGATTTGTTCAGCGATGCGGTTTGAGTTTGGCGGACACCACGAAAAACCTTCTGGCGCTCACTGAAACACAACTGAGGTGACTCCCTATGCCTGACAGCACTCCATGCGATGCTCTTGTCTTGTTTGGCGCCACGGGCGACCTGGCGCACAAAAAGACGTTCGACACCATTCAGGCTCTTATCCAACGAGGCCAACTGAAGAGTCCGGTGATTGGCGTGGCAAAGAGCGGCATGACGAAAGAGCAGTTGCTCGATCGAGCCAAGGAAGGCATTACCACCTTTGGGCGAGGCGTGGATGCGGCGGCCTTTGCGCAGTTTGCGGCAAACTTTCAGTATGTGGATGGCGACTATGCCGACTTGAATACCTTTACAAAACTCCGGGCGGCACTCGGTGGAGCCAAGCGACCGCTGCACTATTTGGCCATTCCGCCAAGTGTCTTTGGGCTGGTGACCACGCAACTGAAGGCCAGCGGCTGCGCCGACGGAAGCCGCATCGTGATCGAAAAACCATTTGGTCGAGATCTGCAATCGGCTCTGAAACTGAATGAGACCCTTCACGCCGTCTACGGTGAGCGGGACATTTTTCGGATTGACCACTACCTTGGCAAAGAGGCGACCCAGAATATTTTGTTCACACGGTTCGCCAACGCATTCCTCGAACCACTGTGGAATCGCAGCCACATCAACCAGATCCAGATCACCATGGCGGAGGACTTTGGCGTTCAGGGTCGAGGTCGCTTTTACGAGGGCGCCGGATGCCTGCGAGATGTGATTGAGAATCACCTGATGCAGGTGGTTGGGTTCCTTTGCATGGAACCGCCCTTCTGGCCAGACATGGATCGCGTTCGAGATGAACAAATCAAATTGTTCCGCGCCATTCGCACGCTCGGCGCCAACGATGTGGTGCGTGGGCAGTTTGATGGGTATCTGAAAGAAGAGGGTGTCGCACCCAACAGCCAGGTGGAAACATTTGCGGCAGTGCGGCTGCACATCGACAATTGGAGATGGGAAGGCGTGCCGATTTACCTTCGAGCTGGCAAGTGCATGCCCATGACGGCCACCGAGGTTCGCGTGGAGTTCCATCGCCCCCCCTGCGTGGTGTTTCCAAATGAACAGACACCGCCTCGAAATTCTTGGCGATTTCTGTTGAGCCCTCGAATTGAAATCGGCATGAACCTGCAAGTGAAAGCGGATGGCGAACGCATGGTTGGGCAATCGCTTGAATTGAAGGCCGTGGATCAGCAACCAGATGAAATGACCCCGTACGAGCGATTGCTTGGCGATGCGTTGCGTGGCGATCAAACGCTCTTTGCCCGCCAGGATGTGGTGGAAGAGGCGTGGCGCATTGTGGATCCAATTCTTGGAAGCGTGGTGCCAGTGCATCGCTATGCCAAGGGCATGTGGGGTCCCGAAGTGGTCAATGAGATCCTGCTTCCAGATGGCGGCTGGCATGCACCGTTGCTTTCCGGAACTGGTTGATCGACGGCTACGCTAGGACAAGGGACTGTGGCGGAACAGCAGACGCAGCGGCCTTAAAAGCCGCGGCCGGGAAACCGGCGTGTGGGTGCAACTCCCACCGGTCCCATTGCCTGCGATGGTGAGGCGGCGAACACATAGTCCGTACTGCTTAACGGAAGCTCCCGCCGTTTCAAGATTCTGCTTTCCATCCACGCTTTGCGTAGAATCGCGGCCATGCGTCAGGAAGTTCCCTCGGTCAATCAACCGTCCAGTCAGCAGCACCACGGGTGGGATCGATTGATGGTGGCCGTGGTGTCGGACGCCGATTGGTGCAGTTGCCTTGTAAGGGATGCGTGCGACCCCAAGGATTACGAACTTCGACTTGTTCCGCCCAATGAGCGGGCTTGGCAACGGATCTCAAATCTTTCGCCCTCGGTTGTGGCCGTCGATATTTCTGGCGGCGAGAGTGAAGCCTTTCAGTTACTTCGTGCGCTGAATACAAATCAGGAAACCGAGGCCATTCCGGTGATTGCCATGGCCGCGGCGTCCGACGCGCTGCTGCGGGCAGCGGCCTTTGCTGCTGGTGTTGAAGATTTTGTCCACCGAGGAACAGACCCTGAAGAACTTCGATCTCGCATGCGAACGCTGAGTCGTCTTTCCAATGCCGTGGCTCGCTCGATTGATGCGGAGGCGTCACTTCAACGAATGAAGTTGCGACTTCGAGAACGAGAACGGCAATTGGAGGAGTCCGGTCGCCTGGCGCATCATCTGAGAGAGAGCAATCAGTCCGACAGCAAAGAGCATCAGACCCGCGTGGAGGGCATGGTGCAAGTGGGCTTGGATCTGAACAAGGTGCAGGACTTTCATGTGTTGATGGATCGCATTCTCAGCGAGGCTCGTCACTTGACCCATGCGGAGGCCGGAACCATTTTTATGCGCGAGGCCAAGAATCTGCGCTTTGCCTATGCGCAGAATGACACACTTGCCAGTCAAGGGGTTGAGTCACCACGATTCAATACCTACACCCTGCCTGTGAGTGATCATTCCATTGCGGGATGGGTCGGTGCCAGCGGCGAAACGGTCAACATTGCCGATGCGTACGCCATTGATCCAACGGCCCCCTATCGATTTGATCCAAGCTTTGATCGCATGAGCGGATACAGAACGCGCAGCGTGCTGGCCATGCCGTTGCGAACCAGTTTGGGGCAAACAGTTGGCGTGCTGCAAATGCTCAATGCGGTGGATGATCGGGGCCGACCGCGTGACCGGTTTCATGAAACAGATCAGGCCATGCTGGGGCACTTTGCAAGCATGGCCACGGTGGCCATTGAAAGAACGCAGCTCACGGAGAGCCTGATTGTTCCGTTGCTGCGGCTGGCGGAATTGAATGATCCATCGGAGACCGGGCAGCACATTGAGCGCGTGGCTGGATATTCGACCGCGCTGTTTGAGGAATGGGCAAGGCGTCGTGGTCTCGATGGCCCGGCCTTTGAACGACAGAGGGATCGCCTTCGCATTGCTGCCAAATTGCACGATGTTGGCAAAGTGGGTGTCGACAAAAATGTGCTTCGACAGAAACGGCGATTGACACCCAGTGAATTTGAACAGGTGAAATTGCATGTGCTCCGCGGCGCGTATTGCTTTTTGGACTTCAACACGGAGTTCACCGAGGCCGCTCGCGAGGTGGTGCTGAATCACCACGAACGCTGGGATGGCAAGGGCTACCCCGGCCATGTGGATGTGAATGGCTTGCCGATTCCCGATCCACGAACGGGCACACCACGGGTTGGCGGAAAGGTGGGAGACGAGATCCCCCTGTTCGCTCGCGTGGTGGGTCTTGCCGATGTCTTTGACGCACTCTCCAGTGCCCGCTGTTATAAGGAAGCATGGCCGGAGCGACGCGTTCTGGACACCATTCGAAGCGAATCTGGAAAGCATTTCGACCCTGAACTGGTGGAAATCTTTTTCACCCGGCTTGGCTCCATTCGCGAACTCAGAGATGCCCACCCCGGCTAACGGTTGAATAGGTGTTTCCACCGATGCGTGATCCGGGTCGTGCGGCATGTCCGGTTATTCTGCTTCGATGCAGGCGTTGAGATTTACCATTGGCAAGCAGAGTCTGGCCGTCGATCTTCGTTGGATTCGCGAAGTGTGTCCCTTCGTTCACATTCGATCGCTTCCGCACTCGCCCGCATGGTTGCGAGGGCTGGTGGACTATCACGGGCAATTGCTTCCGGTGCTCGATGGGGGTGTGTTGCTTGGCAGTGAGCCGGTGGATCAAAAGATCGGCGCTCGCATTCTGCTGCTGCACGGGCCAATGTCAGATGAGCCAGGAGCGATGACCGCACAGTATGGACTTCTGGTGGATTCCGTTGATTGCCTGCAGCAGATTGACCGCGCGGACGCGTGGACGGCTCGCGAAGGTCTTCCGGGACTTCCATTCTTGAAAGACGTGATCAATGTTGCCTCCGGTTCAGTCATGGTGTTGGATGCGGCTCAACTGGCAAGCCTGCACGCCAATGTGCTGCAAGGACACGCCGTGGATGGCCAGCGACTTTCCCTAACGAGTCAACCGTGAGTGGATTGTCAGATTGGTTTCAGGCGAAGTGGAGTTTGGACTCCTCGGTGGTGGTGCAAGCAGAGGCTGAAGCCAAGCGGCGTGCACAGGGTTGGGCTCAACACGATCACCATTACTTGGAACGCCTGAAATCCGATCCATCGGAGGCGGAGGCTGTCTTGGCTACGGTGATTCCGCCAGAGTCGTGGCTGTTCCGACAGCCGGCATCGTTTGAGTTCATTCGAGCGTGGCTTGCGGCACGATCGAATCAACCAGTTCGCATGTTGAGCTTGGGGTGCGCTCGCGGCGCCGAGGCGTATTCACTTGCCGCCACAGCAGCCAGTCTGGGGCGAACGGCCGCCAACACCGAAATTGTTGCGATCGATCTGCATGCTGGGCACTTGGCGGCGGCCGCACGCGGCACCTGCCAACCCTTGGCGCAACGAAGCCCGCTGCCGGAGTGGGCGGCGGCATGGTTTCTGCCGGACACCAGTGGCGACATTCGCCTTCGCGATGAGGCACTCAACATGATTTGCTGGAAACAGGGCGACATTCTGAAAGACACTTCCATTGGTGTCGCGGACATTGTGATGTGCCGCAATGTTGCGATCTATCTTTCCGAAACTGCACGCAAGGAACTTGGCAAGCGACTCTCCACCATGGTGAAACCCGATGGCGTGTTGTGCCTTGGACATGCGGATCCTCAGGCGTTGTGGAAGGATTCGTTTGTCAGCGCCGCGCAAACCGGAGGATTTGTTTTTGTGCCTCGCACTGCTGCGGTGAAACACCCAGAACCCGTTGCCACGGTTACTCGCCGACCACCAATCGTGGCCCCACTCGAACATGCGAAGCCCGCCCCACTGCCTGCCGTCGTACGCGCACCCGCCGCCCGTGATGACTTAATTGAAATTCAATCGCTTGCTGATCAAGGTGCCTTGCTGGAGGCAGCGGCCCGATTGGAACACGTGCTTGCCGCTGATGGTTTGCGGGCAGCAGGATGGTCACTGCTTGGATCGATCCGACTTGGGCAGAACCGAGACGCGGACGCTGAAGAGTGCTTTCGTAAGGTGGTGTACCTTGCTCCCGAGGATCCCTTGTCGCTCTTACAGTTAAGCGAGTTGGCTCAGCGACGAGGTGATGTTCACACCGCAGATCGAATGCGGCTTCGAGCAGCGCGTGCTGTCACGAAGGAGGCGTCATGAGCGGCGATGTTCACCAACCTTCCATGCCAGCCGTTTCACCAGATTCTTCTTCCAGCGCCCTTGCGGCGACCGGTCGATCGATGGGGCGAGGAAAACTTTCTGACGCGGCGGTGGCCGAGCAAACGCAATCCCTTGCGCAGCCACTTGAACAAGAACAGGCGGCAAGCATTTCGCTTCTGTGCTTTCGAGTTGCCAATGAACGGTTTGCGTTGCCGGCACCCTGCGTTGAGCGGGTATTTCTGGTTCCGGTCATCCGCCGAATTCCCCACCGCAATCGCCCCGCATTTCGAGGCATGGTGGCTCACGAAGGCGAGATTCTGCTGATGGGATCGCTTGAGCGACTTCTGAATTTGGAGAGCCCTGTCACCACGGACCCAGCCAAAGCGCGCGCCGTGCTGCTGGCCCCCGCCGGGCGCGGCTGGGCTTTTGAAGTGAATCAAATTGACGGCGTGGTGCAGGTGAAGGAAACAGATCTTCGCGCTCCGCCAAGCACCGTGGCTCGCGGACTTGGAAGTGCCACACGATGTCTTGTGCAGTTGCCCGGTGGCGACGCATCCGTGCTCGACCCTGATGTGCTTCGACAGGGATGGGAGGCAGCCATCGTATGAGTGGATTCGGTGGACTGGATCTTTTTGAACTCTTCAAGAGCGAAGTGGAAACCCACAGCGCTGCGCTGAATGTTGGACTGTTGCAACTGGAGGCCAATGTCAACGACCCGGTTCCGATTGAGGCGTTGATGCGAGCGGCCCATTCCATCAAGGGCGCTGCCCGCGTGGTTGGTATTGACTTGGCCGTCACGCTGGCACATGAAATGGAAGACGCCATGGTGCGGGTGCAGAAGAATCAGGAGGCGTGCAGCCCTATTCGAGTGGATCAACTTTTGCAGGCGACCGATCTTCTTACACAACTCACCGGGATTACGGAAGCTGACGTTGCCGCGTGGAGCGGAGACAAGACGGCTGAAGTGAATGCCCTCGTGACCGCACTTGCTACGCCGATCACATCGAGCATGGTTGCTCCCGCGCCGGCGATCACCATGGTGACACAGCCGGTCACGCTGGATGTTCCCGCCGCACAGCGAATTGGATCCGTTCCTGAAAAACCACCGGAGACCATTCTGACCCCCCGCCATGCAGAGGGCCCAACGGGTGATGCCAGAACCGTCCGAGTGAATGCGGACAATCTGGATCGCATGATGCGGCTTGCGGGCGAGAGCATGGTTGAGGGGCGGCGCTATCGACAGGTTCAAACGAGTTTGCTGGATCTCAAGAACCGTTTGCGTGGCGCGCGAAACCTTTTGGAAACAGAATCTCAACAACAATCCGCGGGCGATGTGCAGGAGGCTCATCATCAGATTGTTGAACTTGAGACGGTCCTTCAGCAGCACCGTGGAATGCTTGAGGCCACCTTTCGCCGGACGGAAGAAGTTGGAACGCGCCTGTACCACGAAGTGATCGGCAGTCGCATGCGGCCCTTTGGTGATGCCACCGCTGGGTTCCCTCGCATGGTGCGGGATCTGGCCAAACGCCTCGGCAAGCAGGTTCGATTTGAAGTGGAAGGCACCAACACGCCAGTCGATCGAGACATTCTTGCTCGGCTCGATGCGCCGCTGAATCACATTCTTCGCAATGCGATGGATCATGGTGTGGAGGGTCCGCAGGCAAGGACCGCCGCCGGGAAATCGGAGAGTGCGTCGCTGCGTCTTGAGGCGCGTCACCACGCAGGCATGTTGGAGATTCGGATCCGGGATGATGGAAACGGCATTGATCCGGAGCGCATTCGAACCAAGGTGGTGGAGCGAAGGTTGCAATCCGAGCCAGTGGCCAAGGGGCTTGGACGGGCGGAATTGCTTGAGTTCTTGTTTCTCCCTGGATTTTCGACTGCCGCAGCGGTCACCGAGGTGAGCGGACGCGGGGTGGGTTTGGATGTGGTGCATCAGACCATGCGAGATCTTGGTGGAACGGTGCGTGTGGAAAGCGAAATGGGCCGTGGCACCACCTTTGTCATGAGCCTGCCCATTACCTTGAGCGTGATTCGCGCGGCCCTTGTTCAGATCTTTGGTGAAACCATTGCCTTTCCGCTTGCACGGATCGAGCGCATTGTGCGGACGGATCGTGAGAGTCTTCGCAGCACCGAGGGACGATTGCAATGCGATCTTGACGGACACGCCATCGGCGTGCTGCGAGCCAGTGAACTTCTTGACCTTGACGGCGAGGTCAAGAATCAGAGCGATCAGGTCAGCCTGCTGGTGATTGGCGGCGAACACGATCGCTGCGCGCTGATGGTGGATGGGTTCCTTGGGGAACGCGATCTGGTGGTGCGACCGATGGATGCTCGATTGGGTCGTGTACCTCATGTGGCGGCAGCGGCCATTGATGACGATGGACTTCCGCTTTTAGTGATGGATGTGGAAGACCTTTTGGTTTCCATTCGCCGTGGGCTTGGAGAGGGCGCCATCCGTGGCGTGTCCAGCCAACGACTTGCGGGCGCTACGAGTCACCGCAAACGCGTGCTGGTGGCCGACGACAGCATTACCGTTCGAGAAGTGGAGCGGCAGATGCTGCGGAGAATGGGATTCGATGTTGAAGTGGCGGTGGATGGCGTGGACGCATGGAATCAACTCAGCGCCGGATCGTTTGACTTGCTGGTGACCGATGTGGATATGCCCCGAATGAACGGCATTGAGTTGGTCCGAACGCTTCGACGCGATCCCCGATGGACCAATCTTCCCGTGGCGATTGTGAGTTACAAGGATCGAGCCGAAGATCGCGCCGCTGGCCTAGCAGCCGGTGCCAACGCGTATCTCACCAAGGGCTCGTTTCAGGATCAGACATTTATTTCCACCATCACCGACCTTGTCGGACAGCCCTCCACGTGAACATTGCTCTGGTCAACGATCTTCCACTTGCCCTAGAGGCTTTGCGCCGAGCCGTTGCCATGCTTCCGGGTGCAGTCGTGGTCTGGACGGCCATGAATGGTGAAGAAGCCATCCATGCGTGTCATCGCGTGCGGCCCGATCTGATTTTGATGGACATGATCATGCCGGTCATGGACGGCGTGGAAGCAACGCGCCGCATTATGAAGGAGTGCCCCTGCCCCATTCTTGTGGTGACCGCCACCGTGACTGGCAATGCCACACGCGTGTATGAAGCCTTGGGTGCCGGTGCGGTGGATGCAATCGAAACACCAACGCTTACCTCCACCGAAGGAGCCGAGCGATTGTGTCGACGCATCGAAGCCATTGGTCGTTATTCACGCCGAGTTGACGCCACAACGCACATTGGGTTGCCCACTCGCACCAAAGGTGTGGCCACCACGGCCTCGCGGCTGGTGCTGATTGGTTCAAGCACCGGTGGTCCGCAGGCTCTTGCCACCATTCTGAAATCTTGGGCGAGGCCCATTCCGTTTGCTGCGGTGGTGGTGCAACACTTGGATCCAACATTTGTTCCGGGTCTTGCGGAGTGGCTTTCGAGAGATTCAGCTCACAATGTCCAAGTGGCCAAGGCAGGCATGGTGCCCGCACCGGGAACGATTTGGATGGCGATGGGGCCAAAGCACTTGGTCTTTGATTCCGCGGGCCGCTTGTGCAATCGCGAACCTGATCCGCACGACTTGCATGTACCCAGTGTGAATGCGCTCTTTCAAAGTGCTGCTGAATCCGGCCTTTCGCCCGGTGCGGCGGCCCTGCTTACCGGCATGGGAAGCGATGGAGCCACCGGACTGCTTCAACTGAAAACGGCTGGCTGGACCACCATTGCACAAGATCAGGCAAGTAGTGTGGTGTGGGGCATGCCTGGAGCGGCCACTCGCCTTCACGCAGCAACTCGTACTCTTCCACTCCACTCGATCGGTGCCACACTCTATACGGCGTGCACCATGAAACCTCGCACACCATGATGACTCCTTCCATCGCGTCCACAAAGTCCATCGAAGTTCCCACCGTCATTCTGTTGGTGGATGACCAGCCCATCATCGCCGCAGCCGTATACAAGATGATTGCGAGTCATAAGGAATGGGCGTTTCATTTCTGCGCCGAGCCACTGCAAGCAGTCGCCAAGGCATTGGAATTGAAACCCACCGTCATTCTGCAGGATCTTGTGATGCCCGGAATGGATGGCTTAGATCTGGTGAAGGCCTATCGAGCAGAATCATCGCTTCGAGAAACGCCATTGATTGTGCTGTCATCAAAGGAAGAAGCCACCACCAAGGCTGCGGCGTTTGCACTGGGCGCCAATGATTATCTTGTAAAACTTCCTGATCCCGTTGAGTTGGTCGCTCGCATCCGGCATCACTCAGATGGCTTCAAAGCAACGCTTGAACGCAATGCGGCCTTTGCTGCACTGGCTGCGAGTGAGCGCCATTTGCAAGAGGAGAACCGCCGCGCTGCCGACTATGTCCGCAGTTTGCTTCCAGCACCACTCACGGAAGGCCCCGCCACAACGCAGTGGCGATTCGTTCCCAGCGAAAGCCTTGGAGGCGATGCCTTTGGATACCACTGGCTTGATGCATCGAGATTGGCCGTGTATTTGCTGGATGTCTGTGGTCACGGCGTTGGCCCTGCGCTGCTTGGAGTGAGCGCGATGAATGTGATCAGTTCCAATGCAATTCCCAATTGTGATATGGGCAATCCCGCCGCAGTGCTGGAAGGGCTCAACGTTCTCTTTCCAATGGAGAAGCACAATGAGATGTTCTTCACGCTGTGGTACGGGGTGCTGAATGTCGAAACGGGCAATTTAAAATGGAGCGGCGGATCGCATCCACCCACACTTTTGTATGCACCCGATGGATCCATGACCACGCTGATTTCGCAAGGGTTGATGGTGGGCGCGGCTCTTGGGATTCCCTACGAGACTTCAGAGGTGACCGTGCAGCGAGGATCACGGCTGGTGCTGTATAGCGATGGCATTTACGAATTAGAAAAACCTGACGGGCACTTTGCCTCGCTTGAAGAATTTACGGACGCCGCAAAGGATTGCACCGGTGCACAAGACGACCTCGACACAATCTTGAAGCATGCTCGCACGGTCCAAGTCTCGAACAACTTCAAAGATGATGTGAGTCTGCTTGAAGTGCGTTACGGCTAAGCACGTCAACCGCCGTTTGTTACGCAGTCGCTTTCTTGCCGGGCCGTCGAATGCTTGCAACGGGCGGGGCAGCATCCATCGCGACCAACGGCGGCGAGAGATTCTCGCGATTCTCAAGCACATCCTTCCATGTCACGGCCTGTCCGGTGTAAGCCGCCATGCGTCCCATGAGACCAAGGCGACAACTCTGCACCATCCAATCGCCGTCATCGATGCGAGGCCCCGATCGAATGGCTTTGAAAAGTTCATCGTGTTCCGTCTGATACATGTCAGGCTTGGGTGCCGAGGCCGGGTAATGCCACGCCGCCGGCCCAGTCAGTCGATGCGTGCCGTTCCATCCATTCACAAAGGCTCGGCCCCGTGTTCCCATGAGCGTGTCCACATTCTCATTGAAACAATTGGGGTACTGCCGCCACATCAGCGTGGCTCGGCGGTCGTTGGGCCACTCATAGACCACGGCGTAATGGTCATACACATCGCCTCGTTCTGGAATGTCTTCACGCACGGCGCGGCCACCCACGGCGGTGCATCGCATGGGCGGCTCATTGCCAAAGGCCCAGTTGATCTTGTCAAGACTGTGAACGGCTTGCTCCATGACAAAATCACCTGAGAGCCAGACCATGTGTTGCCAGTTTCGAATCTGAAACTCCATGTCACTCCACTCTGGCTTTCGCACCTGCACCCCAAGCGGCGAACTCAGGTAATCGCTGTGCATGGCCACCACTTCGCCGATTGCTCCATCGGCGATGCGGCGAAAGGTTTCTCGTTCTGGTGCACTCCGCCGCCAGCAAAAGCCGCTCACCATGTTCAGGCTTCGTGTTCGAGCATTCTTCACCGCCTCGATCACTTGCGAAGCGCCGTGACCATCTACAAACATGGGCTTCTCGCAGAACACATGTAGATTGGCCTCCACCGCCGCGGCCAGATGTTGCGGCCGAAAGAAAGGTGGAGCCGCCAGGATGGCAACCTGCACACCACTTTGGCAAGCCCTCGTGGCTCCGTCGAAACCGCTGAATCGCCGCTCAGGTGCCACCTGCACTCTTGCCGTATGCGGACCCTTGTTCAATTCCGCAAGCGAACTCTCGATGCAATCCGGAAAGGCATCTGCCATGGCCCACATCTGAACGCCGGGATCGGCCTGCAACGCCTGCATCGCGGCACCTGTGCCACGACCGCCACACCCGATGAGCGCAACTTTGATGACATCGTTGGAACCGACTGGAGTGACAGCGTGTGCTGTGCGAGCCAATGGTGCCACCACTACCGCCCCCACAGCGGCCATAGCACGACTTAAAAACACGCGTCGATCAGCCAGCCGTTGAGGCTGGCCACTCATAATTCAACCGATGAGCAGAAGAAGGTAGGAGACATCGCCGGAGTCTACATCGCCACTTCCGTCAAGATCGCCGGCACACCCTGGGCACGGTCCAAAGTCCAGAAGAATCATCGAGAGATCGCTGCTGGTGACCAGTCCGTCGCCATCGAGATCGCCTTCGACCATGTTCGGGCATTCAAATTCATAGACACCAAGATCGTCGATAGCGGCATCCACCACGGAATCGCTGCCAAGATCTCTTGCAATAAACCGCAACTTCACGGTTCCATTCGTGGAGGCCAGGAAATCTGCCACACGAAATCGCTTGGTGACCCAGGCATTCTTGTTCTCGGTTACCAACTCCATCTGCACCCATGTGGAGCCGCCATTTCCAGAAATCTGAATCGGCATGGAATCGGAATTGCCATTACTGCCAGTGTTGTTGCTGTACCAGCGAGAATAATTGACATAGGGATCGGTCATGCCCGCAACGGAATAACTCGGCGAAGTCAGTGTGGTGGATCCGCCGTCGAGATCGGAACTTGCTGCCCCCCCACCTGGCGGACCATTGCCGGTAATCCAGCACTTGGTGCCTGTTGGCGTGTGATCATCGGCCGGTTGAGCAGCATTGGCCGATGGATCGAGCAACTGCCAGGTGCCGGCATACGCGGTGTCACCGACGCCGTTGACTACCCAGCCCGTTGACACTTCAGCAAGGTCCACCGACTTTTGCGTATACGACGAAACCGCGAATGAATGACTTGGCTCGCCATTGGGATACGAAACGCTGCTGCCATCCGAAATGAAAGCCTCAATGGACCATTCGATTTCAACACCGCACTCAACTTGTGGACCGATCGCCGTCCATTCATTTCCCGAACCGTGCGTCATCGGTGTGGTGGTGGACACGCCGTCGATTGTGGTGTGCAACACCACCCCACCAGCCGCAATCGAATATCCGTCGACCGGCACAATCTGAGTCACCAGTTCTTGTCCGCGAGGATCAAACATGTCTGGTTCACCATCTGGGAAACTGATGTCCACTGGTTCCGGACCGACCTTCCACACAAAGAGGCCTCGCTCAATGTCCGATCCGAGCACAGTGCCAGAGGGAAGGAACGGATAATTACTCCACAAGCCATTGAAGCTGGCCGCCGGAAGGTTGTCGTCCTCTGGATGCGTGTCAAACCATGCAACCTCAACCAGATTGCTTGGGTTGGTGCGATCAAAGATTCGTAATCCGCTGGTGTAATTGCTGCAAAGCAACCGGTTGCCAAGCACATATTCATTGTGATCGATGGACTTCACGCCGGTGGTGTAGGTGCCCGCAGCGACTGGCGCCGCAAGATTGGAAAGATTGACAATGCGACCGATGTTGTACAGGCCTCGATTGCCTTCATCGAGTTCATCATTGATGTACCCATATTGAAAGTCCGGACTCACCCACATCTGGTGACAGAAATTCGCGTTGGCATAGGTGAACCGACCAATCGTGGTGATGCTCGCCTTGTTGGTCATGTCCAAGATGTCAACGCCGGTATCCGTCTGCCCGCCATTGAATCCGCCACATGCAAAGAACACCTCTTTGCCGGCGTAGGGACCGGTGGTGTAATTCACCACCAATCCATCGTGGGTGTATTTGGGATTCCACGAGGACACCAAGGTGGGAAGCAGTGGATTGGGTTCCAAGTTGTACACCCGAACACCCTGACTGCCACCGCCCATGCGGTAGAGGTATCCAGTTTGCTCATTGATGATCATGGTGTGCGTGGATGGAGTTGCGGCGGTTGAGGCAACCGTGGCGGCCAGCGTGACCACACCGTTATCAATCTGTGAAAGATCGAAGACTTGAATCCCACCGCCGCCTTCGCTGACGGCATAGGCATACGTTTTGTAGGTCTTCACATTGCGCCACATGCTGGTGGGACCTGCAATAAATTTCACAATGCGCGAGGAACTTGGATTGGTCACTTCAACAAATCCGGTTCCCGCGGAGAGGCCCATAAGCGCGTACTCACGGCCCGATGGGCTGACATAACCCCACACATCGTTTCCGCTGGTATTGGCTGCGTTAAAGGTGTTCACTGGAAACCACGCCATCAACCGAACACCGTCGCTGCGGAAGGTGGTTGTGGACTTTTCAAGAGAGCTGCCTTGCTCGTCGGCCAGCCACACGGGACCGATGAATGGACCCTTGAAATCCTTGGCTTTGGGATCACCTTCGTGAGCTGTGGCCACAAGACTTGCAAGCAGGATGCACGACAACACCGAAGTGGAACGAAATCGAAGTGGAATCATGAGTGGGATTAACCTAACAGCAATAGGAGATACGCGACGTCGCCAAAGTCAACGGTGCCGCTGGCATCAAGGTCGCTGGAACAATTTGGACAAGGCCCAAAGTCCAGCAAGACAAAGGCAAGGTCACTGGTGGTCACGAGACCGTCCCCGTCAAGGTCGCCCTCAACTGGACAACTGGTCTCGCTCACTTGAAGATCGTCAATCGCAGCCTCCACAACGGAGCCGCTGCCAAGATCGCGAGCAATAAATCGAAGTTTGATGGTGCCATTGGTGGAGGCAAGAAAGTCATTCACTCGGAAGGACTTCGAAACCCATTCTCCAGCATTTTCGGTGACCAGTTCCAACTGCACCCACGAAGACCCTCCGTTGCCAGAGATCTGAATTGGCATGGAGTCGTTGTTGGGGTCGGCTCCCATGGAATTGCTGTACCACCGAAAGTAATTCACGCTTGGATCCGTCATGCCGCCAAGGGAATAGGCAGGCGAAGTCAATGTGGTGGTGCCGCCATCCACATCCGCCGCGCCAAGACTTCCACCGACGAGACCTGCACCGGTGACCCAGCACCTTGCCCCGCTGGATGAATGATCATTCTCAGGCTGTGCACTGGTTCCAACGGGATCTGCCTGTGTCCAAATGCCGAGTGTGGCATTGTCGCCGGTCAATCCCACCACCCACCCGGTCGAAATCTCACATGGGTCATCAACCGCAATCACGGTTCCGCTTCCACTGACAGCCAGATTGGATCCAGACGGTGGCACTTGGACGGAGGTGCCATCAGAAACAAACACTTCAATCGTCCAACTCACGGTCTCACCACACACCGTCGAAGGAGAAACCGCTGCCCACAGATTGCCGTCTTCTTGCGCCATCTGTGTATCGGTGGTCACACCATCCACAGTGGTTTGAAGCACGACGCCGCCGGCACCCACCGACATGCCTGCGATCGGAATCACTTCAACGGCGACCCGCTGACCGCGAGGATCAAACATTTCGGGCTCGCCTTCCGGAAATGAAATGCTGACCGGCTCAGGCCCAAGACGCCAGACGAAGAGACCTCGCTCGATATCCGAACCAAGAATTGTTCCCGATGGAAGGTAGGGAAAGTTGCTCCAGAGTCCGTTGAAGGTTGCGCCCGTACTCGCGTCATCATTGGGGTAGGTATCAAACCACGCCACTTGCGACGGTGCATTGCCGCTGGTGATGTCAAAGACTCGAAGGCCCGTGGTGTAGTTGCTGCAGAAGAGTTTGTTGCCCTTCACATACTCGTTGTGATCAATCGAATTCAGTCCGGTGTTGTAGGTGCCTGCGGAAACCGGCGCGGCCAGATTGCTGACATCCACAATGCGACCAACCGCGTAAATGCCCCGGTTGTCCTCGTCAAGTTCATCATTGATGTAGGCGTAGTGGCGATCTTCGCTCAGCCACACCTGATGGCAATAATTTGCATTGGTGTAGGTGTAGCGACCAAGCACGGTAATCGCAGCCTTGTTGGTGACATCCAGAATGTCCATGCCGGTATCGGTGGAACCGCCATTCAAACCACCACACGCAAAGAAAATTTCCTTGCCCGCGTAGGGACCAGTTTCGTAGTTGTAGACGACACCATCATGCGTGTACTTGGGATTCCATGAGGCCACGAGCGCGGGTTGCGCTGGATTGGTGTTGAGGTTGTAAATCCGAAGCCCGCTGCTGCCACCGCCCATGCGATAGAGGTAGCCAGTCTTCTCATTGATGATCATGGTGTGCGTTGCAGGAGTGGCGGCCGCCGCGCCGACACTTGGCAACTCCGTCACAACACCGTTATCGATTTGCGATAGATCAAACACCTGAATGCCGCCGCCGCCTTCACTGACTGCATAGGCGTAGGTCTTGTAGGTCTTGATGTTTCGCCACATGCTGGTGGGACCGGTGATGAATTTCACAATCGCCGATGACCCCGGGTTGGTCACTTCAACAAATCCGGTTCCATTGGACAAACCCATCAAGGCATATTCACGACCCGACGCACTGACGTACCCCCACACATCGTTGCCACTGGTATTGACCGCGGCGAAAGTGTTTGCAGGAAACCACGCCATCAGCCGCACGCCGCTACTGGCAAATGGACTGCTCGCCTTCTCAAGCGTTGAGCCTTGCTCATCGGCCAGCCATGCTGGACCAACGACCGCTCCCTTGAAGTCGCGTGCCTTCGGGTCACTCTCGTGGGCCACCGCCAGCAGCGCCCCCATGAAAGCGGCAACAGCGGCGAAAGTTTGAAATCGAATTTTTGGAATCGTGAACAATTCGTGGGTCCTTACTGAGCCTTCCATGGCACTCTGCCGACAACACGGCATCACATCGGATGCACGCCCCCGCAAGCCATCATGAACCGATTCCCGCTGTTTGGGAAGCATTTTTTTTTTATTTTTTGTCTGATTGTGAAGTTTCCTGCGGCGCACCGCCCTTCGGATCGCCCGTTTCACTCTGTTTTGGAAGCGATCCCTGAAGGCTGTTCAGAAACGAAACCAAATCGGCCTGCTCTTGAGCCGTGAAATTGAGGGGTTGCAACACGGTTTCTGAGTGATGATCAAGGTTTGTTGCACCCTGAAGCGTGTTATAGAAATCAATCACCGCCTCAAGGGATGCCAATTGACCCAAATGCATGAAGGGCGGAGACGCCGCCGCAGTGCGAAGCGACGGAGTCCGGAAACTACCCCAAGTTGTGCCCTCTGGAGCAGTTGATCGAGTGATTTTGGCTTGTGAACCCTCCGGCGCGTCGCTGTGAGAGCCAGCGGCATTGAACGGATCCTTTCGAATCTTCTCGATCCCCTGAAGGCGACCTCGATCCGTTGGAGCCGCGCCATCGGCTTGCGGAACACCGATCAAATGAAATTCGCCATCCGAAAGTGTTGGCCCCGCATGGCAACGAACGCAGTCCGCTTTGCCAACAAACAGAATCGCGCCACGCTTGGACGCAGCGTTGAAGAAGTCCGTTGGAGCTTCGTTGCCAGTCCGAAGTTGCGCGAGCCAACGATCAAAGGGTGCAGGCCCGGTGACCAAGCGCCGCTCAAAGGCAGCGATCGCTTTGCCAAGGTTGGCGCACGCCGTCATCACGCGAGGATCGTCCTGCCCCTGCGGCATCGGGCCAAAGATTTTTTCGTAGTTGATCCTGAGTTCTGGAATCGAAGCGACGCGCCCCACAAGTTCTTGATGCGTCAGACCCATCTCACGGGGATTGGTGAATGGATGCAACGCCTGACTCCAAAGTGAATCGGCGCTGCCATCCCATGTCAGCCATCGCTGATACGCAGCATTCAGAATGCTGGGTGTGTGACGAGTCCCGACTTCGATCCCTTTGGCAAGTGGTTGGCCATCTGAGAATGCGCGATCCGGTTGATGACATGTTGCACAACTGACTTCGTTGTTTTTGGAGAGTCGTTTGTCATAGAACAACACTCGCCCGAATTCGGCAGCCTTGGGATCGTCGCTGTAACGATTGGTGGGGTCCTGCGGAACGGCTGGCAAGGGTCCAAGTTTTAAAAGGCGAGCCCGAATGGAAGGCGAAAGATCTTCGCCCGCCGTGCATGCGACGAGCATGGCCACCAGCAAAGGTGCACCGATCATTCAATCTCCAAGGAGCATTGAGATCGGCGAATGCGGCCGTCGGGCCACGCCAAGTCGAAGGCAAGTTCCCATCGACCCGGCATATGCAGCAGCATCGGTTCCACCTTCCAGCACCCGGTCGAAGTTGGCGTAATGACCGGTTGCACATTCATGCCATGACCATGATGTGGCATGGTGCAATCCACAAGGAGAGACACATTCTGAAGTGGCGCACCTGCAGCATCGACCGCGGTGACCTGCATGGCAAATGGTTCGCCTCGAGGAATCGCGCCGCCGGTTGTCCATTTCAATTGGCCACCTGAAAGAAGCGGCAACGAACCCGAACCTTCCAATGCGAGATCTCGATTCCGTTGGCGGAGCGATTGCTCGCGAGCGATATCTTCGGCGGAGGGTGCCAACGACGGCGGCGATTTGTCCTTGGCACGACTCTTACTCAGCGTGAAAGTGGCTTGCCATGCGCCATCGGCGCCAAATCGCTGGAGACGATGATTGCCGTAATCCGAAATCCAGATGGGGCCGGTTCCACCACCTGCTAAGCGACCTGGCAGCCACAGCTCGCCATCTTTGACTGCCTCCAAACCATTGAACCGTTGCGACTGTTCACGGGGCGCCACCACGGCGGACATTTCTTCGCCTTGTGCATTCACTCGCAGAAGCGAATCTTTGGCAGCGTCACTCACGATAAAGTGATCACCAGCGGCAACCGCCCCGCGGGGATCCACCGCCACCATCGTGAGCGGAACAAAAAGTGCCTGACCAGAATCTCGACGCTCGATGCCGTTGTTCCAAAGGAGAAGCAACCGCCCCTGTGCATCCACACTGGCCGCACGCAGCGGGTCACTTCCATTGCGAGGTCTCGCTGCACGAGCATCACGCTGAAATGTTCCAAGCGACTGCGTGGTCCATGCGACGGATCCATCGACAAACGCCACGCCGATGCGTTGACCGTCTTGCACCAGGTCACACCCGGCAACTTCGGGAATGCCGGCTTCATTGCGGGCAACTCGCAGCGGAATGCCCTCACTGAGTCGGGCCATAAAGGAGTCAAACTGGACTGGTGCTTTGGGATCGCGGCGAAGTTCCCACCGTTCAAGCCGATCCCCTAATTCGTCGAGCACCCACACGGCACTGCCATCGGATTCACACAAGACCGAGACGGGCTGACGAAACACTCCGGGGCGATCACCCGTTCCACCAAATGTGGCGACATGTGCCGGCGGATTGTTTCGTGAATCCCACACCACCACGCATCCGCTTTCGGGTTCCCATGCCGCCACCACATCACCACCAACAGACAGATCTTCGCCGAAGTGGCTGTTCACTCCATCTTTGCTTGGCATGGGCGGTGCAGGCTGGATCGGTTCCGCTGCACCGCGAGGGCGAAAGATCTGCACGCGACGCTCGAATGGTTCTGCGATGGCGATGCGACCGCTTGCGGATTCCATCGCGATGCTGGTGGGGTAATGAATTCGGCCCTCGCCCTCGCGGGGACGCACGGCATGAAATCCAAAGATGTCGCGAAATCCGCCCTGCCAATCAAGCCGTGTGACACGGTGATTCAGTCGATCGGTGATCAGCGGGCCTCCGGAGTCAAAGGCGATTCCTGAGGGGGCAACGAATTGACCGGGGAAAAAGCCTCGCTCGCCGCAAACTCGGATGTCGTCTTGGTCCACTCGAATCACGCGTGCGTTGCCGGTGTCGGCAATCCACAGAACACCCGACGGGTCGACGGCGGCGGCTTCGGGGGCCAACAGGCGACCGCATGGCCACGCCGCGCCAGTGACAAGATTCTGTGTGGCACCGCGTTGGACGGCGACATGATGATGCACCCTGTCCGCAACCACGGTCGAGTCACGCGTCACTCGATCCACTCGGCCGGGTGCAAGTGAGGTGCGGGACCCGTCGGGCTCAATGCGAATCAATCCCTCACGACCTGCGGCGATTAGCAGTCGGCCTTGCGAGTCAAATCCAACCTCCATCGGTTCAGCAACGCCAGCAATAGTGGTCTCAAAGACATAAGGTTGCTGAGCCAACGCCGGCGCGGCGAAGGCCAGAATCAGGGCGACGAGGTGTCGTCGGTGATGAAGCCGCATGCCGCAACGGTAGTCGCCCACACCGGCACACGCAACGCCATTCTTTCGGTTACACAACAGGCCATGCATCCGCCGGCCTCCGGTCCTTCGTCAAGAATTCAACGTTTCACGCTTGGAGTTGGGGCGTTGTTCGTGGGCGTATTCGTTCTGATGGCTCTTGCTGGAACCCGGCAACCAGTGCCAGAAATGAATTCGCTGATTTCCTCTCAGACAGATTGGGTGATCGGCAGTCTGCCATTTGTGTTGTTGCTTACGGCCATGGCCGTTCTGCCGCTCATTCCCCAAGTTGAGATGTGGTGGGAACGCAACGCCACCAAGTTGTTGGTGAGCGGGATTCTTGGACTGCTGACCCTTGCATGGATTGCATGGCGAACCGGAACCCCAACGGCATGCGTTGCCGCCAGCCATGCGGTGCACGAGTATGTGCCGTTTCTTGTTCTTCTGTTTTCCCTTTACATGATTTCGGGTGGAGTTCACGTGGCTGGGCGCGTTCGTGCATCAACCACATGCAATGCGCTGGTTCTTTTTATCGGGGCTGTGCTCGCAAATGTGCTGGGCACCACCGGTGCAAGCGTGCTGTTGATCCGCCCCCTGCTACGGTCGAACGCGCACCGTCAGCACCGGGTGCATACGGTTGTGTTCTTTATTTTTCTTGTCAGCAATGTGGGTGGGTGTCTGTTGCCCATCGGAGATCCGCCTCTCTTTCTTGGATTTCTGCGAGGCGTTCCCTTCTTGTGGACACTCTCACTGTGGAAGGCGTGGCTTCTTGCGGTTGGATTGCTGCTGGCGTTGTACGTTGCCGTCGATCTCTGGATGCAACGGCATGATCGAACCACTGCGGTCGATGAGGTTCCGGATCCTGTCAAGCTGCATGGATGGCCAAGCATTGTGTTGCTCGGCGTGGCCGTGGCCGTGGTGGGATGCATTGGACCGGACAGACCTATTCCGGGGTGCACATGGACTCCGCCGGAATTTCTGAGAGAGGGGCTGCTGCTTCTCCTTGCGGGCATCAGCGTGATGGCCTCGCCGTGGAGCGAGCGAGTGCGACAGGGATTTTCTTCAACGCCCATCGTGGAAGTGGCGGCCTTGTTCGTTGGAATTTTTCTCACGATGCAAGTACCGCTCGCCGTTCTGGGTGCGAAGGGTTCCATGCTTGGGCTGCAGCAACCCTGGCAGATGTTTTGGTGGACGGGCGGGCTGTCGAGCATTTTGGATAACGCTCCTACGTATTTGGTTTTTCTTGAGGTCGCTCGACAGGCCACTCCACAAGTTGCAGCGACCGGTTCGGTCATGCTTGCCGATGGGTCGTACCTCTCAAGTGATTTGCTGACGGGGCTCTCACTCGGAGCGGTGTTTCTTGGGGCGATGACCTACATCGGAAATGGACCAAACCTTATGGTGCGATCGATCGCGTGCAGCGAAGGCGTGAAGATGCCAGGTTTTGTTGGCTACTTTCTCTGGGCCATCGCACTCCTTCTGCCGGCCTTGGCGATCGTGCAATGGGCTTTGATTTCCTAAGCGTGCCGTCGCACGGACTGCGGGGTGACGCACGCGGGGATTTTATTTTGCAGGGGCCGCTGGATCAACGGCGTCTGGTCGCTTCATGGCAGCGTAGATGATGGATTGAACGGCAATGCTCTCGCCCACGACGCGCCCCACTCGTGCGCTGGCCGCATCAAGATTGGCGATGGATCCGGAATCAAGGTCTCGTTGAAAATCCATCAAGGCGTGTTCGACCGAGAGCATCATGCTGGCTATGACGCTCCATTCATCTCTGGTATCTGGCCAGTACGGGCTGTCACGCAACATCTCCACAGGAATCCGTAACCGCCACCCCGCATCGGTCTGCACCAACGACAGTGCGCCCGCAAACACAGGCTCACCATCGAACTGCAACGAAGCGGTTCCATCACCAAGATCGGCGGTGGTGAGTTGTTGCCGTTGCGCGGTAAGCCACTCAGCGGGATCCGCCATGATGGCCACAGCAATCTGTCGCGTTGACGGGTCACGTTTGTTGAGTGCGGCGCGCATTTCTCGAGCCACCTCTCGCGGGAATTTCTCACGCAGGACCTCCGCCACGCGGAGCAATCGGGCCAGCATCTGTCCTGCCTTGGCTTTGACTTCGGCGATGGCACTGGTTTCCGTTACACCATCTTCAAAGGTGATCTCGCGAGCAGGAATCTCGATCAAGTCCGGAAGGTGCTGGGTCTGTTGAGTGCGGACCATCGCAATTGCGGAGTCAATCACCGCATCAGGCGTGGAGGTGTCAATGTCAGATCGCTGACACCCCGCACACAGAATGGCTGCCAGCAGTGTGGCTCGTCGCATTCGCTCCATCGTAATGGCTTCAACACGCATAGGAACCATGCATCAGTGACTACCATTGGCGACATGAAGGTGGTGCTCAATGGCGAAGTTCGGGTGGTGCAATCGTCTGGCACCGTCCAAGAATTGCTGCACGAAGTCGGTCGTGACACCGTCCCGTGCGCGGTGGAAGTGAATTGCAATCTTGTTCCAAAGAAGCAGCATGGTGTGCATCAACTGCATGAGGGTGATCGCATTGAGGTGGTGACGCTTGTAGGAGGTGGATGATGGCTTCGATTGAGACATGCGAAACGTCCGCGATCAGGATTCCACCGTTACGAGTGGGCAGTTTTTCGCTTCAGAGCCGTCTGATTGTTGGCACCGGCAAGTATCGAGATCCGGAGCAGATGGTGGTTGCCATCGAAGCCAGTGGTGCGGATGTGGTGACCGTTGCTGTTCGTCGCGAACGGCTTGTGGATGCACAGGGTCGATCGCTGCTTGAGGCGCTTCCACTCGATCGGCTCACCATTCTGCCCAATACCGCCGGGTGTTTCACCGCTGAGGATGCCGTGCGCGTGGCTCGACTTGGGCGAGATGTTCTGGAACAACTTGGCAATGCGGGCGCTCGCTGGGTGAAACTGGAAGTGCTTGGAGACAAGGCCACGCTGATGCCTGATCCGGTGGGAACACTCCAGGCGTGTGCCGAACTCACCAAAGATGGCTTTGAAGTGTTGTGCTACAGCAGTGATGATGCAATGCTGGCCAGGAGATTGCGAGATGCTGGGGCAACCAGTGTGATGCCGGCTGGTAGCCCGATCGGTTCCGGTCGAGGTGTTGCAAATCCGGAGGCGATCGCAGTGCTGCTGCAAGTTCTGAAGGATCCAACACAGGGTGGGCAAAGCGATTTCCCGGTCATTGTGGATGCTGGTGTTGGCGTGCCAAGTGATGTCACGCTTGCGATGGAGTTGGGAGCCGATGGGGTTTTGCTGAACACCGGCATTGCACATGCAACAGATCCACATCGAATGGCGCATGCAATGAAACTGGCGTGCGCCGCTGGATATTGGGGTGCGCGATCCGGGCGTATTCCACGCAAATTGCTTGGCTCGGCGAGCAGCCCGTGGAGCGGATCATTTGTTCACATTCCGGGGGAGTGAGAACGGGAGTAATAACTAGGGACGGGGGTTGTTATTTGTCACGGCTCTGCCGTGACAAATAACAACCCCCGTCCCTAGTTATCACCCCACCATCAACTCACGAAGAACCGCAAGACCTTCTTGAAGCTTCGCCGGACTCGCGGCAAAACTCAATCGGAAATGTGAATCGCGTCGGCTGAACACATTGCCAGGAATAACCAGCACCCGATGCTTGATCGCACGCTCAACAAATTCGCTCGCAGAAATTCCAAGTCGCTCGGGAACTTTCACAAACGCATAGAACGCCCCTCCGGGCCGCACGACGTCCGTAACACCTTCAAATGCCTTCAGCACCATGTCGCGGCGATTGGCGTAGTCGGCGATGATCGGTGAAAGATCACATCCAAAGGATGGAATCACTCCCCATTGCAATGGCGTGGGTGCACACACATAGGTGTACTGTTGCAATTTGCATATTTCCTGAATGAGCGGTGTCGGGCCTGCGGCATAACCCATACGCCATCCGGTGCATCCGTAGGCCTTTCCAAACCCACGGATCAGCAAGCACTCTTCACTCACACGGGCCGGGCTTGGACAGTGCCCATGCTCACACGCATCAGGAAAGCAGAACTCGTCATAAATTTCATCGCTGATCAAGAGCACGCGTCGCCTGTGACAGAGATCCACAAGATCCCGAATCTCAAGTTCTGTCAGAACCGTCCCGCACGGATTGCTTGGAGAATTCACGAGCACGGCTTTGGTGCGGGGCGTGATGAGCGATTCAACACGCTCAGCGGTCAAACGAAAATCTGGATAGGTATCGCAGAGAACACACTGCGCACCAATCAACTTGGCCACTTGCGGATACATGACAAAGTACGGATCGGCCGCAATAAACTCATCTCCAGGATCCAGCACTGCCATCAGCGCAAGCATCAGCCCGCCACTTGTTCCGCTGGTCACCACGCAGTCTAAATCCGCGCTGGGCCCCTTCCACCCAACATCGGCAGCCAAATATTCCCACACGGCCCGTAGCAAGTCAGGGATTCCCTGCGTCACGGAATAGCCATTGCGATGTTCACGCACAGCATGTGTGGTCGCTTCAAGCATGGCCTGCGGAACATGAAAGTCAGGCTGACCGATCGAAAGATTGATCGGGTCCTTCATGCGAGCAGCAAGATCAAAGACTCGCCGGATGCCGGAACTGTCGATCGATTGACTCCGCGCAGAAATGAGCCGCTCCATCGCAAGTCGTGGCATGGACTCCGAACCACCTTGCATGCGGTGCTACTTCTTCTTAGCGGCTGGCTTGGCGGCCGCAGCGGCTGCCGGCTTACCACCAGCGGCTGCCGGCTTACCACCAGCGGCTGCCGGCTTCGCACCTGCCGTTGCCGCAGCAGCGACAGGCTTACCGTCTGCACCAACTTCATCGGCCTTCTTGGCAGCCTTCTTACCAGCCACAGCCTTGATGGAACGAACCTTGACCAGATTCAAGGCTGAACGGGATTTTGGATCGAAGCCGGACTCAAGCGTGAGCTTGGCAATGCGCTCAGCGCGAGTCAGCACATTGCGATGCTGATTGAGGGCTCCGGACTGGGTCTTCAGACTTGAATGAATGCTCATGGGTGTCGTGTGGGGTGAAAAGTTCCGAACGAAAGAAAGTGCCGGGCATCGTGCCTAGCGGAAAAGTTCTAAGTAGGCATCCGAGAAATCTCGATTGCCTTTGGTCTTCGCTTTCCAGCGTTGACCGGCGGTCTTGATCCGTGCCTCAAGTTTCTGTCCGTCCTCTGACTTGCGGGCTTCGCTATTGGCCAAGCCGGGCAGAACAATGATTTTGCGGAATTTAGGATTATGGTCGAGAACGAGGTGCGCATCAAGCCCTTCGGCACGACAGAACGCCAACATGGGCTCTGCACCCTCGTCAGAAGGGCGTGCAATAACAAAATAATTCACCCCCTTCAGCCGCGGCTCCCCCTGGGAACCCTGCGTTGACATGGGGTCATTTCCCGCGGCGGGTTCCACATTTGCCCTGGCAGCTTCAACTCGAGGCGACGTGGTCGTCACCACTGCGGTTGAGGGCAGCGATGGAGCAGAGGTCAAGGGATCTCGGACATCTTGCATTGTTGCACGCGCCGTGTCCTGTCCTACTCGTTGCGTGAGGCCTGCGGCCCAGCCGGCACTTTTCCCGCGGCCATAGCCAAAGGCATAAGCGATGACCGCCACCACCAACACTCCAACTCCCAGCAGCCAGAGAAATCCAAGTGGAATGCGGAGCGAACGCATGGCGGACGACACAAACGGTGAGGCCATGGGTGCCGCCGCTTCACCGCCTGGGTGACTGCGTGCAAGTTCGTAGAGCGTGGGCAAACCGCGTCGTCGCATGGCCGCATCCTACCTAGAAAGATTTGGCGGCTGGCATCTGCCCGCAAGCACGCTTGCCATCGCCGCATGATCGGTATGCGTAAGGCTAATGCGCCACGCCGTAATGCCCTGCTCGATCGCCACGGCAGCAAGTTGTCCATGCACACGCAACGAAGGTGATCCATCCGCTTCATGCACCACTTCGGCATCCGTCCACGCAATGCCGCTTCGCCACCCGGTCCCCATTGCTTTCATGGCCGCTTCCTTTGCAGCAAAGCGTGCGGCATACCGCTCGGCTCGGCGCTTGCCGCCCGCGTCCGCATAGGAGCGTTCGGTGGCGGTGAACACCCGTTCAAGAAATCGATCGCCGTGTTCAGCGAGCATGCGATCCACTCGTGCCACCTCAATGAGATCCACACCGTGCCCCACCACAATCATTCCTGTGTGATCGATCATGCGGCTTGATCTCCCGCCCGTGTTGGCAGCAATGCGTTCCATCGAGCAATGCAGAGTGGCACCTGACTGGCCGCATGACTCCACTCTCGGCAATCAATCACAGGCAGACCTTGAAACCCTGCAACGTCTAAGGCGACTCGATAGGACAAGGCATCCAATCGTGCACCGTCAGGATCGCCAATCGGGCCTCGCATTCCGTTTGTAAAAAGATCAACAATTCTCGCCGCAGCAAGATGCCCCGCGGCTTCCATGACCGCCTTCGATGGATCAGACTTCTTGGCAAGCACCGCCGCAGGATCGATACCCGCCTGCCGACTATCTGCACCAGCACGCCACGAGGAAAAGTCCGCAAGAGGCACCCCTCGTCGAGCGGCTTCGTGAAGAATGGCCGCCACAATTTCATCCGCGCCCTGTTCTGGCAAACACATGCACACGGGAACCCGATCCAAACACTCCGCCAACACAAGGCACCCTCGCACCACTTCGAGACAATGCTCAACTTGGGATGGATCGGTCAACCGTTCCATGGGAATGAAACAGTCAATGCCGCTGGCGCACAAGCCTCGCCGACGAAGGCTGGCTTGCACATCTCGTTGAGCACTGACACCAAGTTCACGGGGACGAAGTGACGCATCGCTTGCATCCAGTTGCACGCCGACCACACCAAGCCGAGCCACCACATCAAATGAAGCGGGTGCCGAGCCAAGTGGCATGATGGTGACTCCAAGCGGCAGCGCTCTCTCGTGCATTGACTGTGCAGGGTACTGCACAGATGCAGCCATCTTCTAGCATGGCAGCATGGTTGCCTCGATGCCTCGTCGCAAGACCTCCGCACAGATTCGCCGAGCGGCTGAGCTGTTTTCAGCGTTGCGGAAAACCTATCCGGCGGCTTGCTGTGCGCTCCATTGGAAACAGCCGCACGAACTTTTGATCGCCACCATGTTGAGCGCACAGGCAACCGATGTCAGTGTGAACAAAGCAACCCCTGCTTTGTTCAAAGCCTTTCCAACCGTTGCGGCGTTTGCGGAATCCTCCGTGGAAGACATTGCGCCCTTTCTTCGCACGCTGAATTTCTGGCGAACCAAAGCTCGGGCGGTTTACGAGAGCCTGCGCACCTTGCACACTCGCTTTCACGGAACGGTTCCCAATTGCATGGAGGACCTGCTTTCCCTGCGAGGGGTCGCCCGAAAGACTGCCAATGTTGTTCTTGGGAATGCATTCAACATTCAGGAAGGCGTTGTGGTGGATACGCATGTTGCGAGGCTTTCCAAACGAATGGGGCTCACACGCCACACGGATCCAATCCATGTGGAACAAGATCTCATGGGATTGTTTCCACAAGAACACTGGTGCGAACTCAGCCATCTGCTCATTGAGCATGGGCGCCGTGTCTGCAAAGCTCGCGGAAACACCTGTTCGCAAGATCCGGTGTGCCGAAAGTTCTGCCGTGAATCCAAAACGGTCACCCGGTCGAAGGCTTCGCCGTCGAAGACTCGTCGACCGCCAGTTCGGCAACGCCCATGCCGCCGAAACGGCTAACCCACGCGACACCACCGCCCGTTCGCAGCGGGTAAAGCCAAATAACCGGCCCGGGAATTCGCATCGAGGCCACCACCTCAATGGCTAAGGTGCTTTCTTTGCGATTCTGCTTTGCAGTTTCATCCTCATCATTCGCCAGAAGCTCCATCGACCCTCGACGCAAGACCGAAATGCCCTCGGAGTGACCGACCCACAAGTCGCCGTCCACGGCCACCACCGTTGAAATCCATCCTTGATTCGGCGGCGACCACTTTGCTTTGCCGTCGGCTCCCTCAAGAATGAGCACGCGTGACTCATCCGGTGTTTCCTCTTTGCCGTCGCCATCATCAATGCGCCCCGTGGCCCACGCAACGGTCGCTCGCCGCTCAGGAACTTGTGTGAGCGGAGTCGTCCTGTCTGAAATGGTTGCCTTGCCTCGAATGGGGTAGAGCCAAAAACCCTCCACACTTCCTGCCATCACACGCCGCCCGTCAAAGACGGATTGATCGAGCCGACCCGGCTCCCGTTGCACATCTGTAAATTCGTCTCCAGCACCATCTCGGTCCTCGTGAAGCCGGTACACCGCGCGACCGAATGACCCCACCACTGCAAAGAGATTGGCAGTCAACGGCGCAAGATCACGCGCCCCCTTGATCTTGACATATTCCACATCGTGCAATCCACCATCCCGCAGCGACCAACTGGTCATGTCGGTGTCGGTGATCACCCAGAGCCGGTCTTGCGAAAGTCGCATCGCACGCACGGAGCCGCGAATCACGTGGCCCACGCGCTCTCGCAAGTCTGAGCCCATCAAACCCACAGTCGCGCCTTCGGTGGCCTGCAGCACAAATGCAAACCCGCCCTTGAGACCAGCTTCATCTGGAAGCGTTGCAAGCATGGAGGCTGCACCAAGAAAGCGACCATCCGCAAGGCAGCGGATTCGTCGCCCAACCACGGCCGCCAAGCCTTGCGATGTGGCCACCACATCTCGTGCCACCGCAGCATCGGAAAGAAATCGAATGCCGTCACTGGCTCGCACCACGCCGCCATCACCTGCAATGAACAATTCATTGCCCACCATTGAAAGCGTGCGAGGACGAATCCCCAGCGCATCGCTCTCCACTCGATCAATCAGCATGGGGGCTCGCGGAACACCAAGATCCCACCGCACCACCGCGTCACCATCCACCACGCCAACAAGGTCACCCCGCCACTCCCGTAGATCGACAACCGCACCGGTTTCACCTCGGGGCCCCGCATTCTCAGTTCGAGCGGGCTTGCCGCCTCGCCCCTCAAGCACCAGAAGTTTGGGTCCGTGACCGACATACCACACGCGGTCTCGCACCAGCACACAGTCATGCGATCCTCCGACATGATCCGTGACGCGCGGAATCCGCAACCTTCGATCGCTGCGATCCTCCTTGATGTAGGTGTTGTCAAAGCATCCGCCGAGCAAGGAGAGTGCAAGAAGCGTTGCAGGAAGGAGCCGAGCCATGGTGAGTAAAAAGGTAGTGCCTTCGCCCGAGTCGTGCATGGGGGATACGCTGCGGCGATGCCCGCTCCAACGCGAATGGAAACCCTTCGTCAGATGCTGCAGAAAGAGCCCAATGATGGGTTTTGTCTGTATGGCATTGCGCAGGAGTTTGCCAAAGCGGATCAATTGGAAGAAGCCGTCGTGTGGTTTGAAAAAGTGCTCGCCGTGGAGCCGCTGCATGGTTATGCAGCCTTTCATATGGCCAAAGCATTGGATCGACTTGGCAGAACACCGCAGGCGATTGCAATGTTGCATCAGGGAATCCATGCGGCGAGCCAATCGGGCGACACCAAAGCGTTGAACGAGTTGCGCGGATTTCTAGATGAGTTGACGCCATGACGCCTGTGCCAACCATCGAGGGAATCTTGACCGATGCCAAAGATCCCTCCATGGTGCGGCTCTGCGTGGCGGGTGCACGCATTGGTCCGCTACGCCGCGACGACGCGATTCGACTTGGCGCACGGGAGGGCAGCCGTTGGACCAAGGCATTGGCCACACATGTGAAGGCTCTGGCGTGCGATGTGGCGTGCAGGGCGGACGCGTTGAAACGACTTGGTCATCGGGATCTCTCCCAAACACTCTTGATGCACCGATTGACACGCAAGTGGGGCGAGCCTGCGGCCAGTCGCGTGGTGGCATCGCTGGTACGAGATGGATGGGTGAACGATGCCGCGTATGCACGCAGTCGCGTGGAGGCCCTTCAACGCGTGTCGCCAATGAGTGCAGAAGGCTTGCAGCAGCGGCTCCAAGAAGAAGGTGTCGCAGAGAGTCTTGCTCACTCCGTTGCCAACACTTCGTTCGATCCGGCGGCAGTGCATCGGACCGTGCGTGCATGGAAGAAGCAGCGTCGCAGTGCACTCTGGATTTCAAAGCGGCTGAGTCAGCGTGGCTTTGACATGGATACCATCGCATCGGCTCTTCAACGAGCCGGCATCGCATGCGACTTCGATTCCACCTAACTTTTGCTGTTGCGGTCGCCACCTTGGCTTGCATGCAGAGGTGCGTGAATGACTCCGACACGCTGTATGGAGCAGGAACCGACTCGCTACCAGACCTATCGCCTTCTGAAACGGCTCCCGCGCGTTCTTCCACTGGTCCAAGCGTTCAAAGTTTGGATCGCCGCAATTGGACAACGGTGGTGATCGACTCGCCACGAGGACAGGTGGAGCATCAACCAACCTATGGCGAACTGCTGGTCTTGAACGGTCAATCGGCTCGCGATGGGGACACCTTTCCCACGGTGGAGAGTGCCATGCAGTTGGGTTCATCCATTGACCATGCCGCAGCGGACGGCGCGGTCGAATTCGCTTGGCCCGCGGTCTTGATGGTGGTGGCGCCAGCTCGAATGTGTTTCGGCATGCCACCGTGGCTCACCGTGCAATCTCCGCAGCAGGCCAGTGGAATGATGCCGCCCATCCAGACCCGTGACAACGAAACCCTGTGGGTGTGGGTTGCGGTTCCGACTTCTGGAGAGGCCCGCACGCCATGACTGCACTCGATGATCGTGGCTTGCCCCACGGAATGCATGTGAACACCGAATTGGAAATCACACCACGCGATTTGCATGCCATGCGAAGTCGACGCGAAGCGGTCACGGTGGTGGATGTTCGCACGCACGCTGAACGGGCCATCGCTCGTCTGCCCGACTGCGTGCACATTCCGCTTGACGAACTGCCCAACCGCATCGATGAACTTGCAGAACATCACAACTCATTCGTAGTCACTTTGTGCGAGCGGGGTCGTCGCAGCCTTCGAGCGGCAGACATTCTGCGAGGTGGCGGGCTGCAGCGCGTGCGCAGTCTCGCCGGCGGCATTCAACTTTGGGCTATCGACATCGATCCCTCCGTGGCCACCAAACCAACATGTTGAAAGTTCGACTGCCCGTTGGTGCGGCATTGATTGCGTTGCTGGCAACGCTGCTGTGGCTGGATTTTCAATGGCAAGGCAGCAGAGCGGCGTGGCTTGAAACTGGTCACATTCCAGGCGGATTTCTGCTTGCACTCTTTGGGATGGTGGTCCTTGTGCCTTGCATGGTCTTGGAACTCACGCGACTGCTTCGTGCTGGTGGCGTTCGGGTATGGCCTGTTCTTTTTTCAATGCCCATTTCGTTGGCTGCGTTTGCAACCGTGGCGCTTCATGGTTGGCACATGGACGCATGGGCCCGCCCCGCGGCCATCATCATGCTCATCGGTCTGGTGCCCGCGATCGCGGCGCTGATTCACGGAAACCCTGCGAAAGGATTGGCGGAGATCGGACGATGGATCTTGGTTGGTGGATGGATCGGCGCCCTGCCGGCGTGCTGGATCGCTTTGCGGGCTCACTCGCCGTGGTGGGTCTTGGTGGCCGCCGTCTTAGCTGTGAAATGCAATGACATCGGCGCGTACTTCGCCGGATCAATCCGAGGCCGGAACCCGATGGCTCTGTGGATTTCGCCTCACAAGACATGGGAGGGATTTGCCGGTGGTGCACTCTGCAGCATTGCAGCGGGCGCATGGGTGGGCTCGCAGATTCCAGCGGGAGTCATGATGGGTGTGATGTTTGGAGTGAGTATTGCCATTCTTGGGCCATTCGGAGATCTTTTTGAAAGCGTCCTCAAGCGTCAAGCCGGTGCCAAAGACTCCGGGAATGCGATTCCTGGCATGGGCGGCGTACTGGATGTGCTCGACAGCCTGCTTCCAACGGCCCCGGCCGCCCTGTGGCTTCTGGCTCCCGCAAATTGATTTTCGCCACACCGTTGAAGTGGGCGGATGCGTGTACCCTGTCCCACCCACATGGAGACCCCCGCATGAGTCTGCTGCAGCAGTTGCTCGCACTTCACCGCGTTGATGTGCAGGTCCGTTCGCTTCGCTCGCGCCTAGCACAGGCCGATCACTACCTTGCGACTCAGCAGAAACAACTCGACGATCTGGTGGCTCAACGAGGCGATGTGGAATTGCAGAAGAAGCAGTTGCAGGCGCATGTGGCCAACATGGAAATGGAATCCAAGGGGATCAGCGACCGCGTTGCCAGATTGCGAAGCGATTTGAATCAGAGTGCCAACACCAAGCAATACAACGCGGTCTTGCAGGAAATGAAGTCGGTTGAATTACAAAAAGACGAATTGGACGAGCAGACGCTGGCCCAGATGGAGCGACTCGAACAAATTGCCAAACGGGTCGCCGACTTTGAAACTGTGATTTCGGACCGCCAGTCTCTGCGCGAGAAGGCACTTGCAGAACGCGAAGAACGGCATCGAGATACCGCCGAGCGACTGGGCGAACTTGAGCGGGAACGAGCCACAGCGGCTGGCCTTGTTCCAGCCGACTCCATGGTTCGCTTTGATGAAGTGGCCGAAATGCATGATGGTGAAGCCATGAGCGAAGTGGAAGTCATCAGTGCAAGGCACCGCGAATATTCGTGTAGCGCCTGCAACACCGAGATTCCATTTGCGGTGTACGCACGGCTGCTCGGTGAGGGTGGCGGCATTGTGCAGTGTGTGAACTGCCATCGCATTCTGCACTTGCCAGCCGAAGCAGAAGCGACCGCAACAAAAAAGCGGTAACGCTCAAGACGCTCACTTTGCTTTGATTCGTTTGTGCCGTCAGTGCGTGGACGACTGCATCGTGCCAACCAATTCAGAAATCGACCGGACACCTTGCCGCTGGCACCACGCGGCGAGTCCTTGTGCCACGCGTTGTGGCGTGGACGGATCCACCATCATGGCCGTTCCCATGCCGACGGCGGAAGCACCCGCAACAATCAATTCAGCGGCATCACGCCAATCCATCACACCACCAAGACCGATGATGGGAACGCGTGCATGGCTGGCCACCTGCCGGTGCACCTCATACACAATCCGCACCACAATGGGGTGAATGCCGGGGCCGGACAATCCACCGCTGCCGCGACTCAGTGTGGGCGTTCGTGAATCCGGATCGATCTGCATGCCGGGAAAGGTGTTGCAGAGTGTCAGCGCGTTCGCACCCGCTTCAACGGCGGCCGCGGCGGCTCGTACCGGATCTCCGTCAGGCGGAAGTTTGACCAGCAGCGATCCGCACTTCACAGAGCCTCGAACAGCTTTCACCAATTCACCGAGCAACGACGAATCGGAACCAAAGTGGCAGCCGTCTGAAGTGTTGGGGCAACTCACATTCAATTCAAGTGCTTGCACTCCGGCTTGCTCCATGCTGACCGCCACTGCAACGAACTCCTGGATGGATCCACCTGCGATGGAACCAATCACGTGGCATGGCAGCGTTCCGATGCGCGGTGCGTGACTCTGCACAAAGGCTTCCACACCTGGGTTGGCAAGGCCGATCGCATTCAACATGCCCGCTCTGGTTTCCACCACGCGCCACGGCGCGTGACCCTGCCGAGGCTGCGGCGTGATGCTCTTGGTGGTGATCGCACCAAGCCATCGCAGGTCGCTCACTTCGCCGAGTTCATCGAGGACACCGCATGTACCCGCGGCGCCCACCAGTGGCGTGTGCAGGGGCAACGCCGCAAGGCGAGTGTGCAGGATCGAGGATGGTCCAGAGTTGCGAAACACTCAGCCGCTCTTGGCAGCGGCCGCTTCGCCACGGATTTGGGCGAGAACTTCTGGATCAAGACCGAGATATTCGTGCATGTGTTGGTCGTACACCTCTTGGTCGTGATCACGCGAAAAGTCCAGACGCAATTCGTTGATGACCTTGGTGCCCTGCCCGATCCACGCAGTCCAAGTTTCGGCGCTGATGTTCTTGTGAATCCATGCACCAACGGGCCCTCGAAATGGCGGTGCAGTTAATTGCTTTCCGGGGCGGCCGGTGCGAGTGCAGACGAACGCACCAGCAGTTGCCTGTGCATCGGTCGTCGCTGGAGTGGCTTCACATGCAGGTGGTTCCCGACCCATGCTTCGAAGCAGATCCGCCATCGCCTGCTGCGGCATGCGGTCACCCTTACTCGCCGCCATCGTGAACCCCTTGGTCAGAGTCACCACGGCCTTGTCCACCCAACCCGCTTTCAACTGCGCCTGCCCGCATAGTTGCCATGCCTTGCTCATATGAGGCGCCAGTTCAAGACATTTTTCAAGGCTTTGCGCGGCTTCGGCAAAGCGATCAGATTGCAAATACGCATTGCCCAAACTGAAATGCGCCATCTCGTTGGATGGATCCGCTTGTGCCATGCGTTCGAAATTAGAGATCCGATCCGTATTCATGGCTCCATCATAGGAGAGAGCCGCCGACCGCTGCATCATGCACCGATCGATGATCCGGCTGAGGCTTGCTTGGTCGGCCGTTTGGGTAGCGGTTGACCTGCAGAGTTGCCGACAAAGCGAGCATGCGCCGCCGGCTCGAATGGGAAGGATTGCATCGCCTGTCGGTGATAGACCCACCACTCCATCAACAACAGGGCAACCGCCAATCCGATCAGCCACGGCCAGAGGTCCAACGTGGAGAGCCCACCAACATCTCGAGTGACGGTCTCGCCTCCAACGTTGAGTGTCGTGGCCGCAGCCACATCGCACTCCTGTGAATCCATCAAGTTGACGGCGATCCACTGTTCACGCGGCGTTCCATCGGCGGAAACCCACTCCAATTTGTAACTGCCTGCTCGTCGCGCCGGCCCCCACGACGCTTCACCCTCTCGCATCACCATGGGAGTCGCAACGCCGCCCGGAGGTGTGATGGTGGGCGTGCGATCGATTTGTGAAAGCCGGGCTCGAATCATGGCGCCAGGTTCAAGCGGTTCTTCACTCGAACCATCGGCCATACTGGAAAGCAGATCGATGGCCTGCGCTGTGAAGTTGACAAACCCTCTCTGAAAGGGCCAGTTGGAGTCGCCCGGAAGAAAGGTAACCACGATCGCAAATCCGGAACCGGTAGAACCCGCCACGACCAGCGGCGAAGTCTGCCCCTGCACCAGCGTTCGCCAGCCGCTTTGCACCGCCACTCGGTTGGCTTGCTGAATGACCAGTTCATTCAGATTGCACTGTCGCAGCGCCGGGTGTTCACCACGGACGCTTTGCACAAAGTCTCGCCCCGGTTCCCCAAATGGATGAAGACCTGCCAGTGAAGGAATGGATCCAAAGTGAAGCCAACGCCCATGATCCATGGACTTTGGTGACTGACCAACACTCAGCACCACATCGAATCCATCGGCCCATCTGGGGTCTTTGGCGATCGCCGAGTTGGCGGCGGAAAGATCGAGTCGCATCACGGAACCGGGTGCGAGCGCACTCACCAAAGCCTCAAGCGAATCGTCGTGACCAATCACGGCAAGCGTCAGCGGTTTGGAGGCTCGCACACTGATAAAACCCCGATCATCTGCGGTCAAGGCATCACTTGGCGAAAGGGAGACTTCGAGCAACCGCTGACCAAGTGTTGAGAGACCGCCAAAGAGAATTCGTTTCTCTCCGGCCACGTGGATTTCGCCACGCAACGAACTGCTTGGAACGACAACTGGCGCAGGCGTGGAGGCCAGCAACACACCATCACTGCGAAGTTCAACCTCGCGAGAGACTGATGCAGCGTTAAAGTTTCGAATGGCCGCAAAGGTTTGGATGGCTGAGGGATCCTCCGCTCCACGCTCGCAACCCACCGCCGCAAAGCCCGAGTTCGTTGTGGACTCACTGCCCACTCGCGTCCACACCATGCGTTCGCCGGCTCGCAATCGAGCGTGGTCAAGGTCGTGCAACTTTCCATCGCTGAACAATTCGAGCACCAGTGGCTGCGAAGCCTTCGGTGGCTCGTCTTCACCTGTTCGTTGTTCTTGATACGCGCGCGCCAATTCGAGAGCCGGTTCAAGCAGTGACCCCTCATCGGTCGGAGCAATCGCCGAAATGGCGTGACGCACTCGGCTGGCATCACGGGTGAAGGGCGTCCGCACCTCCGCACCCTGCGAGATAGAGATCACCATGATTTCGGGTGCCTCAACAGCAAAGAGTCCACCGCCCTGAAGCGATTGAACGCGCGACACCGCCAGAGCCTTGGCTTCGTTCAATCGTGAACCGCCATCACTGGCATCCAGCGTGTTCATGCTTGCCGAACAATCCACCACCATCACAACGCGAGCCCCTTGCAAACCCCATCCACGCACGGTGGGTTGTGCAATGGCCAGAGCAAGCAGCAGCAGCAGCAGCAATTGCATGAACAGAAGCAGGCTTGGTCGAATGCGTTGAAAGGGCGCATTGGCTCGAATGTCTTCCGTGCGGCCGACCCATGGAAGCGTGCTACTGATGACTCTCCGCGTTCGCCTGAGCCGCAAAAAGTAAAGAGCCACAAGCGGCACCACCACGCTTGCAAAGAGCAGCACGCCAGCAAGTGGTGACAACAGATTCATTGCAGCAACCCGCCCTTTCGAAGCGAGTCCAACATCAGGCGCGGCACATCCACCGTGGTGTCCACAGCAAGAAACCGTACGCCCAATCTGGTGCACACCCGTCGAAGCGATGCGTTGTGGTCCTGGAGTTTCATTCGCCGCTCTCGCAGCATGGCTTCGCTGATGGTCACTTCCACTTCGTGTGCATCTTCAATGTCCACCAGCCTCAGATCACCCACAATTCCATGAGCTGATGGGTCGATTTCTTCCGGAGCCAAGACCTGCAGAACAAAGAGATCCCACCCGTGCGAGACCAAGGCCTGAATTCCGCTTTCGATTCCATCACGCACCAACGCATCCGTGAGCAGGACGGCCACTCCGCGACCTTGTCGACCCGAGGCTGCCGCTTGACAGCCCTTCTGAAAATCAAGCGACCCCGATGGCGTGCGGCTCAACAGCCATGAAGCCGCTTCACTGGCTTTCGATCGGCCTCGCAATCCCGCGAGCCGCTGGCAACCGTCACCCTGCATCATGGCCAGCGTGACTCGATGATGATTCACCAATCCAACAAATCCAATCGCCATGGCGATTCGCCGCGCCACATCAAACTTGGACGGAGTTCCAAAACCCATACTGGCACTCTGGTCCACCAGCACCATCACGCTTAAATCTTCTTCCTCAAGAAACAGTCTGAGAAAGAGTCGCTCGATCCGTCCATAAATGTTCCAGTCAACAAATCGAAGATCATCGCCAGGCGCGTACGGACGAAAATCAGCAAATTCCAAACCCTGCCCTCGCTGACGACTTCGCCGCTGGCCCTGTCGATTGCCCCGCAGAATGCGGCGACTGATGACATCAAGGCGATCAAGCGCCGCAACAAGGGGTGCATCGAGCAATTGATCCATGCGTCCAAGCGAACTCATGGAGCCTCCAGGGGAAGTGTGGTGATCAAGTGCTGCACGACACCATCCGCGTCGATGCGGTCGGCTTCGGCTTCAAAGGAGAATTGCAAACGATGTCGCAGCGCCGGAAGGGCCACGGCTCGAACATCCTCAATCGACAACGCATACCGGCCCGCCAGCAGCGCTCGCACCTTGCCTAACGACAGCAACGCCTGTGCACCTCTGGGACCTGCACCGATGCGAATCCATCGCTGCGTTCGAGGGGCAGCAAACGGACTCGACGGTTGCGAGGAGAGTGTGAGCCGAATCGCCCAATCACGAACATGCGGCGCGACGGCAACTTGCCGTGCAAGCTGTTGCATCTGAAGCAGCCTCTCTGCTGTGATCACCTGTTGGACCAGGGGAAGCGCCGCCACCGTGGTTCGCCGAACGATTTCAGCCAGAGCCTCTCGATCCGGCATGGGCACCACCACCTTGGCAAGAAATCGATCCAGTTGCGCTTCGGGCAGTGCATAGGTGCCTTCTTGTTCGATTGGATTCTGTGTCGCCAACACCAAGAAGGGCCGCTTGAGCGAATGGGTAACACCATCGACGCTCACACTTCGCTCCTGCATGGCTTCCAGTAAGGCACTTTGACTGCGTGGAGACGCTCGATTGATCTCGTCCACCAGCAACACCTGACAAAAAATTGGGCCCGGACGAAATTGCCGAACCCTGTGACCCGTCACAGGATCATCCATCAATATTGGGGTGCCCAACACATCGGCGGGCATGAGATCGGGTGTGCATTGAATTCGGCCGGTCTTCAATCCAGCGGCATGTGCAAGCGTGCGAACCAGCAGCGTTTTGCCAAGTCCGGGCACACCCTCAACCAGAACATGGCCGTCTGCGAGCAAACACCAGAGGCATTGTTCAAGCGTTCCACCTAATCCCACCACGCAACTCTGAATGGCTTCCATCCATGCCGTGGCGTGCCGGCGAAATTCTTCGCATGCAGCCTCCGCGTCGTGGGTCATCAGCGTGGAATCAGAATTCACAACGAACCCCTTTCACGGCGAGCCCGTCGCTTGGCTTCTCGAAGGCGACCCAAGGGCGAGTCATCCAAAGGACTTTCATCCAGCGGCTCCACATTTGGCGAAGGTGCGACTTCGGTTGCTGGAGAATCGGTTTCTCTCGAATCCGTTTCCGAAACCGTTCCATGCGATGTGGTGGTTGGCAAGGAAGCACCGCTGCGAACCGGTTCCAGAATTTCGCCTCTGGCTCGACGCCGGGCCTGCCGCCATGCGGCGGTCAGACGAACGGTGTCCTTGGTTGAATCCGCCGGTCGCCGCGTCGGCCACTCAAGTGACAGTCGCCGAGTGGCAACATCCAGAACAAACATCGCAGCGGCAAGCATGATGCACGCATCCCATGTCTGTCGCAGCGACTCCGGTATGGGAAGCCCGTTGGTTTCGAAAAGTTCAACCGCAGGATCGCCAATGGAAAGAACCCTTCCACCGGTTCGCCTGGCGATGGATTCCAATTTGGATTGATCGGCAAGCACGGTGCGAAACTCCGGTGGATACGGAACGCTAACGGACGCCTGCGTGAAGACCGGGCGAGTGGATCCCACCATACCCATCGCCGCATTCACCACAAAGGCACCCGCTTGATTCAGTTCAAAGCGGCCCGTCCATCGCCCCGGAGCAACTTGGCGCAAGGCCAGTCGCTGCACGCTTCCGTCTGGTTGCAAGACTCGGCCCTCGGCACTCTCAGCGGTGAGTGTGGACGCTCCGCTGGTTTCAAGTTCCACTACCGCGATGGAACCATCCACTCGCGTTCGAATGGAAATGTCGCTGGGTGCGGTGGGTCGGAGCAACCATCGCACCATGCCTCCAACAAATGGCTGAAATCCGCTCCATGATCCCCAGTCGGGCGTCCACTTTCCTGCCAGATCGGTGGTGCACGCCGCCGCGCGACCCAAGCCATGATTCCACCACGCCACAAGCGGATCGGGCGGATCGTTTGGACTCACCAATCCCGTGACAGCTGGTTCACTCCGCGGACCGGTGATGACATAACCACGGAGAGGAGGGAAAGCCGTGGCGCCTCGCAACCACTCCATGGAATTCACCAGCGCGGGTGTGACAGGTGTTCCTTCCCAGACAAGTGACCTTCGCACAATCTGCGCTTCCTTGATCAAGATCTGCGGAACCGACACCCGGCTTTGCTCATCCTTCACCGAATAAAAACGACCGTTGCCGATTCGTGCAAGCCGTGCCAGCAAACCGTCCGCAGCACTATCACCAATTGAAACCGTGGACAGCGACATGTCTCGATTGGCCATGTCCGAGGCAATGGCAAACCCCGTTCCCGGATCGCCAGCAGTTTGCCCATCCGTAAGCACAATGGCGTGACGAGTGAGAGAACGACTGTTTCCAAGTTGCTCGGCCGCAGCCTGTAACGCTGGAAATAAATTGGTTCCACCACCGGATTCAATGGAGCGAATTCGCCGTTCGATGGCTGGCATGTCATGGCATGTGGTCAAGGGCACCACCACTTCAAACGATCCGCTGAAAGCAATCACCGTCACTTCATCCGAAGGGGTCAAACCCGCCACGGCTTTAATGGCCGCTTCGCACGCCATCTGCTGTTGCGACACAGTCGTGCCCGCAATGCGGGCGCTCATACTGCCTGACGCGTCGATGATCAGCGCCAGCGCTCCACTAGGAAGTCTTCGCTCCTGCGGCGGATTCATTTCGACCGGAATGGCTTTGGCCGTTTCACTTTCACTCCAACCACCGGCACCGAAACTTCGGTCGCCACCCACCATCCACAATCCGCAGCCCATGTCATGCACACTGGCTCGCAACGCTCGATCGGTTTCCGCATCCAGATTCCATCGGGCCACATTGTTCAGCACAATGGCATCAAAGCCTGCGGCGGCAACATGAGAAGCCAATCCATCCGAAGGTGTGACCTGCACCTCCATGCGAGAGGCGCGGATGGCTTGCACCAATGCATCCGCACTGCCGTCGTCATCCACCACCAGCACTCGGCCATCTCCGGCAACAAAGGTAATGGATGAGCCATGATCATTCTCCGAAATCGCGTCCTGTGCTGGATCCGTCGGTTCAAAGAAAGCCTGCACGCGGACTGCTCCGGAGCGATCCATTGGCAACGGGATGACATACGCGTTGGGGCCGCCCGCAAGGGTGAGGCGAAGACCGTCCGATGAGGACTGAGGATCAAGGTCGACCACTCGATCATCCACACGAAGATGCAGTCGCCCCTGTGCCGCTGCGGTGCTCCGAAGGATCACTCGTGCATCAATCATTTGCCCGCGTCGTGCACGAGAGGGTGTATGAATGGATTCCACCATCACATCCGCCTTAGCCGCGGGGTGCATGACCGCGACATCGATCGGAATGCCCAGAGCCGCCGCCTGCTCGACCACTTCTTCGGAGTGCCCCTCGGTCTCCACGCCATCACTCAACAGCAGAATGCGATTGATGGTGTCCGAAGGAAGCATGGCCAACGCCGTGCGAAGACCCGCAGCAAGATTGCTTGCGGCACTCTCTCCGGCGTGATGGGTGAGTTGAAGGTTGGCCGCGGTAGACGGCAACGCATGAATCTCCGCGTGGCGAGCCACGGTCACCACTCCAATTCGATCGATCTCATTGGTTCGTTGACCCCAGAGTTGTTGCAACCAATGCTGGGCTTGCTCCCTTAATTCCTGCGAAACGGATCGACTGGCATCGGCGACCACCACCACACTCACTCCGTCGCACCGACGCGCCAGCGATGGCCGTGCAAGCCCAACCGCAAGCAGTGCAAGAACGATCGACCGAACGACCAGCGATGCGATGGCGCGGGGCCGTCCCACGCTTGCGATGGATTTCCATGCAAGCCACCCCACCGGAATCAGCGTGACGAGCAGCACCAGCCACTCAGGTCGCTCGAAGGACATTCGCACGATGAGAATCTACCCCGCAGGAAGGACGGCAGATGGAATCATGGCCGTGCGCCCGCGGCGCTTGGCGTGGTCAGCGTTCGTTTCCATTGCTCAAAGTAGCGCTTGTGCGCTGCTTGGTATCGAGTGGGCACCGGATCTTCTTCACTGCCTTCTTCTAAGCCCGCTTCCACTTTGGCGGCAACGGCTTGCAACTGCTGTGTGGACGCGGTGGCGGTGGCACCCTGTCCACGAACAAAATCACGAGCAACGATCTGGTCCAATGGGTCGCCGTCACCAGCAGACTCTTGCGACTCGGGCACGGTGCCGTCGGCGATTTCCTTCGTTTGGCCATCCGTCTTGGGGGCGCCGCCTTGCCCACCTTGCGTTCCACCCGCACCACTCGTTCCCGCTCCACGGGCAACTGATTTTTTCTGCCAAGGCATGGACCAACCCATGCTGGATGCGTTCTTGCACTCACTCATCGCCGAGCTCAGTGTGCGCTGCATTCTTTGCTGCGCCGCAGCACGCGAAAGATTCTTCTGCGCCGAACTCATGGAGCCTGGCTTGGCGGTGCGAAGGTCGTTGGCAACGCTTCGACACTGCTCGGAAGCCTTGGCGTTGGCTTGCATCTGATTCTTCAACGCTTCCTTTTGTTGTGGCGAAAGAGATGTGTTCTTGTCGATGGCCTTGGCTGCTTCGGCGGGATTGGAAGCCAGCGAGGGATCCATGCCCGCCTTGGACAATGCGTCGCGACTTGCAGCGTTGCTTTGGCCAATCTGCTCGATGGCATGGGCCAGTTTCTCCATCGCTCGCATGGCAGCCGCCGACGTTGTGGGATCGCTACTGTTCGCCGCCTCGGCAAGTTTTTTCAACTGATCCATCGCCGCTTCTATTTCACCAGTCTTGAGGGCTTGGGAAAGTTCCGTGGCACGATCGTCCAACTCCGGCATGGTGGCCAAGAGATCTCGAAACGCTTTGGATTGAAGCGCGTCAGGCGAATTCATTTCCTGTTCCAAGCGTTCTTCAAGCGCCGCCGCTCGCTGACTTGCCTGGGCTTCACGAGTGGCTGGATCCCCCTCCGACTGCTGGGCTTTCAGTTCTTCAGCGTGAATGGATGCGAGCAACGCTTCCAGATTCTCTTTGGTTTGGGGATCGGCTTCTAGAGTTTGAATGGCCTTGGCAATCCCCGCATTCAATTGTTCAGCATGCGACTGCTGTTTCGACGGATCCGCAGCGGGCACTCCAGTTGGAGTGGTCTCCGTTGCAGGTCGAACCGGCAGCAACCATGCGGCCAATAGAACCGCAACAATCGCTGCAGGAATCCACGGGGTACTGCTCGGCCAGACGATTGGAAACACTTGGCGAGCCATGTCGCTTCGACCACGTTCCCCCGCCACTCGCTGGCCATCTTGGACTGCGGCAACTGAGAACGCATCGGTCCTTCGTTGAAGCGTGAGCGAGGTTGCCATACGCCCGTCCAGTTGCAATCGCTCATCCAATTGAATTGCCGCAGACAGAAGCGAGACGCTCGAGTGCCGACGGAGCAGCACCCGCACCGTGCAACCGAACGTGACAACCGCCACACCGACCGCCGTGGACAATCCACTGTGACCGTTCACTCGTGCCGCAATGATTGAAACGATCGCTGCACCACACGCCAACACCAGTGCTGGCGCCACCACTCGCAACCACCTTTGCAGACGGAGGCGACGCTGCACCTGGGTTGCCAGACGCACGACGGCTTGCATGCCGCTAAGGATAGTCGCCCCACACACATTCCCGTTAGAATTCTTGCAATGCATCCACTCCCGTACGGACTTGCACTGTTCCTTGCACTTTCTGCATGGGCTCAAGACCCCGCCAGCACCACAGATCGCCTGAAGTTTCTTGAAAGCGAGAATGCCCGCTTGACCAAGGAACTTGAAGCCGCGCATCGTCGCATTCAGGAACTGGACAACAATGGAGTGGCGGTTTCGCCACCCACCACCACCCACGAACTTGGCCCAGATCCATGGGGCAATCCATTGGCTGCCATGCGAACCATCAAGAACAAATTTCGGGCTGATGTGCAAGGCAAGGGTCAATCCATTCCCGATGCAACTTCGGACAGCAAAGTGGTGCAGTCGTACCGTCGAGTGGCCGAAAAGTGGATCGAAGCCAACGCCAAATTCCGGCAGCCGATCGAATGGCGCATTGAAGTGATCGAGGCATCCATTGTCTCCACCAATCCAAAGGAGTTTGAGTTTCGAGCCCATGTCCTGCGAAGCGATGACGTGCGTGTTGGTTCCGGTTTCGCCTTTCGCATGCCTGCCGCAGCCGTGCCGGATCTGGTGCCGTCGCGTGCCGCCGGCACATGGCTGCTTTCAGCGGACCTTGGTGCACACTTCAAGCTCAAGGCTGAGGCAACACAAACGGATCGTGCGAATCCCTTTGGTGAAATGCCGCTGATCGCACCGCAGGTGGAGTGCGACTTGCGTTACACCGTTCGGTCGCTTCGACCAGATACCAAGTCAACCACGCCTGCTGCCAAGCCGGCGTGATTCGTTGCACTTTGCAATTGATACGCAGCGTCCAACCCCCTATGATCCATTGACTCCATGGAAGAAAACCGTCAGCAATCTGAACGACCTCGCATTCCACTCACTCAATTGGGTCGTGGTCAGCGGGCGAGGTTGGATTCCGGATGCATGGCAGGTTTGCCAGAGAATGATCAGTGCCTCTTGCGTGCAATGGGTGTGCACGAACATTGCGAACTTCGCGTGTGCAAGCCGGGCGAACCCTGCATTATTCAAGTGGAACGAACACGCGTCGGGCTCAGCGGCCCGGTGGCCAATCGGCTCATGGTGACGCCCTGCGACGGCTCTGGAGCCTGCTGAGATGGCGGTGGTATCCCAAGGAACGCCCCGTGCATCTGGCACGGCAGCGCGACCATTGCGTGCTGCGTTCCTAGGCCAACCCAACACCGGAAAGACCACACTGTTCAATCGCATGTGCGGGGTGCGAGCACGCACCGCCAATTTGCCAGGAACAACAGTTGAGAGTCGCGTGGGTGTAACGGTTGTGCGTGGAACGGAATTGGAAGTGATGGACTTGCCCGGCACCTACGGTTTGCATTTGGAACTTCCAGAGAGTCGATTGTGCCGAGAGTGCATCGAGGGTCGCATTGGTGATTGTGCGCCGGATGTGGTGGTACTGGTAGCTGATGCAACCAATCTGGCTCGCTCGCTTCGCTTTGCGGTACAGGCGCTTCACCGAAAGTTGCCCTGTGTTGTGGCGATCACGCTGGCGGATGAGTCGCGCCGCAAGGGACTGAGTGTGGATGCCCTTCGACTCGAACAGCTTCTGGGATGCCCGGTCTGTATTACCAGTGGTCGAACAGGCGAAGGGACGGAGGCGCTGGCCATACAAGCCTTAGAGGTTGCTCGAAAGGGAATTTCCGCTTCGGAATTTGCACAACGACTCACCCTTTTGCCGCCTGCAGAAAACAATGAGGCGATCGCTGCATGGTGCGATGCAGCCATGCGTGACAGTGTTGGTGGACTGCATGCGATCCGCTCTGATGCGTTGACGGATCGGGTGGACGCGGCTCTTTCACATCCCGTTTCGGGTACCGCCGTCTTTGTCATGGTCATGGCCCTGCTCTTTGCCTCCATTTTTTGGCTGGCAAAGTTTCCAATGGATGGCATCGACTGGATCTTTACCAATCTCGGCGGACTTCTCAACAGTGTGCTCCCCGACGGCGCCCTTCGCGGTCTGATTGTGGATGGTGTCGTGGGCGGTGTAGCGGGCACCGTGGTGTTTCTTCCGCAAATTGCGTTGCTCTTCTTTCTTCTGAGCCTGCTTGAGGACAGCGGGTACTTGGCTCGCGCTGCCTTTGCGGCCGATCGCTTTCTTCGCCGCTTTGGTTTGCCGGGTCAAGCGTTTGTGCCGCTTCTCTCCAGCCATGCTTGCGCCTTGCCGGGGATCATGAGCACACGGCTCATTCCAGATTCGCGAGATCGAATTGCCACCATCCTTGTGGCGCCGTTCATGAGTTGTACGGCACGCCTTCCGGTGTATGTGTTATTGATTTCACTTTTGTTTGCAGACAAACCGTGGCTCGCGGGGTTGGCCTTCCTCGGTTGCTATGCGGTCGGTGCGCTGGCTGGCTTGCTGAGTGCCCTGCTGGTGCGCCGAACAATTCTTCGAGGACCCGCTCGTGCGATGATGCTGGAATTGCCGCCCTATCGCCGGCCGAGTCTCTCGACAGCATTGTGGATGACCGTGGATCGCTCGCGACTTTTCCTCAAGAATGCTGGCTCGGTCATCCTTGCTATTTGCGTCGCCATGTGGTGGCTGAGTGCCTACCCGCGCGCCGAACCAACAGCCGAAGTGATGGCCATGACCGCAACGGCTCAATCGCTTCGCGACACGAAGGCACTCGATGGGCTCGCACAGGCGGCGGTGCTGGAAGTGAAAGCAGAGATGGCCATGGCGGAAGCGCAGCAGATTCAGAGTTTCGCCGGTCGGCTTGGGCAAACCGTGCAGCCCGTGTTTGCACCACTTGGCTTTGATCACCAACTGACCGTGGCCACGCTGACCAGTTTTCTTGCAAGAGAAGTGTTCGTCAGCACGCTCACCATTCTCAACAGCGTGGACGAAAGCGATGAACGGGCCGTGATCGATCAAATCGCCCAAGCACGACGCGTGGATGGAACGCCTCTCTTTACGGTGTCCACTTCGGCATCATTGCTGGTGTTCTTTATTCTGGCCATGCAGTGCCTGCCCACGCTGGCGCTGGTGCATCGAGAGACGGGCTCGTGGAAATGGCCAGCCTTACAATTTGTGTGGATGACCGGCCTTGCATGGACGATGGCGTTTGCAGTGCGGTGGACTTTATTGAACATGGGAGTGGCCTGATGCCATGGACTGACTGGCAATTCTGGACCGTCACCGTTGCAGCATTGATCGCGGCATGGTGTGTGGTTCGCCCCTTCATTCCCTCCAAGCGCCCGCCCGCATCGTGCCCCGGTTGCCCGTCCGCAGAGGCTTCGAAGAAACCACGCGAGACAACGCTGACCATTGACGGCGGTCCGATTCGCCCACTCGAACAACCGAAGGCTTAAGCCCTTGGCGTTGGAGCCATTCCAATCCATGGAATCGACGCACCACACACATCCGCTGATTGTGATTGGAGCCGGCGCAGCGGGCTTGATGACGGCCATTCATGCGGGGCGAGGTGGTGTGCAGGGAGTCCTTGCGTTGGATGGTTCTCGCGCCATCGGAATAAAAATTCTGGTCGCCGGCGGCGGGCGTTGCAATGTCACCCATCACTCGGTTCACGAACGCGACTTTGCCGGCTCCACGCCAGCTTCCATTCGTCGCGTGCTCAACCGTTTCACCGCCACCCACTGCGTGCAGTTCTTCGCCGATCTGGGTGTGGAATTGAAGCAAGAAGACACGGGGAAACTCTTTCCCGTAACGGATGATGCTCACACCGTGCTTGATGCACTGCTTCGAGCCGCACGCCAAGCGGGCGTTCAATTGCGTCACCCCCAGCGAGTGCAAAATGTGCAGGTGCTTCCGTCAGGCGAGTTCCAGATTCACAGCGATGGGACGGTCTTGCGTGCGGATCGCGTGGTTCTGGCAACTGGTGGCCGCAGTTTGCCAAAGAGCGGTTCAGACGGTGCGGGATTGGCCATCGCCACCAGTCTTGGGCATTCTCTGACGCCGCACATGATTCCCTCTCTCGTTCCGTTGTTGCTGCACGAGGGGCATTGGTTGCGAAGTCTTTCGGGAGTTTCTGCGCCGGTTGAATTGAAAATTGTGAGTGGCCAAGGCAAACGACTCCACAGTTGTCGCGGTGCGATGCTCTGCACCCACTTTGGAATCTCAGGCCCGGTGACGCTGGACATCTCTCGCCACTGGACTTTGCACCAGGCGCAGGATGCCTCGTCTCGCTTGCAAGCAAATTTCCTGCCAGACATGACCGAGGAAAGCGTCGATCGTTGGTTGCTTGCCGGGACTGGTCGCACGGTTCTGTCTCGCCTGCGCGAGTCATTCCCAGATCGGTTGGCCAAGGGTCTGCTCGCTGAAGCCGCCATCGACGCCGATGCCACCACACAGGGAATCGACCGAACGCTTCGACGCGAATTGGTGCGGACCCTGACCGCACTGGAACTTCCGGTTGTTGGGGATCGTGGTTTCATCCACGCCGAAGCAACGGCCGGAGGCGTTCCCTTAAAGGAGATCCATCTTGAAACCATGGAGAGCCGAGTGCACCGAGGGCTGTATGTGGTAGGCGAAATACTGGATGTGGATGGGCGGATCGGCGGATTTAACTTTCAATGGGCGTGGTCCAGTGGCTTTGTTGCGGGAACTGCTGTGGCCAAGCGTGTTGCGGAAAGTCGAGCCTGAATCGTGCCTGCGCCGATAGAGTGCAGCACCATGCTTCTTCGTGCTTTCAGAGCCGCGCTCCCGGTAATCGCCCTAGCTTCCATCACCAGCGCTGCTGGGTTGCAGGACACCATTCGCGGTCTTGTGGGGTCGATGGGTCCCAAGAAAGGGATCACCTCCATCAGTATCCGTGACAGCGATGGAACCGAAGTTGTCCAGATCGCTGGAGACTCACTGGTGATGCCTGCGAGCAATCAGAAACTCCTCACCACCGGTGCTGCGTTGCGGCAACTTGGGCCAGGGTTTGTGTTTCAAACAAAGTTGTTGCGTCATGGTGACACGCTCACGGTTGTAGGAGATGGGGATCCAGCTCTAGGCGATCCGGACATGCTCGAGCACATGACCTATACCGATGCTCAAGGTGTGCAACACACTGGGATGACCGTCGAGGCACTGCTTGGTTTATGGACGGGCGCCGTAAAGGCTGCCGGAATCACCAGCGTGAAGGAACTGGTCATCGATGATCGGGTGTTTGAACAGGGCACATGCCATGCGGATTGGCCGGTGGATCAACTCAACGAGGCGTACTGCGCTGAAGTGGCGGGATTGAATTTTCACTTGAATCGACTGGATTTCTGGGCCATTCCCTCGGCGCGAGGCGCCACGGTGACTCGCACCGAACCCGCCTGCTCATTTGTGACCATTGCCAATAACACATCACCTGGCAAATCCAAGAACGACGGTCTGTGGATTCATCGCGAACCAGACTCCAACGCCTTTACCGTTCGTGGATTTCTGCGCAAGCCACTTGTGGCCCCCATCAGCGTGAGTGTGAGTGACCCCGCCATGTTCTTTGGAAATCTGCTCGCGGAGCGGCTTCGCACGGTTGGTGTTTCGGTCCATCACGTTCGGCGAGAGAGTGCCGGCGCACCTGTGGCAACGGGTGCGCTGACGGGTCCAGTTTTTCGGACAACACTGCAAGCCGCCATCACTCGCTGCAATGTGGACAGCCAGAACCTGTACGCCGAGAGTCTGCTCAAGCGGCTCGGTCACGCTGCCAGCGGCGCTCCGGGAAGTTGGGAGAACGGCACCGATGCCATGGAGCGACTGGTGAGCGCACGAGTTGGCGGCGCTGCGGGTCTTGACGCCGCGGATGGTTCCGGTCTGTCGCGGGACAATCGCCTGACCACCACCCTGATGACCGCGTGGATCAACGATTTGCTTCGGGACTCAGCGGTGTGTGATCCCTTTCTCTCCAGTCTGGCGGTGGGCGGGCAGAACGGAACGGTTCGCAAGCGATTCGGTGATCTGGATGGAAAGCTGGCTACGGTTCGCTGCAAAACGGGCTATATCGACGGCGTTAGCGCGCTCAGCGGCGTGGTGGATTGCACCAACGGCCATCGCATTGCTTTTAGCGTGATTAGCAATGGATTTGAGGGCGGAGGCGTAGCCAAGGCGAGACAACTTCAGGATGCGGTCGTGAAGGCGATCGCTCGCAACTTTGGCAAACTGCCCTCGCGTGTGGTTGCACCGGAACGGCCAGCACTCGGCGGCGGCTAAACGAAGGTCACTCTGCGGTCTGCACTGCAGAGCGAACGACTTCGGCGCGAACACTCACTTCCGCGTCGCACAATTCCAGTTCAATGGGATCACTTGGTGAGGCTTGTCGTACACGCACCCGTTGCTCTCGGGCCAACTCCAAGAGCGCCAAGAACAACCCAATGCGGTCCATGCGAGATCGACCCTCGAACACGTTTTGTAAGGTCATGCGGCGATCGATCGCCCGAGCCAGCCGATCCATCAGATCATCTTGATGCAGACCAATCGGCGTGTCGTCCATGGTGATTGCATGCTCACCAAGTCTTGTGAAATCCACCGAGGCACTGAGCTTTTCAAACGCCTCAAGCAGATCGAGCACATGCACATCACCAAGGTCCAAATCTTTTTCACTCCACTCACTCGGTGCAGCATCCGATTCGCGTGCCTCGGCCTCCCCGCTTGCCGGCCAGCGTCGCGAGAACTCATTTCGAAGCCGATCCAGCCCGCTCGCGGCACTTCGAAATCGCTGGTACGCAAGCAACTGCCGCACCAAATCGCGTCGCGGATCTTCACCGGTTTCCGAAGGCACCAACGGGTCTTCTGCCTCGGCCCCTTCGAGTGTGGGAGCCAACATGCGACTCTTGATTTCGACCAGCGTCGCCGCCATCACCAGAAATTCGCCCGCTTGTTCCACATCCAGATTGCGTTCGTGCTCTAGCGTCTTCACATAGTGCTCTGTGATTTGCGCAATGGGGATGTCGTGAATGTCCACCTCGGCGCGACGAATCAGAAACAGTAAAAGATCCAAGGGCCCTTCGAAGGCTGCAAGGCGAACTTGATAATCCTCACCACCACGCATGTTCGTTAGCGTAGCAAGAACACGAGGGATTCCCCTGTATCATTCCCTGCATGGGCACCTCCGCGATCACTCACGAGGCACGCTTCATCGCCGACGCGCTGACTGCGGAAGCGGATGCGGTCCAGCGATTGGCTGCTCGCGTTGCCACGGGCGGAACCGAGGCCATCGCCTTTGTGCAGACACTTGATCTTCTTGAACGGTGCGATGGATCATTGATCGTGTGCGGCATGGGCAAGTCCGGTCTGGTAGGCGCCAAGATCAGTGCAACCTTTGCCAGTTTGGGTCAGCCAAGTCTGTGGGTGCATCCCTCGGAAGCCTTGCATGGAGACCTTGGCCGAATTCGCCGTGGCGACATGGCCCTGTTACTGAGTTACAGTGGCGAGACCGAAGAAGTGGTGTCGCTGGCCAATCTTCTAAAGGCTGATGGCGTGCCTCGCGTCTCGATTACCAAGAGTGATGCAAGCAGCGTTGCCAAAGCATGTGATTGCAGCGTGGCCCTTGGCGATATTGAAGAAGCCTGCCCGCTGAATCTGGCTCCAACTGCCAGCACAACGGCCATGCTTGCGGTGGGCGATGCGTTGGCACTGGCTCTGGCACGGCGTCGAGACTTTAAGGCCGACGACTTTCACCGTATGCACCCTGGCGGCATGCTCGGAGCGGGCCTGCGACCGGTGTTAGAAGCCGTTCGCTTTCGTGTGGGTCGAAATCTTCCGTGCGTGGCATCCACCGGCACGCTTGCAGAGGCGTTGAAGTTGGCCGGCGAGGCTCGTCGCGCTGGCGCGCTCATGGTGGTGGATGCCGACGGTCGACTGGTGGGACTGGTGACCGATGGTGATGTGCGCCGCCTTGTGAATGCCAAGGGTGCTGCAGCATTGACCACGCCCCTTGTGGAGTGCATGACGCGACATCCTCGAACGCTTCCTGCCGACGCGCTGGTGCGAGATGCCGTTCGTTTGGTGCGCGAACTCAGAGTGGATGAATTGCCTGTCGTCGATGGTGACGGCAAGCCGCTGGGGCTTCTAGACATTCAAGACCTTGTCGCGATGAAAGTCGTGCGGGATTAGCCATGCAGACCTTCGTGCAAGAGCGCGATGGCGACCTCTTGATCATTGGTGCCGACGGCGGACTGAATCGAGATACCGCCCACCAGTTGATTGAAATAGTGGGACGGCATGTGGATTCCGGTGCCCAATCGATCATCGTGGATTGTTCAAAATTGCAGGTGATTTCAAGCGCCGGGATCGGAGCCCTGTTGCAACTGCACCGCGCCATGAAACACCGCGGAGCAGACGTTCGCCTTGCATGTGTCAGTGGGTTGGTGGTTCAGGCGTTACGGCTCATGCGTCTTGACGGCGTCTTTGCGATCAGTGGCGATGTGAATGCGGCCAGACTTTCTTTTCGGCCTGCCCCCTGAATCTTGTGGCGCCCAAGGCGCCCTCCACCATGGAATGTTGCGCGGCGGGACCGGCGCGTTGCCGCAAGGTCCACATCTGTTTATTCATTCGCGCTCAACGGGCGCGTGGTCCGATGGATGAGTCGCGCCCCATCGAGCGCAGAAACGAGTGCTTCCATGCAGACCAAGGACCAACTCATCGACTCCATTCAGCGCATCAATCCGGGCGCTGAGAAATCGTTTCTGCATGCCTTTGATTGGCACGCGCTACGACGCTATCTGGATCATTTGAACATCACGCTGGAGCCGCGCGGCCTTGACAGTCGCTGGAAGCGGCAAGGCGATACCGCCGCAGTCGTGTGGCGGCGGAGTGCGGCCTGACCCGCCGAATCCGTCGGCACACGACCGATGCAACGACTGGACGGCACATGGAGGCCCATGCCGTCCAGTTTGCTTTTTGAAATAGAACGTTTCGGTTAGTCGTTGCGTCGTTCACGCAGCAACGCATCCACTTTGCGTTTCAGTAACCGCACTCGCAAAAGGCTCTTGACGCGAGTGGTGAGTTCCAATTTGTTCACGGGCTTGGTGAGAAAGTCATCGCAGCCACTCTCCACGCCCCGCTCAAAGTCACCAATTTCGTTCAGGGCTGTGACCATGATCACCACCACATCCCGTGTGGCCGCCGCGTCTTTCATTCGCCGACACGCCTCAAATCCGCTCATGCGGGGCATCATGACATCCAGCAAAACAAGATCGGGGCGAAGTCGAGCCGCCATTTCAAGGGCTTCCACTCCATCATGTGCAACCTGCAACTGGCAACCCAAGGGCTCAAGCCACGCCAGCATGAGTTCCAGGTTTTGCTGATTGTCATCCACCAACAAAAGTGTTGCCGCGGCAAGGTCGCCGTCGTGCAGATCGGCATCAGCAAGTTCAGGCGATTCGCGTTCGTCGCTCATGATGAGGTCATCTTAGCGGGCAACGGGTTCAGAAGAATGCGAGCGGCCATCGCCACCGGATGCATGGCTTCTGCACCAGTCGCATGCGCAATCTGATGGCGACAACTGGTGCCAGGGGCGATCACGACCGCATCGGGGTTGGAACGAATCGGTGGAAAGACACTCAACTCGCCGATGCGAAGTGAAAGATCATGACGATGCTCGGCGTATCCGAATGAACCCGCAAGGCCGCAGCATCCGGAATCGAGAACCTGCAGATGCGGTCCCACCAGTCTGCGCACCAACCCTGCACTGGTCTCCGAACCCCAGAGCGCCTTTTGATGGCAATGCGCATGCAGCAAGACAGGCTCCACCGCCGCTGGCGGAATCGCGGGTCGTTGTGGATGTTGATCCCAACGAGTATCCAGAAATTCCTCAACTAAAAATGTTTGCGTGGCCAGTGTCTGCAACGCCGTGCGATCCACGGTTGTCTTCAGATCAAGCCAATCATCCTTGATGGCGCTCACGCACGAAGGCTCTAAACCAAGCAGCGCCACCGCGTGATGTGCCCGCATGCACTCCAACACACGCGTTGCGGTGCGAGCAATAGTTTCGCGAGCCTCGGCAAGCATGCCAACGCTCAGCAAACTTCGGCCACAGCAGCCAAGATCAGGCATGACCACCCGATAGCCAAACGCTTCAAGCAATTCGACGGCCAAGTGCCCAAGATCTGTTTCGCCGTAATTCGAAAAGCAATCTGGAAACAGCACCACCACCGGTGCGTCGGTCTTTGCTTTGCAGCCTCGCCGCTTGAGCCAGCGATGCACCGCAGGTCCGTACGAGGGCAGGTGGCGATCGGGATGAAAGCCAAGTGCCGACAACATCGCGTGCCGAATCGGACCAAGAGCCATCGCCGCATTCACCACGGGCCACAGGCGAGAACCGATTCGGCTGCTGCGCCGCACTCGCCCAATCATGCGGGTGCGCCACGGAATGCGGCCAGCCTTGGCGAACCCCTGCGCGGCGAATTCAGCTTTCAATTTGCTGATGTCCACATTACTTGGGCATTCCGTCTTGCATGCCTTGCAACTCAGACAGAGATCCAGTGTTGCTTGCGTGGGGCCGTCTCGCCAATCTGCAGCCGATGACTCTGCAAACTGCCCGGTGATGGCAAGACGGAGTGCATTGCCTCGACCTCGCGTGGAGTGCCGCTCATCAAGCGTTGCACGATAGGAAGGACACATGGTTCCACCCGATTGAATTCTGCGGCAGAGCCCGGCTCCATTGCAGGCCTCCACCGCATGTTCAAAGCCTTCCTCACGGTCGTAATGAAAGAAGGTCGCCGTTTGGCCGACCGCCACATCGTGATCTAGCGGTTTCACCCGAAGTCGCTCAACGATGGTGGATGGATTGCCCACCTGCACCAGATTGCCCGGATTCATTCGGCTCTCAGGATCAAACACCTGCTTCACATCACGCGCGGCATCGCAAATCGTTTTTCCAAGAACGCGGTCCAGCAACGGGGTACGAAGCCGCCCGTCGCCATGCTCGCCAGACAAGGCCCCGCCGAATTGTTGAACAAGGTCCGCCACTTCGATCGCAATGGCCACCATGTCAGCGCGACCGGTTGCGGTGTGAATCTCCACCATCGGACGAATGTGCAGACACCCCACACTGGCATGTGCGTAGTACGCGGCTCGTGTGCCATGCCGCTGCACGATTGTTCGGAAGGCCTCCACAAAGTTCGCCAACTTCGCTGGATCCACGGCGGTGTCCTCAACAAAGGTGACCGGCTTTCGCTCACCTGGAATGCCATGCAGCAAAGGCTCGCCGGCCTTTCGCAATTTCCATGCATTGGCAATCTGTGCGGGGTCTTCATGTCGCTGCATTGCCGCACCGGGGACAACGGCGGAGAGCCGATCGAAACCACTTCGCACCGTAGCCATGGTTTCGCCTTGAAATTCCACATACATCACCGCACCAAGAGGCCCCGTTTCTGGCTTTGGAAGCACGTCGACATACCGCTTGTATTGCGTATGCGCGATCGCGGTTTCGATGACCACATCGTCCACCAATTCGATGGCAGACGGATGGCATGCAAGCATGGGCATCAACTGTGCCAGTGCAGCCGTCACGCTGTCAAAGGCCACGATGGCCAACCCGGTGCATGTGGGCTTGCGAACCAGTTTCACGGTGGCTGAAACAATGGTGGCCAGGGTGCCTTCGCTGCCGCACACAAGGGTTGCCAAGTTCACCTTGTCAAAAGTTCCGGGTGTCGAGCGATCCAGTTGGTCGAGCAACAGATCAAGGTTGTAGCCATCCACATGTCGACGAATCGTTGGGATCCGTTTTCGAATCTCCTCTCGAATCGGGCGGACGATGTCAGCAAGCCGAGTCACCATGGCACGCTGGCGTGGATCATGTTGGCATGAACCTTCCGCATAGTGAGCGGTGGAACCATCTGCAAGAACCACATCGAGCGAAAGAAGATTCTCAACCGTGCGGCCATACACCAGACTTCTGGCACCGGCGGAATTATTTCCGATCATGCCGCCAATCGTTGCGTGACTTCCGCTCGCGACATCAGGGCCGAACAGAAATCCAAGCGGTGCCAACGCCGCATTGAGTTGATCCAAGGTTACGCCGGGCTCTACGGTGGCGGTCATGGCCTTGTGATCGATGTCGCGAATTCCGCGGCAATTGGCTCCAAAGTCAAGCATCACGGCCAGATTCACACACTGCCCTGCCAGACTGGTTCCACCGCCGCGTGGAAGCACCGGCAGTTGATGCTCGGCGCAGAATTTCAACACACTCTGTGCCGATTCGGGGCGATCCAGAATGACCACACCAATCGGTTCCACTTGATACACGCTGGCATCGGTTGCATACAACATGCGATCGTGTCGCTCAAATCGAACGTCACCCACGCCAAGCAATTTCAAACGCTCTGCAATCGAGAGCCGCCACTGTTCCTGTGAAGTCAAGAGTGGAAGCCCTATGGCTGCGATGCCAGTCGATGATTGGCTCATGGAGGTGTCGGAGCTGCAGTCGCATCCGGCTTTTTCTTTGCAGGCATCACATCTTCCACGCGATCCACACGGCGACGGCCCTGAATCGGGGCCTCCATCACGCCTTGCTCCATTTCAACATGCTCAAACCGCATGTTCCATGTCATGCGGCTTGTTGGCCCAACGCGTGGCCCGCTGTTGATGCAACGTTGTGCGTCGATCAACTTGGGATGCGTTCGCCCTCGAAAGGTCATCTTCCATGTTCCGCGTGGACCGATCAGGTGCGCTGTCACCGAGTCGCCCTCTCCTACTTCAATCAACGACACCTGAAGATCTCCAATTTCTGGATCAAACACTCGCAGGGCTTGCGATGGATCCGCAAGCACCAAACCCGGCTGCGGCCACGGCATCTCTGTGAAACATTCTCGCCACGCCGCAACGGCATCGCGGCCAATAGCTCGATCGACCGCGGAATCACCCTGATCGTGCGCTGCACGCAGCGATGAGCCTTGCACCACCACGGAGAGTCCACCTTGACGAAGCCCCACGCACGCGCGGCGTGCATCCCATCCAATCACACACGGCTCCGCCATGGCCACACCTTCGCGTTCCCCCTCATGAATCACCACCTGTGTCGACACCGCACACGCACTGGGTTCGTTCCGCCATGCCTGAAAGGTTTGTTGCAACTGTTGCAACAATTGAGAGTCTGCCTGCGCCACCACCACCGACAGCAGTGCGATCGCGAGCATCAACCTTGAACCGGTGGTGCTTGCCCTGCAGCGGGAACCGCAGGTGCCGAATCGGCTGGAGCGGCCGGGTCACGAAGGGCTGCCTCGCAACTCTTTTTCAAATCCTCTAAGAGTGTTGGTGAAAGCCCCATGTGCACATCCGCAATGGTGCCCTGCGGAGAAATGATCACGGTAAATGGAATGCCTTGCACGCCGTACGCCTTGGCCACTTCATTGTCCGTGTCAATCAACGTGGAAAACACAAAGGCCTTCTTGGCCCAGAAGTCACCAACTTTTTTCAGGCGATCGGCTGGACCTTCGTCCTCTTCCATGGTGTTGATGCCAAACACCTTGATGGGCTTGCCACTGGCGGCGGCCCACTGTGCAAACTCGTTCACTTTGGGAAGCCCCTTGATGCACGGCCCGCACCACGTTGCCCAGAAATCAAGCACGATCACGCTGCCTTTGAGACTGGCAAGACTCACCTCGGTACCCGCCGTGTCCTTCATTGAGAACGCCAGCGCCGGCGAACCAATGTCCAGCGACATCTGCAATTTGTCAATCGAATCAACTTCCTTGCGACCATGTGCGGCAAAGGTGATCGGCGTCGGCAAGTCAGTGTCGTAGGCCGTGGAGTCAACCGCCATCACGACGGCAATCCGCAATCCTTCGGGTGCGCCGGGCGGCACTGCCGAATAAAGAAGATTCGAGAGACGCCCATGCTTGGCATCGATGGACACTTCAATCTCACCACCCTCATCCCCTTGCATCAGCACCACATGGGCCGCTCCATTGGAACCATTTCGAAATCCAACCACAACCGGATTCGCCACGAACATGGAACCGATGGCGTCCGCCACCTTCGACGCGTCACCGCCTCGCAATTGAATTTCTGGCAGTGGCATCATGGATCCACCGAAGGCGCTGCTAATGGCGTCTCCAAAGGAACCGGGCTCGGTCAACTTGAGATATTTCCCTGCGGCATCCGGAACCTCGAAGTAAAGTTCATCGCCTAGTCGAGTAATCATGGTTCCGTCGGCCTTGATCTGCGCCGCACCGTTTGGCCCGTAGGCAATTGACAACTCTTGGGCCCGATCGCTGCCTGGAATTTTCATAGTCAAGGCAACTTTGTCCTCAAGTGCAACGGGCGCGGTGTACGCCTTCACCAATTCACTCAAGACTTTCGTGCCTTGAACGATGGCGTCGGGTGACCGCTCCTCTGGTTTCCATTGTTTGCTTAGCGGATCTACTTTTTCAAATCCCGGCGGCAACTCCATCGGATCGTTGGCCATCGGCTGACCTGCCTGCGACCCACTTTCATCGGCCGCAGGATCGGCCGCATCTTTGACGGGTATTCCCTGCATGGAATCATTCCCCGGTGCTGATGGTGGAGGTGCAGCAGCACCCTGCGCCAAGGCAGTCGAAGCCACGAGAAGTGTGAGGAACGAAAGAGCCGTGCTTTGCATAATGTCTCCGAAAGGCGAATTCGCCTGCTGAGTTTCGTGATGTGTTGCGAGTCGAGTTCACCTACACAGTGAGCCCAAATTCCGCAGAGCAACAGGTGTACCAGAGTGAGCGGGAAGTGTACCGGCTACGTGCGTTGCCTCCTTGGCTGAAGTCCACATTGAGTGAATCGAGGTTCCGCTTTGTGGGTCGATTCGTTCACCAGCGATCTCAGCAAGCGGCATGAGAACGAACGAACGCTTTGCATACCGAGGGTGCGGCACCTCCAATCCCGGCTCACGAATCACCTGATCTCCATACAGAATCAAATCAAGATCGATGATGCGAGCGCCGCCGTGACCGCTCTCCGATCGCCGCCGCCCCATGGCATGTTCGATGTGCAAGAGATTCTCAAGGAGCGTTCGAGGCGAAAGCGAGCATTCGCCGATGGCTACGGCATTGACAAATGGTTCGCCGTCTTCCGGTCGTTCGGGGGGCGATTCATACGCATGACTGCACTGCATCTCGGTCAAGAGTCCGCGAGACTGGATTTGCCGCAGGGCCTCTTGCAAATGCCACACTCGATCACCCAGATTGGAACCAAGGGCCACCACCACACTTGTTGTGTCAACCATCGACAGGCCACTCCCACAGAAGCGACACGCGATTGGATGGATCCGTGATCGCCATGCGAAGCAACGCAATCGCCGTTTTGGCTGCACGATCTCTTACGGTGGCTCGATCACCCGGAAACCGAAAGCGACGAACCGCTTCAAACTGTGGACCGCACACGCCAATCCAAACCGTGCCAACTGGCTTGTCATCGCTCCCTCCGGTTGGACCTGCGATGCCAGTGATCGAGGCCGCCCAGTCCGCCTTCAATTTCTTTCGCACACCTTGCGCCAAGGCACTTGCAACGGGTTCACTCACAGCCCCGTGCTGATCGAGCATGGTTTGCGGCACATCACACATGTCTCGCTTGACTTCATTGGCATAGGTCACCAGTCCACCCAGAAACCAAGTACTGCTTCCACTTTCTGCAGTCACCAAACTGCCAGCCAATCCACCCGTGCAACTTTCGGCAATGGCCAAAGTCTGCTTGCGTTGCAACAGCGCCGCCCCCAACGACCCCGCAAGCGTCGTGGAACCTCGGCCAAATGCAAATGGTTTCCAAAGCGATTCAATCTCGGAGAGTTCTTTTTCGATAGCGGCCTCGCTCGCCGCTTGATCGCGGCCTCGCACTCGAGCGGACACAACACTTCCGCTTGCAGTGGTTCCCACCAGCGGATTGCGATCTCGCCTCATTCGATCTCCAAGACACTCTGCCAGCGAACTCTCGCCAGAGCCGAAGGCATGAACCATGCCACACTTCATGGGGCTCACCGGCAGCAACGGCGCGACACACTGCTCATACATCGGATGCATTTCTCGCGGAGGCCCCGGTAAACAGACCACAGTGGCGTTGCCAAGTTTGGCACGTAGTCCGGGCGCCGTTCCAACCTCATTCGGCAAGGCTTCCGAACCAGCGGGGTGAAGCGACTGTCGACGATTGATCGCCGGCATCACTCGACCTCTCTCTGCAAACCAGCGTTCAAGCCTGCTCAGCATGACTCCATCTTCCAGCATGGGCGGAAGTGAACCAGTCCCATGTCCGATCGCCTGTTGGAGCGCTGCACGCGTGAGATCGTCATCGGTGGGTCCCAATCCACCCGTCACGATCACGAAGTCGGCCACATCGGCCAGTTCGCGCATGGCGCTGGCCTGCATCGCGCAATCATCAGACACCGTTCGCCGCTGCACGCACTCCACACCAACATCTGCAAGCCGACCAGACAACCAAATCGCATTGGTGTCCGCTGTCTGCCCCAGCATGAGTTCATCACCAATCGAGAGAATGGCTGCTTTCATGCCTTCCCGGCTCCATTGGATTGTTCCACGATCCACTGGTAATTCTTCTGAAAGAACACCCCGAAGATTTCGCGAAGGCGTTCCGCGGGTTGCTGCTCGGCATGCCAATAGTGGCTGCCCTTCCAGCCGCCTTTCAGCCACCCTTGTTGCAACGACTCCAAGTTGGTGGGGTCGCCAATCGAACGCACACCATCCGGGGTTGCGACATCCGGCCATGCATCAAAGCGAGTGAGCCACGATTTCAATTGAGCATCGTCAACCTGATCGGCTGTGACAATCTCATGCGCATCTTTGGGATAAGCAGGATGCGCCGTGATGCAACTCCACGCCTCTCGCAAAGCCCCATGACAATCCATCGCCATGGCCGAAAAGAGAATGGGAATGAATGGCCTCATCGATGCGTTGGGATAGGGCGGCCGTGAGGCGTCCGCAAATGGGTCAACCGGGTCCACAAACTTTGAGCCCTCGCTTGCATAGAGCGATCGCATGACAGGCAGGCGGCGAAGTTGATAGCGATGCGGGCCACCCGGTGTACCCACAGGCAACTGCCACAACCGCTGCGCGTCAAGGCTGAGGCAATACTCCACAAACCGCTCGGCCGTCTCACGATGAGGCGGGTTTCGAAGCATGCCGATTGGATCGGCATCCACCGTGCTCTCTCCCTTGGGTGTCATGAATTGCACGCGATCGGGTGTGGGCGATCCACCAAACGCCTTCGTTGCATCGGCAATCGCTTGGGCTTGAAATCGCCCGTAAAAATCAATCGCCACCGCCATCGCTGCGTCACCTGAAGCCACATCAATGGGCCCACGCGTTCCACTTGGAGCAAAGTTGCGAGCATTGGCCGCCGCGCGACGAAGAATGGCCAACCCCGCTTGCCACCCGGCTCGTTGCGTGATGCTTTCAAAGGCTGTCAGCACGGCACCGGATTGCGATGGATTCACCATGCACACCCAACCCTGGAGTTTCGGATTGGCAAGGTCCTTCCACGCGGTAGGTGGATCCACATCGAGTGACTCAATCACATTTTGATTCCACACAATTCCAAAGGTCGCGAGCGCCACACCAAACCAATAGCCCTGCGGGTCATAGAGCGGTTGACCGGCAATCTCAACGGCCACTGGTGAATCGCCAGCGTGTGGTGCCGCATCTCCGTAGCACTGTTGCAGCACTTTCTGTGAAAACGTGATCGGCTCCAGAATGGTGGCGGATCTGGTTTCACTGCCAACAGTCACCGAAACTTCTCGCTTGAGTGTTTCAAATTCGTAACTTCCACCACCCAATACCAGATCGGCATCGCCACCCACCGGAATATTGTTTCGAAGCCGCGACTCCCACGCACCAATCAAGGCTCGGCGAATCTCAATAGCACCACCGGGATTGCTCCAAATGACCTCGGCCGGCTCGCCAAACTTGGACAGGTGCCACGCAGCGAAACCCGCACCGAGTTCGTAGCGGACCTGTTCGTTACTCGGCGTCAGAATGATCACTTGCTTGACCGATCCACCCGACATCGAAACGGGGCCAACGGCGTCAGGCCGTAAAGCAAGTGGAACCGCCAACAACATTCCCAAGGCGACCGCGAACGGCCACAGTCGGTTCACGCGCCGATCCGCTCTCTGGTCGCCATGGCTTCGGCCAGTTGATCTCGCAAATCTCTCGCCGCTTCAGAAACGGCGTCTCGCCAAGAACCTGCAGAAGTTTCGTGGGCATAAATCACCGAGCGACTTGCCGTTACCAGCGCGCCTTGCCCGCGAGAATCAAAACAAGAGAGGACATCGTCAAGCGATCCGCCCTGTGCTCCAAACCCAGGAACCAGAAATGGTGTGTGCGACATTTGCTTTCGAAGGGCCGCTGCATCGGCGGCTTTGGTGGCACCAACCACCGCACCGAGCGAACTCCATCCACTCTCACCTCGATGCAACTCACCACATTTCGCTGTAAACGCCCCCACCATTTCAGCCACGCTCTGACCGTTTGCCAACCGTGGCGATTGAATCGAATCACCGGATGCATTGCTGGTGCGAACGAGCCCAAACACTCCAAGGCCCGCCTTAAGAAATGGATCGAAACCATCGGAACCCAAATACGGACTCGCAGTGACCCAATCGCATTTCAGCGGCCCGGATGCCGCCGCAGCGTAATGCTCACTACTGACGCCGATGTCGCCTCGCTTCCAATCCAAGATCACCAGAAATCGTTCACGCGACGCCGCTAGACATCGTTCCAGCGCCGCCACGCCACGACTGCCCCATCGTTCAAAGCACGCAGATTGAAACTTAACCGCCGCAGCAAACGGCTCGACGCTTTCCAGCAATTCCATGCACCATCGCTCGATGGAAGCAACCGGGTCGGAGGATCGAACTGCTGCTGGAAGGCGATCAAAGACTGGATCAATGCCAATGCAGGATGGTCCACCACGAGACCGCACCCACCAAACCAACCGATCACCAGGATGAGAAGGAAGGCTCATGCGTGGATTCTACCTCGCGTGGCTACGATCACCCTGTGGAATCATTACACGCACAAGAGCCCTCCCCCCGAACGCTTCATCTGGATCGCCAGCGAGGATTGCATGTCACCTTTCATGATGGAACGGTTGCGTTCCTTTCATTGCAGCTCTTGCGTCGCATGAGTCCGAGTGCAGAGGCTCGTACCGAACGAGAATCGATGGCCAAGAATCCGCTGCATGTGCTTTCGCCACGCGCTGGATCCGGTGGACCATTGACGGCGACCGGTGCGGAACTTGTCGGGCATTACGCCATTCGAATTCGATTTTCGGATGGGCACGACACCGGGTTGTATGGGTGGAGCTTGCTGCGAGAACTTGCATCGCAAGCACCCGCGAGCAGCGAGTCGATTGCCATGCCAACAAGCGAGTGAACTTTCAACCCGTGCAATAGAAAGAGATTGCGCCACCTTGGCTCGAACACCGGCCATTGGATTGGAGCGGTGTTTGGATGCGCACTCGCAACGGCTCTCTCAGCATTTTTAGGTTTTGTCCCCAAACGAACCGATACATCCGTACCACCTTCCGGTGGCCAACCAAGCATCTTTCTCCCCTCCGCCCCGCCGACATCATTTCCCGTCGGCGGGGTATTCAGTTGGTGCGTGCCCGCTTGTCTGCGATGTGTGGTACCTCCTACTGAATGATCCATTGCATCTCTGCTGCGGCATGGGTGACTGCGGCCACGGCATTCTGTTTCACTCCTCCTCCGTTCATTCACGAGGGGCCCGCAGCGATTGACGAGCAGACCACCATCATGGCGTCGCCGCCTCGCCCATTTTGTCTTGCCATTCTTCCTGATCGAACGACCGGACGAGATTGGGGGCTTCCGTACTTGCGGATGGCGGTGGCCGACTTGAATCGAATCCAACCCGATGCCGTCTTCACCATTGGAGACATGGTGCAGGGGTACACCCGCAACGAACAAGAGTGGGAGCGACAAGCGACGCAGTGGAAGGACATCACGAATCACCTCACCGTTCCACTTTTTCCAGTGGCCGGAAATCACGATGTGATCAGTGGCAGCCGTGTGCCGGGGGACAACACCTTTGGCAACAAATATCTTCGCACGTTCGGCCCGCTTCGATACATGGCTGAACTTGACGGCGCCACGGTGATTTCTCTTTTTAGTGATGAAAGTTATGGCGATGGTGGAGTGAAACTCGGCGACGGTCAGATCGGATGGCTGAAGACCTGCCTTGATCGCGCCAAACTTCGCGACAAGCCCATCGTGGTGATCATGCATCGCCCGCTCTGGCGAACGGCAAGCGTGAAATGGTTTGAACGAGTGCATCCCTCCCTGGTTGAGGCCGGCGTAGATCTTGTCATCGCTGGTCACTTTCACAGCATGCAAGATGAAGGTGAACGCGACGGCATTCACTACAACATTGTGGGAACGTGCGGCGGCAGTATTGATCAGCATCCATTGGCTGGTCAGATGCAGCACCTCTCGTTTCTGCAGATGCAACCCGATGGTCGCCTCGCCATGTTTCATCAACCGGTGGGCGTCACGCTTCCAGCAGACTTTGTCACTCGCGCCGATCAAGATCGCGTTTTTGCACTCCGGGACAAGCCCGGATCGCTCTCGCAAAAAGGATCTCTCGCGGATCCGATGGCAACCGATCAACCTCTGACGGGCTCCACCACGCTGGTGGTGACCAATCCACTTGATCGAGCCATTGAAGTCTCCGCTCACCTGTACACCACACCCGAACCGTGGATGGTGGATGGCGAAATGTTTCTCAGCCGAACGGCGGTCGATGCCTTCAACCCATTTACAGTTCATGCAGAAACGGCGTACACACTCGGCGACATCGCTCCCATTTCGATCGCCGCAGGTGCCAGCGCCCAACTCACGCTGAACTTTGCATGGCCCCGCGCCACCAAGCCTGTCGCGCCACCGACCGTCATCGTCCGCGAAGTTTTTTCCGATTCCAAAGGGCGAAGCGTGCCAGTGTTCTTGTATGTGAAACCAGCGATCGAACGAACCATCCCGCTGAGCACCATCGCTGCAATCACTGCACCAATCCAGACAACGGCGTGGCCGATTCATGTGTGGGCGCCATCACCCTATGACACCCTTGAGCCCGATCCAACCATGCAGGTGTGGATGAAACCGGATGGCCGCACGATGTGCATCCGCGTTCAAGCCACCGACGCCAACGCCACGGTTGCAACATCTGCCTCGGTGGCCATGGATCATCGCATCCGCGATCCATCGGGGGATGCAATTGTGATCACGTGGAACGATTCGGCCGGTGCCGGAACGCTGCTTGTTGAACCCTTCACACCATTGGTGCATTGCAACCGTGACGGCGTGAAGCCGGTCGTGACGAAAGGCCAAGAGAATGCAGGTTCTTGGTGGGCACAGATGGAATGGACCCTTGACGCCGGTCTTCCAACAACCCTGAATGTTGGAGTTGCCGACAACGACCAGACCTATCACACGCAATGGCGATGGTTAGCACCCGATGAATTTCCCGCACGCGTGGTTGCTGCGGAACGCTCGAGCAAGTAATCCCAGCGAGTCGCAGGTTTAAAAACTTCCGATCTTGGCATCGGTGGTTCGACGCCGCACCCATTCCAAAGCGCCAAACGAAATTCGGTGTTCATCCGCACCCGCGTGGGAAAGGTGTTCTTGCATCGCTCCGTACATCAGCCGGCAAGCTTCGCGAGGTGTGCCGCAGCGTTCCATCGCATCGGCCAGTTTGGCTCGCCCCACCGCCTCGTCAAAAAGGTCTTCGATCTTGATCGCTCTCGCGCCCGGCTTCATGGCCGCCTGCAATCGAGCGTCACAGACTTCCACCAGCATGGCTCCAGTCCATTGCAAACGGTCGATCAGGTTGTGCTTGTCCAATCGAGCCCCGCGATGAAAATCATGATCCGCGCGCGACGCCAGATCGCCAAGTTCCTTTGGCAGCAACAGCTTCACTGCTAGACCCTGATGTTGAAGAAACCGACTGCTGAGAAGCGGCCAGACAAGTTTTTGCATTCGCTGCGGATCGCCTGCGACACACGTGGGTTCATCCACGCGATCTACAAAGATGCTGATACTTCCATACTCCGCCACGGCCAGCACACGCGACAGGCGATCGAACATGGTAAAGCGAGAATCTTCATTTCGATCCTGCGGAAGATTGTTCTCCAACACTTCCATCGGAAGTTGATGAAGGCTCTCGCGGCATGATGACCCTTCCCGTTGGCTGATGCGAATGCTTTTGCTCATGCGCCTGGCGATCAGCGCCACCCGTGCCTTTCGAATCGTCCACACCCATCCTGTGAGTGCACCCGCGAGTGCAAAAACGGCTGCAGGAATCAGGTACGAAACCACTGGCGGTTGTCCCGCTCCCATCAGTCCAAGCGCGGCCGCCACGCCAAGGAACAACACGCTCCACACGCCGGCAAGTGTGGCGCCACTCGACCCGCTGCATCGAAGCGCGCGCCGCAGTCGTCGTGATCGCCTTCCTGAAGCCGATGGAGAGTCGTAAGCAACCTGCAGCAGCAACAGATCTCGGCGAACGCCGGGCGAGGCACGCCGCATGACTCGTCGCAAGTTGCCTGCAACCAGCACCATGGCGTTGGGCCGACCGAGCACCTGATCCACCACCTGCGGAACAATTCGATGCAACATGGCGTCCATGTGATCGCTAAGTCGAAGACCATCAAGGGCCGCCGCGGAATCTCGCAGCCCGTCGTGGCGTGCAATCGAAAGAAGCATGGTGTCAAAAGCATCATGCGGAATCACCGCCACGCGTGAACCATGGCGTTGCTGATTCCATGCCGCAAGGGCGTGCTCCATTTGCAGTCGCAGTGCCGTCTTTCCTGCACCCCGCTGGCCGAACACCACGGCTGGCGATGGATGTTTCATATCCCCCAGCACCTTGGCGAAATCCGGGTGCCGCCATGTGTCGGCGGTGCGAGCCAGCACGGCATCCTGCATCGCATCCTCGGCCGCAAAGGGATTCATGGCCAGACCATGGCGGTGCAGAAACTCTTCGGCGTTCATCGCGTGGACCTCATCGGATCAATGCGCAACGCGCTTCCCCAAAATTGGATTCAAGGTGTCCACCATGCGTTGCGTTGTTGCCGCGTCGCGACTCTCCAGATTGAGCCTCAGCAATGGTTCTGTGTTGCTCATGCGAACATTACACCACCAATCGCCTGCATCAAGGCTGAGCCCATCCAACTCATGCACCGTGGCCGCGGGATACGCCTTGCGAAGGGCGGCCAGCGCACCCAATTTGTCTTCAATTTCAAAGTTGATTTCTCCGCTCTGGAAAAATCGCTTGAACGGTTTCACCAACTGCGAAAGCGTTGCATCGTTCGCATCCACCATGGCGTTGAGCACGGCAATCATGGCCCTTGCACCGCTGTCGGTGTTGAACATGTCCTTGAAATAAAAGTGCCCGCTCAATTCACCGCCGATCGGAGCGTTCACTTGTGCAAGTTTGGCTTTCATAAACACATGGCCCACGCGACTCTCCACTGGGACACCGCCCGCAGCTCGAATGGCCTCCACCACTGCTCGACTGGATCGAAGGTCATACACCACGCTAGCGCCCGGTTGACTTTGCAACGCTTCCTGCACCATGACCGCCAGCAATAAATCGCACCCAACGCTCTCGCCGTGTTCATCCACCACCATGCAACGATCCGCATCACCGTCAAAGCACACTCCAAGATCCGCGCGACACTGCAGCACACCAGCTTTGACCTGCTTCAGATTTTCTTCCACCAGCGGGTTCGGGTCATGCACAAACTCACCGCTACTGTTGTCAAAGTTGATGCGCTCCATCGAGATCCCCTTCACTCCATCAAACACTTTAGGAATCATGGTGCCCGCCATGCCATTGCTTGCATCAATCACCACACGCATCACACGTCGGCCATCAAGGATTCGCGGATCCAGCAGCGCCAGTAAGTGCTGCCGGTAGGCCGTCCAAAGGTCTCGCTGTTCTCGGCGGCCCCCATGCGGCGTGACCGTGGCACGATCCGCAGATGCGGCCATGGCCTGAATGTCCTGAAGCCCTGTGGTCTGTCCAACCGGCTTGGCATGAACGGTGCTGATCTTAAATCCGTTGTAATTCGCCGGGTTGTGACTTGCCGTCACTTGCACGCCTCCAGCGCAACCAAGATGGTTGATGGCGAAATACACAAACGGTGTATCCACCAACCCAACATCCAACACATCCGCCCCCGCATCTTGCATGCCCTGCATCAGCGCGTCAGACAGTGCGGGACTGCTCCGACGCATATCACGCCCAACAATGAGTTGTTTGGCTCCATCACCGGACAACCCCTGCGTGGCTGCTTGAGCCAAGAGAAACTCCGCCGTGGCGAACCCGATTTGCCACGCTAAGGGCTCATTCAATCGGTCGGGATAGGTGGCTCGAACGTCGTAGGCCTTGAAGACTTGTGCAAGCATGCAACTGGCTCCGCGAGCAGTGGATTCCAATGGAAAGTGCTCCTTCGTGGTGATCCTACCGACATCAAGCCCCCCATTGCCTCGATGTGCGGTCATCGTTACACTTATCGATTCGCGCAGAGGCTTTATGGCAACTGCTCGACGCTCTCCACGACCGTTGACGGAAGGCGGCACACCAGGTGCATCGCGTGATGCCTCTGGCCAACTGAACCAAGCGCCCTTATGCGGACCGATCAACGGTCGACCTCCGCCGGTGTCGCTGCTGATGACTTGATGAAAGGACCCTCTGTATGACCTCTCTCGCTAAGGAACTCGTGGAGTCGGGCATCCACTTCGGCCAACGCCGAAGCAATTGGAATCCCCGCATGGCCCCCTACATCCACACCACACGCAATCAGGTGCATGTGATTGATGTGCGAGAGACAATCAAAGGCCTGCTGTTGGCCAAGCGATTCATTCAGAAACTGGTCGCCGAAGGCAAGGACATTTGCTTTGTTGGCACCAAGCGTCAAGCACGCGGCGCCATCGAAACCCAATGCACCGAAGTGAAGATGCCCTATGTGGCTGAACGGTGGCTCGGCGGAACGTTGACCAACTTCCGAACCATTCGCGAACGCCTCCGCCGACTCGAGGAACTCGAAGCCTTGCAGGCGTCCGGCGAAATTAGGAACTATTCCAAGAAGATGGAAAGCCAGCTCACCCGTGAGCGCAACAAGATCTTCCGCAACCTTAACGGAATCCGTGGCATGACCAAACTGCCCGGTGCCCTGGTGGCCATCGATGTCAATCGCGAGATGAATGCCTTGCGTGAAGCCAAGAACCTTGGCATTCCAACCATCTGTCTCATTGACACCGACGGTGATCCAGAGTTTTCCGATATTCCGATTCCCGGCAACGACGACAGCATGCGAGCGATTGACATTGTCATTCGCGAACTCTGCGCTGCGGTGATGGCTGGCAAGAATCAGCGAGCGGAATCCGCAGCCACCAGTGGCGAACGAGCCGAGGGTGGCGAGATTCTTGGCGATGCAGCCGAAGAGCAGGCTCCGGCCTCACCTCGTCGAAGTAGTCGAAGTCAGTTCCGCGCCCGCGGGCGAGCCGATGAGGCACCTGTGGCTGCGACGGCTCGTGTAGAAGCCGCGCCAATCGAAAACGTCTGACGCACCCGTCTGGCTCGCTTCATGAATTGGTGCGAGCCAGCGCCTTGACAGGAGATTTCATATGAACACCGTGCAAGTCAATCCAAAAGATGCCATGACCCTTCGCCAGCGCACTGGATTGGGGATTATGGATTGCAAAGAAGCCCTCGCTCACAACGGCAGCGACATGGCCAAGGCCGAAGCGTGGCTTCGCGAGAAACTCAAGGGAAAGATGGACACTCGCACTGATCGGCCTGCAGGACAGGGTTGTGTCGCGGTGTGCATTGAATCAGGTCGAGCAAGCATCATTGAAGTTCGAGCCGAAACAGACTTCACTGCCAAGAACGATCAGTTCCGCGAGATGTCAACGCAGTTGGCCAAGTCCGCCTGCGAACAGTCCGGCGAAGTGAAACCAACCGCACCCATGACGGCGGCGATTGACGAGTTGCGGATCAAGACGGGTGAAAATATTAGTTTCGGCCGTGGCGTTTGCCTGCATGGCGGCAACTTTGCAAAGTATGTGCATCACGACGGTCGACTCGGTGTGCTGTTGCAATTCGAAGGCGAGTTGCCCGCAGACTTGGCGACAGGTATTTGCCAGCATGTCGCCGCCGTGGTTCCAACGCCGCTGTCGGTGGATGAGTCCGGCGTTCCTGCCGACACGCTTGCACAAAAACGGGCCGATGCACAAGCCGAAGCCAAGGCAAGCGGCAAGCCCGAACAGATTGCCGCCAAGATGGCGGAAGGCAAGTTGCGCAAGTTCCTCGAAGAAGTCACGCTCCTGGGCCAGCCCTATGTGCGCGATGACAAGAAGAGCGTGAAGCAGCTGCTTCCTGCGGGCGTTCGCATTCTGAAGTTTGTGCGTATGACCGTTGGCGGCTGACAGTCGTTAACTCTTACGACTCAATGATCCGTGAGCTCCATCGAGGGTCGATTGTGCCGTGGCCACAATCGCCGCAAACGTGCTTTCGCACGTCGCCGCCTCTGCAGCCGGGTGCGTTCCCGCGGCCACCGCTCGATAGAGATCGGCAATCGTCCAACCTGCGGTCGCTGTTTCCTCGCCATGCCGAGGCACCACATGCAGATGGACTTGCCGATGCACTTCTGAAAAACTGAACAGGTACACACGATCACAACCCGTCACCTTGCGGATCGAGCCGCTGAGCCAATGCACATGCTCACCCATCTGGCGAGCCTCGGCCACAGTGAGTTCATCAAGGGTCGCCGCCGGGCGAACCAATTCCAAGACACACCAGCCTGCGATTGGACAAGGTGCCGCGTGCGGCTTCACAAACCAACCACCGGGCACATCACAACGCTGGCTCATTTTTCGCCCTTGGGTCCGCCATCGGCACGCATGTACTTTTCGGTGACCGCCTGTTCTAAGTCCACGCCATTGATGTTGGCCAGCGTGGTCAACCACGCCAGCACATCGGCAAATTCCTCTCGCAAGTTTTCGGCGTCGGCCTTGCCACGAGCGGCCTGACCCAATGCGTGGGCCAACTCGCCCACTTCCTCGCTAAACCAAAGAAAGGTTCCGGCAGATCCGCGAGCATTGTCGGAGGCGAAGTAACGATCTTTGATGTGTTGCTGAAATTCGCTCAGGTGCATGGAGACAGACTATCGAACGCACGGCGCAAGCAAGCGTCCTCGGCGCGACTTGAACGCGCAACCTCTGCCTTCGGAGGGCAGCGCTCTATCCAATTGAGCTACGAGGACGAACTGCAGGAAAGTCTAGCAATGGCAATCGATGGGTAGGCTCGAACCCCTGGTGTCTGACCCCACTGAACAACCCTCGCCGACACTTGCGGAAATCGAGCGAAAGCTTGAGCGACTCGCAGCACGCGGTGAATTATTGCGGCATGTGGATGCACATGGCGAAAGCACCTTTTCCGCCGCCAAGCCAACGCCCCTTCCTGCACTGTTGGTGCTCACGTTCTTCTGTTCCTTGGGTACGGGCTCGCTCTGGACGGGACTGCCGTTTGTGGCTGAGCATGACTTTGCATTCACCAAAGCTGAAAACCTTTGGCTGGCGATCGCGGACGCCGTGGTGTACGTGGTGGTGGCCTATTTCAGCGGCCGCATTCTGCGAGGTGTGGATCGAATCCTGTCTCCTCGAAGTGTGCTGATTTCTATTTTGGTCCTTCAAACATTGATCTGCCCATTGCCATTGGTGGCCGGTATGTGGGGCATGATCGCCACCGCATTGGGCACCAGCGCCGTCGCTGCCATGTTGTGGCCCATGGTGGAGAGTTATCTCTCTGCGGGTCGCCACGGCCCCAATCTGCGATGGAGTGTTGGATTGTTCAACATTGTGTGGACCACCGCCGTGTCGCTTGGATTGTTCTTGATGGCGCCTCTCTTTGAATCCCAGTTCACGCGACTTGCCATCGTGGCCATCGGCCCATGCTGCTTGATCAGCGTGGTGTGCATGCCCTGGTTCTCACCTCGCCCTGCACCACATCTTGAAGATGGCAAGGCTCCGGAAGTTCCGCCGGTGTATCGACCACTCCGAAATGCAACACGCGCGCTCCTTCCAGTTTCGTACTTACTGATCGGCGCCTTGGGACCGCTCCTTCCATATTCCATCGCAGCGCTTCACGTTGACGCACGGTGGCAGACACCGATCGCGGCAACGTGGTTGAGTGTTCGAGTGATTGCCATGCTGGGCATGTGGCGGCTTCACTTTTGGCATGGAAGGTGGGCAACTCTTGCGCTGGGTGGCGGCTTGATGGCCTGCGGATTCTTTGTGGCCATGATGGCTGGCAGTGTTGGACTGCTGATTGCTGCACTGGCCGCCTTTGGCATTGGCCAAGCCATGTTGTATTACGCAAGCCTGTACTACGCGATGAGTGTTGGGCACGCTGAGGTTGAGGCCGGTGGCCACTTTGAGGCGCTGATCGGCGCCGGCTACATCATTGGACCTGTGGCAAGTCTGATCGGCATGTCGTTTGGCGGCACGATGAGTGTGCAGTGGTGTGTGCTTGGTGTGTCGGGAGCCGCTTCCATGCTGGCCATTCGAGAATGGAAACGGTGGCGGCGGACCTTGTCGATCACTCAGCTTCAATCCATGTGACCAAATTCAAAGGCAAGAGCTTGTTCAAGGCGAGCATGGTCAAAACGAAATCCGCTGTCGAGCAGGCGTTGTGGTTGCACAAAGTTTCCGCCCAGAAGCAATTCTCGGCCCATTTCTCCAAAGATCAGTGACACCGCTGCGGCTGGCAGCGGCGTGATCGCAGGTCGATGCATGGCCTGACCAAGTGCGGCGCCGAACGCTCGATTGCTTCGTGGATCGGGAGCCACCGCGTTCACCGCGCCGCGAAGCGATTCATTTTGAATGCAATGAAGCGTCGCGGCCAGCAGATCATCCAGTGCAATCCAACTCATGCCTTGGGTACCGGAACCGACGGGGCCACCCAATCCCAATGAGAACGGTGTTCGCAGGCGTTTGATCACGCCACCTGCCGCAGTCACCACAAGCCCAATGCGAAGATGCACCACGCGAATGCCCGCTTGTTCCGCTGGAAGCGTTGCCTGTTCCCATTCCTGACATGTCTGGGAAAGAAATCCAGTTCCAGCACCGCTTGTTTCATCTAATGGTTCGGTTCCGCGCGACCCGTACCACCCAACACCACTGGCGCAAATCAACACGCGAGGCTTGTGTGGCAACGCGGCAAGAGCCATCGCAATCTGCCGCGTGCCATTCACACGACTCTGGCGAATGGCTCGCTTTCGATCGGCCGTCCACGATCCTGCAGCAATATTTTCCCCTGCGAAATGCACCACTGCATCCACTCCATCCAAGGCCGTGCCATCCACGGTTCCAGTCTGCGTGTTCCATGCAACATCCAATCGTTCGTGGTTGACTTCCCCTCGAACGATTCGCCGCACCTGATGACCACCGGACGACAGAAAGGCACAGCATTGCTTTCCAACAAGACCGCTCGCCCCACTCACCGCCACTCGGAGTGGGTTGCCCTGAGACAATTCCTCGTGCCGCCTCACATCATTGGCCAGTCGCCGATGTCGCCACGCAAGAATTCGAGTCAGTCTTTTCTGAATCCGCCCGCCGCAGCATGCGGAACCGAATAGCCCGAACGGTTCACGGTAGGCGACATGTTCTTCAATGGTGGATCGGCCATCCTCATGTGGAAGAAAGCGGAACTCATGCAACCAATCGGCAAACGGCCCGCTCACTTGCCTCTGCGTAAACCCACGTCCCGGTTCGACTCGTTCATGTTGCACGATCCAATCGATCGTGCGAAGCCCAGTGCGAACCTGCATACACACCGTGCTTCCGTTGGCGATACCTGCAGCATTGCGGACTTCACGAATGGATTCCCACGGCGGGAGAAGCCGCTCGATCGCACCCTCTCGAAAATGCCACGCGGCCAGCCGTTCACGCGGCGCGGGCATGACACTGGATCGCACAACGGTGGGCATGTGTGCACGGTATCGCATAACCGGCGGTGCACGCATCCATCACCAACCACTCGTCGCGTTCACCGATAGCATGTTCCGTGCATGGACCTTGAACAATTGATCACGCAGAGGTTGCGGATGAGCACCATGGCGATCGAAGTGCTGGATTCGCTTCGGCCAGCGATTGCAACGGCCGCGGCAACGCTTGTGCAAACTCTTCACGATGGCAACGCCATCCTTACCTGTGGGAACGGTGGCTCAGCGGCCGAAGCCCTGCATCTGGCGGAAGAACTCACCGGGCGTTATCGAGGCAATCGCCCAGCGTTGCGGGCCCAGTGTCTTTGTGCGGATCCAACCGCCCTCACCTGCATTGCCAATGACTTTGGTTTTGAACAGGTTTTTGCTCGACAACTCGAGGCGATCGGTCGACCCGGTGACCTGTTGGTTGCCTTCTCAACCAGTGGCAAGAGTCCCAATGTGCTTCGCGCACTTCATGTGGCTAAGGAGCGAGGCATCAAGACGCTTGGATTGCTTGGCGGACAGGGTGGCCCCGCGTTGCTGCTGTGTGGTCAGGCCTTGGTGATTGATGGAGTGGATAGTGCAGCCATTCAGGAAGCTCACCAGATGATTTTGCACATGCTGTGCGAAGCGTGCGAAGTCGCATTCCCCAGTCGCAAGGCGTGACCATGCCACCGACCACGCCACACGCAGCCGCATCCCGCGGTTCACTCGCGGGCCCATGTCTGTACCGCGTGGTCATCCCCGCATGGCTGCTGATCGGTGCGTGCATCAAACTCAATGAGCGAAGTCCCATGCTGCTGCCCTCACCGGTGCGAGATGTCTTGCAATCGTGTGCGCGGGCCATTGGCATGGGAAGCGAATCTGACTTTGCCTCGTTTCTCGATTTCATGTTGCGAGTCATTGTGAGTGGAGAATTCATGCTGGTGGCCGCCATGGTGATGCTGCCGCGCATAAGCCGCCTCATTGCCATCACGGTGTTGTCCGGCTTTGTGGCCATTCTGCTGATCGTGGTCGGTCGAGGCGAAGCAAGTTGCGGATGCTTTGGAAGTGCCGGCCCACCACCGTGGGCTGTCTTGTTTGGTGACATGACGCTGCTGGTGCTGGCGGCACTGCTGCCGGCATTCGCGCCACCACTTTCTAGGCAAAGTGTTGCAAAGTGGTTGGCGGTGTCTGCGGTCGGTGTGGCGGTTGCGTTTGGCGTACCTGCGAAAAAAGGAATCGTGCAGCAACCACCGCCTACACCGGTGCCGTCCAATGGTGCCACGCACGTCGAACCAACCACTTCATCAGGCTCACCGTGGCCAGTCCAACCATCAACGCTTCAGCCGTATTACTTGCCGCAATTTGAGCAATGGGTCGGCAAGCCACTCCGCGAGCAATCCGTTGCGGCGCTGATCTCGCTACCAATTCCAAGTGATCTTGAAACAGGTCGCTGGATCGTGATGTTCTTTCGTGAAGATTGCGAACATTGTCATGCTGTGCTCGATCGCCACTTCACACCGACCGTTCCTCTGCGCACACTTCTGGTCGCCGTGCCAGATGCCAACCCTGAGGCGGTGTTGCCAAATCCCTGCTCCGAGTGCCAACTTCGAACGCTCCCCAAGGGACCGGATTGGGTGATTGGAACTCCAGTCTTGCTTTCCGTTGAAGATGGAATCGTCAAGGCCATGCTCAGCGGAACGGATCCTGAAGACCCCGCCAAGGTGCAAGCCCTTATCGAATTCCGGCCGTCTCCCTGACAAGCGACACGGTCTTTGCCAATACATGCAGGTGCGCGTGGGGAAATCGAAATCGCTTGGGCTGCGCTCCGCTCGAACGAATTGTTTGCACCGCCCGCTCAAGCATGGATTCGGTGGCGTCCGTGAATCGCTTTCGCAATGCCAAGGCCAGCGCTTCGGAATTCGCTTTCCGCAAACGTGCACGCGGCCACGGGCCATCACCACAGAGCAGACCCCTGGCTTCACGCGACAACGCTCGTGCGGCACCCTGTAGACGCCGCGCCGAACGAGCGGCTCGCACCGCCGCACCCGCTCGAATGGATTCAAGCACCGGCAAGACTTCATGCCTCAATCGACCGCGAGGCTTCGAACGATCTTGATTGGATGGGTCTTCGCGCCACGGAACCCCCGTCTGTAGAAGCAAGGCTCGAATCTCAGAGACCGATCGCTCCAGCAACGGTCGAATCAGCCGAATGGTTCCATGCAGCGATCGTGCTTTGGGCATACCTGCGGAAGCCTTCGCTCCAGCGCCTCGGATCAGTCGCATCAACACCGTTTCCAATTGATCCTCTGCGTGGTGAGCCATCAAGACTGCAGCCGCGCCAACGTTGGTGGCCATCCTCGCCAACGCCGCATGGCGAGCATTCCTGGCTCGCGCGGCCACCGAGGGACCTGGAGCCACGTGAAGATCGCATCGCTCGACCGCCACGCCAAGCCACGCTCCCAGCGCAACCACACATTCAGCATCCTGTGCTGATTCCACTCGCAAACCATGGTCGACCGTTGCAAGGCACACCACCCAGTCGCCACGACGCGCAACCGCCGCCGCAAGCAACGCGAGACCGGTTGAATCCGCTCCACCGCTCGCCGCAACAAGAATGGTGGAACCTGCGGGAATGTTTTTGAGTGAAGTGTGAACGACGCTTGCAAGCGGTGATCGAGACGCTATGCGAAGGGAATCACTTTTCGAAGGAAAGACAGTGGCCACCCCTTTCACGGCTTCACCGTGAGGCCGCCTGACTCCGCAAACATTTCTCGGTGACGCGTTGGCACCAGCGCAGGATGCAATTCCAACACTGCTTCGATACGGCCAGGTTCTGGCTGTGCGGTGCGCCACTCGATCATTCCTGCTTGCCCGGCCATCGCCGCGATCATCCGTAACGACTTGGCGCAGCGACCCGATCGCTCTCGTTGCATAGACCATGCACTCATGCACGCGGCAAGATTGTGCCCATCCATCATGCCGCTGCGATTCCAATAGGCCGGTCCACAGAGTGCAGGCGATTGCTCTGGCTGCTCCTCAAGGGACGCCGCAACTCGATCAAGCCAAATTCGATCCGACGCATACACCCGCCACCCGCCCGTCGGCAGAACAACGGTGCGAGCATGCAATTCGGGAGCACCCACCATGTCCAGGCCACCAAACGCGGCTTCGGCAAGACCGGGCTCAGAACAATGCCGAGGCGCTTCCAATGGAAGACCCTGTCTGGCAAGCGGCTGGCACGAGGTCTGCCCCATGGAGCGACTCATGACCGAGGCAACGCGATCGATCATGCGATCGTGATCGCGCGTGGAACTTTGCGCATCACGAACGCGGTACGCCACGGCAATGGCCATGGCACCCTCGTCTTGTTCTCGAGGACCGATGGCAACAATCATTCGATCGCCCAGTGACGCCTGCACCGCGGCCGCGTGACTCCAATCAGAAAGTCCAGAAGCCCACAGTTTGGGCATGGGATTCACAGGCATCGGCTGAATCCAACAGGCCACCGTTTCAGGCGGCATGGTCTCGGCGATGAGCGAGGCTTCGTCGCCATCGCGTGTGGCGCCAAAGGGATCCTTACTCAAGACAGCCTGCATGTTGACTCGCACAAATCCCTCGCACGGCGTGGCACTCCAAAGCGACAAGCTCTTGCTTCCGCAGCCATGTCGCAGAGCCATCGTGATCGATGCGTCAGAATCAAGCGAACGATCCTGCGGAAGGGCGTCGGCAAAACTCTCCTGTTCGGGCTCGCTTGCCACACGCAGCATGTCTCGCATCAACGGACTTTCTGCACGATCCGTGACCAGAAGCCAGTCGCCGTGCCACGAACCCGCAAGCCCCAAGTGAGGCAAATCAAATCGACCCGACCCCTGCATGCGTCCACCAATCGAGCGAAGAAAAGCGCACGCCTGTGCCCCTTGCATTTCCATGGCGAGCACCCACGACGGTCCCGTGGATTCGCGTCGAAGCACCAACGACGCATCGCGGCCTGCACACCGCTCCATCAATGCCGACGGCGTCATCTTTGCCTGCAGCGCCGCCGCCTCCCATTGTTTGTGCCCACCGGTTTCAGCGAGCCACTCGTGCACCCACCCTCGCAACATTTGCATGGAGGGACCGGCTCGCTCCGGAAGTCCGCCGCGCACTTGAAGAATGGCATCCACATTCGCTGGCGTAATCGATGCAACACCAAGCGGAGGCGCCGCGTGGCTTGCAAGCATGCATGAAAGAAGTGTGCTGATCAACGGCATGGTCACGCTTTGGGCCACGGTGCGGTGGCAACTTCTGGATGATGGCGAATGCGCGGGGTGTAACGAATGGGTTGGGCTTGAACGGGTGCGTCTGTGGGAAGAATCCACTCGGCGGCGCGTCGCCCAACCGTGCCCAGATCCACAGCGTTCTGCCCAGTGTTCCACACTTCAAAGGCCATCCAACCGCCGACAAGCACCATCATGCACGCCGCGGCTCGCCACACGGAACCACTTGTCCGCACGGCACCTCGCCGGAGCAATTGCTGCATGACACCAGCCCGCAAATCGGAACCACGAGACGCCTCGCTTGCAAGCAAACCCATCAGCCGGTCGAGCCGTTCGTTGTCACGATTCATCGCAGCACCTCTTCTGCAAAGGCGCGGTTGGAAGACTCCTGTCGAATGACACACAACATGCGTCGACGAGCTCGATACAAATGACTCTTGACTGTTCCCTGCGGAAGGTCGACCTGCTTCGAAATATCTGCAATGCTCCATCCTTGTTGGTGGTACAGCATCACCATGTCTCGTTGTGGAGGTGTGAGCGCGTCCATGGCCGTGTCAAGCAATCGACCAAGCCGCGTTCGCTGTTCACGCTCGGCGGCCACGGCACCCGGCAAGGCACCACTGCCACCTCTGGACTCAACGTGATCGCTGTCTGAAACAGGACGATGTTTGCTGAGGTGATTCATCCACAACCGCCTCGCGATCGTAAAGAGCCAGGTGCTGAATCGGAATCGATCGTCAAAGCGATCTAGATTTCCGAGCACACGAACAAATGTTTCCTGTGAAAGATCTTCAGCGAGTTCGCGACTTCCGCACAGGCGGGTGAGGTAGCCCTGCAGCGGCCCCTGAAAGAGTTGAATCATTGATTCCATGGCCACGCCATCGCCTCGGCGGGCGGCGTGAAGCAATCGCTGTTCGACTTCCCGCGAGGGCATGGCCATCAAGCCATCCTACCCTCCCAACCCCGTCTGGTTGCATGGTTTGGCTCAAAACATCTATGCCACCGCGCGAGCCATCCGAGGCATGTGACGAGTCACCATCTCCTTCTCCGGTGCCTTGGTCCCAACGGACGGCGGTCCCATGAGTGCCTGCACTAAGTCAAGTGGAGTTCGTGCCACGCGACTGGCTCCAACGGCTTCGGCTAAACCCTCTGCTCGATTGAAGACACCGCCACCCACGGCGATCTGAAGGTCCGGGTGTGCATTGATTTCACGCACCTGATCGATGACCGCGCGAATTGCCGGCGCATCGCTGGCACTGCTTGCAAACAGCACAAGAAAGTCCGGTTGACGATGATGCGTTTCCTGCAGGATTTCATCTTGCGCCACGCCGCCGCCGGCAAAGAGCACGTCGAAACCCGCGGCATCCAAAAGGTCGGCGGCCATCTGGCCTCCAAGGTCTTCGTTCTCGCCGCTTCCGCAAAAGAGCGTCACGGATTGTCCGTTTCGATCCGCGCGAACATAGGAGAGTTGCAATTGATCCACCACGCTTCGAAGCAATCGCGTGGCATAATTGAAACTGATCCGTTCGATCTGATCGCTTCGGTAGAGTTTGTGCAGCGCCTCGTGAATCGGCCAGGCGACGTGCTCAGTAAATGTTTCGGCACTCACACCGCTGGCAAGCGTCTTGGCCACCATGGTGCGGACCTCGGCTCGGTCACCTTGTAAAAGTGATGGCAGCAGCATTTCGATGGTGGACTGCAGCACGGCTTCGTTCGTGGAGTTGATCGTGGTTCTGGCGTTCATGCGTTGTTCGATTCATCCAATTCGAGCCATCGGCGACTCCATCGCGTAGGACTCATGTGCGGTGCCGCATTTCCAAGCGGCGAGAGTTCGTTTTCGGCATGACTCCCAACCGCATTCCAGTTGAAATCCATAACGCAATATCGGAACCAAATCCATTGGTTATGCGACCCATGCAGCCTCTACCATCGCACCATGCCCGATCCGGCCTCCCACTCGCACCAGAACGCACCCGTTTGGGATCGCGCAGGTCTGCAGGCCAATCCGCATCACGATCCGAAGAAAGCATCTCGCGTTCGTGACATGTTTGCCGCCATCGCCTCGTCCTACGACTTCAACAATCGATTGCACTCGTTTGGCCTCGACCAATCGTGGAGGCGGCGAACCGCCCGCATCGTTGCCGGTCGACTTGGCCGCGCGGACTGTGAACAGGTTCAGGTGCTCGATGTGGCCTGCGGAACAGGCGATCTCAGCGAAGCACTTGCCGATGTGGGTGCGTCAGTGATTGGTGTGGACTTCACCGAACCCATGCTCGAAATCGCTCGCACGAAGGCTGCGACTCGTCGCCGCCGCCGAGGCGTGGCACCAACCTATCTCCATGGCGATGCCATGCAGTTGCCCATGAAGGACGAGTCGTTTGATGTGCTCACGATTGCATTTGGTCTTCGCAATGTCGGCGACACTGCTGCGGCGCTCTCCGAATTTCATCGCGTGCTCAAACCCGGCGGTGTCCTTGCCATCTTGGAATTTTCCATGCCAACCTGCCCTATCACTCGATGGATTCACCGCGCGTACACCGAACGCATCATGCCCATCACGGCAACCCTTGTTTCGGGCGATCGAAGCGGCGCCTACCGCTACCTGCCTCGAAGCGTGGATACTTTTCTGACACCCGAAGGCATTGCGGCCCACGCCACCGCGGCGGGATTTTGCACCACGAAGATCGATCGCTTCACCATGGGTGTGTGTGCGCTCATAACGGCTCGGCGCGATTCCGTATGATCCACGGTCAACACATGCCATTTGATGCTCTGACGTATGCATGGAATCATCCGCACAAACTTGGGCCTGCCCTTGCAGGTCGCTTTGCGTCGGATGGTGCTGGCCCCTGGACCCGTCTTGATGGAAGTTTCGACCAACTTGCAGCGGCGGTACGACCGATGACCGCCGCCATTGTGTGTGGGTTGCGTTCGGATGCCATGGACCTTCATGTGAATGCACGAGATGTCGCTGACGCGGTGTCGCGAGATCCCATTCGACTTGGTGGATTCGTTGGCATCGATCCCATGAGTCCCGATTGGCGCGAAGAACTGCAGACCGCCGTGGCCCTCGGTATGCGAGGCGTCTGTGTGGCTCCTGCCGCGCAAGCGGTTCATCCAACTCATCCGCACGCCATGGAATTGTGGGAGACATGCCAGAGCCAATCCCTCCCGGTGATTTCGGCCCCCATTGGAACCAAAGTTGGTGCGGGGCCTCTTGACTTTGCACGACCCATCGCATGGGACGAAACCGCGAGGGCGTTTCCGCGACTTCGCATCCTGCTTGGCGGTTTTGGCTGGCCATGGATTGATGAGTGCCTCGCCATGCTAAGCCGTTACCCGAATCTGTTTACAGAAACCAGCACGCTTGTTCCCACTCCGTGGCGGCTGTACGGCGCCTTGCGAGATGCGTGGGCTCTTGGTGTGCTTGATCGCGTGCTGATGGGGAGTGCCTTTCCATTTTCCGAACCCGCCGAAGCCGCCGAGACATGCCTTCGCGTGAATGTCTATGCGCCACCACAGGGGCCGCGTATTCCAATAAGTTCTCTGAGAGCCATGGTGGAGCGAGATTGTTTCAAAACCTTGGGCGCACGCGGACCAACTTTGAGCGATGGTGTTGGAGTGGCCGCATGAAATACCTCACACTCCTCGCTTTGCTGTTCATCGCTGGCTGCTATTCGGTGCAATGGCCATGGACCATTTCCGAACTCACCACATCTGGGCTCACCGATCAGCCCGTCAAAATCACCACCATTCCAACGGAAGCGTGGTACATGATTGAGCCGGCGCAGGTGAGTTTTTACTCATGCGATATTTCGCTTGAAGAACTTGCCGCAGGCAACAAACTCAGTGGCCAAGTGGTGAACATTCAAATGCTCTGGGAACCCAAGCCCGGCATGACCCCCATTGAACCAACCACCACAAATATTTCCATTCGTCTGGTGGTGTTTGCAGAAGGCGAAGTTGGTGTCTACGGAGGCGGTGGTTTTGCATGGCCGCGCGGCAAACCCGAGAGCGGTTCCGTTGGGCTGCTGCTGACGGGCAGCAGTCTGTCACTGATTGCTCGAACCAAAGGGTTTGTGGATTTGCTCAGCCCCGCAGAAATGCTTGGCACGCTTGATGCCAAAATGAATGAAGCCAAGGCTTCGTCCATTCGCCGCACCGTCAGTCAAGTGGTGACTGACGCACTTGGGACCGTTCGATGGGTCAACGGCGGTTCACCGCAAGACGACTTGTCGCTGGCCGACGCACACGTTCGATCACTTCACCAACGGCAACAATAAATCCGTTGCGTGCGAGCGTGGGCTTCGCAGATGCGGATTTGGTTCCACCACAACTTCGGTGTGTTCCCACGAAGCGGGTGCATCCACTGCCGCATGGTCGACCGAGGCATGATGAACGATGTCCCATGTGCCGACCCGTGCATCAAACAGGAGCGCGACCGCCACCACGCCCGCGTTGCACTCCAAGCCTGCTTCCTCTCGCAGTTCGCGGCGCACTGCATCGACCGGAATCTCGCCCACACCCAGCGAACCGCCGCCGAGAAATTCCCACTCACCGCCATAGGTCAGACTGTTGCCACTTCGACGACCCATCAACCAGCCATCAGAAGTCAGTGCCATGCATTTCACACCAAGCGGCCGCACCGGACTCATTTCATTGTCATGGAGCAATCTCGCCACCGCTTGAAAGCGATACGCCGCCTCCATGACATGCAGCGTGACGCCGCCATGACCGTCTCGCGTGTGCGACAACACATGCCAGATGGCTCCGTCGTGCAATCGCTTGTTCTTCTGTTGGGCCAATGCAAACAATCGATCCACTTCATCAAGATCCGCGCCCGGCGGAATCCACTGCCCCGGTTCCACCAGCATGCGAGGTGGTCGACGAAGCAGAATCAGTCGATCCGTTTCCATACTCGGCATTGTCCATGAATCGTGGGCTTCGGTTATTGTTCCGCGCATGAATCCATCGAGTGACCTCACCTTAGAAGTCGAGCGGCAACCCTCAGGCCTGTTTCTGCTTTTCTTCGCTGAAATGTGGGAGCGATTCTCGTTTTACGGCATGCGAGCCCTGCTTGTGTTTTACATGTTGAAGGGGTTCATGAAAACGACGGATGATCGCGCCTACGCCATCTATGGTGCATACGGCGCTCTGGTGTATGCCACCCCGTTTATCGGTGGAATGATTAGTGACAAGTTCATCGGCGCTCGGCGTGCCGTGATTTGGGGCGGATTGCTTATGGCGGCGGGTCACTTGCTGCTCACCGTCTCCGAGGAATGGGCATTCTTTGGAGCGCTCGGACTGCTCATCTGCGGAAACGGTTTCTTCAAACCCAATATCAGCACCATGGTGGGGTCGCTGTATAGCCGCACCAGTGGAAAGCGAGATGCGGGATTCACCCTGTTTTATATGGGCATCAATTTAGGTGCTGCGTTAGCCCCGCTGGTCTGCGGTTACATCGGCGAAACCTATGGTTTTCACTATGGATTTGGGCTCGCCACGATCGGCATGCTGGTGGGCCTTGCCACTTTTGCTGCACCCTCGGGCATCGCTCGCGGGCTCATCGCAATGGCCGTCGTTGGATTGATTCTCACCATGACATGGGCGGCTCGCGACAACACAACGCAGTTGTGGCTCAATGCGCCCATTGCCCTGGCACTGGCCGTCGCCGGTGTGGTGAGTTTTATTCAATTGGGTCGGGGCGGTCTGCCAGACCATATCGGCGAAGCCCCACACGGCAAGGGTTTATCTCCGATGGTTCTCACGGTGCTTGGCACGCTGGTGGCCCTGCCTCTTTTGGCACTCCTCACCAAGCAAACAGACGAAGCCGCGTGGTGTCTGAACATCATTGGCGTGGTGGCCTTTGGGTCGATCATTGTCACGGCCCTTCGAAGCGATCGAATTGAACGAGATCGATTGCTGGTGGTGGTGGTGCTGTGCTTCTTCAGCATGCTCTTCTGGGCGTTCTTTGAACAAGCCGGAAGTAGTGTGAACAATTTCACCGACCGAAATGTTTCACGTGTGGTGGGTTCGACGCCGGTGACGGCCGGCACCACCTACAACGATGTTCCAGTGACACAGGAATTTCTTGGCCATGAAGTCAACGGAACCACCTGGCAACTTGAAGACATCGAAAAGGCCGAGCGAACCCGCACCGCCGCCGCACTGATCCCCGGCGCGACCAGCGAGGGTGGGCGGATCACCTTTACCGCAACTCCGCAACACGCCGAACACGGATTGCAAGTGATGGGGACCGAAATCAAAGCGTCTGTATTTCAGGCAGCCAATCCGACTTTCATCTTGATCTTCGGCCTGCCCTTCTCGCTGCTGTGGGGATGGCTGGGAACCCGCGGACGAGATCCGAGCGCCCCATTCAAATTTGTTCTTGGGCTTCTTCAAGTCTCTGCAGGGTTCGGCGCCCTATGGATGGGTGCCATCAACGCAGACAGCCACGGCATGGTGGCGGTTGGATGGTTGATGCTGAGTTACCTGCTGCAAACCACCGGTGAACTCTGTCTCTCACCGGTCGGCTTGTCGTTGGTCACACGACTCTCGCCCGTTCGCATCGTGAGCACCGTGATGGGCGCGTGGTTTTTGGCCACAAGTTTCAGCCATCTGCTGGCGGCGGCCATCGCCAAATTGAGTTCGGTGGCAGAGAGCGAGACCGGCGTCCTTACGCCACTGGCCTCGCTGCCGGGCTACACCAAGATCTTTATGCTCATCACCATCGCGGCCGCGCTCTCAAGCGTTCTTCTTTTGGTGCTTACGCCGAAACTGCGCAGCATGATGCACCTTGATGCCCTCGAACCGGCATCGCCATAACGAACGAGACTTCACTTGATAAAGGTGAGTGAAGCCGGGTCTTTGCGGACACCCGGAAACGCCAGCACACGATTGTGCATGCAGACATAGACACCCGGCGGCAGAATTTGTACCGCAAGCAGGGCTTCTGTAATGTTTTGCAACGCATCCGTCGAACGAAGTTCAAACGGACGCATGGCGCCGGTGAACACCACTGCACCACGTGCGCCACCCGCAGCGTTGAGCCGGGCCAGCGTGGTTTCGCCAGATTCGGCCAAGCGATCCGTGCCATGCACCACCACCACACCATCATGGGTCGTGAGTTGATGTTCAACTTCGTGGGCGATCCGAGTGTGATCCGCGGGCGTCATGTCAAGACTGTCTTTGTTCATCAACGCCACACGCGTGATCGCTGAAATGCCTCGCAAATCAAGGTGCCCCAGCAGGTCGTCAATCACGCCTTCGCGATTGGCAAGCGTTCCGCCGAGTTCGTCGTAGGTCTTCTCAATGGTTCCGCCAGTTGTCAGGAGTGCAATGCGTGCCATGGGCTGAAGGTAGCAAAGGGCCGCATCAACCCTCGATCAAAGCTTCATGTGGTGGCAGGCACTCCGTTTCATTGCAGCACTGCCACGTCACCAACAATCGAAGGGGTCGCGGAGCCGGACGAGGTTCCACCAGCGTGATGCCGACTCGAACTTCCGATGCATGCACCACGGCGCCCTGCGGACCGTGCGTGCCGATTGGCCAATCCACTTCCAACTTCACGCCAACATCGCGAGGTGAAATGGACAAGTTTCGCGGACTGGTCGCCTCGGGAGCGTGCGCGTAAATGAAATGACCCGCTTGCATCTGTAAACGCAATTCGAATTGTTGTTTGGACAAGTCGATCGCCACCAACTCAGCGTGAACAGGCCCCTGCGGAAGTCCGCCTGGAATCCGAGAATCATCCATCTGACGAAACGCCCCCGCTGCCAACACGCTTCGTGGAGAACTGGTGGGCCGCTCTGAAATAGTTCCGCTGGCACGGTCAAGGCCTTTGTATGCCCATTCGGCCCAGCGAGGTTCTTTGGTGATCTGCGCACACTTCACCAAGGCTTCACTGATCGCCCCCGCTCCGCTTGGCATGGCTCCATCTTCCACACTTGCAATCGTTGTAAAGCGTCCAGCGTGGTCCGCGGTGGCTTCGATCCAACCCGAAGTGTCACTCCAAAATCGCTCATGAGCCTGATGCAGAAACCGTTGAGCCTGCAAGAGCCACGCATCGTGACTGGTGGCGCGGTGCAGGGCCAACAACCCAAGACTCATGCACGCAAAATCTTCAAGATAGGCCTCGCCGCTCACAACTCCCGCTCGCCACGATCTCGCAAGCGTTCCGTCGGGCATGCGAGCCTTGGTCAGCACGCACTCGGCGGCTCGCGTTGCGGCCACTGCAAGATCACTTCGATGCAAGAACATCGCCGCGTCAGCCAAACCTTCGATGGCCAAACCATTCCATGCGGCAATCACTCCGTCATCCACCGTGGCTTGAGGCCTTGTCGCTCGAGCAGTTCGCAAATATCCACGCATGGCTTGAAAGGCTCGCAACCAATCACTCCATGGAATGCCGGCTTTGGCTGCCAACACCTCCGGCCGATCCTGCAAGGTCAGCACCCACTCCGGCGCGGGTTGAGGCGAGTGTGGGTCCACAAAGTTGGCGGCACGATCCAATCCGAAGGCGTGCGTGGCCAGCGAATTTAGTTCCACATGCCCCGCGTCCCGCAACGCGTCGTTCATCTGCTGGTGCGTCCACACATAACTGGACCCCTCACGACCACCGGCATCTGCGTCGATTGCGGCCACAAATCCACCATGTGGTGCCTGCATCGAACCAATCATGAAACCGGCCAATTCCTCGGCCACACTCTGCAGAAATGCATCGCCGCTCGCTGCCCGTGCATAGAGCGAAAGCAGTTGCCCCTGGTCATAGAGCATCTTTTCAAAGTGCGGCACGGTCCACGCCTCATCAACGGCGTAGCGATGAAACCCACCATCGAGTTGATCTCGCACACCACCCATCGCCATGCGTTCCAGGGTTCGGTGCACCACGCCACACGCTGCAGCATCCTGTGGACGAGATTGCAAAAGACGAATCCACGACGGCTGCGGAAATTTTGGTGCCGCGCCAAATCCTCCATGAACACGATCGTGAAACGCGATCAACGCGTGGGTCGCTCGGTCTTCAAGCGTTTGATCCAGCGGTCGACGAGCGGTGGCAAGTTGCATCTCCGCGGCCACAAGCCGAGCCATTTCAGTTGACTGCACCAGCACCTGCTCACGACGAGTGGTCCACGCGCCCGCCAGCCGCTGAAGCAATTCAGCAAACCCCATGCGGCCGTGCGATGGTTGCGGCGGGTAATAGGTTCCGGCAAAGAACGGAGAGAGAGAGACTGGGTCAAGAAAGACATGCAAGGGCCATCCACCACTGGGTCGCCCTTCCGTCAGAGATGTAAACACCTGACACGTGGTCATCCAAATGCGATCAAGATCGGGTCTGGCCTCTCGATCCACTTTCACGCAGACATAGTGTTGGTGCATCAGCGCCGCAATCGCTTCATCCTGAAACGACTCATGTTCCATCACATGACACCAATGGCACGTGCTGTATCCAATACTGACCAGTAATGGAACATCACGGCGACGCGCCTCGGCAATGGCCGCCTCACACCACGGCCACCATGGCACTGGATTGCCAGCATGCTGACGGAGATAGGCACTCGGCTGGTCACCGAGGCGGTTCACTCCAACCTCGTTGCACGCGTGGTCGGTCATGAGGTCAACCCGAAGATATCCGCGAGCCGATAGAAGATGCGTGGAACACACCATGATTGAAGCAAGTTGGTTCGGCCCCCTGCTTGCCGGTGTTGTTGGTGCAGCTTTCTGGGCATGTGGTGCAAAGTTCAGTCGTCAGGCCGTCATGCTTGTGGGATTCTGCGCAGGGGTTCCGTTTGGCGGCATGGCGGCAGGATGGATTGCGTGGAGTTGGATTCCACCGGTCGTTGGGGCAATCCTTGGCGCATTCGTAGGACTTATTGCGGTTCGAATCGCCTACCGATGCATGTTGTCGTTGACCATCGGTGTCGTTGCGGCGCTGCTCGCAGCCGTTCTTTCATCGGCCCTAGTGGATCGCGGCGCCATCGCAGTCGGCGACCTGCACCTATCTCGTGCAACAACTGCACGAGCTGCGGCACTGGCCGATTCCATTTCCAGTGAAATTCAATCCAATGAATCTGAACAGAACATGCTGGCGGCCACACGAAGCGCCATCGAACGTTTCTGGACAACGCTTGACCGCCCAGAACAAACCTTTGTGTTCGCCAGCACCGTTGCGTGCGGCGCTGCGGGACTACTTCTTGGTTTCTTTGCCAAAAGGCTCGCCGAACTGGTGACCACTTCGATTCTTGGAAGCATCTTGATTGCGTGGGCGTTGGGGCAAGCCATGGGCAACTCAGGGCCGTCGCTTGCCACATGGGCTCTGGCAACACTGGTGCTCTCGGTGGCGGGCATGGTGGTGCAGTTGCTTTCCGCCACCCGCCTCGAAGACAGCCCCGCATCCTCGCACGCTGAAACAGCCTGACACAACGCCTGCGATCTGCGACACTCTCAGCCGATGGACCACTTCTCATTTGTCAATGGCTCGTTGCACGCCGAAGGGGTCTCGCTCGCTTCGATTGCTTCCTCGGTCGAAACTCCCTGCTTTGTCTATAGCACCGCCACGCTGCAGGATCACATCAGAAAAATTCAATCCGCTTTTGCGGACCTCGATCCCCTGATTTGTTTTAGCGTGAAGTGTTGCCCGAATCTTTCCATTCTTTCATTGGTCGCCGCGGAAGGCTGCGGCATGGATGTCGTGAGTCCTGGCGAACTGCAACGGGCACTGGCCGCTGGCGTTCCGCCCGCCCGCATTGCCTATGCAGGCGTGGGCAAGTCACACGCTGCATTGACCGAAGCAATTTCCATGGGTGTGGGCTGTTTGAATGTGGAGAGTGCAGAAGAACTTGAATTGATTGCACGGATCTCCACCGACCTTCGCACGCCGGTGTCTTTAGCGCTGCGAGTGAATCCCGATGTGGATGCTGGAACGCATCGCCATACCACCACCGGCATTCGCACCACCAAGTTTGGAGTCAGCTCCGCTCGCGCCATGGAACTCTTTGACTCCATGCGTGACCACCCATTCGCTCGAATCGAAGGCGTGCATCTGCACATTGGCTCGCCGGTGTTGAAAGCTGAACGATACGGCGAGGCTTTGGATGTCACGCTTCGATTGATTGAACATCTCGCCCACCGCGGCCACACGATCCGCACGCTCGATCTGGGCGGCGGTTTCGGCGCCGACTACCAAAGCGGCCAGTCCCCCACTCCCTCGGATTACGCATCTGTCATTGTTCCTCGTCTGCAACCGCTCAAGAAGCAAGGCATGAAATTTATTCTTGAACCCGGCCGATGTATTGCGGCCAATGCAGGCGTGCTGCTGCTTCGGGTGGTGCGTATCAAGCGTGAAGCGGGCAAAACGTTTGTCATCTGCGATGCGGGCATGAATGCATTGCTTCGGCCAAGCCATTACGACGCATTTCACTTTATGTGGCCGGTGCGGCCACCATCGCAACAGATTCCGCTTCGGCGCACCGCTGAGCCAGAGTTTGCAAACCTCACGCGATGTGATGTGGTCGGACCTCTCTGCGAAACTGGCGACTACTTGGCGCTTGATCGAATGCTTCCGGCCATGCAGGACGGCGATTTGCTCGCGGTCTTCACGGCGGGCGCCTATGGCATGAGCATGGCCAGTCGATACAACGCGCAGCCCCTTCCCGCAGAAGTGCTTGTGCGCGGCAACTCGGCTTCGCTGGTTCGTCGCCGCGAGAGCCTGACCGATTTGATTTCGCATGAGATGCATGCGACACCCGTTTCTGCGTAGGCTTCTGCGTTCCTATGGTCAAGCGCGAGCACAACGGAATTTGGATCACACTGAAGGAAACCATTGCCGCAGGGCACGAAGAAGTTTTTGCCTGCCTCACAACCGATGTCGGATTGACACGGTGGTTCACGCTTGCGGCTGAAGTTGATCTTCGCCAGGGCGGCCACATGAAATTGGCCTTTGATTCCAAGTTCCGCCGTGCCTTCGAAGTTCCCATTCTGGAATTCAACGCAGAGGGCCGCGTCACATGGGGCTGGCCGATCGGTCTTGGCGATGAATACGTTGCGCTGGAATGGACCGTGACACCCGATGTGGAAGCCGGCTCACGCGTCATTCAGCGGCACGGCCCATTTCGTGATGACGCCGACTCTCTCATGAGCGCTGCCAACGATGCAGAAAGTTGGCGCTGGTACTTGTGCAATCTGCGTACCGTGCTGGAAGCCAAGGTCGACATGCGACACGATCGTCCGCTGTAGCCTGCCGATATGAACTGGCGTCTCTATCTCTTCGCATTGATCGGCATGGTGTATTCGGTGGCACTGCTCGGAGCCGGCCTCTTGGCGTGGCGCATGACGGATCCGCAACAGAGTGGGGTCGACAATTTTGGTCTGCCTGTGCTTCTTTCAGCTGCCTTAGCGGTGTGCAGCGTGATGAGCCTGTGGATCCGAAAGGATCGGATCATCGGCATGATCGGCATTCATGTTGGTTTGATCATTCCGCTGGTGGCCGTTGTCTCGTTGGTGATGCGAGGCTGGGATTTGTTCCGCGTGGATGGACTGGGAAGTCCGCAAGTGATTCTGTGCGGCATCACGGCTCTCTTAGGTGTCTTTGTTTTTATGGCCATGTTCAACACGCGGCCACCAAAAGAAGCTCGCCACGCAGCCGAAAAAGACTCCGCCTGATCTTTTCACACACCGCCACACATGGCGATGGTGGATTGGGGATTTACACCCCGATCGGGCCCATGCGAACCAAGGTCTCAAGGCACACCACAGCAGCCACGGCCGCATACGGCGCCACAACAAGATCGTCAATCAGGATTCCCCATCCACCTGGAATGCTTTGTAACGCGCGAGCGGGCGGCGGTTTGATGACATCCATCACACGAAAGAACACAAAGCATGCAAACGTAAGGACAGCGATCAAACTGGATGGCACCGAACCTTGAATCGTTTCCACGATCGAATGTCCCGGCGGATGCCCAAAGACAATCAGGTACGCCAACCCAAGGAGCAGCGTCAGCGACATGCCGGCCACTTCGTCAATCACCACCACGCTTGGGTCCTTGCGGCCGGTTGCGGACTCCACGCCTTCGCCATAACGAATGCACGCGGTGCTGGACAATGCAAGAAGTCCAAACAGAACCGCCAGCATGACACCCAAACTTCCGCCCCACCACTGCACGCCAAGCAGCATCACGCACGGAGGCAAACTGCCCCATGTTCCACTTGCAGGCCACATGTGCCCTAAGCCGCCAGCGGTCGCCCACATCCATTTCCACGATCCGATCGCCTTCAACAATTCCTGCGGTTTCATTTCCGGTCGTCTCATTTGGATGCCTTGGCTGCTAAGAGTGTGGTGGCTCGAATCACAGACGGCAACGCACTGCACACGGTCACCGCAATGGCAAGCCACAAGGACCATCGCGCCACCGAGATTCCGGCCTCGCCCGCATGAAAGTACCCGTCCGTTGCCAGATTGATGGCCAGTGGCGCGGCCACGCATTGCAGAAGCATTTTGGATTTTCCAAATCGATCGGCTGGGAAGGCTTGGCCCATTCCTTCGATCACGCCTCGCAAACTGGTGACCAAAAGTTCGCGAGCAAGCATGACCACCACCATCCATGCGGCCACGCCGCTCCCAAGCCCGTCGGATGGTTCGGCGAGGCCCGGCGATGCAAGAAACACAAAGGTTCCCAGCACCAAGACTTTGTCGACAAACGGATCCATGACACGCCCGAAAGGCGTGACGGCATTCCACTTACGTGCGAGGTAGCCGTCGAGCACATCGGTGATGGCCGCAACGATAAAGATGCCAATCGCCCACCAACCCGGCATGGCTCGCTCAGCGATTGGCATCCCAGCGATCGATCCGAGCAATGCAAGGCACACCACAGCCAAACCGAAACGAAGTGAGGTGATCGCATTCGGCAGCGTGTGCCACCACATCGCAGTCATGCAGGCAGCGTACCCACCACCGAAGCAGCGGCGGAGCAACGCCACCATCACGATTCGCACCACAACACACTCGATCGCTTGCGGGTTTTTCAACTGCCGCATACCTTTCCCCATCCACTCGAATGCTGGCTTCGATGGAGTTCGCACACACCCCATTCATTCGATCACGCTTGGCCGCTTCATGACCACCTCTGCGACAATGTCCGCCCTGCCGCTCACTCCCTTCTACCTTGCTGCGGCCATTGCGGCGGCTGGATTGCTGATGGTCTTGCGACCGGGTCGCGCGGCACTTCGGCGAAGTGGTGCGGTCATCGGACTCGCTGGTTTCGGATTGCTGCTCGCTCAAGCCCTCACGCTTGCCGGGCCTGCTTCCGGCGGCCCTTCCACCCCATTCTTCCTTGCATTTTCCGCCATCGGCGTCATCGCGGCCGTGCGCGTGATCACTCACCCTCGTCCAGTCTTTGCGGCTCTCTATTTCATTCTGACGGTGATCGCAGCCGCCGCCATCTTTCTGATGCTTGAAGCGGAGTTTCTCGCCTTTGCACTGATCATTGTCTATGCCGGCGCCATCTTGATCACCTATCTCTTTGTGCTGATGCTGGCCAATCAGAGCCCCGAAGACGAAATCGGACGCATTGGTGCTGATGACTACGATCGCATTCCACGGGAACCCATGGCCGCAACGCTGCTTGGTTTTTTCCTAGTGGCTGCGCTGGGTTCAGGGATCGAGCGTGCGTCCACGCTTGCCGTGGAGCATGAAGCGATTGCCACCGTGCGGTCAATCGAAGCTCAAGCCGCCGCGACGCAGATGTTGTCACGAACCGCGGACGCACATGCCGCCATGGACATCGACAATGTGCAGATGGTGGGTGTAGCGCTGGTGTCGCAGTATCCGGCAAGTCTTGAACTTGCCGGAGTCATTCTGCTGATGGCCATGTTCGGAGCGGTGGTGCTGGCGCGGCGTCAGATTGAACTGGGTGAAGACGATCGCCGCCGAGCCGCAGGGCTTGGCGGATTGGTGATGGACATTCCACGAAGTGAGCGAGGTGGCGCATGATCGGCACGCTGGCGCAAGCGCCCTCGCACGGCGTCACCATTGCACTCACCTTCAGCGCCGTCTTATTTGCGCTGGGTCTGATCGGATTTCTTGTTCGCCGCAACATGATTCTGATGTTCTTGTGCACCGAACTCATGTTGCAGGCTGCGGCCATTGCCTTTATCGCGTTCGGCCGTGTGCATATGGACACTGGCGGGCAAGTGTTTGTGATTTTTATTCTCACCGTTGCAGCCGCCGAAGCCGCCATGGCACTTGGTCTTGTGGTGCTGCTGTATCGCCGCCGTGAAACGCTGAGCGCCGAAGCATGGCAGGAGTTACACGAATGAGCGGCTCATTCCTTGCCGTTGCAGTGCTTGGTGACGCGGCGCAGGCCGCGCATACCGGATCACATCTGGAATCGCTGGTCAACGCGGTCATTCCCAAAGCCACGGCGGCACCCGAACTGGCATGGGCTGGTTGGATTCTGCTGCTGCCCGTTCTCTCAGCGGTGCTGTGCACGGCGTTTGCAGCGCTGCGTGTCAAAAATAAATTGCCTGCCATCGTCACAGTGGTCTCGCTCGGAGCGGCTTTCGCACTGGTGCTCAAGCTGTATCTCATGCGAGGTCCTGAGGCCGCACCCGTCGTGGTGCACCTGTGGGACTGGATGAACTTTTCGTGGGGCGGTGGCCCGTGGAAAAGCTTTCAAGCCGATGTGAGTCTGTACATCGACAGCCTCACGCTTTTGTGGATGCTCTTTGTCACCGGTCTTGGCACGCTGATCGCGCTCTACGCAAGCGAGTACATGGAAAGCGATCGAGGCGCCGGCTACTGCAGATTCTTCTTTGGCGTGAGCATCTTTTTGCTGGCCATGAGTGCTCTGGTGATGGCCGACAATTTGGTGCTGCTCTATTTCGGTTGGGAAGGTGTTGGCTTAGCGAGTTATCTGTTGATCGGCTACGACTACCACCGACCGGCGGCGGTTGAGGCGGCGAAGAAGGCCTTCATCATGAACCGCATCGGCGATCTGGGCCTTGCGGTGGGCATTTGGTTGATTTGGGTGAACTACGGTTCCGTTGAGTTTGCCACGCTCTTTCAAGTATTCACAAATGCAACAAGCGATGCAGGCGGATGGGACCGGTCGCTGATTCCATTCTGTCTCATGCTGGGAGCCTTTGGAAAGAGTGCGCAGTTGCCCCTGTTCACATGGCTGCCGGATGCCATGGAAGGTCCAACGCCAGTGAGCGCACTCATTCACGCGGCCACCATGGTGACCGCCGGCGTGTACCTGCTGGCTCGAATGGAACCACTCTTTGTGCTGCATCCACATGCCATGACCACCGTCGCGTGGGTTGGTGGGCTCACCGCGCTCCTTGCCGCCACGATCGGCATGGCTCAATACGACATCAAACGAGTCTTCGCGTACAGCACCATCAGTCAATTGGGATACATGTTCATGGGTCTCGGTGTGGGTACCGCGTTCGGTGCGGCCTACCACGTGTTAACCCACGCCTTCTTCAAGGCACTTCTGTTTCTGACGGCCGGTGCAATCATGCACGGATTCGCAGGGCAACTGGATCTGCGACGACTCTCAGGTCTTCGCCGCGTGCCGGGCTTTGGAATTGTGTGCTGGACCATGCTGATCGGATGTCTCTGGCTTTCGGCGTTCCCGTACACAGCAGGTTTTTTCAGCAAGGACATCATTCTGGTGCAGGCCATGAGTCAACCCAAGTTTCAATTGCTCGGATGGATTGGATTGGCCACCGCGGGCTTGACGGCGTATTACACCTTTCGAGTGTGGTTTCGAGTGTGTGCGGGGCCCGTGTCGTTTGTGTCAGGTGAACTGGCACATCAAACGGATCACGCACAACACGCCACGACTGCAGACCTTCACGGTGCTCCTCATGCACATACCGGAACAGCTTCCCATTCGAGTCACGCCAACGAGAGTCATGCAGGCGGATTCCATCCTCATGCGCCACGACTGGCGATCAATTTCGTTCTGCTGCTCCTAGGTCTTGGTGCAATTCTTTCGGGCATTCCAGGCATTCAGTCATTGCGTGGACAACACAATTGGGTGCAGGAAATGGTGTATGCATCGACCGCGGTGCGAGCCTCCGGTGAGTTGCATACCACCACGCCTGTGGCCTTCGGTCTGGACGCACATGGAATCGTGAGTGTGTTTGGCATTGGTGCGGCCCTCGGTGGAATCCTGATTGCGTGGTGGCTGCACCGACTCAACCGTCGCATGGCCGACCGGCTTCGTTCGATGCTGCTTTCCAATTCGCTTACGCGATGGCTGCCAACGTCCATGGAAAATAAGTGGTATGTCGACGAGGTCTATCACGCGCTCTTTCGCCTTCCCATGTGGATCGCAAGTCACTTGTTGAATTTCTTTGATCGCCACATCGTCGACGGACTCATGGTCAATGGTCTCGGTCGCGTTCCGGTGCTCATCGGCAGACTGTTTCAGCCGCTCTACAACGGATTGCTGCAGGGCTATGCAACCACCATGGCTGGTGGGTTGGTGTTGGTCCTCGCGTGGGTTGCATGGAAGTGGCTCGGCGCCGGAGGTGCCGCATGAATCCACTCACACTCATTGTGCTTCCCCTGCTGGGCGCCATTGCAACAGCGATTGGCCCCTCATCGTGGGCACGCTGGACTGCATTTCTCTTCTCGCTGGCGGTGCTGGCTGGCAGCATTGTGTGCGCGGTGCAATTTCCGGAGTGGCACACAGGCCGATACTGGCCCGACGCCAATGAAGGCTCCACGCTGAAAGCGTTTGGAATCTCCATGCAACTCGGCGGCGATTCGGTCAATATGTTGTTGCTGCTGCTGACCACATTCATGGTTCCGCTCACGCTAGCGGGCAGTTTCTCAGGCATCACCGAACGACATCGCGAGTATTACACCTGGTTCATGTTGCTTGAAGCAAGCCTGATGCTTGCGTTTCTAAGCCGCGACCTGATTCTGTTTTATGTCGGCTATGAATTCACGCTCGTCCCAATGTTCTTTCTGATTTCCATTTGGGGCGGAACGCAGCGTCGACCCGCGGCCATCAAGTTCTTCCTGTTTACATTTCTTGGAAGCATCTTCACACTGGCCGCAGGCATTTATGTGGCGGCACGTTCTGCTGAAGCCAGCGGCGTGTGGGACTTTGGCCTAGCCTCGCTCACCCGATTTGGATGCGAACAACTCACCGATCGGGAACAATTCTGGGTGTTTGCTGGTCTCGTTGCAGGCTTCGCAGTGAAAACGCCGGTGTTCCCGGTGCATAGTTGGCTGCCGTTAGCCCACGATCAGGCCCCCACTGGCGGCAGTGTCATTCTTGCTGCGGTGCTGCTGAAACTCGGCACCTACGGTGTGTATCGCATTGCCTTGCCGATGGCGCCAGCGGGAGCCGTGGAACTTGCGTCCTTCTTTGGTGTGCTTGGAATCTTGGCCATCGTCGTCACGGCCATGATTTGCTGGGTGCAAACCGATGTCAAAAAGTTGATCGCGTATTCATCTATTAGCCATATGGGTTTCGTCATCATGGGATTGTTCGCATTCAATCCCATTGGAATGCAGGGATCGATCATGTACATGATCAGCCACGGACTCAGCACCGGGGCATTGTTCTTGTGCATCGGCATGATCTACGAACGCTTTCACACAAAGGAAATGGATGCCATGAGCGGTTTGGCCCGCCACATGCCTGTGTGGGGAACGTTCATGATCATCTTCACGCTGGCCAGTCTGGGCTTGCCAGGACTCAACGGATTCCCCGGCGAATTTCTGTGCTTGATGGGAACATTTGTTGCCGAACACGATCAGCCCGCTGGGTATCCAGGGGTCATGGGACCATGGTTCGCTGTGGTGGCGGCGGGTGGACTCATTCTGGGTGCCATGTATTTGCTCATCATGCTTGGAAAGATTGTGTGGGGCCCGCTGAAAGTGCCTGGCGCTTCGGCCGATCCGCACGAACATGCCCACGGCGATCAGGGGCACGGAGGTCTTTCGCGTGATCTGAATGTGCGTGAGATCGCCATCCTTCTTCCCATCGCCATCGCGTGCTTCTTCACTGGTCTTTATCCGCGACTGCTTCTGGATGTCACAGAGCCGTCGGCGCGCGAAGCCTTGGTGAGTTTTCCAGAGCATGTGAATGCGTACAACGCCGCACGAGGCAAGGTCAATCCATCCGGAGCGAAGCAATCCGTCACGCTGATGCCATCGCCCACCGGATCGCTTCCACGACTCATGATTGAACAACCGTTGCAGGTGACTCCATGAGTACCACCGCCAACATTGTGGAACGGTTCTGTTCGCTCACGCCTGAGTTGGTGGTGTTCTGCGGAAGTGTGGTGGTGGGCGTGACCGGATTAAGTAAGTCCCGCTCCATCCGAAACGCAACTTCATTCATCTGCACGCTGTCACTGGTGCTGGCACTCATCGCCATGGCACAGAATTGGGGCGGCCGAGTTTCAAGCGGCATCCTCTTGCCAACCGTCAGCCTGTATGTGGGCGCACTGGCCCTTCTCATGGGCATCGGATTCGTTGCACTGGCCACCGGCTCCATGGATCGGCTGTACGAAGATGCTTTGTCGCGTGGCGTAACGACCTTTGATGCCAACAAAGTCTTTCGGGGCGAGTTCTTCGCATTTATGCTCCTCTCGATTTGCGGTGTGATGCTGGTTCCTGGCAGCCCCGACTTGATCTGGCTCTTTCTCGCGCTCGAACTCACCAGCTTGCCCACCTACATCATGGTGGCCATCAGCCGCGGCACTCGGCGAGCACAAGAAGCCGCAGTGAAATATTTTTTCCTTGGTGCCATGAGCACCGCCATGCTGGTGTACGGCTTCGCCATGCTGTATGGCAGCACCGGCTCGCTGCAATTCGTTCACATCAAGGATGCACTCACCGCACAAGCGGCCATGGGTGGCATTGACGCCGTCGGCACCATTGGACTGATCATGATCATGATTGGGTTGTGCTTCAAAATGACGGCGGCACCGATGCATTTCTACGCACCCGATGTGTATGAGGGCGCGGCGGCGCCGGTGACGGCGTTCCTGTCGTTCATTCCCAAAATTGCAGGCCTCACCGCGCTGTTGTTGGTGCTGCATGCCGCGGGATGGGGCACCTCGCTTCCGCAATCCTTGCAAGCCACACTCTGGATGGTGAGCGTGCTCACCATGACTCTGGGCAATGTGGGTGCCATCCTGCAACGCAACACCAAGCGCATGATGAGTTACAGCAGCATCTCGCACTCTGGTTACATGTTGATGGCTTTCATTGCGGGTCCAGAACTTGGACTGCCGGCGCTCTTGGTGTATCTGCTGGCGTATGGCCTTTCCAATGGAGCGTTGTTCGGCGGTTTGATCAGCGTGGAGCGGCAAGGACAGGAGATCGAAAAACTCGAGGATCTGGCTGGCTTAGCTCGCCGCCATCCGTCTGCGGCCGCATGGATTGCATTGGGAAGCGCGTCGCTGATGGGCATGCCACCTTTCCTTGGCTTCTGGGCAAAACTGATTCTCTTTATCGCCGTGATCAAGGCCGGGCATACACCCTTGGTGGTGATTGCCGCGGTCAACAGCGTCATCAGCGTGTGGTATTACCTGCGACTGGCCGGTGTACCCATTCTGTCACCTGCGGGCCCCGCTGCTGAAGGCGTCGTCAAAGCACCGAGCGCGTGGCCTCGCCTTGCGGCGATGGTGTTTGGCATTTCCGTTTTGCTGCTGCCCTTCTTTCTGAATCGGATCATGAACGCGGCGACTGCTGCGGCGCGGCCTGTTCCCAATGCCACGACCCTTGAAGTGCAGAAGGCAACCGCTGTGGTGATTGCACCCACCGTCGTCGATCGCACCCACCCAAACTGAAGTTCGTTACACTCTCTCTCCCCCGCGGCTGTAGCTCAATTGGATAGAGCACAAGCCTACGAAGCTTGGGGTTGCAGGTTCAAGTCCCGCCAGCCGCGCTTCGATTCATGCCGCCGAGTGATGCTCGGCGGTGTGGCTTTCTGGAGGAGTGTTTCATGAGCAGCAACGCAGACATCGCTCAGAAGTTTCATGAGATGGCCAATGCGCTTGAGTTGCTCGGAGAGAACGCATTTCGTGTCAACGCATTACGGAAAGTCGCCCGTGCGGCCGAAGACGCCACCGACGATCTGGCGGCCGTGGCTCGAAGTGATCCGAAGGCAATCGAATCCATCGATGGCATTGGCGCGTCGAGCGCTCGCAAAATTGTGGAGTTTGCCGCCACTGGACACATGGCTGAACACGAAGCCCTGCTCAGCAAATTGCCTGCAGGATTGCTGGAGGTGCTGCGGGTTCCAGGCCTTGGACCCAAGACGGTGAAGGTGATGTGGGAGCAAGGCGGCGTGACCGATCTTGCAACACTCAAGGCCAAACTTGCCAGCGGCGAACTCGCGTCGCTGCCTCGCATGGGTGCCAAAACGCTGCAGAATATTGCTGAGAATCTGGCGTTTCTTCAAACCGCCAATCAACGCACGCGACTTGGAACCGCCCTGCCATTGGCCGAGGCCATGATCGAGCGATTGGCTGCACTCCCAGGCGTGGTGCACGCCAGCTTTGCCGGAAGTGTGCGTCGAGGCCGCGAGACGATCGGAGATGTCGATCTCTTGGTGGCCACACGCCATCCGGAACCGGTCATGTCTGCGTTCGTTGGTTCCGTGGATGTGGCTCAAGTGATCGCACATGGCTCCACCAAGAGCAGTGTGCGTTTGCAAAGCGGATTGCAAGTAGATCTGCGGGCCGTTGTTCCGGAGTGTTGGGGCGCGGCGCTTCTGTATTTCACAGGAAGTAAGGAGCACAATGTCATTCTGCGAGAGCGTGCGCAAAAGCAACGCATGCGATTGAATGAATATGGTTTGTTTCCGGATGATGGTGATGACACGCCGCCGCAGGAACGAGGGTGTAAGCCAGTCGCCGCCGCAACCGAAGCGTCGATTTATAAGTCGCTTGGTCTAGAGTGGATTCCACCAGAGTTGCGAGAAGCACGCGGTGAATGCGATCGGCCAGTTCCAACATTGATCGAGGTCGTAAACATTCGCAGAGAACTGCATTGCCACACCACGGCAAGCGATGGCCAATGCACCATCGAGCAGATGGTGGGCGAAGCAAAGCGGCGTGGATTTGATTGCATCGCCGTCACCGATCACAGCCGAAGTAGTGCGCAGGCGAATGGACTTTCCATCGATCGCCTCCTGGAGCATGTCGCCCTGGTGCGTGCGGTGGCGAATCAGGTTTCTGGCATTCATGTTCTTGCGGGCAGTGAAGTGGACATTCTTGCGGATGGTCGGCTGGACTATCCAGACGAGGTGCTTGCACAACTTGATTGGGTGGTGGCCAGTCCACACACGGCCCTTCGCCAAGACTCCGAGGCGGCAACGGAACGATTGCTCAAGGCCATTGCCAATCCGCATGTGTGCGTCATCGGACATCCCAGCGGAAGGGTCTTGGGTGGTCGACCGGGTCTTGAACCGCAGTGGCAACAACTCTTTGACGCGGCGGCCAAAGCGGGCGTTGCCATGGAAATCAATGCCAATCCGCTGCGGCTCGATCTGCCGGATCAGTTGGTGCGAGCGGCCATCGCGGCAGGTTGCAATCTCAGCATCAATACCGACGCGCACGGTCTGGACAACTTTGATTTGCTGCGCTACGGAGTCATCACTGGCAAGCGTGGTGGATTGACAGCGGTGCATTGCATCAATTCGTGGCCGTGGAAACAATTTGATGCGTGGCGAAAGAGTTAGAACGCAGACGCCGCGGCGCACACCACGCACACCACGCACACCACGCACACCACGCACACCACGCACACCACGCACACCGCCGCAATCATGGATCGCGTGGCGTGTGGTCTAGTGCCTCAAGTCCTTCACAAGACCTGGGTTCAGGCGATCCACCGGCATCAGCAGAACACTCACTGAATCGAAGAACCTCTTGGCGAGGCGTTCACTGGTTTGTCCAAAGCGTTCGGTGTCCTGAAGCATCGTTTGAGAATTCTCTCCCGCAGCCTTCACTTCGTTGGCACCAGTGTTGGTCTGATGTTTCACCGTCTCGCAACTCCACTCAGCGTGATACTGCATCGCGTACGTGCGAAGACCAACCGAAAACGCTTGCACCTTGCACGCCTCACTGCTTGCAAGCACCATGGCTCCCGGCGGAACCTTCAGGACATGGTCGTGATGCCAACAAAACTGTTCCACACACCAAGGCTGCCCGGCAAACAGCGGGTCTTCTCGCCCAGCGGCGGAAAGCGTCACCTTTTTCCATCCAACTTCCGGCTTGGTCATCGCAGCCGTCTCGCCCCCAAGTGCTGCTGCCACGAGTTGCGCACCAAGGCACAACCCAAGCACCGGCACGCCCGCGCCATGCGCATCTCGCAGCAAGTTCATTTCTGCCTGCATCCACGGACCATCCATCAAGTGAACGGTCTGCGGCCCTCCCAAACTCACTACGCCATGCACATCATCCAAATCACTTGGAACCTCCTGTCCCGCATGCAGTTTGATGAATCGAAGGCGCTGTCCGAAACTTCGCAGTGCGTTCACCAACAATTCCGCCGTGCAATCCGCTGAATGTTCAAGAATAAGAATGGCCATAGGTGTGGTGAGAGTAGCACCAGAAAAACAGCCTCGATTGGTGGAGTGATCATTTCTCACAGCACACTGAATCCATGGAAAGCGAATCGTCAGATCACGCCGCGGTCACTCGCCACATCAGTGGTGCGCTGGCTGAAGATGCGGCCGAAGCCCACCTTCGGTCCAACGGCCACCGCGTGCTTGGCAGAAACATCCGCCTTGGTCACTTGGAAGTCGACCTTGTCACGATCGATCCGTCCGATGGCTCATTGGTGATCTGCGAAGTGAAAGCTCGCCGCGGCAACCATCACGCCCCCGAACTGCGTGTCGATCGCACCAAGCGGCGTCATCTGGTTACGGCCGCAGCCATGTTGTTGCAACGTCCCGCACTTCGCCAACGAGCCGTTCGTTTTGATGTGATCGCCGTGCAATTGGATGATCGCGGGCACCCCATGTCCGTGCGCCACCTGGCTCGAGCCTTCGACGCGGGCGATGTTTAACGGCCTCAACTATTCGGAACAGCCGATCGCCAATATCGCTCCAGTGCAAATTGCACCAATCGACTTCGCATCGCCGTCAGATCCTCGGCGATCCACCGGGTTCGGATCGACTGCAGGTAGTGAAACTGCTCCATACCGAATCGTTCATTTTCAAGTTGCCTCCGCAATTGCAACTGCAGCGTCGGGTCAAAAATACTCCGAGCCGGTGCCTGCTTACTCGGCAGGAGCGTCATCCAGGTCACTTGCGCGCGACCTTCCACCGGGCCATCCACCACCCCCTCCTTCAGCGTCTTGATTCGCTCTTTCATTTCGTCCACAAGGTCCGCCTCACCATCAATACCTTTGGGACCCAGTTTCATTTCTCGCCACAACCCACCGTTAGGCAAGTTCAACTCGGTCGCAACTTCGCTGTAACTCTTACCGCTCGCAAAGAGAGCTTTCACCTGCTCCACTTTCACCGTATCCGTCTTCATGATCGCAATGCGACCCAAGCCAAGCGTTGGCGGCGGGTTGTACACCAGATAATTCTTCGTATACAGCCTCTCAATGTCACGCCAACTCACAATGGTGCGTGGCCGAATGCGGCGACGCATTAAGTCCGAGGCCAGAATCTCATTCTTCTGCCGCTGCATGAACTCCTCAATTGTGGTGCCGGGAAATTCTTCTTCAATACTTTGCTGCGCCTCCGCGCGACTGCCGCCTCGATTGGCAATTTCTTTTTCTTGTAGGTCGCGCATCCATGCCAGCAAGCCCTCTTTGGCCTCGTCTGGAATCGCACCCTCCGCCTCGCTGATCACCAATTGGTTGTTGACAAATTGTTCAAAGGCATCGTCCAGCATCTGGCGGAACTCCTGATACGCCTTCGCACGATCAGGACCCGACACAATGGTGCGAATGCGATCTTCACGCGTGGAGAGAAAGTCATTGGCATACAGCGGCTTGCCATTGATCTGGCCAATCAGCGAATCCACCGGCCACCGTTGCCCGGGCGCCAAAGCTTCACCAATCTTTGTTCCATCCGGAACGGTGGTCGGCGTCCCATCTGGATTGGTGCTGGTAAGGCCCTTGGTGGTAATGGTGGTGTCCACACCACTTGGCGTCGTCGAGGACGTCACGGTGTCCACTTCGCCGGTTGGCGGTGCAAACTCGCTCGCCGGAACTTCGACAATGCTCGGCCGCACATCATGGGGCGTTTGACCTTTCACAAACGCAGTCACTGAAATGTCCCGTGAATCCTTGGGCACTTCGTCCTGTGTTAGGCAGCCGCAAACCACCGCAATGCCCAGGCCGCAGCACATGATCTTGCAGGTCCAATGCACATCGACATGCTATGGCTTTCAACCGACCTTTGCGTTGGAACCATCTATACTCGCCTTAGGAGAAACCCAATGAGCGAATCCGACACACCCAAACTGCATGTGGATAGCGACTGGAAGGCGCAGGCTCAAGCTGAGAAAGAACGGCTGACCAAGCAAGAGGTTGCCAAGGGACCGAAAGCCGGCCGCGAAGAAATGCCGCCAGCCGATTTTCGCAGTCTTGTTGGATTGCTCGCAAGTCAGGCTGTGGGCGGTCTAGGCGGGTACACCGATGAACAGGGCCGCGTGATGGTGGACCTGATGGGAAGTCGCTTTGCCATTGATCTGCTTGGGGTTCTACAAGAAAAATGCAAAGGCAATCTCACGCCTGAGGAAAGTAAAGACATCGCCGAAGTGGTTGCCGAACTTCGCAATCGCTTTGTGCAGATTGCACAGATGGTGGCGGCTCGAGCCGCGTCAGGTGAGCCGCTGACGCAACGGCCTGCCTCGCCTGGAGCCGCGGCAGCGACTCCCGCTGGACCCAAATTAGTGATTCCCTAATTCACGCGAAGGCGGGCTGAAAGACGCCGCGATACCACATAAAGAGTTGCAACAAGGCCAGCAGCGCCATGCCGTTCACGCACCAACGATCGCTGCGGCTATCGCTTCCCTGCCCCATCGCCACCAGCCATCCAAGGGCCAGTAACACCCACGGATCAAAGTATCGCTGAAATGTTTGCGCGTTCAGACTCTGTGCCACGGCCATCACGGCCAGCGCACACAACAACATGGTGGCCTCTCTGGCATGGCCGCGGCGGGACGCTCGTTCGTAGAGACCGCACGCAACAAAGCCACCGAGTCCCGCAAGAAACACAAGGACCACTGATCGACCATTGACCGCCGGTGTTGCCCGTACCACATTCCAAAGCGGGCCGCCCCAACGACCAACTTCATGTGCGGCAACCAGTCGCTCTGCGTGTGGTGGAGTGGATGCGTCAATCGCTTGGGTCGTAGCGCGGTCATCCCCAATTCGTTCACCGGATGGTGTGCCAATCAATTGCGCATCCGCCGGCAACACTTTGTGATAATCACTTCGCACCAATGAGCACATCGCTGCAATCGCTAAGGCAATAAATATGCTCCGCCGCAGACTCCATGGACCGAGCCCGGTGATCACGCCTGGAAGAAGAAACACTCCCCATGCACCGCCCACGGCAAGCATCATCACCATTGCGGCGGGGTTTCCTGCTGATTCGTGGAATGCTTGAAAGCGAGGCGGCACGCTTCCGCCCCAGATCACCATAAACGCAGCGACGCACGCCACCGCTGGAATCAATGCCGCACCCGCCCATATCAAACGCCTACTCAGTGGAGCCGATGGTTGCCCAACTTCTTGCGTCATCGCTCGCACAAGCGCCGGAACACAGCACCACACAAGAATCTGCCGAACCAGAACAGTCGCCGACGCAAGAACACCAATCAGTACGAAGGTGCGAGACGTCTTCCGAGCAAGCAACGCGACCCCCATCGTTGCAGAACCAAGTGCCAACGCCGCCGCATCCGTCGTCATCCATGTTGCTGAACCGAGCACATACGGAGACAAGGCCAGCGGTGCAATGAGCCACGCTGCCGTGCTGCAGCTCACCCATCCACAGACCACTCGAAATGAAATCAACCACGCTGCAAGCCCAGCCAGACTGCCCACCAATCGAAGCACCGTCAGCGAGCCGCCGGCGCGATCCACCAAGGCCAGTACCAAATGAAATCCGGGTGTGGTGCTGGTGAACGAATTGCGAAGATCAGGTGCTGGCAAACCAGCCGCAAGGCGGTGAATTTCCACAGCGTGGTAATCAACCATGTCGTTGGCCTGACTCGTTCCGCCGCCGCCAGCAAGAATCGCCGGCCACACCAATGCACAAAAAACAAACGCCAATCCAATCATCCACTGTCGCATCGAGGTTTCAACGGCTTGTGGATGACTGTTCATCATGCATGCGCCTGTGCGGATTACCGTAGCAGCAAACCCTTGAGCATGATTTCTAGGGGCGGCCAGTACAGAACCCCCAGCGTTCCCGCGACAAAGACCACAATGGTTGCAAGCAAGGTGCGATCGCCCTTCAGTGTGTCCAGCGGCGCGTCCGACAGTCCAAGATTGGCTCGTCGATAAAAGCGATGAATGGCAATCATCACCAGCGGCGTGAGCAGAGCCAATCCCATCGATCGTGCACCGTACAGGCGATCCGCATGCGCCGACAATGTGTACATGACATACAGCATCACCACGAGCGCCCCACTCACACCCAACAACCAATTCATCTGATCTCGCGATTCATAACCCTGCCTTGCCTTCCATTGAGTCTCAACTCCCGCGGCTGAGGCATTCTCGGTGGCGGCCAAGTCGCACAATCGCTTGGTGAATCCAAGAAAGAGTGTAAGAAAGAAGACACACAGAATCAGCCACACAGAAATCTGAACATCAATCGCTGCCGCACCACCCGCTGCTCGCAAACAGAAACCACCTGCCAGCACGGAGACATCCACAAGCGGCATTCGTTTCAGCCGAATGTTGTAGAGAACCTGCACCAGCACATACGAAAGAACACACCAACCCGTTACGCGATTGACCATCCCAAACGCGACGACCACCGCGATGACTTGAAGCACGAGTCCAAGAATTCCAGAAGCACCCGGTGTGATTTCGCCTGAGGCAACGGGCCGCAACCGCTTGATTGGATGCAGGCGATCCTTCGCCGCGTCCAACGCATCGTTGACGCAGTAACTGCCGCTTGCGGCAAGACAGAAACAGATCAACGCATCCACAAGGGGCCAGACCCTGGACCAGATTTCAGATTGCGCGCTGCCTTGACCCTGACCTGAAAGCCAGAAGACAGCAGGCAAAAGAACAAAGACATTCTTTGTCCAGTCGCCGGGTCGCAGAAGTCGAAGCCATGCAGGCATGCCTCACTCTATCGGCCGAATTCAACCGAGTTCGCCAACACGCCCCTGGTTCCAATGGTTTCGCTGGTCTAGCCGTTCACACGCACGCGTCGAGGCTGCCCTGCCTCCACTCGTTCAATCGAAATGGCAAGCCCGGTATCTGCACTCACCTCCAACAGGACACCGTTGAGGCGCACCTCCCCACCACTGACCTCATATTGAACTGGCAACGCAGTGGTCATGTGATGAACCACTCGACTTGCGTCGCGACCAATCACGCCATCGTGAGGACCGCACATTCCCATGTCGGTGACAAAGGCCGTTCCACCCGGAAGCAAACGCTCGTCGGCCGTCGCAACATGCGTGTGCGAACCAATGACCGCCGCCACGCGACCATCAAGGTGATGGGCCAAGGCCGCCTTTTCACTGGTCACTTCCATATGTGCTTCCACAATCACCACAGGTCTTTTTTCCGGCATGGTCCGAAGCCACTCGTCACATGCAGCAAATGGATCGTCGGCAGGAAGCGGAAACAGAATTCGACCAAGCACGGTCGCAACAAAAATGTCCCGCGATCGCTCGCCCTCTGCAGGAATTCGAATAAATCGTTTCCCAGGAGCCTTGGCAGACAGATTCAATGGACGAAGGATCGGCTCGCCGGGGTCTTCAAGTGTGGTCGTAATTCTGGGGTCACGAAATACATGGTCGCCCAAGGTGACTGCGTCCGCACCGGCTTCTCGCAGGCTGCGGTACAAGTCAGCCGAAATACCGGAACCATTGCGAATATTCTCACCGTTCACAATCACCGCATCCGTTGCCAGTCGGGTCTTCAGTTCGGGAAGCAATTGTTGCAACGCGGATCGCCCCGGTGCCCCGACAATATCTCCCAAGAACAGGATGCGAATCGGCCGTGCCATCGGTACACTTTAGCGAGTGAACGGAGACCGGCTTTCCCAACGGATTGCCTCTCCCCACCACACTCTGACCTATGGGCATGTCCGTTATCGCTTTCAAGATTGGTGACAAAGTTCGATCCAGCAAGCGTCCCGAATGGGGCGACGGCTCGATTATGAAATTGGATGCCATCACCTTTCAGGGCAAATCGGATGTGCAGATTTACGCCCGCTTTCAGGCCGTTGGAGTGAAGACCCTTTTGGCCAGTGCGGCGGATCTGATCGCCGCGGATGGGGCGAATGATGATTCGTTGACTGCCATCCACCGCCCAAGCACCTTGAACGACGCCGATGCAACCAAGCACAAAGGCTGGCTCGGATCGATCGACGGATGCAAGGCACAGGAAATCATGACCAAGTTGCCGCCAGCGGCCACTGATCCATTTCTGAGTTTACGCAAGCGGCTCGAAAACACGGTAGCGCTCTATCGATTCGATGGCGACAACGGTCGATTGATCGAGTGGTCGGTGGCCCAAAGCGGTTTGGACGATCCCATGTCTCGCTTCAATCGAAATGAACTAGAGCAGTTCTATAAGCGATGGAAGTTTGAACTTGATGCGCATCTCAAGGAACTTCTTGGCGAAGTTCGCCGTGAACCAGAAACGCTGCAGGCCGCCATGGCCAAGGCCAGCGTGGCGGCGCAACGAGCTGTGCAAAAATTGCAATCCACCGCAAAGTAAATCGCCTCGACGGCCGCGGCGTGCGTTGCGAATTCTGCGACAACTCCTTGTTCCGTCGGTCCAAAGTGCTTTCGTCCCTCAACCCGCAGAGAAGTTCCGTCTGTGCGGTCTGTCCATCACGCGTATGGCGGAATCTTCCATTTGCGGCGCGACGCCGCTTGCTTTCTCACGCCGCACAATAGACCGTGCAGGTGGAGGTGTGGGCAATGGACAAGCGATTTGTAGATGTCATCAACGATCTCAAGCACTGCTGGCTGCAATGGGAAGCCAGCGAAGCCGGCCGCCAAGGCGTGCTCGAGCGACTCGAGAATCTTTCCATGTTGGTGGCGTACCAAGGGTTTGACCTTGAAGCCACTCGCCGAGAGAACAAGGCTTTGCGAGAACACATCGCAAAGGGTCATCCGCGCAGACGCTAAGAAGTTGCGGGTGTCACAACCGGGTGGAGCCGATCACTCGCACGGGCCGAATGCAAGCGCCAGCAAGGCAATGTCGCCAAAGTCCACCATGCCGCTTGCATCGAGGTCGCTTTCACATTCTGGACATGGACCAAAGTCCATGAGCAGCAGTGCAATGTCCCCGAAATCCACCATGCCTCCATGATCAATGTCGCCAAAACATTCCGACGTGATGGCGGCCCGCACTGCAAGCGTGTGATATCCACCCGCCGCGATGCGTTCGACCACGCCAACATCACTTGGCACGGAAACTTGTCCGGCTCCATCGGAACCCCATGCTCGCACAGATCCATCAGCCAGCAACGCGACCGAGTGCCAGCCGCCCGCCGCGACATCTTGTGCCAGACCCAAATCCTCCGGCACCGCACAGACATCTAAGTAACCATCGCCCCAGCATCGGACGGTTCCGTCCAGTTGCACCGCCAGAATGTGGGCGTACCCCGCGTCGACCTCGGCCACCAATCCAAGATCACTTGGCGGTTCGGAAATCGGATCTCCCCACGCTCTCAGAGATCCATCGGCTCCCCATGCCACAGTGAATGTGTCACCTGCCGTGATGTGATTGACCACTTGTAGGTCGGCTGGCACGGTGCATTGGCCATTGTCATTCCAACCCCAACACCGCACGCTTCCATTGGTCAGCACCACGGCCGTGTGCTGCCATGCGGCGGCGACTTCTTTGATCGCTCCGATGCCAGCGGGTGTATTGAGTTGACCATAGTTGTTGCTTCCCCATCCTCGGATCGTGCCATCTGTGCGAAGCGCGATGGTGTTGTAATCGCCACACACCACCGAAAGAACGCTGCCAAGATCGGATGGGGTCGAAGATTGCCCATACGAATTACTGCCCCAGCACTTCACCGATCCGTTTGCCAGCAGTGCGGCCGTATGCCGAAATCCCGCGTCGATGGATTGCACACTGTCCACAATAGCGCACTGTCCCGACGAGTCGATGCCCCACGCCACCACCACACCTCCGCAATCGTCTAGACATGTTCGACGAAAGGCCGGCGCGGGAACAATGGCCTGTGTGCCTTGAATCCAACTCAATTTCACCAACGCGTCACCGGTTGCCTCGAAATATTCCACGCGAATGGCATGATGCCCGGCATCAAGAGCCACACGACCGGTCTTGCTCGAGGATGCATGAAGGCCGTCATGGTCGATGATCAATTGATCGTCAATCCAAAACTGTGAACCATCGTCGGACTGCAAACTAAAGGTGTAGATGCCGGTCTGCGTCACACGCAGAAAGCCCTCGATGACCACGCCTAAATTGTCACTGCGTCCACTTGATCCAAAGTTTCCGCTTCCTGCATTCACGTCAATTCGCGGAAGTGTTTCCTGTGCAAAGGGCACCAATTGTGCAAAGTCCGGCATCGTTTCCACTGCGGGGATTTCGTAATACGAGGCCAGCACTCCAGGCACCACAGAGCCTGTCTCGGTCGGCGCTAAGGACAGCAACATTTCAACGCTCACCACGCCCGTACTCGTTCCGCCAGACACATCATCAATCACTTCATAGGAAAATGTCCGAACACCCGGCTGACTGTTGACATTGGATTCGAAATACACCACATCTCGACCTGCGGGACCAGCCCCCGCTCGAATGGACACGCTCTCGCCACCAGTCGACAGTGCGTCACACGAAAGAATGCGAAGCGGATCCGCATTGGGATCATCATCGTTGATCAACACATCAAGTTGAAAGCTGGCTCCAACGGCCACCAGTGCCGCATCGGGGTACGCGGTCGGAGGCTGCTGAACATGCGCCGTCTGCGCCATCTGAAGTGCCTGCAGCAAATTCACTCGACCAAACCCGTACGTGTCGCCGTTTCGCTCACCGCCCCACGGCGTGCAACTAAATTGAAGCACATGCTCCGCTTGCTGTGGTGTGAGCAATGGATTCACGGAGCGAATCATGGCCAGCGCACCATTGGCAACTGGCGTGGCCATACTGGTTCCGTTCCATGCCTGATACCCGCCCTCATTTGTGGTTGAAAGGATCGCCACGCCAGGCGCAAACAGATCCACGCCTAATCCAACACTACTGAAATACGCGGCTCCGTCACTTTGGTCGCTTGCACCAATCACAAGAACGCTCGGAAGGTCAAACCCACTTAAGTTGGTCGCCGAATTTCCGGCCGCCCACAAGAGCGAACAGCCAAGAGCGTTCAATGCAATGCCGGTGTCCTCGTGAGCCTGTGAGCCGATGCCGCTGAAACTCACACTCACACTCACGGCACCATTCTCGCCAGCCCACATGGCGCCTTCGAGCAAGTCGCTCAGGTACGCGCTGCCAGAGGCAATTGTGGAAGCTCGCACCGGCATCACACTTAGATTCCATCCCATGCCCGAAACACCCACGCCGTTATTTCCCTGCGCGGCTGCACACCCAGCCACATGCGTTCCGTGGCCATGCAGGTCAGTCATGTCGCCGCCCTCTTCTTCAGTCAGGTGCGTGACTGCGTTGTAACCGGGCACGCGATTCTGAAGATCGACGTGGTACTGAATGCCAGTATCCACCACCGCCACGATCACATCGCTGTTGCCAACCGAAATGTCCCACGCGGCTTCACACTCCATCATCTGGTGGTGCCATTGCTCGCCATATCGCGGATCATTGGGTGTGCCAATGGGAAACACAATCCAATCAGGAAGCACATATTCAAACTCACCTGTTTGCATCAACGCTTCCGCGACGCGGCGTTCAGATTCGCCAAGCGGCTCCGGTCCTTTGGCCACATCCAGCACCAGCATGTCAAGCGATGCAACGTGCCGGGCGACGAACACTGGCTGCTGATCGATCGCTTGCATGGCCGACAAACGCTTGGCTGCGGCCTTGGGCTTGGCGATCAATCGACCGCTCCATTCTCGCTCGCCTTTGATTTCCGTAAACGAAGTTGCCAGTGCCTCCCATGCCGGAACCGTGTCAGCCTGTGCATGAACCGATGCACTCGTTGCGACGGCACCCAACAACGCCACCATGCGCAGACGGTTCATCGATGGAGTATAAGCCGCTTTCGCTTGAATTCAATTGAATCCACGCAAGTTTCGAAAAGCTTCCGCGCCGGCTCACGCTTGTTGCATGGCTTTGCGTTGCGAAGTGAAGTGCCACCATGGACGGGGCTTGTCCCCGTTGGCCTGTGAAATCACTGACAGAAACAGGTCGATCACGCACGGATCGTGACGATGACCGGTCAAGCGGCCGAGTTTGTTCCAGAGTCGAAAGGCATCCTGTGGTTTCAACTTTGCAAGTTGGTCCACACGCTCAATGCGAAGCACTTTGAAATCCGCCAGCGTGGCGGGACCCACATTGGCCATCTCTGCCAGCGTGCGTGGCGGCTGCGAGCCATTTCGCTCGCATGATTTCGAACCGAGGCGCACAACTCGTTTGGTGGATTTTCGATCCCGAACAATCGCACGCACCGATTTCGACGGGGTCACTTCTTGCCTAGGGACGGAATCAAGTCCGTGTGGTGGCCGATCATCTTCCAGTGGCCGCCTTCCAGGCGAAACATGCTGGTGACTCGAAGGGACACGGAAATGTCCTTGCCCTTTGCATCCACGTTCGCGCCCTTTTCATAGTTACTCACCACAGCCAAGCCGTTGGAAACAGTCACATGGAGATCGGTTGGTTCAATCTTGCCACCCAATTTGAAAGCGACCTGTCGGTCCCATTCCTCGCCAACCTGCTTCCATCCAATCTGAAATCCTCCACTGGGACCCATATAGGTAATGTCGTCTGCATGCGACCACAGCTCGTTCATAAGTTTCCCATCACCTGTAAACACAACATTCAGAGCGGTATAAAACTGCGTGATGGCTTTGCGAACATCCTGTTCTTGTTGCGCCAATGAAGGTGCCGGAGCCGAGGCCACGACTCCTTTGTGCGAACAGGCACTCACACCCGCCATGCACATCACGGCCACAAACATGACTCTCGGCATCCACGCTGATCGATTGATGTTCATTGATTTCTCTTTCGGCTACATGGCATTTAAAGTGGTTCTTGTTGACGCAGTCCAAGAGCATAGTCGCCCGACGATCCCAATGGTTCGTCGACTGGATCCGAGCACAGAGATAGCATTCACTCACTCTTAGGCAGTGTGGGTCGTTTTGAACTCAAACCGAAGGGGATGAAAGAATGCCGACCAATCCAAAATCAAAAGGAACCTGGATTCACCGATTTGCCATTCGGCTGTTCACCCTTGTGCTTGCGGTGCTGATTTTCTGGGTACTCGGCTTCTTTGTGGATGACATCCGGTCGATCCCCGGACCCGATTACGACTCGATCGAGCAGAACCACCTTAATAAGGACCTTGTTTCACAGCGGATCTCGCTCGATACACAAATCGCTGCGCTCACTCGGCAGATTTTGAATCAGACGGAGAAACAACGTGTCGTCGGGGACAGTTCCCGCAATCTGCAGCAGACAATCAATCAACTGATTGATCTCCAGAAGCTCGGCCTGCAGAAAGGCATCGCTTTCTCAGAAACAGAACAGGCCAACTTCACCAGCAGCCTGAATATTTTTCTGGACAATCAGAAGAAGTATCAGGAGCTCAACCAGACCGTGTCGGACATGCTTGAACGCAAGCAGGCCTTGGTTCTGGAAAGTGAACAGGCAGAACAGAAACTTGAGACGCAGCGTCAGCCAGCCAGAGATGAGTTCAATCGCCTCAGCGAGAGACACCGCTTGGAACTGGCCTTCTTTCAATTGGCGGTTCTCTTGCCCATGCTCATCGCCGCAGCGGTCGTCGTCATCAAGAAGCGATCCAGCATTTACATCCCACTGTTTCTCGCTTTCGGCGGTGCAACACTGGTCAAAGTAGTACTCGTGGTCTTTGAGTACTTCCCCAGCAAGTATTTCAAGTACATCCTCATCGGCAGCCTGTTGATCGTTGTGGCAAAGCTGTTGATCTATTTCATTCGCACGATCGCATTCCCCAAGACGCAGTGGCTGGTCAAGCAATACCGAGAGGCCTACGAGCGGTTCCTGTGCCCCGTGTGTGAATATCCAATTCGCATCGGACCGCGTCGATTTCTGTTTTGGACACGGCGGACGGTCAACAAGATCGTTGTACCGGGCGATCACAGTGTTCTAGAAGAGGCCTACACCTGTCCGTCGTGCGGCTGCAATCTATTCGAGGAGTGTCCGTCTTGTCACAAAGTTAGACACTCGATGCTTCCAAACTGCTCGCATTGCGGAACCGAGAAGGACGTCAAGTAAGGGTCCAAAATCGAGACACACGCAACACTCGGAAATGACTTTTATGAAATCAATTCATTTCCGTTCTTGAAGCAGTTCCGACTCAGCACAAACGCCTCCGCAAGTGCGCACTGGACTCACTCAGGAAACTGCTCGCTGTACGCGTTGTTGTGTTGGTAGCCCACCTGCCAGAGCCATGGCTCGGTTGTTCCAACTGGAGGTGTTCCCAGCGGAAATGTGAAAATGACTCCATTGGTTTGCGTATACGCCACGCCAGCTTGAAGCATTTCCAACTTTTTGCTCTGCAGCAACACATTCACCGCAGATGGCATGGCGTCTCCCGTTGATGCATACAAATTGCCGATGCGGTTCAGATTCAACTCGCCGGTCGTTGCCCATGCGTTGGGCACCACATCATTTGAATTGAAAAACGCTTGATACCCAATTGGGTTGTCGTTGAGAAACGTCGCAAACGCCAAATTGCCCGCCGTTGGAGCGGCAAATGACATGGCGCAAAGATTGGGTGGTAAATAAGCCAAGGGCGACAGGCTTCCTCCAAATGCTGGAACGGAGTAAGCGATCCACGGTGTGAGTACCGATGTGATATTTCCACCAAGGCTATGGCCAGTCACAAACAACTGATTCTCCGGGCTCAGTGATTCGATCCACTCCTGAAGGGACTGAGTCACTCCGTCGGTTGTTTGAACAAGGTCCAGCACACAATTCAAGGCATCGCTCGATCCTTGGCCAATGCGCGCGCCACTCATTGGCGGGAATGACACCTGAGGAGTGATGGACATATCCAACGCAGCGTCAAACTGATTTTGAGTGCCTTGAATCGCAATGGCAAACATGGGTAGCCCCACCACCTCGCCGCCAGGGAACTCGGGCACGGTGGCTTGGAACACCATCGCAAAGCAACTCGGAGTTGACACATCGGGCTTCCAAATTATTTGCCAACCTGTCGCGAGTGGATAGGGAGTAGGCGAGTCGATGGTGTCAACAAACTCACACAGTGCGTATGCCGTGTTGGGTGTTATTGCTGGAGCGCACGGACCAAAGGCAAGCAACATGTATGCAACGTCACCACAATCGACTTGGCCACTGTGATCTAGGTCCGCGGCCGCCGATGGTTGTGCGGGCCCCCATTCCAGAGCGATCACCGCTAAATCAGCCTCACTCACCTCATGATCTTGATTCAGATCATCGGGACACCACATGGTCTGCGCCTGCGCGAGAGGACACACAAAACCGAATCCGCACAACAAAGAGATTCGAAATGCAACAACCATTCGCTGGGGGATGTGTCTCATGTTGAACAACAACTTCAGTTCACTTGAGGCCTTCAAGAACATGTCTTATTGATAGACCGGTTTCAATGTCTGTCAATTGAAACCTCGCCAAAAGGAACCAATTCGTGGCAATTGACAGTTCGATATCCATACCCCAATTGGAACGAAATCCCGTTTATTACATTGACAACAAGGTGCGCAGCGCCGCCTTGATTCACTTGACCACGATGCCCGTGAAATACCGAATTGAAGAGATGGGCCGAGTCGCGTAGGAAGCAGAAAGTGAAATGATCGCTACAGGATTCGAACCTATCAAGGAATCCTAGGGCCGTATGCATTTCTCACTCTTTGCGGGGCATAGTGCAGCGCCGCTGAGTTGGCAGCCGTGGTAAACGGATGGGGCTCGCAGAATTCTCCTTGTTAACACTCTGGCAATACCTCTAATCTAGATCAGGGCCGTGAGGTGAATGCGGCAGAATTCACTCGGATGTTCCTTGATATTCTGCGACGAACCTTTACCGCCCATTCCGTACTGCGAACGCCATTTCAGGAAGGTTTTTCGCACCCACCATTCGTTTCAAGAGAAATTGCAGGGGAATTCTCTAAAGTCGAGGACCAAGTTTTTACGCTAGGAGAACGATGAACAATCAACTGATTTGCGGTGTCTGCGGACATTCAAGTGGCATCAGCCAAGACTTGATCCATCGAATTCTTCTACTCAACCCTGGACTCATTGCCCCAATGCAGCCGGATCAACCTGTTGCGCTTCAAGGAACATCGCTTTTGAATAGGCGCTGAAGAACTGTTGGTAAAACGACGCCTCTTCTACAGGAAGGACATTGTATTGGGCGTTTGCCCGAACCAACAGTTGGGCCTTGCCGCGGGGGCGTGCTGTTACCGTCATCTTGATGACATACTTATCGAGTTTTGTGGCTGTCACACTGCCAAGTTCGGAGTCAGCATTGTCGACCACAAAGCCTAGATCCTGAAGCGTCGCCATTGCGGTCCGGATGGCCTTGTTCAAGTCTGTCGTCTCGTAAGCCCGCGTTTGCATGGCGCGAAGTTTCAATGCGACCTCACCGTCAGTAGCCCGGGGGGCGGATGCGCACCCACTCGTCAAACCCATCCCAATCGCAAAAGTGCACCAAAGAACGACCGTTTTGATTGAGTTCCGCATTAGCCGACCTCCTGTCCTTCAAGGAACAAAGCTTTTGACAATTTTTCAAAGAATTCTGTATACAACTCGGGGGCGTCTAGCCGCTCGACTTTCCACAGCTCACCGAAGTCATTCCACACAAGCCGCTGAAAGGTCACCCGAACCACAATCGACTTCTTATCACCCGCAGGCGCAGTCACGACCGACACCCTGATTTTCTGATCTTTGTCGATCGGCACTCTTGCCCCAATCATGACAGCAACAAAAATCTTGCCAATAACTTGGCCGCCATCGACGGCTGTGCGGTCTTTGCTTCCGACAAGGAGCCCCACTTCCAGATTCGACTCCTCGAGATTGAAGCCGAGATCCTGTAGCAACTGGTTCGATGCAATGAGAATTGCCTTCTCATCAAGCGTCTCGTATTTGCGGGATTGGCGAGCGCGAATTTCCGTAGTGGGCTCTATGAGGATCAACGCATCCTTCGGCACCGTTGCCGGTCCGCAGCCGCCCAGAGCAGCTGTAGCCAATATTGCCGCAATTGCAAAGTAACTCAAGCACCCGGTTCTCGACGCCATGTTATTGTCCCCTAGAATTTGGATTGGTGATACGCAATATCACTCACGCGATGCTCTGCATCGAACTTGACTACGACCGTTAGAGTGGATTGTGAAGAGCGAGCCACTGCCGCGTTCTGGCTGGTGACGCCGATGATAAACCACACGCCTGTTCCGGCGTTCGCGGCCTCAACTTGGGTAAAGGTTCGGTCGTACACCCAAACTTCTGTTGCCCCGGGTCCGCTGGTAACGATGTTTGGACTCCCCAGGGCGGTGGCCACTTCTCCGCCCGTCATGCCCTTGCGAATCTCTCGCTGGACGACACCTGCTGTGAGGTTCTGTTTTTGACTGTCTGAGTCTGAAGGCAACTTGGGAACGGTGCATCGGCAATTGAACAATGCAATCGCGATAACCCCTACAGACAATATGGATCCCCTAGACATTTCAGGATCGTACCGAGTTTTCGTGCGTCTCGCAAGGCGGTGAGTGAATTCGTTTCAAGCGATGCAATCGGTATCCAACTTTTACCTCACGACCGATCTCTACCGAACAACATCAATAATGAAATGAGCGCTACAGGATTCGAACCTGTGACCCTCGCCGTGTAAAGGCGACGCTCTAGCCGCTGAGCTAAGCGCCCAAAACAACCCAAAACCAACTGGAGCCGCAGCGTGTGCCGCGGCTCCTTCATGCAGCGAGGTGGACGGGAATCGAACCCGCAACCACCGGCGTGACAAGCCGGTACTCTAACCAATTGAGCTACCACCCCAACACCAGACCAGCGTCTGGAGGGGCAAGTCTAGCGAGAGCGTGCATGGGGTCAACCGCAACAAAGCCTGCGGTTTTTTTCGATGCTACGCCTCAAACCAGTCATGACCGATCCCACCGGAAGCCTGCAGCGGCACATCCAACTTCATTGCATGCTCCATGACACTCTGCATACAGGCCAGCACCTCTTTGGCATGCGCCTCAGGCGTCTCCACCAGTAATTCGTCGTGAACCTGTAACAAGAGTCGCGAATGGGAGTGATCGCGCTGCAGCCGTTCACTCAATCGAACCATGGCCACCTTGATCAGATCCGCCGCACTTCCCTGCACCACCGTGTTGATGGCCATGCGTTCGCCCAAGGCTCGTTCATTGGGATTGCGAGACAGCACCTGAGGAATGGGCCGGCGGCGACCAAGCATGGTTGAGACGTAGCCATCGGCCTTCGCACGTGCAATGCACGCCTGCAAGAACGCGTCGATGCGATGGAAACGAGCCTTGTAGTCCGCGATGATTGAGCGGGCACGATCCACTGTCGCACCGGGGCCAAGACGGCGAGCCAAGCCCCACGGCGTGATGCCGTACACAATTCCAAAATTCACCATCTTGGCTGCGCTTCGCTGATCGTCCGTGACTTGATCGATTGGCACGCCAAACGTCTGCGCGGCAACCGCCTTATGGATGTCCTCACCTCGATGGAATGCTTCACTGAGTCCGGGGTCACCGCTGAGGTGCGCAAGCAGGCGTAATTCAATCTGCGAATAGTCCGCACTGGCAAAGACATGCCCCGCCGCAGATTTGAACGCCTTTCGAATTTCTCGGCCGTCTCCAGTTCGAATTGGAATGTTCTGCAAATTTGGATCGCTGCTTGAAAGCCGCCCCGTGGCAGCACCCATCTGGTGAAAACTTGCATGCACACGCCCATCGGTCGGATCGATCGCGTCCTTCAATCCCACCAAATAGGTGCCCACCAATTTGGTGAATTGCCGATGCTGTAAGACAAGCGACGGAACGATGGACTCCACCTGCGGATCGGCGGCGAGTTTTTCAAGCACTTCCACATCCGTGCTGGCGCCCGTCTTTGTGCGTTTGACCACTTTCAGACCGAGGCCCGGTGGAGAGTCGTTGGGATTGTTGAAAAGAATTTCGGCGAGTTGTTTGGGTGAATCCAAATTGAATTCACGCGGACTGGCCCGCAGGACCTGTTCACGAATGGTTTGCAATCGTTGTTCAAGCCCCACTCGCTGCCGATCCAATTCGGTAGCGTCCACTCCGATGCCCCACTGCTCCATGCGAGAAATCACTTGCACCAAAGGTAATTCCACTTCCGCTAACAGTTTCTGCAAACCCAATTCGTTCAGACGAGGCGAAAAATACTGATGCAGTCGAAGGGCCATGTCGGCGTCTTCGGCCGCATAGTCACTGGCCGCGTCCAAATCTGCCTGATCAAACCGCCTCTGATTGCGACCTCTTCCGATGAGCGATTCAATGGAAATGTTTCGGTGACCAAGCAGCGATTCGCTGAGTCCGTCAAGCCCGTGGCCCATGCGACCGGCATCCACCAGATGACTGCTCACGAGTGTGTCATCGATGAGACCATTCACGCACACACCGTGCCGCTGCAACACAATCACATCAAACTTTGCATTGTGCGCTGTCTTACCCACCGAGGGGTCTTCGAGCATCGGCTGAATCAATGGCTTGACCGCGTTCCAGTCCAGATGCCTTTCAGGTTGCGGACTCCGCAAGGGAATGTAAACGCCGGTCTTGGCGGCATATGAAAATGACACTCCAACAAGACCCGCACGTGTTGGATGAATCGAATCAGTTTCCGTATCAAAGGCCAGCGTGCCGCCTGCAAGAGCCGCCTCACGCGCACCACGCAAAAACTTTTGAATGCTGTCCACATCGCACAACATGGTGTAGACACCGTCGTGTGCTGGAGGCTGCTCCACCGGCTCAACACTCGGCCCGTCGCCGGACGAATTGTCAAAGAGTGACGGCGCCTCATCCCGCTTTCGCGAAGCGCCAGGTTTGGGTGCCGCCTTCGCTTTCTCGACTGATGCCGCCACTGGCTGCACAACATCGGCACTCGAAACGCCGAGCACTTCTGCCAAGTCCGTGCGGAGTCGGTGAAACCCAAGTTGGCGCATCAACTCAAGCACGCCGGCCTTGTTGGCCTTGGACAAGTCCAGCGGCGCATCCTCAACACCAGACGGAACAAGGCAATCGACCTTAAGTGAAACCAAACGGTGCGCTAGCTCAAATCCCGATTGAGCCGCTTCGATTGCTTGCCGCTTCGCGGGAGTGAGTTGATCCAAATTCTGAAGCACGCCTGCCAGCGAACCAAATTGAGTCACCAAAGCCGCGGCAGTCTTAGGCCCAATCCCCTTGGCACCAGGAATATTGTCAGCCGTGTCGCCCATCAAGGTGAGCATGTCCACCACCTGATCGGGCCGAACACCCTTGCTCTCAAAGAGCATCTCAGCATCCATCAACTGCCCGGTCTGACCATCCACCAGTGACGTCTTGGCATCTAACAATTGTGCAAGGTCTTTGTCTCGACTCACAATTCGAATCGCAAGGGCTGGATGCGCCGCGCGGGTTCGTTGCACCAGCGTGGCAATGGCGTCATCGGCTTCGACTTCTGGAACGGCGACAACCGGAATGCCAAGCAACTGACACAGTTGCACGCAGCGATCCACTTGCGGACCAAAGTCGTCGGGTGGAGGATCCCGATTGGCTTTGTAATCGGGATACATCTGCGAGCGAAACGTGCCTTGATCACCAGCGGCATCAATCACCAACACCAGTCGAGTTGGTTTTTTCTCGCGAAGCAGTTTCAACAACACGCCAGTGAATCCAAAGACCATGTGCGTGGCCTCGCCGGTAATCGGACTGGTCATACCACCGCGGATGGCGTGGTAGGCACGAAAAAACTGTGCGTGGCCATCAACAATCCACAGTTCATCCGCTGCGGTCACGAGCCAGATCCGACGCTTCGAGCGTGCAGCGCCATCAACGCACCTCGTTCGGCCGGATGCAGCGTTTCGCCTCGGCGTTTCATCACGATCTGGGCTGTTTCAAGAAAGCGGTCAAGCCGATGCACCTTCTGCCCCGCATCGGTGATCCATGCAAAGCGAGATGTGCAAGTAGGCGGCGGAACGCTGCAGGCAATCATGGAAGCGGTGCCCAGCGTGGTGCCAGTCATGATGCGTGTGCCGATCGCGGTCTTGACATGGTCGCCGATCAAGCACCCCATGAATTGCCGACCTGTGCGTTCAACGGATCCATCCACCTCCACACGCATCAGCACTTCACCGTAGGTATTGAGCAAATTGCTATTCACCGTGCCAGCACCAAGGTTGACCCAACGACCAACCAAGGCATCACCCAAGTGGCCATCGTGCGCCTTGTTGGAATCGCCATGAAAAATCGTCGAACCAACTTCGCCGGCTACACGACACCGTGGACCAATCACGGTTCTGGGTTTCAACAGGGCGTGCGGCGCGACAATGCTGCCAGCACCGACATACACCGGCCCTTGTAAGACGGCGTGCTCACCGATCTGCGCGTCTCGATCAATCACCACCGGGCCCAATCGCGAATCAAGAACAGCAAAGGCACCCACGCGAGCGCTTGCGTGCACCATGATCGAGTCGCCCTCTAGGGCAATCGGCTTCGTCCGCCAACCGGTCCATTTTCTTGCCCAGGACTTGCCCCTCTCGTTTCGCCACGCGGCGATCTGTGACGGCTTGGCAAGTTCCCCCTTCTTCTTCCATCGCCTCGCTAAGAAATCTGCATCCGATTGCAGGCGTTGCTCCAAGGCCTCATTGGCCAAGATGTCCCATGGACGCCGCATCATGCGGGCGTCGGCATAGGGCGCTCGCCGAAGCGTCGATGGCCAATGGCCATGGATCACTTCGCCAGCAGATTGGGCACTCAGGCACGCCGCGATGATGGACCCGTCCGTCGAATCCTCAATCGCCTCACCCTCGCCAAGTTTTTTCAAACCCGCTGGTTCGTCAAGTAACCGACTATTCAGAAACAGAAACCGTTCCCCTTTGGGTAACACATTGACCGGGCATGTGTTTCGTGCGGCCACGGCTTCGGCCACCGCCGCACTGACCACCAGTGCTTCTGCACCAAGTCGTTCATGGGAGAGCCTTGCACCGATTCGAATCTCGCAACAGGTTCGAAGATCCGTTAGCGGCCCCAGTCGAGCCATTCCGTCTTCGAAGGCGATTCGGGTCGCAGCCATGGGGCGAGAGTACCGCCAGCGCCGCCCCATGTTCATCGATGTCGGCGCGAGGCGGGGAAACCCCACTGATCAAAGGTGCGGCCCAGCAACCACGCTACGGGGAATGCGGCCACCGAACTGACAAAGCACCACATCATGCGCTTCCACAATTCGCCAGCGGAACTGCCCACCCACGGGGGCGAGCCGTCGGGCCACCAGCCTCGAATCGTCCACGCCATGATCCATGCAACGCTTGCCAACACCAGAAGAATCATGGTCGCCGACGCCGCGGCCACCATACTTCTGCGCATGACTTCGCTTCGCAATGACAACACACCTGCGGCTCCAAGAGTGAGGCCAAGCGCATACGGACCCGGCACAAACACAATCATTCCGCCCACGGAAACCGGGCTTGAGAGATCGAGCAACACGCCAAGAATCCAGCACCCCCACCACGCGCGGCGGCGTTCGGCGTGCAGAGCAACAAACGCCGCAAGGCATCCGATGAGCGATGGTGTGGTGCCGGCGAATTCAAAAATCGGCATCAGTGAAACATCCAGCGTGAGTGCCACGGCGGCGGCCAAGATGAACGCACTCCAATTCACTGAGTCACCTGAACTTTCAGCGTGACTTGTCGCAGGCGGTCTGGGTCGGCGCCGCATTCCACCTCGACCACCGATCGAAGCGGATTTCGATCACTCAACCGCACCGATCGCACCCTGCCAACCCGCATCCCTTGTGCTGCGGCTTTCCATGTTGGATCAGCCAACCGCACCACATCGCCCTCACCCACCTTGCCCGCTTCATCCACTTCGCCAACCAAGAAACCTCGTGCATCGGGCCGAACTTGTGCCAGCGTTCCCTCAGAGGGCGGCGCTTCGGGCCGATCTGCGGGAGCCAAATAGACATCCAAACGACCCGTGGATGGATCCGTGAGCGGCGCCAGCCAACAACTCACTTCCGTTGGATCGCCAACCACACGGCCCACCAGCAAATCCCCGCCGATCACCGCTGGATCTCCCGCTTGCACGCCCTCTCGCATTCCAGCATTCAGAGCCAGAAACCGTTCACTCGATCCAACGCCTCGCCCCGTCACGGAAGCCAGCAACGGTTCCACCGGCACGCCACCTCGATCCATTTTGTTGGCCCGATCCAATTGCGAAAGCTGCTGCGCAAGGTCTTCGGCTCGCAAACGCTCGGCATGCCACAACGCACGAAATCGATCTCGCTCATCGAGCAAGAATTGAGCGTCCCGTGGACCCGCGTCTTCCTGCGGCGGCCGAAGCCAATGCCGAAGGATGGTCAGGCCATGTGCCGGGGGACGAAGCGGCAACCAAAGCACCGCCGAGAGGTCATTGGTGAACGAGGCCAACCACTTCGCTGGAAACAAGCAGAGCACCGCGGTGCCAAGCACCACGATGGCGAAGGACTTTCCAGGTCCATGCATGCCGCGTGTCACGGCATCGACTCCAGATTAGATCTCGTCGCTGTCGGACTCGAGCGTGGACTTCCACTGCTCAAGGCTCTCAAGGTAGATGGCCGTACCGCGTGCGACGCAGGTCAACGGATCATCGGCAATTTTCACACTAAGACCGGTTTTGGTCTGCAACACGATGTCGAGACCCCGCAACAGGGCACCACCACCTGCGAGCACAATTCCGTTTTCAACAAGGTCAGCAGAGAGTTCTGGTTCGGCGTGTTCCAGCGTTCGACGTACCGCTTCAGCGATGGCATCGACCGGCTCGGCCAATGCATCTCGGATTTCATCACTCGACACACTGACTTTCTTTGGCAGGCCATCCACCACTCCCCGACCTCGCACATCCATTGTTGTTGGCGGACCGACTGCAGCCGCGGAACCAATTTCTATTTTCACGCGCTCGGCGGTCTGTTCGCCAATCGCCATGCCGTGTCGACGCTTCATGTAGGTGATGATGGCTTCATCCATGTCGTCACCTGCCACACGAACGCTTTCACAACATGCGATATCACCCAAGCTCATGATGGCTACTTCAGTTGTGCCTCCACCAATGTCCACGATCATGCTTGCCGTTGGCTCAATGATGGGTAAACCAGCCCCGATTCCAGCGGCCATGGGTTCTTCCACAAGAAACACGCGACGGGCACCCGCCTGCTCGGCGCTATCCAGCACGGCTCGTTTTTCGACCGCCGTAATTCCACTTGGAACTGCAATCACCACGCGAGGCCCAAAGAGCCGCCCGCGACCGTTGACCTTGCGGATGAAATAACTCAGCATCGCTCCGGTCATCTCAAAGTCGCTGATCACACCATCCTTCAGCGGACGAATCGCACTGATGGACCCCGGAGTCTTGCCAAGCATTTCTTTGGCTCGCCAGCCAACGGCTTCACCATTGTCCAGCACCTTGTTCGTTCCGCGCCGCACTGCCACCACGCTCGGCTCGTTGAGCACAATGCCCTCACCGCGCACGCACACCAAGGTATTGCAGGTTCCAAGGTCGATCCCCATGTCGACGCTAAACCAACTCAGAAGCGAATCCAGCATGAGGAGAGTCTCGTTCCCAGTCTCGTCTCCGGTGCCTCCGGAGCGGTTCCGTCCGAAGCGGGACGGGGCGCGATAGGTCAGCCGTCACTTCGAAAGGAATTCGAAGGGACCGCCTTGCATGGAACCGCCTGAAGTCATGTCCGTGTTCTTCAGTGCCAACCACACACTGCCAGCGACCAGAAGAATCACTGACGCAGCCAACAGCGCGCTGTAAATATCCGGCTGGGCTCGCCGCTGTGGAATGTTGGGTACGAAGTCGGCCACGATTGCCTCACTCACCCTTTCGAGCAATCACGCGAAGACCGGCCTTCACCTCGCCGCGTGCGGCAGTGTCTTCCAATTCGACCACACCAACCGACCGATTCACATCGACGGTGGTGATACGAAGATTGCCAATGAATTTGCTGCCATCCGCAATGGTCATGGACCAGCCTGGCTGCACGCCATCTCGGCTGCCAGCGTTGATTTCAGCAAGCGTGTGGTCCGCGCCGCGTCGCACAGAAATAATGGACGCACTCAGCGAGCGATCCGCTGGAACCTTGGCCACCGGATCTCGTGTGGCACCGGGGCGTGCAGACGGCAACTCGCCAACCACCGCAACAAATTGACTCAACTTTGATTGAGCCTGTTCCTTGTCGGTGCGAACCTGCTTGAGTTCTTCCTGCAACTGACGACGCTCAGCCTTGATCACTTCGTTCTCGCTGTTGATCGTGGCCACCTGCTCGTCCAAGCGAATGTTGTCTCGCTGTGAACTTGCCAGATTGGTCCGCAAGCTGTTCATTTCGTTGGTGATCGACACAACCAAGTCATCCTTCACCTTGTTGCTCTCGGTCAGCACCGTCAAGTTGCTGGTGAGCCGATCCAATTGTCGCTGCGTTCCAGCGGACTGACTGGAGATACGAGCCACTTCGGTCAGCGAGGTATCACGCTCCACTTGAATGCGTTCCAGCCGAGCACGAAAGTCACTCGCGGTGTTCATGGCGGCGCGCGTTTCAGAATCCTGCAACCGCACGGCAGCATCTTTCTGGAACACGGCATCTTTCACTCGTGCTTGTTCATCCAGCCAACGACGCTTAAAGGTGTCATCATTGGCAGTGTTCAACATGACCAGCGGCACCAAGGCCACGGTCAGCAACGCGGTCAGAACGACAAAGATCTTTGTGAGAATATGCAAGGCATCAACTCCATCATCAGGTTGCAGCGCACATGTTTGGCCGATCGGCCTCGTGGGGTGCGCCGTCCTCGGTTCGGCGGCGCACCGTCGAACCTTAGAAGCGTGCATTCATACCCTTTCGAGGGCTGAAATGTCAATCGTCTACCCATCCCCAAACCCAACCTCAGTTCGTTGATTGGCTTGTGGCAACGGCGATTCGAAGGATGCTCGCCGCCGCCGCAATTTGTACGGCCGGTTCTCGATCCCGAACCAGTCGAGCCAAGGCCCCGTCGGCTTGCGGAAGCGTAAAAAATCCAAGCAACTTGGCAGCAATTGCACGGACTTCGGGCCGAGGATCGGTGGCTCCAATCACGCCGAGTTCAACCAAAGAAACGGGCCCCGGTCGCATGATGTCCATAATCGCCACCGCCGCGACAAGCCGAATTTCCATAGGCCGGGTATCCAGCCCATTGGCATCAATCAGCCGTTGAAGCATGGGCAATGAAGTCTGATCTCGAAGGCTTCCAACAATCTGACAGGCCAAACCAATGCACTCCCCTTGGTCACTTCTGGAAAAGAGCGCCGCGTGAATCGGTTCCAACTGTGCAAGGTCACCCAATTTCACCATGGCCTCACCAATCTGGAGATCCACCACGCGAATTTGTGCCGACATGGCGCGAGGCATGGGCGTGAGCAGCACATCATTCAACATAGGAAGAGCCGTGCGGTTTCCAATGTCGCCGATCACCATCGCGGCATTGCCACGCACTTCGGGGCTTGCAGAAAAAATCATGCGTGCCAGCGGAGAGAGATCCACCGTTCGGCCGCTTCGATGCAGCGCCAATAAAGCACCCGCACGAACGCTTTCATTTGGATCCAAGAGCAGCGGTTCAAAGAGTGGCGCCAATCCCGGCAACTTGGCTCGACTTCCGACCACAGTCGCCACAAAGCGAACGCCCGGATTGGCATCCCCAAGGCCTCGCCGAACGGCCGGTTCCAGAATCACCGGATCAGGCTCCATCGCTTCAATCGCAATCGCTCGCATCATGGGATCGGTGGCCCGTGATGCTTCATCCAACAATTGCGTGGCGTTTCGGCGAGGATCTCCCGCAGCACTCACCACAAACTGTGGTCGAGGTTTCAATCCGGAATTCAGTTTCGAAGGTGCGTCGGGATGAATGCTTTGTTCCCGACTACTCCACGATGGCAACTTGTCCTGTGTGGGACTCTCGCACGCTGGCAGTCCCAGCAACACGAATGCAGCCAGAACCGTGGGCGTCAATCGCCTCGGAGGGTGCATGCGAATCATCATGAAAATGCTTGCAAAAAACATGACCCACGATACTACATCGCCCACATGTGCATAGATGGATGGATAGGCCACCACCGGAATTTCCATTCTTCGAAGTCCACTGGTTTGGCCAGCAATCGGCTCCACCAATCGACGCCCACTTGCATGAAAGGCCGACGTGATACCTGTGTTGGCCACTCGAACCAAAGGAGTTCGCAGTTCGATGGACCTCCATCTGGCAGCCTGTTCGTGGTGCACGCGGGCGGGGTCGAATGTGCCGAACCACCCATCGTTTGAAAGATTCACAAGCACGTGTGCGCCGTGATCACTTTGTGCAATTGCACGCGTTGCACGAGCGACTGTGTCTTCAAAGCAAATCGGAACGCCAATTCGAATCTCTCCATCTGGAGTCTGCACTCGCATCAGGCGTGGGGAATCACCAACATCCAGATCAAATCTCATTCCCCGTGCTCCCAGATCCAGCATGCTCTGCTCCAGCCACGGCCAATGGGAGATGTACGGCATCGTCTCTCCAAATGGCGTCAGCAAAATCTTGTCAATGCGGTCAAAGTCTCCGGGGCCCCGCACCAGATAGCCGCTGTTGAACTGCTTGGTCCATCGATAGCGGTCGCCATCAATGTTCAGCCCGATATACGCACCACTGCCAAGCAGAATCGGCGTGCCTCGCGCGGCCAACGATTCGATCGGCTCCACATAGCGATCTGCCGGCCACAACCCCCGCTGCTTTTGCAAGAGGATCGCATCTCGCTCGAATCCAAATCCTGGGACCACCGTTTCCGGCCACACCACAAGGTCAATTCGCTCGCCCTGCGAGACCGCTTCGGCCAAGCCTCGCTGCGTTTCACTCAAAAGAGTTTGCACCTGTGCGTCGCGAGCTGCGAGCGTTGGCGAATCTTTATTGCTTTGCGCCACATTTGTTTGCACCGCAAGAATGGAAAGTGTCGCGTCAGGCTCTTGAGAAACCTGAGGCAAGCGAACAATTCCATAGGCCACACTCGCCACACAGAGGGAGCCAGCAACCCACGCTCCCATGCTTCGTCGCTTGCGTGCAATTTCATCGCGACTCGCAAGCCACGCATCTGCAAGTGCCCCGGCAATCGCTGCAGGAAGCACACCCATGCCCGCGGCACCGATCACATCAGCCCCCTGTGCCAGCACCAACCATTCAATGAGTGGCTGCGCCGGCATGAACCACGGGTAGCCATCCATAAACACGCAACCTCGGAGCCATTCACAACCGGTCAGCAATACCGCGGCTCGAATTGCCAGAGGCCATCGCATCAGGTGCGTCATGGACTCACTGCGAGCGATGGCCCATGCGTACAGACCGTCATACACCGCCATCACCAAGGCCAGAGCAGGCCATCCCGCTTCGCTGACCGGACCGATCCACTGCTCAAGCCATAGCCAACGTGCAAACGAAAAGGCCACAGCCACCAGCACCAACCGCATGACCGCCTGTCGATCGCCAACCAGCCGAGCCTTGGCCGCCTCGCCCGCCGCAACCGTAAGCGGTGCCCACGCAACCAGTGCGAGCCACCACCAACCAAACGGGTCCAACGATCCCACATGCAACACGTTGCCCAGTGCTGCCAAAGCAGCGGGTCGGCACCAGAGGGCCCATCGATTCATGGATTCACTTGCCCGCAAAGTCGATCACGCGACCGATCTCGCTGCGAAGTTGTGAGCGATGCACGATGCGATCAACAAATCCGCACTCCAGCAGAAATTCTGCCGTCTGAAATCCGGGCGGAAGATCTTGGCGAATCGTTTGACGAATCACGCGCGGGCCAGCAAAACCAATCAACGCACGCGGCTCGGCAAGAATGACATCACCCAACATGGCGAAACTTGCGGTGACACCTCCAGTGGTTGGATCGGCCAGGACACTGATAAAGAGTCCGCCTGCATCGTCAAGCCGGCCGAGGGCGGCGGCTGTCTTGGCCATCTGCATGAGTGAGAAGCCGCTCTCCATCATGCGGGCTCCTCCTGAACAACTCACGATCACCAGCGGCAAGTCATGATCGGTTGCATGTTCAATCAGAAGCGTGAGTTTTTCACCGATCACACTGCCCATCGAACCGGCCAGAAAGGTGAAGTCCATGCAACCCAACGCCACACGCCGTCCCTTGATAAATGCAGTGCCGGTTTGCACGCCGTCATTCTCGCCGGTGATGCGCTGCGCGTCCGCGATGCGATCCGCGTAAGACTTCAAGTCACGAAACTTCAGCGGGTCACGAGGCGCCATCTTGGCATTCATGGGTTCAAAGGAACCGGGATCCACCAGTTGCTCCACGCGCTGCCGGCCCGAAATGCGATGGTGATAATCGCATTGTGGACAGACCCACACATTGGCTTCTAAAGCCTTTCGAAACAGCGTGGCGCTGCAGGATTCACAGGGAATCCATAACCCATCTGGAACGGACTTTTTGGCCACCGCCGCGCCAGCAGATTCCCACGTGGGTTCAGACATGCGCTGCATCGTATCCGACCGATGCCGCCCGATGAAGCGCTGCGGCGTTGGCTTGGATGCCACCACCACCAAAGAGCGCCGAGGCACTGACCAAGACATCGGCACCCGCTCGCACGCAATCACTCGCGGTGGTGGCCGTGATGCCGCCATCCATTTCAAGGCGAGCCTCGCTGCCAAGGCGCTGCCGCAACCATCGGGTCTTCTCTAACGACCTCGGAAGAAATGCTTGGCCACTAAAGCCAGGATGCACGCTCATCACCAAGTGCACATCGAAGGCGCGAAGGAATGGTTCATGCCGATGCACCGGTGTTTCAGGATTGCTAGCCAGTCCAACGCCCATGCCGAGTGCCCTCGCTTTGGTGGCAAGGTGCATAGGGTCTTTGGCCACTTCCACATGAAAGGTGATCGAACTCGCACCCGCCTTGGCAAATGGTTCAAGAAAGCATCCGGGGTCGGTCACCATGAGATGCACATCCAGAAACGCATGAGGACACGCTTTCCGAACAGCCGCACAGACGGCGGGACCCATGGACAAATTGGGCACAAAGTGCCCGTCCATCACATCCACATGAATCAGATCGGCTCCATGCGTCATGGCTTCGATGCACTGCTCACCAAGTCGGCCAAGATCGGCTGACAAAATGCTTGCGGCCAGCAGCGGGTGAGCTGGCGAGCGGCGAAACAGCGAGGGATCAGCCGCCATTGGGCTTCCCAGCAGCGGCCGTGCCCCGCTTTCCGCTGGCGCGATATTCATCGAGCGTCCGTTTGATGGAGGCTTTGTCAATCGGATCGGCGGTCATCCATGCATCGGTCTGCAACTCAACCGCTTTCGTCTGATCGCCCTGTGCAAAGGCAACCACAGCTTGCGTTTCCATAGCGCGAGAACCCCCCTTCGTTCCCATCACTTCGGCAATCGCCGCCGCAACCGCGACATCGCGGGGAACCACTTCGGGGTCTTTCACAATCATGTTCACCAATTCCTGCAAGGCAACCGGATCACTGCCGTACCGCTTACGAGCGTTGTCGACCAACCACTCCCCTGCGGCCTTTGGATTTTTTTCCTTGAGAAGGGTCACCTTAAAGCGTTCAATCGTGATGTCCAGCAACAAACGCGGATCCGTCTCAATGGCCTCGTCATAGTGCTTGTAACCCTCGGTCCAGTTTCGAACGTCCACGCACTTGCGAGCGGCGTCGATCATGGGTTCTGTTTTCTTGCGCATCACCGGGTCGTAGCGACCGGTCAACGCCTTGCGAAGCGTGGGCTCAAATTTTTCATCCAAAGGATTCCCGATCCACAACACGCGTCCACCGCGACCCACCAGAAAGGCGCAAGGAATTCCCTCTTGATTCGCGGCCTTGAGCCAATTGTTGGCCATTTCGCCGTCCTTGTCGGACGCGATGGGATACGACATGGCGACACCTTTTTTCTTGACAAACTCGGAAACGATTTTGTCTTCCTCTTCACTGACCGCAATGATCTGCAGGCCGCGATCCTTTAATTCACCATAGAGTTTGTTCAAGTGTGGAATCGACTTCATGCAGGGAACGCACCACGTTGCCCAGAACTCCACCAACACACATCCGGTTTCGGTCTTGAGGTCCGGCAGGTCACCTTGGATTAGCTTGAGCGGATTGACAGCCGGCGCATCCTTACCCGGCTTGAGAACCTTGTCCTCTTCCTCACCTGCCCACGCGCCGTGAGCAACCAGCAGACTCAACGCAACCAACCAAATGCACCGATGGGTCATAGTTCATTTCTCCTTGCCAACTTCTGCATAGTAGGCGTCGATTCGTCTGAGGCGACTAACGGTTCGAGGCTATCGAATACCTTGCCTTCGAGCATTTCAAGACTTGCACCGCCACCGGTTGAAATGTGTGTGAACACCTCAGCGACTCCTGCAACTTCAACAGCCGCAGCAGTATCCCCGCCGCCAGCGATGGTGACGCAACCGTCACGCGTGGCCTGTGCGAGAGCCTTGGCAATGGCAATCGTTCCGTGATCAAATGGCGGCACCTCAAACGCCCCCATCGGTCCATTCCACACCACCAGTCGGGCTCGTTTGATTTCCTGTGTAAATGCGGCCTCGGTTGCTGGACCAATGTCGAGCCCCATCCAATCCTCGGGCACCTCTGAACAGGTTTGCACCGCCGTTCCTTCCACTAAGGACTCGCCGCACACATGATCGACAGGCAGAACAAGGCGAGTGGATTTGGACTGTGCAAGGTCCACGATGGACTGCGCCTCCTTCACCAGATCTCGCTGAACCAGACTGCGACCCACGGACTGTCCAGCGGCCAGTAGAAAGGTGTAGGCCATCGCTCCGCCAACAAGAATCGCATCGACGCGACCGATCAGGTGTCGCAATGCCGGCAACTTGTCGCTGACCTTTGCGCCTCCAAGCACCGCCACAAATGGCCGCGGAGGATTGCCGATCGTTTCCCCAAGAAATTGCAATTCTTTCGCCAGCAACAAACCCGCAACACATGGCCGAGGTTTCATGGCGTTGGGCAAGGCCAGCATGCTGGCGTCATTGCGATGGCTTGCGCCAAAGGCATCGTTGCAGTAGGCGTCGGCGTAGGCCGCCAACTTTGCGGCGTACGCGGCGTCCCCCTTCTTCTCGCCATTCTCAAAGCGAAGGTTTTCAAGAAGCAACACTTCTCCAGGTCTTAGAACGGCCGCCGCAGCAGCCGCGTCCACATCGGTTGCGAGCGATCCCACCAACCGAACACTGATGGCGTCGGAGCCAAGCAATTCCCGCAGTCTTTGCGCAACGGGTGCAAGCGAATAGGTGGTTTCATGTCCATTCCCGGCAGGTCGACCAAGATGACTCGCGGCCACCACACTTCCACCTCGGGACAGCACGCTTCGAATGGTGGGAAGCGTTGAATGAATCCGGCGGTCATCGGTGATGCGTCCGTTGGCATCTTGCGGCACATTGAAATCCGCCCGCACAAAGACTCGGCGACCCTTTACATCAATTTGATCAATCGTTTGTTTGGCCACAAGCTTCTCCTCAGAATCACGCCGTGATCATAACTTGCACGCATGCCAACGCCTCTCTGCCTTCTGATCGCTGGGCCCACCGCTGGCGGCAAGAGTGAACTGGCGATGCAGTTGGCTCGCACGCTGCCAGGTGGCGGAGAAATTATTTGTGCCGACAGCATGCAAGTGTGGCGAGGCATGGACATCGGAACGGCCAAGCCAACGGCGGATCAACAAACTGAAATTCCACATCACGCACTCGACCTGGCGGACCCTCATCGCGACACCTTCACGGCAGCAACGTGGCACGGCATGGCCAATGACTGCATCGAGCACATCCAAAGCCGGGGTCGTTGGCCCATTGTTGTTGGTGGAACCAATTTGTATTTGCGACTGTTGATGGAAGGCATGGTTGCGCATACCAGTCTGGATCCTTTGTTGCGGCAGGAATTGAATGCACGGGAAACGGGCTCCCTTCGAATGGAATTAGAAAAGGTGGATCCCGCAACCGCTGCCAGCCTTCACCCCAATGATCGCCGCCGCACGATTCGAGCCCTTGAAATCCGCCTCATCACCGGCACTCCCGCAAGTGAAACGCGGACTCAATGGAACGCCACGGGTCCTCGCATTCCAGACACCATGAAATTGATCGGCCTCGACTGGTCGGTGCCCGCCATCAACGCCCGCATTCACAAACGGATTCATCACATGATTGATTCCGGTTGGCAAGACGAAGTTCACCGACTTCTGAATCAAGGCCCCTTGCTCGAGCAACCTATGGAAGCACTCGGATATCGCGAGCTTGTCATGGCTGCCGAAGGTCGCCATTCACTGGCCCAAGCCATCGAACTCATCAAGGTTCGAACGCGTCGATTGGCCAAGCAACAGCGATCGTGGCTCAAAAAATTCCGGGTTTCGAAAAATTCTTTTTGGATTTCTGCGGACCAGTCCCCCGAAGGGAGTTGGGCAGCGAACGCCCTTGGGATGGTTTCCTAGGGGTTCTCGGACTTGCAATTCACTAACTTCGGCTTGACTTACCGATGGTGGCGGCGCAAGGTGTTCAACTCAATATGTCCACAAAGCCACCCACCAAACGCACTGTGAAGCAAAAAACATCCAAGGCCGCCGCTACGTCTGTTGTGCCAACCGGGGCTCAACTGGTCATTGTCGAGAGTCCAACCAAGGCCAAAAAGCTGCAGAGTTTCCTTGGAAAAGGCTACAGAGTGATCGCCTGCCTTGGCCACATCCGTGATCTTCCCTCTCGAAATCCAAAGGGCGTCAAGCGCATGGTTCCTGGCGTAGATGTCGAAGAGGGAACCTTTGAACCCCATTACGAAGTGCCCTCGACCAAGAAACCAGTTGTGGCGGAACTTCGCAAATTAGCCAAGGTGGCCAGTGAGATTTGGTTTGCAACCGACCTTGACCGCGAGGGAGAAGCGATTGCTTGGCACTTGGCCGACGTCCTTGGAGTGAATCCAGAGACCGCCAAGCGTGTGGTGTTCAATGCTGTCACACGCACCGCGGTGCTTGAAGGTTTTCAGCAGCCGCGACCCATCGACATGGACCGCGTGAATGCTCAACAGGCTCGTCGCATTCTTGATCGACTGGTGGGATATCAAGTCAGCCCCGTCTTATGGAAAAAAGTTGCTGGCGGTTTGAGTGCTGGCCGAGTTCAGAGTGTGGCCACTCGATTGGTTGTTGAACGAGATAAGGAAATCAGAGCTCACATTCCTGATGAGACATGGAGCGTGATCGTTCATCTCACTGGTGAGCCCGCCAAGTCTTCAACGATGGCCCGCCACTTTGCTGAATTGCTCGCACGAGTGGATGAACGCGGCAAGGGCCCAACGCAACGGGAACAAGTGCAGTGGTTGGCCGACCACGGCGGGTTTGAAGCTGAATTGGTTGAATTGAATTCGACCAAGTTTGAACTCGGCTGCCTCAGCACTGCCCCACGGGATCTTTCAAAGGAGGCAACCAACGCAGCGGCCGCATGCGGACTTTTGCACACGAAGGCAGAACGCAGCGAAAACCCTGGCGGCAAAGGCCCCGCGGCGCATCGTGTCACGGTAACCGGCACGCTCGACCCCGCGGCACGATTTCGTGTGTCAAGCATTGAACGCAAGAGCGAAACCAATCGACCCTATGCCCCCTTCAAAACCAGCACCATGCAGCGAGCTGGCGGCTCGATCGGTTTCACAGCCGATCGAACAGGCCGCGTAGCGCAACAGTTGTACGAAGCCGGCTGGATCACCTATATGCGAACGGACAGTTTGCATCTGGCACCCGAAGCGGTGCAGGCGGCCCGCACATTTATTGAGAAAAATTTTGGGGCCGCCTATGTGCCTGATCAGCCGCGTTCCTATGTCGAGAGCAATGTGGCTGGTGCACAAGAAGCGCACGAAGCCATTCGCCCAACGGATCCCAATCGAACACCCGACTTTGCCAATCGCGAATTGCCGGAGGAGCAGGCCAAACTCTATGGACTCATTTGGCGTTGCTTCATGGCGTGCCAGGCGGCGGACGCACAATGGGAACGCACCACGGTGCGACTGGAGCGATCGGATCGCGATACCGGCGCCGTGCTGCGAACCAGCGGCCGCACACTGGTGTTTGATGGATTTCTCAAATTGGCCCCGCGAGGCGCTGATGATTCGGTGCTTCCCAAACTTTCGCAAGGCACTGAAGTGGCACCCTTTGATATTGATGCGCACCAGACTTTCTCCTCGCCACCTTCACGATTTACCGAGAGCAGTCTGATCAAAATGTTGGAAGACGAAGGCATCGGTCGGCCGAGCACGTACGCCAGCATCGTGAAGACCATCGTGGATCGCCAATATGTGGAGCGACGCGGCACCAGTTTGGAAAGCACGGCACTTGGGGAAAAGGTGACGGACTTCCTTGTGGAAAACTTCGACGCAATCTTGAATGTGGGCTACACACGCGAGATGGAAAAGGAATTAGACGAAGTGGCCCAACGCATAGTGGAATGGCACGAAATGCTCCGCGAATTCCAAAGAATCCTCAAACAGTTGGTTGACGATGGCATGGGGGCAGATCACGTGAAGGCCAAGATGGATCCGGCGCCGTACGCCTGCCCCATGTGCAATGCCGCGACGGGATATCGCTTTGGTAAGGGCGGCCGCTTTCTGAGTTGCGGCACCTATCCGAATTGCAACTATGCAGCACCGGTTGATCGCGAAGGGCGACCCATGCTGCCGGAGAGAGTCAATATCAAAAGCCCCGACAACGGTCTGCCCATGATCCTTCGCACCGGGCGTTTCGGACAGTTCATCGCACCGGACATGCCACCAGCACCCAAAGTAAAAAAGAGCCGAAAGAAAAAGGGTGACGTGGACATGCCCAAACCCAAGGGCCCCATCATTCTGAATGTGGATCTGAAGGGACGCATCAAGTTGCCAAGTCCCCCCGCTTTGTTGACGGACCTCGATTGCCCAAAGTGCGCCGCGCGAAAGCTCAATCTGCGTCTGGGAAAAAGAGGCCCGTGGCTTGGGTGCAGTGGCTTTCCAAAATGTCGCGGTCGCGAACAGTGGTCCAAGTTGACACCGGAACAAGTCGAACACCTCACCAAAGCCTTAGAACTTCATGTTCAAGCCAATCCCGGTGTCACAGTGACCACGATGGATGGCCGTCCGGTTGAATCTGGCATGAACGCCAGTGACTTCACGCTTCCTGGCGGCTTGCAAGAGTTGAAGATTCACCCCGATGGTCAGCGAGCCATGCTGGCTCACGCCAAAGCGGGTTGACGACGTCGCGGCAAACCCACCATCAGCCACACACAGACGGCACCGCCGATCGCTGCTTCGGTCCACCACACGGCTGGCCAACTGGAACCTGTTGCTGGAATGTGAACTCCACAACCCATCAGCACGCGCTGCCACATTGACGCCACGCCAGTTGCTCCGGCACTGCTGACTCCATCCAAGAATCCGTTGTACACCCCCACCAGAATCGGACCGCATCCCAAGATGGCAATTCCAAAAGCGGTCTGGGTGCTGTGGCGTGCATCCGCCGGCGCTTCTCGATCAATAAAGAGGAACGCACAGGCAAAGAAGAACGCATAACAAAAGCCGTGTAACGCAATGCCTGCATACGCCATCGAAGGCCCAGTCGCCAAAGCAAAGCAGGCGAACCGCAGACAATACGCACAGGCACCGATCACCAGAACGCGCTTGTGCCCAAGCCTTGCAATGAAAAATCCGAGCATGGCCAGCGTTCCCATTTCCACCATCTGACCGACTGTCATCGCTGCCGGAGCGTTGGCCTTTGTAAATCCAACGGTTTCCAGCCAACTCGCCGTGCGTATGAAATAAATGTTGTGAATCATCGAGATCACCACCGCCGCAAGTGTGAGCACCCACACGGCGCGGCTTTTCAGTAACGCAAAGGCCTGCAAGAACGCGAGAGGGTGCGGCGCATTTCCCTTGGGGGGTGTGCGGGGCAGAAGCCAGAATGCGTACGCCGCGTACAGAAAGCTGACCACGGCAGAGACTCGCAACGCATCGGGTGCAAGACTGGTGGCGTTGGCTTTCTCAACTCCAACAACAAACCACGGCACCAGCGTGAGGTGCAATTGATCTTGCAGCCACAGCAATGGAAACGCCGCACTGGCCACGATCCATCCAACGGTTCCCCACACTCGGACGCGAGGAAAATCTGTTGTGGGGTTGGATAGGTTCGTCATCGCAATCGAATTCGAAAGCGACAACGTGGGCATATACAGAACGCTGTAGAAAATCGACAAAATCAGGAACGATTCATACGAAGTCGCGCCGGCCAAGAGCCAGTTGATTACGGCACCAAGCAGCAGCAACATGCCGAGCGCCTTCTCCGCATTCATCATTCGATCGGCAACTTGGCCCGCGATCAGTGGTGCCAGAATGGCCCCACATGCGCCGGCCGTTCCAAGAATCATGCCGATCTGCGCACCGGTGAAACCAAGTCCGCCCGCTGCCTGCGGCGAGCCAAGGTAGCCACCCAGCACCGGCAGCCAGACACCCCAGACGGCGTACTGAAGGACCATCATGAACGAGAGGCGAATCTTCAAGAACGACGCGGTCGATGGCGATGAATGCATGCTCGCCCGAGCATAGCGTTGGAACGATTTTCAGAGACTTCCACACCTCCCGCTACACTGACCCACATGATTGAGCGACAAAAAACGAGTCAAGTGTCCATCGGTGATGATCGAGTTGGTCGCGTGCGGATTGGTGGTGATGCACCCGTTTCGGTGCAGACCATGACCGCTGGGTACACCCACGACATTGATGGCTGCGTTGCCGAAATCAACCGTTATGTGGAGGCCGGCGTGGATGTGGTGCGCGTTGCGGTTCCGGAACGCAAGGACACCGAGGCGCTCAAAGAGATCATCAAGCAAGTCAAAGTTCCCATCGTTGCCGATGTGCACTTTCACTATCAACGAGCCCTCGAAGCCGTCGAATCAGGTGTTCACAAAATCCGTTTGAACCCCGGCAATATCAGCGATCGCAACCAAGTCAATCAAGTGATCGATGCGTGCAAGGATCGAGGCATTCCTATCCGCATCGGCGTCAATGAAGGCAGCATCATTGAGCGCAAAGACAAGCAGCGACGAGCCGAAGAACTCGGCATGTATTTCGAGGGACATAAGTCGGGCCATCTTCTGGCACTCATGGTGGCCAAGCTCGAGGAGTACCTCGACATCTTCGATGCCCGCGGATTTCATGACATCGTCATCAGTGCCAAGTCCATGGATGCCTCGCTGTGTATCGACGCCTACACCGAAATTGCCAAACGATTTCCCTATCCGCTCCACCTTGGCGTCACGCATGCAGGCCCCAAGACAACGGGTGCCATCCGCACCGCCATTGCACTTGGGACGCTCCTTGCCAACGGCATCGGCGACACCATTCGCATTAGTTATGCCAGCGATCACATGGATGAAGTGAAGGACGGTTTGGAAATTCTCTATTGCCTAGGGTTGCGTCCTCGCAAGGGCATCGAACTGATCGCCTGCCCCACGTGCGGCCGAATTCAGGTGGATCTCTTTACGCTGGTGAAGGAAGTGGAGAAGACACTCAGTCGAGAAATTGAGTTGCCGCTCAAGGTCGCTGTGATGGGATGCGTGGTCAACGGCCCCGGTGAAGCAGAGGGAGCCGATGTTGCGGTCTTCGCGGGCGACCGCCGAGGCATTCTTTATGTGCAAGGCCAGAAAGTGGCCAATGTTCCAGAGGAAGAAATCCTTGCTCGCCTGTTGCATGAATGCAAGCAATTGCAAGACAAGGTGCGCCGCGGCGAAGCCAAGTTGGGCGAGAAAAAAGTCGACATCGTTCCACCCGATCCGATCGGTGAACTCGGCTCAGGGGTTGATCGAATCCGCAAGGGGTTGGTCGAGAAGATCACGGTCAGCGGTCGCTGACGAGGCCTGTTTGGAATCATGCATTGGTGGTGGTCTGCGTGGCATGCCAGTTTGTGCGGCGGAAATCACCGACTCCATGCGGCCGATGGCTCGATCTGCAAGACCCTTGAAAGCCATATAGGGAAAGAGCGTCACCAGCGCCACCGCCAGCCCCGTTGCGGTGGCGATCAGTGCCTCGCCAATTCCACCGGAAACGCCGCGTGGATCCGCGAGTTGTGATTGAGCCCCAAGCACATTGAAACTTTTGATAATGCCGATCACGGTTCCAAGAATTCCAATCATCGGGCTTGCGGTGATGATGGTTGAAAGCAGCACACTGAATCGCTCAAGGCGATGTCGCTGAATTTCCGCGGCCGCCATCGCCACACCGTCATCCGCACCGTCGAGCGTCATCCGCAGGGCGACCATCATTTCAGGTTGCAGGCTTCCCTCGCACATCTTGATCACTTCGGCCCGCCTCCCAAATCGCAACGCCTCCATCAAACGATTGGTTCGACCCTTGGCAGCGGCACCTGAAACCTTGGACCAAAACAGAATGCGTTCAACCGTAATGCCCATCGAAAAGATGCTCAGTGCGAGCAACGGCCACAGAACGGGTCCGCCCTTTTGCATGAAGTGAAGGAATGATGCTGCTGCGTTCATATCGTGCGATCATACGGATCACGGCATGCTTTTCTCTATACTTCCTTCGCGTGAAAACCGAGATTCTCCAGATCGACGACACCTTCATTCTGCAGGCCATCGAGCAGCAACTTGCCGAGGCGATCGAGGCTCGACCACTTGCGCCAAAGCTGGCCGAAGCCATGCGATATGCAGCACTTGGTGGCGGAAAACGAATCCGGCCGCTTCTGACGGTTCGATGCGGATTGGCGGCTGGGGCCTGCGAACTCACCTCCTTACTGCCAGCAGCCATTTCATTTGAGTTGTTGCACTGTTTCAGTTTGGTGCATGACGACCTCCCGGCGCTGGACAACGACGATCTTCGCCGCGGTCGGCCCACCACCCACAAGGTCTACGGCGAGGCACTCGCCATCTTGGCTGGAGATGCGCTTCAATCCCTCGCTATGGAAACCTCGCTCGCGTCGCCCCGACACGCTGCGGCGATCGCAACAGAAGTCGCCAAGGCCTGCTCCGACATGATTTCGGGACAGGTCTTGGACACGCTCGGCGGATTTCCTGCCGAGTGCACGGACCAAGCCAGTCAACTGGAAATGATCCATCGTCACAAGACCGGAGCGCTCATTCGAGGGGCGTGTCGAGCCGGCGCCATCGCCGCCGGTGCGTCCACCGACTTGCTGGCTCGCCTCACTCGCTATGGTTCTGCGATGGGGCACATGTTCCAAGTGGTTGATGACATTCTGGACATCACACAGAACAGCCAAACACTTGGCAAGAGCGCTGGCAAAGATTCGGCGCAGGGAAAAACAACCTATCCGTCCGTGCATGGGCTCCCAATGAGTCGCCGTTTTGTCGCGGAATTACTTTCGGAATCGGAATCAGCTCTATCTGGAATCGAAGCCGATGCCTCGGCACTTTCAACCATGGCGCGAACTTTGGCAACGCGCACGCATTAGGCCAATTCCCCAACTCGGCAGCGACTTTCCACCCTTGTTTCGCTAGTATCTCCGCTTGGAATGGGGCACGCAGTCCCTTCAAACGCATGGCCATCCTTCCAACCATTCACGGACCCGCCGACCTGCATGCCCTTCCGATCTCGGCGCTTCCGGAACTCGCGGCTGAAGTTCGAAAGAGCATCTGTGATCAATGCATGAAGTCAGGCGGTCACTTGGCTCCCAATCTGGGAGTCGTGGAACTCACCATCGCCCTTCATCGCACCTTTGACTTCGGGCACGATCGGCTTCTGTGGGATGTTGGTCATCAGTGCTACACCCATAAGTTGCTCACGGGCCGACAAAATCTTCTTGCACGACTGCGTCAGCGAGATGGCATGAGCGGCTTCCCCGAACCTCGCGAGAGCGGGTTCGATCTCTTTAGCGTTGGACATGCAGGCACGGCCATCAGCACGGCTATTGGCATGGCACGCGGTGATTCGTTGTCTCATCAGGGCTGGTCGCCGGACAATCCAACGGGCCGCCGCGTGGTCAGCCTGATCGGCGATGCAAGCATTGTCAATGGCGTTGCGATGGAAGGACTCAATGCCGCCGGAACGCTCAAGCGGCAATTTCTGGTGGTGCTCAATGACAATGGCATGAGCATCGCCAAGCCGCAGGGTGCCATGGCCAGCACCTTCGATCGCATGCGACTCAGTCACGGCTTCACCGAATTCAAGAAGCGTGCCAAGGATCTTGCCAAACATCTTCCTGGCGGCAAGGAACTTTCCGATCTCTACCGCCGACTCGGCGAGATGAGTAAGGCTGCGGTCAGTCGAGACGCATGGTTCGAGCATTTCGGCATGGTGGCCGTGGGCCCCATCGATGGCCACGACTTTCCATCGCTGCTGGAGTTCCTCAACGAAGCCAAGCACCTTGATCGCCCCATGGTTCTGCACGTGAAGACCGTCAAAGGCAAGGGTTTTTCCTTTACCGAGAACGATCCCAGCGCCACACATTCTCCTGGGCCATTTACCGTTCCTGATGACATGGAGAACGAAGGGTGTCGCATCGAACTGAAGAAGAGCGCGAGAAGTTTTACCGGTGCCGCAGGTGATGCGATCATCGAATTGATGACCAACGACGACCGCGTGGTCGTAGCGACCGCCGCCATGCCAGATGGCACCGGCGTGAACAAGGCCCTGAACAAATTTCCTGATCGCTCCTTTGATACCGGCATTTGCGAAAGCCACGCCATGGACATGTTGGCCGGGCTTGCCAAGACTGGATGGAAGCCATTCTTCGCCGTCTACAGCACCTTCCTCCAACGAGCCTTCGATCAAGTCTTTCAGGAAGTTGCGTTGCAGGGCCTTCCCGTGCGGCTCCTGCTTGACCGAGCAGGATTGGTTGGCGGAGATGGCGCAGTGCATCACGGATTCTGTGACATTTCGCTGCTGGCCACCATGCCCCACGCCGCGGTGATGGCCGCGATGGATGAACCAAGCCTTCAGGCAGCGATCTCGTTCATGGCAAATTATGAATCCGGCGTAAGTGCCGTTCGCTATCCGCGTGATGCCGTAAGCCAGATGTTCTGCGATGAAGTGTGTCCGCCGTTCCAACTCGGCACCGCTCGCGCACTCCTTACGCACGAGGCACCCGATGCGGCGGTGCTTGGCTACGGCGTGATGGCGATTGAAGCCATGGAGGCGGCGCGACAGCTCGACAGCGAGTACCGCATCAATGTGTACGACGCTCGCTTTGCCAAGCCGGTGGATGCCGGCTTGCTTCGTGATCTCTTGTCCCGTGGCATTCCTGTGATCACTGTTGAGGATCATTCGATCCGCGGCGGCTTCGGAAGTTGCGTCTTAGAAACCTGCGCCGATCTGGGTTTGGACACTCGGTTGATTACGCGTCTGGCCTTGCCGGATCATTGGATTTATCAAGGCGAACGGCGCGAACAATTGATCGAAGCGGGTCTTGACGCGGCCAGCATTTCGCGTGCCATTCGAAGTGCTGTTGAGTCGGCTCCTTCCACGCCGCATCAGGCTGCGAAGCTTGAGAAGACCCCAGTTTCCCGCTAATTCATTCGAGCCACCAGAACATGTTCGAGCGTCTGACCGATCGACTTGGCACGGCCTTTCGAAACCTTTCGGGCCGAGGTCGGATCAGTGAAGAAAATGTGCATCAGGTGATGGCCGAGGTGCACACGGCGCTCCTTGAGGCTGACGTGCATGTGGAAGTGGCCCGCCAGTTCTGCGACGAAACGCAACGGGATGCCATTGGTCTTGGAGTCACTCAAAGTCTGACGCCCGCGCAGGAAATGGTGGGCGTGGTGCATCGCAAACTCGTCGAGTTGATGGGCTCGAGCGATCCCAACATTCCGCAGGTGGCTCCGGGGCCAACGGTGGTTCTGCTCTGCGGATTGCAGGGGTCTGGCAAGACCACCACGGCAGGAAAGTTGGCGGCTCACCTGAAGCAGCAAGGGCGAAGCGTCTTAGTAGCTGCGTGCGATCTCCAACGACCCGCAGCCGTGGAGCAACTCCGTGTGGTGGTCCAGCGTGTTGCAACAGAGGCCAAGGGTGGTTCACGCGTTGAATTCTTTGGTGAACCCGAACGCTGCGCGGAATATGGCAAGGCTCTTGGGGTGGCCGTCGGCGTTGCTCAACGAGCCCTTCGCGCAGCCCGTGATGGAAAGTTTGACACGCTCATTGTGGATACGGCTGGTCGCCTTCACATTGATGACGTCCTGATGCGTGAACTTGAAGGCGTTCGCCGAAGTGTCGAACCGCACCAAACCATGTTGGTGGTCGATGCCATGGCTGGGCAGGATGCGTTACTCGCGGCCAAAACTTTTCACGATCGCTTCGGTCTCGACGGCATCATTCTGACCAAGTTTGATGCGGACCCTCGCGGCGGTGCCGCCCTGAGTGTTCGTGCCGTCACTGGTGCGCCGATTCTCTTCACCGGTACGGGAGAAAAATTTCAGGACCTCGAACCCTTTCATCCCGAACGCATGGCGGGTCGCATTCTTGGCATGGGCGATGTGGTCACCCTTGTTGAAAAGGCGCAGGGCGAAGTGGATCACGCCGAAGCACAGCGCGTCGCGGATCGAATGGCCAAAGGGCAACTCACCCTCGACGATTTTCTGGGGCAACTCAAAACCATTCGTCGCCTTGGCCCAATCAAGAAAGTGCTCGGCATGCTGCCCGGTGTCGGGAACATGATGAAGGACTTGCCGATCGACGAGGGTCAACTCGATCGAGTCGAAGGCATCGTTCGCAGCATGACCCCCAGCGAGCGTGCAAATGTGCGCATGGTGGATCAGCAGAAGAGTCGCGTTCGTCGCATCGCCAAAGGAAGCGGAACCAAACCTGAAGAAGTCGGCCGCCTTGCCAAGCAATTTGAGATGATGCAAAAGTTAACGAGTCAGATGACCGGCAAGGGCGCAGTTGGAAAGATGAAGGCCATGCAGAACATGGCGGGCGGTGCGGCGGGTACCCCCACAGGTTTCCCGGGCTTTGGTAGCCGCGGAAGCACGCAAACGCAAAGCATGAAGAGCCGATTCAAGCAGCGCAAAAAGAAGTAGCGCGACGAACGACCCCCAAAGGTCTCCTTTCTTTTTCTTGTTTAGCCCTGATCAAGCGGCAGCGGATCGCCAGCTCGCCCATCACTCCACGCTCGCACGCGAGGCAGCACCACTTCTCGCAGATAAATTTTGAAACACGCCGCAACAGGAATGCTCAACAGCATGCCGTACACGCCTGCTATCGCAGCGCCCGCAAGCACCGCCACAAAGATGCTGACAGGATCAAGGTCCGTTGCCTTGCCAGCGATCAATGGAATCAGCACATACCCCTCCAGGGCTTGCACAATTGCGTACACCATGGCTGGCCCCAGCACGATCCACACCCATGTCATGCGTTCGGCTTCAGGCACCGCCAATTGATCCACAATCAGCAATCCAATGGCGATCGGCAATCCCACCACGCTCAGATAGGGCACCAAACTAAACACCCCCACCACCACACCGAGCGTGATGGCGTACGGCACACCGAACAATTTCCATCCCACTGCAATCAGAATGCCCATGATCGAACTCACCACAATGCGACCGCGAACGAATCCGCTTACGGCACGATCCATCTCAGAGGCCAGTTTCAGAATTCGATCTCGCGATGAAATTGGCAAGAGTCCCTGAAGCGATTGAAGGGCCGCTGGGAAATTGATCGAGAAGAACCAGAAATAGAATGGCACCAGCGCGGCCAGAAATCCAATCGTCAGAACTTCGACCGCTGTTTGCAACACCTGTTCGGCACTTGAACCGAGCAGCATTCCCAAATTTGGGCCGCCTTCCGACGTCTTGGAGCTCGTCGTACTCAGCACGCCTCGCCGATCCAACTCTGCTGCGACAGCTTTCTGAATGGCTGCGGCCTCCAATTCCGCTTCCACACGCTTGGCATCGGGCGCAGGCAGCGGTTTTGCACTTGCATCCACGCCACCAGGTCGACCCACTGGCGCCGTGCTGGCCGCGCTGTTAAACCATGCCTTGAACCGCTCCACTTCGCTGCGATATTCCTCTGGAACCAACTGTTCAACCCGCTCCACGGCAGAATTGAATCGGCCCTCCCGGAAACTCTGCACGAAACTGGAACTCTGTCCAACGACGACCGGCACCATCACGGCAACCGCCGCAACGAATGCCACGCCTGCTGTTCCCATGAGGGTGCCAACCGCTGCCGTTCGGCTGAACCCAAATTTTCGAACCAGCCCCTGCACAACCGGTTCAACAAGGTAGGCCAATCCAAACGCCACCAGCAATGGCACGCTCACACTTCGCATGGCATACCCGAGATACACAATCGTAAGAACGCACGCCACCACCACAATGTCTCGCACCCCTTGAATCTGCCACAGGTGCAACCGCGCCAGTCGAACCTCGCCGCTCTGTGCCGATGACTTGTCTCCTGGCATTGGGCTCATCATGCAGATCTTCGTCCGATGGCGGTCAGCAGGCGATCGCGGCTAAACGCTTCGTGAAAGTCGTACACGCCACGAAAGTCCTCCGCCGTGTCGCGAGACGTCTTGCTGAGCAATCCCGCGTCAATCATCGTAAACACAATGCGACCGAAATCGTCGGTGCGTTGAACATTCCAGTTGCTCAGCACATTGAACGCCAGCATTCCGTACCGTTCGATGGCATATTCACGAAGCCCAACACACAGCTGTTGCCCGCTCACGTGCCGATCGCCTTCCGGTGCGGAACTCTGCTTATGCAACAACTCCATGGTTCGTCCAAGTCCTTCGCGAACAAAGTGGTAGGCCTCCGGTGGATAGGGTCCACCCTTTGCGGCCAGTCTGCGCCAATCGACTTCAGATGCTGTGTTTGCCATAAGACTCCTGACTCCATATCGGCTCGCGAACCTTGAGAACTTCTCGGTAACCACAAGCCTAGGCAATCACCGAATCCACGGGCGGAACAATCCATTGGGGTGACACGTCGTGGTCGAGAACGGACCGGAAGCCAAGGTGCGGATTGGTGACCTCGAACCCAATCAATCCATTTTTGGCACCCGGTTGTAGCAATGCTTTTTCGATTGCAAGTCCCATCGCTGCAAGACCATGCACGGAGAGCATGGCCAGCAAGGTTTGGGCGTCAACGGAGCCCTGCTTCCACAACACTCTGGCATCGTCAAGAGGCGAAAGGCGATCGCTCCGATCCAGGCTGCAGATGCCGTCGGTTGCCAAACACACACGAACGCCGGCCTTCATCATGGCTCGCCACGGATGCACACGGGGCTGCGGTCGGGCCGAGTCAAAGAATGCATTTGATCGAACGCAATACATCACCACCACACCCTTCTGCGAAAGCTGGTCCACCATTTCGGGTTCGATCAGATTCACATGTGCGGCTGAAATGGATTGAGTTCGATCGCTTGGAATTCGATCCAGAAACCATGGCACAGGATGCGTGCCTGGCGGTTTCCACGTGGGGCTTATCAATCCAAGTGAATCATTGAGCTGCCTCATTGGGCCACCGCCATGTTGCATGAATTCCAATTCTTCCGAGGTCTCTGCAAGATGGGTGGTCAACGGCATGGGTCGTTGCATCGCTGCCTCAAACGACAGCGGCCCGCTGGAGTACGGCGCATGAGGAGAGACTCCTAATTGCACGCCACCTCGTCGCTGCGGAACAAGGGCGCGAAGAAACTCCACCGTTGCCGCTTGATGGTGTCCGCACAATCCAAACACTTCGAGGTAACTCACGCCTTCAAGCGAAGACTTGGACAGCATTTCAAAACTCACCATGCTCCGCCTGCCTGCAATATCACCGACCCATCCCACGCCACCACCGTGACTGAGTTCAATGCCTCGCTGCACTGCCGCACACAGGTCTTCATTCGACTCAGGCCGATCACAACGCACTCGATTGAGCCACGCTGCAAATCCCTGCTCTTGGTAGACCGTGGCCAAGTCCGTCAGAAAGGACAGATCAAGGTGAGTGTGTGCATTGACAAACGGGGGAACCACCACGCATCCAGAGCAATTTCGAATCGTTGCACCCGAAACCGCACCGACCCGCACAGGAGCGTCCACCGCTTCCACCACCCCGTCCCGCACCACAATCGCAGCCGGGGCAACAAGCCGCCCGCCGCCGTCCACGGCACTTCCGGCCATCACCACTTCGCACTTGCCACGCTGGGATTCCATTATGGTTACACTCATGTTTCGTACCGGAGAGTTCCAGTACGAGATTCCACACAAGGCGGAGGATTTCGAATGGTCTTGAAACGATGCATCGTTCTCGCGATTCTCTCAACTGCTTTCACTGCATGTGTTCCGCAGCAAAAGTATGACGACCTCTTGACAGCGTATCGAGGTCAAGAGCAACAACTTCTCGCAACGCAAAGCGATTTGCAGACGGCTCGCGATAATGTGGAGCGGCTGCGCGCCCAATTGGCCGCTGCAGCAGGCGACCTTGATCAGCTGGCCGCCATTCGAAACGGCGCCAAGGGCGACATCGACAAGTTGCTCGCGGACTACGAGCGGCTTCTCAAGCAAGTCGGCAATCTGAACATGGGCCCTCTGCCTGCCGAATTGAATAAGGCATTGGCGGAACTCGCGGCTCAGTATCCCGATGTGCTCACCTTCGATCCTCGCAGTGGCATGCTTCGATTTAGCAGCGACTTTACATTTGCCTCGGGATCGGCCGCTCTGAGCAGCAATGCTCAAGCACTGGTCAGCAAGTTGGCAACGATTCTGAACACGCCCATTGCACAACCCTTCGAAGTGAAGGTGGTCGGCCACACGGACACGCAGCCCATTCGCCGCGTGGCCAGTCAGCACCCAACCAATATGTATCTCTCCGCTCACCGTGCCATTAGTGTTCGAGATGCACTCGTAGGCGATGGCGTAGGTGCCAATCGCATGCAAGTTGCCGGGTACGGCGAGTACCGCCCCATTGTGCCCAACGGCCCCAATGGAGCTGCCGCCAATCGACGCGTGGAAATCTTCCTTGCACCGCTCACTGTTCCACTGGCTCCAACAGGTAACCCGATGGAATCAGCTGCCCCTGCCAAGACTCCCAATCCGGTTACAAACCGCGAAGCAAACGACGAACCCACGAAGTAAGTTTTGGGGTCAAGCGACCGCTGAGATCGCCTCAACCTGACTTTTGCCACGACGCCGGATTCCAATCCGGCGTTGTTTTTTTTGATCCACGGCCCCTCTCAACCCGTTGCAGAGTCCGTGTAACCGCCGTTTTGACCCTGAATGTGCGAATTGCGTCAAGCATTCGTTCTGGATTGGCAAGGTTCTGCAGGATCCGTGAAGTCCATTCTTGTGCCTGAGAACATCGGGGTTAGACTGTCAAAAACCGGTCTGATGCCTTTTCAGAGGCTGCGAGAAGGATTCCGCGCTCTGGCATGGGTCAAGTTCGGTTTATAAATAAGGGCACTCGACCATGCGCACCACGATTTCACTCCTCGCCACTTGCTTGGCTGCAGCCACCGCTTTCGGCCAGTCGATCAACGAAATCCGCACGCAACAGACCGGTATCGACTTGGATGTCTACGCCGAAATTTCCGGGACCGCAGGCGCTGACCTCGGGGACCTCACACTCATTGTGATCGGTGGAGATGACTTTGCCATTGCGCCAGCACAAAACGGATACATCGAAGCCGTGATTCCGTTGACGGGGCAAATCATTCCAACAAGCGGCTATTTCGTTGTTGGTGCAACGACCTACTCACTGAGCACACCGGACCTCGTGAGCGTGCTCAACTTTGAAGTTGACAACAACAAGACCTACATGCTGGTGAGTGGTTTTTCCAGTTTCGAAGGCGACGATGTTGACTTGAATGATGACGGCACGCTGGACTATGAACCATGGACGGGCGTTCTTTCGTCGGTGGCTCTTGTGAAATATCCCGCTCCCGATGGATTGACCGGCGACTTCACCTATGGCGCAACGTCCGTTGGGCCCGACGGTGGATCGTTCCCAAGTCAAGTGAAACAGTGCCCCGATACCGCTGGTTGGAAAATCGGCTTTGCCGACACTGCTTCAGGTAGCGACACACCAGGAGTCGCCAATCCAAGTTGCACTGGCGGTTCAACGGTGGTCATGATTTCGGAACTTCGAACCGATCAGACTGGCACAGATAACGACGAATACGCTGAATTGACCGGTGATCCTGGCACGTTGCTTGATGGGCTCACCTACTTAGTCATCGGTGACGGAACCACCACCACCAAGAGCGGCGTGGTGGAGTGCATCATTCCACTTGATGGCAAATCCATTCCTGCGAGCGGCATTTTCGTTATTACAAGCCTCGTTTCGCCACAAGATGGAATTGCTTTCGGACAAGCTGGCGATTTTCAGACCAACAAACTCATCTTTGAAAACTCAGATCATGTCACGCACCTCGTGGTCCGTGGATTTTCTGGAACCGCAACCACCGGGCAAGATCTTGACTCAAACGATGACGGCGTCCTCAACCTCACCCCGTGGCTCTCAGTTGTTGACAGCGTTGCCAATGTGAAGGTTGCCAGCACCGGGGGGCCGGTGAAGGCCCCCGATGTGGGCACAACCCTTGGCGAATGGACCTACCAATTCACCAACGCCGATGGTTCGCTTACGCAGATGGTCGGACCAGATGACATTTACAACCCGGGTCACATCTACCGTTGCTCGCCACAAGGATCGTGGCTCATCGGATTCTTTGATCCAGTCTCGGCGGGGTCCAACAATAAGGACACGCCAAAGTTTGTTAACCCAGAGTGCTCAACCTGCGGCGTTCCAGGCAGCGGAAGTTGCTTTAGCGTCCATGCAGGTGTGGGTTGCGACAAGGGTTCATGCTGCAGCATTGTGTGTGCATTTGTGCCAGCGTGCTGCGACACGACATGGGACTCCACCTGCGTCGAAACCGCTATGTCAAACTGTTTGGCTGGCGGTGCACCACCAACCGTCATGCTGAGCGAAATGCGAATTCGAGATGTGAACAACACGGTGAATGGCAGTCCAACCAATCAGTATGTTGAACTTGTTGGCACCGCCAATGCGTCGCTGACCGGCGTTTCACTGATCGTGGTTAACGATCAGGACACTGGCACCCGAGACGATATGGGTGTGATCGATGCCGTTGTGGATCTGAGTGGTCTTCGCATCAATAGCGCAGGCCGGTTCTTGATCACCGAAAGCACATTCAATATCGCAGGCGTGTCTCCGGACTACAACTGCGGTGGCGGATTGGTCCTGGATAACGACGGCACCAGCAACGTGTACTTGGTGTGGAACAACTTTGGTGCACGCAATCTGGATCTAGATACCGACAACAACGGCGAATACGACGTTGCATTCCCGTGGCTTGAAGTCATCGACAGCGTGTCGGTGGTTGGCGGAAGTGGCAACCCGTATTGCACTGACCTTGTCGGACCTGCAGGCGGTGCGACCCCATCGCAGGTGTACCGTTGCCTAGAAACCAGCGAGTGGAAGATGGGTGGCACCAATGTGACCGCTCCGTACGACTCGCCAGGAGCCGACAACGCAACCTGTGATCTGGAACGGCCCTTTGATTGTGGTGATAGCGATGCAGGCGACTGCTTCGTGGCCCACACCAACGGCCACTGCTTCAATCGCGGCTGCTGCGAAATGGTCTGTGCTGTGGCACCTGACTGCTGCAACGTTGCATGGGATGATGCCTGTGTCGAAGTTGCAGCCGCGACCACGGCATGTGGTGGTGGTTCGCCCACTGCGTACATCAGTGAAGCACGCGTCGATCAATCGGGCACGGATGACGACGAGTACATCGAACTTCGAGGCGCTCCCGGCACCTCCCTCGATGGCCTTTCGATCGTGGTGATTGGTGACGGCACGGCCCCAACGGGTGGAGTCAATCCACTCAGCGGTGCTGTGGAGTGCGTCATTCCGCTCACCGGCAGCGTCATTCCAGACAGTGGATTCTTCCTCATTACGAAGCTTGCCGATCCGCCAACTGCATCCGATGACGGCATTGCCTTGGGCATTGCGGGCGATCTACAGACTCCGCTCTTGAACCTTGAGAATGGTGACAACATCACCATCGGATTGGTGCAAGACTTCGTGGGTGCGGTGAATGACGACCTCGATCTTGACAACGATGGACAGATTGATGTGGAGAGTGGCAATCCAATCGATTATGTTTCGATCGTCAGTTCGATCAGGACGGCGCCTGGCAGTTCGCAGGAATGGTGGTATGGGCCGCGCGTTCCACCCAACTCAAGTGGCATCGCGTTCCACATCTACCGTTGCGATCCGGTTGGATACTGGCAGACCGGCAACGGCTACCTGCTGGATCCAGCATCACTCACTGACACGCCCGGTGCAACAAATGGCATGTGCCCAGTGGTCGGCAGTGCATGCTTCGGTGACGTTGACATGAGTGGATATGTGGATGCAGGCGATGCGGCCTTGGCTCTGCTGGACTTTGGTCCATGCCCAGGATGCGCACCGGATCTTGACGGAACAGGCGAAGTCGACTTTGGTGACATCGCACTGATTCTGCTCAGTTCCGGCCCCTGCGAGTGATCCACTGATTTAGAGTTTCACACACGGGCCTCGGCGAAAGCCGGGGCCCGTTTCGTTTTCCCCATGTGTGGGAACGCAAGTTATGCTCGTTGCGTGAGCGTCGTTCCACGAATCGCGGCATTCGGCTTTGCGACTCAGCAAAATATTTGCGGCTTTGGTCGCTTTGTCCGATTTTCCACTGCCACCATGCGACACCTCGTTGGGCACCCCCTTCAGAGCCTGCGGTGGCGACTGCTGGGGCCTCAGTTGTATTCCGTTGGAGTGCTCAGTATTCCGGTGGTTGCGATCACGGGTGCGTTCATTGGCATGATCCTCTCGCTTGAGGGCTTCAATCAATTTGCCGCGATCGGTCAGCAGGATCGCCTCGGCGGCATCATCAATGTAAGTGTGGTGAAGCAGATCGGGCCGGTCCTGGCCGCGGTGATGGTGGCTGGCAGAGTGGGCGGTGCGCTCGCCGCTGAACTGGGAACCATGCGTGTTACCGAGCAGCTGGATGCACTGCGAGCCATGGCTACCGATCCGATCCAGTATCTGGTGGTCCCACGAGTGGTTGCCTGCACCATCATGACGCCGATCCTCACGATTTACTCCAACATGCTCGGCAGTCTTGGGGCGTGGTTTGTTACGGTGAAGATTTTCGGTGTCAGCGGACAGGATTACTGGTTCTGGACAGCACAATTTGTGACGTGGCGAGAGCCGGCGGGCGGCGTGTTCAAGAGCATGTTCTTCGGCTTGGCGATTGGATTGATCGCCTGCTACAAGGGCTTTAATTGTCGCCCCGGCGCGGCAGGTGTGGGTCAGGCAGCCACGGCAAGCTTCGTCAGCAGTTTCATGGCCATCATCATGATCAATCTGGTGTTGGCGCAGTTCATCAACACGCTGGTTCGATGGGCCTATCCGAACTTGCCCAATGTGTTTGGGTGATTCCCGCGAACCGCGTGCCATCCCCCATTCAATTCACCGTGCCTTACACTTCGCCGGCTCTGCGGGAGTAGCTCAGTGGTAGAGCGGCAGCCTTCCAAGCTGCATGTCGCGGGTTCAAGTCCCGTCTCCCGCTTTTCTGTTTTTGGCTGGGTGCGTTGATTCGATTCATGCACAACCCGTCCAACTCCGCGGTCACTCCTTCTCAACGACCGCCGGCACCACATGAACAGTGAGCGACGCCGTCTTGACCGGCGCAACGCCTGACTCCCATGGATGCGCAAGAGCAAACTGCACCTGGCACACGCCAATACTCGTCGGCTCGAGAGTAAAGGTCCAAATCATTCGACCGCCCATCACACCTCGATCAATCGGTCGCGTGCTGGGCTGGCCAATCACTTTCAGCGGAGCATCGCCTGGCAGCGTGCAATTCCAGACGTAACCCGTACCGGCGTTCGCAGGCAACTCAACTTTGAAGAGATAATTGATCGGCACAGAGACTTCTCTCGAACTCTCTAGGTCAAGAACGCGGCCTTCGACTGGTTTGTCCGTCGCACTCGTTGCCGTTTCGGTGGCAATATTGCGAACGCGATGAGTGATCACTCCCTGCTCAACCGCCCCTTGAGCCGTTGAGATTTCCGTCACCGGGCCGCTCTCCCAATCGCAAGCTGACATCACCGCGACCGCAACGCTGATTGCACACAGTCGCTTTAGCACGCCTTGACTGCCTTTTCGATTGCGTCAAAATCCACCTGCATGCTTGGATCTTCGCTGATCCATGCGTAGCGAACAATTCCTTTGGCATCCACCACAAAGACCGCTCGCTTGGTGACACCCTTCATGCCTTTGAGATCGGCATGCAGTGCCCCATACGCGGCGGCCATTTCCTTATTGAAATCACTCAGCACCGGAAATGGGAATCCCTCGATCTCGCGGAACTTTGCGGCAACGAAGGGTGAATCGATGCTGATTCCAAAGATGTTGCATGAAAGCTCTTTCCACTTGGACCAGTTGTCGCGAAAGGTGCAGAGCTCCGCCGTGCAAACCGGGCTGAATGCGAGCGGAAAGAACAAGAGCACCGTGATCTGCTTGCCAAGCGAGGTTGAAAGATCAACGGGTGTTCCGGGTTTGCATGCAAGTGTGAAGGCGGGTGCGTGGCTGCCAACGGCGATGGACATGGGTGGTTTCCTGAATTTAAAGAAGCTGGGAATTGCTCCCAATGCAGTCGAGACGCTAGCAGGCTCTGGAATTCCCGGCTCGCCGCGAGATTGGATTGAAGGCCCACTCAGGTTGCTCTAGGGCACTTTTGCCATTGAATTGTGGACAAATCGTGGAAAGACAGCAGGTTGTAGAAAAAAGGAACTGGCTTCCAAACTTCGACTCCGCAGATGACAGGCTTCCATCAGAACTCATGGAGCCACACACCATGCGAATCCGCCAGCTGCTTAGCCGCCACATTCTCAGCCGCCTCATTCTTAGTCGACTCGGCATCTGCCTTGTTTCGGTCACATTGCCGCAAAGTCTGTCGTTAGCGCAATCCCCCTGTTGCCAACCGGCCACCACAGCGGGCTGTGCCGACACTTCATGCAGCGAGGTGGTGTGCCAGCACGATCCATATTGCTGCACGACTGCATGGGACCAGCGATGTGCAACCGAAGCATCCGTTCTGTGTCCCGCCTGCAACGAGCAATCCCCCTGCCTTCTGCCCAGTCCGGATGACTTCGAGTGGGAACCATGTGGTGCAGAACTCGACGACCCCTGCGGACTCGCAGGCACCACCGCGCAATCCATCCAATGGAATCGAGTACTGCACGGGACCGCGTGGGCCGGGGATCAAACGCGTGATGTGGATTGGTTCGAGATTGTGTTAGCCGAGCCAAGTTTGGTGCAGGTTGAGTGCTGGAGCGATGGGCCAATCGGCATAGCGATCATGGACGATGGGTGCCCGCCCACGATGCAGAATGACGGCCCAGATGGGTGCCCTGCTCGCTTCACTGCATGCCTTCCTCTTGGTGTGTATCGAATCGTTGTCCGTTCCTTGTTGTTCGAGCCAATCGATTGCGGTGATTCACGAACCGAATATGCCCTTCGAGTGAGCCGGTCCCCATGCACTCCAGATCGACCCGACAATGACCGCTGTGATTCGGCTCAATTCATTCAAGAGGGAGTGAACTCCTTCGACTCCACCGAAGCCACCACCGAACCCGCTTGGTTACCCGAGTGGTGCAATGAGGGCGCCGGCCTGACACTCACCCACGATGTCTGGTTTTCATTCACCGCCTCGCAAAGTGCGGTGTACCGCATTTCAACTTGCGGATTCGCTGACTTTGATAGCCGGATTGCCTTGTACGAAGCATGCGGCGAAGGAGTCTTGGCGTGCAGTGATGATGCCTGCCCGGATGGCGGTGCCGCCGTTGAAGTTGGGCTTGCGTGCGGTTCCACCTCCCTGATTCGAGTGGGTGGATGGGGTCATGGGGCCGGTGCAGAACTTGAGATTTCGGTGGTTGAGACTTCGGCCTGCAATTGCCCGGCTGATCTGGATGGTGATCGATCGGTCAATTATGCCGATGCGGCACTGCTGTTGTTGTCTTTCGGTGACCCCGGCGGACCAGCCGACCTGGACTTTGATGGGCTCGTTCAGTTTGGAGACTTAGCCCTTTTGCTCTTGGATTGCGGGGAGTGTCCATAACCAGCGATTGAGGTGGCCATCCTTCGAAAAACTTGGAAGAATCAGAGAGAATTCAATTCCGGATTGTGTGCGGTGTACGGATAGACTCGCGGAATGTCAGTTTTTCGGTTTAGAGCTCAATGCCGTACCCGCCGCGGACGGTTGATTCCATTGGCAGTGTGGCTGCTGTGTGCAGCGACCGCCCATGCTCGCCAGACCCAGTGCAATCAGGTGCATGAAACTCCGAGCTGCGATGATGCGATTTGCAGTGCCTTGGTATGCGAATATAAGCCCGCATGTTGCGCCGATACATGGGATTCCGCATGCGTGGCCTACGCCAACAGTGTGTGTTCGGGCTGCGGCGTGAACCAGCGAAGTTGCCGAGAGATTCATTGGGATGTTTCAGGTTGCGGCAATACGGAGTGCTGCAATTTGGTCTGCGCAATAGACCCCTTCTGTTGCCAAGTGGAGTGGGACTTTTCGTGCGTTGTCTACGCGGGTGCATGCCCAGCTCCACCGCCTTTAGAGTGTGGTGCCGCCGGCACCGAGTCGTGCAACGCCCCCCATGATTCTCCAAGTTGTTCAAATGCCGACTGCTGCGAACAGGTTTGCAGTTACGGTGAATTGAGTTACTGCTGCAGCGAGGGGTGGGACGACTTCTGCGTGCAAGCCGCCAATTGGTATTGCCCCGACCAGTGCGCCACCATTTGCCCACTGCAGGCGGACTTGGAAACCGAATTCTGCAGCGAGAACACAAACGACCCCGGATTTCGCTCGGAGTCGGTTGGTACGCCCCAAGCATTGACGACTGTTGACATGGTCTGCGGAACCGTGCAGGTCACCGGTACAGCCAGCGAGACGGATGTAGATGTGTATGCCTTGAACCTTACAAACGAGGACACAGACGGCGACGGCTTGGTGAAAGTACGAATGACCTTTCTTTCGGGAAGTCCCATGTTTGTTTCCCTGGTGCCGCCTGCGGTCAATGTTGCAGGCCTTGCTTCAGCACATTTGACGGTGAATTCAGACCATTGCGGCGAATCAACTCAGTGGTCTTGCGTGGCTCCAGGTCTCTACTGGGTGGTGGTCGCACCGGGCACTGATGGAACAATCGATGATGCCACGGAAATTGATTGCGGTGGCCACCTTCGCAACTACCACCTCACCGTTGAACATGCGGCGGTATGCGGAACGCCCTGCGGCGCTTCGAGCGAATCGTGCTTTCAAGTGCACGAAGGAATCTCCTGTTCTGATCCAGCGTGCTGTGCAATCGTGTGCGGTACTCGTCCGCTTTGCTGCGATCTTGGATGGGATACAGGGTGCGCCGAAATTGCCATCGATGTGTGCACTCTTCCATTGGCTGCCAATGATGTGTGCGGCGATGCGACTCCGATGACGGATGACATCACAGCATTTGAATTGCTCACGGCAACCGCCGACAGTCTCGCTTGTTCATGTGCGGTCAGCGTGACCCCAATCGGACAAGATGTCTGGTTTGCATGGCAGCCCACAGACAATGGCGTCTATCAGGTTTCCACATGTGGAACAGATTTCGACACACGACTGCAAGTGTTTTCAGGAGCCTGCCACGCTCTGAGTCCGATCGCCTGTTCAGACAATTCCAGTGCGTGTTCGCCTCCACAAGCCAGTGTGACCAAGCCCACAGTTCGCGGCGGGTACGTGTATCTGATTCGAGTTTCGGCCGTCGGCGATCAGCGTGGCATCGGGCAACTCTCCATTACTCCGGTGCTGACAACGCCCGCGTGCAGAGCGGATGTGGATGGATCCGGCGAAGTCGACTTTGGTGATATCGCGTTTGCGTTGCTTGACTTCGGCCCTTGCGAAGGGTGTGCGGGCGATCTTGACAACAGCGGATCCATTGACTTTGGAGACACCGCCGTCATGTTGCTTGAATTTGGACAGTGTCCGCAGTGATTCAGGCGCCAAGCCCACGCGTGCTTGGATTCAGATTTCGTCTGAGAATCTTCCCTGTTGCATTCCGTGGCAAGGCTTCAAGGTGGCGAATCTCTCGAGGCACTTTGTAAGCAGGTAACACCTCTCGACAGTGGTGCTGCAGGGCCGAGGCATCAAAGTGGGCACCTTCGTGCAGTTCAACAAAGGCCAAGGGCACTTCGCCACGCATCGCATCCTGCATGCCGATCACCGCCGAGTCCTTGACCGATGGATGCCGATTGAGCACTTCTTCCATCTCTCGTGGAAAAACGTTTTCACCTGAAATGATCAGCATCTCCTTGATTCGACCAGTGATGAACAGGTGCCCATCCGTATCGAAACGCCCCATGTCACCTGTCTTGAAGAATCCATGTGCGTCGAAAGCTGCAGCGGACTCCTCCGGAAGATTCCAGTACCCGTGCATCACATGTGGCCCCTTGATGCGCACTTCGCCATCTTGAAGCGCCCCAAGCACTCGTTCATCCGGAGCCACAATTCGCTCTTGCACTTCCGGCAGCGGTCGTCCCACACTCCGAGGCCTCCACTCGCTGGGCAAACACCAATTGCTCACCGGACTCGTCTCGGTGAGGCCATACCCCTCGGCGATGCGGACACCAAATCGCTGATGAAAAGAATTCGCCACAGCATCCGGAAGCGGTTCCCCACCACTCACTGCATACCGCAAGGCTGCAAAGCACTCAGGCCCACCATGTTTCGCCGCGTGCAATGCGTTGTACATACTGGGAATGGCCACAAACGCAGTCACTTGATGACGCAACGCAAGATCAAGCACTTTGCGGGGCTGGAATTTGGCGGTGTAAATCGCTCTCGCTCCAATCGCCAGAGGTAAGAGCGTCAGAACCGTCATGCCGAATGAGTGAAATTGAGGCAAGACCCCCAGCAGCACATCGCGATGATCAAATTCCGCCCAACGGATGATCTGGTCGATGTTGGACTCAAGATTGCCAGCCGACAGCATCACACCTTTCGGGCGACCACTGGTTCCACTGGTGTACAAAAGTACGGCCAGATCCTCCGGCTTTCGCCGCTTGCTGCATCGAATAGGTGGGAACCCCTTGAAGTTGAGCGATTCCAACTTGAGCGGCTTCATGGATTTCGTCGGACCGTGAATAAAGTCCAGCATCGGCTCGACCGTGACCACCGTGTCGGCACCGGAATCCTGCATGACAAACTCCAAATCCTCCCGAGAGAGCAGGTAATTCAAAGGCACGGCGACCCTCCCGGTCATCCATGTCGCTAGGAGCGCCGCTGGAAACAGCCCACCCGTCGGCAGCAGCAACCCAACTGCTTTGCGATCGGTCGATCGATCAATCGCGCGGGCAATGTGCCACGCTGCCACCAGCAGGGTGAGACCGGTCCATGTTCGCTGGTCGTCCACCACGAATGGCCGAAAGGGATGGCGAACGAATTGGTGCAAGGTGCGCTGAAGCAATCGCATGACAGACGGTAAAGTATGCCCCACCATGCGTCTTCACCACTTGCAGCTCTGTGTGATTGTGCTTCCATTCACATTCGTTTTTCTTGTGGGCTGCCAAGGGCCGCAACAGAAACTTGATGATGCCACTCGCGCTTACGATGCAAGTGATTGGGTGAAGGCGTACGGTGACGCGTCCGCTGCACAGTCCGAGGCTCAACCCCCACTTAAGCAGCATGCGGCGTTTGTCGCTGGATTGGCGGCTTATCGCCAAGATCAATTTGACGAGGCTCGCACCCGATTTCTTTTTGCAGAGACGAGTGATGACAAGCAAATCAGCGGACAAGCCAAGGTCATGCTCGGCGATCTCTTGGTAAAGAATGGCCAGCCAGCCGCTGCGGCCGCGAAGTACGATCAAGCCGCGTCGCTTCTTTCCGGCGATGCCGCCCAGCGAGCGAGCCGCCTTGCCGAATCGGCCAGGGAACAGTCCAAGGCTCCGCCGGCAACGCCTGCACCGATCATTGAGCAGGCCAACGATGACTCACAGGACTCTGATCCGGAATCCATGCCGCGAGCCGCACCGCACAATAAGAAAGCATCGGCGGCCAAGTCGGATCGCGTTGCAAAGCAAGGATCAAATTCAAGCGACAAGGCCGCTTCGAGCAGGTCGAGCGACAAGGTCACTTCGACCAAAGCGAACATCGCAAAAACAAAAACGGCCAAGCGATTCACGATTCAATGTGGTGCCTATGTCCATGAGTCTGCCGCTCGACGCCGCGCCAAAGATCTCACGGATGAAGCAAAGCGGGCAGGTCTTGCGGCGCCCAAGGTGCATCGTGAAACCGGCCGGGATGGCAAGCACTTGTGGGTCGTTTCCATTGGCTCATTCACCTCGCGGGATGCTGGCAAGAAAGCCATGGCGAAACTGAAAGTGGATCACGCAGAAGTGCTCCCGGTGACCGGCTGATCTTCAATCGCGGTTCATCATGAAGGTGGCCGTGCGTTCAAAGTATTCCATCATCTGTTCTCGAAACGGCGAGGCGATCTGTGCATCGTCGAGTGCTCCACGCATGCACTCCACCCATGCATTTCGCGCCGCAAGGTCAATCGCAAACGCGGCATGGCGCATACGCAATCGAGGATGCCCCTTGCGATCGGAGTAAGTTGTGGGGCCGCCGAAATACTGAATCAGAAATTCTGCCTGATTTCGAATCGGCTCCTCAAGATCAATTGGAAACATCGGACGCAGCAAGCCATCTTGACTGATGCGTCCATAGAACGCTCTGGCAATTTTCCAAAACGCTTCGGACCCCAGGACTGCATGAAGACTTGGTGTCATCGCCGAGCCTTCAAGGCGATCAGCAATCGCTCATAGTGTTCTGGAAGGTTGTAGATGGCGGCACTCACTCGCACCCACCACCGACCGCCCCAGTCGATGATCGGTACTTCAATGCGCTCGGTCGCGTACAGATCCGCTTGCAACGCCTCCACCGTACCGAATCGACGAAGTGTGTCGGGTAACTGCACGGTGGCCATCGATGTAAGGCAACAACCATCGAGCGGACTTGCCGGTGAAACATCCAGGCCATGAACCAGCAGTTGATGCGCCCAACACGCCAAGGCATGATTGTGTTGAAGCACCCGTTCAAATCCGAGTTCATGCAGAAACGCCAGAGCCGCCGGCACTGCCAGCCATGCGGAGAAATCTCGTGTGCCTTGCCAGTCAAATTCCCGCTGGAAACTGCTGCCAAAGTGATGACTGATCACGCAGGGGTGAATCTGATTCGCATAATCCGCTTGCACGCGAAGAAACGCACTCCCCTTGGGAGCCATGATCCACTTGTGCAAATTGGCGGCGTAGAACTCGGCATGGACTGCACTCACATCCAGTTGGATGGAGCCTGGTGCATGCGCGCCATCGACCAGCAACAAGGTGCCCGCGGGTAATTGCGATCGCAATTGCCCCACAGGAAAGTGAAGGGCCGTCGGACTGGTGACATGATCGATAACCAGCAATTTGGTGTGTGCATTCACCGCTGCAAGAATCGGACGCAGCAAGGCGTCGGGACTTTGGGTTGGAATCTCGACAGGCACTTCACGCACCGTCGCGCCACACTCACCCGCTCGACTTCGCATCGCCTGCTTGACGGCGAAATAGACATGATCGGTGCAAAGCAGTTCATCCCCCGGATTCAAACGCAGAGATCGCAGAACCGCATTCACACCCTCCGTTGCATTGGTCACAAGACCATACTCAGCAGGCAATCCGCCAAACGCTTTCGCCAAGTGACCCTTGACCTCTGCCAGCATCGACTCGATGCGCCGGCCGATCATTTCAATTGGGTCCGCTTCAAGGCGATCGCGCCAGGTGTCTTGTGCCGCACGAACGCATCGAGGCACCGACCCAAATGAGCCGTGATTCAAGAACACCAAATTTGGATCAAGACCAAATTCCTTCCGAACCGCTTCCGGAAATTGCACGGGTGGTTGAAGGTTTTTTTCCATGGAACGGGAAACTATCCCCTTGGCTGCACGGCAATGCCCACTTTACCGGTCGCCTTCTGTTTGGCTAACATATACCGAACAAATTGTGGTGCCGCCTTCGGTGTTCGTCCGATTGGGTTTCAAGACTGATCGATACGAAAAAAGGAGCCACACCATGCGACTGACCTCAACGAATCCTCTCCATGCACGCCACCGATTTCTGCAACCCACCTTTGAACACGACGCGCCACTGCTGTGCACCGGGCCGGGTGGAGACTTTACAACTCGCTACCACGCATTCGGCGGCGGATTGGTGGCCGTGGAGGGTGGGCCGCAGACCGACTCCGTGGCCGTGGTACGCCAACGCGTCGACTGGATTGAACGGTTGCTCGGTGTTCGCAGATGGAAAATGTTTCGGCGCGTTGACACACCGGCGACCGCGCCGCCAATCCCTCAACCAACTTCAGGTCCCAATCAGCCATGGCGCCATGGCCGATGGGCGTCTGAACTCGCTCTTGCAAGGAACCTAACCCATGTCCATGACACTCACACCGCAGCAAATTCGAATCTTCCGCCTCATTCGCGACTCACGGAACAAGCGTGGCTATTCCCCCACCATGCAGGAACTCGCCGACGAACTCGGCATCAGCAAAGTGACCGTGTTCGAGCATGTCGGAGCACTCGTGGACAAGGGAGCTCTGATTCGACAACCGAACAAGGCTCGCTCTTTAGCCATCGCCGATGATGCAACGCTGCCCGATGAGCGGATCACTTCTGGAACGCTTCCACTGGTTGGCCGCATTGCCGCTGGACAACCCATTGAGAAATTTCCGCAAGACGAAACACTGGAGTTAGAAAGCATTTTCGGTGCCCGCCGAGGCCAAAGCGGAAACCTGTTTGCGCTGCAAGTGGATGGCATGAGTATGCGCGACGAGGGAATTCTGGATGGTGACTATGTCATTGTCGAGCAACGAAGCGTGGCCCGAAACGGCGAGCGTGTTGTTGCTTTGCTGCCAAATGGGGAAACAACTCTGAAGACCTTCTTCAAGGAAAAGGGACACATTCGGCTGCAGCCAGCCAATCCGGATTTCGACGCGATCATTGTCGCACAGTGCGCCATTCAGGGTGTGGTAGTTGGCGTGGTGCGTCGCTACGGTCGCAACTGACCCGCACAGGATCTGCACCAGAGTTCAGAACGTTTCATCGCGCCGTCAGTCTCAGCGTGCCGTCGGTCTCATTTCGCCGTCAGTAATGAAGTCGCAAACTCTCCCGCGCGAACCGCTGCAAGTGTGGCGTCGCCTTCTGCCAAGCGGCGAACTAGCGAACTTCCAACGATGGCCGCATCGGCGTATTGCAGCACGGCCTTCACCTGCGCTGCCGTACTAATTCCAAATCCAACCGCCAGCGGAAGCTGCGTGTGAGCTCGAACGCGTGCAACCAAAGCCTTGACATCGGGTGCGTCGTGGCGTTCGCCTGTAAGACCTTCCCTTGCGAGCAAATAGACAAAGCCGGTACTGAATCGCACCAGTCGGGCGATGCGTTCACTCGAACTTGTGGGCGCCACCAACATGGTGAAGGACATCGCTCGCTTCGAAGCCGCCTCTGCAAGCGGCGACACCACTTCCAAATCCACATCCGGAATGATGATCCCATCAAAGCCCGCATCCGAGAGTTGCTCGATAAACGCCGGCCCCCCGCCTCGATGCACTAGGCTCTCGCTCACCATAGCCACAAGGCCGATGGTCAGTTCAGACCGAGCGGATTTGATCGCCTGCAGAATTGTCTTGGGTGTCACTCCCCGCACAAGCGCGCGGTGCATGGCCTGCGAAATCACCGGACCATCGGCGATCGGATCTGAGAATGGAATCCCGATTTCCACCACGCTTGCACCTGCGGACTGGAGAGATTTCAGCGTGGGGACAAGCGTTTCAAGAGATGGATCACCCGCGACAACAAATGGCATCAGCGCCTTGCGATTCGACGATCGCAAGTCAGCGAAGATTCGGTCGATACGTCCCATGGAAACGATGCTAGCGGTAGGCTTTCTCCGTCGGTTCATTGCGGAATGGCCTGGTAGCTCAGCGGACAGAGCATCTGACTCATAATCGGAAAGACCTCGGTTCGAATCCGAGCCAGGCTATTGGTTGACTGGAACTCCCCGATGCGCACCACCCTTCTTGGATTTATGTTTGCTCTGCTCGCCGCCTGCACAACGGTGGAGGGCACTGGCAGAGGTCAACTGAATTTGTTTTCTCCGGATCAAGAAGCGGAACTTGGTCGCGAGGCCTACGAAGACGAACTCAAGGGATCCAAGATTCTTCCCGAGACCGATCCGAAAACAATCCGCGTACAGGCCATCGGCCGGCGCGTGGAAGCAGCAGCGAAGATTCGTTCGCCCACCATGGCTCAACGCATGGAGTGGACGTGGACCGTTGTGGATGACCCAAAGTCCATCAATGCATGGATGGTTCCGGGTGGCCGCGGTGCGGTGGACACGGGCATGGTGGACTTTGTGAAGAGCGATGATGAACTTGCCATTGTGATGGGGCACGAGGCGAGTCACGCACTGGCTCGCCATGGAACAGAACGAGTCAGCCACGGAATTCTTCTTGGCGTTGGTGTCGAAGTGACTGGCGCCGCCACGGGAAGCGAGGCGGTGGGCGAGGGTGTTTCGGCCGCCGTGGAACTGGGGTTGACCCTTCCACATAGCCGTGAACAGGAAAGTGAAGCGGATGACCTTGGTTTATTGATCGCTGCACAAGCCGGGTACGACCCAACGCAAGCCATTGATTTGTGGCGTCGCATGGAGGCTCGCGGTGAAGGAACATTTGAATTCCTCAGTACGCATCCAAGTGAAGCCACTCGCATCGAACGCTTGCAGCGACTTATGCCGCAGGCGTTGGAGGTGTATCAGCGTGCCAAACTCGACGCTGCTTTGCCAGTTTCCACTTCAGGCGAGCCGCGTTCCCAATCACACTCAGATCACTAAGAGCCATCGCAGCCGCAGCCACAGCGGGGCCGTGTGAACCAAGCAATGCAAAGGCCGCTGCAGGAATTGCGATGACGTTGTAGAGAAAGGCAAGGACAAGATTTTGCCGCACACAACGAAGCGTGCTGCGACCAATGCGGATCAACTCTGGCAGAGCATTCAGGCGAGCTGCGACCAGCACCACCGCCGCGCTCTCACCCGCTACCGCCACACCTCCGCCCATGGCGATGCCAAGGGCACTGTGAGCAAGGGCCGCGGCGTCATTCACTCCATCACCGACCATGGCAGCTTGAGGGCCGGAATTCTGCAGAATGGACGCCTTTTCTGTGGGCATCAGGTTGGCATGGACTTCACTTGAATGGATCCCCGCTGCATGTGCAATCCGCTGCGCTTCCGGCAGGCGATCACCTGTCAACAGGCCAATGGAGAGCGAGAGCGATTGCAATTGTTGGATGACATGTGGTGCTTCGTCACGCAGCGTGTCCACCACATGAAACCGCACGCGGTCCACGCCATCGATGCGAACAAGACAACTCGCCTGAGCATCTCGCACCACCTCCACCGTAGAGCCGTGAACGGTTGCACGAACTCCCATGCCTGGCGTGGCGACGAAATCGCTCGCCGTAGGAATTGCCACTTCAAGATCAGTTGCGCGACGAACAATCGCCCGGGCAATTGGATGTTCACTGCCTAACTCCGCGGCGGCCGCAAACACAATTGCCTGATTGGTATCGCCAGCGATCGCTTGCACCGATTCCACACGCGGCTCGCCTTTGGTAAGCGTTCCCGTTTTGTCAAACCAAATACGAGATACCCGCCCGGCTCGCTCCAATGCTCCAGCATCCTTCACCAGAACTCCTCGCAAACTTGCTTCACCGGATCCAACCATGATGGCCATGGGTGTGGCCAGCCCCAGCGCACACGGACAACTGATAATGAGCACCGTCGTCGCCGCAAGAATTCCCGTTGACCAATCGCCTGCAAGCCCCCACACCACCGCGGTGACTGCAGCAATGGCGAGCACCGCAGGAACAAAGACTCCGGCCACGCGATCGGCCGTGGCTTGAATAGGTGCGCGGCTCGCCTGTGCTCGTTGCACCTGCAGGGCGACCTGCGTCAAGGAAGTGCCGCGACCATCCACCGTTGATTGCACGACTAGATCTCCCGTGAGATTAAGTGTTCCGGCAAACACGGTGGCTCCCACGGTGCGATTCACCGGAAGAGATTCCCCGGTAATCACGCTCTCATCCAGATCACCGCCGCCAGAAACGATCAATCCATCGATGGCTACTCGACCACCAGGGCGAATTCGAATGCGATCGCCGGGCCGCACCAGTTCCGTTGCGACCACGCTTACGACACCCTGTTCGTCCATTCGGTCAACCTGGAGTGGCTGCAATTCAAGCAACTCGCGAACGGCAGCTCCAGCTTTCGCCGTGGTCGCAGACTCCATCCAGTGGCCAATGGAAATGATCGCTAAGAGTGCCGCCGCTTCGCTGAACCAAGTCGGTTGATCCTGCAGGGAACCGAATCGCTGCGCAACAAAGGTGACAACACTTGCCGCATACGCCGTGGTGGACCCCAGTGCAATGAGCACATCCATATTGGTTCGCCCGTGCCGCAATGCCGTCCACGCACTGCGCCAGAATCCAACTCCAACCAGTGCCATACTCACGGAACTCCCCGCGAGCATGATGGCGTCGACCACAACACTATGCGTGCTCCACGACATGGCAATCCAATGAAAGGTTTCCAGTGGAACCCAAATGATGCACCCCACGATCGCACGCCATCGCCACGCACGCCATTGATCATGTTGTCGTCGCTCCACCTCTGCCCGAAGAAGGCGTGGATCCTCAAAGGTTTCGCAGGGTTCTGCTTGATATCCACTTCTTTCAACGGCCCGTTGCAACACCTCAAGTTCCGCAACGCCTTCCACCGTAGCCAAACCTGATGCGTAATCGACTTCGGCCGACCGAACGCCTTCGACCGCCCGCAGCGCAACCCCAACCGCGATCGAACACCCCGCACAATCCATGCCGTGTATGCGAAGCGTTCGGGTTGTTCCGTTTGAATTCACAGCGTCATGGTAGAGAGTCATGCCGGATCCCCGCATGTGTGGCTATCCTTTGCATTCATGGACTCCACGCCGCGAGGTCAACCCAGTGCATCCGCGACCTGTGTCGCACTTGCCATGCTGCTCAGCATCTCGCTGGCCGCACTGGCAAGCGGAAGCGGCACGGTCTGTGGACACTCCACCACGGTGGCGATGGCCTTGCGTCCGTTAGGCCTTGCAACCGATCAAGCAGCCACGCGAAGTGAACAACGAAATGAAGGTGCACTGTGCGGTTCCTTGCCACAGTCGCCACAAGGCTGCAGCGTCGTCCTGTCCGCACCCGCGGCATGGCAGACCCTTGATCTTCCGCCACCCACGCGGTAATCAGGTTCTTCGGCGCGTCGGCACTTTTTCAATGTATTCGTCATTGCGGGCAAACCCCGCACCACTTTCGGAGCAACCCTATGGCTGTCCCCATCTTTGGTTCTTTGGCTCGCAAGATCTTTGGCACTCGCAATCAACGCATGGTGAAGCGCTATCTTCGCGTGGTTGCGGAGGTCAGCCGCTTCGAGCCAACCATGCGTTCCATGACCGACTCGCAACTGCGAGAACAGACTGACCTGTTCAAGACTCGCATGAAGGCCGGAGCCACGCGGTTTGAACTCATGCCCGAAGTTTTTGCTGTGGCGCGTGAAGCGATGGATCGTGCAGTCGGGTTGCGCAACATATTCAATCCCGAACACGCGTTTGATCCGTCGGTTCTTCCATCGGAGGCGCAACAACTTTACGCAACCACCAAGACTCAGATGGATGCAACGCCTGCGGCTGAACCGGTCGAGGATCTGCTCGGCAGCACGCAAGCCGTCCCATCCTGGAACTTTGTTGACATTCCGCCCGCACTCTACGAAGCAGTGCGTGCGGTGTATGAACACAGCAAACCTCCATTTCGAGCTCGGCCGTTTGATGTGCAAATCATTGGTGGTGTGGTGTTGAGCGAAGGCCGCATTGCCGAAATGAAAACCGGCGAAGGGAAGACCATCGTGGCGCCGCTGGCGTGCTACCTCGCGTGCTGCGAAGGCAAGCAAGTGCATGTGGTCACAGTGAATGACTATCTCGTGCAGCGCGACCGCGATTGGACTTTTCCGTTTTTCCGCGCCCTGGGCCTTACCGTGGGCGCCATCCACCCCACGCATATGCAGAGCAATGAAGCCAAGCGTTCGGCCTACCACTGCGATGTGGTCTATGGAACCACCAGCGAGTTTGGATTTGATTACTTGCGAGACAACATGAAACTTCGCGTGGAAGATCAGGTTCAGCGCCATCGCGACTTCGCTATTGTGGATGAAGTCGATTCAATTCTGATTGACGAGGCTCGCACTCCGCTGATTATCAGTGGCCTTGCAGATCGGCAGAAGCCTCGCTACGAAGTGGCCGACACCATTGCTCGACAATTGGTGGATCGACAGAAACCGTGGAACGTAGCGGATGAGCGTGTGCATGCCTGCAGGGTGGAAGTCAGCACACTCGAAGGTGAGATTCGCAACGCCCGGGAACGCGATCGAATTCCTGAAATGAAGAAGGCGATGCAAGCCGCACGCACCCGTTTGCCCGAACTTGAAAAGGCGCGCGATGGTCACACGCAGTTCTATGAAGTTGAACTCGATAAGAAGAAAGCGATCCTCACGCACGACGGTATTGGCGAGGCTCAGAAACTCGCTGGAGTTGGAAGTTTTTATGTGGGCGAGAACATTGATATGCCCCACTTGCTTGAGCAATCCATTCGCGCCCATGTGGTCTACCAACGGGATCGTGACTATGTGGTTGCTATGGATGACGACGGTCAAATGGGCGTGGTCATCGTCGATCAAAACACGGGTCGCAAGATGGTCGGGCGCCAATGGAGCGACGGTCTGCATCAAGCAGTCGAGGCCAAAGAGAATGTGCGGATCAAAGAAGAGACGCAGACCATGGCGACCGTCACCATCCAGAATTATTTCAAGCTCTACAAGCGGCTTGCTGGCATGACGGGAACTGCCGACACCGAAGCCACTGAATTTCACGAGATTTATCACCTCGATGTGGTCAGCATTCCAACCAACCTTGCGATCACGCGGCGGGATCGCGAAGACCTTGTCTTTCTTGGCGAGAAGGACAAATGGAACGCCATTCTGGACGAGATCATTCGCATGCACGACATCGGTCGCCCGGTCTTGGTCGGCACCACCAGCGTGGAAAAGAGCGAGACCCTGAGCCAAATGCTGACCAAGCGTTTCAGCGTGAAGCATGAGGTGTTGAATGCCAAGCAACATGAGCGAGAGGCCGACATCGTGGCCGGTGCGGGGCAACTTGGTGCCGTCATGATCGCCACCAACATGGCGGGTCGTGGAACGGATATCAAACTCGGTCGGGCGGACCGAGCAACGCTGCTGGAACATTGGAAGAAGCGCAACCTTGTGCCTCGCGAAGCACACGCGGGCGAGAGTGACGAGGCGATTCTTGCGTCTGCGCATCGGCACATGCTTCGAACGCACGCGAAGGTGGATCGGCAGGCGGTCGCAGCGATGGACGATCAAGCCGTTCGGTTGGCATTGCTTCGGCACTGGGTGCTGGAACTTCGACCCGTAACGGAAAAGCGTGCGGCATCCATGAAGGAGGCGGAGCTTCTGAAGGAACTTGATGCACACGGCGGATTCAAACTGCATCGACTCACGTTGTGGCCTTCTATCGAGGCGATGGGTGGCTTACATATTGTTGGCACCGAGCGTCACGAAAGTCGCCGGATTGACAATCAATTGCGAGGCCGTAGCGGTCGGCAAGGAGACAACGGAAGCAGCCGATTCTTCTTAAGCCTTGAAGACGATCTCATGAAGATGTTTGCTGGGAAAGCCACGCTGGGGCTGCTCTCCAAACTCGGAATGAAGGAGGGCGACTCCATCGAGGCACCCATGCTGACCCGCGCCGTGGAAAAGGCGCAACGCAAGGTGGAAGAGCGCAACTTCACCATGCGCAAGAACATTCTTGAGTACGACGAGCCGATGGAGTTCCAGCGACGCGGTTTCTACGGCATTCGCCAACCGATCTTGGAAAGTCGTGGCGTACGCGATGTTGTTCTGAAGTATGTGACAGCCTCTGCCGAAGATGCCGCTCATCTCTTTCTGGGTCCTGATCACGCCGGCCGTTGCATGAGCGAATGGGTGCGGGAGCACTTTGGAACCACCATTGAGCCCAAGCGTTTTCGCCGCAAAGATGCAGCGGAAGTCCACAAGATGATTCTGGTGGATGCCCAAGAAGAAGCCCAGAATCGCATTTCACTCGCCGTCGCTGAGTTCATGCCCACCGAAGGCGATTCGGCTGACTTTGACGCATCAGGATTGTCCAAGTGGGCGCTCGACACCTTTCAATGCACGCTTGATCCACAAATGGTTCGAAGCGGTCATCGAGCCGATGTGCAAGCAGCGATTGAGAAATCCGCGGAGGCCATGTATCACGCCATCGACCTACAACCGATCGACGGTTTTCTCGTTCCTGATTTTGCGATTCGCGAACTCACCAATTGGACCGACCGCGTGCTTGGCGTCACCGTGGCGGCCAGTGAATTTGAAGGGGTGGATGGTCCTGACAAAGCCGCTGAGCGGTTGTTGCAGGCCTCGAAGAGTGCGTACAGCCACCGCGAAAAAATGTACGGCATTGACTTTGCGCTCGATTTCACCACATCGCAATTGCAATCGAATCCACAGAATGCGCTCGTGCAATTCTGCCAGTGGGCCAATTCTCGATTCAATCTTGCGTGGGATCCGCAGGCCCTTCCGAGCAATGACCCCCGAGAATTGCGGAAACTCTTGGAGCAGGCGGCAGCCGCCATGGACGACAGCGCGATCGCCCAACGGGCTCGTGTGTGTTTAGAGGGTGGCCGAGAAGCTGCATCGATCGCGGAGTGGTTTGCCAAACACGGTCTCGCTCACTTGAACGATTCCGAACTCGAACAGGCTTCAGCCGATCCGGATGGCTTCGTGCCTGCTCGCATTCGAGAGTGCCTGCGAGCCGAACTGACCCATTTCGAGCGTTGGATCTTGCTTCAAACGCTGGACAACACGTGGAAGGACCACTTGCGGTCGATGGATCAAATTCGAGATGCGATTGGATTCCGGGCCTTCAGTCAAAAGGACCCTCGGATCGAATTCAAGAAGGAAGCCGCCAGACTTTATGACGAGATGCTAGTGTCGGTACGCGACCGCGTGGCTGAAGTGGCCTTCAAGGGACGGCTTGTTCCGCAAGTCAAACCCGCGCCTCCATCGCAAGAGCAAACCGAACTGCCATCCGTGGAGCCGCAACCGAGTCCAGCACAGCAGGCTGCCCTTGCTGCGGGTGAGCGTGCAGGTGGGTCGAGTGTTGCACCCACGCCGGTCGTTCACCGTGCCGCGCCAGCAGTGGTGGGTCGCAATGAACCGTGCCCATGCGGAAGCGGAAAAAAGTTCAAGCATTGTCATGGAGTGAAGTCGCCAGCGTGAACGCCGTCGATGCTTGCCGTTCGATCGAGAAATCACTAGGCTTCTTGCTTCGCGCCTCGTTAGCTCAGTTGGTAGAGCAGCTGACTCTTAATCAGCGGGTCGTAGGTTCAAGTCCTACACGGGGCATGTTCCATAACGGACCGTTTACGCGGTCCGTTGTGTGTTTTTGCTACATCCACCATCGCCCTGTGATCAGCGGCAACAGCAGTGCAAGAACCAGCAGACCGGCGATCGCAAGAATGACCGCCCGCCGAATCCGTTCGCGTCGTGGATGCCGCCGCATGGCATCGCCGGCGGTGTAACAGAAACACTTGGGGCACACTTCGGCATCCGGATGCATGGCTTCACCACAATCCGGGCAAAACACTTTCGCCCCTTCGGGATCGGCTTCATGCCCGAACCTGCGAATATCTTCATCGCTCGGTCCTTCGTCGCGTACGCGTGGCATGCTTCGATTCTACGATTCGCCATGACGCATCCGAAATCACTTTCTCCTTCCGCCCTTCAGAGGTCCACACATGCCAGCACTCCCAAGCACCATGGTTCCGCTCGGAACGCCACTTCCCCACTTTGACCTCCCGGATGTTCGCACGGGGTTGCATGTACGCACCAAAGACTTCACCGGGCGAGCGGTGCTGGTGATGTTCTTGTGCAACCATTGCCCCTTCGTAATGCATGTGCGGGATGAAGTGGCTCGACTTGGGCGAGAACATTCAACCGGCGGACTTGCTGTCGTAGGCATATCGAGTAACGATCCGATTTCGTATCCCGAAGATGCACCTGAGCGGATGGCTGAAGAGGCTCGCTCGGCTCAGTATTGTTTTCCCTACTGCTTCGATGCAACCCAGCAAGTTGCCCGTGATTTCAAGGCCGCATGCACACCAGATTTTTTTCTCTATGACACTCACCATCTGCTCGCCTATCGAGGCTGCCTTGATCGGAGTCGGCCGGGAAGTGCCATCCCGGTGACTGGCCACGAACTTAAGATGGCCATCGCCGCTGTTCTTGCAGGTGCTCCAGCAAGCACCGATCAGCATCCCAGCATCGGTTGCAGCATCAAATGGCGTGGTGGGTGAGGCGAAATTGCTGATCGAATTGGCTTTTTTAAAATGATCGCTTTGGACAATCCCAATGGCGAGGTAGATTGGGTCAATGCATTGTGTTCCCAACGCGTGGCTGGTGTGGTGCCGTTCGCTCTGCATCATTCCCGTCCTGTGGGTTGCCACGGCTGCGCACTCGCAACTGCAGCGCCCGCCACAGGATGAAATCATGTACCAAATCATGCCGATTGCATGGCGTGACTCCAACAACGACACCGTAGGTTCTGTCACAACGCGATTCGGAGACTTTGGTGGTCTCGCATCCACTGCCAGCCTTGATTACCTGCAATATCTCGGCGTGACCATGATCTATTTGCAACCGATTTTTCCATCGGCGGCTTACCACGGCTACCAGCATGGACCCGCCGACTCGCTGAATAGTCGCTTTGGAACTGAATTGGAATTCTTGGCGTTTGTCAACGCGGCCCACGCTCGTGGGATGAAGGTGATCCTGGACTTTGTGGCCTATGGAATCAGCCAGAACAGCCTTTGGTTTCAATCCGCGTTTGGCAACCCAGCAAGTGTCTATGGCTCGTGGCTTGCGTTTACCAATGCAGGCAAGACCGAGTATGTGGGTTCGCAATACAACACTTGGAATGGCTCGCAAGTTGGTTTCATTCATTGGAACCTGGACAATGCGGCAGTGGTTGACTTGGTCACCAACTGGGCAAAGAAGTGGCTTGATCCCAACGGTGACGGCAACACGAGCGATGGCGTGGATGGATTTCGACTGGATCATGCATGGGCAAGCGGTGGTGAGGGTTGGGGAGCCAATATTTCCTTTTGGGAAAAGTGGTGTTCGTCTCTGCGGGCTTTGAAGCCCGAAGTCTTCCTGTTCTGCGAAGCATCGGACTGGGGCAATTATGGAACGGACCTGCTCACACCGAACGCCTTTGATGCGGTGATCACCAAGCCACTTGAATTTTCGATTCGCAATGCAGTCACGGCCCGCAATGCGTCCGGGCTCTCTTCCACCATCGCAACGACGGTCGCCGCCATTCCTATTGGCAAGCTTGCGGTCGCCGAATCCAATGACCACGATTCCGACCGACTGGCGTCTGTGTTTTCCAGCAACAATGCTCGACAAAAAGTCGCCGCCGCCGTTTTATTGACCCTTCCATTTCCGCCCAATATTTATTACGGCGACGAAATTGGCATGAAGGGATCCAAGGCAAGTGTGGGAAGTGACGCCAACGACATTCCGATGCGAGAACCCTTTAAGTGGAATGCCGTGGCTGGCGCACCCATGTCCAACTACCCGGCGCTGGCAATCTCCCCGCAGCCTCCTACTTCATCCGCAAACAATGATGGCCGAAGTGTTCCCGAACAGAAAGGTGTATCGGGTTCCATCTTGGAGACCTATCGATCCCTGATCGCGGTCCGCAAGGCCAGTGTGGCTCTTCGCCGCGGGTCGTACACAGCGGTGTCGTGCTCGGACAGTGCGGTGCTTGCCTTTGTCCGTCACGATGCTTCGGAAACGGTAATCGTGGCCATCAGCCTTGCGTCGTCAAGTGTGAATGCAACGCTTAATCTCAGCGGATTCACGCTTCCGACTGGCGGAGCGATTCCAACAAGCCTTGAGAACGGGCAACCGCTCATAGCCATCACACAGGCGAATCAGGCGGCGTATCCAATTCAACTCGATGCTCGTTCGTGGTTTATTGGCCGGGCAAGTCTCTCAACGCCCGAAGTAAGTTCACACGCCGATATTGATGGGCTGAATCTTCTTACGGATGCGGGAGCGAATGCAACGCTGGCTTCACAGAGTTGTTTGTCCATCTTCGGCGACAATGTTGGTGAATTGAATCAGCTGTTGGTTCGACGCGACGAAGATGCGATACGCGTTTCGATTTCTGGAAACTTGCCACAGAACGCCACCGCGCTCACGCTCTTCATCGATACCGATCCGGGAGCAAGCCTTGGGCAGAATCCACTTCGCACAAACCATCTTGCTTCACCTCCAGGCGGCCTTGCCGAACTTCATGGCCTCGCCTTTGACAGCGGCTTCGACCCCGATCTGATGTACTTCGTCAATGCGCCGGGATCCATCATGTTTGTGGATTCAATCAACCTGCCAGACGCTTCGCTGGCCGTCAAGGATTATCGCGGAGCATGCGCGGTCAATGGCGGACGCGGAGTTCTAAGTGGCGGCGTCAACACCAACAATCTTGAAGTGGCTTTGAACAACACCAATACGGCTGGCATCACCGCGTCGAGTGTGGCCAATGCTTCCACCGCCACCAATGGATTTGAATTTCGAATTCCGCTGGTTGAACTTGGCCTTGCCAGTGATCACCAAGGTGAGATCGGCCTTGCGGCGTGCCTTGTGCGATCCAACGGGTCCGTGACCAATCAGTGGCTGCCTGGGGTTCCGGCTGGCACCTCGGAACTCGGCCTTGCGCCCACCATGCAAACGGTCGCAGGAGTGCAGTACGCGCTGGTCTCCATTACCACCAACGTGGATGGCGACCTTGATGGCAGCGGCGCCGTCGACTCTGGCGACATCGCTCTGATCCTTCTTGACTTTGGTCCGTGCAGTGAGTGCAGCAGCGATTTCGATCAAAACGGATCGGTCGACTTTGGTGATGTCGCTCTGGCGCTCCTGATGTTTGGCTGAACCGCCCTGCCATCAATCAAGCGGCTTCACCCGAATATTTCGAAACCACACTCGGTCGCCGTGATCCTGCAGGGCAATGTGGCCCCTGCTGTTGGTTGCGTAACGAGGCATCTTGCTGAATTTGCTTTCCGCCACACGTCGCTTCCAGTCGTCGCTTCCACGAATAAAGTCCGCAGTCTTCACGCCATTGAGCCAATACTGAATATGCATGCCCTCCACCAGCATGCGGATCCGGTTCCATTCACCGATCGGTTTCACGGCGCCGATCGGCGCGGGATACAAGGCGTAATCGGATCCGGCGCATGTCAAGCGATCCTTGCCATCCACATGAATCGAGTCATCCAGAATTTGCATCTCGGGACCCGTTTCCCATGTGTTGTTCGCGTCTTCACTCACGTGATACATAATTCCGCTGTTGCCGCCGGGTGCAAGTTTCCACTCCAATTCAAATTCAAAACTTCCATAGGACTGACGCGTGACAAGGTCGCCGCCACCCTTGCCGGAATGCACAAGGCACCCATCCTCGACCGTCCAGTCTGTTGGCACGGATTCCTTTTTGAAGCCTCTCCAATTTTTTGCTGGATCTCCACCATCAAACAGCGTCACCCATGGACGGTTCGACGCCTGCGACTGCGACACAGCGATTGAATTCGGTGCCGCGACCGGAGTGACTCCAGCGGTGCTGGTGGTATCCCGGCATGAACTCACTGCACCCACGACCGACACCATTGAGAGAGCGAGAAAGGTTTTCATCATGCCACTAGAGTGCCGAACTCCAGTGAAGTTGGCAATGGGTCGTTCAGCGACCGCGGGCTCCGCCAAAACCGGACCGCCGTTGTCCGCCTCCAGCAACGGGCCCAGAACGCTTGACCGGTCCGCGATTCAGGCCCTTGGACAGCCCATACTGCTGACCCTTGCCCTTTTGATTGCCAGCACCATATGGAATGCCGGGAATTCCACCTTGTTTCTTCGGGTTACCCGCAGCATCTCCAAGGGTTCCCTGCGATTTGGAATCCAATCCACTCTTGGGGTCATTGTTCGGTGGCGTGGTGTTGTTCATAGGTGTTCGTCGATTCTGATTGCGGTGAGTGATGAAACCGGGCCTTCGTCTAACTACGGAACTGTACTGCCCAAATGCGAGTCAATCAAATGCTGAGGATGAAAGCACTGTCATCAATGAGGCGGAGAGGCGGACTCGGCGATTCGGCTTGAGTGACTCCTAGCGTTGTTGCATTGCCTACCTCAATTGTGCAAATTCTTTGGGAAGCATCTGAAAAATGAATTCCTTTCGTCGTGAACGCATGGTTTCGCCACCGCTTCGACACAGATACAGGAACACATTCTTGATGGCCCTGTAAAAGTCGATGTTCTCCTCGATCACCGCCAAGGCATCCGGGGCTGGATGACCGAAGTAACTCGCGACAAACTTCTTCCATACTCGTACCGCGATCGCATCGCTCAGCCCAATAAACGTGTGGCAGAGACCCATGCCTCCGCAATAATGCAGGACATGCTTGATCTGTCCCAGATCGAAAAATGGCGTGCCCACAGCCATGTCACCCATATCGATCAAGCAGAGGTTCTCTCCATCCCTCATGATGTTGCTCGGATGAAGATCCCAGTGGATGAGCGTGCCGTGTCGCTCGGTGCGTACCAAGCGATCCTTCAAGAACGCTCGCTGGCGTTCATTGAAGAAATCACACGCGTCCACGTATCCGCAGGCGAGTGTCACGGCATCTGGAAAGGTGTTGGGGGCAGGCACAATGGCATGGATCTTCTTGCAGAAGCCCACATACAGCTCCACAACTTCATCGAAACGATCGACATTCGTCTCGATGTACTTCGAGAGCGTGTCCGCCCTGATCATTTCATACAAAATGCCTCTGCGGTCGCCGCACGCAACCACATCAAAGGAGATGGGAGTCGGCACCCCTGCAACGAAGGCCTGTTTCGCCAGTTCCTTTTCCTTCACGGCGTACGCTTCTTCGACGTAATCGAAATACAGTTTCAAAACGGTTTCGTCATCAACCTTGTAGCACTCGCCATTGGCACCCTTGGCGATCATCTGAAGGCCAGCAACAGACATCGACCGAGGCTTTCTCTCACAATGCAATATGCGGTCGAGACCAGTCACCTCGAAAACGTCGGCGGTCGACTTGGTCACATTCTTCAACAGCAATCTTCCGTGTGAATCCTTCATCTTCTGGTGTGCCTTCAATATGGCACGCAGTCCGACTGAGGAGACAGAGTCAACACCACCACAATCCAGCATGAGTTCCTTGATGTTCGCAAGTTGATGTTCGATCAATTCGTCTAACACCGGTGCCGTATGGACATCGAGCCGCCCGGAAATCTTGACGGTCATGCGCGCACCATCGACCATGACGTCCATTTTCATACCATCATCTTCTTGAGCCTTGAAATCCGTTGTGGCAACTGCACGACCTTTGCATCGACATTGTCCATTGGACCAAACCTCGCCCATCGTTGGGCTTGGTTCACTGCGAGCGTATTCGGAATGCGTCAACCGCAGTTGCTCGAATAAACGCCTCCGGCGCCGTCAGAGAAGTAGTCGCAGGTCCCATCGTTTCCAAGAAACGTTCCGCTCGGAAGGTAATTGGTTGATGTCTCCTCGTATGTGCCGCAGGTCCCGTCGGCGTAGATCGTGGTTGTCGATGTGCCGACCTGCCAATCGATCCCGCCCACCACCACCGTGATTGACCATGAGCTGCCTGAAATCATGGTTCCGTACGCAGGGCATGAAATGGTGTCCGTGTAGTAACTGCCAGCGCCATCCGAGTAATAGTTCGAATTGCTATCGCTTCCGAGGAGCGTGCCGTAGGGCAGATACTCGGTCGAGGAGAGGTCGTACGAATTGCAGTTACCGTCAGCAAACGTGGTCGTGTAGTACGTGCCGACCAACCAATCCATACCGATCACGTTGATAAAGATTCCGTTGCTTGTGGACGAAATCACGGTACCCGAGCTGGGGCATCCAATCGGAACCGTGTAGTACCACCCATTGCCGTCCGAGTAGTAGTCGTAGATGCCATCCGAGCCCAGAATGGTGCCGTATGGCAACCACTCATATTGCGTTGCCTCGCGTGTGCCGCACTCGCCGTCCGTCTCAGCCACCACGACTTCGTCTCCAACTGTCCATGTATACATGCCATTGACAGTCACGGTGACCTCTGTTCGGGAGATCTCCTCCATCACCTGGCCGGCTGGTGGACAGGTGCGAATCGCAACATAGCCGCCTGTTCCGTTGGAGAGAAAGCTCCACCCGTCACAGGATCCAATCTGGGTTCCAAAGGGCGTGTAGTGCGGATTGATCGGCCATCCCCAGTAAAGACCGCATTGACCGTCGTGATACTGGATTCGAACAGCGCGACCCACCGTGTACGTTTCCCCGCAGTCACCCTCTGATGGGGTGACCGTGATCGCAAATGAGCGGTCTACCGCGGCAATTGTTTTTTCGGCCGGGCATGGGTTCGGCGGCGTTGTGGGTCCAGTGAAGTAGGCGCAGTTTCCGTCCGCGTAGTACGTGAACTGTGCATCGACGCGGATGGTGGTCCCGTAGTCGTAACACACTGACTGGTAGTTCGAGTTGAAAGTCGTGCACTCTCCGTCGGGCGACGACGAAGTGAATCGCTGCCAGCCAGTTGAGACGATGTCCCACCAGCGCATGCCAACGGTGAGGTCGTTGTAGAGAATCGGTTCTGGCCCACCGCTTGCCACGACTGAACCCCACGCCGGACATGGGTTGTCGCCCGGTCCTTCGGGGCAGGCGCCGAAGTCGAGCAGCATCAGCGAGATGTCACTACTGTTCACCACGCCGTCACCATCGAGGTCCGATGGACACTCAAAGCAGGGACCGAATTCGAGAAGGAGCTCGGCAAGGTCTGCGGCGTCCACCGCGCGATCGAAGTTCAGGTCGGCCGGGCAGTTAGCCGTCTGGGCGCTGGCCAGTGACTGGATGAATCCGGCGGCGATGGTGATGACAAATAAGCAGAGCTTGTTCAACTTCGTTGCTCCTTCGAGGATCTAAAAGAAATATTGATGGATAGGAATTCGCTTTACCAGTGTCGCGGGCGAACACCCGACAACTCCACTGTGAAACAGAGATTCCGTGAAGGGAGAATAACCATTCGAGGAGTGAAATCCAACTGCCTTATGTGAAATGGTCACATGTTTAGAAACTGGTGAAATATGTTTCGTTGCAGGGCAGAAGATGGAAAAACAAGTCCTGCGGCCTCTGACGCCTTTCAACGATCGTTCGCTCGTTTCGCGGCCCAGTCGGCCATCATGCCCTGTCCCGAACCACTCATTGAAGCCAATGACTCCAGCCGAGGTCGTGCTGGTGAGAGTGGCGAGTGCAAGGACAGAAACGGATGGACCGACGACGAAGCGGGCGATGCACATGAATGGCTTTCGAATGATGTGAATTGGGGAAGAGAAAAAACGAATGCTTTCGATGCTGGACAGGATCAAGCCTAGGCAGTTGGCATTGCCGAGTGGGACACCGAATCCATTAGCCGAGTGATTCCAGCGAATGTGGCGGCGGCTCCTGCGATGATGGCATCTTGCTCAGCGGTGGAAAACTGTTGAGCGTCAAGAGTTGTCCGGAACTCTTCCCAGAACGCGCGCGTGTCGCTGCCGTGGGGGTCGAGCGATGTGAGCGTGTCGTCGCCTACGTTCCAAGTTCGGCGGAGGATTCGAGCGATCGCCTGTCCCCCGTTGGAACTCCCTTCGACCACATAAAGAACTCCCAGCCACGCAAGCGGATGGATGTGGGTCGAGCCACCCAGCCAATCCGACGGTTGCACTTCGGGCGTCGCAACCACGCAGCCGCCGAGCAGAGCGATGTCGCGATCGAACGCTGCGAGCCTGCGATGGCGACCTACAAAGATCGCACCAATGCGTGTGTCTTGTTTCGAGAGCGTGTCGAGCTGTGATTCCATGACCGAGTGCACTCGCCGCATGGCTGAGGCAAAGGAGGCGTAGTCGCTCTTCGAAATAGTCCCTCTGACAATCGATTGCTGGAGAGGATGGTGCTCTGCAGCATGGTGCAATTCCTTCGTGGACTCTTTGAGCCGTTTCGCGAGCGATCCGGTCTTGTCCCGCCCGAATATCTTTGCGAATGGGCAGCGTGCGACCTTGGCCTCCGACGCGGCTGCGAATTGAGGCGAAGCCCCGGACGCCGCAACTCCCGCGATTATTTGAGCGGGCTCACCCCCAACCGGTCCAATCTGATGCGGAGATTCCATTTTTCCATTTCTACCATCGGCGTGGCTTGAATACAAAAGACTGGGTTGCGGGCCTGTCGCGAAGCAATGAAGCTCGGTTTTGATCCCCCCAGGAAATGGAAACCCTCGAGGCACGCTTCGAGCTGGAACGACCCGACAGCAAGGCGTGCGCTGCGTGCACACGCAAAATCACTCAAATGGACTGTACTGGGCTCGAACCAGTGACCTTCTCCGTGTCATGGAGACGCGCTAGCCAACTGCGCCAACAGTCCTAGTGCAACAGAGTGTAGCGAATGGCACCATTCGTTCGATGCTAGATGCATAGGAGAACCCAATGCAGCAACCATCCACCCACTTTCACACACACAAGGCACGCCGATCAAAGGCCTCGCGTCTTGCAATTCCAATTGCGATTGCCTGCGTGGGATCTGCCGCTCTCTTGCTTGCCGCTCGTCCTGCAAGCACAACATCGCAAGATGCTCGCGGCAAGCCCGTCAGCATTGCCATTGAAACGACACCGTATGGCATGAGCCTTTTCCGGCTCTGGGGGAATGGCGACATGGAAGTCATGGTGCTGAATTCCAACAATGTGTGGAGCGATTGGCAGAGTGTTGGCCCTGGCAAGAGCGGCTACGCACCAGCATCAAAACCTGACTAAGTCACAAGACCGTTCTGTGTGAGGATCTACGGCGGCGAGAAATCGCCCGTCGATGTACGACCGTGTGCCGAGGACTCAGTGAGAGATCACTGAGAACTCTTTCTGCGACTGAATCAACACTCGATCAGTGTGTGCCGAACATTTGTAAGGCGCGATCCACCCGTGCCAGCGTGCTGCCCCGTCCCAAAATCACAAGCGTGTCGAAGATCGGCGGACTCACGGTGGTGCCACTCACTGCCACACGCAAGGGCTGCGCAACCTTTCCAAGCTGACCTGCGGTGTGTGCCTCGGCAAATGCCTTGATGGCCCCCTCAAGTGATGGCGCATCCCACGCCTTCACTTCGCTTAGCACTCCACGCAATGCACGCAGGTGCGAGAGTCCATTGGGCTCAGCCCCCTGCAAGTTCTTTTCTGCAGCCTTGGAGTCAAAGCACACCGCCTGATCGTCCGTCACAAGGAAACGATTCAAGCGAAAGAGGTCGTCAAGGGTCTTGGATCTCTCATGACTTGCGGCTGCGAGCGTGTCAAACTGCTCGGCAGAAAGTTTGCGCATAAAGTCGGAGTGATACGCATGCCCATGATTTCGCACGCGATTCACAAACTCGTCGCGAGGCATACCGGTGATCGCATCGCAGTTGAAACTCAGCAATTTCACGCGGTCGAACTTGGCAGGCGTCTTGACGACGCGAGATAGATCAAAGGCTTGTGCCAAGAATGCATTGTCAAACTTCTCTCGGTTTTCGCCGGGGCTCCAACCGTTCAGCGCGAGAAAGTTGCACATGACTTCCGGCAGATACCCACTTCGCCGAAAGTCATCCACATTGATCTCCGGAAGCACCACCTGAAGCGCCGCCGCAAGCCGGTCCGCCTGTGCATGTTCAAGTTGAACATTCTTGCCCGCAAGCCACGCGGAAAATTCTTCTTGCGACACCGTGTTCGTCGGTGGCTGTGAAATTTTTCGCTCGGTCACTGCCTTACGCAGCATCTTGTCCTTGTCCCGTTTGCTCATCTTGCTGCCATCGGGATTGAAGATCAACGGCAAATGCCCGTAGGTGGGCCGACGAAACCCCAGTGAATCCTGCAGCACCATGTGTTTGGCGGTGTTATTGAAATGTTCCTGCGCACGCAGCACATGCGTGACACCCATCAATTCATCGTCGACGACAACCGCAAAGTGATAGGTGGGAAACCCGTCCGCCTTTCGGAGAACAAAGTCGTCCACCTCTCCTGCCGGAAGCGTTGCTTGACCGAGTATTGCATCCTGAATGGTGATCGGTCCCTCGGGCGTGCGAAATCGAATCACCGCGGAGCGCCCGGAAGCCAGCAGTTCAGCGACCTCCTGTTTCGTTCGGTTCACGCTCTCAGTACGGTCGTATCGATAGGCAACTCCCTTTGCCTTGGCCGCCGACCGTTTCGTGTCCAAGTCCTCCGTAGTCTCAAAGGCGTAGTACGCCGAACCGGATTCGAGCAATCGTTGCAAATGGGCGTTGTAAATTTCCAATCGCTCGCTCTGAAAATACGGACCGCGATCACCGCCGCCGCAGCCATCAAACTCGGGCCCTTCATTCCAGTCAATGCCGAGCCACTTGAGATCTTTCAAGAAGCCCAGACTTGCCGCATCACTCGACCGCTTCTGATCGGTGTCCTCAATCCGCAACAGAAATGTTCCACCGCGGCCCTTGGCATACGCCCAACAAAACAGAGCTGTACGAGCACCTCCCACATGAAGATGGCCACTTGGCGACGGGGCGAAACGCGTGACGATGGAACCAGCTGCGGGCATGGGATGAAAGGCTAGCCGCCGCTTGCCAACGATGCCTCCCGCGGAGACGATCCCTGCATGGCATCTCTTGTTGGAATTCTTTCAGATAGCCACGGCGAAGCGACTCGAACGCGGCGCGCGATTGAATTGCTCCAAGCGGATGGGGCCAGTGTGTTTATTCATTGTGGTGATCTTGGAACGGAAGAAGTGCTCGATGCTTTCGCGGGCCTGCAAGTTCATGCCGTTGCTGGAAATTGCGATGACGCCGGGCCATTGATTCGCTACGGACATCACCTTGGTCTGGATATGCAGCATCCGCTGGGCACCGTTGAAGTCGATGGCAAGCGATTGGCCTTCACGCACGGAGATGATGGTGCGCTGCTGCAACAGGCGATTGATGCCAAACCTGACTTTCTTTTTCACGGACATTCGCACCTGAAACGGGATGAAACTTTGCAGGGCGTTCGCGTGATCAACCCCGGAGCACTGCATCGGGCCCTTCGATTTACGGTTGCCTTGCTCAATCCCACCACTGGCGATGTGAAGTGGCTTTCAGTTCCTTGACGCAGGGGTGAGGTGCACATGTGGATGCGCTTGATGCGGTCACCGACACACCTTTGAATTTGAATAATTTCGTGAGATCCTTCGCTGGATCAGTTGAGAGCCGCTCCGCGCAGGGGTACCGTTAGAGCATGTCGTGGATTCCCGTCTCACTTCCGAAGCGCCGTAAGAATCGCTTGCCCAACTTGAACATGCCCCCCGGCACGATGCGAGTCGATCCGGATGCAGGGAGTTCGGTTTTGACGGCCTTTGGGTATTCGCCGTCGGGGTTTGAGGAAGTGACGCTGAAGGATCCAGATGAAATCCGCGCCATGATCGCCAAGTGGCCGGTGGTGTGGCTGAATGTCGACGGGTTTGGTGATCTGAAGTTGCTGCAAAGAATTCAAGAGATCTTCGGCATTCACGCTATGGCGATGGAAGACATCACCGACATCACTCAGCGAGCCAAAGTGGAGACGTACGGTGACAACACATTTATTGTGGTCCCGATGCCACAGGTGCATACCGAAGGCGTGCGCTTTGAAACAGAACAACTCAGCCTGTACCTCACGGACCGCGCTGTGATCAGCTTTCAAACAACTGTGCCGGGCGATTGTCTTTCTGAACTCCGAGATCGCATCCGCACCGGCCGCGGGCGCGTGCGCAGTAGCAGTGCCGCCTACCTTGCGTATGGATTGATTGACACAGTTGTGGACGCCTACTTCCCATTGGTCAGCGGACTGGGTGATCGGCTTGAGGACCTTGAGGAACGAATCGTGGATGATGTCGATGTCCATCAGATTCATGACATCCGCGCCATCAAAGTCGACCTGATGCGAATTCGCCGCGCGGTGTGGCCGATGCGTGACGCCATTGTTGCCATGAGTGCCATTGAACGGCTCTATGGACAAGAATTGAGACCCTACCTCCGAGATGCACAGGATCACGTGGCCCGCCTGATGGACTTGTTAGAGACCGACCGCTACATGGCCAGCGACTTGATGGAGATTTATCTGACCGCGATTAGCAACCGCCTTGGAGAAGTGAACAAGTTTCTCACCATCGTCGCGACCATCTTTATTCCCCTTGGTTTCATTGCCAGTGTGTATGGGATGAATTTTCATACCGAGAGCGACTGGAATATGCCGGAACTTGAATGGAAATATGGCTATCCATTCTCGCTGGCGCTGATGCTGCTGACTGCCAGCGGGTTCATGACTTACTTCTGGCATAAGGGGTGGCTCGGAAGCCAAGCCTTTGGCGGCAAACGAATCAGGCGCGTCAAACCGCCCCACCGCGACTAAGTTTCGGATTCAACTTCTGCATGATTTGGCTGGTTTCCCAGTCAAACGGGCGAACCGCTATGCTCATAAAACCGTTCCCGACCGCCGAGAACGGTATGCACCAATCAAAGGAATGAGCAAGCCATGTCGACAACCAAACCCCATGAATTGACGCCAACGCACCAAGCCCCGCCCCGTGCCAGCGATGTCTTCGGCATGCTCACCTTTAGCGGTGACACCATGATGAAGCGGTTGCCGAGTGATGTGCACGCCAGTTTGCTTAAGACCATTGAACAGGGGCTGCCGCTTGACCCAGCCGTGGCGAACACCGTGGCCGTGGCGATGAAGGATTGGGCGCTTGACAATGGTGCAACTCATTACTGCCACTGGTTTCAACCATTGACTGGTATGACCGCAGAGAAACACGACGCGTTTCTCTCGATCCTTGGGGATGGCACAGCCATCGAAAAACTTTCGGGCAATCAACTCATCCAAGGGGAGCCTGATGCGAGCAGTTTTCCATCCGGCGGAATCCGCGACACCTACGAAGCCCGTGGATACACCGCATGGGATGCAACCAGTCCTGCGTTTCTCTTACGCAATCCAGGCGGCGTGACCACGCTTTGCATTCCCACGGCATTTGTGAGTTGGACGGGCGAGGCACTCGACAAAAAGACACCCCTCTTGCGAAGCATTCGCGCCGTGAGCGAGCAGGCGATGCGCATATTGAAGATTTTCGGCACCGACAAGGGTGTTGCACAAGTGGTTGCCACGCTCGGATGTGAACAAGAATATTTCCTCATCGACCGCGACCTGTATCGAGCTCGCCTCGATCTCACGATCACTGGACGCACCCTGATCGGCGCCATGCCACCCAAGGGGCACCAACTGGATGACCACTATTTCGGTGCGATTCCCGATCGTGTGATTAGTTTTATGGCCGCCGCCGAGCATCGGCTCTTTGAACTCGGCGTCCCGGTGAAGACTCGGCACAACGAGGTGGCGCCTGGCCAATACGAACTCGCTCCAACCTTTGAGTTGGCCAACATTGCCGCCGATCACCAGATGGTGTGCATGCATGTGCTGAAAATGACCGCACGCGAATTTGGCTTTGAGTGCCTTCTTCATGAAAAACCATTTGCAGGAGTGAATGGAAGCGGCAAGCACAACAATTGGAGTCTGGCCACCAACACAGGCGTGAATCTTCTAGACCCTCACGAGGAGACGCATCACAACCTGCAATTCCTGACATTCTTATGCGGAGTGATCCGCGCGGTGGACACACACGCCGATCTGCTGCGAGCCAGCATTGCCAGTGCCGCCAATGATCATCGGCTTGGAGCCAACGAGGCGCCGCCTGCAATCATGAGCATTTACCTCGGCAGCATGCTGACCGACATCTTGAATCAACTGCAACACGGCAGTCCAAAGAAAACAATTAAGGGCGGTCAGCTTGACCTAGGTGCTGGCACGCTCCCCATGCTGCCTCGCGCGGCCAGTGATCGCAATCGAACAAGTCCGTTTGCCTTTACCGGGAACAAGTTTGAGTTTCGTGCGGTCGGAAGTACCGCGAGTGTGGCGTGGCCAAACACGGTTTTGAACACCATCATTGCCGAGAGTTTTGATGCGATTGCCACCGCCATTGAGAACAAAGCCGGCAAGAATGCTTCCGGTGCCAAACTGGATGAAGCCGTGTGCAGCGTGCTGAAAGACACCGTTACCAATCATCGACGCGTGTGCTTTGATGGCGATGGCTATAGCGCCGCATGGCACAGCGAGGCCAAGAAGCGCGGCTTGCCGAACTTGCGCAATACATCTGAAGCATTGCCGGTGTTTGAGAGCAAGACGGCGCAAGAACTGTTCAGCAAATACAGCGTGCTGAGTCCAATCGAACTGAAAGCGCGCGCCGAAGTGTTGATGGAACTGTATGTGACCGTGGTCGGTATCGAAGCCCGAACCATGGCCACGATGGTTCGGACGCAAATTCTGCCAGCGGCCACTCGCGCGCAATGTGAACTTGCCGATGCCGTAGGCAGCAGTCGTGCCGCCGGTGTGGAGTGCCCTGATGAGGAATTGGCGCTTCGAAATTGGGTGCAAAAACTTTCAAACTTGCGAACTGCGTTGGCCACGCTTGACAAAGCGGAGCACAAGGAATTTGATGACATTGCACAGCACATGCGGCAGTGCAGCGACGATGTTGTCACCGCCATGGCGGAAGTTCGTACGCATTGCGACAGCATTGAAAAGTGGACACCGGCAGATCTGTGGCCGCTGCCCACCTACGCCGAAATGCTCCTCGACCGGTAACTAGGGACGGGGGTAGATATTGGACCTGCCGGACAATTCGCTTCTGATCGCTTATGGAACTGGCGAGACCGATTGCATGAGCGATGCAGCGGAAACCGGTTCATTCGTCAGCACCGACACCGCCGCTGACACGCTGACGCACCATAAAAAGCCCTATACTCCCCGCCCCTCGCTGATCGCGAGGGATCATTTCACCCCAAGGACACCATGAGCAACGCTACAGCCGAATTGAATCCCGAAGTCAAGGTCGAAGACGCCGGCCCCGCACGCAAGCGAATCACCGTGACTCTCTCCGCCAAAGCCGTCGACGCTCGCATTGAGAGCGGCTTCTCAAACCTTCAGGGCGAAGCCCAACTTCCCGGATTTCGCAAGGGCAAAGCACCGCGTGGCCTTCTTGAAAAACGATTCAGCGATTCCATTCTTCAAGAGACTCGCGGCCAGTTGGTCAGCGAGACCTACACCAAAGCGGTTGAAGCGCACAAGCTGCGACCGATCGGCGAGCCTGAACTCCCAGAAGGCACAGCCGAAATCCTGATCGTGCGTGGGAAGCCCTTCAGTTTCACACTCGAAGTGGAAGTGGCACCCGATTTCACACTGCCCAACACGGATGGAATTCCGGTCCAACGACCAATCTTTGCGATCACCGACGAACATGTGCAAGGCGAAATTCGCCGCCAGGGCTATCGCCTCGGTACTCCCAATCGAATCACCGGCCCCTTCCAAGCACTGGATCGAATGTTGTGCACCGCCAAAGCATGGAAGAACGACGACAAAGAACCATTCTTTAACATGGAAAAAGCGTTGGTGGTGGTGCCCGATGCGGTGGATGAAGGCAAGGGCGCTTTGCTTGGTCTGCTTGTTGAAGACTTGAGCAAGCATCTTGAAGGCAAGAGTGTTGGCGATACGGTTGAAATCACAACCCAAGCGCCTGACAGTCATGAACGAGAGGATTTGCGCGGTGCAAAGGTTCGCTTTGAATTGAAGTTTGACGATGCGGATCGCATTGCACCGCTCGACGCCGCCGGACTCGCGGAACGCCTTGGCCTTGAGACGATCGAAAACCTTAACGGCCAAATGCGACTCATGCTTGAGCGGAAGAGAGATGGTGAGCAGCGTGGCGCCGAGCGAGAACAAGTGAGTCGCTTCTTGACCGGTGCGGTGGATTTTCCGCTTCCGGCACGAATGAGCCAGAGTCAGATCACGCGCAATCTTGAAATGGCGCGGATGGACATGCTGCAGCGAGGCATGGAAGCCGAGGCTGTTGAAACCAAACTCGCAGAGATTCGCCACGCAAGCGAAGAAGACACCAAACGACGCTTGAAATTGTTCTTCATTCTCGCCCGGATGGCGGAAGAGCAAAGCATTCAAGTGAGCGAGGCCGAAGTCACGGGACGCATTGCTGGAATCGCCGCACAACGCGGCGTTGCGGCGGCCCAAGTTCGCAGTGACCTTGAAAAAGCAGGCCGCCTAAGCGAGCTCGCCCTTTCCATTCGCGAGCAGAAAGTGCTCGATCGAATTCTGGAAAAGGCTGTGTTCACCGACGTGGATGCCGAGACCTGGAATGACAACGAGACCAAACGCCTCGGTGCAGCCACGACGAACAAGCCCACGCCTCGGAAGTCGAAAAAGGCCTGATCGAGAACGCGCATGGTGGCCGCCAGCGGCGAATATTTCGGAGCCCTGCTTCCTTGGCTTGGCGGCCTCACCATTGTCGCGTTTGTTGGGGCGCTCATTATGGGGTGGACACGGCGTATGGCCGTTGGCAAGGGAACCAAGGCCGGCACCGATGGGTTTTCCCTCGATGATCTTCGCGGGCTGGTTGAACGCGGTGAATTGACAGCCGATGAATTTGAGCTGGCTCGCAAACGGATGATCGACCGCGCTCGAACCACCGTTCCCACCAAGCCTCCGCCGTCCGGTAAGGGACCGTAAACGGCGCACATGGAATCCTTCTGGGACTTCTTCTGACTTGGACCGTTGAAACGCTAGACTTTCGAGGCATACTTCACACGCACCACACCATTCATGAGCAAGCCTCCACACAAACCAAACCAAGAACGCGCCCCCCGCTTGGAGAGCGCCACCACTCCGGGTAAACGGCGCGATGGCGGAAATGGTGATGGAGGACTTGGCGGTGGCTCTTCAGGTGGAGGCGGTGGAAGCCCCACGGGTCCGGGTTCAGGCGGAAACAGCGGCTCCGGTGGAGACAGCGGATTTCGAGGTCGCAAGGTGACCACCTGCAGCTTTTGTGGCAAGACCAGCCGTGAAGTTGGACCAATGGTGGAAGGCCCAAGTGATGTCTATATCTGCAGCCATTGCACGGATCTCTGCCAAAACATTTTCAAACAAGAGACGCGCCGAGTGCGAGGCGCGAAACCGCAGTTTGGACAAATTCCATCTCCGCGCACCGTCAAAGAATTCCTGGATCAGTATGTGATTGGACAGGATCTTGCCAAGCGAGCTCTCGCCGTTGCCGTGCACAATCACTACAAGCGGCTAACTCAAATTGATGCGGACAATGCGCCGGTCGAATTAGATAAGAGCAATGTGATGTTGATTGGACCAACGGGCACAGGCAAGACGCTGCTTGCTCGCACGCTGGCCCGGATCCTGAATGTTCCATTCGCCATTGGCGATGCCACCACGCTCACCGAAGCTGGATATGTCGGCGAAGATGTTGAGAACCTTTTGCTCAAACTTCTACAGGCTGCAGACTTTGATCTTGAGTCGGCGCAGCGCGGCATCATTTATATCGACGAAATTGACAAGATTGGCAAGACCAATCAAAACGTTTCGATCACGCGCGATGTCAGCGGCGAGGGCGTGCAGCAAAGCCTGCTGAAAATGCTTGAAGGAACCGTGGCCAATGTGCCGCCGCAGGGTGGTCGCAAGCACCCAGAGCAGCAGTACATCCAGATGGACACGACGCACATTCTCTTCATCTGTGGCGGCAGTTTTGAGGGAATCGAAAGCATTATCAAGAAGCGAATCGGTCAAAGGCGGATCGGTTTTTCGCCAGAGATGCAGCATGTTCGTCGCGAAGTCGAGATTGCACGATTGCTCGAACAAATCACACCCGAAGATGTGCTTGACTACGGCATGATTCCGGAACTTGTGGGTCGTCTGCCCATCCTGTGCCCGCTGATGCCACTCGACCGCGAGACCATGGTGAATATTCTCACCGAGCCACGCAATGCATTGGTGAAACAGTTTCAGCACTTCTTCCGTCTTGAGGGTGCTGAATTGGAATTCACCAAGGGCGCCCTTGAATTGATTGCCGAGCGCGCGCTGCAGCGACGCACGGGTGCTCGCGCCTTGCGAGCCGTGATGGACGAGATCATGATCGAACTGATGTATCACCTGCCCGAGATGGACAATGTGAATGCTGTGTACGTTCTGGATGATCACGCGATTTCGGAACGCAAACCATTGACGGCCATTCGTCAACGGGTAAAGGAATCGGCGTGAGCCGTCCCCCCACCGCCGCACGGCCGTGGGAAGACATCCAAGCACAGATTGCGGCAACGATTGTTTCAGGAATGGACCGATCGAAATGCATGCATGCGTTCATTGATGCGTGCTGGCCGCTCCTGCAACACTCTGGCGTGAGTTGGATGGGCTTCTATCAGCGAACTCCTGCCGATCCGATGCATCTGTCGCTTGCTGCAAGGCAGCCAGTTCCTGCATGTAGCCCGATTGGATTGCATGGAGCATGCGGCCAATGCCTGCTCGCGCGTCGACCCCTTGTGATCGCACATGTTGCCTCATTGGGCAGCAACTACATCGCGTGCGATCCTCGCGATCAAAGCGAAATCGTGCTTCCATGCCTCGAGCCCGATGGAACGGCTTGGGGCGTTCTGGATCTGGACAGCCACGAAATTGCCAGCTTTGATTTGGCCGATGCTGCCAGTCTTGAAAACCTGCTCGTTCTTGCAGGGCTTTCCGCCAAACTTTCCAACGACGCGGTCCAACTGTGAGACACCGCTGAAGGGGTTGCGAGCACCTGCCCCTTTTGGTTACACTCCTGAACTCTCAAAGGAGCCCCCATGCCACGAGTTTGTCATTTCACCGGTGCAAAAACATCTTCAGGCAATGTCGTTCAGCGACGAGGCAAGGCCAAGTACCTTGGAGGCGTTGGTATTAAGACCACCAGCAGCAAGAAGCGCACCTTTCAGCCAAATCTGCAAAATGTGACAGCCATGATCGACGGTCGGCCCGTTCGCATCAAAGCAAGTGTTCGAGCGATTCGACAGGGCTTGGTCGTGAAGCCACTACGACGAAAAGCGGTGTACACGGCTTTAAAAACAAGTCCCAAGTCCTGACGCGAGTCAGAATTAGGTCAAAATATTTTCTTCAAAGTGGCCGGAATGAAGCGTTTTTCGCTATGTATATGCCTTTTTAGGTTTATTTCAGCCTTTGATGATTGACAAAGGCCTTTTTTGGCGTAGATTTCCGCGTCCTTCGGCCGAATGAAGGCTCCGTTTGTCATCGAAGGGTCATGGTTGACCCGCACAACCGATGCAGGAGCAGCACCTAATGGCCAAGGGACTGGCGGACCCGATTTTGGTCCAGTTTTGTGCCGGTGGCGTCCGTCCCATGGATTTGGGCGGCATGTCCGTTGGCAGACAAACCATGCACTGGTGATCGTGCCAGCGCGGTGGATGCCCGACGAAGTTGCGGCTTCGTTGGTCTATACGGATTTCCGCAGCGGTTTCCATGGATGGTTCCGTACCGAATGATGTGCTTTCAAATATGACCCCTGCCCCCACCAGCGTTGCTCACATGAGCGACCGAGATCGCATTCTCGACGCCACAGATCTTGTGGCGCTCGTTGGTGAGCATGTGGCACTGAAGGCTCGCGGCCGTGAACATGTAGGGCTGTGCCCGTTTCACGATGACAGTAAACCAAGCATGGCAGTCGTCACGCACAAGGGAAATGCCTTCTATAAGTGCTTCGCGTGCGGCGCAGCGGGAAACGCAATTGATTTCGTTATGGCGTTCCACAAGATGGATTTCATCGAATCGCTTCGCCACCTTGCCACCCGCGCCGGCATCGAACTGCGTGGGCAACGAGACCAGGGGCCAAAGGATCCCGCCACAAGCCGCGAGTCGTTACGCAAAGCCATGGCTGCCGCGAATCGCTTTTACCGCAAGTGCCTTACCGATGACACGCTTGGTCGAGCCGCTCGCAACCACATCGAGTCCAGAGGGCTGGCCACGGACGCCGTGCAAACCTTCGAGCTTGGTGCAAGTCCAGATGGGTGGGATCACTTTGTAACGCATGTAGAAAAGTTGATCGATCACGCGGCAACTGGTGGCGAGCAACTTCACAGAGAGAGTTTTGAAAGTCTCGGACTCATTCGCCGCGGCCCTCGCGGGCCGATCGACGGGTTCCGTGGTCGGCTGATGTTTCCGATTCATGATGAACTCGGAAACTGCATTGCCTTTGGCGCCCGTGCGTTGAAAGATGGCGATGAGCCCAAGTATCTGAATAGCCCAGATTCTCCGCTGTTTTCAAAGGGTCGCACCCTGTACGCGTTGCATCTCGCACGCCGAGCCATTATTGATTCCAAGCATGCTCTTGTGGTGGAGGGCTATGTGGACGCGTTGGCTCTCCACGCCGCCGGCATCAAGAATGTAGTTGCCACGCTGGGTACGGCTCTTACCAAAGACCATGCTCGCATGCTGCAACGAATGGCCGAACGCATCACGCTGATCTTTGACCCAGACACTGCAGGAGAGCGTGCCGCGGATCGGGCGGTCGAAACTTTTCTAGCCGTTCCGATTGATGTGGCGATCGCAAAACTACCGGACGGTCTGGATGCGGATGAATTGCTGGCACGCCCAGGTGGGCGAGCTGAATTTGAGAAGGCGGTCCACGAAGGCGAGGACGCACTAGCGTGGATGGTCCGACGCTTTCGTACCGAACTTCGCGGAACCGACAGTATGTCTGGCAAACAGCAACGGCTCCAATCGTTGCTTCAGAAACTTGGCGAGCTCGGCCTTCGATCGATTGACCCAATCCGTCGTCGCTTTGTCCTCAATGAACTTTCGTCGATGGTGCACGTGCCGGTGGAGACCCTTGAACGCAGCATGCCGATGCCTCGATCAACGACTCCGCAGGCGACCGCTCCGAACACACCATCGCCTTCCGATCACGCAGCGACCGTGCCAACCCTAGTGATCGAGGCGGCGCCTCCCGCCACACCTCGACATCGAGCTCGATTCGAGGCCGAACGAAATTTCCTTGCAGCGGTTCTTGGCTCATCCAATCAAGCCACACTTCGCGTGACCCTTGGTGATTCTGGCTCGCTTCCGTTGGCTGAAGCTTTTACGAGCGCGAACTTTGAACAACCCGAACTTCGGCAAGTCTGGATCTTGATTGCTTCCAGACTTGAGTCCGGAAAACCTTTTCATGTGCAAGACATCGTTGCCGACGCTGGCGTGCCTACACTCAAGTTTTTGGCCAGTGACCTCTACGAAACCGGAAGCCGCCGCATGGAATCAGCCGATTGTGTGCAAACCTTGCAAGCTGCAGCGACCGATCTCGACCGCCTCCTCCGCTCTGATGCAGAGGACAACAACTCCTTTCGGCACGCGCCCGATCAGACCACGCTTGTGGCATTGGTCGAGAAGCGCCGCCGTGAGGGCCACCGACCTGGGGCCATCGCACGAGCTGTTCGTGTCGACCCCTTTCACGCATCCGCAGAAGGATCTTCTGCGGACATTTCCAGAATGGAGAAACACCAGTGAGCCTCGCAGTCACCGATCTCGATAAGGTATTGAAGCGCCTCGTAGAAGTTGGCAGCCGCCGAAAGTGGATCTGCTACGAGGAATTGAACACGTGCCTTCCTGACGGATTTGTTGATCCAGAAAAAATCGACGAATTGTTTGTGCTTCTCAATGAACTCGGCGTGGAGATGGTCGACGAGATTGAGATGCATCGCAATCAGTGGACGAAGTTTTATGCGCCACTGCAGACCGACCTCAAATTTCAGCGAGACGAACCGCGAAGTCGCCAGCGCGAACGACATGTTCCTGCGGCGACTGCGCCGACGCCGCTGGTGAAGACCACGAAGCCGGTGAAGCCAGCCAAACTGAAAAAGGGTGATGAGGACGGCCCAGGCGACGACGAATTTGATGATGACATTCTTGATGAGGCCGAAGCGCAGGCGATTGTGGAACAAGCACTCGCCGAGCAGGGTTCCAAGCGCATCGATGACCCAATCCGCATGTACCTGACGCAGATGGGCACCATTCCGCTGCTGACACGCGAGCAGGAAGTTCGTCTGGCCAAGAAAATTGAAACCACCCGCATGATTTTCCGACGCAAGACGCTTGAGAGCGATTATGTCTCACGCCATGCTGTGGAAACGCTGAAGTTGGTTCACACGGGGCAATTGCCTTTTGATCGAACCATGCGGATTAGTACAGCTGTGGTGGATGCCAAAGACATGATTGCAGCCCGCATTCCTGTGAATGTGGAGTCCATTGTTCAGTTGCTGCAGATCAACGACAAGCAATGGACTCTGTTGGAGAGTCCGACGGTGAGTCACGATCGCAAGGCCGAGATCAAGGCCGAGTTGTTGCTGCGTCGACGGCGCATTGCCACATTGCTTGAGGAATGTTGCTTGCGTACCGGTCGCATTCAGCCGTTGATGCGCAAGATGCAAGCCATTCATCGCAAACTCACTGAGTTGCAGCGAATGCTTCAGAAAGCGCAGCGGAATCCAGATCGTTTCGATCCTGAAGATGTGGTGGCTATGCGTGAAGAAGTCAGCGGCCTTCGATCCTTGGTCTATGAGGATCCAAGCGAGCTCGAGGCTCGCATGAAAGCCATTCTTCGCGTGTTTGGCGAATACGAACAGGCCAAACGAGATCTCTCAGGAGGCAATTTGCGCCTCGTGGTTTCGATTGCCAAGAAGTATCGCAACCGAGGTCTTCCCTTCTTGGACATTATTCAAGAGGGCAATACCGGTCTGATGCGAGCCGTGGACAAATACGAGTACAAGCGTGGATACAAATTCAGTACCTACGCCACATGGTGGATTCGCCAGGCCATCACTCGAGCCATTGCTGATCACGCCCGAACCATTCGCGTGCCGGTGCACATGATTGAAACGATGAGCAAGTTGCGCAACATCCAGAAGCATTTGCTTCAGGATCTTGGTCGCGAGCCAACCGTTGAAGAAATTGCCGTGAAGGCCAAGATGCCTATGGAGGAAGTGCGCCGGGTGATGAAGATCAGCCGCCACCCGATCTCTCTGGATCGGCCCGTGGGCGAGAGTGAGGACAGTCACTTTGGCGACTTTATTGAAGACGAGTCGCAGGAGAGTCCACACGAAAGTGCCAGCAACGAATTGCTGCGAGGTCGAATTAATGACCTGCTCAAGACGCTCACCTATCGAGAGCGTGAGATTCTAAAATTGCGATACGGAATCGCCGATGGTGTTGGTGATGGCGACGGACACACCTACACACTCGAAGAAGTTGGTCGTATTTTCAAGGTGACGCGCGAACGCGTTCGTCAGGTGGAAAGCAAAGCCATCCGAAAGTTGCAACACCCGGTTCGACGGCAGCGACTGGCTGCGTTCCTACCTGGAACTGAAAACATGCAGGAATTGCCTGAGATCGAACTCACGGCGAACCCACTTCTTGATGACGAAACAGATTTTGACGCCGATTGAATCGCTGAAGCAACATGAACTCTCGCTGACAGGCTCTGGCAGGGCGATCTGCCGTTTCGTACACTTTCCAACCCCGCGGATGTGGCGGAATTGGCAGACGCGCAAGATTCAGGTTCTTGTGGGGTAACACCCGTGGAGGTTCGATTCCTCTCATCCGCATGCACGCGGGCTCGATCAATTTGGTCGGGCCCGCATCTTTTTGTGGACTCTCGCTCACCACGCCGCCGTCGGAACCGTGGCTCAGACCATCTCTGTACCCCTAGACTCAGCATGTGATTTACCTCGATGCCAACGCAACCACTCCACTTGTGCCCGAAGCGATTGCTGCGATGCACGAAGCGATGGAGCATGCGTGGGCCAATCCAAGTTCGATCCATCGACCTGGCCAGCGGGCGCGACACCTGATCGAAACGGCTCGCACGGACGTCGCTCGCCTGATTGGCTGCAATGATCGCGAATTGATTTTCACCAGCGGTGGCACGGAGGCGGCCGACTTGGCCATCCGCGGAGTGCTTGCCGCTACCGGGAATCGTGTTGTGGTGACCAGCCCATTGGAACACTCCGCCGTGCGTGATGTGGTCAAGCGGCTCGCCGAAACCAAGACCATTGAAGTGATCTGGTTGGCACACGATGACATGGGTCGCGTTCTTGTAAACGATCTGCGTCGCGTTCTGGAAACGCGCGGCAAAGACATTGCCCTGGTGAGCGTGATGACCGCGAACAATGAAACGGGTGTGTTACAGCCGATTGCGCAGATGGCCGCCCTCTGCCGCGCCGCCAAAGTTGCCATGCACACCGATGCAACGCAGAGTGTTGGTCGAATGCCGATTGACTTTGCAACGCTTGGTGTGGATCTGCTGAGTTGCTCGGCTCACAAATTGCATGGCCCCAAAGGGGCGGGTGCCCTTGCCGTGCGACGAGGTCTGGCGTTGGTTTCCGTTTTGGCAGGTGGTCCACAAGAACGAGGGCGTCGTGCAGGAACCGAGAATGTGGCCGGCATCGCAGGGTTTGGCGCGGCAGCTTGCAGCGCACGCGAGTGGCTTGCGGGGAATGGTGCAACACAGGGCGGCGACCTTCGCACGCTTTTGGAGCAACTCATTCTTCAAAGCGATCCCTATGCGCATGTGAACTTCAAGGATGCCGACCGTTTATGGAACACCACCAGCATGGCCTTTGAAGGATTGGAAGCCGAAGCGATTCTGCTTGCCTTGTCAGAGCGAGGCCTTGCCGCAAGTGCTGGAGCAGCGTGCAGCAGCGGATCGCTCGAACCGAGTCCGATTTTGCTGGCAATTGGACTTCCGGAAACGATGGCCCATGGAAGTCTTCGATTCAGCCTGTCACGAACCACCACCGAGGCGGAGATCCGTCAGGCTGCGGCGATCATTGCAGAATGCGTTGCATCTGTTCGAACCACTTCGATCCACGCGGTTCGGACACCCACTGCGCGTGCCTAAGCCATTGATGCTGCAACGCCGAACAAGCTTGCACATGTTTCCGCACTCGCCGGCTCGAATGGGCGAAATCGCTCGACCGTTCCCCGCTCCTCGCTGAACAACAACGCTCGCTCGGAACCAAGCCTGCTTGCAGCCGGGGAATCGATGAGCGCGCTGGAGTCATTGGCACCCATTTGCATCAGGATTCGGAAATCAAATTCTCGCATGGCCGCGCGATCCACATACCGCTGCACACTGGCGGCCGTATCGGCCCATGCCACCACATGCACACCGACCGATGGACCGTCTCGCAGAATCGCTCCGAACACGCGATCCGCTTTGGCTGAACCCTCCTCCGATGAAAATGAAAAGTCATTTTCATCTCGTCGGAGCGAACGAAAGCGTTGCAGCCCGTGGGCCAAGAGCACAACGGTGGGCTCATCGGTGCGACCACTCTCCGTCCGTTGTGCGACCAATGCTCCAATGTCGCGGATGGAATTTTCCACGTCGCGGTACCCAGGCACCTGCGCCGTCAAGCCCAATGCCGCCGCACTCGAGGCCAACATGCCTGCCTCGGCAGCATCCGCAGCACACCCATCGAGTATCCAAAGTTTGGCCCTTGCACCAATCGCCGCCCGAAGGCTTGCCAACACCGCAATGGAAATTCCCATCGCCATGCGATCGTCCTGCCCAACCACCAGCACATTGGCTCCGGACTTCCGACCAAGCATGGCCACCGTTGCGTCTCGAATAGCCACAGGCTCACCAAGGTGCAGCGGCAAACCACTCGCCGATCCCCCCTGCATGGTGCGGTCACGCAGACTTCTGCAATGTGCAAGAGACACTTTGGTGGTTCCATCAAACACAATCATCGGGGCCCGACGAGAAGCCGTGGCCTGCCCTCGTTGTGCCAGGGCCTGCACACGTTGCTCTCGCTCCACATCGCCAAGCCAAACCACTTGAAACGGACTGTTGCCTTCGAGCAATCCACCCGCATCGTTATAAATCGCCTCGCCGGGTCGGCTCAGCAGACGCGCGGCCGTGTTGTCATCACTCAAAATCAGTGAAGCATCCGCCTCATTGCATTGCAGCGCCACGCGAACACCCATTTGACCCATGGTGGTGCGAGGAAGTGCATAGGCACCACCAAGAGTCTGCGAACCAAGAATGACATGCATGCCAAAGGCACGACCCTGCCGAACCAAACGGTCCAGCAACAAGGCTGCTTCCTGCGAAACCTTGTCCTCCTCAACAAACAATTCTTGGAATTCATCCACGATCAGCAGCGCGCGTGGAAGATGTTCGGCTGACTTCGATCGCCTCCACGCTGCAAGATCCTGCACGCCAACAGAACGGAACAGGTCACCGCGTCGCTTCAGTTCTGCATCCAAGCCCTGCAGAACGCTGAGTCCAAATTCGCGATCGCTTTCGACCGCAACAACTCTGGCGTGGGGCAACCGGTGGTGTGCATACACCTTGAACTCCACCCCCTTCTTGAAGTCGATCAGCCACAGTTCAATTTCGTCCGGTGAAAACCAGGTACATGCATTGACAATCATTGCATTCAGAAGCGTGCTCTTTCCTGACCCTGTCTTGCCAGCAATCAAGACATGTTGCTTGGTTCCTTCGCCAAGCAACAACTGCTGCAGTTGCGTTGCACCGGTACGGCCAATTGGAATGTGCACACTCTCTGCGGTGCTTCCACACCAGATGCGTGCTTCGGATGGTTCGATGGCAGAAAATGGAACCTGCACCACCGATGCTTTCTTGGCGGACTGTCCAACCGAACGAAGCAATTCCTGCAATCGGGCACCAGTCGGAGGCTGGTCGAGCACCACGGATTCCGCAGCAAGTTCAGGATCATCCAATCGAAAGGCGCCATCATGCCAACGGATCCTGCGGCAACAACGCAACAGATCCGCCTCAAGAATGCCGTGCGGATAAGGACGGATGGGGTCTCGAAGCACCAACACATGAACACCGCATCGAGCGCCGGACTGCAGAATGCTGTTCAAGCGACGCATGGAATTGTCGTTGAGCCCTACAGGGAAATCTGCCATCACAATCACCCGCAGCGGCTCTGCCAATTGGCCAGCTTGAGCGTTGTATTCCACCACACTTGAGTACTCGTCACGCAAATATTTCTGAATCACCGTTTCCATGTGCTCCGTGAGGTCGGTGAGTTTCTGCTCGATGTGTCGGGCTTCCGTCCAAATGCGTTCGCCGACAAGCTGTTCCATTTCGTCTGCAAGATGCATGAATGCCGCGAAACTTTGCCCAAGCCCGACGGGGTCGATCAGGGTCAATCGCACCTTGCCTGGAGGACTTTGCACCAACAAACGAGTCGCCGCCGCTTGCAAGGCTGCCATGCCGGCCGCTCGCTGCTCGGCTGGAGCCTCAATGATGAGCGATGGCGCCCCCGGCAACTGTCGCAGCAGCGGCAGGGTCCACTGGTGACCTGCAACCCACGGATGGTTGGCCACTTCCGGTGCACCATTGGGAAGCGTGGCCGCACTCAACGTGATGTTGCCCACAAAGAGATGCGACGGAAATACATGGGTGAGTTCCGCTTGCACTTGCAGATCTGGTCGAACCTCTCGTGCAATCGACATGCTTTCGTTTGCCCAACTTTGAAATGCATCGCGGGTAGAAAGCCATTGTGCGTTTCGTGCCACATCACGGTCATCGCATTCGTGCTTGATGTTCCCCATGGTGGTGGTGTGTTGCCAAAGTTCCTTCGCAACCGCCTCGTCGTATGCACGCTGTGCCGACTCCACCGTTTCGCGATGACAACTTTCCGCGCTCGACACCGCTTCCGATCGCTCCCGCTCAATGCGCGTGCGCCGATCCGGAAGTTTTTCACCCAACTCCAATCGACGAGCCTCGCGTTTGACTCGAATGGACTCAAGAACAGGACGCCACTTTGCATGTGCCGCATCTCGCTCCGCCTTGAGTCGATCCTTGGCACTTCGTTCACTCTGTTCCCGTTGCTGCAGAATTTCGTTTTCGCGCAGCTCGGCAGCCCGCCGCCCCACGATGGCCGCTCGGTGCAGCGGACCCCACGCTTTTTGCACTTGCTTACGTGCCACAAACCAAAGAACGGTGGCCATGACAACAAGCAAGACAACTCCGAACCCAGCGGCCATGGCCAACTGTGTACCGCGAGCGCCAGCGAGAAAGGCTCCTCCGGCTGCCCCCGCCGAAATCAGAATCGCTGGCACCAGCAAGATGGGGCCACGAAAAAGGAGAGGAATTCTCAATCGCCTCAGGCGATGAACTGCATCCGAAGCAAATGCAACCTGTGATGCCAGCGCCATTGCGGCTGTGCTGACATCCAATTCCTCCAATTCACTTGGTACTTCAGGGACGGCCTGCCTGAAACGGTGAGTCTGCTTCGTGGCCTCCGCCAGAATGGCTTCCAACGCGGCGGCTCGTTCATGCAGTTCGCCACGCCTCTCCTCAAATTGCACGCGAGGAGCGTTTTCACCGGCCTCAAACACGCTGTCTGCCAACCACAGTGCTTGCTGATACGCCTCCTTGACATCTCGCTCTTTCGCCTCGGCACGGCGATCGATTTCTTCTTCAGCCTCGCGAGCCTTTCCATCGAGGCCTTGCACCCGCTCCTCATAATGCGAGAGCGCGTGGTCACGCTTCTGATCCACCAATGTTTTGGCCTCTGCACCGGCGAGATCGAACTGCTCCTTGAGCGCCGCCAGAGTCGAATCATGACGGGCCACCTCAGTTGCTCGAGCGGTCACGCCCTGCTGCGAATCGTGTGATTGAGATTCATGAAAGCGGCTGGCTGCCTCGCGGAGGCGATTCCAGTAGTGTGCAAGCGATGAGATGGGATCCGCGTCGTTGGACATCTCTGGCAGGACCGATTCTACGAGGAATGACTTTCGACCCATGCGGCACTCGGAGCCCCCTCGATTCGGCTCGGCCCGGTCCACGATCCATCCCTATCTGGGATCACCGCAATCCGCCCTCATGCGGGCGAGCGAATCAGCCATCTTTTCCAACGCTGGCATGGCCGATCGCACCGCATCTTCCAGCGATTCAATGTACCGACGGCGAAAGGCCTCAGCCGTTGCGTCTCGCCAAAGACTCTCGGCTTCGCCCCACTTCACATGAAGATCCTTCATGGCACCAAGCATGCGCATTCGAGCACCTTCGACACTCATGGTGATTGACCCTCCACGGATGGTGGACCGCCTCCGCTGCGACGCGTGCCCTGAACTTTTTCTGCTTCCACTTCCGGTTCAAGCAAACTGCGAAGATCTACCGCCGCGTCGCGGGCATAACGCTCAAGCGAAATGCTCATGCGTTCAAGCGCTGCAATCGCCAAAGGCAGATCACGATCCACCATGGCAGCAATCGGACCAATCCCCGCCTTCAAAAGCGCCTGCTCGCGTGGCAGGGCCGTAGCCCATGCTCGCGAAAGTTGCCCTCGCCGCTCTGCATCTGCCAGCGACGCCTTCACACGCTCAAGCGTTTTCTTTTCATCCACGACACTTGGCTTGGAGTCCTTGCTACTGGTGACCGTCTCTTTTCGAAAGAGGGCGCTCCGCGCGTTATTCAAGTCCTCGCCGAGCCGCTGAACGCGTCCACGCCAATGCATGATGCGATCGTGCTCGACCCACACCACGGTGCGATCCACATCCGAATCGGCCTCAGAAATCGCAAGCCCCAATTCTTCCCTGCAGCGAATCATGGCTGTACGGAGTCGCTGCAGCACCTCAATGGACACAACATTGGCCTGCGTGGGCTCCATGGCTAGCGCTGATTCAAGTAGTCCTCGATGCGCTCGGCCTTACGCATCAAGAATGGAACAAACACTTCGCTTGCTTTCAAAAATCGTTGCAGCGATCGCATGGTCTGCTCAAATTCCTCGGCAAATTTTGCCTGCTCTTGATCTCGCCAAGTCTGTTGCAGAGTTCCAAGCGCTGCACCGAGTTTGCTCATTTGCCCTTGCACATCGCCGTTGAACTTTTTCAGATCAGCAGAAAATCGGCGGAGTTCATTGGGGTCGACAACGGCCTTGCTCATGAGTCACCTCGTGGCTCAAGTGTACGCTGCGGGCATGCGGAATCGATGGCTGATCGGCGGTGCCTGGAGCGGCGATCATGCGGCTGAGTGGCTTGAAGTGAAGGATCCTGCGAGCGATGCGTGCATCACCCGGGTTCCGGTGGGTGGTCCGCTGCAAGCGACCGCGGCTGTGGATGCCGCCGAGGAGACCTTGAGGGAGTGGCGAGCAACACCTTCCGCGCACCGAGCGGATTGCCTAGACGCAGCAGCTGAATTGCTTCTCAAACACCAGTCTGCGCTGGCACATGTGATGACACAGGAATGTGGCAAGCCGCTTACCGAGGCGGTCGGCGAAGTTCGTTACTCCGCTGATTACTTTCGTAGCGCCGCCGAACAGGCTCGATCGCTTCAGGATGAATCGATTGATTCGCATCGGCCGGGTGTGCGTGCCGTGGCGGTTTCCGAACCCCTCGGCGTGTGTGCAGCGATTACCCCCTGGAATTTTCCGCTGGCCATGCTTGCCCGTAAAGCGGCGCCAGCCCTTGCCGCCGGCTGCACCATGGTGGCCAAACCCGCCGAAGAGACGCCGCTTTCGGCCCTAGCGCTGGGTGAATTGCTTCTGGAAGCTGGCGTGCCGCATGGCGCCCTGAATGTCATCGTGGGCGATCCGGAAGCCATTGCTGCCACATGGCTCGCTGACAAGAGAGTGCGCAAACTCTCCTTCACTGGAAGCACGGAAGTGGGTCGCTTATTGATGCGAGGTGCGGCCGACCAATTGATTCGCTGCTCGCTTGAACTCGGTGGCCACGCACCGTTTATTGTCCTCGCCAAGGCAGATCTGGCAGCCGCCGTACAGGGAGCGATGGCTTCTAAGTTTCGCAATGCAGGCCAAACCTGCATCTGCCCCAATCGCTTTCTGGTGCATCAATCGCTCGCCGTTGAATTTACCGCAGCACTCGCCATGGCTGCCTCAGAGTTGGTTGTCGGAAGCGGACTCGATGCCGCCACACAGATGGGTCCATTGATCAACGACCAAGCTGTTGCCAAGGTCAAGGCACATGTGCACGACGCACTGCAGAACGGTGCCCATCTGGTGTCCGGCGGGCGAACGCTTGCTCTCTCAGGGCGACCAGATCGCTTTTTTATGCCCACGGTTCTGAGTCATTGCACCACCGACATGCTGTGCTTTCGCCAAGAGACTTTCGGCCCGTTGGCCCCAATCATGGCCTTTGAAGATATTGCACATGCGGTTGCGATTGCCAATGCGACTCCATGGGGACTTGCGAGCTATGTCTATGGTCCACCTGCTGAAGCAGAGCGAGTGGGCCGTAGCCTGGAATGCGGCGTGGTTGGTGTGAACGAATCAACTCCGAGCAGCGCCTACGCACCCTTTGGCGGAACCAAGTGGAGTGGCTTTGGACGCGAAGGCGGCCGCTGGGGTGTGCAGGAATACATCTCGACCAAGTACCTTGCAGTACGAGACTGAAAACAAAAGACCCCGAGCGGTTCCGTTCAACCGCTCGGAGCCAGTTCAGTCAGTCCTTGTCGTCATCATCCGGGATTGCGACCGGCCCATTGGGGTTAGCCATTCGCTGAGCCAACACCGCGGCGCGAATTTCGCTCAACAGTTCGGGCGTCTGCCGCAAGAATGACTTGCTTGCTTCACGCCCCTGTCCAAGACGCGTTGTCTTGTAACTGAACCACGCGCCCGCTTTGTCCACAACGCCATCCGCCACGGCCATATCCAACACATCGCCGCTAATCGAAATGCCTTCGTCGAACATAATGTCGAACTCCGCTTCGCGAAACGGTGGAGCAATCTTGTTCTTGACCACCTTGGCGCGGACCCGATTGCCCACCGCGCGATCGCCATCTTTAATCGAGCTAATGCGACGAATATCCACACGCACCGTGGAATAGAACTTCAGCGCCCGCCCGCCTGTGGTGGTCTCTGGGCTTCCGAACATGACACCAATCTTTTCGCGAAGCTGATTGATGAAAATCACGATGGTCTCGCTCTTGGCGATCGCACCGGTGAGTTTGCGAAGTGCCTGACTCATCAGACGAGCCTGCAGCCCCATGTGGCTGTCTCCCATTTCCCCTTCGATTTCGGCTCGTGGAATGAGCGCCGCAACGGAGTCCACTACCACCACATCCACAGCGTTGGAACGAACCAGCATTTCGCAGATCTCCAACGCCTGTTCGCCTGTGTCGGGCTGACTGACAAGAATCTCGTCAAGGTTGACGCCGATGCGCTTCGCCCACGACGGATCGAGTGCATGCTCGGCATCGATGAATGCAGCGATGCCACCCGTTCGTTGCGCCTCGGCAATGACGGTGAGTGCCAGAGTGGTCTTGCCGCTGGATTCTGGACCGAAGATCTCGATCACTCGACCCCTAGGTAACCCGCGGCCACCCAATGCAATATCCAGACTGAGCGAACCAGTTGAAATGCCTTGAATCACCGGCACCGCGTTCCCGTCGAGCCGCATGATGCTGCCCTTGCCGTGCGCCTTTTCGATTTGCCCCATGGCCTGCTCGATGGCCTTCAGGCGAGACTTCTGATCGGGTGTCGCATCACGGGCTTGGCCATGATTGGATTGCATTGCTGACTTCGTCATGGAAACTTTTTCTGGGGCCGTTGTTCCGGCAACTGATGCGATGGCAGACACGACGCTAGGTCGAGTTGTAGCGGACAATGGTGGCATTGTGCTGCCCGTTGCACCACCAGGCACACGGGGTGCCTGCGCAACCAACGTGATGCTTGGCTGAGGTTGGGACTTTGCCCCATCTTTGTTGGTGCGAGGCGTTTCTTTTGAGTTCACGGGTGCGACCATGTTCGACCTTCCTTGGATGGCCCATTGGGCCTGTTGTTGCCCCAACGAGCCTGTTGTGGGCCCATTGAGGTGGTTGTTGGCTGCTGTTGCAGACCGATGCTTTCTTTGCCGCCGTCGGCACGTTGTTCGGGTTCTGTTCGTACCCGATATCTTTCGGTCCGTCAATCGTTTGTTCGGTACTTTTTAGGGTATTCGACCATTGAAGATTGGCAGACTAATGACACAAAGCATCATCGCCCGAAATCACGGCCGTTTTTCGGACACATTCCGTTGATAGATAAAGCTTTGCCCAATCAGTAGTTGGGAGTTGGCGGCTTGAAGTCAGCAATCCGAATCGTTTTGAACCACTCAATGGTCCGAGCCAAGCCGTCCTTCAAAGCAACTTTCGGCTTCCATCCAAGATTGGCCAAGGCAAGCGAAATGTCTGGGCACCGCCGTGTTGGATCATCTGCAGGAAGCGGCTTCCCCACACTCACCTTGCTTGAGCTGCCGCTGATCGAAACGATGTGCTTGGCTAATTCAAGAACAGTGAATTCATCTGTGTTGCCCACATTGACGGGCCCAGTGAATTTTTCCTGCGAGCCCATCATGGCAATCAGTGCATCGATCATGTCATCCACATAACAAAAACTGCGGGTCTGCAAACCCGTTCCATAAAGCGAAATGTCTTCACCCGCCATCGCCTGTCGAATGAAATTACTCACGACCCGTCCGTCAAACGGATGCATGCGCGGCCCATAGGTATTGAAGATGCGAACAACCTTGATCCGCACACCGTGCTGCCGGTGGTAATCAAACATCAGCGTCTCGGCGGCACGCTTGCCTTCGTCATAACACGCACGCGGTCCGATTGGATTGACATTCCCTCGATAACTCTCGGGCTGTGGATGCACTTCCGGGTCGCCATACACCTCGCTTGTACTGGTGTGCAGGATCCGAATGCCAAGGCGACGGGCCAGTCCAAGGCTGTTAAGGGCCCCCATCACACTGGTTTTCAAAGTCTTGATCGGGTTGAACTGGTAATGACCCGGCGCTGCGGGGCATGCAAGGTTGTAAATCTCATCCACCTCGAATCGAAAGGGCTCGACCACATCATGTCGAACCAATTCAAAATTCTTTCCCCGCACAAGGTGCGCCACATTGCTTTCTTGGCTTGTAAAGAAATTGTCGAGACAAATGACATGGTGACCCTGGCCGATCAGGCGTTCACAGAGATGCGAGCCGAGAAACCCTGCTCCACCAGTCACCAAGACCCGTTTCGACATTTCGCAAAGGTACCCAAGGGTGCCCCTCGACGCGACCGCCGAAAGCGGCAACCATGCACGGATGACCGACCGCTGGATTCTTGGCACGATGACCGGCACCAGTTTGGATGCACTGGATATTTCGCTGGTGCGTGTGAAGGGACAGGGCCTCGAGAGCCGCGCAGAAATCAAGCGGCACGCCACACATGATCTTGGCGATGTTCGTGATCGCCTTCGCGCTGCATGCAACGGCTCCCCGCTCTCAGCACGCGATTGGGCAGCCTTGGCACTGGACTTCGGTTGCCTTCATGCAAGCGCCATGAAGTCTCTGGCAGGTGATCAACGCATTGATCTGGCGGCCGTTCATGGACAAACGGTTGTGCATGCACCACCGCTGTCGTGGCAGATGGTGAATCCGTGGCCCATTGCACACGCCTTGCAGTGCCCCGTGGTAAGCGATCTTCGAGGCGCGGACCTTGCCGCCGACGGACAGGGCGCACCGATCACGCCATTGGCTGATTGGATTCTTTTCCGACATCACGATCCGACAGCGGTCATCAATCTTGGCGGGTTTTGCAATATGACATGGCTGGCAAGCGAGGCGGCCGGTCCGCAGACCACACGCGGCGCGGACATTTGCCCGTGCAATCATTTACTTGATGCAGCGTGCCGAATCGCATTGGGACAACCCTTTGATCGCAATGGAGACGTGGCACTTTCTGGAAAGGCCGACGAAACCGCCATGGCAGATCTTATGAATGTGCTGCGGCGTGCAACGAATCTTGGGCGCTCTTTGGGAACTGGCGATGAGGGAATGGAATGGATCGATCGCACTGCCAAGAACCTGGCTCCGGCCGTTCTTCTTGCAACCGTGGCTCGTGCGGTGGGAACGCACATCGGCCAAACAGCCATGGCTTCAAGTTCCAAACCCCGGCGTGTTGTGATCGCTGGAGGCGGTGCTCGAAATCGCGCGTTGCGAGAAGCCATTGCCACCGCCATCGCACCGGTTCGCCTTTGCGAAAGCACGGAGTTTGGCGTACCCAATGAGGCTCGTGAATCCGCAGAGATCGCGATCCTTGGTGCCCTTGCATGGGACGGAATTGAAATCACACTCGACCACATCACCGGACGCCGGGCCAATCCGATACGGCATGGGCAGTGGTGCCTTCCGAAACCCTAAACACAATCTTTACACAAGTTCACATGCGTTCTGAGCGCATCGCCACCGCCACCATCTAGGCTATGGCCCATGAGCCGACCGACCGTTCTCATTGTGGAAGATGAACCTGACATTGCCAACATGATTCAGTTCAATCTGAATCTCGCCGGTTTTGATGCCAGTGTGACGCATCGAGGCAGGACGGCCATGGAACTGATTCGTAAGTCGCCCCCAGACGTGCTGGTGCTCGACTTGATGCTTCCGGATTTGAATGGGCTAGAAATCTGCAAGAGAGTTCGCGCCATAGATACGCAACGCCGCATCGGCGTGATCATGGTGACCGCCAAGGGTGACGAGAGCGACATTGTCACCGGGATCGAATTGGGCGCTGACGACTATGTCTGCAAACCATTCAGTCCCAAGGTTCTGGTGGCCCGCGTCAAGAGTGTGATTCGACAATCCGACAGGGCACGACCGAGTCTCCCCAATGTTCGTCGCGTTTCATTGCTGGGCGGTCGATTGGTGATTGACACCGAGCGTCATGTCACTCAGATCGATGGCTCCGAAGTGGCGTTGACTTTGACGGAATTTGGCATGTTGCACTTTCTGGCGCAACGACCTGGATTTGTTCGCACCCGCGACCAAATTATTGCGACGGTGCATGGAAAGGATGTGGTGCTCAGCAGCCGTACGGTCGATGTCCATATGACGGCTCTTCGACGCAAACTTGGGGAGTTAGGAAAGTGGGTCGAAACCGTGCGAGGTGTCGGCTATCGTTTTGCCGAAGGCGAAGTCGCCCCGGTTGAATGAAGCGATCTTTTGATTCCAATCTTCTCGTTTCGGTCGCCGGCGCCATTGCCGTCAGCGTTGCATGGGCTGTTGTTGGACCTTCGCTGGCCGCCGGAATCGGATTGGTCTTGGCATTGATTCTGTTCGCCAACACCTTGGCCCACTCGAATGGATTGGAGCGCATCACAACGGCTCTGCATCGAGTGGCCGACGGCGATCCAAACGCTTCGCTTCCTTTGCGTTCACGCCCTTCCACCAAGCGATTGATTACGGCGGCTGCACACCTTGCCGGCGCTTTGCGGGCATCTCGTGATGCGCTGACCTCGGAACGACTTCGACGACGCATTTTGGAGGAGGCACTGAAGGAAGGCCTTGTGATTTTGGATGCTCAACAGCATGTGCTCGTTGCCAATGAGCTTGCAGGTCGGATGCTCGGACTCCAACCAGAGGATTCTCGCGGAAAGTTGTTGCAGCAGTGCACTCGGTGTCCTGAATTGAACCTGCTCCTTGAGTCGGCCTTTACCACCAACGGTCGCCACCAAGCGGATTTTGAACCGCCCGGTTCGCCGGGTCTCATTGTGGAGGGCGTTGTGGCATGTGTTGCCGACGAAAACCACTGCGTCGCCGGGGCTCTCCTGCTGCTCTCGGATGTCACGGCCGCCAGATCGCTTGATCGCATGCGGAGTGATTTTGCAGCCAATGTGAGTCACGAATTGCGGACTCCCATTACCAACATTCGCGGATATGTCGAAACGCTTCTTCAAGTGGGCTTAGACGATCCAGCCACGGCACGGAAATTTCTTGACATTGTGCATCGCAATGCTTCACGCCTTGGTGCGCTCGTGGAGGATTTGCTCTTGCTTTCTTTTGTTGAGAGTCCGGTCTCTCGTGAACGCATTCAGATTGCCGCCATCCCTGCTCAACGACTCTTTGACTGGATCAAAACGGAACTCGGTCCTGCGGCCGAAGCCCGAGGAATTCGCCTATCGTTTTGCGGCGACCCCACGCTGTGTGTTCACGCCAATCCACTGCTGGCCGAACAAGCGATTGGAAATCTGGTGAGCAACGCCATCCGATATGCCCCCGATGGAACGCTTGTTGAATTCGGTTGCACCCGCCACGGAAACTCCGTAGCCATTGCGATCCGAGATGAAGGCCCGGGCATTCCCGAACGCCATGTGCCGCGTCTCTTTGAACGCTTTTATAGAGTTGAAACATCTCGCACGCCAGAGCTCGGCGGCACGGGGCTTGGTCTGGCCATCGTGAAACACATCGCAATGGTGCATGGCGGTTCGATTGAGGTGCAAAGCGTGGTTGGTTCAGGAAGCACCTTTACCCTGCGGCTTCCAGTGGCCGAACAGCCAAACGCCGTGTGATTCCGGATGCCGCTTCATGCGGCTGAACAATCTAAACGCTTTCTTAACACTCATTCGGCCGACTTTTGAACACCAACGGACGCCATCACGCCACACTTGATCGTTGTGGACGCCCGCTCCAATGACCCCTTGACCCGAAAGCACTCCATGCAACGAATCACCACCCTTGCGCTGGCCATCCTCATTCCCATGCTGGCCGCTTTCACGCATCAGAACGGTGAACCACTCGCCTCTCTGAAGGGCGATGTGAAACTCGATGGAAGCAGCACGGTGTACCCCATCACCGAGGCAGTCGCCGAGGAGTTTTGCAAAGTTGCCACCAAGGTTCGAGTCACCGTCGGAGTGAGTGGGACAGGCGGCGGTTTCAAACGATTCTGCAAGGGCGAAACAGACATCACCAATGCGAGTCGGCCAATCACTCGCAGCGAGTTGGAAGCCGCAACAAGCCGCACAGTTGAATTCATTGAATTGCCAATCGCCTATGACGGCCTGTGCGTGGTGATTCATCCCAAGAACACATGGGCTGGCACCATGACGATGGATCAACTCAAACAGATTTATAGCGCCACCGGAACCGCCAAGACATGGAAGGATGTGGATCCATCGTGGCCCGATCGACCGATCAAGGTGTATAGCCCGGGAACGGATAGTGGCACCTTTGACTTTTTCCGGGATGTCACCGTTGGCAAGGACGGCAAGATTCGCGCCGACATCAGCGTGAGCGAAGATGACAATGTGCTGGTGCATGGGATCAGCCAAGATCAAGATGCCATTGGATATTTCGGATTCGCTTACTACCAAGAGAATCGCGACAAACTCAAGAGTGTGGCCATCGACAGCGGAAAAGGTGCCGTATTGCCCTCGGATTCCACCATTCTGGATGGCACCTATAGCCCGATGAGCCGTCCGCTTTTCTTGTATGTCAATCGAGCCAATGCAGCACACCCTCACATTGCGGCGTTCGTGGATTTCTTTCTGCAGAATGCAACCACCCTTTCCAAAGAAGTGGGCTACACACCGCTTCCCGAATCGATCGGCGGAACTGTGATGGCGAATTGGAAAGCCCGTCGCACTGGAACGCAATTTCTCAATGCTGCTGGCGAAAAAGTTTCCGGCACGCTGGCCGCCGTTTACAGATAAACGCTCCATGCTGACCCACGCATGACTACGGCGCACACGAGCCCCGCATTGCGAGCCGCCCTCGCTGCCAAGCACGGATCGTTACGGTCGAGTGTTCTTCGAGAACTTCGCGAACGATTTGTGCGAGGGATGTTCATTCTGTGCACGGTGTTTAGCATCGGAACCACCCTCGCCATCATCGCCACGTTGGCGTGGGAAACGACGCATTTCTTTGCTCTTCCCGAAGTCACGCTCGCAGACTTTCTGTTGGGGACCACATGGAGTCCACTTCTGGGCGCCGAAAAACATTTTGGAATTTGGCCTCTGGTCTGCGGAACGTTTCTTGTTGCAGGAGTTGGAGCCCTCTTCGCCCTTCCGGTTGGGCTGATTGCCGCGGTCTATCTCAGTGAATACGCGCCGAAGCGCATCCGCGCGACCGTGAAACCGGTCCTTGAAGTGCTCGCCGGCGTGCCGACGGTGGTGTATGGATTCTTTGCCTTAACAGCCATCACACCCGCATTGCAATGGATGTGCACGCTGGTGTTTGGTGTGCCAATTTTTCCTGGATACAACGCGACCGGCGCCGGCCTTGCCGTGGGCATCATGATCCTTCCCATTGTGTGCAGCCTGAGCGAGGACGCTTTGCAATCTGTTCCACGATCGCTTCGAGAAGGTGGATATGCACTTGGCGGAAACCGATTCGATGTCAGCGTGCGCATCGTGGTTCCAGCCGCACTCAGCGGAATCATGGCCAGTTTCTTTCTTGCGATTACTCGTGCCGTTGGTGAAACCATGATCGTGGCCCTTGCCGCCGGCGGGCTGGCCCACCTCACGCTGAATCCGGCCAACGAAACCCAAACCATGACGGCGTACATGGTGCAAATTTTTCTTGGTGACGCCCCAGCCTTTGGAGTGGAAAACCTTTCAAGTTATGCGGTGGCGGCGGTACTTTTTGTGATCACGCTTGGTTTGACCGTCGCTGGAAACATACTGCTCAAACTATTTCAAGAGGAATACGAATGAGCGGAACGCTGCGAAATCAGGCGGTTCGCACGCTGCAGAATCGTGCGTTTCTTGCGCTGTGCCTTGTCTGTACAAGCCTGTCCGTTCTGTTGGTTGCTGTTCTGTTGGTGACGATTGTCACCCAAGGATCGGCTCGACTCTTCAATCAAGCCGCGGTTGACGCTGTGTTTTCTCATGGTGAACTCGGTCACATTCCTGAATTGATCCGCTGGAGTGTGTTGACCAACTTTGCCAGCCGTCGCCCCGACGATGCCGGCCTGTGCGCACCATTGCTGGGAAGTGTGTGGGTCTGCCTCACCTGCATGGTGTTCGCCCTGCCTCTTGGCGTTGGGACGGCGGTGTATCTCGAAGAATTTGCAACGCGCACCCGCTTCAGTCGATTTGTGGAATTGAATGTGCGGAATCTGGCTGGCGTTCCAAGCATTGTGTATGGAATCATTGGACTCACAGCCTTCAGTCGAATGTTTGGACTCTTCGGAAATCCCGATGGCACACCCATTCAAATAGGTGATCCCGATTCAGCGCTAAGCCTGCGGCTGCCATTTGGTCCAAGCGTGCTCGCCGGCGGTCTGACGCTGATGCTGGTGGTGCTTCCGATCATCATCATTGCCTCGCAGGAAGCACTGCGGGCTGTTCCGAAAAGCCTTCGACAAGCCAGCGAGGCGCTTGGCGCAACGCGTTGGCAAACAACGCGGCTGGTCACGATTCCAGCCGCCGTGTCATCCATTCTCACTGGCGCCATTTTGGCGCTGAGTCGAGCCATTGGTGAGGCGGCACCGTTGCTGGTTTTAGGAATTCCCGTATTTATTGCCAACACTCCCAGTGGACCCATGAGCAATTTCACCGTGCTTCCATTTCAGATTTTCAACTGGGCCAGTCGGCCGCAAGTCGCCTTTCAAGAACTTGCTGCAACAGCCATCATTGTGCTGCTTGCTGTGCTTCTCACCTTGAATGCACTAGTGATTTATCTTCGCCACCGTCTGCACCATGCACTATGAATCAATTTGAAGCTCCTTTCATGAACAATGTGCCAGCACGACCTCCCTCACTTCACAATGCGCCACCTGATGCGCCGATTCGCCAGCCACCGAGGCTCGCATTACGCGCCGAGGGATTCAACGCCTGGTACGGCTCGTTTCAAGCGATTCACGATTTGACGCTGGACATTCCAATGCAATCCGTCACGGCGCTCATTGGTCCAAGCGGCTGCGGCAAGAGCACCTTCCTTCGGTGGATCAATCGAATGAATGACATGATTCCCAGTGCCAAAGCGTCGGGGTCGCTCACACTGGATGGCGAGAATTTGCTTGATCGAGATCACGATGTCGTTGCGTTGCGACGAAGAGTGGGAATGGTCTTTCAGAAACCCAATCCCTTTCCAAAAAGCATTTACGACAACATCGCCTTTGGTGCCCGACTGCATCGCACCATGAGTCACGCCCAATTAGATGAACTGGTCGAATGCAGCCTGCGAGCGGCGGCGATCTGGGACGAGGTGAAAGATCGACTGCATCAGAGTGCCCTGGGGCTTTCCGGCGGGCAACAGCAGAGATTGTGCATTGCTCGAGCGATGGCTGTGGGGCCCGAAGTGCTCTTGATGGATGAGCCCTGTTCAGCACTTGATCCCAGAAGCACCGCCAGTATCGAGGCGTTGATTCGAGACCTTCGGAGTCAATTCACCATTGTCATCGTGACGCACAACATGCAGCAGGCTGCTCGTGTCAGCGAACAAACGGCCTTTTTCTTTGAAGGCCGATTGGTGGAGTCCGGAACGACCGATACCATCTTTACGAATCCATCCAACAAACAGACTGAGGAATATGTCACCGGTCGCTTTGGGTAATCCCAATCTTCGAGGAACCGTTCATGTCCGTTGACCTGCGAAATGAAATGGTGGAACTGCGACGCAACCTCCTCGCCATGGGGGCAGCCGTCGAACAGCGAGTGACCCGCGTGATTGAGTGCTTGATCGACGGCGATCTGTCTCTGGCGGAATCCGTGAAGGCTGGCGATGCTGAAATCGACCGCATGGAATTGGAGTTGGAAGCCAGTTGCATGCGCCTGCTGGCGCTGGCTCAGCCGGTAGCTGGTGATCTGCGTCTCATTCTTGCGGTCATCCGAATCAGCGGCGAGCTGGAGCGCGTGGCGGATTTGGCGCGTGGCATCGCCAAGAAACTCATCAAAGTGGCCGCCATTGAAACCGTCAGTCTGCCCACCGCCATGACCGACCTTGCCTTTGCGACGCGCACCATGCTCAGCGATGTCCTGGCCGGGCTTGCAAACGAAGACGCCGCCCTGTGTCGACAAGTGCGTCGCTCGGACGACCGGGTGGACGATCTTTACAAGTCCATTCTGATGTGGGGGCGGCAGGAAATTCCAAACCACCCAGAAGCCACCGCCGCCGCCATCGATGTCTTGGCCATGGCCCAGCGTTTTGAACGCATTTCCGACATCACCACCAACATCGCCGAAGATGTCATTTTTCTCGTGGAAGGTCGCGTGGTGCGCCATGAGGCCGTGTGAATGTGCTGGTTTGAGGGTTCCGTTAAGTTTCGCTATCCTGCTCGACCCGTAAGGAACCGCCCATGCATTACCCACATAAATTGAGTCGAATCAAGAAGGTCCGCAAGGTGGGTTTCCGTGCCCGAATGAGCACGAGCAAGGGCCGCAAAGTGATCAATCGCCAGCGGCGTGTGGGTCGGAAAATCCGAACTCGCTAAACCGCGTGGCACGCTCGCCACTGCTTCTGCTGATTGGACTTCGTTGCTCCGGAAAGACCACGCTTGGCAAAGCCACGGCGCAGAGTCTGAACCTTCCATGTGCAGATCTTGATCCTTCCGTTCTTGCGGCGCTTGGATGCTCCACGGTCACCGAGGCGTTTGCGTTCCATGGTGAACGAGGATGGCGAGACGCCGAAGCCGCCGCTTTTCGGCAAGCCCTTGATGCTTCAGACATTCGCGTCCTGAGTGTTGGTGGTGGAACGCCGACAACGGCCGGAAGTGCCGCAGCGATCCGGCAGGGTCAGCAGCAAGGGTGGCTGCGAGTTGCGCTATTGGATCCGGGCCAAGAGGAATTGATCAAACGATTGCAAGCATCTCGCGGCGACCGCCCCACTCTTGCGTCCGATCCCATGGATGAAGTCTCGCGACTCGCTGCAGAACGCATGCCTCTCTTTCGATCGCTTGCGGACATGGTGATCGATACACGAGAGCCACTGGCAGCGTGCGTTCAACGGCTTGCAACCCTGCTCACTTTGAATCCGGATACCGCTCCCTCAAGCCCGGCCAGTGAATCACCTCAAGGCCGCTCTCGTCGGGCTTCATGACCCCAAGTTCGCGAAGCGCCTCAAGGGCTGCAAGTTGCTCGGCCGCTTTTTTGGTGGCTCCCCAACACGATGGAAACCTGCGATCGCCACTCACCACCGCAACTTCAAAGCATTTGGCGTGATCGGGACCTTTTTCATCCAGCACCAGATAGGTGGGCGGAGCGAGGCCGATGGAATTCATGCTCTGCTGGACAACGCTTTTGTAATTGAATTGGTGGCCGCTCCGAGAGGCTTGCTCCACACGGCTTTCAATCATGCGTAGCACCAAATTGCGGGCAGCTTCAAGGCCGCCGTCGAGATAGATCGCCCCAAGAATGGACTCAAGCACCGCGGCACTCACGGAGGCTGGAAGCGTGCTGCGAGGGCCCATGCCTTTGCCAAGCACAATGCATTGATCGAGTTGTAATTCACGTGCAATTTCGGCGCAGGTCTGGCGACTGACCACATGACTTTTGATCTTGGTGAGTTCGCCTTCGAGTCGTTCTGGAAGCCATCGAAAAAGATGCTCGCACGCGATCAAGCCAAGCACGGAGTCACCAAGAAACTCCAGTCGCTCGTTGCTCACCAATCGGCGGTCAGCGATGCTGGCGTGGGTAAGGGCCGTGCACAACAAGGATCGATCCCGAAAGTGATATCCAATTCTTTCCTCTAAGTCCGCCAGCATTTTCTCGTCCATTGAAAGAGCCTCCGCTGTAACCCAAAGGGCTTACAGCACACGAACCAGTGGCTCGCGGGCTCTCCAGCGGACTCCGATCATGAAGTGCGCTGGAGAGAGCGCGAAGAAATGCTCCACACCATGTGGAAGCCAAGACAACCGTTTAGACAAGTCGACCGAGCGAACCCCGATCAATGAGTCGTTCAAACTTCGAAAACTCTTGGTCGTTTGCACCGCGATCCAGATGAATGCCCATCCGCCGCGGACCGGGGTCGTCAATTTCATCAAAGACTCGGACAACAGAACCAATCATGCGAATCGAGCCATTGGAACTCCCGGGCGGATAAATATCCACTTCCACAGGCGTGCCAACCGGCAATGGAGAATCCAATTCAAGCCGAATGCCCGAATGACTGATGTCGTAGGCGTGTCCCTCGAAGAATCCTTTGGACTCTGGCGACTTTCCATGTGCGCCCACAACCACATGAACCACAGCAGGTTCAAAGGTGAACCTTTCTGCGTCTCGGTTATTGGCTAGGCACACGGTCACGCTTGTCTCCTGCATCTCGGATTCAAAATCCGGAGATCACATTTCGTTATCGGTCGAATTCGTATCAAGACTTAAACATTGTTTGGACTGCATTCACTTGGATGCCGCCACACATGTTCAATGTGCCTTCAAAACCGGTCTGTCCTAATTCAGAATGCCGATTTTCAGCGGAATGATCCAGAATCGTTATTCTTCGGTCGCTTGATACCCCAATTTCAGCCATCGAAAGGCTCGGAATCACTTTCCGGACCGCTGGGCAAGTTGCCAGAAGCCCTTGCGGGGACAACAGTTGCAGTCATTGGATTTGGAAATCAGGGCTTCGCACATGCTCTGAATTTACGAGACAGTGGCGTTCAAGTTGTGGTCGGCACTCGCAAGGGTCAAACCGGGTGGAAGAACGCTCTTGAGGCTGGGTTAACCCCTGTAGAAATCGCTCAAGCGACTGCCAAAGCAGAACTTGTCATCGTTGCCTTGCCGGATGAAATCCATGAAAAACTCTGGACATCAGATATCCAGCCGTTCCTGAAACCAAGCGCGGTCGTTGGGTTTTTGCATGGATTTTCGGTTCATCACGGCCTTGTCAAGGCTGCCCCTGAAATTGGAATTGTCATGGTGGCTCCAAAGGGGCCTGGAAAAACGCTCCGAGATCGATTCGTCAGCGGGCAGGGCCTTCCTGCGTTGTTTGCCGTGCATCAGGGAGGCAGCAATCCAGCTCGGACACGAGCCCTTGCATTGGCATGGGCGGCCGGCATTGGCAGTGCCCGAGCGGCGATTGTTGAAACCACCTTTGCACATGAAACCGAGACCGACCTCTTTGGAGAGCAGACCGTCTTGTGCGGCGGGGTTGTTGCACTGATGCAGGCGGCGTTTGAAACTTTGGTGAAAGCCGGATATCCGGCGGACCTTGCCTACATGGAGTGTTGTCAAGAATTGAAACAGATCACCGACCTCATTTTTGAGAAGGGCCTCGCGGCCACACGGCACGCCATTAGCAACACAGCCGAGTTTGGCGGATTCGTTGCGGGCGAAACGCTGATTGATGACACAGTGAAGCAGCGCATGCAGGCACTGCTTGCGGACATTCGCAGCGGAGCTTTCGGCAAGCGATTGCACGCGGATGCAGCTGCGGGATTTCCTTGGCTGAAGGCCCAGCGAGCGGCCGCTGCGGGCCACCCAATCGAACAAGCCGGTGCGAGCGTGCGCCAATGGATGCCGTGGCTGATGCAATCGGAGAAAGAAACATGAATGTTGTTCAGGCGATGGTTCTTGGAATTGTTGAGGGCGTCACCGAATATTTGCCGGTGAGCAGTACCGGACACCTCATTCTTGCAGCGGCGGCCATGGGCCTTGGTGTGCAGGATGGCGCAGCCCCCAGCGCACGAGAGGTCAAGGAAGCCACCGATCGCTTTGCGGTGATTATTCAGGGCGGAGCGATTCTTGCGGTGGCTTTGATGTACTGGCCACGCGTTCGATCCATGATTCGAGGGCTCGCCGGAGTGGCCATGCCAAGCATGCGGGATCATCACAGCCGGCATGGATTGCACTTATTTGTCCTGCTTGTCGTGGCCTTCATGCCCGCTGCGATTGTGGGAGTTCTTGCGAGCAGTTCGATCAAGTCCAGCCTGTTTGCACCCATGCCCGTCATTGGTGCCCTGATGCTTGGCGGAGTGGTGATGATCGTGCTTGCACCGTGGCACAAGAGACGGCTGAAGGCGTTTGGTGGCTCGTCCACCCTGCCATCGCATGCTGACGCATTGCTGGCTCTTTCATGGAAAGGTGCGTTGGTGATCGGATGCTTTCAGGTGGCTGCGATGTGGCCCGGAACAAGTCGAAGCATGGTGACGATTCTTGGTGGCATGGCGATCGGATTGTCGCCGGTGGCCGCAGCGGAATTTGCATTTCTGCTTGGGCTACCAACGTTGGGTGCAGCAAGTCTGAAAGACCTTGTTGAAGGTGTTCGCGAAAGTGGCGCCGAAGCATTCTTTGCCGCGCTCGGTGGACCCCTGCCAGCCATGGTTGGATTTCTAACGGCGACCGTGAGTGCTGCAATCAGCGTGAAGTGGCTTGTGACCTATCTCGGCCGCAATACGCTGGCACTCTTTGGATGGTGGCGGATTGCAGTCGCCGGTGCCTTTGCATGGGCGATTGCCATGGGTTGGATCGCTCGATAGCCCAGCAAGCGCGGGTAGCATCCCGTTCCCCATGGGACAAGCCACGCTCGCGCTTCGAAACCTGCTGATCAAGGTTTCCATTTTTGTGTTGCTTGCGGCATCGCTCGCATGGGCGGTTGGCGGAACTCTGTTCGGCAGTCACCGAGTCAACTTTCCAGCCGTGGATTGGGATGGTCGTGAATGGGCCGCACAAGTCATTGGAAATGGCACCCGACCCGACCGCGTGCGATGGCGATTGCTGAGTCGCCAAGGGGAACAGCCATGGACGGTTCATCCGGTCAGCGAGAGTGGAGCGTGGCGGGATTTGCTTGGACCGATCGCCGATTCCAATGAACTCAGGCTGGCGGTTGCCACGGAATCGACCGCTGGACGAAGTTGGAAACTGATCACCTTCTCTCGCGCAACGGAAGCCCCCACCGTGACACCGCTGAGTGGGGAGCCATCCAATCGCATGTTGGTCAGCGGCGATAACTAGTCACGACTCGTCACGACGTGCCGAAGGTAATCCCTTGAGCGAGTGGCAGATCGGTGCCCCAATTGATGGTGCACGTTTGGCGCCGCATGTATTGTTTCCAACTGTCGCTTCCGGATTCACGACCGCCGCCGGTGTCCTTCTCACCACCAAATGCGCCGCCAATTTCTGCGCCACTGGTTCCAAGATTCACATTGGCAATGCCGCAATCGCTGCCTGCATGACTTAGGAAACGCTCGGCACTTCGCACGCTGTCTGTGAAGATGGCACTGGAAAGACCCTGATCGACACCATTCTGAAGAGCGATGGCTTCATCCAAATTTTTCACGGTCAATGCAAAGAGAATTGGCGCAAACGTTTCCTCACAACACACGGCGGGAACCTTGCCCTGTGGAGCCCGAAGAATGGTGGGCTCAACAAAGTATCCCGGCGTCTTGTCCCAACGATCCATTCCGGGAATTCCGCCGCAGAGAACGTGGCACCCTTCCTGCTGGGCTCGTTCAATGGCCGCACGCATGTCCTGACGGCTTCGAGGTGAAATCAGCGGACCCATCAGTGTTGCTTTCTCAAGCGGATCACCGATGGTGACTCGACCATAATGTTTCACCAGTTGTTCTAGGAATTTGTCGGCGATCGATTCGTGAAGAATGAGTCGGCGGGTTGTGGTGCAACGCTGCCCAGCCGTGCCGACCGCACCAAAGAGAACCGCTCGTTCAACAAGTTTCAAATCCGCATCCGGCATCACGATGATGGCGTTGTTGCCGCCGAGTTCAAGCAGCGTTCGGCCCAGACGACCTGCAACAACCTGCCCCACTCGACGACCCATACGGCAACTGCCTGTTGCAGAAATCAACGGAAGCCTTCGGTCAGCAACCATTCGCTCCGCGACATCGCTGTCCGTACCGATGATCAGACTAAAGACATCTCGTGCGTCGCCGCTTGACGGTTTGAAAAGTTCCTGCTTTTTCATCACGCGTGCAGCAATTTTGTGGCAGGCGATGGCCACCAGTGGCGTAAGAAGACTTGGCTTCCACAGCGTGGCATTTCCGCACACGCCGGCAATCATTGCGTTCCACGCCCACACTGCGGCCGGGAAATTGAAAGCCGTGATGCAACCGATCGTTCCAAGGGGATGCCACTGTTCGTACATCCGGTGGCTTGGCCGTTCGCTGTGCATGGTGAGGCCATAAAGTTGCCTTGAAAGGCCCACCGAGAAGTCGGCAATGTCAATGCACTCCTGCACTTCGCCAAGGCCTTCCGCACGGATTTTTCCGCACTCTAATGAGACCAATTCACCCAGATCGTCTTTGGCTTCTCGAAACGCTTCGCCGATGCGTCGCACAATTTCGCCCCGCTGCGGAGCAGGCAACTGCTTCCATTGGGCGGCCACGGCCACACATCGCTGAATCGATTTCTCAAGGTCTTCCGCCGAATCCAGACGCACCGCCATCAATGGCTCGCCCGTTGCAGGATTGTCGCTGACCACGCAGTCGCTTCCTGCCTTCTCAGGGGCCACCAACCTGGCATCATCCTCTAAGCGGAGGCGTTCGAGCAATTTTGAGAGTTTGGACATTGGAGAAAGCAGAGTAACCGCGTTTCACAACTTGCCGCCACGCCCTCTCTGCCGTACAAACATCACATGCCGCTGACCCGTGACCAACTTGCCATCCGTGCATCGAAGGAACTTCGGGATGGCTTCTATGTCAATCTTGGTATTGGCATCCCCACGCTTGTAGCCAACCATGTTCCCAAAGGCATGACCGTGTGGCTGCAGAGTGAAAATGGACTCCTTGGCATGGGAGCATTTCCAACGGACGCGAAGGTTGATGCCGACATGGTGAATGCTGGCAAGCAGACGGTGACCGGTGTGACCGGGCACAGTTTCTTTTCCAGCGCGGAGAGTTTCGGCATGATTCGAGGGGGCCACATCGACCTTGCCATCTTGGGGGCCATGGAAGTGAGTGAGGCTGGCGACTTAGCCAACTGGATGATTCCCGGCAAACTGGTCAAGGGCATGGGCGGTGCGATGGATCTGGTCGCCGGGGTCAAGCGCCGCGTCGTGGTGATGGACCACTGCAACAAAAAAGGCGAGAGCAAAGTCTTGCCCACCTGCACGCTTCCGCTCACGGGTCTGAGTTGCGTGGATTTGCTCATCACCGATTTGTGTGTGATGGAATTTGACCGAGGACGAAATCTGTTTCGCCTGCTTGAAGTTGCAGACGGCGTGACCGTGGATGAAGTCAAAGCAAAAACCAAGGCGGCCATCCTGGTCGACCGCCCCGTCCAACCGGTTTCTCTGTAGCGGTTCTACAGTTCCTTGACGCGGTGTTTCATCTGCGCTTTGAGCCGCATAATGATGGAACTGTGCATTTGGCTCACGCGGCTCTCAGAGAGGTCGAGCGTGAGTCCGATTTCTTTCATCGTCATCTCTTCGTAGTAATACAGAATCAGAATCAGGCGTTCAGCGCGACTCAGCCCTTTGGTGAGCAAGGCTTGGACATCATTGCGATGCAGCCGATCGAGTGGCCGATCCTGCCGGGCATCTTCGATGACATCCACTTCGCGGTTTTCTTTGCCCGCATCATTGTCGTTCCACTTGCGGTGCATGCTCACCACGCTGACCGGGCGACTGTCACGACTCAATTTCTCAAACTCTTCAGGCGGAACGTTGAGACGCTTGGCAACCTCGGCGTCGGTGGCGCGATTGCCTTCTTCCATTTCAATGGTCTTGCGAACGCGCTCTAACTTGGCGGTACGACTTCGAACCAGTCGCGGAACCCAATCCATGGCACGGAGTTCGTCGAAGATGGCTCCACGGATGCGCTGGGCGCAATAGGTTTCAAACTTCACTCCACGATCCGGGTCAAAGGCGTCAATGGCATCCATAAGCCCAAAGAGCCCGGCACTCATCAAATCCTCGACATCCACCTCGCTTGGAAGGCGTTTATGCAGTCTTTCGGCTGTAAATCGAACCACATCGAGATACCGCTCGATGAGGCGATTTCGCATGGCCTGCTTGGAAACCGTCTCCGGTGGCAGCGCTCCGTAGCAACGCCATGCCGCGTCGATGGCCTCCGGCGTGTCCATGGGCATGGTTTCGGGGGATGGCTTGGCGGCCACTTTGCTACGGCGTACTGCCCCCACTGACTTGCGGGCAACCGAGGACAAAGCAGCAGATTTTGCCTTGTTTCCTTCGACGTGCGAAGTGCGTGCGTTTGAACGGGAAGTTATGCCTGCCTTGGACATGCGGTCGCTCCTTGACCAACATCCTTGAACGAAGGCGACGGCGTCGCCTTCAGGAAACCACGAGCCTCATGCTCGTGAACCTCATGCGCCGAATCCTTGGCAACATGATGTTGGCGGCAGTCTAACCGCTTACCAGCGCGATGCAAGCACTAGCGCAAGCAATACTGAAAAAATTATGAACGGGCGCCGAGTCGATCCGTGGCGCGATCGACCCATTCTTGCGAGGCCGGCGAGAGGTCCCCGATCTCAGAAGTTCCATGTGTCACCCACGCGAACGCTAGCCCTGAAGCCGCAATGGCCCCAATGGCTGGCTCCAGTCGCGCCGCAAGATCCACTCGGCTCAGCACAATGTGTGTTGCACCCATTCTGGAATACACCTGCAGTTGGCGTTCAAGCGCGACCGCATCGGCGTCGGCTGCTAGGACGGCAAAGGTGACCGTTGCAGCAAGGCACTCAAGCGATCGAGCTTGTGCAACAAGGCGATCCCCATCGCGTGGGCCAATACCAGGAAAGTCAACAAGTAACAGCGATCGGTGACCGAGCCATGCCGCTGTTTCTGCAAGGGAAGCAGCTGAAATCGCTGCGTGCATGGGCAAACCTGTTGCGTCGGCAAATGAACGCAAGTCATGCGCATGCGTTTCATCGCCCGCGGAAATCAGACCAATGGTGCATCGATCTCTGCCTTGAAATCTTTGAGCCAGTCCTGCCACCACGCGGGTGACGCCGCTTCCTGGTGATCCAACAAATGCCCAAACGGCTTGGCCTGCCGGATTCGGTTGAGGCGTTGCAAGAACCACATGTGAATCGCTCTGAGTGGAGGTCGGTGGCTCGATTGGAGTGCGGTGTGTTGCACGGTGATCAGGTTGATGCAGTGTTGAACCATGATGACCGCTGGCCTGCAGTCCATTGACGCATGCAAGCAGTCGTAAACGCGCTCGTTCCCGTGAAAGACTGACTCGAATGGGCCGAAGCGCAAGTTCCACCGGCGAACCAAATCCATTTCGAAGTCGCTTCCAACCGACAATTTCGAATCCGCCAGGGAATCGATGGTGAGCTTGTTGCAGGGCGTGTCGTTCCGAGCGACCAAAGCAGCGCGTAGGTTCCGTCACAGCTTCTCCTTCAAGGTGTGGATGTATCGACCGTTTCCATGCGGACTTCGCAATCATGGGGAATTTCACTCTGCCCCAAGACTGCAACATCCCCCAAGCGTCCCCGAAGTGCCCGGCTCACCATGCCTCGCATGCGATCAGGCGTTACCACAACTGCGGGAACACCTCGCTGCAATAATCGGCGAAGCCCCGGTGCGGCGCTGCGCACTAACAGTTCGGCGATCGCTGCATCGGGCACCACGCTTCGTTGCGCGGCGCGAGTGGCCTCGTCACCGGTCAGTGCTTCCGCACCAATCCACACGGCGTCGATCGAGCGTGACGACGCATTGGCCTGCCGCAAGAGTCGCTCACAGAGTTCACGCGCACCGGTCACACGAGCCTTTCGCATGGCCTCGTCAAGATCATTGGAATCCGTGCCATGAATCGCCTCGGCAATTCGTTCAAGATCGCGAATGGGAAGTCCTTCCCGCAACATTCCCTGCAGCACATCGCGGAGTCGATCAAGTGGCCATGCTGGCGCGGAGATCAGTTCCGCCGCACGCGGTGCTTGACGCTTGAGCCGATCAAGCATGCGGGCAGTTTCCTCAACAGAGAGCAATTCCCACGCTCTTTTTCGCAGAACTTCGAGCAAGTGAGAGGCCAAGGCGCCACCAGCATTGGCAACCGCCATACCACCGGCCTCAAGTTCGGCGCGGCGAGCGGGGTCGGTCCACACGGCTGGCAATCCAAAGGCCGGTTCCGTAGTGGCTTCCCCGTCAACCGCTGGCGTTCCACCTCGCGGATCCATGGCCAACACCAAATCCGGTCGCAGCGAACCTGCTCCGGCGACCGCATCTCGAAAGCGAATGCAATAGGACTGAGGGGGCAGCGATGCATCGTCACGAATTCGAACCGACGGCACCAACACGCCCAGCTCCTGTGCGAGGCGCCGCCGAATTCCTGCAACCCGTTCCAGCAATCCATCGGGTTCATCAGACGCCAGTGACAAGAGGCCAAGTCCAAGGTCGATCGAGAGTGGTTCAACCACGAGCGCATCCTCGATGGCCTCGGCTTGTCGATGCTGCGAAGGCAAGGCCCGATTGGCCGCCTGGTGCACTCGACCAGTCCACACGGCAGCACCGGCAAGAATTCCCGCCGCAGTTAACAAGGGAAACGCCGGTAAGGGCGAAAATGCAAGTGCCGTAAGCAAACCGGCCACCAGCCACAGCGCAGCGGGGCGCGCAGAAAGTTGCCGAGGGATTTCTTGCGCAAGCGTCTCGCCACTGGCCGCTTTGGCGCACACAAGACCGCTTGCGGTGGCAACAAGAAACGCCGGGATCTGCGTCACCAAGCCATCTCCAACTGCAAGCAAGGCAAAGGTTCGCAAACTCTCGCCAGCCGACCATCCTTTTTGAAGCATGCCGACAAGAAATCCGCCGCAGATGTTGACCACCACGATCACCAATCCGGCCACGGCATCGCCTCGCACAAATCGCCCGGCGCCATCCATCGCGCCGTGAAAGTCTGCCTCACGCAAAAGTTCATCGCGTCTCTTTTTAGCCTCATGGGCATCAATTGCGCCACTGGCCAGATCGGCATCCACCGCCATCTGCCGACCCGGTAGAGCATCCAGTGCAAATCGAGCGGCCACTTCGGCCATGCGCACGGATCCACGGGTGACCACCACAAATTGCACCACCACCAGCATTCCAAAAACGCTCAGACCCACCATCGGGTTTCGCGCGGCCGCCAACACTCCAAACGACTCAATGATGTGACCCGCACTCTCGGCGGCTGCAGCTGGAGAGGCCGCATCGGTACCCAGAATCAATCGCGTGCTTGCAACATTGAGCCCCAGTCGCAGAAGTGTTGTAGCCAGAACCAATGCAGGAAACACGCTGAAATCAAGCGGTTTGCGCATGCCAGCGGCGGTGGCCAACACCACGCCACTGAGGGCAAAGTTGATCGCAATCAGCGTGTCCATGGCCCATGGCGGCAACGGCAGAACAAGCATGGCCACAAGTCCAACAAACAGGCCGGGCACCAACCATTCAAATCGGGTGGAGCGTCGCACTATGCAAGCCTCCAACGAATGCGCCGGCGTGGATGACGAGACCGCGACGACTCGGAAGTCTGTGCTTCGTCGCGAGCTTCGCCGTGGGTCAACCGAAGCGTGCGGTCAAACGCATGGATCGCCAGTCTCATCTGCAACAACCCAAGCACCAATGCGACGACCAATGCACCAAGCGTGACCGCACCAAGAAACGCTCCAACGATCCACAGACCGTCTGCCATTGAACGGTCTCCAATGGTTGCAAGCCTTGGCAACCATGGGGCGGCCATCAGCACTCCGCCGCCGAGCGAAGCCACGGCAAGAATCCACCCACCAATCGCACCGCGGCAGCGAGTGAGAAGCCCGGGCTTTCTTGAACGCCGCCACGCACCGATGCGGATCCAGCCACCATGTGCAATGGCATGACCAAAGATCACGGCCGCCAGAACCGTTGCACTGCAGATCATGGCTGGAATCCAGACGCTTTCCATCAATGTGCTGAATCCGTTGACGGATCGCAACTTCAGCGATTCCTGAAACCAACTCTTGGCCTGGATCGACATGGGCCCCGCTGCAATCGAAAGCAATCCCAGTGCCAGTAGACCGCTGACCGCCGACGCTAACCATGTTGCTCTGGGACCGTGGCCCGCTTCAACCGTGCGCTGTTTGAGGGCTGGTGATGCTTCAATCACCCGATCGTCTTGGAGATCAAATGGATTCACCAAATATTTCCTCCGGGAATCCTCTGCATCAGATTCTGAACCAAATCAGATTGAGCCGTCCACGCCGTGCCAATTGCCGCGGTCATCATGCCAAGGCCCATGGCAGCGCGCGCACCAAAGCCGCCCGCAAGCGTCATGGTTTGCGGCGCCGCTCGCACCACCACACCACCGAGTGCGGCCCCCGCAAGCGAAATCGCCAACACAGGAAGGCACACGCGCACGCCAACATGCATCGCGGCGTCGATGGCTCTGGCCACGCCATCAGCACTCGAAACCCACATGCTTCCATCGTTCGGCTGCGATCTCGCAGCGGCCAGCGCCACGCTTTCCACACCTCCAATGGAAACAAAGATCACCGCAGCAGCCCAGCCCATCAGATTTTCGGCAGCGTTGGATTCGTCCATGCGAGCAGGCCCATAGGAATCAGCCATCGCCAGACCCATTTGCTCGCCCGCAAGTCGACCCATCAATCGCAACGCCTCGGTTGCCGCCGCCGCAATCAATCCGATGACGCACCCCGCCATCCATTCAAGTGGAGCCCACATCCACCACGGGCCCTCCGGCATCGGCGCGTCGGCGCCTAACGGGATGGCAATGCAACCCGCCGCGCCCGCAAGCACCAGCCGTAACGACATGGGCATCATGGTGAAGGCCGGTGCAGTCAACACCGCTCCGCTCACGCGAAGGACCGCCGGAAGTGCAGGCACCAAAAGTTCGATTGATGGGGCGACCATTATCCAGTCCCCCAACAACGTACGGCGAAATCAATCATTTTCGCGGTCATCCATCCCAACAGCAGAAGTGCCGCGGTGGCGGTGGCCAGCATGCGAGGCGCGAAACCCGCCGCCGCATCATGCACATTCGTGAGTGATTGCAGCACGCCGGAAAGCACGCCAGTGCAAAGAGCCACCACGAGCAGCGGCAACACCACCACCAATGCCACACCGAGTGCCGCTTGCAGAAGCACAATCAATCCTCCCTGACTCATGTGGGAACCCCCTGAACGACTCCCGAGACCAGCCCCGCGGAAACCATGGCCCATCCATCCACCGCAACAAACAGCATCAATTTCAATGGCAAACTCACGAGCGTCGGCGGCGTCATAAACATTCCAAGGCTTGCAAGTGTGGCGGCCACTGCGAGATCGATGGCCAGAAACGGCAGCAATATCTTGAAGCCAAGCATGCACGCCACTCGCAATTCATTGAGAGCAAACGCAGGCACCAGCGTCATGGTGTCAATCTCTCGCCGAGCTGGCGGCTTGGCAGGATCCACTGCGATGCCTTTGGACTTCATCACCGTGGCCAATGTTCCGCCGCCACCGCTCTGCTCAAGTTGCCCAAACATAAATTCTCGTAGCGGTTGCTCGGCGCCTCGCATGGCCACGATGGGATCTTTCGATGTGCCTTGAGCAAGGCTGTTCAGACCACCCTTCCATGCTGCATCAAGTGTTGGACCCATGGCAGCAAATGTGAGCACCGCAGCAAGCCCAGTCAGAATGAGATTTCCTGGAACGCCGCCGATACCCAACCCCTGCCGCAAAATGCTGAGCGTGACAAAGATCCGCGGAAACGCAGTACACAATGCCAGCGCCGCGGGAATGAGTGCGAAGGACACCGCCGTTGCCGCCAATTCCGCACCGCCTTCGAATCCCTTTGGAAGTGCAGCCGTTTGCAGCGCGAGCAACATCATGAGGCCAGCCTCCGCAAGGCGGAATGAGCCTCGGTTCGCTGCTCGGCATCAAACTCTGCAAGTCGCTGAAACCCCTGCGCACTCTCTCCAACCAACACCACTCGATCTCCAACTCGAACCAAGGACATCGCGCGGCCCCGTCCCATGACCACTCGATCCAAGAGGTCGATGCCTCCACGCGGTTTCGATTGAAGCCTTTTCCTTCGCCGAACAATGAAGGCGATTCCAACGGCTGCTCCGGCTGCGCACACCATGAGCGGAAGCCATCCGAATGTTTGCGTGGGAGCGGCAGGCGATGGTGCAATGGAGACCGCCTGTGATTCCAAATCCACGGCACATGCAGCCAAGTCAATGAACAGCGTTGCGCAGCCAGCGATGAACGCATGGCGCGAAGAACACAACAAGCGACAGCAATTGTCGGGCGTGCGCCGATCCATGGCATGGCCCTCAAGCAGTTCGTTCAGCCTCCTGCTGGAACGACCGGAATCCATTCCGGCATCAATTCATCGGTTCGAAGCCCCCATTGACCGCAGCGAAACACTGCGATCCGTCGGGCACGTGCCGCCATCCAACCATCATGCGGCTACTATGGCGGCCGTGCGGTTTCTGCTCACCACGCTTCTGGTCGCTCTAGCGTTTCAGCCGGTTTTGGCGTTCGCCCAGAGCGATTACGAATTGGATGATCTGGACCTCTGGAAGCCTTCAGAGGCCCCACAAAGCCTGAATCCGATGTTGCAACAGGCCCAATTGGCACTGGCCAACAATGAAGGGGCGCGTGCAATCGCTTTAGCCGACAACTTTATGGAGCAGAATCCACTCAGCCCGGCCCGTGCGGAGGCGTTGCTGATTAAAGGGGACGCACTGCTTTCCATGGACAACGAGTGGCAGGCTCTCTTTGCCTACGAAGAAGTCGCCCGCCGCTACGCCAACACCGCGTCATTTGTGCCAGCCCTTGAACGGGAATTTGATGTCGCGAGGGCGTACGCCTATGGGCTTCGCAGGCGGTTCCTTGGCACCTTTCGATGGATCGATGCTGGTGACGACGCACAGGAAATTTTTATCCGCATTCAGGAACGACTTCCCGGAAGTGAACTCGCTGAGAAAGCTGGCATGGAACTTGGCGACTACTACTTTCGCATCCGGGACATGCCTTTGGCGGCCGACGCGTACGACTTGTTTGTGCAGAATTACCCTCGTTCGCGGCAGGTGGTCAAGGCTCGCCTGCGACTGATTTATAGTTATTACGCTCAATTCAAAGGGCCAGAATTTGAAGGCAAGGGTCTTGAAGAAGCAACAGTGCGACTCAAACAACTTCAAGCGGATGAGCCCGCCGTTGCACAGAAAATCGGTTCGGAGTCACTGCTGATTCGAATTTACGAGAGTGAAGCTGCTCGCCTCAAAAGCCAAGCCGACTGGTACACACGCGTGCATGATTGGATTGCGGCAGAACTCTCTGTTCGCGCGTTGGTTCAGAAATATCCAAACTCAGTTGCCGCGATCGAAGCTTTGCGAACCGTTCCAGCAATCCTGGAGCAACTGCCGGCCAGCGTCATCAAGACCTGCCCAAACTATGCCGCCTTGCGTTTGGCGATCGTCGGAATTGATCGTGCCGAACCAGTGGGAATTCTGCCGCAGCCCCAACCCGCCCTTCCAAACACAAGTCAAACCAAGCCTGAAACCCCTGTTCCTGGGGCCATCGAACCAGACCCAAACGCCGCACAAGGGCCGGAGAATCAGGTGCCACCTCGGAGCGTTCCATGAACGGCCGACTGGTTTGGAGTGTGACCGCCGGGTTGTGCCTCACACTGATGGCTTGTCAGGGCGGCAAAGGATGGAAGTCCGGAAGCACGCTTCCAACGAAATATCACACGATCTTCGTTCCCGTTTTCCTGAACAGCACCTACGATCGTCAAATCGGATACCACCTCACCGAAGCTCTGCAGAAGCGACTGCAACAAGCGAGCCCCTATGCCATCACCGGCGAGGGCAGCGCTGACACCGTGCTGCGAGGCACCGTGACCAAAGTTGAAATCAAACAACTTAGCCAGAGCCTTGGCACGGCACTCACTGAAGAAATGGGCTACACCGTCACGATCGATTGGGATTGGGTGGATATGAGAACTGGCAAGTCCATCGTGGCTCGAAAAGGCTTTGCATCCAGCGGCGTGGTGATTGCCAGTCGTCCGCAGGCTGAACCCATTGACCTTGCACGCTACAACGCCGTGCAGAGTTTGGCCGATGACATCGTGGCGAATATGCAATCCGATTGGTAAATCACATGCGAACCCGTCCGACCAACCCAGAGAACATTCCTCACATGTCCTTCTCCAAGAAGAAGCCTGATCAGCCACCGAACGATCGAGGCCCCCACCGACCGGGCCAAACGCCGCCGCCTGCAAAGCCCCCGCGTCAATTGATGACGTGGTTCACTGTGGCGTTGCTGCTGGGCCTTGGGTACATCGTGGTCAATGGAAGCACAACGCGCGGCGTGGCACTGGAAAGTTGGCAGCAGTTCATGGTGTATGCCAAAGAGGGAAAAGTTGAACCGGGTTCGGTCACCATGCAAAGCGACCGACTGGTTGCGGAACTCAAACCGGGGACCAAGGGATTCAGTGAGCGATTCGGAGACAAGCCTGCACCCGTGAGCGTCTCCATTGCACCCACAGCTCACTCCAAGTACATGGAGGAACTTGACGCGGCGGGCATTTCCTACAAAGTGGATATGTCCACCAGTGCCCTGTCACAGGTGCTGCTCACCATCTTGCCCACCGTGATCGTGCTTGGTCTCTTGTGGATTCTGCTTTCACGAAGCATGCGAAACGCCGGCGGTGGCCCTGGCGGAATGCTTGGTGGTTTCGGCCGCAGCCGCCATCGCGTGAGCACCAAAGAATCGGTGCAAACCACATTTGCCGATGTTGCAGGCATCGATGAAGCCAAGGAAGAAGTGGCTGAAATTGTTGAGTTTCTCAAGAACCCCAAACGGTTTCAGAAACTCGGCGGTCGCATCCCTCGCGGCGTTCTGCTGGAAGGACCTCCGGGTTGCGGCAAGACACTCTTGGCCAAGGCCATTGCGGGCGAAGCCGATGTTCCCTTCTTCTCGATCAGCGGAAGCGACTTTGTAGAAATGTTTGTCGGCGTGGGTGCCAGCCGCGTGCGAGATCTGTTCAAACAGGCAAAGGAGAATTCGCCGTGCATCATCTTCCTTGATGAGATCGATGCGGTTGGCCGTCGGCGTGGCGGCGGCTTTAGCAGTGGCGGTCATGACGAACGAGAACAAACTCTCAACGCAATTCTTGTTGAGATGGATGGATTCGATGCCACCGCCCAAGTGATTGTGGTGGCGGCCACCAACCGAGTGGATGTACTCGATCCGGCCCTCACGCGGCCCGGTCGCTTTGACCGCTCAGTCGCAGTTCAGTTTCCCGATGTGTCTGGTCGCCGTCAGATCTTGGGTGTTCACGCTCGCAAGGTCAAAATGGGTGGAGATGTGGACTTGGAGAAACTTGCGCGGAGCACTCCTATGTTTAGTGGCGCAGACCTTGCGGCCATTATCAACGAGGCCGCCATTGTGGCGACCATGGCCAACAAGGACGCCATCGAGATGGTTGATCTCGACGAAGCCCGAGACAAAATTCGATGGGGTCGAGCCAAGAAGAGCCGAAAGATCGAGCAGTTAGAGCGCATTGCTACGGCGTATCACGAGGCGGGACACGCGGTGTTGCAATCCATGCTTCCGGATGCCGATCCGCTGCACAAAGTCACCATCATTCCCCGCGGTCAATCCCTGGGAGTCACCTTTAGCCTGCCCGAAAAGGATCGCTACGGCTACGCCAAGCGATTTCTGTTTGCCACCATGCGCATGTTGTGTGGTGGACGGCTGGCCGAAGAAAAGAAGACCGGCGATATTTCAAGCGGCGCTTCGATGGACATCAAAATGGTGACCTCGTATGCACGAGCGATGGTGCTGGAGTGGGGCATGAGCGATCGGCTGGGTTTCGTGCGCTACGCTGGCGACGACACACGCGAATCGTTCGTGACGGACAAGGAATACAGCGACGACACCGCACGCATTATTGACGAAGAAGTGCGTCGTCTTGCGGATGAGGCCTATGCCGACGCTCGCCAGATGGTGGAAACCAATTGGGAGAAGATCACTGCCGTGGCCGAAGCTCTTCTGCAATTTGAAACTCTGCAGCGTGAAGATGTGGAGCGGTTGCTGCGTGGTGAGAAAATGGAAAAGCCTGCAGTGGTGCAAATGCTTTCCAAGCCACTGGTGAATACTTTTGTTCCGCCAGTGGAAACCGACGAACCGCCGATGGGGAACGTCATCCCGCGGCCTGCATAAGCGTTGCGTACACCGATTGCTCCAAAGAGTTGCGTAGACGGATTGCGACGACGAGTGATTTGTTCGCCAGTTACACCAGCAATGTGGCTGGATGTTCCAGCGAATGTTTCAGTGTGTTCAGCCACCTCGCCGCCATGGCCCCGTCAATCACCCGATGATCACTTGAGAGTGTGGCCACCATTTCGTAACCGACGGTGAGTGCATCATTGCGAATGACCGGTTGTTTGATGGCCGCACCACATGCAAGAATGGCGCTATTGGGCGGATTAATGATCGCCGTGAAGTGCTCCACGCCAAACATGCCAAGATTGCTCACGGTAAAGGTGCTGTCAGCCATGTCATCAAGGCTCAATCCACGCGTGCGGGCCTTTTCACCCATCGCCTTGGCCTCTGCACTGATCGCTCGCAGACTCTTTCGATCCGCATCTCGAAGAACCGCCACCACCAGACCGCCCCCTTCGCTCTCATCCAGCGCCACGGCAATGCCCACATTGACTTGCGTGTGCAGGGAAATCGAATCGCCCGCCCAACTGGCATTCACATAGGGATGCTTCGCCATGGCGAGTGCACAGCCTCGCACAATAAAGTCATTGACCGAGAGCTTGATTCCAACGCTGGCAAGATCCACATTCAATTGCTCTCGCATGGCCATCAGTTGATCGAGATCAAATTTCATCGACACTTGATAGTGCGGAATGGTGGATTTGCTCTCCACAAGTCGCCGAGCAATGATTTGGCGTTTGGAACTGACTGGCACGCTTTCACTCTCAAGCCCCGCGATCACAAGCCCTCCACTGGGACGTTGGTTGGCAACAACCGGGATCGCCAATTCGCTGGCCCCAGTCGCCGGAGCCGATCGCGACCGCGTATTTTCCATGGCAATCTGCACATCCCGTTTGATGATGCGGCCGCCAGGGCCGCTGCCTTGCAGGGAACCAAGCGAGATGTCATGTTCCTCTGCCATGCGGCGTGCAACCGGGCTCACACGCACCGAAGCACCGCGAACGGCGGCCCATTCATCGGATGACTCCGCTGTTGCACCAGCCACCATTGAAGCATCGGAATCGCTTTTGGTTGCGGTGGTGGAACTGTTCGGAACCGAGGGGGTTGCTTGCGCCGCAGTCGCAACTGCCGTCGCCGCACGTGCAGCACTTTCCAGTGGCTCGCCCTCTTGTGCAATAACGGCAATCAGCGTGCCCACCTTGACCGACTGCCCCGCTGGCACCAGCAACGATGCAATGCGTCCATCATCAAAGACCGGCATCTCCATCGTGGCCTTGTCAGTTTCAATATCTGCGATCACTTGCCCGCTGGTCACAGCGTCTCCGACCTTGACACTCCAGCGAACAATCGTGCCCGCCTCCATGGTGTCTGACAGTCGGGGCATGTTCACGGAAATCGGCATGGCGCAGTTCAGGCTCCTTAAGCGTTGTAGGTTGCGGCACGAACGGCTTCGCAAATCCTGCGTGCGTTGGGAAGATATTCCTGTTCCAAGTTGAATGCATAGGGGCTGGGCACATCGGCGGTATGAACTCGATGAACGAAATTATCGAGGTCATCAAAGCAGTGGCGATGCACTTGTGCCGCCAGCTCGCTTCCAGGGCTTCCGAAACTCCACGATTGATCCACCACCACGCACACGCTGGTCTTTTTCACCGATCGCACCACACTTCCAATGTCCAGTGGGCGAATCGATCGCAGGTCGATCACTTCGCAAGAAATACCCTCTTTGGCAAGGGCGTCCGCCGCTTCCAAACAGAAATGCACGGGGCGACCCCAACTAGCAAGGGTGCAATCCGTGCCCTCGCGACGAATGCGGGCTTGTCCAAACGGAACAAGAATCTCGTCCCCTTCTGGAACATGGCCCTTCAAACCAAGCATGCGCTCACTCTCCAGAAAGAACACCGGATCATCATCTCGAATCGCTGTCTTGAGCAGACCCTTGGCATCGTCGGGTGTTGCAGGAATCACCATCTTCATGCCGGGAACATTGCTGAACATGCCTTCCACGCACCAACTGTGCGTGCTGCCAAGTTGCCCACCCGCTCCGTCGTTGCCCCGAAACACAATGGGGCAACCAAACTGGCCGCCGCTCATGTACAGCATTTTGGGGGCGTTATTCAGAATGGGATCAGCCGCGACCAAACTAAATGACCAACTCATAAATTCAACGATCGGCCGCAGTCCCTGCATGGCCGCACCAATGGCTAACCCAGCGAAACCGCTTTCACTGATGGGGGTGTCAATGATGCGACGAGGCCCAAACTCGTCCAGCATTCCCTTGCTCACTTTGTACGCGCCGTTGTACTCGGCCACTTCCTCGCCAAGAAGAAAGACCTTTGCATCGCGTCGCATCTCTTCGCTCATGGCCTCCCGCAACGCATCGCGGTATTCAATTTCTCGAAGAGCACTCATACCAAGTCCTCGGTCGAATCAGTGGATGGATCGATGGATTTGAAACTTGGGTGATTGGTTCCGCCACCCAGCATCGAAGGCTTGGACGATCCGGTGTACCGCCCCCACGATTCGACAAACACATCGGTATACAGTTCTTCCGCTGCAGGAATCGGACTGGCATCGGCAAAGGCCACACACGCGCGGACTTCATTCTTGACCTCTCGGAGCATGTCCTTGGCTTGTTCCTCGGAAAGAATCCCCTGCTTCTGCAATTGCTTGTTCAAACGCCCAATGGGATCGCCTGTTTCCCATGCATCTTCCTCGTCGCGCGTGCGATATTTTCGGGGATCACTCATGGAATGGCCTTTGTACCGATAGCACCGCATGTCAATAAACCATGGACGACTGCGAGCGCGAGCGTCGTCGATCACCGTCTTCATGCCGTGATAGGTCTCAAGCACATCCATGCCATCCACGATCGCTGAATCGATTCCGTAACCGCTGGCCTTGCTGCGAAGATCATGCCCCTGCGTGGTGCCTCGGTGAATGCTGGTGCCCATGGAGTAACCGTTGTTCTCCACCACAAAGACCACTGGCAAATCCATGAGGCCCGCAAGGTTCATGGCTTCATGCACCGCACCTTGATTCAACGCTCCGTCGCCAAGGAAACACAAGGTCACCCGACTGCTCTTGCCCTTTCGCAGCACTTCATCTTCGTACTTTGTTGCAAACGCAAGGCCCGCCCCCAGCGGCGTCTGCGCCCCCACGATGCCGTGGCCGCCAAACATGTTGTGGGTCTTATCAAACATGTGCATGGAACCACCCTTGCCCTTGGCGCATCCATCGACGCGACCGAACATCTCGGACATGCATGCCTCAGGTGTCATGCCACGAGCCAGCGCGTGACCATGATCTCGATAGGCCGTGACGAGTGGGTCTTCAGGTTTCATGGCCGCAACGCAGCCCACTGCAACCGCTTCCTGCCCAATGTAAATGTGACAAAACCCGCCAATTTTCTTGTCCTGATAGGCCTGCATACAACGGACTTCAAACTCCCGAATGAGCATCATGTCGCGAAGCCATTTGCACAACGTCTCCGCAGACGGTGGCGTGCGATCCGCGGCCAAGCGAGGCGCCGAGGCTCCGCGGTGAATATCAAATGGGCTTCGGATATCTGCTGCGTGGGGTGGCATGGTGACGATCACCGAAAACCTTCAGTTGGCTCACGGCGCAACACATGGTTATAGGGTGAAATCGCCCTAGAAGCAATGGCTGCCCATTCTTTGGCAGAACAAGAATTCTTATGGCGTCTCGGTGGTGCCCTGTGGCGCTTTCGCACCTGCAACAGCCGTCGCGGAAACGCTTTTGAGAAGGCGTGCTCGCAGTGCAAGCAAGGCCGTTTCAAGTTGCGGATCCGTGCCACTGGTCAGAATTTCATTTGGATCGACTCGCGGCTCCGTCACCGGCTCGCCGGGTTCTGGAAGCGTGTCAACGGAACTTCGAAGTTCGGCAAGCCGTTCCAATTGATCAGGCGACATGCGAATGCGCAGATCAGGCAACACACCCCAGTCCTTACTTCCGGGTGCCTTGTGAACCAATCGACCTTTGGTCTGACCTGGTTCAGGTGGAAGAACATAATGCTGCGTGGTCACTTTGACCGCTGCTTCCTTGTTGCGGTCCTTCAGTGGACTGACTTCCTGCACGCTGCCCTTTCCGAAACTGCGTTCACCAACGATGGCAGCCTTGTCGTACGCCTGCAGGCATCCGCTGAGAATCTCGCTGGCGCTGGCGGAACTTTGGTTCACAAGAACAACCACCGGCAAATCCTTGAGCGCGGCTCGATTGGTTTCGGCGCGACGGGTGCTGGTGGTTTCGCCAAATCGGTTCTCGGTGCTGACCAGTTCACCCTCTGGAACCCACAGATTGCAAAAGTCGGTCGCACTGGTGAGTAAGCCGCCCGGATTGCCGCGAAGATCCAGAACAATTCCATTGAGCGACCGCTGACTTCGCATCTGCTCGATGGCCTTCATGAAATCATCAAAGCTGTCGTCATTGAAACTGGTCAGCCGCACATATCCGATTCCCATGGAAGGATCGATGTACCAATCCCATGTGGGATCGCCGCGATCGGTCAAACCGCTCTTGCGCCATCCGTTGACGGATCTCATCTTGATGCTGTCGCGGACAAGAGGAATCTCCAGAGGCTTGGCCTCGCCGTCACGGCGAACGGTAAGCGTGACCACTTCGCCCTTGGGTCCGGTGATCAGATCCACCGCGCGATTCAGCGACCACCCTGTGGTGCTTTGTCCATCGACGGCAACAATTCGATCTTCCGGCTTTACGCCCGCGCGGGCTGCAGGAGAACCCTCAAGCGGATTGATCACCATGATGTCGTGCTTTTCGTCGTGGCGAATCAGAATGCCAACGCCCACAAAGTTGCCTTCCACCTGCTGGCGAAAGCGACGCAATCGCTCGGGCCAAATGATTTCCGAATAGGGATCCTCGTAGCGGCGTGCCAGAACGCTTGTGGCGCCTTCGCCAAATTCATGCAACAACGCGGTCTCTGGAATCGCAACGGTGGCCTCATTGGCCTTCATGATTCCATTCATGATTTCGCGGTACATCACGGCGTTGGCGGCTTCGGCAGGCACTTCATCCACGCGAGCCTTGGCTTCTTTGAGCGACTTCAGCCATGCGGTTCGCTTGGCATCGTCGCCGAGTCCTTCGAAAGTCTCCCGGCATTCCGGCGTTGAAGCCAGCAGTGTGAGGGCCGCAAGACCGCCGTCAAGCAGCGGCTTCCACCCACCGTTTTCAATGTGTTCCGTGGCGGCCTTTCGAAGTCCCTCTCGCACCATGTAGGGAGTGATGCCGTCGTATTGTTCTTTCCAATCGTTGGCCGTTGCCGGGCTGAACTCCGGGAACGGTTCGTCAGGATCTTCCACAACGGCTTCCGGATCACTTCGCTTGGACTTGGCTTTGGCTTTGGCCTTGAGACGTTCTTCCTCGGTTTGCGAAGCCTTGAATCGCTCGCTCTGCAGGCGCCGCAATTCATGCAGCGTGCGAGGTGCATACCCCGCCAGCAGCATCACTCGACGGCTTGACTCATCCAATTGGTCATCGAGTTTCTCAAAGCGAGCCTGGTCGGCGGTGTCTTCGTAGAGGGCTCTCAATCGAAAGAGCATTTCCTGTGCCAGAAGCCAATCCGCAGCCTTTTCCGCTTCCACGCGTTGAGCCTGCGCCTTGGCCTCTAATTCTTTCATGGCAGGAGTTGCCAATTCCGCATTCCAGTCAGCGGCATCAAGCAAGAACTTAAGGTTGGCAGCCGAAATGAGAGCTCGCGTGAGTTGGTTGCTTGCAAGTTCTTTCTGCAACTCTTGGCGATGCTTGCTGATGGACTCATTGCGTGTGGTCACTTCTTGGGCGCGATGCTTTTGCAGCATGGCAATCGCCTCACGCACTCCCTTGACCGCATCACTGTCCCCCTCGGGTGCCTGGCTCAATGAGGTGTCGAAGGCCTGCATATCGCCCTTGAGCGCGGCGGCCCACGCTTGGTCACTCCAGGTGGCAACATCGGCGCGAACCTTCGGCACCGCAGCAAGCAAGCAAACCAGTCCAAGCACGCAACTGATGTGACGCATGCGATGCATGGCGGCTACAAATTTCAACACTTTGATCAATGAGCAGGTTCTTGATGGCATAGGAATGGATTCCAGTTCCCTTTATACTCGCATTCGGTTCAAGCGATTCAGTTGTAAATCTTCGGGTTTTCTGATGCATCCACTTGATGAGATCAAACTTCCCCCGACACCGATTGGCACGGATCGGGACTTTGAGCGGCTGGCCCTGGCGGGGTCGGAACTCTCCCGGGGTTGCTCTGGCTGGGTTTTTGTGGTGGTTGGCCTTGTTTCGCTTCCTGGATGGGGCATCCCGATCGGGCTCTTGGCCACTCTTGGTGGGTGGTTTCGAGTCATGGCGCTGCGAAAGATCGTGGCGGCAAGTGGACCACCTTCCAAAGTGGCTGTGGGTTGCTGGGCGTGGCTCTTGGTGGCGGCTCTGTGGAGCGTCGCAGGAATTGGGGTGTCCATTGCACTGATCGCCACAAGCATGAATGTGGACATTGGTTGGTCGCTGGTGGCGCGAGATGTGTGGCGGCTGCTTGGAATTGTGGAAATGCTGGTCGCGATTGGGTGGATTTGCCATGAAGCCCTTCAACGCCGCAGTGCGTGGATTGTGATCGTGATGGCTCTTGCCGTCGTGTGCCTGACCGCGTGCGTCGCGGCACAGATTCTTCGGGGGCAATCACAAGTGGATTCCCAATCGCAACCGTTGCTCTTTCTTCTCTTTCTCACCGTAATTTTTGGAGGCGGAGTGACCTCGGTCCTGCTTATTGCCGACGCCGCCAACCGACTTGTGCAATCCATTGCGACCGACACGCTGGATCAGGAAACCCTCTGACAAGAAGGTGATGCGAGCCGTTCCGGCTGGCTGTGATTGGCTGTCAGCCAGAATTTCGCCCAAGAAAAAGAAAACGCTCCTGCCGGTGAAGGAGAAGCGTTTGGGTGGATGCGCCGAAGCGCAGTGCCGTGCGTCGACGAAAGTCAACTTACTGTGAGTAGCCGACAAGCGCCGCTCAACTACACTGCCCAAGTGTAACGGGTTGGGGGTTTTGCGTGTCAACCCTCGGGGCATCAATTCTGGAGAACTCAATAATGACGAAGACAACTGCTCCGTGGCGGCTTGGCCTAGATATTGGTTCCTCAAGCGTGGGGTGGGCAGCTTTAGAGCTTGCATCGAAAAACGGCCAACCATCTGGGATTCTCGGCTTAGGAGCCCGCGTGTTTGATGCTGGAGCAGATGGTGACATTGAATCTGGTAAGGACGAGTCCCGGTCGACCAAGCGGCGAGGCGCTCGTCTCCAGCGGAGACAGGGAGAGCGTCGTGTTAGGCGCATGCGCAACTTGTTCAATGAACTTCGTCGTGCGGGCTTGCTGCCGGGCGTCGGAGCCGCTGATCCGACAGTGATGCACGAGACCATTCGCTCGCTTGACACGCAGTTGCGGCCCTTGTTCGTGGCAGAGGGCGATCATCGGCAGCATCAACTCCTTCCGTACTTAATCCGCAGTGCTGCAGCAGAGCGGAAATTGGATCCCCATGCAGTCGGGCGCGCGCTCCTGCACTTAGCGCAGCGTCGTGGTTTTCAATCGAACCGAAAAGAGTCTTCGAAGCAGACCGACGAAAAAGAACTCGGTCCAGTCAAGGAAGGGATTGCAACACTCGCGGCAATAATGGGCACGAAGACGCTCGGCCAGCATTTCGCGTCACTCGACCCGGAACTTCATCGGATCCGCAACCGATGGACTTCGCGCGATATGTACAAGGCAGAGTTTGACCAGATCCGCGAGACTCAGAAAGATTTCCTAACGCACCTCGATGACCAAGCCTGGGGCCGCATTCGCGACAGAATTTTTAAACAGCGCCCTCTGAAGTCGCAGAAGGGCAAGGTTGGCCGATGTGAATTCATCCGCGCGGATCGCCGGGCGCCGATTTGGTTGCCGGAATTCCAACGGTTTCGTCTGCTCGCTACAGTGAATCACTTGCGCGTACGAACGGCAGAAAAAGAAGACGCGGCCATCACAGTCGCTAATCGCCGAGGGTTCACGGATCGCCCATTGACTGCTGATGAACGCACAGCGGCCATCCGGATGCTCGAACAACGAGCCGATGTCAAATTGACATCGTTGCGCAAGCAACTCAAGTTATCGGGAACGACGTTTAGTATAGAAGAGGGTGGCGAAAAGCAGTTGAAGGGAGACACAACCTCGGCCCGGATGCGAGGCGTGTTTGGTGATCGATGGGACACGATGTCGGCGAATGATCAAAGTCGGGCGATCACTGATGTGCTCAGCATCGAACAGGACGCGACCATGGCGAGGCGAGGTTGTGAAGTGTGGGCACTCTCAACCGAAGACGCCCAAGCGTTTGTGAAGGTGCGATTTGAGGAGGGATACGCGAGCCTCGGGCGACGCGCGATCGCACGCCTGCTGCCCCATCTTGAATCTGGACTCTCAATACAGGAGGCAAGAAAGCTCGCGTTTCCGAATCACTTTGTGGCCTCCGAACGCAAAGGAACACTGGCACCGGTTCGAAAGTCGCTCTACCACTTGCGAAACCCAACCGTTGAGCGATCACTCACCGAGGTACGCCGCATCGTGAATGAACTGATCAGAATGCATGGGGTTCCCGAGCAAATCCACATTGAACTTGCGCGCGATATCAAGCGAAGCAAGAAAGACCGCCAACAGATGACGAAGGAGAATCGCTCACGGCAAGCGGAACGCGAAGGGGCTGCGGAGAGAATCAAGGCGTATGTTGGCAATCCGAGCCGTTCCGACATCGAGAAAGTGCTCCTACACGACGAGTGCGGCGGTCGTTGTCCATATACCGGTCAATCCATTCCGCTGGAGAACCTCTTTTCCGGATCGTCTGAGTGGGATGTCGAACACATCATTCCTTTCAGTCGGAGCCTTGATGACTCGTTTGCCAACAAGACACTCTGCAATAGCGATCAGAACAGGTCGCGTAAGGGAAACCGCACGCCGTTTGAAGCCTATGGCGGCGATCCGGCGAGATATAACGAAATTCTGGCACGGGTTGGCAAGTTTCAAGGTGAACTAGTTCGGGTGAAATTGACGCGATTTCGGCTCCAGATGGTCGGATCTGAACTCTGCGATGAGTTTTGCAGCAGGCAACTCAACGACACCCGATATGCAGCAAGGCTGGCGCAGCACTATGTCGAGACTCTGTACGGTGGACTTTCCGACGCAAGTGGTATTCGACGCGTGTTCGCATCTTCGGGGCAAGCGACCGCCATTGTTCGTCGCGAGTTGGGAATCGTAGGACTGTTACATCCGACTGGAAGTGACATCAAGAATCGCGACGACCACCGACACCACGCAACGGACGCGATCGCGATCGCATTGACGAGTCCAGCCATGGTAAAGCGGCTGGCTGACGCAGCGGAGGGTGCGTGGGCCGCAAAGAGACGGCGCTTTCTGCCAATCGAAGCCCCATGGCCACGGTTCGTAGACGAGGTTGACGCGAAACTTAGGGAGATGGTGGTGAGCCATCGTGGCAGCCGCGTGCTATCAGGCGAATTGCATGAGGCAACGAACTACAGTGCGCCTATCGGTGGAGACCCGGAACACCGGCATGTCCGAAAACCAATGAGTGCATTTGCCAAGGGGGGCGACATCAATGACATTGTGGACGATGCCGTGAGGGAAGCCGTCCAGAATCATCTCAACAAGCATGGTGGGAACAAAAAGGTGTTTGCCATCGCCGAGGATCCCCCTCGCATGTTGATGAAAAACGGAACTTCGGTCGCAATTCGACGAGTGCGTATCCGCGCTTCGCGAGGGACGGTCGTACCGGTTGGAAACGATCGCCGACGGCGTTATGTAGCACCTGGCGCGAATCACCACATGGTGATCGTTGCGGTGATTGGTGCCGATGGAAAACCCAATCGGTGGGAGGGTCATGTGGTCACAAGATTGGAGGCTGTTCGTCGTTCTGCGAACAAGTTGCCCGTGATTCAGCGCGACTGGGGCACAGACCGCAAGTTCTGCTTCACACTTGCGAGTGGGGATATGGTGCGCCTCACAATTGATGGGGAAGGCACGGTGTGGTTGGTTCGCGGGGTATCCGGATCGAGACTCGATCTCACGCCAGATCGAGAAGGGAGACCCGTCACGGTGCTTCGCCAACTCAGAGTTAGTTGGAAGCCGACGGTCAATACGGCAATGATGCAACATGAGATGCAGCGTCTCGAAGTTTCTGCCTGTGGTGTGGTTCGTATCTGCAATGCCTAATCTCATCCTCGATCTGTCGCATGATCCCTGTCGACTCGGCGTCGAGGGCGCGTTACTCGTGTTGCGGCGACCCGACCAGCCGGACTTCAGCCACAGGATGGACGAGATCGCAGCCATATGCGTGAGCCAGCCCGCAGCCACCATCTCATTCAGGGCGCTGGGCGCACTTGCTTCAAACGGTGTCGTAGTCGTGGTCTGCGACGAGCGACACGCGCCAACGGGGATGCTTATGCCTCTGTCAACCCACCATGCGCAGACGCCTCGCTTCGCCGAGCAGGCGGCAATGACGCTCCCCGATCGCAAGCGACTGTGGCAACAAATTGTTCAATCCAAGGTCACTCAGCAGGCACAGGTCCTCAAAGCCGCAAATGGCACAGGGCTGGCTCTCATGGCAATGGTCCCACGCGTGATGTCAGGTGATACGACCAACATCGAAGCGACGGCAGCGGCTGCGTATTGGCGTGCCCTAATGGGCGACGACTTTCGACGCGACTACGAGGGCAAAGGAATCAACGCACTCCTCAACTACGGATATGCGATCGTGCGTTCAGCTATGTGTAGGGCAATTTGCGCGTCCGGTCTGCACCCTACGCTCGGACTTCACCACCACCACCGGGAAAACCCGTTTTGCCTCGCCGATGACTTGATGGAGCCCTTCAGACCGCTGGTGGACTGTGTGGTTTGGCAGATCATGAACACCGATCCCAATGCCGAACTCACTCCTGAGAATAAGCGGCACATTATCGATTTCATTACCGAGCGTCACTGTGTTGCCAACGAGGAACGCACGCTCTTTGATCTCTGTGCTCGTACAGCACAGTCGCTCGTTCGAGCGATCCTAGGGACAGACAAACGATTGGACCTACCAGTATGGGATCTCAATGCCAAGCCGAACTGAACGACGGAGGCCGCTCTGTGCGTACCGCATAATGTGGATCTTTGCCATGTTTGATCTTCCAGTCCGGACTCGCGAACAGCGGCGGACGCACTCGCGATTTCGAAAGTTCCTCAAGCAGGAGGGCTTTGGAAGGATCCAACTCAGCGTCTACGCTAGGCACTGTCCAAATGAGGATCAAATCAATGTCCACATGGCCCATGTGCGAAAGCGGCTTCCCGAGGAAGGGGAGGTGCGAATGCTCGCTGTCACCGATCGGCAGTTTGGTCGAATGGAGTCTTACTTCGGCTCAAAACGAACCCCCCAAGAAGTCCCGCCCACACAACTGATGCTGTTTTAGCCGGAGCAAGCCGAAGCAAGTCTCGCGTGTTGCGAGACTTGCTTCGTCACTAGTGTAGTTGAGCGGCGCTTCTCAGCCCCCCACAGCGTGTTAGACCCGTTCAGTGGGAGCGGAACAAGTGTAGTTGAGCGGCGCTTCTCAGCCCCCCACAGCGCACTGCACTGCTTGGTGCTGGAACCGCATAGTGTAGTTGAGCGGCGCTTCTCAGCCCCCCACAGCAAAAGTCTGCTCCGCCAAATCAATGGCTCGTCCAAGCGCGGCCGCTTTGTGCATGGTCTCATTGAATTCTGCGGCGGGATCACTGTCCATCACAATGCCAGCCCCTGCCTGCAAATGCACCTGCCACGGCGCGACCGCCGACGCGCCAGTTGGAATCACCATCGTTCGCAACGCAATGGCCATGTCCATGTCGCCAGAAAAACCTGCCACACCAAGAGCGCCCGCATACGGTCCGCGTCGAAGCGGCTCCAGTTGATCGATCAATTGAATGGCCCGAATTTTGGGCGCACCGGAAACTGTTCCCACTGGAAGCGTGGCCTGTAACGCATCCCATGCGTCCATGCCCTTGCGAAGTGTTCCGGTGATCGTGCTGGAAAGGTGCATCACATGGCTATACCGCTCGACATCCATGCATCGCTCCACCGAAATGGACCCGGGTTCGCACACCCTTCCCAAATCGTTTCGACCAAGGTCGACCAGCATTGAATGCTCCGCCCGCTCCTTGGGATCAGCCCTGAGGTCTTTCTCCAGCACAGCATCCTGCTCCGGCGTGCTGCCGCGTGGCCGAGTTCCAGCAAGCGGTCGATTGGTGACGGTACGACCTCGCACACGGCACGCAATCTCCGGGCTGCTCGCCACCAGAATGCAATCGCGTGCCTGCAAGTACACCTGATAGGGACTGGGATTCACAATTCGAAGCGCTCGATAAATCTCAAACGGATCGATGTCGGTTTTTCGTTCCAATCGTTGTGAGAGAACAATCTGAAATGCATCCCCGGCGGCGATGGCTTGCTTGGCTTTTTCGACTGCCTGCTTGAACTGCAGAGGCGTCATGGAACCGGGTGACATGTCCGCAGGATCGGCGTGAACATCCAAAACGATTTCACCGGTGGGCAACGATGCGGACGGCTTCAACATGAGTTGGATGGTTTGATCGATCGCCAAGTCGATGGCTTTCCGGGCGGCCTGCTCGCTTGCATGTGCCTCGAGCGATTCCGCCGCAACACAATCCACAATCCGCAGCGCGTGATCGAACACCGCAACGCGTTGATAAAGACCAAGGTGCATGTCAGGAAGGTTGCGATCGTCGCGCGGCGAGGCAGAAAATGGCAACGCTTTGGGCTCAATCCATCGCACGGCGTCGAACCCAAGAAACCCAACCCATCCACCGTGAAACGCATCGGGAACGCAACCGCTGTGGACTGGCTTCCATGCCCCTGAAATGCTGCGAGGCACTTGAAGTGGATTCAAACTCTCCATTCGCTCGGTCTGACCGTTGGCGTGCAACACTTCCACCGATTGCCCATGTGCAATCACTTGCACCGCCGGACGAGATCCGATCATGGAGTGACGACCAACCTGCCCGCTCTGATCCACACTCTCAAGCAGAAAGCTTGGAGCGAGTCGATCATCTGGTGCAACCAATCTGCGGTAGGCAAGCACCGGCGTGAGCTGATCCGATGGAATGCGCCGGCCATGGATGAGCAGGTTGCCTGCGGACATGTTTCTAGCGTATCGACACCCGTGCGGAAGAACCTCGCCGTGCACCGCAGAGCGCAATGGCGATGGCATCGCTGACATCGCTTGGACCCTTGACCACCCGAAGTCTGCACTGAGCCATCACCGCGCGACGAACCTGCTCTTTGGTTGCATGGCCGCGTCCCACCACAACTCGCTTGACCTCCGAAGGCGCCACTTCAATCACTGGCAATTTGTGCTGGGCTGCCGCAAGAAGCAACACGCCGCGAGCGTGTCCCATGGTGATCGCGGTTCGAACAAAGTGGGGATGACTGAAAATACCCTCAATAAACATGCAATCTGGAGCCAATTCGCGCATGACTTCGACCGCGTCCGTGTGCAATTGATGCAATCGCTGCGACAGCGTTCCCTTGGTGCTAATGCGTAACACCCCCGCTTCCACAAGCTTTGGCTCAGACATGCGCGATGTAGTGTGCACACATGCATAACCCGTTCGCAAGAGGCCGGGGTCAATTCCAAGAACGCGCATGGCACCGATGCTACGGATTTGCAGAAGCCTTCAGCACCAGCGTCACAGGCGATCCTTCCGACGGCATGACAGCGGTGCGTGCCCGCCACGGAGGTGTTGCAATGTCCACCTTGTCAGGAACCACCTCACGCAACCCCACCACTTCATCACCAAAGGTCACCAGACCAATGATGCTTCCACTCTCGTCAGCGGCATAGCGTTCGGTGCCATCTTTCTTCATCACAAAATGGCTTCCAGCAAACACAAAGTAGGGAGTTGCCGCGCGTGGCACATGCGGAGTGAGAGTCCAATCCACGAGAGCGCACTCGTGTTCACCTGCCGCATCGACCCAGCGAACCAAGACGTGGACTTGATCACCGCGTGGTGAAACCGATTGCACGGAACCATTGGGTTGCAATTCCCATCGACCGGGTGCACCCGACTGAAGACCCACCGCCAACAATGCCGCATGCACCACCGACGCTGGAACATCGATCACCAGCAGCGACTCATGCTCTCGTGAACCACGCCCGCAGACCATCTGCTCCAGCGGGCCCTGCGTACAGGCGACATGTGCTTGCACCTCAACGGCGTGGTTCGCTCGCACAACATGCACCCGTTCATGGAACTCGACACGCTCGCCAGGCACCGAACGGTGCGAGTTGGCACACCCAAAAATGCCTGAAAAACCCACGATCAAAAGGAGTGATCGCGATAAAAAGAAAAGAGGCCCGGCGGAGACAAGTCTCACGCCGAGCCCTTCCGGGGGCTTGGTAACTGCGTTGAGTCTAACTGTGCTTCGGTTACAGGCAACACCAAACAATCTACTTTTCCCAATTTTGAGAAAAAATCTTATGGCTATCACACCTTGTTCCTTGACCACAAAACGTGCGTTGGAAAGTAAGGTGTGCACATTATGAAACTGTGCCGGCGCGTCCATCTCATTTTTTTTCCTGTTTCAGCCACAAACGCAAAGTCGTCCAGCACATTAGAACTCGGATCATGGAATATTCCTGTTGAGTTGGATGTCACGGTATCGGGTGATCCAAATGCGACGACCGGGTACATTCTTGGAATCAATGATATTGATTTGGCAGTCCGATGCGTCTGTCAAGAGCCCCTGCAGGCGGCTCTTTGGGCACAAACCTCAGTTCTTTCAATTCTTGAGCCACTTCGTCAAGCCATTCAAGCGCGGATCGCACGTCCCGTTGAACGACTTTCCATTCGACAGCAGCACACTTCTACTCTTGCCGTGGAGGCCCTTATGCCCGATCACGCCATACTGACTCAACGCTTTGACTTTGCCGCGAGCCACCGATTGCATTGCTCAACGTTGGATCATGCAACCAACAAACGAATATTTGGTAAATGCAACAACCCGGCTGGCCATGGCCACAACTATCGACTGGAGGTTGAGGTGGCCGTGCCACTCCAAAAAGTGCCTTCGGATTGTTCGGCGGCTTTGGACAAACTGGTGCGGGACTATGCAGTGGACCGCCTTGATCACAAGCACCTGAATACGGATCTGCCCTGCTTTGAACACCAGAACCCCAGTGTGGAGGCGATCGCCAAGGTGTGCTTTGACTGGCTGCAGAAACCCATCGCGGGTCTTGGGGCGTCCTTGCGTCGAGTTCGATTATGGGAAACCGAAAAAACTTCGGCCATCTATCCCGACTGAGTCGCTGTTAGGAACCGGCGGCTTCCTTACGCTGACCACTGGCGTCATAGACAAAGGTGCTGCCTTCCGATTCGTCATGACATTTCTTATGTGATCCATCGCACAATGGAAACTTTTGGCTTAGACCACATGTGCAGACAAAGATCGGTTTTTCCTGAGGTTCAATCTTGAGAGGGTGGGTCCCAGTCATTCGAACGAGTCGTGCCATGGAAGTGTCCTTTCAGGCGAGATCTTCTTCACCGAGCATGCGAAAGCGCTTCCGCATCAGAATCTGACCCGCCAAGATGTGGTCATCGACCGCAATTGCAACAATTGGGCTGGCTTCGCTTCGAAGCATCACCGGATAGGCAAATCGGATATTCAGTTCCGCACCTAACAGGTGCAGGCAGATGTTGGTCAGCGACTTGCCCTCTGGAAGTTCCACCACCAGCAGATCCACTTCACTGAAGGTGTAGTGATGACTGCGAAGCACCACACGAGCCGCATCGGCGTTGGTGAAGATCAGCCGAACAACGGCGTGATCGCTGGAGTCCACCACACTGAATGCTGCAACCTGCAAACCAGGCTGTTCGTCAAACAGTTGAAGCAATTCCAGTAATTTGCCGACCTTGTTATCTAGGAAGACGCCAAATTGCCTGACAGACGGAGCGGTTTCCCCTGCACCGTGGGCAGTTGCTGGCGGTTGAAGGCTCATCGAGCAAGCAGACTATACAAGAGCGCGTTGATCAGCATGGCTCAGAAACGAACAGGTCATGCGGCGCGGGCGGCAACATGCCCGCCTCCGCTGCCTCGCTGAGCAATCGCTTCACCGCTTCGCGTCCACGCGGACCACACTCAAGCGTCCAATGATTCACATACAAGTCAACAAAGGTGCCCGCAAGCCCAGCCTCAAGACCGCGAGCAAATCGCATGGCATACCGCACTCCCTCTTCGTGGTGCTGCATGGCATGGCGAATGCTTGCCTGCAGTAGTTGATTGACTCGGCGCGTGGTGCCCAGACCGTACCGCTCGTCAAGATCGCGGCGAATTGCGTTCACTCCAAGTGGCAATGGAAGCCCGCTGTGAGACTTCCACCATGCACCCAGATCGGCCACAAGATGAAGCCCCTGTTCTTCAAACAGAAGTTGCCCTTCATGAATGACCACACCGGCCTGAAAAGTTCCGTCGATCACTCGTTCCATCAATTGGTCAAATGGAACCTCCTCAAACCGAAACGAATTGGGGCCGAGCATCAGACTCAAGGCGAGAAAACTGGTGGTTCGACGGCCTGGAACAGCGATCGTGCAAGAGGGTTTGCGTAAGTCGTCAAGCGTCATCGGTTGGTGGCTGACCAGTTTCGGGCCGTAGCCATCCCCCACGCTGCTGCCGCATGCCGTAAGTGCATACCGCTTTCCAACAAGCGGAATGTTGGCACAACTCATCGCCGTGACATCGAGCAAATGTTCCGTTGCACCGGCCGCGCGGCGATTGAGCGTTTCAATGTCCTGACACACTTGAATCCATTGCAGCCCCGGTTCAGAGATTGCAGGTGGGTTGCCATCGATGCCAAACAGCGGCCACCACATAAAGGCGTCGTCCGGATCGGGACTATGACCCAAGGTGATGTGCTGGACGGATTCCATTTCACAAGCCTAAGTGGCGGGCGTTCATTCTGCGCACATTGCGTATGCAGAGCGGCTCCGCAAGTTCTGCATCTGGGGTAGGGTTCTGTGATGCAAGCCATTCTTCGATTCCTTTCCATGACCTGTTGTGCGGGACTGCTTGCTGCACAGGCCGCCCCCACCGCCTCGCAACAATTGCTCGCGGTCTTCGATGCGATTCAGGCATTTCGAGATCATGAAGACCCCATGGAGGCCATCGCTCGGGGGCGGCCTGCCGAAGCGACTCGCATCATGGATCGTTCGCTTGCCGCCATTGAGCGGCGGCAACAATCGTCGATTGACTTTCTGAAACAGTTAAGGGCCATCGATCACGCTGCACTGAGTGAGCGGGAACGCCTCGATGCGGAGTTGATCGAACGCGACTTGGCGATGGGCATTGAAGGTCACGCGTTTGGCGGATACACACTGGTGGTGGGTCCGTTGGGTGGCCCGCAGCAAAGCGTTCCGCAGATGTGCGAACAGATGCCCTTTGCCAGGGCAGAGGATGTGCGGAATCATCTTGAGCGATTGCGGGCGGTGCCACAGTCGCTGCGAGATCAGCGAGTGCTTCTAGAAAAAGGACTGCAACTCCACATCACACCGGCGAAGGCAACGCTTGGTGGCGTGCCCGCCCAATTTGATGCAGTGATTGCTGGAAAGTTGGAAGTGTTGCGAGAGCCTTTTCGCCGCACCTATCCCGATCTGTCACCAACGCAGGCCGCCGAATTGAAAACGGCTGGAGATGCCGCGGCGGATGCCATCCTGCGTGAATTTGAGGGGCTGCGAGATTTTGTACGAGACACTTATGTGCCGCAAAGTCGCGAGGCCATTGCGTGCGTGGAACTTCCCAATGGAAAGGCGTGGTACGCCTTCAGCCTTCGAGATCAGACAACCACCGACCTTGATCCGCAGGCGATTCATCACATTGGTCTTTCCGAAGTGGCTCGGATTCGAAGCGAAATGCTGCACGTGATCAGGCGTACGGACTGGTTTACCTCACAACCAGAACACGCAAAGCAACCCGACGACTCGCTCTTTGCCGATTTTGTTGCGTTTCTTCGAAGTGATCCACGTTTCTATTTCACCAAGGGCGACGAACTTCTAGCTGGCTATCGAGACATTTCCAAACGGATTGACGCGCACCTGCCTGCACTTTTTTCAACCCTGCCGCGTCTTCCATACGGCGTGCGAGAGATCCCGCGATTCATGGCGCCGAGTCAGACCACGGCGTATTACATGTCCGGCAATCTCAAAGCGGGCAACCCCGGATGGTTTTTTGCCAACACGTTTGCACTGGATCAGCGACCGAAATACGAAATGATTCCGCTGACTCTGCATGAGGCTGTTCCCGGACATCACCTGCAAATCTCTCTGTCACAGGAATTGCCCGACCGCCATCCGCTTCGACGCGACCTTGGATTTAACGCGTTTGTGGAAGGGTGGGCGTTGTATGCAGAACGACTTGGAATCGAAATGAATCTTTACACCGATCCCTACGATGACTTTGGGCGGCTGCTCTACGAAATGTGGCGCAGTTGTCGCTTGGTGGTGGACACAGGCATGCACGCATTGGGCTGGGATCGGGCTCGCGCGATCGATTTCATGCAACGCAACACCGCACTGAGCACCTTAAACATTGAACGCGAAGTGGATCGTTACATTGGCTGGCCGGGTCAAGCCTGCGGATACAAACTCGGCGAACTCTGTATCAGCCGTTTGCGGGCCGATGCTCAGAAACGCCTTGGTGCAGCCTTTGACTTGCGAGCTTTCCATGATGCCGTGCTTGGTGAGGGCGCGTTGCCGTTGGCCGTTTTGGAATCACGCATGCAACGCTGGATCACTTCGCAGGCTGCGGCATTGCCACCAACCAATTGACGGACTCACCTTGTTGGCGTGTCGTGGTCGAGCACTCGGTGTCGCTGTTCAACCACAGCGGCCGTGACCACATCTCCCATCACATTCACAACCGTGCGGCCCATGTCCAGGAGCCGATCCACACCGAGTACCAGTGCAAGACCTTCGGGCGGCACGCCCACCTGTGCCATAACAATCATCAGCACCGGAAGTGAACCGCCGGGGATGCCCGCAACCCCCATGGACGTGGTGACACACAACAACAGCACCAGCATCTGATGAGACCAATCCAGATGGATTCCAAAAACCTGTGCCACAAAGAGCACCACACATCCCTCAAAGAGTGCTGTTCCGTTCTGATTCATGGTGGCACCCAGCGGAAGAACAAAACTCGCCACCGCCGGTCGAATGGCAAGGTGGCGTTCGCTGACTTCGATCGCCATGGGCAGCGTGGCATTACTGCTGCTCGTTGAAAATGCGGTCGCCATCAGCGGGCCACACGCGCGGAGAAAACCCCACGGCGAACGCACTGCGATGGTAGCCAGCAGCATGGGATAGAACATGAAAAGCTGCACCAGAAACAGACCGAGCACAACGACCACAAACAGGCCAAGTTTGCTGAGCAATCCCAAACCAAACTTGCTGGTCGAAACAAAGATCAAGCAGAACACGGCAAGCGGTGCCATCCGAAGGGCCATTCCCACGATCCACACCATGGCTTCAGCGATCGAGTCAAGCACAGCCACGATGGGGTCGCGGCGGCGAGCATCAAGGGATCCAATTCCCGCGCCGAACAACAGTGCAAACAGAATCATCGGAAGCATCTGCAACTGCGTGATCGCACCAAGAATGTTGCGAGGCAACACCATGTCGAGGGCGCCATTCACTTTGGACAGCGGCGTTGGCGCCGCCCCCACCGGCTCTGTCGCTTGAATGGCATTGGCCTGCCCCGCAAACGCCTCCATCAGTTCACTGCGAATGGCGGGATCGAATCCTGCGCCGGGCTTCACCAGATTCATGGCCACCATGCCCAGCACAACAGAAAATGCTGTGATCAGCAGGAACATGACAGCCGTTTGAAATCCCATGCGTCCGATGGCGGAAAGGTGTCCAAGTCGTGCGACCGACGACGCGAGGGCGGAAAACACAAGCGGCACGATGACAAAAAACAGTAGCCGTAGAAAAATCTGCCCGATCGGATAGGCGATCCAGTCGGTGGACCACGACACCGCCGACCGCAACGGTTCAGAATGAATCGAGGCTTCGTACGCCACCAATCCCGCGATCGCACCACCAACCATCGCCACCAGAACAGACCAAGGATTGAACGACTTGTGTGACATGGGTGTGAGAATACGAAGTGACGCCCCCTACGCGTGCGAGAAATTAAAACCCACGAACGATAAACGGATTGCGCCGCCGTTCACGGCCAATCGTGGTCTGTGGTCCGTGACCCGGAAAAACTTGGGTGTCGTCGGGCAATTTCATCAGGACTTCATGCAGCGTCGATCGCATGGCCTCGGGGTCGCTGGTGGGAAAATCCACTCGCCCAATGGAATCCAAGAAGAGCGTGTCCCCCACCAACGCCGTCTTGGCCAGCGGGCACCACAGGGTCACGCCACCCGGTGAATGGCCCGGCGTATGCAGCACCTTCCACTGCGTCGAACCTAGTTCCAATGACTGCTGATCCACCAGCGTGTCGGTCGGCGAACTCACCGACACAGGCTCGCCGATGAATTGCGAAAGATTCAGCATTGGATCTTCAAACCATGCATGCTCCAGTTGGTGTGCATGCACTGGCAGCGGCCCCAACACGCTGCGAACCTCATCCATCCCGGCAATGTGATCGGCGTGTGCATGCGTGCACAGAATGGCAACAGGTTCCAAAGTCGATTCGCGAACAAACGAGATCAGCGGATGCGGGTCCTCGCCGGGATCCACGATCCAGCATTCATTCCCTGCACCATGTGGCGGCGCAACCACATACGCATTGGTTCCGCAGCGGCCGAGTTCAAATGCATGAAGTCGAAGTTCCACCACCCGCAGCGTATCGGCAGCGATGCTCGACCTTATACTCCGAGCGTGCCGTGTCGAGCCGCCTGTGTCGCTGGTCTGAGTGTGAGCCTGCTGTGTCTGCAAGGCTGTGACACCGCTGGAAGCGATTGGTCCAACTTTACGCAGACCTTCAATCCACCTTCTCCCGCCGAGGCGGCCCAATGGGCGGTGGATCCCTATGACTCTGAAAATCAGCGGCGCGGCACCATCTTGCTGGCCAATGCGCCGTTCGGTGGCGTTCCCGCCTACACCAAGATGTATCGGGTCTATGTGGAAGAGAACAGCGATCCGCTGGTGAAGGCTGCCGCCATCGAGGCTCTTGGACGGCACGGCGAACCTGCGGATGCTGAACTGGTGGCCAAGCAATTGAAAGACAAGTCAGTGCAGGTGCGACTGGCGGCAGCGAAAGCTTTGCAGCGTTTGCACTATCCAAGCGTGTCGGCCGTCCTGTGTTCGCGCATGATTGATGAAGCCGAAGCGTCGGGCGTGCGAATCGAACTGGCCATTGCACTTGGACAGTACCCAACCGACGATTCCTTTCAAGCCCTTTCGGCCACACTGGATGCACGCGAACTCGCGGTCAATCTTGCGGCTCTCGACAGTCTGCAATTACTCACGGACAAAGATTTTGGCCTCGATCGCCCGTTGTGGCTCAGCTGGTATCGCAGCACCAAGACGCCATTTCGAAGTGACTTGCAATATCTCTATCCCACGTACCAGCGCGAATTAGGTTTTTGGGATCGCATCATTTTCTGGGCACCGATCATCTTTGAAAAGCCCGGCGTTCCCGTTGGGCTGACCGAACCAGAGGGCGAAACTCCCAAAGATCCATTTGGAAATATTGGATCAGGCAAGGCGCCCCAAGCCAAGTGAAGATGATTCACTTGCGTTTCTCCTGACTGCCAATCGTGACCGCGCCACCGACCCACTCTCACGCAGAACCCATTTCGCATACCGCGGCCGGTCCGGACGACCCGGTGGATGCGTTGATGGCGGCTTCCGAAGCCGAAGCGATTCTGGTGGAAGAGGGCGAGATTGCCAGCGGTCGCTTGGCTGGCAAGAGCATGCGAGCGGCGATTTGGATTCTTGCCGTTCCGGTTCTTCTGCAACAGTTGATGATTGCGTGCGTGGGTCTGGTGGACAAAGTGATTGCGGGAAATCTGCCAAGCGAAATGGTGGTGCCCGCGCTCGATGGCATTGGCATTGGAACGTATGTCGCATGGTTTACGGGCATCGCCTTCGCAGGCCTTGGCGTGGGTGGCCAAGTGATCATCGCTCGGTCGATGGGCTCGGGAATTCGAGGCGACGCGCAGGCGGCGCTTGGTCAAAGCGTCACGCTCGGTTTCCTGTGGGGGATCGTGGTTGGATTATTGATGGCGGCACTCACGCACCCTCTTGCACGGATTGCAGGACTTTCACTCGAAGCCGAGGGCTATTGCACCCTGTATGTCACCACGATTGCGTGGAGCATGCCCTTCTGCGGACTTATGAACATTGGAAGCATGTGCCTGCATGGGGCCGGTGAAACAGTGCGGCCGAGCCTGATTTCCATTGGGGTGAATGTCATCAATCTTGTGGCCACATGGTTGCTCAGCGGCGTGGATCTGCGTGTGCATGGAGCCACGCTGTCCAATCCACTTCCACTTGATCCATTGACGTGGGGTGTGTGGGGCATTGCTGCAGGAACATCGCTCTCCTACATCGTCGGAGGCATCATGACTTTTGTGGTGATGCGGCGCGGTGTGAAGGATCTTCGACTGGATTGGAGCGACTTGCGGCTTACGCGCCAAATGTCGTGGCGCATTTCACGCGTTGGCATTCCAAACTTTCTCGAAGGCCTCGCCATGTGGGGAAGCAGCTTGGTGTTGATGGCCTTCATTGGTGTGATCTCGCGTGGAGCCGATGGAGCGGCTGCGGTCAGCGGCCTTGTGGGCGCGCACATGATCACGGTGCAGTGGGAGTCCTTTAGTTTTCTTCCTGGCTTTGCCATGGGCACGGCGGCGGGTGCACTTGCCGGACAGTATTTGGGCGCTGGCAATGCACGACTCGCTCGCAAGTCCATTTGGGCGTGCACGGGCATTGGCATGGCGATCATGGGAGCTATGGGTGTGTTCTTTATGACACAAGGGGCGTGGCTCACGAGTGTGATTTCGAATGAGCCGGTTCATCTTGAAGAAGTTCCCAAACTGCTTTTTGCGTGCGGGTCGGTGCAAATCTTCTTCGCCCTAGGCATGTCTTTGCGACAGGGGCTGCGAGGCGTGGGTGACACCAAGTGGATCTTTGCCATCACGGTGGGAAGCATTTATGTCCTGCGACTTCCATTGGCATGGATTCTTGGAGTCTCGATGGGCTATGGGCTTGCTGGAATCTGGTGGGCGCTCAGTCTTGAATTGGTGGCTCGCGGCGTCCTGTTCCTGCTGCGTTTCCAGAGTTCTGCATGGGAACGCCTACGCGTGTAACGATTGGCAACGAATCGTCAAGATTTCACCGGGGCATGAATCGACGCAGCGTTCTCTTGCAATTACACTCGCCGGAATGCTGCCGAGTTACCCGATGCACGATGCCATGGATCGAGGATTGTTGCGAAGCGTTGCCGATGGTGAGGTTCGCCTGACACCCGAACAATCTCTTCGCTTGTTTCAAGACATGCCGCTTGCCGAACTTGGTTACTGGGCCGACGAGCGGTGTCGCGTGATGCATGGGGAGGCCATTCGCACCTATGTCATGGATCGCAACATCAATTACACCAATGTATGCACGGCTCATTGCACCTTTTGTGCGTTTCGACGAGATGGCGATGACAGCGATGCTTACACGCTGACCGTGGACAAAGTCTTGCACAAAATTCAGGAACTGGTGGACATTGGCGGCACACAGATTCTGATGCAAGGCGGCATGAATCCGGAGTTGCCGCTGGAGTGGTACGAGCACTTGCTCGCCGCCATCAAGCAACGCTTTTCCCGCGTGCATGTGCATGCCTTTAGCCCCCCTGAATTTGTGGAGTTTGTACGGTTCTTTCAATCACCCGGCGAAACACTTGAGGCGCAGTTGAAGCATGTGATGGAGCGACTGCGACAGGCTGGTCTGGACAGTATCCCCGGTGGCGGCGGCGAAATTTTTGCTCCAGCCGTTCGTCGCAAGATTGGGCTTGGCAAATGCACCGCAGAGGAATGGCTCACCGTCATGCGTGTCGCCCACAGCCTTGGCATGAACACCAGTGCCACCATGATGTTTGGACACATCGAAGGCTTGGCGGATCGCATCCATCACCTGGAGCAAATTCGAGCGTGGCAGGATCGGTCCATCGCTGACTTTGCACATGATGGTGGCGGCCGCTGCATGGCCTTTATTTCGTGGCCTTTTCAACGGGAGAACACACCCTTGGGCCGCGCAAAGAATTGGGGAGAGGGCCCTGGCGATGACCGAAGGCAACCGTTTCCGGGCGATGTGGTGGCACGGCTCGACGGCAGCGGCACCAAAGAGGGCCATCCGGAATTTGGTCGCCGCGTGCGAATGAGCGGAAGCACCGATTACTTGCGCACGCAAGCCATCAGTCGATTGCATCTTGACAATGTGTGGAGCATCGGCAGCAGTTGGGTCACCATGGGTCCACACATTGGTCAGACGGGTCTGCGATACGGTGCCAACGACATGGGAAGTGTGATGATGGAAGAAAATGTGGTGTCCAGCGCGGGCACCACGCATTGCATGAATCAAGCCGAAATCTGCCGGTTGATTCGAGACGCTGGATTTCTGCCCGCACAGCGTGACAATCATTACGACTTACTTCAGGTGCACGATGGCCCCGAAAGTCCGGACTTGTGCGTGACCGACTGGTCGCTGCATCGCCCACCGACTCTGCATGTGGAACACCGACGCGCCGAACCCACCGCTGTTGCATTGACTGTGGGCGAGCGAGCCGTTACGGACCGCTAGAACCGGCAGGCGAAATCGGCTGCGATTCCGGTGCGGCGTGGCTGAGCAACTGTGTTGGTGGCATCACGTCAATGGGATCACGTGCAACATGCCCCCAACGCTGCTCGGGCGAAATGGCCGAGCCGCACTCGGGGCAGTGTTCCCCAGAAAGGCGATGCAACGGATAGCCGCAACTGCATCGAGGTTCCTCAAATTCAATTCGCAGGATCAACTTGCAACCGGGGCACGCAATGGAACCGCTCTGCATGTGAAGCCATTGCATGCAGCGAGGGCACTGCAAGGTGAGATGCGCCCGATCGGGCAGCGTGGCCAATCGCTGCTTTTCGCGTTTCACTTCCATTCGATTCAATATTGGAAGCGCCGCATGAGCGGTGATGGCTCCAGTGACACCGACCACCCACAGCGGCCACGGAACGAATTGTGCGATCGTTTCAACCAAGACAACATCAATGGCCGCCGCAATCACCACAGCCGACACCGCCCCCATGGATGCAATCGCCACCACGCTCACGGCTCGATCCACGGCGCGTCTCAAACGAAGACTGCCAATCATTCCGCAATCAGCCGTGAAGAAGGCGAACGATCCAAGGCCGTACATCCAGCGGAGACCGATCTCACTTGCTGCGGGGGTTGGCAACAGGTCCCAGATTAAAACCCACGCGATCAGCAAACTGGCGCATGCGGCGGTCACGCCGATGACTGCCAACGCTCGCTTGAATTGCGATACCCCTAACAGCAGAGTTGAGCGGTTCAGCCGAAAGCAGACGATGGCCGCAACAACACAGCCGAGCACTCGAGCGGCGTGGGTCGATTGCGTGAGCGCAAACCACATCGCCATTAAGGCACATGCACCAAGTCCCCACAAAGCGGCTCGATCTAACCGGCTTCCGCGGTTCGTGGGCAGCACGTCAGTCCTCTGGAGCGTCGTTTCGCACGATGGAATGGAATGCGGTTTCCAATCGCTTGGTGACCGGCCCCACACCACCGGAGCCGATCGCTCGCCCATCAATAGTGCTCACGCCAATCACTTCGGCGGCGGTTCCAGTCAGAAACACTTCATCCGCCGCAAACAGATCTTCCACTTTCATTTTTTGTTCAGCAACCTTGCAGCCAATCGACGGAGCCAGCGTGTCGATGACAAAACGCCGTGTGACACCGCGCAGAATGCCTGCGGTCACTGGAGGCGTTGAAATGTGCCCCCCCTTCACCACAAAAATATTGTCGCCGGTGCATTCGGCGACCAACCCATCGGTGTTCAGCATGATGGCTTCATGCACACCGGCATCGATGGCTTCCACTTTGGCAAGAATGTTATTGAGATAGTTCAGACTCTTGATGGCCGGATCCAGACACGCCGCCGGAATGCGAGGCCGCTTGGCCACAATAATGGGCATGCCGTTCTCGTACATTTCCTTTGGATAAAGATGGATGCGATCCACAATAATGATCGTTCCAGAACGCGGGCAGTGATGTGGATTCAGACCAAGCGTTCCCTTGCCTCGCGTAAGAACCAGCCGGATATAACCGTCCTTCAAGCCACTGGCGGCCACCGCACTTTTGAGCGCGACCTCAAGTTCACTTCGTGACAACGCTGGCGTAAGACGAATGGCTTCACAGGAACCCCAGAGTCGATCCAGGTGACTGGCCATCTTGAAGATTCGCCCGCCGTACACGCGAATGCCCTCAAAGACGCCATCTCCATAGAGAAGCCCATGGTCATACACGCTCACGGTGGCTTCTTCGGGTGCGACCAGGCGTCCATCAATCCATACAACGGGTCCGGTTGCAGTCACATGCATTCAGAAAGCCTACCAATCATGGGGCTATGATCGAAGTCCATGAAACTGATTCTTGCCAACCCTCGTGGATTCTGCGCTGGCGTGTACATGGCCATTGATGTGGTCGACCAATTGCTGGAACTCTGCCCGGGCGAAGCGATTTATGTGTATCACGAGATCGTGCACAATCTGCATGTTGTTGAGCGATTTCGCGGTCGAGGCGTTCAATTTATTGAGGATCTTGCCGCAGTCCCCGAAGGCGCCATTGTGGTGTTTAGTGCTCACGGCGTAAGCCCTGCACTTCGTTCGCAGGCCTTGGCTCGCCGATTGACTGCGATTGATGCCACCTGTCCGCTGGTCACCAAAGTGCACAATGAAGCGATTCGTTATGCCAAGGCGGGCTATCAGATATTGCTGGTCGGCCACTTGAATCATCAGGAAGTGATCGGCACACGCGGCGAAGCGCCCGATGCCATTCAGGTAGTGGAGAAGCCGCAGGACATTCCACACCTGAAGATCATCGACCCAAATAAGTTGGTGTATCTCACGCAAACCACGCTGAGTACGGACGATGCCGAGGTGATCATTGCCGCGCTGCGTGCTGCATTTCCGAATTTGAGGGAGCCGCCGTCAAGTGACATTTGTTACGCCACCACTAATCGGCAGCGAGCGGTGCGGGCCATTGCGCCGGACGTGGATTTGGTGTTGGTGGTTGGAAGCGCTAACAGCAGCAATTCCGTTCGCTTAACTGAGCTTTCGCGGAAGGTGGGAACCCAAGCGAAGTTGATCGACGACAAGAGTGAACTGAAAGCGGAGTGGTTTCAAGGGGTGCAGTCTGTGCTGATTACTGCAGGAGCCAGTGCTCCGGAAGACCTGGTGCACGATCTGATTGTGGAATTGATCGATCGGTACGGTGGCGAAGTTGAGCAGCGAGATATCTACCGCGAAGAAGTGGAATTTGGTTTGCCGGGAACCTTGAAAGAGTTGATGCGCCAGCGAGGAACGGATCCAGCCGATCGACGCGTGATTCGTAAGGACAGCGCGGCGCAACTGCATCAGTGGCTTGAAGAACGCCGTATTCCAAATCGGACGGTGGACTTGACGATTGGTGCAACGGCGTAATCCGTTGGTGGACGCATGAACACCACTGCATCGTTTTTCGAAATGGATCTGGATGGCGTGCAAGCGTGGGCTGCTGGCCATGGCTTGCCCGCCTTTGCAGCCAAGCAGTTGATGGATTGGGTGTATCAGCGAGGCGTGGCCGATCCAGCCAAGATGTCCGACCTTTCAAAAGCGACTCGAGAACTTGTGGCACGCGAGATGACTTTTGAGCAAGGCATGATCCGAAAGCATCTCTTAGCCACCGATGAAACGCAGAAACTTTTGATGGCATGGCCGAGTGAGCCAGTCAAGACTTTGGGGGGCATCGCACTTCCGGTTGCGCAGCCAGCATCCAAGGAACGGCAGACCGAATGCGTCATGATTCCGGCGGACGGCCGCAAGACGGCGTGCGTGTCAAGTCAGGTGGGGTGCCCGGTGGGCTGCACCTTCTGCGCCAGCGGCCTTGGTGGACTTGAGGGCAATCTCACGCGAGGTCGCATCGTGGAACAAGTCTGGCAACTGGCACGGTTGTCGAATGTCCAACGCATTAGCCATGTGGTGTTCATGGGAATGGGCGAACCGCTTGCCAACTTTGAGGCGGTCACCGGAGCCATTCGAACACTCAACGCACCGTGGGGCTGCGGCATCAGCGCTCGCCGCATCACGGTGAGTACCGTGGGATTACCTGCGGCCATTCGCAAATTGATGGACTTTGATTTGCCTGTCACGCTGGCACTCAGCTTGCATGCCCCAACGGACGAACTTCGGCGGCAGATCATTCCATGGGCGCACTACAGCACCATTCCAGAATTGCTTGAGGCGTGTCAGGAGTGGTTTCAGAAAACGGGGCGAGAAATCACGCTCGAATACATCGTGCTTGGCGGGTTCAATGACGCCATTGAACATGCGGAACAGTTGGCAGTGCATGCACGCAGTCTTCGAGCGAATGTGAATCTGATTCGATGGAACGAAGTGGAGGGTCTTCCCTACCGTCGGCCCGCAACCGAACACGTGCATCGCTTTCAAGAAACGCTTCGAGCACGAGGCGTGAATGTGCACATTCGATCCAGTCGCGGTCGTGACATTGCGGCAGCGTGCGGGCAACTTCGCCACGAATCCCGAATCAGCGCGTGACTTACGACATTACAGGCAACGGAATCCCTCGCATCGCCTGAGCCGTCCAGTCGCGGATGACCGCCGCGTCCATCTGATGCAATTCGCTACGTTCCGCCGCACTGTGCAATCGGTCGATGGCCTCATGAAATGCAGACGCGTGATGTGGTTCCGCCGCCGCACGCGCGCACAATTCAATGACCGCATCTCGTAAATCACGGCCTGAGGGTCGCCCACGCACGCCGTGAGGCACAAGGTGACCAATCATGCGCAGCAGTCGTGCTGGCCAGTCACTGGACCGAAAGTCCAAGCGAATAAAGCGGCCAAGCAGCGTGGCTTCGATGCGATAGAGAATCCGCCGCTCCATGTGATCTCCGCGAGCCGGGCGCACATCGAGGCGGCGCCGTGAAAGGCGTCGCTGTTCCGGACTCGTGCACATGGTGGCCACATACACGGAGTCCCGAATCAACATGGCTTCCGCCAGTGGAAGAACCGCTCGCTCCGCAAGGCCATCCACCGCCAGCATGCCATCCATCAGCCGCGCATACGCTTCGGCGTAACTCACTCCACCCCACAGCCAGCATCGGTGCAACCCATTCACCATGTCTCGCTGGGCGCGCCAAAGAACTGGATCCCGACGCCATGCATTGGTTCGTCGAAGCAATTGCCCGAATAACGGTCGCAGTCGTGCCGCCGCTCGCTGGCCACCAAGACCGCTGTGTGAAATCTCAAGCAGAAAACGCCGAACCAGCGCCACCGGCTGGTCCGGAGTTCGTTGGTGGGGAGCGTCTCGATTGTCGGACCATTCGGCTGCAATCACGCGTCCGTAACGCATGGCTTCCAAGCACCGACCAAAGCCGCGTGCTTCGGCTCGTAAGAGTGCGGCTTCAAGAAATTGAACCGACACGGGAACAAGCCCTCGCTGAAAGGCCGCACCAAGCAGGACGACATCCGTCAATCGATCCGTCAAAAAGGTGCGTCGAGATAGCGTGGCCACATCTCGTAAGAAGGCATCGTGTCCGCGGCAGGCAATCGAAATCGCTTCTCCGAGTTCCGCCGCCGCTCGCACACGCGCCGCATCCACTTGATCCTCAAGCACTCCATTGTTCACCACCACATACGTTCGATCGGGATCACAGATGCGAAGAAATGGATCGGGCCCAATAGCCCGCAGAGATTCCACTGCATCGGTGCCAAGCAACAGATCCGCCTCTCCATACGGCGTCTGCGCCGGAATCGCGGTCTCACCACTTTGCTGCCGCGTGAAGAGAACCTGACACCATGCTCGGCGGCCCGGACCAACGGGCGTGGTCTGAAAACTTGCCTGCACTCGGTAACCCATGGCTCGCCCCGCTTCACATAGCACGGTGGCAACAAGACCAGGCGCGTCGCCTCGCCACCCGGCAAGGTGGGCTCGCCATTGACCCGCATCGGAGTGAATCACGCGAGGCGGCGGAGGCCGCGGCGCACTGGGTTCCAATTCAATCGGCCGCGGTGGCTTGCTTCGAAGCACTTCAACTTGTTCAAAGAGCGGGCGAATACGCACTTCGAATCGTGCCGCAGCTCGATCCTGAAGGACTTCAACCGTCAATTCGGTGCGAACAGGATTAGTGCCTCGCTCAAGCCCTCGCTCCAAGATCACTTCGGGTGCTGCCGGACGAACATCGCATGCCGCGTCGGCAGACCAGATGGCTCGCTGCAACGGAACAAATCCAAGTCGATCCGCCTCGGCCATCGTGCGATCGAGTGCGGCCACATCTCGGCGTGCGGGCGGACCATCCTGTCCAATGACAACGGTAAGGCCGTCTCGCAGCGCAGCCGATCGCAGCAATTCGCGAAAGACTGCGCGATCATTCAGATCACCTCGAACAACTTGAATCGGCGCAGCCGCATCCACCGGCGTTGCGGCGCGCGAAAGTTGTTCAGGATCTGGCCCGGGTTCATCACCCAGATCACACACCACCAGAATGCGCGGACGAATCTCTCGTGCGGCCTGTCTGACCGCTGCCACACCCTCGGCAGCAAACCGGCGGCGATCCCAAATTTCAACGGTGGCAACGCGATCCGCAACGGGCGCGGTCATGCCCGGCGACCACACGGCCGTGAGCGGCTGGTCCGGGGATTGAGGACGCTCACCCAGTTCCTTGGCCACATCCTCCACCATGCTTCGCACCGCTTCGATCGCCCCGCTTGCTCCAAGACCAACGCCCCGCTCAGGAACCGGCCATTGTTCAAGGCGTTCGTCGATGCGAACAAGCCGCCGGTCGATTTTCAAAGACGGTCGAATGCTTGCGAGCAAATGCACGATTTTGCGAGCCAGAATGCTTGGTCGCGTGCCATCATTGATTTCAAGTCGCGGCGCCTCTGCACCGTCACTTGGAAGTTGGTCCCACCACACGCTCGCGATGCGCTCACCCGACCGTCTGCCTGATTCCGCAACGGCCAGCAATTCGGACGCAAGACTTCCAGGGCGCGGCTCCAACACCACAACATTTGCACAGCGAGAGAGCAGCCGCAACACGGAGGCTTCATCGAGGGGATTGGTCAGACCCACTGAGAGCATCGGAACGCGACCAGCCAATCCCCATTCATCCAGAAGATGCCGAGCCGCCACAACACAGGGCCCCACGGCGACCACCCCCCACGGTTCGGTTTCACCTGGCGACGGAAGACTGGAAAGCCGATTCAATTCAAGCCGGCGACCCATGGCCAGCGGCTCTTCACCTTCGGCCGGAAGTGGTGTGCGCCGAGGTCGCCTCATTTCTAACGCGGCATCGATGCGCTCCAACATTCGATTGGGCTCCATGGCCAGCGTGTCGAGCGCGCGAAGCAAACTGACATGCACCGAGATCGCCACGGTCACTCGCCCCGCGTCGGCCAATCGAAAGGCATCTTTCACAGCATTACGAAGCCCCGGAAGATCGCAGGGCGTCAAACAGGGAATCCCAAGGGCGTGCGTTGCACGCAATGGACACGCACCCGGCACCAAATAGGGATTGTCTTCCAGCAGCAACACCGCTCGGCCCGCACCGCGAATCTCTCGAGTTCCATCTCGCCACGCCGCCGCCATGGCGATGTCCAATTGATCATTGGGAACACAGACCAATCCGCGACGACCCATGGCCGCGGCCCGAACCGCCAGCGAAACGCCGCGAGCCGCATCAACCATGGAGATCACATGCAAGCCATGTCGTTCAACCGTTTCGGCACTTCGCTCATCCATCACCGCTCGAAAGAGCCCTTCCATCGGCGGCCGCCGCGGGGCGACCACTTCACCGATCGGCAATTCATGCTCAAGTAATCCCTTCACGATCGCCTCAAAGGCAGTGCACAACGCAAATCCGTCGCCTCGCGTCAGCGGTGGTCGCCAGGGCGTCGCATCGAGCAACTCCCCTTCACTCATTCCGGCACCTTGGTGGTGGAACGAACCAGTTCACCTTTGAGTAATTGCTCAACAGCAGTGGCGAACCCATCCTCAGCGTGATGTGGAGCAACATGATCGGCCAGTGCCAGCACACTGGGATCCGCATTGGCCATCGCAATTCCCAGAGCCGCTTCACGCACCATACGCAAATCATTGAGCCCGTCTCCGATTGCCACCACGCAATCGCGAGGGATGGAATGGGTGTCACAAACGCGCTCCACCATGGTCCACTTGTCGGTGGTCGGCGCATAAATTTCAAGTAAGTGCGTCACGCTTCCGACAGCCTGCTCCGCTGTCACCGCACTCCACGATTGCATGACCGCCCGATTTCCAAAGTGCGCCCGCATGGCGCGACATACCGGCTCAAGCCGATCCGCTCGATCGATCGCACCCACCCGCAAAATGTGCTGGTGCCCACTTTGTGCGGACTCCGGCAGCGTGTTCACCCGTTTCACCGGAACAGCATGTTGCTCAAGCCACCAAATGGTTGCTGGGTCCAGCGGTCCCGTGCCAACAAAAACATAATCGTGGGCACAGACATGGTGGTCATGGAGCAGATGGGCGACCAAACCCTCGGCCAGAAGTGACTCAGTTAATTCATGCACCAGATCGCTCTCGATCACAATTCGATCGAGTGTGGCACCACTCATGGCATCGTTGAGCGCACTACCGCCTGCCGTAATCGCCAACCCATCGTGGCCAAGATCCACCAATGTTCGACGGCTCTCGCGCCAACTCCGCCCCGAGGACGGAACCACCATCCACCCCGCGCCTCGAAGCCGCTCCACCGCGCGGCGGTTGGCTTGACTTACTCGGCCCTTGCCATCCAGGAGCGTTCCATCAAGATCAACGGCAACAAGTCCAACCATGCGTCGAGCATAGAGAAGGCGTGCCAACCTTCGCTACACTGGGTGCCCCCATGGACAAGCGACTCAAGGACATTCAACAGGGCACGCTCACGGAGAGCCGCCTGAATAGTGACTTTCTCTTCTGGCTCAAGGAAAAAGGCCCCAATTACCTTCTTGCGGCACTGGTTCTGCTGTGCGGCGTGCTTGGCGTGAATTGGTGGGAGCAAAAGAAAAAAATGGGCCACGATGCCGCATGGAATGAATTGAACGAGGCGTCAACCCCTCAGCTGCTGGTCGAAGTAGCCGACCGCAACGGGACAGTCGACTCGATCGCGGTGCTGGCCAACCTTGAGGCGGCCGACAGTTACATGGAGTCCGTGCGAAGCGGAAAGCGTTTCGATCGCGAAGCAACGGCCGCGGATGTTGCGGTGACGCCAGAACTTCGAACTCAATATCTTGACGAAGCCGATCGCTTGTACGCGAAAGTGGCCGCAACACTCGATGGAAAGCCTGCAAGCGAAAGCCTTTTGTTGGCCAGCGCGTTTTTTGGTCGCGCGGCGGTTGCAGAGTGTCGCCAAGATTTGAAAGCCGCTGAAGAACACTTGAAAGCCGCGGCGGCAGCGACCAAGGATCTGTACCCGCCATTGGCGGCCACTGCGGAAGATCGCATTGCCACGCTGGGCTCACTGACCAACCGCCCGCCATTGCCTTCGCGACCGCGAACGACACCACCGGAAATGAGCATGCCCACCATGCCAGTCGCTCCACCAACTGGTGAAGTCACTGCAAGCGAGATTGATCTTCTGACTGGTGGAACGCCACCACCTTCGCTTGCCGCTCCTGCATCCATTCCTGCACCACCCAAGTGACAACGGGCGGCGACGATCCGCAGATCGCTGCCGAAGCGAGCGAGAGCGATGACGAGACACCGGTTCGCCTTGTCTTCACTTTGCAACATGATCTCGACAAGCGGCTCGACCGTTACTTGGTCGATCGGGTCCCCACCCTCAGTCGAACACAAATCCAGAGGCTGATCGAGGAGCGATCCGTATTGGTGAATGGCCGTCTTCCAAAGGCCAGCACGCACCTTCGCAAAGGTGATTGCGTGGAAGCGATTCTTCCGCCGCCTCCATCCGATGAAACACCTGCCGACGACATTCCTTTAGAAATTCTTTTCGAGGACGATGATCTGATCGTTCTCAATAAACAGGCTGGACTCATTGTGCATCCGGCTCGAAGTCATAAACGAGGCACGCTTGTGAATGCGTTGGCGTGGCACTTTCAACATGTTTCAGCCGGAAGTTTGAGCACGGTTGGCAAGGAATTCGCTCGGCCGGGTGTGGTGCATCGACTCGACAAGTGGACCACCGGCGTGATGGTGGCGGCGAAGAGTGACACCGCGCACTGGAGACTGGCCAAACAATTTGAGCGTCGCACCACCGGCAAGCGATATCTGGCGATTGTGCATGGTCAACCGGAGCCGGAGATGGATCGCATTGACTTGCCGCTGGGCAAGCATCACACAATTCGCGAAATGTATGCCGTGCGCTGGGACGAAACGGGCAAACCAAGTCAAACTATTTTTCGAGTGCGTGAGCGGTACAAAGATTTTTCTCTCGTTGAAGTGGAGTTGCTCACCGGTCGCACCCATCAAATTCGTGTTCACATGAGCCATCTCGGCTGGCCGCTTGCAGGCGACGACCTGTACGGCGGCAAGCATTTTTCTGAAGCCGATCTTGGAATTTCCAAGGAGGCCACGCGAATGGTTCTTGATCGACAGGCATTGCATGCGTCATGGCTTTCTTTCGAGCACCCTCTGACGCCGCGACCGCTTGGATTTACCGCGCCACTGCCTGATGACTTTCGGATCGTGGTTCGGGCTCTGCGGTCGCGCGGCTACACAACGGTAGACCCCAAAGGATGCACTTTGGATCTAGGGCTTCTTGGAATTCCGCGTTCCTAAAACCGAACATCCAATTCAATCGCGGCTCGAAGTTGCCTGCGATATTCCTGCGACGAAATTTCCTCGGCGCCAAGTGTCATCATGTGGTGGTTGGCATATTGACTGTCTAAGAGCGTAAATCCTCGCTCACGCAGGTGCCCCACCAACCACGCCAAACACGCCTTGCTTGCATTCTTCCCACCAAGGTGCGGTCGTACAAACATGCTCTCGCCAAAAAAAGCGCCGCCAAGTGAAACTCCATACAAACCACCAACCAGCACGTCGCCTCGCCACGCTTCCACACTATGAGCGTGACCCATCTGGTGCAGTGTGGTGTACGCCGCCACGAGGGCGTCATTGATCCATGTTCGATCGTCGCTGCGACGAGCCACCGCGCACTCTCGCATGCATTGCTCAAAGGCCGTGTTTGCACGAATGGTGAGATCCCCACCACGCAGACTTCGCACCGCTGAGCGAGGCAACTGAAATCGATCCATCGGAATCACACAGCGAGGATCGCAGGAGTACCACTTCACTTCACCCGACTCCGCATCGGCCATTGGAAATGCACCATTGGCATACGCACCCAGCAGGCTTTCTGGCGAGAGATCGATGGATTCGTTTTCAGGCATTCCATCGGGCATTCTGACCACTTTTTGGCAAGCAGTTGAGTCAACGGTCTTGGCTGGTTATGCTTCACCCCCCTCGGGCCGTCGGTGACGCGCTTCCAATCGGAAGTTCGGCGCCGCACGGGGCATGGCGTCGCGGCTGACGCATGCTTCGGCCTCGATGACAGCCGCGGCACAGGGATGGTCCCTGACCGCGACAACCGGCATGAATGCCGGCTTTGTGCAGGTCTTGGTGAACTCCCTGGAGACATGGAACGCAATTCAAACCGTAGACAACCTTGCGATGGCCTCACACTTTGAGGCTTCGATCGAAACCGTTTGGCCCGTGGTGTAACGGTAGCACAGGAGGTTTTGGTCCTTCTAGTCCTTGTTCAAATCAAGGCGGGCCAGTTTCATCGAGTCAAGAAAACATCGCCGGTACCCCATCACCCATGCCACCAACCACTCCACCAACAACGCTCTCTGCCATCGTGCTTGCCGCAGGCAAGGGCACGCGTATGGGCAGCGACCTTCCCAAGGTCATGCACCCCGCAGCGGGCCAGCCCCTTGTGAAGTGGGTTGTGCAAGTGGTTCGAGATGCGGGTGCCACCGAAGTGGTTCTGGTTGTGGGCCACATGGCGGAATTGGTTCAAGAGACTTTTTCGCATGATCGCCCTGCGTGTCATTGCGTGCTGCAGCGACCCCAACTCGGCACCGGTCACGCGGTCGATCAAGCACGCCCGCTGTATGTGCAACACACTCTCGGCGAACATTGCTTTGTGTTGTGTGGTGACGGCCCGCTCATTCGCGCTGAAACGCTTGCAACGCTTCTTGCTCGCCATCTTGCCACTGGAGCCGCCGCAAGCCTGGCCACAAGTGTGATTCCAGATCCAAGTGGATATGGCCGCATTCAGCGTGATTCGCAGGGTCGCTTTCAGCGCATCGTGGAACAGAAAGACACCACCGCCGCTCAACGAATGATTGGCGAGATCAATCCGAGTTACTACCTCTTTCGGACCCGTGATTTGTTTGACGCTCTTACGCGCGTCACCAATCAGAATGCAAGCGGTGAGTATTACATCACCGATGTCTTTGAACTTCTCCTCAAGGATGGACACCATATCGAGGTGGTCGATGCCGTTCCACCCGAGGATGTCTTGAGCGTGAACACACCAGAGCAACTCGCCGAAGTCGACGCGATCCTTCGCCACCGGCTCGGCATGCCCACTTCTTCTCCAGCTAGGAGCCACGCATGACCGCCACCGATCAAGATCACTTGAAGATTTTTGCCGGCACCGCAGGGCAGAGTCTTGCAACCGCCATGTGCAAGCATCTGGATTTCCCGCTGGGGCAAGCGGAGACGAAAGTATTTCCAGATGGTGAATTGTTGGTGAAACTGGAGGAAGATGTTCGAGGCCGCGATTGCTTCGTGGTGCAAAGCACGTCCGCACCGGTGAACGACAGCCTTGTCGAATTGCTGGTGTTCATTGACTGCCTGCGCCGCGCCAGTGCCAAACGCATTACAACAGTCATTCCCTACTTTGGGTACGCCAGACAGGATCGCAAAGACGAGGGACGAACTCCAATCACCGCGAAATTGGTCGCCAACTTGATTACATCCGCTGGAGCAGATCGCGTTTTGTGCATGGATCTTCATGCGGCGCAGATTCAAGGGTTCTTCGACCTGCCGGTCGACCACCTGACCGCAAGCCCGGTACTGCTTGAACACTTTCGCCGCATTCTTCCCACGCTTGGACCAACCGCTGTGTTGAGCCCCGATGTTGGAAATGCCAAGACCGCCAATATGTATGCCGACCAACTTGGGCTTGATTTGGCCATTATTGAAAAGCGTCGACACGGTCCAACGGAAGTGCACGCCAACAATGTGATTGGCGATGTCAACGGTCGTACTGTGATCATGTTTGATGACATGATCACCACAGGCGGAACCGTTACCGAGGCTGCACGCATTGCACGCGACCGCGGCGCCACCGCGGTCTATGTGGCCTGCACCCATGCAGTCATGGCGGGCCTTGCGGTCGAGCGACTCAGCAACCCAACCATTACGGGCGTTGTCGTCACCGACACCATTTCCATTCATGGCCGCCTCGATGCCCTCAAGGACAAACTGACCGTCCTCAGCGTGGCACGCATGCTCGGCGAAGCCGTCCACCGAATTCATCACGATCTCAGCATCAGCGCTCTGTTTCGCGAGGGCATGGGCCCCCGCCGCTAAATGCACGAACTCACGGAATCACTTTTTATTCAATTTGAAGGAGACCTCTCATGGCACTGAACACACCAACCCTGCAAGCAACGAATCGCGAACAACATGGCTCTCGTTATGCCAAGCGACTTCGATCCTCAGGCAAACTGCCAGCCGTTTTGTATGGCCACGGAACCAAACCCATGTCTCTCACGCTCGACGCCAAAGAGACCATTACCACCCTCAAGCACGGTGCACACGTGGTGAAACTGGTCATCGAAGGCGGCTCCACCGAAACCTGCCTCGTGAAGGATCTGCAGTTTGGATGGCTTGGTGATGATGTCATCCATGTGGATCTGGCTCGCGTGGATCTGGATGAAGTGGTCACCGTGAAGGTGCGTTTGATGTTCGTTGGTCAGCCCGAATCGGCCAAGAAGCCCGGCGCTGTGCTGACGCACGATGTCACCGAACTGGAAATCGAGTGCAAGGTGCGAGACATCCCCGAAGAAATTCGTGTGGACCTTGCCAATGTGCAGGCAGATGTCTACACCGTGGCAGAGTTCAAGTTGCCTGAAGGCTTGAAGGCGATCACCGATCCGCACTCGGCACTTTCGCGCGTTGTCATCATTGCCGAAGAAGTGGTTGCCGAAGCTGTTGCTCCAACTGGTGCCACCGAACCAGAAGTTCTTACGGCCAAGAAGGACAAGGATGGCGAAGCCGCGGCGGCTGCACCTGGTGCCAAGGCAGCGGCCCCCACCAAGGAGGCGAAGAAGGGCTGATCGGCTTTCGATCACCCTTTCGAAAGGCATTCCATGCGCATCGTCATCGGACTTGGCAATCCAGGCCTCGAGCACCAAGGCACGCGTCACAACGCGGGGTTCGAGGTTCTCGATCGCTTGGCTCGCCGCTACTCGGACACTCCGGGTGGATGCGCCAAGAGTCGATTCGCCGGATTGCTGGTGGACGCCACCATCGGATCGGAGCGAGTTGTGCTGCTCAAACCAACCACCTTTATGAATCTGTCGGGGTCGAGCGTGCTTGAGGCCATCCGATTTCACAAGTTCGACATCGAGCGAGACATGATGGTGATTACCGACGACTTTTCGCTTCCGTGCGGTGCGATTCGCATCAAGCCTCAGGGCAGCGACGGCGGTCACAACGGTTTGGCTGACATCACTCGCCGGCTCGGTTCCGATCGGTGGCCTCGACTGCGTGTGGGTATTGGTGCACCCGGACGCATCAGCACGGAGTCGTATGTGCTGGGGTCTTTCACTTCGGAGCAGCGCCTCGAAATGGAACCAGCCCTTGATGAGGCAACGGATGCGGTGGCGTGCTGGGCGACCGACGGGCTAGAGGCCGCTATGAATCGATTCAATCGCCGAGGCGCAGGAGCCGAGGCTCCAGGAGGGTAAACGGATGGTTTCATCCGATCCCCTCATGACAGGACACCTTTTCTTTATTTCACAATCTCAAACCATTTGAAAGGACACAGAACGATGGACGCAATCATGACAGCAGAACGCACTCGACCCTATGAAGGCATGTTTCTCTTCCCGCAGTCGGCCACAAGCGACTTGCAGGCAGCCATGGATCATGTCAAAGACATTCTCAACCGCAGCGGCGCCGAGATTCTCTCGATTGCCAAGTGGGACGAACGGCGACTGGCCTACGACATCAAGGGCAACAAGCGGGGTGTATACATCTTGGCCTTTTTCCGAGTCGTGACCCCCAAGTTGGCGGCGATCGAGCGAGACTGCAATCTCAGTGAAAAGATGCTTCGAACCCTGGTGACCCGGGCCGAGCACCTGACGGAAGAACAACTCAAGAATGCGGAAGCGATGCAGCGAACAGCCGATGAAGCCAAACTTCGCGGCACGCCAAGTGAAGAACCGGAACGAACGGAAGCCTGATTCAGGTTTCTCAAAGGAAACTCCCATGCGGCCCCGCTTCCCCGGGGCTGCATTTTTTTTGCCTTTCCACCAAGACTTTTCTCCAATGTCCCAAATGTGTCCCGGCCGGTCCATAGAATGCATGCACGCGACATGGAGGCGCGAACCTATGGCAAGTTTCAATAAAGTGATGCTGATGGGCAATCTCACGCGTGATGTTGAATTACGTCAATTGCCCAACGGAAACCAAGCGGTGGCCAACTTTGGGATTGCGTGCAATCGAAAGTTCAAGTCACAATCGGGTGAAGAACGAGAGGAAGTGACCTTTGTCGACTGCGAGGCGTGGGGCCGCACCGGCGAAGTCATCAAGGAGTATTTCTCCAAGGGCAAGCCCATCTTCCTTGAGGGGCGACTCAAATTGGATCAGTGGGAGGACAAAGAAGGCAAGAAGCAATCCAAATTGCGTGTGGTGGTGGAGAACTTCCAGTTCATTGACTCCAAGGGTGGCGGTGGCGCGAGTAGTTCTTCCGAGCGTGGGAGCAGTCGCACAGCACATCCTTCCAATCAAGCCCACACGGAAACCGTGGAAGCAGACATTCCGTTCTGATTCGGTGTTGATTTCCGGCGTCTGAACGACCCTCGGCTCACGATCGCCCAGTGGCGGCAGCACAGGGAAGTTTGGAACGCAATCAAAAGTGAGTGTCCGCCACCTCAACACCCTTTCAAGGGGCTTGAGGTGGCTGGCTTTTTACTGCATAATGCGTGGCTCGTCGCCGAGAGGTCACCCGCGTGGGTGACCCCGAATCGTTGGGTGCTGGCGACCACCCTCACTCCCCTCGATGGGGAAGGACAGCATCATGGCTACTCGTAAAGTGGAACTCCTTCTGAACAAAACGGTGGAACACCTCGGCCTCGTCGGCGATGTGGTGAAGGTGAAACCCGGATACGCCCGCAACTTTCTGCTACCGCATGCTTTGGCTGAGCACCCAACAGCGGAAAAAATTGAGGCCCTGAAGGGTGCACGCATCCAAGCGGCGGCCGAAATGGAGCAATTGCGATCAGATCGAGCAGCCCTCATTGCCCGCCTTGAGGGTGTCAGCATCAAATTGGTTCGCAGTGTGAACGATCAAGGCGCCTTGTACGGTGCGGTCACCCATCGCGACATTTCAGATCAATTGATTGCCGAAGGTTTCCATGTGGAGATTCGGGCCGTGCGATTAGGCACCACCATCCGCCGCATCGGCAGTTACACCTGTGCCATCGTCTTTGACCGCGAACTTCGCACGGACATCGCTGTTGAAGTGGCACCAGACCGCACGCTTGAACTGTACGCGCGAACCGAGGAAACGCACGCCCCAGCCCAACAGGAAGAGTCGGCAAGCGATCAAGGTGACGATTCTTCAAGTCCCGAGACCTCCGAGCCAACCGATTCGGCGACGTCTTCGTCCAAGGGCAAGTCTGCTGGTAAAGGCAAGCGAAAGCCTGACAGCGCCGATGCTGCCGAGCCCACTGCGAAGCGATCGAAATCGAAAAAGGATTAATTTTTTCTCGTTCGGTAGGCGATCGTCAGGGTGAAGCGACTGGTGACACGCCATGACCTGTGTTTGGCAGGTCCGCTATTGAGTGCCCTAGCGCCCCTCGGGGCAGTGGTGCGGCGGCCGAGCAGTCGGATCCAATGGAATGTGTGGCGATACACCCGAAAGGGCCGATGGTGAAAATCGTCAAAGGAGTCATTCACCATGAGTGCGATCGCCACCCGCCGAGAAGTGTTGCCGGAAACAAGGCAGAGTCAAACTCATAAATTTTTGATTGATAAGCATGAGGGGTACCTCACCATTGGACTCTTTCCAGATGGTCGACCCGGCGAGATTTTTATCAAGATGAGCAAGGAGGGCAGCACGCTCTCCGGGCTGATTCAGGGATTCTGCCGTGCCTTTAGCCTGGCTCTTCAGCACGGTCTCTCGGTTCATGATGCAAGCGATCGCTTTCGAGGCATGCGCTTTGAGCCCATGGGTCCTACCAATAATCCCGACATTCCAGAAGCGGCCAGCATCTTGGATTATGTCGCTCGGTATCTGCAAGTGAATTTTGTAGAACGCACGACGCGCTGAACCTGTCAGGATTTTCTACTCGGCACATGTGTTACGACGCATCGCGCAGTTGGGACTTGATGTGCTGTTGCGCTATGGGGCCAAGTCGCTTCCGTAACACCGCCATCAACGAAGCTGGTTCAAGGAATGTCTTGGGCGGCCGCACAAACACCTCGCGAAGTCCCGCTTCGTTCACTCCCCCCACATCCCGCACGCTTCCCTGCATGCCCCGAAATGCCCCATGAAACGGGCGAGGATCGCGGCAATGAATCACCACATCAGGACCGGTGACTTGCAGTGAGCGGGCTCCAAGGATTCCGGCCATCGATCGAATCTCGGCAATCTGGAACAGTTGATGGACGGCTTCGGGCGGATCACCGTAGGCACTCACCACATCTGAAAGAAGTTTCGCAACTTCGTCGGGACTTTGCACCGTGGCGGAACGCCGATAGACCTCCATGCGGCGTCGGTCGCTTGGGATGTACCCCCTTGGAATCCACCCCACCACGCCAAGATGCACCACCACATCGGCACACTTGGGGCGTTCCCGTTTTTGCAAACCATCGACGGCCTCTTGAAGCAACTGGCAATACATCTCGTAGCCCACCGCCGCAATGTGTCCGCTTTGTTCGGCTCCAAGCAAATTGCCCGCCCCTCGAATTTCCAAATCACGCATCGCAATACGAAAGCCCGCCCCGAGCATGCTGTAGTCCTCGATCGCCTTTAATCGACGCAGCGCTTCGTCAGTCACGGGACGATTCTGCGGCAGAAACAAGTAGCAATACGCGCGGTGAGCACTTCGACCGACACGCCCTCGCAACTGATGCAGGTCCGCAAGACCGTACAAGTCCGCAAGGTCAATAAACATGGTGTTGGCGTGCGGGTTGTCCACACCGCTTTCGATGATGCTGGTGCTTACGAGCACATCACATTCGTGCCGCATGAATCGCAGCATCACGCGTTCCAATTCGTGTGCCGCCATCTGACCGTGCCCCACCTCAATGCGGGCTTCCGGAACAAGCGCATGCAGACGATCGGCCGCTTCCTGCAATCCCTTGATGCGATTGTGGACATAAAACACTTGCCCTTCGCGAGATAATTCTCGTTGCACAGCCTGCTGCAGCCGTTCGCTGGAAAACGGAATGACTTCAGTCACAATCGCGCGTCGATCGGGCGGCGGCGTGGTCAAACTGCTGATATCTCGAAGGCCCAGAAGCGACATGTGCAGCGTTCTGGGAATCGGCGTGGCCGTGAGCGTGAGCACATCGGCGGTGGTTCGAAACGCAAGCAACCGTTGCTTGTGTTCGACTCCAAACCGTTGTTCTTCGTCAATCACCACCAAGCCAAGGTCCTTAAATTTCACATCTTTCGAGAGCAGTCGATGAGTGCCAATGACAAGATCGACCGAGCCGCTCGCCAGATCTGCAAGCACTTTGTTTTGCTCTGCCCCCGTCTTGAAGCGACTCAAGCTTTCCACTTGAAATGGATACGCGCGAAAGCGGTCGCGGAATGTGCGTTCGTGTTGCTCGGCCAGCACGGTGGTGGGCACAAGCACGGCCACCTGCTTGCCTGCGGCGCACGCTCGAAACGCGGCACGAATGGCAATTTCCGTTTTTCCAAATCCCACATCGCCACAAATCAGCCGGTCCATCGGCCGAGATTGATGCATGTCTCGTTCGACGGCCGCAATCGCCGTACGCTGGTCTGGGGTCTCTTCGTATGGGAAGGCCGCTTCAAACTCTCCTTGCCAGGGACCATCTGGCGGAAATGCCAACCCCGGTGAGGCGGCTCGCACCGCTTGCACACGCAGCATTTCGCTTGCAAGATCGTGAACCGCCTCGCTCACTCGCTCCTTCTGAGCCTTCCATCGCTTGCCTCCCACGGCACTCAATTGAGGTCGCGCCGCACCAGCCCCGATGTATTTCTGCACCAAGTCCACGCGCGCAGCCGGAAGGTGAAGGCGTGTGCCACCATCAAATTCCAGCGTGAGGTATTCGCTTTCTCCCGCGTCGTCGGCAAATCCCTCGTGTTCGCCTCGTTGTTTGAGTTTCGAAAGCAATGTCAGCCCAACAAACTTGGCAACGCCATGATCTCGATGCGTGACATAGTCGCCAGGTTCGAAGGAAAGAAACGCATCCCGCACGCGTTGCGAACTCCCCATTTCCACCACAGCACCGCGGCGACGGCGAGCCCCCGAGCGATTGAGTAATTGGTGTTCAGGCACCACGGAGATGGGCCGTGTTCCGGGCTCCATCCAGCGAAATCCCCGATTCACCAATCTGCGTTCGAGTGAAACCTTCCCTTCAAGTGCATTTCGCTGCAGCAATTCCTCGCCGCGCCGCCCATCTCCTTCGGTCGCGGCCACCAACCAGGTCGGTCCTTCCCTTGCAAGGTCGCCGAGCAATTCAAATGCTTTGTCTGGACTCTGGTCAAAAATCGGCAAGGCCGCAACGGGCCACGGATTTTCATCCGGGCCGGCCGTTGTGAACTGATTCACCGTCACGGTGCACGCGGCTGCTTGCGAAACTGCTTGCAGGGCGTCTTTGGGCGGTACCACTCCGGCCGAATCGATCACCCGTTCCCAATAGCCACGCGCCTGCTCCATAATTTCAGAGAGTTCCGACCACAGAACAATCGCTCCGGGTGCCAACAGCGCCCCCGGCAATGGATCGTCATCCTGTGGACGAAAGCGTTCGCCGTCAGCGCAGGGAATTTCTGCATGGGTCAGCGCCCGATCGCTTGCCTGCGTTGCAACATCGATTTCATGCAGACTCTCCAATTCATCCCCGAAAGAATCCATGCGAATGGGCGGCAGGCCTGCCGGCGCAAAGCAATCCACCACCCCACCACGCACCGCGAAGTCGCCAGGATTTTCAATGGCATCCACCCGGCGATATCCAGCGGAAGCCAACCACTGCGCCATCGCGGATGGCGATCGCTTGTCACCTTTGCGAACCACCATCCGAAGTCGATCCCGCCGTGACGGTGAGGCGACTGTTTGCATCAAGGCAACAATGGGCACAACGGTCACGCGAGGATCGCTGCATGCGTCGCTTGCACGAAGTCGCTCCATGGCCGCTTCGAGTCCACCAAACGAATCGCTCGCCGCAGTTTCCATCGCTGGAAAAGCTGTGGCCGCAAGACCAAGGTCCAGCAACTCGTCAACGGCTTCCATCGCATCATCCAGATGCGCTACCACCAGCACGACTGGCTGCTTCATGGCGGCTAATAGCGCGCCTGCAAGAACTGTTGTGCTGCTTCCCGCGGCGCCGCGAAGGGTGTGATGACCGCCGGCGCGCACCTTCTGCGCAAGCGCGGCCAGCGCTGGAGAGGTCTGAATGCTGGCGAACCAGTCCATGCTGCACGTTGCACCGATGTGCAACACCTCGACAGTATCCGCTCAGTGGGTTGAACGCACGAACGGGGCCAATCGCTCCAGAGCCACCGGACCAATCCCGGAAACCCGATCCAGTCCACGAAGTCCGCCAAAGGGGCCTCGATTCACTCGGTCATCGACGATGCGCTGTGCCAATTTTGGGCCGATGGATGGCAGCAATTGCAACTCTGACGCCGGCGCCGTGTCCACATCAATCAACCACTGTGGAACGCCGGTCATTGGTGGATGCAACGCGTCAAACCGCAAGGTTGCAGGACGAAGCCGCTGCACCACCAGCCACATGGCAAGCACGGCGCACAACACAGCCAATCCCGCCTGAAATCGTGGATGTGGACCAATCAACCCGGTGGGGTCCCTGCCGCCGTTTCGTCGTTGGCTTCTTGTTCGGCAGCCTTGTGCGAACCGGCAGCATGTCCAAGAGGCTTGCGAAGTCGATTTCGAATGGCAACCAACTTGCGTGCAACCGGCTTGGGATTCATCTTTGCATCGAGCAAGCCACAAGAACCCCGCTCATGTGTGGCCTCATCTCCCAAACGCTCCCACACCAAGGTTTCAACGAACTGCTTGGATAGTGCAATGGTTGAAAGGCTTGCAGCCCAGTGTTCCTGCGTTGCAGGGCTCCATGGTTTCCGCCACCAACCACCACCAGCAGTGGGTTCACTCGGAACACCAACGGCGCTCAGCATCACTTTGCACTCGTATCCAAGGAAACGGTCGAGGACGGTGCTGATCTGCAGCAAATCACGCACCCCAAACCCAACGCCTCCATCGCCCATTCGCATTTGAATACCCACGGCATCCAAATGCACTCCCTCCTGAAGCAATCGCTCAAGAAACTGCCACGCGGTGATGGCATTCTTGTGTTCGGCGATGGACTCGCCAAAGGGATCGCAGAGTTCCACGATGGTTCGTGACCCCTTTCGGCTCTGACGCACCAGAAGCGCCGCGCGTCGCGTGAGGTCGATCCGCTCGGAATCTGAAAAGGCGTACCACGCATTGGTATGCAGACCGCTACAAAGATTCCAAAGTGTGACGACAGCTCGATATCGATGTACCAACTGCTCCATGAGCGCATAACTTCGATCGACAATCGCCTTGAAATCAGTTCGGTGATTCTCCATCCATGGAGGTAACCACTCAGAATCAAATCGCAGCAGCGGCCCTGCAACGATTGGGCGTTTCGATTGAGCTGCAAGCGTCATCCAGCGATCCACCAAATCAAACCGATATTTCCCGGGCTCTGGTTCCACCACGGCCCATGGCATTTCAACTGCCATGACATCCAGTTCGCTCGCGTGCGCACCGGCGATCGCTGGATCGCTGCGAGGATCCACCCGCACGCCAATCAGCGTGCTGCTCGCAGGCCGCTGACCAAATCGCCGTTGCAACCCATGTTCTGCATGCATCATGGTGAGCCGATCACTGGCTTCAAGTCCGGCGACGAGCGACTCGCGAGCCCGCAACTCTGCGTTCACACGATTGGGCTCGTTCATGGCCTGCACAAAGAGCGTTCTCGCTCGCTCCCAAATTTTGAAACTGTCGCCGCCACTCACTGGATCAAAGAGCAACCACTCCTCACCTTTGGCGATGTATTGCTTGATGCGATGTCGAGCCAGTTCCAGATTGAGAAGATAGGGCTCGTCCCGTTGGGGCAGCAAACACGTTTGCAACATGAGGCGGCCAATCGGCTCAGCATCCATTTCCAAACTGAGCGCGGTCGCGGCGGCATCATCGGGAACACAGACAATGCAGCCACCTCGAAACTCCACCGTGCCCGACACCGGCTGGTCATCCCGACCCAGAAGGTGTGCTCGCACAGGCGGTCGCTCCTTCGACGGCCCTTTCGCATCATGGATCTCAAACTGCAGCATCCGTGGTGCTAGTGTAACCGGAGCCTTCATGCATTCTCAGCGGCAATACGAAAGTGCATGCCATAAACTGCCCACGTGCTCGTCCACGCCCACACCAGCAGCGACGGATCGGTGATTGCCACCGATCTTCCCCTTTCCGGTCGCAGGCAAGGCAAGGTTCGAGATCTCTACGACCTACCACCGAGTGAAGACCGCCTCAATCGGGTGCTGATTGTTGCAAGCGACCGCGTCAGCGCATTTGATGTGGTCATGCCAACGCCCATCCCTGACAAGGGTCGGCTGCTGACGCGAATTAGTTTGGAATGGTTTCGATTTATTCGCTCCAAGCGACTGGTGGACGATCACCTGCTAAGTGCCGATTCTCATGAGGTCCCAGGCCTTTCCGCCGCCGATCACGCATTGCTTCTGGGCCGAAGCATGGTGTGCAAGAAGGTTCGCATTATTCCGATTGAATGCGTGGTGCGTGGCTGGCTTGCTGGAAGCGGATGGACGGAATATCAACAGAGTCAATCGATTTGCGGCGTTGCCTTGCCGGCGGGCATTCCCCAGTGGGGGCAGTTGCCCGAACCGATCTTTACACCAGCCATCAAGAGCGACTCAGGCCATGATGAAAACTGTACGGTGGAGCAGGCGGCGCTACGAGTTGGACGGGTAGTCATGGATCGCCTGCAATCCCTCAGTCTTTCGCTCTACGCCGCAGCGGCTGAGCGAGCCGCAACGAAGGGATTGATTCTGGCCGACACCAAGTTTGAATTTGGTTTTCCGTTGGATGCGTCAGGTCAACCATCCGATCAACTGGTGTTGGCAGACGAAGTCCTGACACCGGATTCAAGCCGCTACTGGCTTTGCGATTCCGTGGGCTTGCATCGAGAACCTGCAAGTTTTGATAAACAATTCCTGCGAAATTGGCTTCTGAACGAGCATCAACACGGTCGGTGGAATCGCCAATCCCCAGGCCCTGTCATTCCACCGGAGATTGTTCGTTTGACGCGTGAACGATATGAGCGTGCAGCCGAGTTGTTGGGAACCCAGTGATGCATGTGGAGCGCACTCCGATTCTTCGCAGAGGCAGCAGGACGATTTACGGCTCTCGGCAGGCGTCGACCACATTACTCAGCAGCATGGCGACCGTCATCGGACCCACTCCGCCGGGGACGGGGGTAACAAATCCGGCGCGTTGGCGGACGGACTCGTAATGCACATCGCCAATCGTGTTCGTAACACCATCAGCCGCCTTCACGCGATGAATGCCCACATCGATCACGATTGCACCAGGCCTTACCCACTCGGCGGTCACCAAATGCGGAACACCTGCGGCCACCACCAGCACGTCCGCTTCGCTTGCAATCGCGCTCGCATTGTGCGTGTGCTTGTTGCAACTGGTCACGGTCGCCTGTGCCTGCATCAGCAGAACGGCGATTGGTTTCCCAACAATATTGCTCGCTCCAACACAGACGCACGGTACACCTCGCAAGTCACGCTTGCAGGATTCAATAAGTTCAATCACGGCGCGCGCCGTGCACGGCACCAAGCTGCGGCGACCATAGACCACATTTCCAATGTTGACCGGATTCACTCCCTCCACATCTTTCGTCGCAGCAATCAGACTCTGCACTCGCTCCACATCCACCCCCTGCGGCAATGGAAGATGCACCATGATGGCTCGTACGCGCTCGTCTTGATTCAGGGCGATCACTCGCTGGGCAATCTGATCAAAGCCGCTCTCAGCATCAATTCGGTGCAACACATAGGCGATGCCCGCTTCGTCGCATGTTCGAGCTTGGCTTGCTGCGTACAACTCGGCGGAGGGGTGCGACCCCACCAGCACCGCATCCAATCGCACCTGCCGGCCTGGCTGTTGAACACGCGCGCGCACTCGACTTCGCACCTCGGCTGACAACGCTTTGCCATCAATGAGTTGAGCAGCCATTTGGACAGCATACGGGCGCGGGTACCATTCTTGTTTCAAGGAGAAACTCATGATCACAGCCGCCATACTCGCCGCCGTTCTTGCCGCCGATGCAACCACTCTCACCATTGGATCTACGGCCCCGCCACTCACGCCGGAACACTGGGTGAAGGGCATCGATGTCAAGACCTTTGAACCCGGCAAGGTGTATGTGGTCGAATTTTGGGCCACGTGGTGTGGACCGTGTGTTGCCAGCATTCCGCATCTCACCGAGATTCAAACAGCCAATCCTGACGCAACGATTATTGGTATTGCAGGCAGCGAGAGCCAAAAGAAGGGCCAACCTGACAATCGGCTGACGGGACTGACCACCTTTGTCCAAAAGAAAGGTGATGCCATCGGATATCGCATTGCGTTTGATTCGGATCGAAGCATGAGCGCTGCGTGGATGACTCCCTCCGGTCAGCAAGGCATCCCCTGTACGTTCATTGTTGGGAAGGACGGAAAGATTGAATGGATCGGACATCCGATGACCCTCGACCAGCCGCTCGCAGCCGTCTTGGCTGGCACTTGGGATCGAGCGAAGGCAAAGAGTGACTTGGATGCTGCGCAGGCGGCGGAAGCGTTTTATCAAACCGAACTTCCAAAGTTGATTCAGGCGGCTGAAGAAACAAAGGACTGGAAACCCGTCATCGCTCGTCTGGACGAAGTCGCCGCCAAGAGTTCCAATCCATCCGAAGCGCAGATGGCCAAGTTTCAAGTCCTTTCACAGTCGGGGCAGTTCGCCGACATGATGACCACCGCCAAGCAACTGCTTGCGACCAATCTGAGTGGAAGTGCCTTTAACCAGATCGCCTGGGTGATTGCGACCGAGGTGCCTGACAATGTTCGAGACTTGGAAGTCGCTCTTTCGGCTGCCGACAAGGCTGTCTCGGCCACAAAGGGAGAAGACCCCAGCATTCTGGATACACAGGCGAGGGTGTATTGGGAATTAGCCAATCCCACCAAGGCTCTTGAGATTCAGACCAAGGCCATTGCACTCGCCGAGAAGCAAAACTTGTCCGGTGCCATCATGGATGAGATGAAGACCTCGCTGCAGCTCTACAAGAATGGCGGCGACAAGAACTGACCTCGGCCTCGCAGCAGTGATTGCCCCCGATGGATCGGGTCAAGTGACCGAGACTTCGCGGTCTTCGCGTGCGCTCTGGTAGATCGCGTCAATCACCGCCTGCACCGTGCGACCCTGCAATGCTGTTGCCGTGGCCTCGCCTGATTGCGCCAGCAACTGCATGAATGCTCGAGCCTGTCCGTCCCACGCTTGATCCATTGGATTGTCGGCGTTCAATTGCAGGGTTTCATCAGTGGGTGCCATGCCAGCCTCGGTGGCCAACAACACGGATTGATCTTGCAAACCAATCTTGCAACCACTTCGATCACCAAAGATCGCCAGTCCATCTGGCAACACACCATCTGGAATGTTCATGGCCCATGTGGCATTGAGTTCAATCGTGGCTCCGCCCTCGCAACGAAGCAACGCCGTGACATGATCTTCTACATCACACACGCCACTGAGATTCGGTGGCCCGGCCCACATGGAGGTGTATGCGTATTCCTTCATTCGCTTTCCAAATGTGGAATAAGTCGCCCCGCTGACTCGCACAATTTTCGGATGACCCATGATGTCTAAGGCCGCATCAAGAAGGTGTACGCCGAGGTCGATCAACGATCCCCCACCCGACTTGGCCTTGGTGGTGAACCATCCGCCAAGACCCGGCACGCCTCGCCTTCGATACATGCTGGCTTTCACATGGTAAATGTTTCCAAACCGTTGATCGATGGCCAGTTGTCTGGCCATGGCGACGGCTGGAAGATGGCGACACACGAAACCCATTTGCACTGTTCGCCCAGCGTTCCGAGCAGCATCAAGCATGCGATCGCAGGCCGCCACGGTGATGGCCATTGGTTTTTCAAGCAACACATGTTTCCCAGCGGCCAAAGCTTGAATTGCCAAGGGTTCGTGCAGGTCATTGGGAATGGCAAGAATCACGCCGTCGACATCGCGTCGTGAAAGCAGACTCGCAAGAGTTGGTTCCATTGCAACATGCGGTTGCTCGTTTTGAAATTCGCGCATGGCGGCGGGATTGGTGTCCCATGCCGCCGCAACTTCAAGGCCAACCCGTTTCGCGTGGCGAGCATGCACGCGGCCGATGGCGCCGGTTCCGATGATTCCGATTTTCTTCATAGCGGCTCCTCTGCAAAGAGCCACGCGGCACCGCGAACGCCACTTGCGTCGCCATGCACCGCGCGCCAGACTCGCGTTTGGAATGAATCGCTGAAACAGTGGGGCGCGATGGCCGCAGGAAGTCGCTCTTCCAGACCATGAACCAGACTTGCTCCTCCACCCAGCACAATGACATCGGGATCAAGCACATTGCACACCACCGCAAGTGAACGACCGAGTCGATCAATCCAGCGATCGATAGCGGCCATCGCGAACGATTCGCCAGCAAGTGCACGCGTCGAAATGTCTTGCAGACGAATGTCGCAGATGCCGCCGTGCCGTGCATAGTCCCGTTCCACCGCCGGACCGCTCACAAACATTTCAAGGCACGGCCCGCGACCGCACCAGCAGTTGGCGCCATCCAATTCAAGCGCCGTTGCATTGGGTAATGGCATGTGCCCCCATTCTCCAGCAATTCCATTGGCACCGTTTCGAACGATCTTGTCGACCACCACACCGCCTCCGCAACCGGTCCCAAGAATCACGCCAAACACGGTGCGCCCCTCCGCCCCCGCGCCATCAATTGCTTCGCTCAATGCAAAACAGTTTGCATCGTTGCTGCCGCGCAGTGGCAATCCAATCAAGTTTTCCAAGTCCCTAAGGAACGGTTTTCCGTTGAGGCATGTGCTATTGGCATTGCGATGAAGCCCCGAGATTGGACTGGACGAACCGGGAAACCCAATTCCAACTCCAGGTGCGCCCGGTGCCACGGCGCGAGCCAGTTGGATCAGTGATGCCAGAACCTGCAGCGTTCCATCGTAATCACCCTGAGGCGTGGCTTCTCGCTGCCTCCACATCATGTGGCCATCCGTTCCAAGAACCGCTGCTTCAATCTTGGTGCCGCCTAGGTCAACACCAATCAGAGGCTCCGCAAATTTCACGCCCGCTTGCCCTGAACCGCTTGAATGAAATCGACCACCAGCACCGCCGCAAGTTTCCCGGCGCCACTGGAATCGCCCTCACCGGGAATACCCTCGCAAATGTGCAGTGACCGTGTGTCGAGCCCCTTGGTCAAGCGATGCACACACATGCGAAGTTGCTCGGCTGTCATGCCGGTTGGCGACGAGGCACTCGCGGCCATACCCGCTACGACATCAAGATCCACTTCAAGTGCGACTGGGCCACGACCAGAAAACGAAATGGTGGTGTCACACGCTTGTTCTAACGAATACGCCCCACGCACAATGGCGTCCCATGTGATGGCGTGCAAAGCGTCTTCCTTTTGAATTCTCGCCGCCATATGGGCGTTGAGGTACGCCTCGTGAAGTCCGATCGCTGCATACCTCACAAGGTGCCCCGCTTCCATCGCCTTGCTAAAGGCGTTTCCGCTGTGACGATGTGGGTCATTGCGAAGATCTGCATGCGCATCAAGATTCACACAACTGGGTGGTGCACCAATTCCCTGATGCAGCCCCGCCAGAATTCCCCATCCATTCTCATGGCCACCGCCCAACACAATCACCCGGTGCCCCGTTTTCACGACCGCCTGCACCACGCTTTGCACACGCGTGTCGACTTCGATCACCAGGTCCGAAAGTTTCTGCCAATCCGCCGGTCGATTCGCATCCAATCCGATGGCCTGTTGCATCAGATCGTTCACGTGCACTTCGCCAAGGACCACCATGTCGCGGCCGCGAATCATGTTGTTGTCCTGCATGGCCAGCAGCCGCCGCAATGCGGCCTGAGCCAGATGCGCCGCGCCCGCACGTCCAAAATTGGCACGCACGCCAATGTCTTCGGGAACAAGCACCATCGCAAAACTTGCGGCGTCGAGCATCCGAAGCCCCTCTTCGAGTGGCTTGCCTGATGGCAATGTCTGAATCGTCTCCCCCAGTTTCCGTTCGCCCGCTCGCAACGGTGTCATGGCTCGAAGTGCTTCGGCCGTCATGGCTCGCAGGAATTGGCTCATGGCAACCGCATGCTATCGGTGAATCTCCGCGGCATTGCGTATCCTGCATCCCCCATGCATGAGCCCGATCTCAACAGTCCCGAGTCCATTCAGGCCATGGATCACATTCGATCCATTCTTAAATTTATTGGTGAAGACCCTACGCGAGAAGGACTCCTTGAAACTCCAAAGCGTGTGATTCGCGCCATGCATGAACACTATCGCGGATACGCCATGGATCCGGCGGACGCGTTGGCTCGCACCTTTACGGAGGTGGAGGGCTACGACCAAATGGTGCTGCTGACGGACCTCGACATTCAAAGTCACTGCGAACACCACATGGTTCCGTTTGTCGGCAAGGCCCATATCGCCTACATCCCCGATGGACGCGTAGTGGGGCTCAGCAAACTGGCCAAGGTCGTTGACATTTATTCCAAACGACTGCAGGTGCAGGAGAAACTCACCGCGCAGATTGCCGAGGCGATTCAAGTTCATCTTCGGCCACTCGGCGTCGCCGTGGTGATTGAGTGCCGCCACTTCTGCATGTGCTATCGCGGGGTGCATCAGCCTCGTGCATGGACCACCACCAGCAAATTGACCGGCATTTTTCTGAAGAACCTTGCCACGCGTGAAGAATTCCTGCGGCTGATCGCCTCGCGCGGTCGCGCAAACGACTGAGCCTCCAGCTCAATCTGGCAGCACGCTCAATCTGGCACCGCCCCCGCGGGATCTCGATGCCCGGCTCGCGGTTTTCGTACCATCGCGACCCTTATGCCAGGTTCCATGGACGAAATCGTTGCGCTCTGCCGCCGCCGGGGATTCATCTTTCAATCAAGCGAAATCTATGGGGGAATCAATGGCTTCTGGGATTACGGGCCATTGGGGACGGAATTGAAGCGCAACTTGAAGAATGCATGGTGGCACGATGTGGTGCAAGGTGAATTGATCGGCCCCGATGGCAATCCAGTCGACATTGTTGGGCTCGACTCGACCATCATCATGCATCCCAAGGTGTGGGTCGCTTCCGGACATGCCACTGGCTTCAATGATCCGATGGTGGACTGTAAGGCCAGTACGCAGCGGTATCGCGCCGATCACTTGGTTGTTCTTGGAGCCATCGAACCCGGTGCCCGGTTGTACGCCTTTGTTCAAGCGGACGATGAACAGCGTGCGAAATCTGAAAAGGCACTTCTGAAATATGAGCGGCGGGAAACCTTGGATCCCACCCGCCATGTCTTGAGGCCGTTTACCGCGATCAGCGATGACGAGCGAAGCCGCACGCAGGGCCCAGACGCCAAAGAGCCCGGATCGCTTACTGCGGCAAGGCAGTTCAATCTCATGTTCAAAACGCTGGTTGGTGCGATTGAAGATCCCGCCAACTACGCCTACCTGCGACCTGAAACGGCGCAGGGCATCTTTGCCAACTTTCAGAATGTGGTTGACAGCAGTCGCGTGAAAGTTCCCTTTGGTATTGCGCAAATGGGCAAAGCGTTTCGCAATGAAGTGACACCCCGCAACTTCACCTTTCGAAGCCGGGAGTTTGAACAGATGGAGATCGAATTCTTTATCCGGCCTGACACTGCGGTCGAGTGGTATGGATGGTGGCGCCAGCAGCGTTTCCGCTGGTGGCAATCCATCGGGCTTTCAAGTTCCAATCTTCAGTTGCGGGAACATGACCGAGACGAGTTGGCCCATTACGCCAAGGCGGGAGCCGGTGTCTGTGACATTGAATACAAATTCCCATTCACCGACCCGGACTTTGGAGAACTGGAAGGGGTCGCTCACCGAGCCGACTTTGACTTGAGGCAGCACGCCGAGCACAGTGGCAAGGGCGACAAGGCACGGTATTTCGATCAAGAGAAGAACGATCGATATTTCCCGCATGTCATCGAACCGTCGGCGGGTGCCGATCGCGGGACGCTGGCTTTGCTCTGTGAGGCGTATACACGGGATGAAACTCGCGCAAGCAAAGTGTTCTTGCGGTTTCATCCAAGAATGGCACCTATTAAGGCAGGAATCTTTCCGCTGGTGAACAAGGACGGTATGCCAGAGATTGCCGAGAAAATCTGGAAGGAACTTCGCAAATCGCATGTCGTTGAGTTTGACGAGAAGCAGTCGATTGGCAAGCGGTATGCACGCATGGACGAAGCGGGTACGCCGTTTTGCCTGACGATTGATAGCCAAACGATTCAAGATGGCACGCTGACGGTTCGACATCGAGATGATCAGCGGCAAGAGCGATTGCCAGTGGGCACCATTGGATCATGGCTCACCGATCAGATTCAAGGTCGTTTCGACTGAGACCACGATCGCCACGCCACGGTTCGGTATATTTACCGGGCGATCCTTGAATTCGATCGTTGATGGAGTTGTATTCACCTGATCGAAATCGGGGGACGAACGATTTCTCCACATGCTCTCCAAACTTTCCGCATCTTCACTCTTGGCCGTTCTTGCAGCCGCGTTTTTCGGCAGACTCTCGACAGCGATTGCACAGTTGGTTGCGGCCTTCTATTTGACCCCCACTGACTTTGGGATTTATGCAACGGCCACGGGTGTCATCATCGTGACAACCATTTTTCGGGGCGGCGGTACCGGCAACCACGTGCAGACGATGAAGACCTCGGAGTTTGCAAACGACGGTGGAAGATTCTTTCGCTACGCCATGGCAGCATCGGGATTGGGGCTCCTGATCACGGCCATGTGCGCTTGGCCCACCGCACGGTGGTATGCACAGCACAATGGCTATTCCGAAAAAACGCTTGTGTGGATCATTGGCATCTTGGCTCTGAACTATGTGCTCTTTAATTCGGCTTGGTATGCGCGATCGCGGATGATTTCCGAAATGAGGCTGAAAGAAATCTCGGCTCTCGACACACTTCTAGGAGCCGTGAAATTGGCCAGCACATGGGCTCTGGCAGCCCTTGGTACGGGGCCGATCGCCTTGGCAGCACCCGTGGGTATCTGCAGTCTGTTTGAGAATGGATGGACATGGTCTCGATCCGGGATTCGATTGAAAGAGTTACGGGTTCAGCCCGGATGGCTAGGCAGGACCTTTGTCGAATTGAAGTTGCCCTTGGTGATGGCCGTGTTGACCACGCTAAACAATCAGACGGACAGTTTGGTCGGAAGCGTCTTTGTTCCTGTGGCGGTGTTGGGAAGTTATTTCTTCGCGTCTCAACTTGCCGTGCAGCCAACCACTATCGTGGGCGCTACTTTGAAATCTGTTTTCACCGCCGCGGCCTCACAAATTCGCGGGGACTCCGGTCGAGAATCTTTCGCATTACGCGTCCTATTTAATGGCGCCATGGTCTTCATTCCCATCGTCTCGATGATCATTCCCGCGGTCTTTGTTCCGCTTGAAATGGCGTGCTGGGGCGGCAAATGGGCGGATTCGCAATGGCCGCTCTTTCTACTTTCGGCAACCATGGTCTACCCCACCGCCCTCCTGCTGGTTTCGGCACCTGTTGCCGCGATGCGAGACTGGAACCTTGCTATTCGAATCGATCTGGTTCGCGCACTTCCAAAAATCGTTGCCGCCGCACTCGCTGGCGTGGCCATTATGTATTGGAACCTTGGAGCGAGTTCCTCTGGAATTGTTCTGGCGGCGTCCGTCGGTGGATTGAGCGGTCTCATTTCATCGCTCAAATTGATCCGCATCATGACTCGGGCCGGCCAATCCCGCTCCACAATTCTGTATGAACTCTATTCAACGCCCATGGTGGCCGTCCTCAGTGCGATTGCCGCCATCGGATTGGCCCAAAGCATCGCCGATCCGCTGAAGTCACTTCTTGAGCCTCGCCCGGCAGCATTCATTGAGGCCATCGTTGCCGGCACAATTTATACGGCGCTCTCGATGGTCCTTGTGCGATTTGGTTATACCGTCACGCTGGTACGAGTCATTGCTTCCCTGCCACAAACGATTCGACCCGTTGCGTACCGAGTGTTTCTGCTCAAGCCCTCGGGACGAGCATTCACGCAGTAAACCAGTGATCCTCAACCCGCATGCCTGGCACCGCTGCGGTGGATGGCGTGGCATCATGCATTCCCGATAGTGGAAAGGCGGCTGAATCAATCGCCAAACTTCCGGCAGGTCGCAAGTTGCCGCTGCGGCCCAATCCGCCAAACGGTAATCGACTACTCGCACCAGCCGTGCCCGTGTTGTGATTCAGGCACCCAACTCGCAGACCGTCAAAGCAGGCTTGCCACACCCGATCATCCTTGGTGAACACCGAAGCCACCAAACCGAAATTGGTTTCATTGGACTGTTGGATGGCCTCGTCGAGCGACTCCACAACACACATCTGGACCAGCGGACCAAAGGTCTCGCAGTCCGTCTCGCGATTGAACCGATCCACTTGTATGACACCCGGGCCCGCAAACCACCCAGCGCGATCAAACCGAGCTGCTTCAAGCAACACGCGACCGCCTGCACTGGCGAGGGCGGATTGTCGCTGAAACACCGCTTCCCTTGCTGCATGCGTTGCGAGTGGTCCCATGAAGATGGGTTCGGGATCGGTTCCTGCACCGACCACGAGCGTGCTTGCAACTTTGCACAACGCCGTTGCAAATCGTTCCGCAATGGACGCATGCACAATGATTCGGCGCGTACAGGTGCAACGTTGACCGGTGGTGACAAAGGCAGATCGAGCGCATTCAATGACGGCGCGGCGCAGATCGGCATCCTTCCAAACGATCGCGGCATTACTGCCACCCATTTCGAGTGCAATCATTCGACCGGGGCGATCCAGATTGGCTTCAAGGATGCGCCGCCCAACGGCAAATGATCCAGTAAAGAGAATGCCATCGATATCGTCGTGGGCCACCAAGGCACTGGCAACATCGACGCCACCTTGCACCACATTAAAGACTCCAGGTGGCAACCCGGCCTCCACAGCGATCTCTCCAAGAATCTGCCCGGTTGCGGGCGTTCGATCGCTGGGTTTGAAGACGATCGTGTTCCCCAGCAACAGAGCGGGAATCCAATGCCCATTCGGCAGATGCGCCGGAAAATTAAATGGACCAACCACCGCCATCACGCCGTGCGGACGAAACTGACAGGTGCCCCGCTTGCCCGGCGCTACGGCCACCTCAACGCTGGCCACGCGACTCAGCGTTGCAGGCTCCAGAGTGATCTCGACTTTGTCTTGCAGCAACTTCGCTTCGGCGCGACTCTCGGCAAGTGTCTTACCCATTTCCGCCGTGATGGTGCAAGCCAATCGCTCTGCGTGACGGACACTCACCTGCGCGAATCGGCGTAAAGCATCCGCGCGGTCGTTGATCGCACTCCCCCGCCATGCTGGAAACGCATCACGCGCCGCTTGAATGGCCTGATGCACATGCTTCACGTGCGGAGACCCGCTCCACACCACTCGATCCGGTGCCGCTGGGTCTCGACTTTGCAACGCATCGCCCGGAATCGGTAACCAATTTCCACCAATCAAGTCTGCGGCTTTGCGAACAGGTCCCACGTGGCTCATGCGTGGCCACGCCCTCGCGTGCGCTTCCCAGCTGTGTGCTCGGGAAGCGGCGTGACACCCAGTCGATCACCCACGCGAGCCATGAGCACCGCGGCCACCGCCTTTGAAAGACGAACATGCGTTGCGGAAATGCTGCACATGCATCGCACAGCGCGGAACCCGTGTTCGGCACTATTGCAACTGATCAACGCCGTGGTGCGAAGCCCGGTTGAAGCGAACCCTCGGAGCATTCGTTTCTTTGTGGCTTTGACAAGTGGAATGTTGTCTCGCTTGGCCTCCAAATAGGGACCGCCATCAAAGGGGTCCACATGATCCGTCGCCACAAATCCCTGCCGTTCCAGTAACACTTTCGCGGGAATGGTTTCTTCGCCGACCATGCCGATCAATGCGCGGGCATCCGGCGGAAGAATGCTGGCGTGAAGTTCACCACGCGGCCACAAACTGGTCATGAATTCCTTGCTGTGCTGACAAAACAGATCGGCTTCCTGATAGGTGAGATTGATGAATCTGCGACCGAGGTATTCCCACAGCAAGGTTTGACTATCTGGCGTCACAGGGCCCATAAGTTCCGCAAGAATGCGCTTGTGAAACTTGGCCGGGTGCAGTCCGATGAAGTGAAATCGAATGAGTGACAGCAATGAACCAAGTCTCTCGCGGTGGCCCCGATAGCCCGGTGCAAGAATGAGTCCGCCCACTTCGCTAAAGCCGGACTCCTCCGTTCCGAATTCCAATGTGACATGGGTACTGCCCTGTTGAAGGTCGCGACTCCAGTGTTCGCGGCGCCTCACCTGCAGAAACACATGGGGCCAACCCGGCCACCCTACCCGCCCGATCAGGCAGCAGGTTCCAATGACGCCACCCGATTCGTGATCCTCCAGAACAAACATGTATTCGCGCTCTCGCTCATTGGGTTCCTGACCCGCGAAACTCCGGCGGCTTCTGGCGATCTTGGCGACAATCAAATCTCGATCGGCTGGCAAGTTGAGAAAGTGCACCATCTTCGCCAACTTCAAGAGCGTGGCCAGGTCATCGGGTAGCGCTTGTCGAATCAAAAACATCGGTGTCGTTCCTTAGTGGGTTCGTGCAAGGCTTCGCTTGAGAATCGCAAACACTTCATCAAACTGCTGGGGTTCCATAACTCCAATGGGCGGAAGAAATCGCAGGTGGCAGGGTCCATGACCACACAGGAATGCGATCACGCCATCTTCAAAAAGATGCTGTAACAATCGACTCACTCGCTCCTTGTCACCGCCGAAGGGAGTCAGCCGCATCATGCCGCCAACGCCTCCAACCCAGTTCCGACTCTCAATGCCACCGTCTGTCTTGTAAGGCGGAAAGAATTCCGGATGCTGTTTCACCAGTGCGTCGGCACGCGTACGGAATGCATCGTACAACTTTGCAATGCGGCCTTCGGGCCCGTAATACCCGCCATCACGCATGCGTTGCAACACACTCCATCCAGCCTGCAGAGCCGAGACACTGGCACTAAAGGTTCCGCTAAGCAATCCAGCCTTTGGATTCATCGCTTCGGTGTACATGCACGCGCACGCTTGGCTCATTTTTCCCAGAGTGGCCACATCCACAAACTCACCAAGATCCATCGCCTCATAGGCAAACATGGTGGTGGTGCGACCGAATGTCTGCACTTCATCAATCCACACTGGAATGCCTGCCTCCCGACACACGGTCATGAGTTCTGCAAAGAATGCGCGAGGAGCGGTCTTAAAACCACCTTCACCTTGCACCAGTTCAAACACAAAGCAACTGTGCTGCTTGGGCCAGCGACGAATGAGCTCTTTCAGTAACGCCACGCTGGTCGCAATACTTCGCTCCCCAATTTCCGGGTGATAGAACGGGATGTAATCCACCAGCATGTTGAGCGCCAGCCCCTGCCGATACGCGGGTTCATCTCCAATCTGACTCATGGCCACGCTTCGACCCATGAAGCAATCTCGAAACGCAAGGACACGCGGCGCGGCACCGGTTTTCTGTTGGCAGATTTTCAACGCCGCCTCATTGGCCATGCATCCAGAGTTGGTCACAAAGCAGTGTTTCAATCGGCTGGCTCGGCTTGCCTCGTCACACAACAATTGAGCCAAGGCGATGCCATCGGCATTGAATTGCAAATTGCCTTCCATCACCACATCACTCAAGGCTGCGTGCAGCGACGCCCGCATCACGCCGGGATCACAATGACCAAACATGTGGACGCCAATTCCATTAATCATGTCCCATTTCACGCTGCCGTCCATCAACTCCACCAGCGCGCCGCGACCTCGCCCACTTCCCACATAGGGGTAATACCCACCGCGAGCACGAACCTCTTTCGCTCGAGCCAGCCACTCTTGAAGCAACGCCTTTTTCTCTTCGATCGCCGGCCTTGCAGATGTGATTCCAGCTCCATCCGCCGCGACCGCTGCGAGAAGAGCCTTGATCGACAATTCCACATCTGTTCGGCATGCCGCCGCCGGAAGCATGGCATCCGTCGCAACACCCGTCGTTGCATTCGCCGTGGCGGGGCTCATGCCCCCATGCTATCGACGGACGCGGGACGCTCCTCTGCGGCAGACGAACGGGCCCGCACATAGACAAATCGATCGGCCTGCAGCGACTGCTCGCCCTGCCACCGATACGCCGCAAGCAATCCGCCGCGTGCGACCGAGTAATCCACGCATGCAACATTGGGTGCCAACGGCCTTGGTTCCGCAGTTGCTGGCAACCAGTAATGCCCGACAATCACCGGCGGCGCATCAAGCGGATAGTGGGTCCACGACTTGACGAATTCCGGTGGCAATGGCTGCGACGGCAACCCGTCACGCGGCGGCAATGAAAAATCTGCATAGGTTCGACCGTCTGCTGGCTCATACCACCGTGTTCGAATGGCCTTGCGGCGATGTCCTTCCGGATCGGGAAGCGTGACTCCCTCAGGAAGATCAATCTCGCGACCCTTCAAGATGTCCTCAAACGCATCCGCCTCTGGAGAGCCTCGAAAGTGAACGGCTCGAATGACTTCGGGCGTGCTTTTCCATCGCGGTCCAAAGGCGCGGATCAAAGTTTGCATGGCTGCCTCATCCCAGCATGCATGCACACAACGCAAGTCCCCTAGGTCCAGCCACCACGGAATGTCGCGAAACCAATCGAGCCATGTTCCAAGTTCCGGCGCAGGAATCTGTCGCAGCGTTTCTGCATGAATATTGAAATTTCGATCGGTGTGCGGTCGACACCAATCCTGTGCATTCACGGGTGCATGCGATGGCGATCGCGGCGTGGCATACGCCATCGCATTGGTTTCGTGATTTCCTAGAACGGCCTTCGCCGACCCAGCCTGCACCATCTCTCGCACCACTTGCAATGTGTGGCGAATGTGCGGGCCTCGATCGATCCAATCACCAAGAAACACCGCCACTCGATCGGCGTGGCGAAAGGCACCGCCATCCCGGCGATAGTCCATGCGATGGAGCAACTCCACGAGTTCATCCACATGCCCATGCACATCGCCGATCACATCAAACATGTTCGTAAGAGTATGGCCCGCGGCACTCGGAACCAAGCCGACCTCGCCCGAATCGCTCACTCCCACTCAATGGTGGCAGGCGGCTTGGTGCTGATGTCGTACACCACGCGATTGACCCCCCGCACTTCATTGACAATTCTGCTTGAAATGCGAGCCAACACATCCCATGGAAGCCGACAAAAGTCGGCCGTCATAAAGTCCGTGGTCTCCACGGCCCGAATGCCAACCACGCTGTCGTAGGTCCGCCCATCTCCCATCACGCCAACACTGCGAACGGGCAGCAACACCGCAAACACCTGACTGGTGCTGCGATACAAGTTGGCCGCCTGAATCTCCTCAAGCACAATGTGGTCGCACTCTCGAAGCAACGCGAGCCGCTCACGCGTGACATCACCGATCACTCGCACCGCAAGACCGGGGCCCGGGAAGGGGTGGCGCCACACCAGTGATGGCGGCAGGCCAAGGACTTCACCGAGCTGACGAACTTCGTCTTTGAAGAGGTCTCGTAACGGCTCGACCAACTCGAAGCCAAGATCTTCTGGAAGTCCACCCACATTGTGGTGCAATTTGATATTCGCGGCACTGCCCGCATGACTCTGCCCGCTTTCGATTCGGTCGGGATACAGCGTGCCCTGTGCAAGGAATTTGACGCCACCTCTCACCTCGGCGGCCGCCTGCCGAAACACCTCAATAAACCGATGACCAATCCGTCGACGCTTTTCCTGCGGCTCTTCAATGCCTGCAAGGTCGGCAAGGAAAGCATCGCTGGCATCCACCACACGCAACTCCGCATCAAAGTGATTGCGAAATGCACTTTCAACCACCTCCCGCTCATTCTTCCTCAGCAGACCATTGTCAACAAATATGCACGTGAGTTGCGTATGAACTGCTCGAGCGATCAACGCCGCCGCCACCGCGCTGTCCACTCCGCCGGACAGACCGCAGATCACTCGGTTCTTTCCAACTTGCCGGCGCACACGATCCACTTCTCGATCGAGAAAATCCGCCATCGCCCATGTACCCGTGCAACCGCAGGCTTCCTGCAGAAAATTTCGAAGGATGTCTTCGCCACAAGGCGTGTGCGTGACTTCCGGATGAAATTGAACTCCCCAAAACGCTCGATGCCGATGCTTCACCGCAGCACATGTGCAACTGGGCGTGCTGGCAAGAATCTGAAATTCATCTGAGAGTTCGGTCACCTGATCGCCGTGGCTCATCCAAACAGTGGTCGGACTGGCAATGCTCTTCAACAGACCGCCGTCCTGCATGACATCCAGCCGAGTTCGGCCAAATTCCCGTGCAGGCGCCTTGCCCACTTCACTTCCAAGAAGCGAGCACCCCAGTTGCATTCCGTAGCAAATTCCAAGCACCGGAACACCCAGATCAAAAATGGCCTTGTCGCAAGTCGGTGCTCCCCGTTCGCTCACACTCGACGGCCCCCCGCTCAGAATAATTCCCTTGGGTTTCATCGCCCGAAGGCTCTCAATCGAGTCGCTTGGCGAAACCAGAAGGCTAAACGCACCCGCTTCGCGAATCCGCCGGGCGATCAATTGCGAATACTGGCTTCCAAAATCAAGAACAAGGACTGTGTCAGGGGTGGCAGGAATCATGTCGCATCCGGAGGAATTCCGATGGTACAAATGGAATGATGTTCCGTCTCGCTCACCATTGGATTCTTGCGGTCACCCTCTGCAATCTTGGTTGCAATTCCTCGCCATCCTTGGGCAGCGCAGAATCCTCAGCCCGCATGGAAGCCTTGATTCAAAGCGGAGCTAGTGGAAAGGAAACGGAAGTGCCCCGAATTCTCCCCTCCTTAGCAAGTGAGGATCCACTGGTTCGATGGACGGCTCAGCGATCTCTGCTGAACCTCACCGGAACATGTAACGGCTATGACTGGGCGGCCAGTCGCCTTGATCGCCAACACGCCATTGAGGCGTGGGTGCAGTGGTGCAAGGACCACGGGCTCGCCCCGCACCGAGTGGGCTGACCGTGCAATCTGTATTTCACGAGCCGGAAGTTCACATGCAGATTCTCAGCCGTCCGGAGCTGCTCGCTCCGGTGCGGGCCATGACCAACGCCATGGCCGCTCGAGTGGGTCTCAACGACATCGACGCGTGTCACCTTGCCTTAGCACTCGACGAAGCCCTGACCAACATCATTCGACATGGATACGACAGCGATCGCAACGGTCGCATTTGGATTGAGATGGGACCGCTTGCTTTGACACAAGGGCTGCGAATTGAAATCAAGGATCGCGCACGATCTGTGAATCCCGACGAATTGCAGGGACGCGATCTTGAGGACATTCGGCCCGGCGGACTCGGCATGCATCTCATGCGAACATTGGTGGATCGTTTTGAACATGCCAACCGACCCGACGGCGGCATGCAGATCGTGCTGGAGAAATCCTCCACACCCGCGAGCGTTTCGAACGCCTCATGATGCGGTAGCAATTGCGTGCAGTCGCCACTACTATGGGGCGATGAACGCTGGATCCACCCTTGAAATCGCGGTTGAAACTTCAGGCGAAACCACCATAGTGACGCCCAAAGGCGAAGTGGATATGGCCCGTTCCCCGCTGCTTCGAAAGAGCATCGCGGATGTGATGAAGGCCAAACCCAAGCGCGTGGTGCTCGACCTCTCGGGCGTTCCGTATATGGACAGTTCCGGATTGGCAACCATGGTCGAGGCGCTGCAGAATTCTCGCAAGAATCAAATTCCGTTGTTGCTTTGCAGCCTGACGCCGCGAGTCCGCAGCATTCTTGAAATTGCTCGCCTGAATACCGTCTTCACGCTCTGCGACGGGCGCGCGCAAGCTTTGAACGGCTGAGCAGGCCTTCATGTCGCGGCTTTCGTCCACTGCTTCTGGGGTTGCCAACCGATGGGCGGATCAATGGATCGGCATCTTTGAGCTGATCGGCTCCATTACGCTTCTGGCCGGACTGGTTGCCAAGTGTTTGCATGCATCGGTCATGCTTCGCAAGGTTCGATTCGGAATGCCCGCGGCCATTGCGCAAGTTGTTCGCGTGGGTGTTCGCAGCGTCTCGATTGTGATGTTGGTGTCTGGTTGCATTGGAATCATCCTTGCTTTGCAGACTTCGCCAAGTCTTGCTGACTTCGGGCAAACCGACAAGGTTGCCAACCTGATCGCTGTTGCTGTTTTTCGCGAACTCGGTCCCTTGGTTGCGGCAATCGTGCTCACCGGGTTTGCCGGCGCAAGCATTGCGGCGGAGTTAGGCACCATGGTGGTCGGCGAGGAAATCGAGGCACTGGAAAGCATGGCCCTTGATCCCATTCGATTCTTGGTTGTTCCACGCGTGGTCGCAGCGGCGATCAGTCTGGTGCTGCTTGCGGTCATCGGCGACCTCACCAGCGTGATCATGGGCGGTATGACTGGCGTTTTCTTCCTGGATATTCCTTACGAACTTTACAAGAGCAATACCATCGATCAACTTGATGTTGGCGATTTCGTTTCCGGTCTTTTTAAGGCGGGTGTCTTCGGAGTCATCTTGGGTTTGATCGCCTGCCACAATGGGCTTCGCGTCACCGGTGGAGCCGCAGGCGTCGGCAAAGCGACCACAGAAACTGTGGTGCAGACAGTGGTCATGGTGGTGATTGCCGACCTTCTCTTTAGCGCGCTCTTCTATGCGTTCGGGTGGAACTGATTTCAAACTCGGCTGCGCGCGGTGCAGTTGAAGCATCGACCACTATCGAAGTCGGATACCTGAAAGTTCAAGCATGGTCACCGCCGCCATCGCTTCAGCCGCGCCAAGGCCCGTGCGATCAGCCAGCGCGTCATAGTCAACCCGTCCTATTTCACGAATCACTGCAAGAACGCGCTGATGCGAAGTAGAGAGACCGGTCGCAGCCCCACCAATTCGATCAACGGGCGGCCGCAGCGCGCCGGCCACCAGCATGGGCGTTGCATGCAGTTGCTCACTGACATCGGCCACGCATGTCACCAGAGATGCCCACCCCTCACGAATGGCGCGATGACAACCCGCACTTGAGGAAGAATCCGCGCGGCCAGGTACCGCCATCACTTCGCGACCATGTTCATCGGCAGCAATCCGACCAGTGATCAGCGCGCCCGAGTTCCTTCGGGCTTCTACCAGCAGCGTGCCCAGACTCAGGCCGCTAATAATTCGATTGCGACGAGGAAATAAACCCGCCTCACTTGGAAAGAGAGTCGGAAACTCGCTGCACACGCACCCGCCCGCCTCCACAATGGCATCAAATAGTGGAGCGTGCTCAGGTGGATAGGGGCGGCCAATTCCACCAGCCAAGACCGCAATGGTTCGGCCACCATGTCGAAGCGCGGCTCGGTGGGCTGCGGCATCAATCCCTCGAGCACCACCTGACACAATGGAAAACCCTTGGTCTGAAAGCCAACCGGCAAATCGATCCGCTTGTTCGAGTCCGTAACCGGTACAGGCCCGACTGCCAACCACCGCCACTGAAAATCGATCCGCTTGGGTGAATGTGCCCCGCACCCAGAGACCAAGCGGCGCCCCAGGAATCACCTCCAGCAGAACCGGCCAATCTGGATCACCAGGCAGCAGACCGCACACCCCAGCTTTCTCCATGCGAGCGAACTCCTGTTCCACATCGACTGCTCGTAAGGCCGCGTGCACCCTCGCCGCGGCAACGCTGCCAAGCACTTGACCTAAACCAGCGATCGATGCGCCCATGACTGCTGATGCGCCCCCGAATGCCTGCAACAATTTTCTCCCTTCCACGGGGCCAACTCCACCGGCCATCACAAGCGCCCAATGCTCTTTAGGAATGTCCTGCGGCGTGCGTGGCATCGCTGCGACACTACGGGATCAACCATAGCCCCTTGGACAATCAGTTCCTTTTTTCATGCACTGAATCAGTCTGAACCATGCGAACGCAGCCACGCTTGCACATCGTCGCCAGATTCGGTCCATGCGATGGCCGTCCCGTTGTCGAGCGTTTCAAGGCTCTCGGATGCGGCTGGTTCAAACGGAAGTGGTGGATCTGCCCACTGGAACATTTCCTGCTTTCCCGATTCGGCGGGCTGTGCAAAGTCCTGATTCTCAAGTCTCTCCGCAACAATCGTTTCGCGCTGGGCAACAATGGATTGGTGCCAGTGCGAAAGGTCGGCGGTCACGTGTGCATCAGACGGTCGCGGTGTCACTGCCAAGCCCATGATGAGCCCAAGAAAAACAATGGCCGCTCCGCCTCCCATCAGCCAGAGTCTGCGAGGTCCATCGGCCAGTCGCGTAAGCAGCGTGTCCGGTGCCGCTTCCGGCTGATAGTCGCCGGGCACAACCGTGTCTTCGATCCAATCACTCACCGTGTGTTCAATGCTTGTCGCCATCAGCAACGGTTCATCCCCCTCCGGCATCAAGTTCAGTTGACTGGCCGCCAGTCGCCGGAGCAGAGATCCATTTCGAGCCTCAAGATCGATCGTAAAGCGGCTGTACGCCTCGAGTCGTTTGGCATTCATGCTCTCCCTCAATTCAATCGCAGAAAGTTGCTGTTTCAACTCATGCAGATTTCGCTCTGCGGGAAGCAAAGCCGACGCGATCATGATGGCAAGCCCGGCCATCGTGAAAAGCCACCCGGGGTCCATTCGAAAAAGCGGGGCGGTTCGCGACATACGTGACTCATCGGCCATTCCATGCATGCAGCCTTACATTGGCTGCCTTTCGCCGGCCATTGGGGATCAACCCCAACCGCCTGAATCAGCCAAGGTCTGGGAAAATCTTTCGAACCGACGCAACGAGGTCCTTCACATGTGCAATGGATTCATCCATGCACTTCTGCTCGGCCGGTTCAAATTGCACCTGCACCACCCGCTCCATTCCAGCCGCACCAAGGACACATGGCACACCCACAAAGTAACCCTTGCCCTTTTGGCCGGGTGCAACGCCGTAGGCATCTTCGCAATAGGCCGCACATGGCACGATGCGCTTCTTGTCCTTCACAATCGCCTCAACCATTTGAATGGTTCCGCTTGCAGGTGCGTAGTACGCGCTGGTGCCCATCAATTGCACAATCTCGCCTCCGCCAACTTTGGCCCGCTGCACGCAGCGATCGATGACCTCCGCGGAGAGCAATTGCTGAATTGGAATGCCATGCACGCTGGTGAATCGAGGCAGCGGAACCATGTCATCGCCATGGCCGCCAAGCAGCAACGATTGAATGTCCTCAATGCTGCAGCCAAGTTCCATCGCCAGAAAGGTGCGGAAACGCGCAACATCCAGCGCGCCGGCCTGTCCAAGAATTCGGTTGGTCGGAAATCCCGTCACCTTCCATGCGGTGTACACCATGGCATCCAGCGGATTACTGACCACAATCACCACGCTGCCTGGCGCGTGCGTGGCAACCTGTTCGCTGACGGATCGCACGATCTTGACATTGGTCGAAATCAAATCGTCTCGACTCATTCCCGGCTTTCGTGGAAGCCCCGCCGTGATCACAACCACATCGCTGTTGGAAATGTCTTTGTAATCGCTGGTGCCGATCACGCGGCTATCGAATCGCTCGATCGGACCGCATTGCATTAAATCGAGCGACTTGCCCTTGGCAACGCCCTCTCGCTCGGGAATGTCCACCAACACAATGTCGCCAAGCTCTTTGGCCGCCGCCCAGTGGGCGCATGTGGATCCGACATTTCCGGCACCGATGATGGAGATCTTGGCTCGTCGCATGGCAATCCTCGTGGTGGTGAGATGCCGCAGCTCAACCGGCTGCGAAGGGGTGAAAGAATAGCGATTCGCCGCATCGTAGGACGCCCGTTCACGCCGCATAAAACGCAACTCGGCCGCCCATGGAGAGGCGGCCGCGAAGCCAATGCGCCAGAAAGGACTCGAACCTTCGACCTCGCCCTTATCAGGGGCGTGCTCTAGCCAGCTGAGCTACTGGCGCATGAGGGGGCAGAGTATAGCGGCGACCCCGTTGGCCCCTGCCCCATCGATTCATGTGGTTTCAAGATGATCAGCGCAGTGCGCTGTAGTGGCTCCGACCATCCTTGGAGACAGTCAATGTGGAGCCTGTGCTCGCAATTTCTTTGCTGGGGAACCAGCCCCATTCCGGACGATCCTCAGATCCAAAGAACTCGAATTCCTGACTTCGAATGACGGACTGATTCATTTCGCAGCGAGCCGCCGCAATCTCGTGCAGATCACCGGGCTTCAGTTCAATCGGTGCATCACTCAGAACTTGATTCAATCGAGCCTCCACTCGTCGGCGCTGCGACCGAAGTTGCTGAGGTGTAATCACTCCCTCCTCTGCTGATCGCACGAACCCATCCAGTCGTGCCGTTGACTGCACATACGCCTGCTTCTGCGGCTTGTCATCAGCCGCCCAAGCGCTCGATACGGACAACAGGGCCAGTGCAAGCGTGAAGGATGTTCGAATGGGTGTCATGAGTGGATTCCTTGCAAGACCTCTTACGGCGTTTCCCAAGGTTTGTGAGACTGAACTGCAAGGGAATGATGGCATGTCCACAGCAAAAATCGAGCCCATTGTTGCGATTTACCACCCCGATATTCGGCCGACCACCGGCTCCAGAAGGTCTCGCAGGCTGATCACGCCCACCGGTCGGTGCTGGTCCATCACCAAAGCCAGCGACGCTCCACCCTGCCGGAGAGCGTGCAGCGTGTCCATGGCTCCCATGGATCGAGGCACCCGCACGGCAGGCCGAGCAATGGAGGCTCGACTCCCCGTCGGCTCGGCAAGCAAGTCAATCGCGGAAATCATTCCCACGCACTCATTGGACGCATTCACCAGCGGATAGGACGCATGCAGGTTGGTTCGAAGGATCTCAAACAACATGAGTGTTGGGGCCTCCTCGGCAAGCGACGTGACTCGTGCCCACGGAGTCATCAGATCACCAGCGTTTCGACGGGCAAGTTCTACAACCCGTCCGGCCATGGCAACCTGTCGTTCATCCACGGTGCCTCGACTCTCACGCAAAAGATCCAGCACACGCTGTTTGGCATCCACCACTTCGCCCGGAGCCAAACCACATTGTCGAATTAGCCTTTGGCCCATCCACTCCAGAAGCGGAACGGCACCAATGCCTGTCAAGAGCCAACGCACGCCACGGGCGATCGGCGCAACCTGCACCGTCCATGTATCGCAATGCACACGGAATATTTCTTTGGGCAGCGTTTCGCCAAAGACCACCAGCAGCGGAAGCAGAATGATGGCGTTGAGAATCATTCCAGCAAGAGGCGAGAACCCCCATGCATCCAGAATGTGCCCGATGGATACGGATGCCAGATATCCAACAACGGTGTTGCCGATCAAGAGTGTGGACAACCACCGATTGGGATGTCGCAATTCTTCCAGCAGCACGCGTGCACGAAATTCTTTTCGCTCCGCCCGAATCGCCAGCCGCAGTCGATTGATGGTGTAACCACCCGTTTCAACGCCACTCAAAAAGGCCGAGGCAAGCAGGCTGAGAAGAAGGACGACCACGGATAGCACCATGTTGGTGTCGATCATCGATTGAGCCCTTTCACCGGCGACCACGACACCCGATCAATGCGAGTGCCCGTCATGGAAAGAACCCGAACGAGATGGTTGCCAAACCGCACCTCATCACCCACCACGGCCACGCGACCAAGCCGCTCCATGATGGCACCAGCAACCGTATCGGCCGCCGACTCTGGGTCGCGTTCGCCAAGTCGCTCCATCGCCTCGTTCACATCGGCATCCCCCGGTCCAACCCATTCTCCTGTGGATTCCTTCACCCATGCATCCGCTGGTGCATCGGCATCACGCCCGCCAATCTCTCCGAGGGCATCTCGCAAAGTCACCACGCCTGCCGTTCCACCAAACTCATCCACCGCAACGGCAAAGCGTTGGCCACTTGTCTCAAAGTACGCCAGCAACTGAGCAATGGACGCTAACTCCGGAATGAATCCCGCCGGGCTCATATGAGACTGCAAGTCTGTGTTGGTGCCACGTGGGTCAAGCAAAAAACTGCGGACATCCAAGAACCCAATCACACCATCCAGATTTGGATCCGCCACCACCAGTCGGCGAAGGCGAGTACGCCTCGCTTCAATTTCAATTTCTTGGCGCGTTGTGTCACGCGAGACCCACGCAAGAAACACTCGTGGCGTCATCACTTCCTGAACACGGCGATCTCCTAAACGTGTAACGCGCCGAATCGCGTCACTCTCTTCCTTTGCCAATACACCCAATTGCTGGCTCTGTGAAAGAAGTTCTGCCAACTCGTGCCCCTGAACCTCGTTGGAGGCGGCTGGCCCGACAAGGCGAACCAGCGGCGCAAGGATGGCGCCCTCCAAAATCCAGCGAAAAGGATGGGTCAATCGATGCAGCAGCAGCATCGGCGGAGCAATCCAACGAACAAGCCTGCGCCGCCCAATATTGCCGGCGAGTTTGGGAAGCGTTTCACCAAGCAACACCAACAGCAGCAGATTCACAACCGCAACCACGATCTCCCAAACAACCCCTTGATTCAATTGCAACGCCAGTCCACTGGAGACCACAAAGTAGAGTGTGTTGACGGTCAAATTGCAGAGCAACACGCTGACAAGCAACGCTCGCGGTTCAGCCACAAGGTGATTGACACACGTGTTCACGGCGGGCCGATGCTTTGCCAGCCAGTCTCGATCCGCACCAGTCAAACCAAAAAGAGTTGTCTCGGCACAACTGCAGAATGCACTGGCTGCGATCAGCGGCACCAGCAACAACCACAGCGCCCACAGGAGCGTTTCACTCACGCTTTGGCATCCTCGTTCGCTCGCCGCAGAGCGCGAAGTCGACCCAATGCTTCCGCACTGGCCATCCATGCCGACGAATCGCCTTGGAGCAGCGCCGTAAATGAATAGTCGGCATCGTGCTGTGCCGACTGACTCAGTTGGAGGAGTCGCTGCACAATCTCAGGATCCGTGCGACCACCGTGCTGGTCGATCGCCTCCCGAATCTCCATCATTTCAGCCAGGAACCCTTGCTCGGGACGAGGGTCGGTCGCGTGTGAATCGGGCCTAAATAGGTTCAAGAGTTCTTGACCCCTTGCCAGTGGATCCAACAAGATCGCTGCGGCCTCATTCACAGCACCCATGCGTTCAATCGCTTGGGTTCGCTGAGCCGGATCAAGGCAGCGATCCGGATGCCACCTCGTTGAGAGCTGGCGTTGTGTGTTGCGAATGGTCGAATCGGACAAACGCCACGCGCGATCGAGACCAAGCACTTCAAAGGCATCCACGAATCAATCTCCCCCTGCGACGCGATCCACCTCTTCCAAACTGGTAAATCCCTGCGCCGCCAGTTGAAACCCAAACTGTTGAAGCGTGATGAAGTGCCCTTGTGCCAACACCGCACGCAAATCCGAAATGGTGGGTCGCTTCAAAACCACATCACGCAATGCTTCGCTGAATTCCAATAACTCAAGCAACGCCCTGCGACCGAAATAACCCGTTTGCAGACAGGCAGAACAACCCGCTGGACAGTGCAGCACGCTTACCCCCTCGCCCATTCGCCCCATTCGCATGATTTGCGCCGAAGTGGTGCGGGTGGCACGGCGGCATCGCTCACACAACGAGCGACAAAGACGCTGGGCCACAATCAGGTTCAGTGCATTCGCAACAAGATATGACTCCACGCCAAGATCCAAAAGGCGGAAGATGGCGCCGATGGTGTCTTTGGAGTGCACGGTGCTGTACACCAAGTGCCCAGTCATGGCGGCTTGCATGGCCACCTGCGCCGTCTCAATGTCTCGGATTTCACCAACAAAAATGACATCGGGGTCCTGACGCAACACGCTTCGCAGAATGTTGGCAAACGTGTTTCCCTGCTTGTGATCAATCGGAATCTGCGTGCATCCATCAAGGTGATATTCAACCGGATCTTCAATCGTGATCGCATTGCGTGTGTTGATATCGATTTCTCTCAAGCAGGCATACAACGTGGTGGTCTTTCCGCTTCCGGTGGGACCGCATGCAAGCACCATGCCACTGTCACGCGCGGCCACCGTACGCAATTTGTCGTACATCCATGGCAGCACGCCAAGTTCGTGCAGCCGCGTCGGTGCATTGGCTGTGTCCAGCACTCGCAACACAAGCTTTTGCCCGTGCATGGCTGGCGTCAGACTGACTCGAAAGTCAACGCGCTTTCCTTTGATCAGTGCACTGAAGTGTCCATCCTGCACCTGTGACTTTTGACTGGTATCGATCTGACACAGAATCTTGATCATTCCCAACAGCCGACGGTAGAGGTCCAATGGAATCTCCGCAGCCAGCACCATGAGGCCGTCCACACGCAGGCGAATCGCACCCCGTTCCACGCGCGGTTCCACATGCACATCACTCGCACGAGTCCTCAGCGCGGTCAAGAGCACCAATCGGAAAATGCGAACGCTTTCGCGGGCGTCCTCCATGCTCTGCCCACCCATGGAGGCCGCTTGATGAATGACTTGCCCTCGCATGTCGACCAGTGAGATGTCTTTGGCTTCAAAAGGATGGTTTGGGCTTTCAATACAAATGCGTTCAAGACGCCCTTCGGCATCGTCGACAGAACCCCCGGCGACCACCTCGTTCAGGTCGACATCAATCGTGCACCCGGACGGCGCTCGCGGCGGAGTGACCTCCGCTGCACCACCGGGCAACGCCACTTTGGGTGGCTTCTTTTTCGTACGGGTTGGGTTTGCCTTTTCAAGTGGGATGGAGGCAAGGGGGTCATCTTGCCGCACGGTCGGCGGCTGAACTGGCCCAGGCCTTGTAACCGCTTGTTCAGGATCAATAAACCGAATCTCAAACCGTCCAATGGTGACCGTATCACCATGATTCAATTTGTATTCAGGGACCCAAGCGCCATTCACTCGTGTTCCATTCTTGCTGCCGAGGTCCCGAACCCGCCATCCCACCTGCGGAATCAATTCAAAGATGCAGTGGCGACGAGAGACCCCCTCCTGATCCGCAACGATGTCACACTCCGGAAGGCGTCCGACCACAATCGGAGCCGTCGTGAGGTCGATCCGCAAATCTTTCTTACCGCCACGGGCCTCAAGCACTGGCATGTTTCCATGCTATCGGGTTGCTTCCACGGCGCACGCAATGCAAAAATGAAATGGGCCTCGCCTTTCGGCGAAGCCCATTGAGTTCTTTCAATTCAGGCGTGAAACTCAGTCGCCGTAACCGCCACCGCCGCCGCCGCCACGACCGCCGCGGAAACCACCACCGCCGCCACCGCCGCCGCCGCCACGACCACCGCGGAAACCGCCGCCGCCACCACCACCACCGCCGCCGCCGAAGCCGCCGCGATCAGTCTTTGGTGGGCGAGGCTGCGCCTCATTAACCACAATGGCGCGACCATCAAGTTGGCTGCCATTCAAAGCAGCGATCGCTGCTTCGCCATGAGCTTTTTCGCCCATGGTGACAAAACCAAAGCCGCGAGAACGCCCGGTGTCGCGATCGTTTCCGATGTACACCTCGCTCACGGGACCAAACGCCTCAAACGCCACACGCAAATTGTCATCCGTTGTCCGAAAATTTAAGTTGCCGACATAGATCCGAAACATGTCCAATCCGTCCTTCAGTATCAGTGCAAGCCATCGCGGCCGCGTACGTGGCAATTGGCACCATCTGAACGCCAGATGTCGCCAATTGACCTGCGGGGCGGATGATACAACAAAACCCAGCCTTTGCAGCACCACTCCGAAAAGTTGCCAAAAGTGCCTTGTATTTTCTTGAACTTGCCGCACAGACCTCAACGGCCTTGAATCACAAAGAAAGTGGACTCACGCTCATTCCGAGGGTGAGGGGTCGTCAGATGCCGGCTTATTCTGACCACCGGACGCTGGTCCAGGGCCTCGACCCGGTCCCGATGATGGAGGCGAGGGCGGTCGAGGGGCTCCCCCACCAAGGCTTCGCCGCGGATTGCGACTTGAGCCACCGGTGCCTCGTCGATCGCTTGACGGACCTGCCCCGCCAGGCGAACCCGTGGAACCTCGCAAAGAACTCGTCGGCCTAGATGAAAACCCGCCCGGCCTTGAACTGGTTCTTCCGCCAAACCCGCCGCGAGCACCGGCTGCGCCGCCTTCCCGAAATTTGGGCCCAAAGGGGCCACGCGGCGCAGGAACATCTGCAGGGCCCATTTTCTTCTTGCCCTTTTTCAAAGCCTCATTGATCACAATGCTTCGACCAAGAATTTTTCGGTCGGCGAGCGTTTCGATCGCCAACTGCCCCTTCATGGCGTCCTTAAAGAGAACAATGGCAAACCCTCGGCTTTTGCCTTCTTCATCTTTAGCAAGAATGACTTCATCAAGTTCACCGAATGCCTCAAACATGGGCTTGAGCATTTCTGCAGTCACTTTGAAATCAAGATTTCCAACAAACACTTTGAACATGGCCATCGAACGATTCCTTCATCTTTCGAACAACAAAGACAACGCCACAGAGCGAGCCAGCGCCCGGAAGATTCACGAACAATCCAATTGAAGCCGAACATCCAAACGGATCGGCTTGCAGAAGTATAACGCACGCAAACTGGGGAGCATCGCTTGACGACAGCCTGCAAAACAAACCGCAAAAAAAGACGGGCCCCGGTGGTTGTGCCACCAGGGCCCATCAAGTCGGCGATCACCTACTTTCCCGCAGAGCAGTATCATCGGCCGCAGGGTCTTGACTTCTGAGTTCGGGATGGGATCAGGTATTGCCCCCTGCGTAAGGTCACCGGCAAATCCGTGCAAAGACTTTCATCCATGCACGGCATATGACATGTTGAGACAGATGGTTGACCGGGGAAACCCCGCTTCAAGCAGGCATTTGAACGCATGCGTTACGCATGCTTTCGAGAACCTTTTTCAAGGTTGCTTGTGATGCTTGTCGGGTGCACCAATTCTCGTAAGGCTTTTGGCCTACACCGACAATTGGCACAACCCAATGTATTGGAATCATGAGTCAAACTCATGACTTGGGTCATGTTCATTGGATCCGGATCTCACTGCCGAAGCAGAAAGATGACGGAATCCGGTCGACATGGCCAAGCGATCGACCGTTCGTACCGCTTCGCTGAACGGATTTCTCCGCTTACACGTGCGGCCGATCAACCTCGTGGTCTACGAGGGGTCTTTCGTCTTGCGACATGGAATGTTTATCTTGAGGTGGGCTTCTCGCTTAGATGCTTTCAGCGATTATCCCTGCCGCACTTAGCTACCCAGCTATGGACCGAGTGGTCCAACTGGCACACCAGGGGTGCGTCCTTCCCAATCCTCTCGTACTAAGGAAGTCTCCTCTCAACATTCCTACGCCCACAGCAGATAGGGACCGACCTGGCTCACGCCGGTCTGAACCCAGCTCGCGTTCCGCTTTAATGGGCGAACAGCCCAACCCTTGGGACCGCCTTCAGCCCCAGGATGCGAAGAGCCGACATCGAGGTGCCAAACCGCTACGCCGCTATGGACGCTCGGTAGCGATCAGCCTGTTATCCCCGGCGTACCTTTTATCCGTTGAGCGACGACCCTTCCACACGGGATCGCCGGATCACTAAGGCCCACTTTCGTGAGTGCTCGCCCTGTATGGCTTGCACTAAAGCTGGCTTATGCCTTTGCACTCTGAGCGCGGTTGCCAACCGCGCTGAGCCAACCTTTGCACTCCTCCGTTACTCTTTTGGAGGAGACCGCCCCAGTCAAACTGCCCGGCATGCAGTGTTCCCCGCCCGGCTTCACGGGATTCGGGGTTAGGCCACGAATTCATTCAGAGTGGTATTTCACTATTGCCTCCACCAAACCCGAGAGTTTGGCTTCAAAGGCTCCCACCTATGCTACGCAGAACAAATCCATGACCACTGCAAGCGTACAGTAAAGGTGCACGGGGTCTTTCCGTCTTGCTGCGGGTAGGCGGCATCTTCACCGCCACTACTATTTCACCGAGTCGGTCGTGGAGACAGTGCTCCAGTGATTACGCTATTCATGCGCGTCGGAACTTACCCGACAAGGAACTTCGCTACCTTAGGACCGTCATAGTTACGGCCGCCGTTTACC
>CAMBXO010000002.1 GCA_945871915.1 Singulisphaera sp. GP187
TCCAAGGCAACATGACTGGTCGCCACGGAAGCACCACCAGCGACAACAGTGGAACCACCTTTAGCGGTGCGATCACGGCAAGTTACAAAGCGAGTCAGTTCTTCACCTTTGCAGCCGTGCCAGCACCTGGAGCCTTCGCACTTCTTGGCTTGGCAGGCATGATGGGCCGTCAGCGCAAGACCTAAACTTCGGCTTTCTATTTCTAACTCTTCAGACCGTTGCGCCTATCAAGGGCGCAACGGTCTTTCGCTGCGCTAACACATTCAGTCACTCCCGCTAGAACGCGACTCTATGCTTGGCCGCGTGGCAGATGACCCATCCATGAACGGTGCCGACCAACCTTCAGCGTTGCATCCAACTCCACCACCCAACAAGACGCCCATTCCGTCAGCGGCAACCCCCGCAACCCAACGGGATTGGATTGCAATCTCAGCAGTCTTTGCAAGTTCAACTTCTTTGCTCACCTGCATGCCCTTTCTGAGTGCGGTCGGCGGAGTGTGCGGATTTATTTCGTATCAGAGAGCCCGTGCCCACCATCGTCCAACCCGACTAGCCATGGCTGCACTGATCATCACCGGCGCGTCACTGCTGGTGCAACTAACGCTTTGGCAAGTGGCGAGTTCTTGGCTTATGCCGGCCATGCATCGCCGCACCGTAGAGGCCGTAACCGCCGCATGTCATGGAGACTGGCAGAAGGCCGTTCCAGACTCAAGCTCTAGTTTGTTGATCACGCCGTTACCGGCACCATCCATGCAAAGCACCACCGACTTTGCCGCAGCACTTCAAAAATCCCACGGAACACTGCAATCGGTTTCAGTGCTCAATGAGTCCCTCAGTGGATCCCCAATGAGTCCTGTGATTTCAATGGCCCTCATGCTGCAATTTGAACAAGGCTCGGCATCTGGATCCGCCAAGGTGCAGTGGGTTCCATCGCACGCAAGCGATGAACAACCATGGATGCCCTCCGTTCGCCTTGTACAACTGGAAGTCAGCCTTGCAGACAACGCCACACTGTCGTTGCAACCGGACGCGGCGGACACCGCGCCCAAGCCGCTACCACCGGAGACAGGTGAAACTCCATGAATCAATCGGACGGCTCTGAGCAGTGCACATCCGAATCGAATGATGAACCCATCCAGCACACAAGCCGTGCGGCGGTGCTGGCGGCCATGTTTGCACTTCCGGTGTGCTGCCCCCCTATGTCGATCGTGGCGTGCATCCTTGGCGGCTTTGCCTACTGGTCTATTGGGCGAACTCCATCGCTCAAAGGCCGATGGCTTGCCATGACCGCCATGGTGGTGGGCGCGGCCAGTGCCGGGATCATGTCATGGCTTCTGTGGACCAGTGGGCTAGGAACACTGTGGGCCGGCCCCACGCCGCCACTCCACGCGGTTATGCAAGCATCGCCAGAGCAGATCCGCGAACATTGGGCAGGGCCAGCCACGCTGCTGAGCGAGAGCCAATTGAAAACCTGTGCGACTGCTTTGCACAATCGCTACGGAGATTTTCACTCGGCACATCCAAGCTTGACTCGCACCACGCCTCTGGCCCAAGCCTCCAGAAATCCCGTGGTGACCATTCCGATTTCAATCACTTTTTCAAACAACATCATCGAAGCGGACCTTGGCTTGCAACGATTCGACGAACTCTCAGGCCAGGTGGTCATGAAATGGCGTGTGCTGAGGGTCATGGATGCCACCAATGGGGACTTCGTTTTTCCTCCGGGTGAGCCGCCGCCGCCGGCTTTGGATTCACCCACCAATTCACCGCAGAGTCAGTCCGCTCCTGCAGCGCTGCCCCCACCACAATCCACTTCTCCGCCGTCGGCTGGGTAGGTAATCTCACGATATGGGTAACGCCATCGAAGTTCGCAATCTGGTGCGTGTGTTTGGAACTCAAACGGTTCTTGACGGCATCAACTTGGACATTCAAGAGGGCGAGACCATGGTCATCATGGGAGGGTCGGGTTGCGGCAAGAGCACTCTGCTGCGGCATTTGATCGGAAGCCTCAAGCCCACTTCTGGCGCGATCAGTCTTTTCGGCCACGACCTTGGCACGCTTGACGAAGCCGGTCTGGACCGAGTCCGCGGCTATTTCGGAATTCTCTTTCAATCCGGTGCGCTCTTTAACAGCATGACGATTGCAGAGAATGTTGCCCTTCCGCTTCGCGAGCACACCGAACTGGATAGCCACATCATTGACATTCAGGTGAAGATCAAACTTGAACTCGTGGGCTTACGCGAACACGCCGACAAATTGCCCTCCCAAATTTCTGGCGGCATGAAAAAACGAGCGGGGCTGGCTCGAGCCTTGGCTCTTGATCCACGCATTCTGTTTTATGACGAGCCCAGCGCCGGACTCGACCCGGTGACCAGTGCAGAGATCGATCAATTGATGCTAGATCTCACTCGAAAACTTGGCGTCACCAGTGTGGTGGTGACGCACGAAATGGATAGCGCCTTTACGATCGCTGACCGCATGGTGATGCTGGACAAGGGTCGCGCCTTGCGGGTCGACACGCGTGCTGCGTTTGACGCGCTTCGCAAGACCACAGAAACCGAAGCCACGCAACTCAGCGAGACGGACCGTTTGATTCGACAGTTCCTTCGAGGCGATGCCCAAGGCCCCATCACCGAACGAAAGGCCGCGACCAATTACGCTGACGACTTGCTGATGACGGGCCAAACAGTCTCTCGCATTGCGGCCATCACCCCTTCGCGATGAACGATCACTTTCGGAACACGGTGTCCGGCCGCCGTTGTCTGGTGATGGGCCTCGGTTCGTTTGGCGGTGGGCTTGGAGTGACACGCTCGCTGGTCGCCGCAGGTGCCAAACACATTGTGGTCACCGACCTTGCACATGCAGAAAAACTCGCGGCCTCACTCCAAGCACTGCAGCCACACATTCAGGCGGGCCGCGTCTCGTTACAACTGGGGGAACACCGCGAAGCCGACTTTCGAAATGCGGAAGTAGTGATTGCCAATCCCGCGGTTCCTCAGCCGTGGAAAAATCCCCTGCTGCTCGCTGCTCGCGCCTCAGGTGCGTTGGTCACCACTGAAATTCGACTCGCACTCGACGGCCTTCCCTCCTCGCGCGTGATCGGTGTCACTGGAAGCGCCGGAAAAAGCACCACCAGCGCCATGATCACCCACATCCTGAATGGGCAAGGCACCACCGCAACGCTTGCAGGAAATATCGGCGGAAGCCTGCTTGAGAATCCACCCACACTTGGCTCAAAGGATTGGCTGGTTGCGGAATTGTCCAGCGCCATGCTCTGGTGGCTCGGCGGGGCTTTGAGTGATCAGCCGTGGCTGCCCCGAATTGGCGTGCTCACCAATCTTGCTGACAATCACATCGATTGGCATGGCGATGCGAATCATTACAGCCAGAGTAAGTCGTGCATCCGTGGCGCTGGTCAAAGTGTCTTCCTGACTCGATTTGAAAACGATGATGCTCTTGCCGCTCGCAAGTTTGCCGCATTGCCAGCGGGAGCGTGGTGGAACAACTCCACGCTTGACCCAACGATGGAATCACAACCAGATCTTGCATGCCAGTGCAATCTTCCAGGCGTGCACAATCAACGCAACGCTTTGCTTGCCATGCAGGTCGCCGCCGCCGCACTTCGCCTTGACGGCGTGACCCCCAACGCTTCGGAACTCAGCGAGCGACTCGCAGACTTTCGCGGACTACCGCACCGACTCGCTTTGGTGCATTCCGCAAACGATGTTCGATGGTTTGATGACAGCAAGGCCACCACCCCTGAAGCAACTCTGCTTGCCGTCGCCAGTTTTCCCGACGCAACTCGCATTCACCTGATTGCTGGGGGTTCCGACAAGGGTTCTGATCTCTCTGGAATTGCCTCGCTTGCCCCGCATTTGGCCGGGCTCTATGCCATCGGCACCACCGCACCGTCGCTTCTGCGACATGGCGGCCATCACTGCGGCACACTCGAGATGGCTGCTCAAACCATCGTTGCAGCATTGAAGCCTGGCGATGTTGTGCTGCTGTCGCCCGGGTGTGCAAGCTTTGATCAATTTGGCAACTATCAGGAACGGGGCAATCGATTCGCGGCGCTTGCTCGCACGCGGTAGCATTCCGCTCACTATGAGGCAGGGCCGCATCCTTTCACTTTTCATGTTTTCAATCGCAACTCTTGCCGGTTGCTATGCCCCCGATGGTGGCTTTATGGCAACCAGCGGTCGAGGCTTTGTCTATCAAAGCACCAGCATGCGGCCACTCACCGTGAGTGTGGTGGACACCAGAACCGAGGAAGCCTTCTTCACCATGGAGCTCCCGCCGGGCAAGCAGTTGACGTTTAATTTTCTTGAAGGCGGTGGAGACGACCCCGCTTATACACCAGATCGAATGGTGTATGCCATCTGGGACAACGGAACAGTGGCGGGTCACTTGGATAATCAAATGACGTGCCCACCTGCATCATGCAGGCGAATTGACTTAGAAATTCGAAAGTCACCCGTGTGGCCAGAGCCAGATCCCGCGGTTCGATTGCGCACGGATCAGACCGCCGATCGGCCTTCGTATGCAACGGATCAGGGTGGCCCCATTCCTGATGCCAAGAGCAAGAAGTACGACAACTGATCGTGCATCGCATCGGACACGGCTACGACCTGCATCGACTTGAGCCGCTCGCCCCGCAGGGATGTGGACGAACATTTGTGCTTGGCGGAGTGCAGGTGCCGAACGATCGAGGGCCTGTGAGCCACTCAGATGGCGATGCACTGTTGCATGCTGTCACCGACGCCATTCTTGGGGCGTTAGGTCAACCCGACATTGGCCAACTCTTTCCAGATACCGACGAAACCTGGCGGGGCAAAGAGAGTTCGCACTTTCTCAGTGAAGCCGCACGCCGAATGCGTGAAGCCACAATGGAAATTGAAAACCTTGACGCGACCATCATTTGCGAGCGACCCAAGATCAGTGCACACAAGGCCGCTATGCGGAGCAATCTCGCTCGACTGCTGGGGTGTCCAGAATCGTGTGTCAACCTCAAGGGCAAGACCCATGAAAAAGTGGACGCCGTCGGCGAAGGACGAGCAATCGAAGTGCATGCGGTTGTGCTGCTCCGGAAAACCTAAATCGTCACGGGTGTGCTGGGTGTTTCGGTGGTTTTCGATACACTCGCCGCATGCGAGCGGTCGTCACAGGACAAGTTGGCGTTGAAAAGAAGCCCTATCTCAAGGCCGTTGCTGACATGGCCGGCGAACGAGGGGATTCGATTGAGGTGTTCAATGTCGGCGACTTGATGTATGCCGAGGCCCCCGAAGTGCGGGCCGGGCGGATTCTAGATCTTCCACTCAGTCGGCTGGCCAGTCTTCGACGAGCGGCTTTCAAAGACATCATTGCCTCCACCACTCCTGCCGAAGAGCATCCCCATGTCATTGTGAATACGCACGCGACTTTTCGCTGGCGGCATGGTCTCTTTGCTGCATTTGACTTTGATTTGCTTCGAAGGCTCAAGCCCGACATGTTCATCTGCATGGTGGACAACATCGAAGTGGTGCACCATCGACTGCATGCCGAGCATGACCTTGATGCCACGCTCAAGGACTGCATGGTGTGGCGAGAAGAAGAGATTCTGGCAAGCGAATTGGTCGCGCAGGCCATCGGTTGCCCCGGCGGATTCTTTATTTTGAGCCGCGGTAGACAAGTCGACACCACCGAAACTGCTCTACGACTTATCACACGACCGGACATGCGAAAGGTGTATCCAAGTTTCCCCATGAGCCATGTCATGGACATGCCCGACGTGCTGGCTGAGATCGATCATTTCCGCGCGGAACTCGCCAAGCACTTCATTACTTTTGATCCCGGCGATGTGGATGAAAAATTACTGCTCGACAATGCTCTGGCTGCCGCTCGCGACGGAAAAGATTTCATTGAGGTCAAAGCACACAGTTTCGGCGGGCGCAAAGCCGGGCCGCCGCTGCGAGTGAGTGTGAAGCAGGTGCTCGACATCGCAGGAGATGTGGACGGACAAATTTACATGCGGGATTTCCGTCTGATTGATCAAAGCGACATGATTGTCAGCTTGGTGCCCGAATTGCCGGGTGGAATTCCGGGGCTCAGTAGCGGCGTCGAGCGTGAACTGCAGCACGCATTCGAACACGCCAAGGAGGTGTATGTCGTTTGGAAGCCCAAGAAGAATCCAAGTCCGTTCATCACGGAAACGGCCACCAAGATTTTCCCGACGGTGGATAAGGCTCTGGCCTTCTTTGATGCACAGGGCATGCTTGGAACCAAGAATCTCTTTGGACATTAATACGACACCCCACGTGCCTGAACACATGAGTTCAGACCGCCTTTCCTTGCAACCCTCCTGCGTAGTGATTCGGACACATTCATAATGCACTACACAGTCCAGCTTCGACAATTGCGCCGCGTACACAACGGCTTCACGCTCATCGAGCTCCTTGTTGTGGTGGCCATCATTTCATTGCTGCTGGGCATTCTGATTGTGGCGATTGGTGGCATGCAAACCGCGTCCCGCAACACCAAAGACAAGAGCATGCTCCGAGTTCTTGCCTCGGCGGCAATCGCGTATTCGGCAAGCAATAAGGGGCGGCTTCCAAGTCCTAGGACAGAGACGCCGGCGAATTGGAGCGTGTTGCCCGCACGCCCCTCGGATTGTTCCGGCGGCGGTTCCATTCGGACGGATGCCCTGAACGATTCCAAGTATCGAGGCTGGGTCACCGCCAACAATACCGATGCACCAAATTCGATGAATAGTTGCAACGAATTGCCCTTAGCACTCGAGGCGGGTTCATTGTTTCCCTATGTCGACAACATCAATGCGTATTTAAGCCCGATGGATTCCAGCAACCGAATCCGGAGTTACTCCATGAATGGATGGGTTGGTGTGCTGTATGCCGATGACTTTCCGCAGGTGCTGGATCTCTTCAAGGGCGGCAAGTTTTCTTCCGCATGCAACCTCGCCTTTGACACCCGCACTGCAAGCCGCATCAAACAGCCGACCAATACATTTTTGTTTATGCCAGACAACGATCCATTCGGACTTACCGCGGGTTGTGGCGGCGGAGGCTGGAACAATTCCGGCCTCTGTTTCAATCCCGATCCCGAAACGAAGGACATCATTCTTGATGTGCCAGGCGTGTATTCACCAAAGCAAGCATCCGTGAATTACGCAGCAGTCGATGGCAGCACCAGCGAAGTTGCGATCTCCAGTGAAGATCTGAAATCCGGAAAGATTCGAGAACAGATGATGGCCATGCGGGCTGCCAATCCCTACAGCACAATTGCTTCACCAAGTAATGCCGAGGACAGTTATGGTTCCGACGCCAAGATCCTCCGTGACTTGATCCTTCCGGGACTCATTCCGACCACCGCTCAACGGGTAACCCCATAACGATCTCACTTCGTTCTTAAGCAGTTTTGCCAGCGTGGGAGTCCGAATACCACTCGTTCGGCATGTCCAGTGGATTGGACAACCAGAAAAAGTCTCAGAACAACGAAATTTGAATTGTTTTATCTATCCCTGCCCTCAGTTTTGGTGCAAACTAGATGTACCTCGATGCTCGACTCCTGCATACAGCATTCACCCTTGGCTTCAACCAAGTCGGCTTGGCTCATTTGGCATTCCCAGCGCAGCCTGCTTGGCATGGCATTGGGTCTGTTTCTTGCCACTTCGAATGCCTTTTCCGTTGTGCTTCCGGTTTCAACACGCCAAGGCATCGGCGCGATTCCGTACCAAAACGGCGCATCATTTGGCGTGACCTTTCGCACATGGGCTCCCAATGCACAGGCTGTCAGTGTTCCCGGAAACTTTAATGCGTGGAACTTGACCGCGCATCAACTTTCAAGTGAAGGCAACGGATTCTGGTCTGGCGATATTGCCTCCGTGCAAGTGGGCGCGCAGTACAAGTTTGGAATCAAGTTTGGCGGCTGGTGGACGCAGAAAAACGATCCTCGCGCTCGCGATCTGACAAGCAGCGTGGGCAGCAGCGTGGTGTACGACGCCAACGCCTACCAGTGGATCACGACCGATTTCCAAATGGCCAATTGGAACGAATTGGTCATTTACGAATTGCATCTGGGAACCTTTGCCGTTGAGGCAGGCAGTACGCCGCCCTCCACCTTCCTGCAAGCTATTGACAAATTGGATTACCTCGACGAGTTGGGAATCAATGCCATTAGCCTTATGCCGATCAACGAATTCCCCGGCGACATGAGTTGGGGTTACAACCCCAGTTACCCATTTAGCGTTGAGAACGCCTACGGAACCCCCGATGATTTGAAACAGTTCATTGACGAAGCACACTTGCGAGGCATTGCGGTGCTGAACGATGTGGTGTTTAACCACCTTGGCCCAAACGATATGGACCTATGGAAATTTGACGGGTGGAATCAGAACAACTTGGGCGGCATCTTTTTCTACAACGATGTGACCCGTGCCACAACTCCATGGGGAGCCACGCGTCCGGATTACACTCGCAACGAAGTACGCCAGTACATCCGCGACAATGTCATCATGTGGCTCGACGAATTCCGCATGGACGGGCTACGGTGGGACGGAACAAAGTACATGCGTCGCACGGATCAATTTGGACAGGACCTGCCGGAGGGCTGGAGTCTGTTCCAGTGGTGCAACAATGAGATCGACTCGCTCTTCCCAGGAAAACTCTCAGTCGCCGAAGACTTTGATGACAATGATTGGATCACCAAGACCACGGGAGCCGGCGGCGCGGGCTTTGATAGTCAGTGGGACTGGTTCGTTCACAATGTGCGAGATGTCGTGCAGCAAACGTGGGACAGCAATCGCGACATGTGGAAGCTTTGGGAATCCATCACTCACAGCTACAACGGCAATCACACGGAGCGAGTGATCTTTGTGGAAAGCCACGATGAAGTGGCCAACGGCAAGCAGCGATTGAGCAGCAGCATTAGTAGTGCCACGCCCGGTGATTGGTATGCACGAAAGCGCAGCACGCTGGCCGCAGCCGTGACCTTCTGCAGCCCCGGAATTCCCTTTATGTTTCAAGGGCAGGAATTTCTTGAAGACGGCTACTTCACCGCCGAGGATCCGCTGGACTGGACCAAGGCCACAACCTATTCAGGCATTCTGGCTTTGTACCGAGACATGATTGGATTGCGTCGCAATACACAAGGCATCACTCTGGGCCTTACTGGCCCCAATTCCAATGTGCATCATGTGAACAACACCAATAAGGTGATTGCGTGGCATCGCTGGATGAATGGTGGCGCTGGCGACGATGTGGTGATTCTTGCAAACTTCGGTGCCTTCCCGCTCACCAATTACCGAATCGGATTGCCCCGCTCTGGAACATGGAAGTGCAGGTTCAACAGCGACTGGAATGGGTACAGCTCTGATTACTCCAACACTCCAAGCGTCGAGGTGGAGGCCAACGGTGGCTCATACGACGGCTTGAATCAGAGCGCCAGTTTTAATGTCGGCGGCTATTCGGTTGTGGTCTATTCACAAGGTGATGCACAGACCCCTGGGAATCCGGCGGACATCGATGGGAATTGCGTCATTGATTCAGGTGATATCGCTCTGTTATTGCTTGATATTGGCACCCTTGGCGGACCCGGCGATCTTGATGGCGATGGCGTTGTTTCGATTAGCGATGTGGCACTGCTGCTTCTCGATATGGGATGGTCCTGCTGAACGGCACCCATATGGGTTTCAAGCAATTACTGCAAGTTTGTTCCAGCAGTGTGAAGCTCATCCGTCCACAATGCGATTGGCAGCAAGCCTGCACGGCCCTCTTCCTCGGTCTTCTTGTTTCCACATCAGTTCATGCTGCCGTACTTCCGGTCTCCACTCGGCCAGGCGTCGGGGCCATGCCGTACCAGTCCGGTTCCGTGAAGGGTGTCACATTCCGCACATGGGCTCCCAACGCGCAAGCCGTCAGCGTGGCCGCCTCATTCAACTTCTGGAGCAACACCACCCATCAACTCTCAAGCGAGGGCAATGGCTACTGGTCGGGCGATGTTGTGAATGCTCCATCAAGTGCGCAATACAAGTTTGCAATCAAGATTGCAGGCGCCTATCAGCAGAAGGCTGACCCGCGTTCAAGGCAACTGGTCAATAGTGTGGGCAGCAGTATTGTGGTGGATCCCGCTGCGTACACCTGGACCAACACGGACTTTCAGATTCCCAATTGGAACGAATTGGTGATCTACGAAATGCATCTCGGCACCTTTCATGTGCCCAGCGGCACCACTGCTCCAGCCAACTTTGCCGAGGCCACGGATCGGCTGGATGATCTTCGGGACTTGGGCATCAATTGCATTGAACTCATGCCCGTCAATGAATTTCCCGGGGATATTTCGTGGGGATACAACCCGTCGTTCCCCTGTAGCGTCGAAAGCGCCTATGGAGGCGTAAACGAAATGAAAAAATTCATCGATGCGTGTCACAGTCGCGGAATCGCCGTGGTGCACGATGTGGTTTTTAATCACTGGGGGCCGAGCGATCTCTCCATGTGGCGGTACGACGGCTGGTATCAGAACAATCTTGGCGGCATCTACTTCTTTAGCGACACCGTGCAAGCCTCGACACCCTGGGGCCCGCGTCCAGATTTCGGGCGCACTGAAGTGCGTGAGTTCATCCGTGACAGCGCAATGCAATGGCTGAATGAATTTCGCATGGACGGATTACGGTGGGATGCCACCAAATTCATGCGCCGCACTGATATTGGTGGAGTGGATATCCCGACCGGTTGGAGCCTGTTGCAGTGGTGCAATGACGCGATTGACCTACCGTTCTCAGGCAAAATCTCTATCGCCGAGGACTTTGATGACGATGCCGTCATCACACGTACCACGGCGGCTGGTGGTGCAGGCTTCGACAGTCAATGGGACTCCTTTGTGCACACCATCCGAAGTGTGGTCAGCCCTAGCAGCGACAGCCTTCGCGACATGAACACCGTACGCGACCTCATTCAAAAGAGTTACAACGGCCAGCACACTCAGCGCGTGATCTTTACGGAGAGTCACGATGAAGTGGCACAGAACAACGGCAAATTGCGAGTGCCGTCCCTCATTAGCAGTTCCACCCCTGGTGGGTGGGCCGCTCGCAAACGAAGCACGCTCGCGGCAGGCGTGATGTTCTTTAGTCCCGGCATTCCAATGATCTTCATGGGGCAGGAGTTCCTCGAGAGCGGGTCATGGGATGCCAATGTTCCGCTCGATTGGGGGAAGGAGACAACCTATTCCAGCATCCGACAGATGTACAAGGACATGATCGCCCTTCGCAGGAATGCCGGCGGGGTGACCTGCGGACTGACCGGCGCCAACACGAATGTGCATCATGTGAACAACTGGAACAAGGTCATCGCGTGGCATCGCTTTGCCGAAGGAGGTCCAGGTGATGATGTCATGGTGGTCGCCAACTTTGGTGGATTCCCACTTTCGAACTATCGAATTGGATTGCCGCAATCTGGAACCTGGCACTGCAGGTTTCATGGTGACTCGACCGCATATAGCAGCGACTTTGCCAATGTAGGTGGGTCCGACATCGAGGCCAGCGGATCGAGCTATGACGGATTGCCCGCCAGTGGAGTCTTTGCTCTTGGGCCATATTCGATTGCGGTGTATTCACAGGGTGAGGGCGGCACCGGCAACCCAGCCGACCTTGATGGAAATTGTGTCGTTGATTCGGGCGATGTCGCTCTGATTCTGTTGGACATTGGGTCGGCTGATGTTCCGGCGGACCTCGACGGTGATGGGTTTGTTTCAACCAGTGACGTTGGATTGCTGCTTCTAGACTTTGGTTGGACTTGTCCCTTACCCGTTGAAATGCAGGCTCTTATGGCTTTGCCTTACATTCGAATTGAGTTCGAATGAATTATTGGACATAACTCAAGAAAACTTGCAGTTTTGACATCTCAAAAATCCGCGTTTTTTGATGGTTTCCTGCTTGGTTCTCCTCAAATCGGTGTCATGATGCGGCATAGATGAATTGAATTCTTTGCCTGGACTGTTCCCACTTTCCCAGTCGAAGCGGTGTTTGCCCTGTTTCCCCTCGTTCCTTGGAGTTTCCAAAATGCGAAATCTGATTTCTGCGTCTGCAGTCTTGGTTGTGGCCTCTCTTTCGTCGGCCGATATTTTCACCGATGCGAGTTATGACCTGTTCGAAGACGACCTTCCAAACCTAGACATTACCAGTGTGAATGTTTCGCACACGGAAAGTACTGTCACCTTTGATGTGACAACGCGTGGTTTCTCAGACTGGTCGAAGTACATGATCCTGATTAGTTCAGGCGGCCATGGCGATGGCAGCAATGCTTGGAGCCGACCGGTCAATCAGATGGGCGGCAATGCCAATTTCTTCATTGGAAGTTGGGTTGATCAAACGAGCAACAACAGTCAATTGGTTGCATACCAGAATGGTGGATGGAACTGGGATCTTCACTTGGGTTTTTCAAATTCCCGATCAGGCAACACCGTGAGTTGGACGGTTTCACGAAATGGAATTGGTGCCGGCGCTTCGAATGCATCATTCGACTTTGATGTTCTGACTTCCGGCGGCGGAGGCAACGATGCCGGCGTGGATCACTTGAGTACGCCTAACTTGTCCATGACCCATTGGGGTGCAACGAGTTATTCAGGCGCCTTCCTGCATTACAGCATGGCTCCAATTCCAGCGCCCGGTGCTGTGGCACTCATCGGACTTGCTGGCCTTGTGGCTCGCCGCAGGAAGTAAGTTCAAACGCTGGTCGCTGTCCAACCAGCATCACACATCACGACGCATTTCCGAAGCCGCGTTCAATCGCGGCTTCGGTTTTTTTACCTTGTCGTTTATGCATTCGCTGGCAGGTAACTCTTTTCAAGGTACTCCGCCACCATCCGATGCGTGTTGAATCGCCCTGGAATGGTGGCGGCACTGTGCAAGGCACGCTCAAGCCATTTCAGCGGAAGCCCCTCGTCATTTCGGCCGTAGAAATCAGGCACCACCTTGCTCTCAAGCATGTCAAACAAACTCTCCCAATCCAGTGAATCCTGTTTCTGGCGATCACTCCCCTCACTGCCATCACCAATGGCCCACCCGTTCTTGCCGTCGTAACTCTCCGGCCACCACCCATCGAGAATGCTGAGATTGATGCCGCCGTGCATCGGAGGCTTCATCCCACTTGTGCCACTGGCCTCATGGGGTCTTAGCGGATTGTTCAGCCACACATCACAACCGCTCACCAGCATGCGGCCGACATGCATGTCGTACTCCTCGATCAACGCCACGCGTCCCTCAAGCCCCTGTTCCCGTGTCCAGTGATGCACCTCTGCGGCAAGAGCCTGCCCCTCCCGATCACGCGGATGTGCCTTGCCGGCAAAGACAATCTGCACTGGGCGAAGTGGGTCACAGACAAGACTTCGCAAACGCTCTGGTTGTCTCAGAATGAGCGGCGCCCGCTTGTAGGTGGCAAATCGTCTTGCAAATCCAATGGTGAGTGCCGTGGGATCGAACGCAAGACCGGCTCGCATCACCGCCTCGGGTGCAGCCCCCCTACGCCGGGCCTGCCGAACGAGGCGATCACGGACAAAGTGAACGAGTCGTGATCGAAGTTGGGTTCGTAACGCCCAGAATTCTGCTCGATCAGCTCGCTCCACGGCTGCCCACTGGTCTCGGCCACGCTCAATGACATCTAAGTCCAGACCGACTGATCGCTTCCAGAAAGCCTCGGCCTCGGGTGCAAGCCATGTGCGCGAATGCACGCCGTTTGTGACATGCCCAATGGGGACCAGCGCAGCATCCGCAACACCATAAATCTGCTGCCACATTTCGCGAGTGACTCGGCCATGCAATGCGGCAACACCGTTGACATGCTCCGCGGTACGCAAGGCGAGTGCCGTCATGCAGAAGAGCGACTTGGGATCGATCGTTCGTTCAGAACCCATGTCTAGGAACGCGCGGCGACCAAGGCCGGCCTCACGCCAAGATGGTTCGAGCACGTCGGCAACCATGTCAGGGTCGTACCGATCATGCCCAGCCGGAACCGGTGTGTGCGTGGTAAAGACTGTGGAGCGACGGATGTACGCCAAGGCATCCTCGAGCCCTTGCCCCTTGCGACGAAGTTGTGCCAATCGGGCAATGCTTGCAAAGGCAGCGTGCCCCTCATTCAGGTGGAACACGCTCGCCTTGATTCCGAGTGCCCGTAGCGCCATGACGCCACCCACACCGAGCAACACTTGCTGACGCATTCGAAGTTCAGGGTCACCTTTGTACAAACCTTCCGTCAGTCGGCGATCTTTAGGGCGATTCACCTTTCGGTCGGAATCCAAGAGCACCATCTTGACTCGACCAACTCGCATGATCCACAGCCGTGTTTCCACTTTGCGATCACCGATGGGCACGCGAATATCCACACCAGTGTCTTCCAACGGCATGGATCGCGGATCCCGATGCGCCTCCATCACGCGAGTCGATCCGTCGGAACGAAATTCCTGCTGGTAGTACCCGTGCTGATACAGAATCCCAACAGCCGTGAGCGGAATGCCAAGATCGCTGGCACTTTTCAGGTGATCGCCCGCCAGCACACCCAGCCCACCCGAATACTGCTGCAGGCTTTCGTGAATGGCAAATTCACTACAGAAGTAGGCGATGTGCAACTTTTGAGAGCCACCGAACTGCTGTTGTTCAAACCATGGAACCGTTTTGTGGTAAGCGCGGTGGGCGTCTCTCGCCGCCTTCACAAGCCCACGAAACTCTGCGTCCATACACCGTGCCGCAAAATTTGGCCCCGCGACTTTGCGAAGCACCGCACACGGATCATGGTTGCTGGCCTCCCACACAATTGGATCAAGCGCCGCAAAGGGTCGTTGAGCCAACTCATTCCAACTCCACCAAAGATCGTGAGACAGTTTGTTCAGATCACGGAGTACCTCCCGGACAACTGATGCTGGTGCTTGGACCATTTCACCCAAAGCGATGGCGGATGGATCTCTGTTGGCACCAATCACTTTCACTCGTGTGGGTTGTCGAGGCTTTGCGGATGCGGCCATGGAACCATCAACTCTCCCGCAAACGACGACCCTTTGCAAGGCGGTTCGTTCTTGCAGCCAAAGCTCGTAGGGTCTTGGCGACACGCTTCGGCAGGAGTTTGGGCGGCAATCGCCACTTCCAATTTCCATTCGCTCGCCCCGGCACATTCATCCTTGAATCTGGTCCAAGACCCAAAATGTCCTGCATGGCAACGATGGCAGTGCATGCAGGACTTGCGTAGGCCATCCGAATCAGGGCTTTTTCAGGGCATGGGATCGATCCGCCGGCGATGCTCTGAAATCTTGCCACAGCGCTCCGTGGAAGGTGCTTCACCCACCCACGGCTGACATCGTTGTCGTGTGTGCCCGGATATACAACGCAATGCTTCGGGTGGTACTGCGGAAGATCACGACTGTCATCACTGTAAAACGCGTTGTGGAGAAGTTTCATTCCGGGCAATCCAAAGTCATCCCGAAGTTTTTCCACCGCTGGCGTAACAGCGCCAAGGTCCTCTGCAATCAGTGGCAAGCGACCAAGCCGGTGCTCAATGGCCGTCAGCAATTCACGCCCGGGTGTGGGTCGCCAATGACCCTTGCGAGCGGTGTGTGCCGTTCCAGGTATTTCAAATGCATGCACAAGCCCAACAAAGTGATCAATCCTCAACGCATCGAATCGTTCCAATGCCGTGGCCACACGTGCGGTCCACCACCGAAACTTTTCGCGTCGATGCGCCGCCCACGCGTAATGCGGATGCCCCCATCGTTGACCATTCGTTGAGAAGCAATCAGGCGGCACACCCGTGACGACCGTTGGCTTTCCATGGCGATCAAGCCGAAAGAGTTCCGGTCGATCCGCAACATCCGCTGAATCCAATGTGACAAAGATCGGCAAGTCACCAACCAACTGCACTCCCTTGCCATGACACTCGCTCCGAAACTTCTTCCATTGCTTGTCAAATTGGTATTGCAGAAAGGCGTGGAGATCGCAAGAGCCCCCTTCTTTTCCCGATGCAAATGCACACCAACCCTGCAACCAATGGCGCGTGTGGCGTACAAACCGCACATAGTCCGGGCTGTGATGCTTTTTCTTTTTTTGAAATGCATCAAAGGCCTCTGCAAACCTGGGGCGTTTGAAAGCCCTCGCGGCTGCAAAGTCGCACGGACCTTGTCCAAGTCGCTGCGGCGCTTTGAGTCGCTTGCGAGCAAGCAATCCATCCTCGACCAAACGCTCAAGACTGACCAGGAGTGGTTCAGCGGCAAAACTGCTGGTGCTGCTGTATGGACTTGCTCCGTACCCAACGGGACCAATCGGCAACATCTGCCACAGAGAGATTCCAGCGGATTGACACCACGAAGCAAATGAAACACTTGATCTCCCAAGATCACCCACGCCGTGCGGACCTGGCAAACTTGTGAGGTGCAACAGGACGCCTGCACGCCGTTGTTGAAAGATTTTCGCGATGCGCCCGGGTGGACTCATCCACCGCCCTTTGCCGAACGAACCCAAACTTTTCCCGACATCTGTGGAATCTTGACCTTTGGAAATCCCTTGTCTTCCGTTTCGCCAAAGACTTGCGTCCATCCTGTTCCAAGCGTTTCCGGAATCGAGATCGAAGCCGCCGTGCCCGATGCATTCAAGGCGACCAACACTTGCTCGCCGCTTCCTTCCCGAAGGAACATCCACACATCGTGCTCGTCATCTGTGAGAAGGGTTTGAAAACTGCCAGTTCGTAAGGCGGGATGCGCGTTACGGAGAGCAATCACCTGCTTGTAATAGGCAAGTTGCTCGTCCATTACGCGATTGTCGGACGGTTTCCCATAGGGCTCCAGATCCTTCCACAGCATCGGCTTGCGATTGTTGGGGTCACCGGATCCCCACATGCCTACCTCCGTGCCGTACCAAATCATGGGCGCGCCAACATAGGTCATCTGAAGCAATGCGAGCAATTGCACGCGGCGGTAATGCTCCTTGCCAGGTTTGGAGGCATCGTACGACTGCACTTCCTGCTCGCGGTTGAGTTCGTTGTATCCGCGGTCCGGGTTCTTTGCCATGCTGACAACGCGGTCCGTGTCGTGGCTGTCCACAAGATTTTGCATGGCATAGGTGCATTCACTTGGATACGCCAAGCGAAGTTCTGCAAGCTTGCGATCAAGTTCACTCACCTTGATCTTGTCCTTGCGATTCAGAATCCATGCAATCGCCGGCTTGGCAAACTCGTAGTTCATCACGGCATCAAACGCCTTCCCATCAAGCCACGGGTCTGCACGCATCCAGATTTCGCCCGTGATGTAGGCCTGCGGATTGATCTTGCGAACCAGAGCACACCATTCATGCCAGAACGACATCGGAATCTCATTGGCGACATCCAGCCGCCACCCGTCAATTCCATCTGATGGGTCTCCGTCTCCATCGGGGTCCATCCATCGCTTGGTCACTTCAAAGATGTGCTTGCGAGCGGAATCACTGGCGATGCCTTTCGCATCGTTCTTTCGAAAGACGGGTAGTTCGCCAAAACCAAACCACCCTTCATAGTCAAAGGGCTCCCATGATTTGACATGGAACCAGTCAGCAAATTTGCTCGCCTGTCGCTTCTCGCGAACATCCATAAATGCGGGGTGACGCGTGCCGACGTGGTTCCAGACACCGTCAATGATCACACGGAATCCCATCTTCTTGGCTTCCTTGATGAATTCAAGAAACACACGGTCGCTTTGGGAAAAGGTCCATGTCGAAGAATCCAAGAGATCTTCCGTTGAGGCGGCTGCCGCGTAATCACCCCCGTGCCCCAAGCGTTCGTCGATGTGCAGATAGTTCGTCGCGTTGTACTTGTGATTGCTCTCCGCCTCAAAGACCGGAAGCAGATACAACGCTGTCACGCCAAGGTCTTTCAGATAGGGAAGTTGGCTGCGAAGCCCCGCAAGGTCGCCACCGCATTGCCGCCCAAAGACAAAGTGCTTGTAAAAAGTCTGCCCGTCCTTGCCCTCCCACGAGCTCGGCGCGTACCACTCTTGTTTCCAATCTCGAGTGGTTGGGCCGTCGTTCGCTGTTGATCCATTGCGAAACCGATCCACCATGATCTGATACCACACTGCGTTTTTTGCCCACTCAGGCGTCGTGAATCCACGGTTGGCGGACGAATCAAGTGAATACATTTTGGGGTCACGCACAATGGTCTCGCTGTCTTGAATAAGAAATGTGAAGTCTGTCTTGCCGGGCTCAACGGGAGTGATCAATTGCCAGAACTCAAATGGACCCAATCGCCCCGCCTTATCCATTTCCACCCGCCGTCCATCACGGGCGACGAATGTTACATGCTGCACATCGCTGGCAAGGGTTCGGTATCGAATCGTCCAATGATCTCGACCCCGCTGAAGATATTGCGGCTTGGATGGCTCAAATCGGAGTGCCGCCGTTTCCACTTTGCCATCGCCGACCTTGCCTTTGACCGACTCAAGATTGGCCTCAGGGCCAAGGCGAAGCACGCTGTTAAAGCCACCTTGTCCATCTGGGACATGCTCCTTGTTCGTTGGGTCTTCGATCCACTTTGTTCCATCCACAACAAACTTGTAGAAGCGAACACCCTCTTGCATTTGGATGGTTGCTGTCCAACGACCGTCGGGTGATCGCTTCATGGGCGTTAGCTCTCGACTCCATCCATTGAAGTCTCCAGCGAGATTTACTTGCTTCGGGTTGCCCTGCAGTTTCACATTTAAGGTAACTGCCCACGCCCCGGATCCATCTGGCTTGACCGTTGCACTTGACGGAAGATTTTGAGAAACGGCGCCCGTTTGAACGGACGCTGGCGGGACATCTGGCGGAAACTGCTGCCATGTGGGAGCCATGGCACACAGCACGGAGATGGACGCAATCGAAAGACATCTCATCATGCACAGAACTATACTGAAGCCATGCACCGCGGAAGTCGAAACCGCTCGCTTGCGAGCCGATTTCTCGGTGGAGCGCTCATGGTTCTGGCGATTGGGCTGGTCGCGTGGAGTTTTCATCGCGTAGGTTGGCGAGCGTTTCATTCTTGGCAAAACCATTCGACCGTCGACAAAGAACTTGTGGTCCTCCATTGGTCTGGCGAAGGCGGACCAGAGGAGGACGCGATTGTCGAGGACAGTTTACGAGCCTTTGAGAAACTCCACCCAAACGTTCGCGTGCGGCGAATCAATCCAGGCGATGCGGGCAGTTTCTACACCAAATTACAAACCATGCTTGCAAGCGGCTCTCCGCCCGATGTGTTTTATGTTGGTGCCGAGCGGGTCGCCAGCTTTGCCGACATGGAATTGCTTGAGCCGCTCGATCCATACTTGAGGGCTGACGCGGAATCCCGTCCTGACGACGCGATCAATCTCGACGGGTTTTTCCCATGCACCGTGGAGGCCTTTCGATATGACGGGAATCGAAGTGGCGCCGGTGCGCTCTACGGCATTCCCAAGGACTTTACGACTGTCGGCTTCTACTACAACAAAGATATTTTTCTACGCGCTGGCGTTCCATTTCCAAAGGATGATTGGACTTGGGACGATTACCTCGCCGCCGCTCGAGCCATTGCAGCCACACGAAATCCGGATGGCGAACCCTATATTGGAAGTGAATTCGTCACCTGGCCCATGATGGTGCGCGCGTTTCTTCGCACCGAAGGCGCCGAAGTACGCGGCGGCGACTTCAATGATCTCCGACTCGACGATGAACATACGGTCGCCATCCTCGATCGATTGCGTGCGTGGAGGCAGGATGAGGTGAACACGCTGACCAGCGGCCGCAGCAAACTGGCAACGGGTGCCGCCGTTTTTACGACTGGTCGCGTCGGCATGGCTGGGCCGTTTGGTCGATGGGTGGTGCCGGAATACCGTCGTATTCGCGACTTTGATTGGGACTTTGCACCACTTCCACGCGGCAAAGTTCAGTCCAATGTCATAGCGACCGTGGCGTGGAGCGTGAGTGCTCAGAGCTCCCACAAGGACGAGGCCTGGGCATTGGTGCGATGGCTTGTCAGTCCCGAGTCGCAAGCCGCTAATGCCAAATTGGGGCTGGCCATTCCAACGATTCGTTCCGTGGCCGAAAGCCCTTCGTTTCTTGATCCATCTCAGAAGCCCGCCAACGATCGCGGATTTTTGGACAGCGCGGCGTATGCGTCAGTGGTTGATTGGCCTTCCGATCCACGGTTTGAACAATTGCTCGGTGGCAATCTCGACCGCGCTCTCAAAGTCGGCGACCTCACTGTGCCTCAGTCGATTGACTCCTTCATGAAGCAGTGGGCCATTGAAAAAAACAGCCCCTTGGCAAAGTCGGGCTTCCCACGCTTTCCATGGCAACCCATCGCATGGACGATTGCTTGTTGCTGCGTAGTGGCCCTCACGACATTTGGTTGGTGGTGCCTCACATCCCGAAACGACCGTGCGACGAGGGACGAAACAAAAGCTGGCTGGCTCCTGGCAAGCCCATGGGTCCTCGGGTTCATGCTGTTCATGGCATTTCCGATCGTCATGAGTTTCCTGCTTAGCCTTTCCAAGTGGCGCGGTGTCGGCCCAATCGAAACGGCCTCGTTTGTGGGGGGAGCCAACTACTTCCAATTGTTGATTCATGACCCTCGCTTTGCCACCAGCTTGAAAGTCACTTTGTATTACACGCTGATTGCCGTTCCCGGTGGACAAATCCTTGCATTGATGGCCGCACTACTCATGAATCAAAAAGTGCGGGGTATCCACTTCTTCCGTGCTGCGTGGTATTTGCCAAGTGTGCTCGCCGGTGTTGGCGTAGCCGTTTTATGGCGATGGATCTTCGACACCGATGGCGGCCTTATGAATGCTGCGTTGCGACCGCTGCTTGCATGTGTTCATCTTGCACCGCCCGATTGGTTTGGAAAGGATGCGGCCGTGTGGGGCGCTCCGGCCTTCGCGATCATGGGATTCTGGATGGTGGGTGGTGGAATGATGATCTACCTTGCCGGACTGCAAAGTGTTCCCGAGGAACTTATGGAAGCGGCTCGCATCGACCGCCTCGGAAGTTTCTCACGCTTCATGCGGATCACCCTTCCAATGTTGAGTCCGGTGATTCTGTTCAACATGATCATGGCGATTATTGGGTGCTTCCAGGTTTTCACACAAGCCTTCGTCATGACCGGCGGTGAGCCGGGTGATCTGACCCGTTTTTATGTGCTGTATCTCTACAACCAAGCCTTCGAGTTTTATGAGATGGGATACGCCAGTGCGATGGCGTGGATTCTCTTACTGATCACCCTGGCACTCACTTTGATCACGTTGCGTGGGAGTCGTGGTCTGATCCATTACGAAGGGATGAAACGATGACCAGCCCCACCGTTTCATCCGGAGCCGTCGGTGGCACCATGGCCAAGTTGTTTGCATACGCCGCACTGGTCATCACCACATGCATCATGGTGTTCCCACTCGTGTGGATGATCTGCGTCAGCCTGCTCACCGCGGACCGTGCACAGTCCGCCACAGTAAGTGGTGATCTCGTACGACTCATTCCAATGGAACCGCAATGGGGAAATTTCTCTGAGGCACTTTCGCAGATGGGTTCCGTTCGTTGGCAGGGATTCCTTGATGCGCTGGCCAACTCGGTTGTTGTCACAACGCTCGTGGTTGTCGCCACCGTTCTTTCAAGCAGTTTGGTTGGATTCGCCATGGCACGGATCCGGTTCCGCGGTCGCGAAGGATTGTTCCTGCTCATGCTTGCAACCATGATGCTTCCAGGTCAAGTCACCATGATTCCTTTGTTCATTCTCTTCCGCAGCGTCGGATGGGTCGACACCATCCTTCCGCTCGTCATCCCTGCGTTCTTCGGAAATGCATTCTTCATCTTTATGTACCGGCAGTTCGTGGCCCAAATTCCAGAGGCACTGGTTGAAGCGGCCAAGATCGATGGGTGGAGTTGGCTTGGAGTGTGGTGGCATGTCATGCTGCCACTCTGCCGCCCAGTGACCGCCATGTGTGCGGTGTTTACATTCATTTATGTGTGGAACGATTTCATGGGACCCCTCATCTATTTGCATTCCGATGAGCAAGCCACGCTTGCCGTTGCCCTGAATAGTTTTCGCAATCAATATGGTGGCATCAACAAAGTCAATCTTCTGATGGCGGCAAGCCTGATCACCATGATTCCGTGCATTATTCTCTTTCTTGCGGCGCAAAGGCAATTCATCGAGGGTCTTGGAAAGGGCGCCGTGAAAGGCTAATTGGAGAACCTATGGCCAGCATTCAACTGAATCGTGTCGGCAAGATTTACCCCGGTGGCGTACACGCCGTGCAATCCGTAGATCTCTCCATTGAGCACGGCGAGTTCGTCGTTCTTGTTGGTCCCTCAGGCTGCGGCAAGAGCACGCTTTTGCGGATGATTGCGGGCCTTGAAACAGTTTCTTCGGGAACGCTCTCTATTGATGGCGTGGTGATGAATGATGTGCCGCCTCAAGACCGCGATATTGCCATGGTGTTTCAGAATTACGCGCTCTATCCGCACATGGATGTCCGGACCAACATGGCGTTTGGGCTTCTTCGTCGCCGCCGGTTTCCGAGTCGCTTGAAAGCCTGTTTCTCATCGGCTTATGCAGCGTCTCGCCGTATCGAACGATCCGACATTGATGCACGAGTGATGGCGGCGGCCAACACCCTAGGCATCGAATCACTTCTCGCTCGAAAGCCGGCCGCTCTTTCCGGAGGACAGCGTCAGCGTGTGGCGGTTGGGCGAGCCATTGTTCGGCAGCCCAAAGTTTTTCTCTTTGATGAGCCGCTTTCAAACTTAGATGCCAAACTTCGCGTGGAAATGCGAGCCGAACTCCGCATGTTGCATCGGCGACTTGGCGCCACCATGGTGTATGTCACCCACGATCAGGAAGAAGCGATGAGTCTTGGAGATCGCGTGGTGGTGCTTCAGGACGGATGGACACAGCAAATCGCCACGCCGAGAGAGATTTATGAAACACCCGCCAATCAATTCGTGGCCGGGTTTGTTGGAACGCCCACCATGAATTTGTTTCAGGGAACTCTCGCTTGCGAGTCTGGACGCATGGTCTTTACAAGTAGCCACTTGCGTCTTGAAGGCTCCGTGCCATCGTGGCAGCCGATTGTTCCATCGTTGCCACGATCCTGTTGTCTTGGAGTGCGTCCTGAGCATGTGCAATTAGTCGCGTCCGGCGGAACTCCCGCGACCATTGAAGCCGTAGAACATTACGGCGACCGCATGGATGTGGTGATCCGATCCTGTGGCCATCGCATCGTTGCTCGTACTGGGCCCGACGCAACGCTTCGAGACGGCGGTGCCGTAGCCGTGCAATTTGATCTTGCACGAGCCCACCTCTTTGAATCGACCAAGCCCTTCGCTCGACTTATTGGCTGATCAAGACCGAAGTTGATTTTTCAAAGAAAGACCCCCGACATCATGCCGGGGGTCTTGTTCAACATCGTTCGTTGCAAATCCGAATTAGTTACACGGGCCAGCACTGAGAAGAATCAACGCAATGTCTCCGAAGTCCACTTCGGCCGTTCCATCGAGATCTGCGGAGCAGCCTGGGCATGGGCCGAAGTCCAGCAAGGCAAGGGCCACATCACCTGAGTCCACATCCAGACTGCCGTCGATGTCCCCGAAGCACGCTAAGCATGCATCGGCGCCGGCCGATGAAAAGTACTGATCGCCTTCAATGTCCGCCAAACTAAATCGGAGCGCGGCTGGCCATGTACCAATCCAACCTCCGGTTCCATCCCCGCCAAGGTTTGCGCTCGCCATTGGCAGTGCGCCAAGGAACTGATTGCTTGCGTAGTCGTGGCCATTTCCGTTGATGAAGGCGCACACTTTGATGTCGCTTGAACCGTCCCATCCGAGCAGGACCAGGGGAATTCGTACTTCGATACCCGTTGTCACACCGCAACCACTGCCTGGATCGAGGGAATCCCCATTCGCACCACCCACATTGCTGTTGTTGATGGACACTTGGCATCCATACACCTGATCGTCAATAAGGTTGATGCCATCTATTGCTGAGAATTGACCGCTGCCCAGAAATGCACCAGCGCCTCCGCCATCGGTCAGGATTTGAGCAATGTTGGCATATTGTGTTGGCATCACCGGGGGAACGGCCGTGGCGTCATAGCCACCGATCGTGGTCATAAAGCAGAGATCCGCCGCGAAGTCGGCATCGAATCGAAGTCCCTGCGTCGGTGTGGGGACGCCGGCAACATCCACTGAACCTGATCCCATACGGTTCAAACCGTTGAAATCGATATCTGGGTTATCGCTGCGTAACTCATTCTGCCCGGCATCCGGAATTGAATCGATAAACACATCCAACTTGTTGAAATTGCTTTCCAGATTGCCCGCGAAGAACAGATACAGATTTCCGTCGTCCACATCAACGTGCATAAACCCTGCGTCCAATTCGCTGCCGTTGGTGTAACTGGGCACGCCATCGCTTGCATTTCCAAATCCCGTGTGCACACCTTGTGCTGCCTTCGGGTTTCCGTACTGCGGATCCAATTGACCATCAATCACGAAATGGCATTGGCTACAAATCAATCCATTGGAACGAGCCGCTTCCATTCGAGACGCAGTCCCAACTGGCGATTGCGCCATGGCGGTTGCGCAAGTTGAAATCAGGGCTGCAAGGGACGCATTGGTCAAGAAACGATTCATGGGTCTTTCTCCGTGTCGCTGGGGGAATGAGCAAATCCAAATTAGGCCTTGAACCTGAAAGCAATTCAGGTTGCCAAAGCCTAAGGCACCTAAAACTAGACCAAAAAGAGGGTTATGCCAATACTTTCTTTCAAACCAGCGCATGATATTTCGAAATAATTAGTTACCACGACAATCCTCAAAGCACTCCTCTCGCCATGACTGAAGGCCACGCTTGACGGTTTTCGTATCAGTTTTGGTGGGATAAGCCTCGAAACCGCCCGTTTCAATCCAAATCGTCGCCTGCATCAGCAATTTCCGGTACATAGCACCCCTCTCATGCCCAGCTTTGCACTCAGACTCGCCTATGACGGAACAAATTTCCATGGATGGCAGCGACAGGAACCGCCTGAATCCACACCACTTCGAACCGTTCAGGGGGAACTCGACCGTGCCCTCACCGAGGTGATGCGTGCGAGTGTGAATTGTCAGGGTGCCAGTCGAACTGATGCTGGTGTGCATGCAGAGGGTCAAGTCGCTGCATTTACGGCTGAGTGCCGAGTGCCACTGGAGCGAATGGCTGCGGCCATCAATTCCCGCTTGCCTGAAGATGTTCGAGTGATGAATGCGTGGCCTGTTCCAGATGACTTTGATCCGGTTCGCCATGCGCTTTCAAAGGGCTATCGATACGAAATTGCGTGTCTTCGCCCGTTGACCGCTCGCCTGCCATTTGATCGAAAGTATGTCTACGCCACGCAGCACGAACTCGCCCTTGAACCCATGCGCCGTGCGGCCCGCGACCTAATTGGAGAACACGATTTCGTTTCATTCGCTCACACGCAACATGGGCGCGAAAGCACGATACGCACCATTCACAACTGCGAAGTCCTCACGCTGTCTGATGAACGAATCGCCATTGATGTTTCAAGCAATGGGTTTCTTTACAACATGGTTCGCATCATCGCTGGAACGCTGGTGGAGATTGGGCGAGGGCGAATCGACGCACACTCGGTCCCATCAATCCTTGCATCGCTTGACCGAACACGAGCCGGACCAACGCTTCCGCCCAACGGACTTCGGCTCCAGTGGATTCATTACCCATTCGATCGTGCGGAGCCGCGACTGGGGACTGCCTTACCATGTCCCGAATGAATGTTGCCGTTGTTGCGGCCCATCCTGATGACGCTGAACTCGGCATGGGTGCAACCATCTCGCTGCTGGTTTCACAGGGTCATTGCGTAACCATTCTGGATGCAACCGATGGTGAACCCACTCCCCACGGCAATCCAATAACACGGGCGAGCGAAGCTGCCGCTGCAGCCAAAGTTCTTGGATGCCAACGCGTGAATTTGGGATGGCCCAATCGCCAACTGCAACACTCACTGGCCTGCCGCCACCAGCTCGCCGGAGAGATCCGCGTACGCAAGATTGATTTGCTTTTTGTGCCCGTCGCCGCAGACACCCATCCCGATCACCGCGCGCTAACACGCATCGCCGAAGACGCTCGCTTTGATGCCAAACTCACCAAGTGTGATCTTCCCGGTGAGCCGCACCATCCTCGAAGGTTGCTGCACTATTTCTGCACGCACCTGAAGTCGGTTCCACAACCCGACCTCATTGTGGATTGCTCCGCATTTGCAGAAAAGAAAATGCAAGCCATCGCCTGCTACGCGAGTCAGTTTGAACAAAATCCAGCGAATCGAAGCGTGCCTCGATGGATTCAATCCATGGGGATCTTCTACGGAAGCCGCATCGGGGCGGAATTTGGTGAACCCTTCGCCGCACCCGAGTGCATCGGCCTCAACGATCTTTCGGCCTTGCTTCCCTAAAGCCTTTCAAGCAAGGCGCCGAGTTCAGGCGAGGCGTCGAACCGCTTCCACCAGCGACTCTGCAACATGCCGTCGCTGAGGTTCTGACAGTTCCGGATAAATGGGCAGTGCGATCACTTCGCCAGCGGCTCGCTCGCTATGCGGAAACGCACCCTCTTGATACCCCAAGAAGGCGAAGCACTTTTGCTGATGCAGCGAGAGCGGATAATAGATTTCGGTGCCAATTTTTCGAGCCGTGAGTGCGTCCCGAACCTTGTCTCGAATTTTGCTAGGCACGCGAACCACATACTGGTTGTAAATGTGTCGGGCGCCTTTCGGTGCAGGTGCAGGAGTACGGATCGGCAATCCACCCGAGTCGACCATGGTGTGGCTGTCGCACGCACCCGCCGCAGCGAAGAACTGGTCGTACCACGCTGCATTTCGCTGACGACCCTTGCTCCACGCATCCAAGTGTCGCAACTTCACCGAAAGCACCGCCGCCTGCAGGGCATCAAGGCGACTGTTCATTCCAATTTCATGATGAAAATACTTTGGTTCCATTCCGTGATTGCGAAGCCGCTTCAATCTGGCGGCCAGCGCATCGTTGTTGGTGGTCATGACACCACCATCTCCAAAGCCGCCAAGGTTCTTGCTGGGGAAGAAACTAAAAGTTCCAATCGCTCCGCGGCTTCCAACCATGGTCCCGTGGACATCTTGCGTTCCGATGGCCTGCGCACAATCTTCGACCACGGCGACCTTGTGCTTGGTGGCCACGTCCAGAATCGCATCCATATTCGCGGCCTGCCCAAACAGATGCACCGGCAGAATCGCCTTCACTTTCTTGTGGCCAGCAAATGCCTTCTCCACACTCGCCGGACACAGGTTGTAGGTCACGGGATCGCAATCCACAAACACTGGCTTTGCACCAAGGCGGTGCACGCTTCCAGCCGTTGCAAAGAAGGTAAAGGTGGGCATGATGACTTCATCGCCCGGTCCAACATCGAGTGCTTGCAAGGCCAGCACAATCGCGTCACTTCCATTGGCACATCCAATTGCGTGTGAGGTGGTGCAATACGCGGCAGTTTCCCTTTCAAGGTCATCAACCTTGGGGCCACCAATAAAGTATTGGCTCTCCATCACCTCACGAACGACTGGCTCAATTTCGGAGCGGATCGTTGCGTATTGAGCCTTAAGATCAAGAAGCGGGACTTGAATGTCGGTTGCGGTGGCTGAAGTCATTGCGCGATTATAGGGCAACGGATGCATCAACCCAACCCGCCCGCACAGTTCCATACCCGGAATAACTCGATCGATTCAGTGGCCCGTGCTTCCAAATCCGCCGCTGCCTCGTTTGGTGGAATCCAAGTCATCCACCACTCGAACCGTCGCCCGCACCACCGGCGCCACGATCAACTGCGCGATACGCATGCCGTGTTCGACGGTGAACGGGGTACGCCCATGATTCAGGAGCGCCACCATTGCCTCACCTCGGTAGTCACTATCAATCGTGCCGGGTGCATTGGGAATGGTGACACCAAACTTAGAAGCCAGTCCGCTGCGAGGCCGAACCTGCCCTTCAAATCCATGAGGAATCGCCATTGCAAATCCACACGGAACCCGTGCGAGGTCGCCCGGCCCAATCGTCATGGGCGCATCAAGGCACGCGTGCAAATCCATTCCCGCCGCTTCATCGCTTTGGTACGCGGGAACCTGTGCAGCAGGATGCAGTCGCTTGAATTGGATCTCAATGTGTTGCATGATTCAACTCTAGCGTGAGCCTAACGGCATGATGCTGCTCTCATCATGACGCCGAAAGTCTAGAGATGGTTTGGGCGACGCATGAGCTTCGAGTTCTGGAGTGCGCCAACATCCCACCCACCGATTGGGTTCAATCTGGTGCAGGCAATACGCATCGCGTTCATGTGCCAACTTTGGACGAGCCTCAACCGGCATATGGGGCCACCATGGAATGACCCCCTTTTCGCTACCCGGAAGTTTGCGAAACTCCGCCGGATTATTGGTGACATCTTCCACCGTGGTGAGTCGATGCATTTCATTGCGAAGCCCGGGAATGCTGGAAAAGAGACCACGCGTATACGGATGCATCGGGCGATCGAAGAGTTCAAAGACGGGTGCATATTCGACCACTCGACCGGCATACATCACGCACACCACATCCGCATTTTCTGCAACAACCCCAAGGTTGTGAGTGATCAACATGATGCCCATGCCGCGATCCCTCTGAAGTTGCCGCAACAAATCCAAGATCTGCGCCTGAATCGTGACATCCAGCGCCGTGGTCGGCTCGTCAGCCAGAAGAACCCGTGGCTGACACGCTAACGCCATGGCAATCATGACTCGCTGACGCATGCCACCGCTAAATCGATGGGGATACTCCGCAAGCAAGTGGTGTTTGTTTTTCGTTAGAGCAACAAGATCATTCTGGTAACGCTCTTTCAAACGGTTGTAAATTCCCACTTCTTCAAGGGCACCAATGGCTCGTTCCACGGCTTGCTGCGGTGTGAGTTTCTGGTGTAAGAGAATGGCCTCCAGAATCTGGTTGCCAATCGAATAGACCGGATTCAGGCTTGTCATGGGCTCCTGAAAAATCATGGCGATCTTGCTTCCTCGAACGGAGAGCATTTGCTTCTCGCTCATCGAAAGCAAATCGTTGCCGTCGAGCAAGATGGAGCCGCGATCCATTCGACCCGGCGGCCGCGGAATCAGTTGCATGGCACTCATGGCCGTCACGCTTTTTCCGCAGCCGGACTCTCCAACCACGGCAAGCGTCTGCTTTGGAAACAGAGTCATCGTGACGCCCGCCACCGCCTGAATGCGAGGGCCACCCGGATTGCTTGCGTTGTCGAAACTCACGGCAAGATCCGCGACTTCCAGCACAGGACGATTCAAAAGAAGGCTCTCGCCCATTGGAGACTTGTGGACAGCGGGCTGCATTAGTGAGCCGCCTTTCGAAGTTTGGGGTCAATCGCGTCGCGTAAGGCTTCACCAAGCATGTTGTAGGAGAGTACGGAGAGAAAGATGGCAAGCCCTGGGAATACAGCAAGCCACCAGACAAAGGTTCCGGTGCTGGCCGTTGCACTTGAAAGCAATTTTCCCCAACTGGCTTGCCCATCAGGCCCGAGTCCCAAATAGGAAAGCGTTGCTTCAATGGAAATGGCTGCGGCAATTCCAAAACTGGCATCAACCAGAACCGGCGTAATTCCATTGGGCAGCATGTGGCGAAAGAGAATGGTGCGTAACGGAAGACCAACAGCCTGCGCCGCCTGCACAAATTCCTGGTTGCGAAGCTTCAAAAATTCCGCGCGAGTAAACCGTGCCGCACCCGTCCACGAGAACATGCCGATGATCGCCATCATCACATAGGTGTTGCGAGGCAGCACACCCGCTGCAACGATGAGCAGAAACAGCAACGGAACCGCCATGAAGACTTCCACAACGCGGAACAGCAGCAAGTCCACCCATCCGCCGAAGTAGCCCATGATCGCACCAATGGTGACACCAATCAGCACGCTCAGGCCCGTCGACACCAGACCAATCGAAATCGACAGCCGACACGCCCACATCAATTGTGCAAGCACATCCCCGCCGAGTGCATCCGTACCCAAGATTGTTCGTCGCTTTCCAAATGGCGTTCCCTTCCAACTTGCAAGGCTTGGGAGTTCTTCGACGCGTGAGCCCGGCGGTGCCGCCACCATGTCACTGCGAGTTGCATGCGGCGACCACGGAATGGGTGCCCAAACGCTGCGCACCGCACCCGAGGCTTCGTCATCGAGATACCGATCAAAGTTCACCAACGAGGCGCCACCAGAGACAACCGAAATGCTTCCGCTGATGGCTGCAACCATGCTCACCGCCACCACCCGTCGCCACAACGAATCGATGGTGGGAATCGCTAGAGCGAGTGCAGAAACCATCACCGCAATTCCTGCTGCGATGGTCCACTCGCCACTGCTTGTGCGTGCGATGGATTTCAACCAATCCGAGCGAATTGGTTCTGCTGCCCATGCCAGAATGGTTGGAATCAACACAACAAGCACGCCAGCCTGCACCGCTGCCGTGACGAACATTCCCAATCGCTGCGAGCGTGAAAGCGCGCGAGGGCCGAGTGTGATCCATGGAAGTCCAACACAAAATCCAATCAGAAGGAGCCAGTCAGTCGCAGACAAGTTTGCCAGGAGCGGCCACGAACGGCTGATCACTTCGCCTTGAGGGCCGAGTCGCTCCTCGATCCATGGGTGTGCATTGGCAAGCAGCGGAGAGAAAATGGCAAAGAACGCAAGAATGGAAATCCATGTCAGGCCGAATCTCGCACCGTGACGCTTGAGCACTCGGCTCCACGCGTCCGCCCAAAAGCCCATTGCGCGAGTCTGTCCAATGCCTCGCATGGCTTCGATTCCAGAGATGACTTCGGGTGCTTCACTCATAACTCACCCTCGGATCGGCCACGGCGTACAAGATGTCTGCTACCAGCAATGCGGCGACATTGACCACTGCAATCATGAGCACATCGGCCAGAATCAGGTCTCGATCGTTATTTGAAATGGCGTCAAGCACCAAACTTCCCATTCCCGGAACGCTGAAAATGCGTTCCACCACCACGCTTCCACCAAGCATGGCCGGAAAGATTCCGACAAACATGGTGATCAACGGAAGCAAACTATTTCGAAAGACATGTCGAACCACCACATCGTTGCGAGGCACCCCTTTGGCTTTAGCGGTTCGGACATAGTCGGCGCTCAAGTTGTCCAGCATGCTGGCGCGAGTTTGCTTCGACAGAATGGCGAATGATCCATATGTCAGGCACAGCACTGGCAACGCGACATGCCAGAGCAAATCGCCAAGCCATCCGACCTGCCAGACACCGGCAACATCTCGACTCGGCAAAAACGGCATCGCGTCCGCAGTGGTTGCGTGCAGTCCGCTCACAGGAAAGAGACCCAAATACTGGTTGTTGGCAAGAAACCCAATCGCAAAAACTCCAGCCAAAACTGTGGGAATGGAGTACAGCGATAGATAGAGAACACCCGTCAGCAGATCGAACCAGTTTCCCTTTCGAACACTTGCCATCACGCCCGTTGGCACCGCGATCAGATACGAAATCGGAAACGCAATCAGGTTGATCAGCAGCGTGACCGGCAACGCATCGATGATCAAGTCCCACACGGGTCGATTTTTCGAGAACGCCACCCCAAAGTCTGAGGTGTCAAGCGTGATCACATCGGGAATGATCGGCACGCCACTCTGTGGATAGGGATTCGCCATAAACGCAATCGTCGCGCGTTGCCGTGTCTCTTCTGCACGCGACCACTTGGTGTGCATCGAGTGAACAGCCTCGAACAATTTCAATCTTGCGTCCGCAAGTTGGCGGACACGCTCCGTAGCCTGCACGGACGGTTGTGATACCGCTTCGCGTGCAGCGGATTCCTGTGCGGCAATAAGCACCGGAAGGAGATCATCAAAGTCCGACGGCTTGGCACCTCCCTTTCCATCGAGCCGCCCCACAAGCGGTGGCCCCACCACTCGTGCGACATCCGCCAGTGCATCCCGAAATATTCTCATGGAACCCACATACTCCCGCCGTGATCCCTCCGAATCTCGTTGCAGTAATTTGAATTCGGGAATCACCTGATCACCGGTCGAAGGCGTGAACACAACCTGCGGCTTGCGTGGAGGTGGAAAGACGCTCGTAAGTGAAGGATCGGGAATCGGCCGCGGAATCGAGATGCGTTCGCCCCGCGGCGTGCGCACATCTCGCTGTCCAAATTTAATCGGTGAAATACGGCTGAGCCATCTCACATACTGCACGATGACTGGATCGCTCAAGCCGTATCGATCCTCAAGATAGGCCTGTTGCTGTGCAATGCCTGTGGTGTTGCCCTGCCCGCCCGCTGCTTGCATGGAGGCACCGATGCCGCCGGGTGCAAGTGCAAGAAGCATGAACACCATCAACGTGATTCCCAGAAGCGTGGGAACCATGAACAGCAGACGTCGAACAAGGTAGGTGACCATGCAGTCGCTCGATGGTCAGTTCATGGCGGGTGTTGGGGAGACCCTGAAGAACTCTTGCGGCTCCAGGCCGGTGCGATATGGATTCACATTTCCAAAGTCACGCTTCACGAAACGCAGCCAGGGTGCGACTCGAAGAAAGGTGTAGGGTTGATCCGCGGCAACGCACGCTTCAAAGGCACGCCACACCATCATGCGATCGGCTTCCACCATGGTTCGCCGGCCCTTCTCGATCAAAGCGTCACAATCTTTGTTGATCCACTGCGTAAAGTTGTCGCCACCCTCTTTGGTGCTTTCACTGTGCCAAATCTGCCGCGGATCACTCTCCGGTGACGTGGCACTCCAACCCATAGTGATGGCATCAAAGTCCCGCAGTTTGAGTAATTCCTGATACCGACTCCAGTCCACAGGACGCGTGGTCATCACAATGCCGGCTTTCACGCAACTGTCCTTTACAAACCGCGCGATGCGCTCGCTGATCTCGCCACCGGTGGCATAGGTGTATTCAAAAGTGAATTTGTCACCCTTGTCATTTTCCAGAATTCCATCGCCATCGCGATCCTTCCAACCGGCCTGTGCAAGCAACGCCTTCGCCTGCTCAAGGTCATACGGAAGCGGCGAGACGGCGGGGTCGCTTCCAGGGCTCTCCGGATTCATCGGGCCCTTGCTCACAATTCCAATTCCGTCCCAAATGTCACGAATCATTTTTTCGCGATCCAGCAAAAGGGTCATCGCACGACGCACGCGCGCATCCGCAAACGGAGTCATTCGCTTGCCGGCGCGAGGACCGCATTGCCAGGCAATAAAACTGTAACCGCATCGCATGTTGACCCATCGCAACGCGTAACTTGATTTCTCGAAGTCCGGTTCTTCCTTGGTCACTTTATTGAACTGCGGACTCGTCGGAAGCATCATCGAGCCTTCACCATTTCGATAGGCCACCAGTCGACCGAGATCATCCTTGATGGTCCGGAACCGTAACCCGGCAAGCGGCGCGGGTGCCGACCAATATTGCTCATTTCGAACCAGCACCACATCCTCTCCCGGCGTCCACTGGTTGGAGAGATCATCTGGCCCCTTGGGGAGTTTGGCCATGCGAAAAGGCCCGGATCCCGTCATCAACCCGGTTGCCTGATTGATCTGCGATGGCTCGAATTTTGAATAATAATGTTTCGGAAGAATCGGGTCCCCCAACGCAATGAGGATGTTGGTGAACAGCGCATCCTGAAAGCGGAATTCAACCGTCAAGTCATCGATCACTTTGACTTCTTTCAAATTGTCTTGCGTGCTACGAGTTCGTTCAGCTTCAATCAACGGATTGTTGATGAAATCCATATAGGTCCATCGCACATCTTCGCTCGTGACAGGCTGCCCATCGCTGAAGTGCGCCGCGGGATTGATATGAACTCGAATCCACAATCCATCCGGATCAATCTGCCAACCATCGGAGAGCTGCCCCACCATTTTCAAAGTCTTGGGATCGAAAGTTCCCAAACTTTCACACACTCGATCGAGCACACGAGTGGCATAGACATCACTTGCGATATAGGGAACCACTTTGGCTGGCTGCGCCTCAAAGAGTTCCACAAATTCACCACCCGCTGCAAATCCGGGAACCTCAGTGGGATCCGTGGCCGGTGACGGCGCAGGCCAATGATTCACTTTGACTCCGGGGCGAGCCCATGCGTCTCCGTTTGAATTGGCCAACTGCGTGGCTGGACTGTTTGAGATTGGAGCCATCGCCGCCGTTGAACGAACCTGGAGCAGTCGCTTCTCCAAATCCATAAGCCTTCCGTCGACTCGCTGCAGCAATTCCCACTGCCGATCTCGCTGCACCATGGACAACCACATTCCAATGGCGACGGCAAACAACAACACGATCATTACAAAGTCTTTGAAACCAAATCCGTTTCGCATGGGACGAGCAGGGTAGCGGAGGCTGGGATACTGGTCACCCAGGCGATGCGGGATCAAGGCGATCTCGCAATCGATCAGCCGCAAAATTCAGCGAAAGCAATGCCAAGGCAATGACCACGCATGGCGGAGCCAGCAGCCACCAACGCCCTTTGACCAGATTCAATTCCGGCAATCCATCCGCGGCAAGATTGCCAAGGCTTGGCAATGGTTCGCGAATTCCAATCCCTAGAAAGCTGAGAAAACTTTCACTCAGAATTGCAGCGGGAACTGCAAGGGCTGCATACGCCGCCACCGGACCAGCAAGATTGGGAAGCAGATGAAACCAAAAGATCCGACGGTTCCCCGCACCCATGGCACGGGCCGCCTCAACAAAGGGTCGTTCACGCAAGGACAGCACCTGACCTCGGACCACGCGACTCATCGTAAGCCACCCGACACCCGCGACCGCCACAAGCATGGTGAGCAAGTTGATCAATTGCCGTAGTGCCGGCGAGACATCCTGCAAGGATCGATCGGCGATGCCATCAACTGCAACACTCAGCAGCGTCGCCAGAAGAATGCTTGGCAACGCGTACATCACATCCACGCTTCGCATCAGGATGGCATCCACCCTTCCTCCAAACCACGCTGCCACCGTTCCCCACACAACTCCGATCATGGTTGCCGCAGCCGCAGCACACAGACCAAGCGTGAGTGAAATGGCGCTCCCGGCCACCAAGCGAGCAAACACATCCCTTCCGATGCGGTCGGTGCCAAGCCATCTGCCGGGCACATACTGCCCCGTTTGCACAGCTGATTGCACTCGTTGCTGAACCTGTTCATCCGACAACCACGACGGAGGCAGCAGACTCAATTGCAAATTTTGCGCCGCCCAGCGCGGCGTTTGGGTTCCACCAGGAAGATCAACTCGTCCGAACGACCATGGAGCAAGCACACCGATGGAGACCAGCAGCGCAGCAAGCAACCACGTTGCAATTCCGCGGCCAACACTGGGTCGAACTCTGATGGGTGATGCCGTGTGCTCCGTCACCCCCGCCACTCTACGGGCTAGGCTTTGTGGCGGGAACGGATTCCGGACGGGTTCTGTCGGATTCATCTGCACTGGAGTGCGGACCGCCATCACCGAAACCCGCCGGACCCAATCCATCGCCTACGCGTCCAAACTTCGGCATTTTTCCCTGCTTCATTGATTCCATCATGGTTTGAATGCGGGCCTTGCGATCCTGAATGTCATTCTGCAATCGAACCCGAGCATCCTTGATGGCTTGGTCCATCGCGACCATTTCGTACGCCCGCACTTTAATGTCGGCCTCCACCTGTTTGCCCGCCAACACTTCGGCCTGCGTCAGTGCTGCTGCCTCGGCCGCTGCATCGTTCGACGTGCGAGCCGCTTGCAACGCATCCATCACTCCACGCATTTGGCGTTGAATGCGCAAGTCCGCCACACGCGCCGCATAAAGATCCGGCTGTTTCTCGCGAAGCATGGAAAGCCCAATCAATCTGCGAGCCTGTTGACCAAGCCGCTGCCGCAGCAGACCCGGATCCTTGCCCCGAATTTCTTCCATGCCATCGGCCCACGCAGAATCAATGTCTCGCGCGGTGGCAATGATGCGAGCAATGTCAGACTCAGAAAACTCTCGCATCGGCCCACCGGGCTTTCGACCGGCGGCTTCGCTTCGATCGCCTCGGCGCGGACGCGCCTGTTCCGAATCTTCTTTGGCAGCTGGAATGGATTGCTCACCACCCTTGGAAGGGCTGGGCGCCTCGGATTGCGCCATCGAAATATGAAAAGGAAGAACCACTCCAAGAACGGCAAGCCAGCGTGTGGATGGAGACGGCGTCAGGTACGCGAGCATCATCCGTCCACTCCGCCTTCGGCAAGCACCAATTGCATTTCTGCGTCAAAGTCATCCAAACCCGTTCCTTGCAGCGTGGTCAAGTTAAAAAGTTCTTCACCCAGAATGGCGTCACCCGGGTCTTCGATCACAACGGCAAGCGTGAAGTCACTGTCTTGGCTTTCACTCGTGGATGAAACAAAGTGGAACGCCGCTCCCGCCGCAACAGCCAACGCGGCCGCTGCCGCAAGCCATCGAAAGGAGAGGCGACCGATGATGTGAGGTGCCATGTCACTCGCCGGCAGCAGCGGAGCACTTGCTTGAAAGACGCGATCCGCAAGTCCCGGCGGAACACGCGACGCTTGCAACCGGAGCAATCGCTCCAGTCGCGGTGACATGCTTGGTTCAGGCAATGACGGCATGGTGAAGTCCTTTCAGACAGGGGTTCCAACGGCAAAGGCTGGGGGTTGTTGCGTGGACACGAGGCAATTTCATCAGTATCGGACGGTCGCTCATTGGCTTTCATCCTCATCACCGAGGCGGCGACGAATCATTTCCTTGAGCTTGCGTAAGGCCCGGTGATGGCGTGCAAGCAGGGTTCCCAGTGGTTCATGCAGCATTTCTGCCATTTGCTGAAAGCCCAATCCACCAACATGACGCAGGTCGATGACCAGTCGATCGGGCTCTGGCAATTGATCCATGGCGTCGCGAAGGGCCAAGACCTCCTCGGACGTCACCCCCTCCGCAATTCTGGCTGGTGGTGCCAGATCTCCAAGCACTTCGGCGTCGACCGGTCTGGCATGCCGCTTGCGGCGACGCATCTCGTCCCGCAATCGGTTGAGTGCAATTCGAAAGAGCCACGCCTCAAAGTGCCCTTGCTCTACATAACTGGAGAGTTTCTGTGCCACCGTACAAAACACACTCTGGACAATCTCCTCGACCAGATCAGGATTTCGAACGTGGCTGCTCAGAAACGAAAATACGCGTGGGCTGTACCGCTCCACCATGGCACGCCACGCTTGCTGGTCGCCAGCAGCAGCGCGAGCAAGAAGCGCGGAGTTCTCCTCAGGCTGATTCATCAACTTGTGCACTCTACTTTAAAGCGATGTGCCAGCGATCAAAGCGGCAGATCATCGATCGACTGCGAACCACGCTGCGGCGCCGCTCCATCAAATCCGCCCCGCGGCAACGCATCGCTAAAGTCTCTGAATCGCGTCAGGCGACTGTCCCACGACAGCCGCACGACACCGGTTGGTCCGTTGCGCTGTTTGGCCACAATCACTTCGGCAAGCCCACGCTTGTCGACATTGGTCTCCTGCCAATCGTCATCACCCTGGTGGTAGTACTCCTCGCGATGCAGCATGAGCACCACATCGGCATCCTGTTCAATGCTGCCTGATTCGCGAAGATCACTCATGCGGGGGCGGTGCCCTTCACGCTGTTCTGCAAGTCGATTGAGCTGGCTCATGCAAATGACGGGAACTTCAAGTTCGCGAGCCATCGCCTTGATGCCGCGACTGATTTCGCTGACTTCCAATTGGCGACTCTCGACTCGACCGCCGCTTGACATCAACTGCAGGTAATCGACAAAGACCGCCGACACGCCGTGCTTTTCTTTGAGCCGGCGTGCTTTGCTTCGCATGCTGAGTAGCGTGAGGCCCGGCGTGTCATCGATCCAGATGGGGCAGTCCTGCAAAGATTCACAGGCTCCCAGCAACGCGCGGTAGTCCTCCTTGCGCAGCATGTTGCGTCGCAAACGCTGGCTGTCGATGCCGCCCTTGGCACAAAGAATGCGCTGCACCAGTTGCTGTCGACCCATTTCAAGGCTGAACATGGCGACGGAATTCCCGAGTGCCGCAATATTTTCCATCATGTTCAGAGCCAAAGCCGTCTTCCCCATGCTGGGACGGGCAGCCAACACCACCATTTCGCCCTTTTGCAATCCGCTTGTCATTTCATCAAATTCTGCAAAGCCCGTTTGAAGCCCTGTAAATGGCTTGCCGTCGCTTGAATCGATCACCTTGAGAGTTTGATCGAGCAATTCTTTCAGGCTGCTGAATTTCGCACCATCTCGCCGCTGGGCAATCGCAAAGATGCGCTGCTCCGCCGCCTCAAGAATCTGTGCCGGAGGTTCACCCCCGCTTTGAGCTTGTGCAAGAATTTCCCCTGCTGCTCGAATCAATTCTCGCAAGGTGGCCTTGTCACGAACAAGGCGTGCGTACTCCTGTGCATGCGCTGCCGTGGGTGAACTCTCCGCCAATTCGACGAGGTAAGCCACGCCACCAACATCCTGAAGCACACCCTTGTCCAACAGATGTTGATTCAACTGCACCACATCCAATGTGGCGCTTCGATCCCAGATGCGAATCATGGCATCAAAGATTGCACCGTTGGCTGGTCGGTGAAAATCCACACCACTGGAAATCACTTGGATCACATCACCCACCACGCGCGGATCGATCAGCATGGCGCCCAGCAAACTCATTTCGGCTTCGATGGCGTGGGGTGGCGCGGCATCCAAGAGACGCTTGGCATCCCGCGGATCCACGCGTGACCTATCCCGCGGTGCGGGTCGACCGACTGGCTGGGACGAATCCATGTCGCGCCCTGCTGTCAGCAGACGACTGCGTGGGTGGATTTCGAAACGGCCAACGCACCCTGTTCGCGCATCAAGCGACCAGGCTTGAAACGAACGGTGCGTTTCGCTGGCACATGCACTGGAACAAGTGTCTTTGGATTCTGCGCGCTTCGAGCGGCTCGCTGACGAACTTCAAACACACCGAAGTCTCGGAATTCCAGACGGTTGCCTTCGCCAAGCTCTTCAACGATTCCATCCAGAAGTGCCTGCACCACGGTCTTCACATCGTTTCGCTGCAACCCGGAACTTTGCGCGATCTTTTCAACGAGTTCTTTTTTCGTGACAGTGGTCATCGGTTCTCTCCAAGGGGCAAGTTCGAGTTGAAGTCAGGAACGGTCATCAGCGATGCACAACAGTATGGCGTGACGGCCATAGGCCAGTCAAGGGCTCACTTCATCCACCAACAATCCCCGTTTCGTGCGAACGCATTTTATGAATTGCCGCCGTCGTGCTCACCCCGGGGACATGTCCAAGCAAGCGAAGTTCGATTCCCATTTCCTTCAAGAGTGCGCATTCGGCCACTTCTTCGGCTCGTTTGTAGTCTCCACCCTTGGCATAAACTGCAGGAGCGACCTGACGAATAATCTCGTGCGCGGTCGATTCGTCGAAACTGGTCACCAAGTCAACGCACTCAAGTGCTGCCATCACTTCCATGCGCTGTTCCAATGGAAACACTGGACGGTTTGCTCCCTTGAGTTTTTGCACCGAGTGGTCGCTGTTGAGTGCAACAACCAAAACATCTCCAAGAGCGCGCGACTCACGAAGGCTGAGCACGTGCCCCGCATGCATGACATCGAAACAACCATTGGTCAGAACAATTCGCTGACCTGCAGCCCGTCTCGCCTCTAATTCAATTCGAAGGGACTCTCGATCCCGAATCTTCCCGGCCATATGCCCTGCTTGCATCAGCACTTGTCGACGCACCTGTGAAAATGGAATGGCCTGTGCGCCAAACACTTCAACTTCAAGACCAGCGGCGACATTGGCAAGGGCAACAGCCTCAGGCCATGGAAACTGATTGGCAAGCGCCGCGGCAAGTGCTGCAAGCACCATGTCACCCGCGCCCGTGACATCGTAAACCCGTCGTGCAACGGTGGGCACATGCAGCGGCTCGACCCCCGTGCGATCAAGATACGAACCATGTCGGTCGAGCGTCAGCACCACCGCTTCCAATTTCAATTGCTCTCTCAACGACTTCGCAAGGAGTCGCATTTCGGCGTGATCAAAGTCGTGAACAAGCCGACGACCCGCCGCGAGCGCCGCTTCGGTTCGGTTCGGTGTGATACACGTCGCGCCCTTGTACTTGGCGTAATCAGAAATCGCTGCGGGGTCGACAAGCACCGGTTTCTTGAGTGCGCAACCAATGGCAATCACCCGCTGACAGAGAGATTCCGTGCAAACACCTTTGGCGTAATCCTCGAGACAAATCACATCGCAGGTCTTGGCAGCCAGCTCAATGGCTTTCAGCAATCGTGCTTCGATCGACGCTTCGATTGGTTCATTGCTTTCCACATCCACTCGAAACATTTTTTGCGGATGCCGATGCTGCGCCAAACCAACAATGCTTCGCTTGACCGTCGTGGGTCGTGAGGCATCTTCAATCAATCCAGTCGAATCACAACCGGACTCCTGCAGCAGCGATCGAAGCGCTTTGGCTTCGCTGTCGGCGCCGGTCACTCCAAAGCATCGAACACGACCACCAAGCGCCGCCGCACAGAGTGCGACATGGCTGGATCCACCGGGTGTTTGCCGCAAATCACTCGCCCCACGACTCAGCAGCACCGGAACGGGAGCGTCCGGACTTAATCGATCTGCGGAGCCATGCTGCGCCTGATCGAGCATGAAATCCCCCACCACAAGAATCTCAAATGCATGCCAACCGGCCAGCAAAGGGACAAGAGATTCGGCGTTTCCACTCATGGGGTGCAGTCTAGCGGAGGCGTCTGGAATCTCCGACTCGTAAGGCCGACTTGAGAGCGGTAGCGAACGCATCTGCCCCCTGCAGAAACGCCAATTCGATCATCACGCACGCGATTGGCAAAGATTCCTTGGGCATGCGATCCTGAATTTTGACCCAGTCTTTCATCGTGCACACCACCGCTTCGCAGCCGTGTGATCTGGCTTGGTGCATGAGCGAAGCAATGAGCGATGGCGAATAGGACTGGTGATCACGCAAACGCGGGGCGTGGCAAACCACTGCACCCGATTCACGCAACTGCTTTTGAAAGGCTTCAGGATTTCCAATGCCCGCCCACATGGCCACACGCTTTCCGCGAAGCCATGCCACAGGTTCTGATGTATCAACGCCCTGGCTGTGTAGGCGAACGCCGCTCCATCGATGCTTGGTCCATGCGCACGGCGGGGCTCCGTGCAGCCTTTGAATGTCATTCGAGAGTTGCTCGTCAACATGTTCTGCCCGAGTGACCACCACCGCGCCGGCTCGCGCGAGCGATGTTGCCGGCTCGCGCAGCCATCCCATGGGAAGGAGCGCATCGTGCAAAGAAGGCCTTGAAGCATCCACAAGCACCACATCCAAGTCACGCGCCACATGGCGATGCTGAAATCCATCATCGAAAACGATCGCATCAATTTCGGCGTGTTCATGGAGCAGCCGTTCAATCACCTCGCGACGATTGGGGCCAACACCCACCGTGACATCCGGCAGCACTTCACGATGTTCCAACACTTCATCCGACCGCTCGCCGCCGTGATGACCTCGCAACACAATGGCTGGCGTACGCCCTGCATCTCTGAGCGACTGGCAGATCCATCGCACCATCGGCGACTTGCCAGTTCCTCCCGCCGTCAAGTTGCCAACCGAGATCACCGGCACTGGAGCCGCCCAACCGGTCACTCGATTGAGTCGAGCATTCCGAATCGCCACCACACTTCTGTAAAGAATCGAGGCGGGCCATGCAAGCGGCGCAGCCCATCGCGGTACTGGAGAATTCAATGGGGCCACTCCGCCATGGCTGTCTTCACATGCTTCCATGAAAGACCGCCCACCGTGTCGGGGTCTCCGTCGCAATGCACAATCCATCCGGCTCTCCGCCGTTCTTCAAGGTCGTAACCGCCAGCCTTTCCAAACCAGATTTCACTTTTTACATACTCGCTCAACGACTTCTCATCGACTGGCTCAAGACGAACCGTTGCATGATCGGCCCATGTTCGAAGCACACCCCGTCGAATCAACGCTACTCCGGTGACAACAGTGTGGTGACCATCCATCATCTGCATCAGAATGCGACGTGCCTCATCTGGAGTCTCGGCTTTGCCAACGCATTCACCCTGGGAATGACAAATGGTGTCCGCCGCCAGAACAAAGGCGTTCTCGCAGAGAGCCGGATGGTTCGCCGCCACACACCGAGCCTTGGCAGTCGCCATCTCAATTGCAATTTTTTGCGGATCACCCTGCGGTGGTGTGGCCGGGTCGTCCATCGCAGCTTCAACGGATTGAAACGCAACCCCCTCGCGGCGCAGAATCTCCATGCGACGAAGAGATCGGCTTGCAAGAACAATGGGGATGGTCGAACTCACCATCGATGGCCCCGCTCAAGTTCTTGATCCACTTTTCGCTCGACGGCTTCCACGGAAACAAGTTCCATGCGCTGAACCAACCGATCATCTCGATAGGCGTGCGGATCACTCGGTGCAACACCCGGTGGTGCAACCACGCTTTCGCTCCGCCGATATGGGCCGACCGCTGCCGGATCCGTGGCACCATAAATTCCCACCAGCGCCCGACCCAACCCGGCCGCTGCATGAACCGCCGCCGAATCATTTGCAACAACAATGCTGGCGCCTTGTATCGCTGCAAGCCACTGGCCAACCGAAATCACTCCGCACAAATCCGTCGCCCCATCGCGAGGCATGGCGTTTCGAATCTGTTCGCTTTCACCCGGCGCTCCCACCATGACCACCTGCATACCTCGAGCCATCAAGCGTTCTGCCAGCACTTTCCATCGTTCGGCCGGCCATCGCTTGGACTTCCATCGACTGCTCGGCGCTAGCACGGCATAAGGCTCTTGCCGAGGCAATGCATTCCGACGCACGTGCCATGCTGCCACTGCATCCGACGGAACTTCAATCTTGGCATCACGGATCGGAGGCACTCCTGCATCCTCTAAGAGTGCCAACATGATTTCTGTTGCATCCGGACCACCGCGTCGCCGATACCGCTCATTGGCACCAAGCCATGCAAACTCTGGCGCAGCCTTCCAACCCACACGCCGCTGTGCATGTGTTGAATGAAGAATCCAGCCACTTCGAAAGAGACCTTGCAAGTCCACCGCAAGTGAATACTTGTTGGAGCGAATCTTCTGACCAAACCCCAAAGCCTCTTGCATGACTCGAAAGTTCCACCATTTCCGCCATCGATTCCGCGGAAAAGCCACGGCTTGTGCTACATCTGGGTGGCCTCGAACCACATCCACGAACTCCTCCTGAACCACCCAATCAATCGCTGATTCCGGGAAAGCCCCCCGTAGGCTCGCAAGAACAGGCATGGAGCGACAAATGTCGCCCAATGCACTTGGCTTGATCAAAAGGATGCGACCAGAGGTCCGTGCCATGCGAACACTCAAGGTATAGTCCCCTCCCTTTCCGCGCGGATTCTCCATCCTTTGACTGAAACACGCCCTCCATCTACAGAATCATTCCAAAACCCAGGCAGTTCTGCCGCCGGGGATAGCGCTGCAGGTCGATCCGGCGGCGACACAGTGATGGGTCGAGTGGTGGTTGAGCGTGGCTGGGCCACCAAAGATGAGGTGGAGAAGTGCCGGGAAATTCAATCCCGTCTTCCAACCGGAACCAAATTGACCGATGTGATGGTCCAGAAGGAAGTGGTCACACGCCGGCAACTCTTGCGACTTCAACGAGAACTGGAAGCCGACCGGGGCCAAAGTGCGATCCCTGGCTACCAGATGATTCGCAAGCTTGGCGCGGGCGCCATGGCAACGGTTTTTCTGGCCAAGCAGATTTCACTCGATCGCCTTGTTGCGATCAAAATTTTGCCCAGAAAATTTAGCGGCGACGCCAAGTTCATTGAGCGGTTTTACAAAGAGGGGCGAGCCGCCGCCAAACTCAATGACCAACACATTGTTGGCGCTCTCGATGTGGGACAGGCAGGCGAGCACCACTACTTCGTCATGGAGTATGTCGACGGCGACACCGTGCACGACCGAATCCTTCAGACTCGCCGGATTCAAGAAGCCGAAGCGTTGCGATTGGTGCGCCAAGTTGCCCTGGCTCTGAAGCACGCCCATGAAAAGGGTTTCATTCACCGCGACATCAAACCCAAGAACATCATGATCTCCAAGGCCGGCATTGCCAAACTTGCTGACCTTGGGCTTGCTCGAGCAATGAGTGACCGAGAGGCGGCCGAAAGCGAAGCTGGAAAAGCCTTTGGAACGCCCTATTACATCAGTCCGGAACAAGCCAAGGGTGCAGTGGAAATTACGCCGGCAGCGGACATCTACGGACTCGGCGCCACATTCTTTCACATGGTGACTGGCCGCGTTCCGTTTGAGGGCAAGAATCCAACCGAAGTGATGCAGCGACACTTAAAGGATCCACTCACGCCGCCGGATCACCTTGTGCCGGAACTCTCGCAGGGCACCGCCATGATCGTTGAGATGATGCTTGCCAAGGATGCTCGCGATCGATATCAGAATGCTTCACAGTTGCTTGAAGATCTCGACGCTGTCATCGCGTCACGACAGCCAGTGCATGCGCGTCCATCGAATGCCTTTGTCTCATCACTTGGCGAAAGTGCACCGCCTGATCCAGACGCGCCAGTTCCGGTCCTGCCAGGCACCAGTCACGGATTGCCGTGGGGATGGATCGCATTCATTGCGCTTCTGGTGGGAGTCATACTGCAGAAGTTTCTCAACATCCGCATCTTCATGTAACGCAACGACCGCGCGACCACTCACACAACTTCGGCGAGCAATTCCACTTCGACGCATGCGCCAAGTGGCAGGGCGATGCTGCCCACCGCTGCACGGGCGTGCCGCCCCGCTTCCCCAAAAACCTGTTGCAACAATTCACTTGCACCATTGGCAACTTTGGGCTGATCGACAAACCCTGCGTCGCTGCACACAAACACTCCAACACGCACGATTTTGCGAACTCGGTCAAGGCCCCCAGCCGCGTCGGCCAGCACTGCCATCCCATTCAGGGCCGCTTGGCGTGCCGCCCCCGCCGCAATCTCAAGCGTCACCTGGCTAGGTACCGGACCCTTGGCCAACATGACCCCGTCCTTCATAGGTAGTTGTCCGCTGACAAAAACCAAGGCTCCTGTCCTAGAAAATGGCACATATGAAGCGACAGGCTTCGGAGCGGGTGGAAGAACGAGCCCAAGAGCGGCCAAACGGGAGGTGGGAGTTTCTTGCATCCGGGCATCTTGCCGGAACCGAGCCGGAACCGCTACCGAAGGGAAATGTGCCGATGGTTCATTTTTGACTGATTGGCTATTCACTCTCGGCTAGCTCTTTGCTAAAGTTACGCAAGTTTTACTGGTCGCTTCAGGTCATTTCGACGGGTTCAACCCGACACCATGCCCTGATTTGCCGGAATCCCCGGCAGTTTATTCGCCTGACGCGACCGACAATTTCGGATTTGAATGCAGGCTGGCGCTGCTTCAAAATCGTGAGCAAGGTGACTCTTGACCCGATTGCGGGCGAGAGTTTCTGGAACGGTCGTGATCCGAATATGGGATCTCCAATCCAAATTTGACCTTTCGCAACGGCATTACTTGGTGGCCTTACTTGAATTGAGCCAATTGCCTCTCCGAACGGTTCGGAAGGCGCGTATTTCCCTCGCATGGCGAGCGAGGATTCCAGATCGATGGGAACCTGCACACGTGCAGATCCCACGATCGACTCCTACTCGGTCCTCGCACAGACCGATGCACCTCATTTGGGACTGTGTCCCTGAGATTCAACCCATGCGAACGAAACGCGGATTCACCCTCATTGAATTGCTGGTCGTGATTGCCATCATTGCTCTGTTGATCGGTCTCCTCTTGCCTGCCCTTTCAAAGGCACAGCAAAATGCCCGAGAAACCAAGGATCGAGCCCAGATCAAGCAGATCCATCAGGGTGCCCTGACGGAAGCGAACAACGACAAGTCGGGTCGCCTGATCGACCCAGGGCTTGTTGATCGCACCGGAAATGAACCTGGCGTTGGAACGGTTTCGCCCTCCTATCGCAACACTCGTTCGCTGTTCTCGCTGATGATTGCACGAAATCTCTTTAACCCTGATTTGTGCATCAGCCCTTCTGAGAACAACCCAGTGGTTGCCGAAATGGGTACGCGAGGAACCCCTGGATACGACTACACCAAGATCAATCCGATGGCGGACAGCTGGTGGGATTACAAGTTTGGCGACAGCGTTGATTCGCAATCCATTGGAACGACCACTGGTACTCGCAAACAGGGCGATGATCAAGGCACGACTCCGTCACAGTTCTCCAGCACTTCGTACGCCCACTTGAATCTGTGGGGCCTTCGATTGGAAACAAGGTGGCGAAATTCTGCCGATGCGTCCGTTCCGCTCATGGGAACCCGAGGCTTGCCATGGGAGTGCCGCAATAGCACCGCAACGGATTCGACCTTCTACAAAAATGCCTATCCGACCCAGATGATTGGGCCAAAGGATGTTTGGTACGGCAACATTTGCTATGCCGACAACCATGTTGAACTCGCCACATCGTTCAAGCCAGAAGGTTCAACTTTTGAATGCAAGAACCGCAGTGGTCAGGATGACATGTTTCTTCCTGAGTATCAGGGTGGTGGTGCACCAAATGAGGCGACCGCAACCAACAAGTGCATGATGTCCCGTGCGTGCGGAGCGAATACCACTTCGGCTCAGCTTAAGTATTCGGCCGGCGATACTTGGATGGGAGTCTTTGCAAGCAAAGTGAGTTGCGCCGATCTGGGGGTTGCCACATGGGATCGAGCAACGGACGGAACAGCTTTCAGCGGCTGCAAGTATTGAGCCATGATGCCTAATCACCACACTTCAACTTTCTCAATCGATAAGGATTCACACCACATGCTTTCACACCACATCAAGAAGTCACGGACGGCTTTCACACTGATCGAACTGCTCGTCGTTATGGCGATCATCTCGCTGCTGCTTGGCATTCTTCTGCCTGCATTGAACAACGCCCGCGCTAAGGCTCGCGAAGCCAAGGACGGTACACAAGTCAAGCAAGTGCATGGCGGCTTGGTTATTGCCTCAGCCGACAATCCATCCACCGGCGCCTACCCGCTGCCGAGTGAAATCAATCGCATCGGCACCATGGTTGGCCGAGGCATTGTGGATGAGTTCAAGAACGATCACGCAAGCCTGTTGGCAGCGTGCATCGCCAAGAACCTGCTCTCACCAGCTTTGTTGGTCAGTCCCTCCGAGGTCAGCGGTAAGGTGGCCATCTGTTCGAATTACGACATGACCAAGTATGACCCCGCCAAGGATATTTTCTGGGACGGCGATGTCACGAACCCTTCGAGCGAAAAAATGAGCGACCCGCAAAATTTCACCACGGACTTGATGCTTCGCTGCAATACCAGTTATGCCTTTCTACCACTTGGAGGCAAGAAGCCAACTGCGAAGACTCAGAGCCGTCGCGAACTGCAGTGGAAGAACTCGGGTGATAGCCGATTCCCTGTTGTTGGCAATCGCGGAGTCAAGGACGGCCTTGAGACACCCGAAGAGTATTCCGTGAGTCGAACACTTGAAATTCACGGTGGTCGCGCTTCATGGGAAGGCCAGATGGCTTACAACGACAACCATGTCAATTTCGAACGGACCTTTTATCCGACAGGCATGACCTGCGTTCCAAAGGGCAAAGCCGTTCCACCAGGCGACACCGCATGTGGTGCCATTGCAGTCGTCGGCGTTGGACTTGACAACCTTTTCAAACGAGACGATGACGGCTCTCAAACTGCCGGAAACGATACTGATGCGTGGCTTTGTGTCGTCAATAAAGTGGATTGCTCTGGCAGCAATCTTCCTGGTAGCGCTGGCGTAACAACTACGTATAAGACCGGTGGTGGTGGTGGAACTACGACGACTTCGGGCAATGTGAACTACGACTGAACAGATTATTGTGTGAATACAACGAAGGGCTGGCTCCCACGAGCCAGCCCTTTTCAATTGGCAAACGGCCTCGAATAGACTCCATCGGTGCTTGCCGCTCTTTCACTCTTCCTCGTGACCGTTGCGTGGCTGGATACTCAACCCGCTGCAATTCCACCAAGTCGCGTGGCCAAGGTTGTGGCCGTGCTTCCAGTGCACGGTGAAATGGACGCCATCGGCATGGAGGGACTCACCTCTCGCGTGGAGGCGGCAAAAGCAGCAGGCGCGGACGCAATCGTGCTGGAATTCGATACACCCGGTGGAGAGATGATGAGCACGCTTGAATTGTGCCGGCGAATCAAGAGTTCGTACCCACCCAATACCGTTGCATGGATTCGACCGAGGGCTTTTTCAGCGGGAACGATTACCGCGTTGGCGTGCCGAGAACTGATTGTTGCGCCTCATTCCGTGTTTGGAGATGCAGCGCCGATTGCGGTGTCGCCGCTCGTAGGTCTTCAGTCTCTCTCGCAAGTAGAGCGAGCCAAGTTGGAAGCGCCCCTGCTGAGTGAGGTCACGGATAGTGCAAGACGCCGGGGTCATGATGAGCGACTGTGCAGGGCGTTTATTACGGCCCAAGACGAACTGTGGCTGCTTGAAGACCCCGCACGTGGCGAGCGTTTCCTTGTTGACGCGATTGAATACATGCAAATCTTTGGCTCCAGTCCACCTCGCTCGGCAACCCACGATGCCATGGAACTCCCATTGCAATTCTTTCCAGTAATCCCGTGGATCACAGATGGTCTACGGCGATCCGTCGGTGACACAGCGATGGAATCCGTCGAGGCTTCCCAGCGGCTACCAAGGGCACGCCCGACTTTGACCAGTTCGGACCGCGACAGGCTTCGCTTGGTTTCCCAAATCGACTCAGCCGATGCGCTGCTGACCTTGCGAGCGGAAGAAGCCGTCGCGCTGGGTCTTGCCAGCGCCATGATCGATGACGACGCGTCGCTGCAAAAGTTTTTCGGTGCCACCAGCGTCATTCGCCTTCCGCCCCGCTGGAGCGAACCGATCGCCCGCTTTCTTACCAGTTGGTGGTTTCGAGGTCTGCTTGTGATCGTGATCGTCGTGTGTTTCGTAGCCGAAATGGTCGCCCCGGGTCTTGGACTATTTTCTGCCGTTGGTTTTTCAGCCGCCATCTTGTTGGTGGGTGGTCCATTGCTCGCTGGCCTTGCCGATTGGTGGCCCGCCGTCGCTCTGCTCGTGGGGCTTGCACTTGTCGCGATCGAAATTCTTGTGCTGCCGGGATCCCTCGCGGCTGGCATTGCTGGCGTCTTGATCTTTGCAACCGGAACCGTGGGATTGTTCGTGGTCTCCGACCCATCGCCCGACCCCACAAATGGTTTGACCAAAGGCATGGCAACTCTTGTTGCAGCATTGGCCTCGGCACTCACCGCCGCGTGGTGGCTCGGTGGACGAAGTGGCCGTAGTGGCCTCTTTGGGCAGGCCATTTTGCAGACGGAACTCGTTCGTCCAAGTGATGAAGAGGCCCACCTCATCGGCACTGAAGGTGTCGCCAGCAGCGACCTAAGACCGATCGGGCAAATTGAAATTCAGGGGCGTGTGCATTCGGCTCGCTCCTCTGGATGGATCGAACGCGGCACACGCGTGCGTGTGCTTCGCATCGAAGCAGGAGAACTGTGTGTGGAGGCCTGCGAATGAGTCCTGAGATTTTTCTCGCTCAAGTTGCGCAAAGCACTGGCGGCATCGATGGCTATCTCATCGCTGGCTTCACACTGTTTGGCATTGCCCTCGTTCTGCTAGCGATGGAACTTGTCATTCCAAGTGCTGGCATGCTCGCAACGCTCTGTGCACTGTCCATCGCTGCCGGTGTCGTTTGCTTCTTTCTGCATGCACCTTTGTGGGGATTTGCATCACTGGCTCTCAGCCTTGGCGGCGCGCCCTTTGCCATTGGCTTTGGCATTCGCATGTGGAGTGGAACGCCGCTGGCCAATCGAGCCGTGCTTGATTCAGAAGTTCGAACAGCCACACCGGAAAACTTGCCCAGCGTTGGAAGTGTCGGCCTTGCTCGCACATCGCTTCGTCCAATCGGTCGCATCGAAATTGCAGACGTGACGTACGAGGCCATGGCCGAGGATGGGTTTATTGAAGCCGGACAAACCGTTCGCGTGGTCAGCCATCAGGATGGCACGCTTCGAGTTCGATGGATCTCGCCCACTTGACTGGCCGTTTGCCTTCCCGCCTCGGATACGCTTGACCCAATGAACACTTCCCTCCTGATTGCAGCGGACGCGCTCACCGTGCTCGGAATGGTCGGCCTTGGCGTCATCGCGCTGATCGGTTTGATCCTGCTCATCATGATCAGCCAGTACCTGCAACTTTGGTTGCAAGCTTTTCTGAGCGGAGCCCCTGTCAGCCTGCTCGACTTGATCATGATGCGACTTCGCAAAGTTCCGCCGTCGGCCATTGTTCTCAATCGGATCATGGCCAAGAAGGCGGGGATTGAGGTCCCCAGCAATTTGCTCGAGGCTCACTTCATGGCCGGTGGCCGCATTGACCGAGTGATCCGCGCCATGATTGCAGCGGAGAAGGCCAAGATTGATCTGGGATGGGATCGAGCAACCGGAATCGACCTTGCAGGTCGGGACATTCTGGAGGCCGTCAAGACAAGCGTTGACCCAAAAGTGATTGATTGCCCAAATCAAGCTGGTGCAAAAACCACTGTCGATGCCGTGGCACAGGATGGCATCCAATTGAGATGCAAGGCGCGTGTAACGGTACGAACCGCCATTGCACGCTTGGTGGGTGGTGCCACCGAAGAAACGATTATTGCAAGGGTGGGTGAGGGCATCATCGCCACCATCGGTGCCGCGCAGAATCACAAAGTGGTCCTCGAACAGCCAGACCGAATCAGTAAGACTGTTCTTGCAAAAGGCCTTGACTCCGGGACTGCCTTTGAAATTCTTTCCATCGACATTTCCGAAATCGATGTGGGCGAGAACATTGGTGCCAACCTTCAAACAGCACAAGCCGAGGCCGATAGCAAGCGATTTCAGGCTATGGCCGAACAACGACGCGCCGCTGCGGTGGCACAAGAGGCGGAGTACCAAGCCGAAAGTCAGAAGAATCGTGCGCTCGTTGTGCTTGCTGAAGCCGATGTGCCCAAGGCGATTGCTGAGGCCTTGAAGTCTGGGAAACTTGGTGTGATGGATCTGTACCGAATGAACAACATGCAGTCCGACACCGACATGCGTAAGAGCATCGGTACTTCGGGCAGTTGAGCCTTCGGCTGCATGCCCACACTGTATGTCGTCATTCCAGTTTTTGATGAGCCGCACACGCTCGAACCATGTGTGCGGCGAGCTCTGTTGGCTCCGCTTCCGGTGGGATGGCTCGCTCACTTGCTGTTGATTGACGATGCAAGCGGACAGGCCACGGCTCATGTTGCGGATCGGCTTGCACATGAATTGGGCGGTCCACATGCTGCGTTTGAACTCTTGCGCCACGCACGAAACCAAGGCAAGGGTGCCGCGCTTCAAACTGGATTCGATCGCGTGCTGTCCATAGCCAATGATGGCGACGCCGTGCTGACACAAGACGGTGACTTGGAATACGACCCGGCAGATTGGAAGGCCCTGGTGGCAGCACTTCCTGACGCAGCGCATGGGGCCGTCATCGGAAATCGATGGGAAAGGCAAACACCAATGGGACTCTGGGGACGGTTCCATTCGTTGGTGAACAGGGTGCTCACTCTGTTCAGTAATGCACTCACTGGAATTCGCGTGCATGACATGGAGTGTGGTTACAAGTTGCTACGCATCCCCTTATTGCGAGCGATGCGCCCCTGGATCAGCGAGCGGCGATTTGGCGTGGAACCTCAAATGGTCGCCGCGTTGGCTCGCCTTCATGCAGTCGTTCGGGAGGTTCCAGTTCACTACAACCCTCGTGATCGGCGGCGAGGAAAAAAGATCGGACCTCGTGATGGCGTGGAAGCGATTGGAGTGATTGTTCGCGAACGCTTTCGACGAAATCCACCCAGCCGTTCACGCTAACAATCGCCGCGAGCAGACCCAACCCACCGGGCGAGTTTGCGAAGCGAGTCAGACAGAGACATCCATTGAACTCGCAGCCGCTCACCGGATGAGCCAAGCCATGGCGCTCGACCGCTCGCTCGGTCCACACGGCCGACTGCATAACTGAAATCCTCCCAACTCACGATCGTTCGAGATTCACTTGCAGCTCTCGCTTGGGCGATCCACGCAGCGCATACGGCGTTCAATGCCAGCAACGCAACGCCCTCGTTGATTGGAAGTCCATACAAACCAGAACCCCACGCTCGACCACCGGCCAGTGATACTCGCAACCATCTTCGGAGCAATTCATCAATGCTTCTTGCCTCAGGGCCCGCAAAGATTGGTGAGACGCCTTCGACTTGTGAGAAACGAACCTGATGGTTTCCACCAAGGTTTGGAAGATGACCCACGGCATGGGACCACCTCCAACTTGTCACGGCTTGACGAAGCACTGATTTCACGCGCCCTTGGCTGGCAAGACGGGCAATCTTTGGATCCTCCATCCGTGCAAACACCGCTTGGCGAAGCAACTTCATGGAACGCCCGCTCGGCGGCGTGGCATCGAGCAACCCCAATTCCTGTGGGGCCGCGGCGACAAGAGTGTGCAACAGGTCACGCAACTTTGACGATCGCACCCTATCGAGCGTGGCCACTCGAAGGCTTTGTGCAATCCACGCGAAACCCTCAAGACGCAGCGAACCGGACAATCCATCATTCCCAAGCCACGTGTCGAGCGCGGACTCCACAATGCCAACTTCTTCTTCGGTCGCCTGAACGCCCCGAACAAGATCGGGCAGCGACATCGGTTGCGTGGCTTCATGAACTTCACTCTGCATGCGCACTATCTCAGCGTGATGGTGTGCGAGTGACTCCCCGTCGCTCTTTCGAACACTGGTGCAGGCGAAACTCACTCCAATGCGAGCACGTGTTGGCTCTGGCGAAAATGAAAACGGAAACACTTGACATGCAATCGGTTTCGCTTGAAGACCAAACTCCGCATGCACTCGGCATCGACCGTCATTGCCAAGGAAGATGCACGCGCCGTCGCTTCGCTGCTTCAGCCAGCGTCGTCCTGCAAAAGAAACCCACCACGACTCACCGAGCCGCTGATCCCATCCTTGGCGATTCATCTTCTCAAAGTCAGATGGACGAAGTTCGATCGTAAAGTCGCGGCAACACTCGCCACATCCATGGCAGCTGTACCGCTGCTCCGCACGATTGGGCATCAAGATTGGAAGCCGAATGGTCAACGAAGGCCTTGCCATGCGGCCACCATGGCTCGTGCCGCCTTACCCCGATGACTTCGTGCATTTTTTTCAGCGGGAACAAGTTGGGCGCTCGAACACTTCACATCTTCGAGCCAGAGCCACGGGTCATAACCGAAACCTTGCGTGCCTTGCGGCGATTCTGCAATGATGCCCTCAAGCGTGCCTCGCGTGGTTGCCAAGACGACACCACTGGGCTCGGCCAGACACATGCAGCAAACAAAACGAGCGGACCTGTGTTGCGGTGGAACACCCCGCATGCGTTGAGCCAATTTCCGATTGTTTCGCTCATCTCGTTCCGAGCGGGTTCCTTCGCTCCCCGCCCACACGGCGCTGTCCACACCGGGCTCGCCATGCAATGCATCCACCTCCAATCCGGAGTCGTCCGCCAGCACCACACGACCAGTTGCCTTGGCATACGCCACGGCCTTGAGTTTGGCATTGTCTTGAAATGTTCTGCCGCATTCTTCAGGTTCCGAATATGGACCGCCGACTTCATCCAAACTCAGAACGCGAACCCCACATGAACCCAGAATCGCGCGAATCTCCTCCACTTTGTGCGGATTTCCCGTTGCGACCACAATTTCTTGAATCGGCATCACGTCTGCAATACGCCGGTCCGCAGCGAGCCTTCCATCGGCGCAAGGTGTGCCAAGACCAGTGCAAAGGAAAGTTCTTCACGCGTTCGCTGCGGCTCGATAATGCGATCGACCCAGCCCCGACTGGCTCCATATCGAATGTCTTGCTGTTCTGAATAACTGGCTGTAATCGCCTTGAGCAGTTGCGAACGCATCGCGTCGTCCACCTTCTCGCCTTTTCGCTCGCGCGCCGCAAGATCAATCTGTAACAGGGTGCTGGCTGCCTGCCCCGCTCCCATCACACTGCACCGTGCTCCCGGCCACGCCAAGGTCAGAAATGGATCAAAGGCGCGCCCGCACATGGCGTAATTGCCGGCGCCGAAACTTCCACCAAGGATCAAAGTGATTTTCGGAACCACGCAATTGCTCATGGCATTCACCATCTTGGCGCCCGCTCGAATAATGCCACCCTGCTCGCTGTCGCGACCCACCATGAAGCCGGTCGTGTCATGCACAAACACAATCGGAACGCGCCGCTGATTGCATTCCATAATGAACCGAGCCGCCTTATCAGCGCTGTCGTCGTAAATCACCGCCGGCATATTGATCGACTTGGTTGGACCTGCTTTCCCACCGGCCACCTGCCGCTCAGTCATCTTGCGCTGATTGGCAACGATTCCACACGACAATCCACCGATCAACGCATATCCACAGACAAGACTGCGGCCATGTTCTGCACGATATTCGTCGAAGGAACCTTGGTCGATGAAACACTTCAGCAGTTCCACCATGTCATATTGCTTGGCCGGATCGCCGCTGAAGATCTCCATTGCATCAGCATCCTGACGCTCGGAAGCTTCCCCCACTGACTTGTCACACTTTCTTGCCGCATTGTTCTTCGACATCAGGCTTCGAACCCTTGTAATGCACGATGGATCATCCTTCTCCCGAAAGTCGATCGTGCCGCTGATCTGCGCGTGCATGGCGGCTCCACCAAGATCTTCACTGGACACCTCTTGACCGATCGCGGCTTTCACCAGTGCAGGTCCAGCCAGATACAAACCACTGCCTTCGGTCATCAATAGCACATCGCATAACACCGGTAGGTACCCACCACCTGCCACGCAATTCCCCATGATGGCAGCGAGCTGTGGAATCCCTTTGGCACTCAACACGGCATTGTTTCGAAAGATGCGACCAAAGTCGTCGGCATCAGGAAAGACATCCTCTTGCAGCGGAAGAAAGACCCCCGAACTATCAACGAGATACACCAATGGCAACGCCGCTCGCTCGGCAATCATTTGCGCGCGAATGATCTTCTTACAGGTCATCGGAAAGAACGCACCTGCCTTCACCGTGGCGTCGTTGGCAATCACCATGCACGGACGGCCCTCAATGATTCCAAGAACGGTCACCACTCCAGCACCTGGCGCCCCACCAAATTCGCGGTACATACCCCACCCGGCAAACAACCCGCACTCCATGCGCCGCGATCCCGGATCCAAGAGCAGGTCGATTCGTTCCCGTGCCGTCAACCGACCATGCCTATGTTGGCGTTCGGCACCAGCAGAGCCGCCGCCCTGTTCAATCTTGGCTGCCTCTGCCAAATAGGCATTTGCGGCATCCCGAAGTGCGTTCGTTGCTCCGATAGCAGTCATGGTGGCACAGAATAGGACTTTGAGGTCGATCAAGCATGCCCCGGCCGTTGTTGGTCAACTTTCCGTCCTGCAAATCATGACGCATCTTGCAGGGGAAGGCCTGAATCGCGTACACTCGTCCCTTCAAAACATTTCCGAAAGAATCAGAGAAACAGACCAACCATGATCTCAGCCACAGCCACGAAGAAGGCCATCTCCTCCGCCAAACGCCACGAAACCGACTCCGGCAGTCCCGAAGTCCAGATTTCCGTTCTGACCGAGCGAATTGGCTCCCTGCAGGATCATTTCCGAGCAAACGCCAAGGATCATGGCAGTCGCCGGGGCCTGTTACTGATGGTCGGCAAGCGCAACAGTCTGCTTCGTTACCTCGCTCAAATTGATCGCGATCGTTACAACACATTGATTCAGAAACTTGGCCTGCGCAAGTAAGCAGGCTCTCCGCCCCTAGGCCGACGGCGGCAGTGGGCGACGCACATTCATTTCGAGTGCGCTTCGCCTTCTGCCTTCCTGGTCGTGGTGCGGGTTTTCACTCCACTCGCAACTCACCAGGAGACCCAGCATGGGCAAACACGTTCCAGCATCCGTCGAGACTCAAATCGGCGGCCGCACATTTAAATTCGAAACAGGCAAAGTTGCCAAATTGGCCCACGGTGCAGTGATGTGCACCTTTGGCGACACGGTGGTTCTGGCAACCGCTGTTCGCGCCTCCCCACGGGCTGGCATCGACTTCTTTCCTCTGACCTGCGACTACCGTGAGAAGTATCCGGCCGTTGGCCGTTTTCCCGGTGGATTCCGCAAGCGAGAGGGTGCTCCAACGGAGAAAGAAATCCTCACCATGAGAATGATTGACCGACCCATTCGGCCACTCTTTCCAGAAGGATTCCTTGACGAAATCCAATTGCAGACGATCGTGCTCAGCCATGACGGGCAGACGGATTCCGATGTGATTGCTTGCACCGCAGCCAGTGCGGCATTGAGCATTACCGACGCCCCATTCCTTGGGCCAATCGCCACCGTTCGCGTGGGTCGCATTCATACGGACAACGGCCCGCAGTTTGTCATCAATCCAAGCGTGGCCCAACTTGAGTTCAGCGATCTCGATCTGGTCTTGAGCGGTCACAAAGACGGCATCAACATGATCGAAGTCGGTGCAGCCGAGATTGATGAAGCTGCCATGGTGAGTGCCATTCAGTTTGGATACGACGAAGGCATCAAGCCGCTAGTCGCTCTGATCAACAAGTTGCGTGAGGCCTGCAAGGCTCCAAGCGTGAATGCTGGTGCGTTGATGCTTCCATCAGCCGAAACCTTTGCCAAAGTGAAGTCGGTGGTTGGCGAGGAACTTCGTAAAGCACGACAAATCACTGGGAAACAACCTCGCAACGACGAAGTGGATCGCTTGCGCACATGGGTGCTCGAGAATCACTTCGCCATTCCAAAGGGACTTTCCTACAGCGATCATGTTGCGGCTGAGAAGACGCAGCGCGAGGCCAAAGAATCGTTCCGCATCCTGGAAAAGAAACTCACGCACGATCTGGCTGGCAATCAAGGCATTCGACCCGACGGTCGCGGCCTCAAGCAGATTCGTCCGCTGGATATGTCCGTTGGCATTTTGCCACGAACACATGGCAGCGCGCTCTTTCAGCGAGGTGAGACCCAGAGCATTGTCAGTTGCGTGCTTGGCACCATTAAGGATGAACAAATCGTCGACGGCTTGCTTCCGGAATATGCGAAAAAGTTCTACCTGCATTACAGCTTTCCTCCGTTCTGCACGGGAGAAGCTGGACGCATCACGGGTCCTGGTCGCCGCGAAATCGGTCACGGTGCCTTGGCGGAACGAAGTTTGCTCGCCATCCTTCCCAGCCCTGAAGACTTTCCGTACACCATTCGAGTCTCCAGTGAAATTACTGAGAGCAATGGTTCAAGCAGCATGGCCAGCGTGTGTGGTGGATGCTTGGCCATGATGGACGCGGGCGTTCCAATCAAGGCCACCTGCGCCGGAATTAGCGTGGGTCGCTTTACCAGCAGTGAAGGCAAAGTCACTCATGTGACGGACATCGTTGGCGAAGAGGATTTCTTCGGCGAGATGGACTTCAAAGTAAGCGGCACCCGCGATGGCATCACGGGAATTCAGTTGGACCTGAAGGCCCGCGGTCTTGGGATTGAGGAAATTGTTTCTGTTCTCAATCAAGCACGCGAAGGTCGTCTGCAAATCATTGATCTGATGGAGGCGGTCATTGCCAAGCCGCGTGCCGACATTAGTTTGTTCGCGCCACGCATTATCAAGGTCAAGATTGATCCGGAGAAGATCGGCAAACTCATCGGCCCTGGTGGCAAGACCATTCGAGGCATTCAAGCCCGCACTGGCTGTCAGATCGATGTTGAAGAGGATGGAACGGTCTTTATTGCCAGTGCCGACGCATCCAAATCGGCTCAGGCTCAGGCCGAAGTTGAGGCCCTTGGCGCCGAGATCAAGGTCGGAACGGTCTACGAAGGCAAGGTCGTGGCAATTAAAGAGTTCGGTGCCTTTGTTGAACTGGTCCCTGGCACCGATGGCATGTGCCACATCAGTGAATTGGCTCACGGTTTTGTGAAGGCTGTCAGTGATCAAGTCAAAATGGGTGATGTCATCAGGGTGAAGGTGCTGAATGTGGACGAAAACGGCCGTATCAAGCTCAGCCGTAAGGCACTCTTGACGCAACCGGAGCCAGTTGCCAAACCAGCCTGACAAGGGTTTATCTACTGCCTAAATACAACGGGAGGCCCCAACCGCTAGGCGGGGGCCTCCCGCTTTCTTTGAATAGTTTCAAGATCTAGTGAAGATAACTTGCAGAATGCCCATTCTTGAGTCAGAATGGCAGGGAGAAGTCGTCGCCTAACCAAAGTGGAGCCCTCAATGAGCGAATCAACCGATCTGTCCGAAATCACTGGAACCGTGAAATGGTTTGATCCGCGAAAGGGTTTCGGATTTGTGGTGGGTCCTGAGGGGCAAGATATTTTTGTCCACTTTTCGGTCATTGATCAAGCAGATGGATTTAAGACGCTCCGCGATGGCGAGGCGGTGGTCTATTCGGCGACCAAGGGGCAAAAAGGTTGGTCTGCAACAAAGGTGAAGAGCACGCGAGTTCCTTCATCCAACCCTGCACAGGCCCACTGATTTCGCCAAACTTTTCTGTCACAGCTCGCATCGCTGACGCACCGGATTTGCGCAGCGGAATTCACACATGAATACTCCTTTGTTCAACGGCATCCTGATTGGATTCGTCGCAGGGGTGTTGGTGGCAGCCTTGGCCTTGATTCGTTCTTTGGTGCGGCGGTCCCGTCGCACCCTGGAAGCGGAACGGCGTGCAGGTGCGGTGGAACGCCTTGCCGAACTAGGCAGCATGACAAGCGGCCTTGCGCATGAAATCAAGAATCCGCTGAGCACCCTGACGCTCAATGCTCAATTACTTCGCGAGGAAGTGCTTGAGTGCGAGATTCCAGAATCCACCAAGGCGACTGTGACGCGGCGAGCGGATGCTCTGGCTCGCGAAAGTACGCGGCTGAAGGACATTCTTGCTGACTTTCTGCAGTTCGCCGGCCGAATGAAACTCGATCCTCAAGAACGAGACTTGCGCGAGCTGCTTCAAGACCTTGCAGACTTTTTCCATCCCCAAGCGGACCGCGCCGGGGTGCTCTTGCGTGTGGATGTGCCGGGGATTCCGGTCATGGCTGCCATCGATTCGGGGTTGCTGAAACAGGCTCTCCTGAACCTCGCCATCAATGCGATTCAGGCCATGAATCCCGAGGGAAAGGCAGAACCAGGTGAGCGTCGCGGAGAACTGATTCTGCGACTTGAACTTGACTCAACCGGAAGCGAAGCTCGGCTCAGTGTGATTGATAATGGCCCTGGCATTCCAGAACAACGCCGATCAACCATTTTTCGTCCTTATGGAAGTACCAAACCGGGTGGAAGCGGTCTAGGTCTTGCAACATCGCGGCGAATTGTTGAGGAACACGGTGGATCGGTGAAACTCTTCAACGGCCCGGAGCGGGGATCATGCTTTACGCTATGCCTGCCGCTCAAGAGACCTGCCGTCAGTCCAGCCAATCCTTCGCCTTCAAGCGTTGCGGCACATACACCTCGGTCACATAGCTGATGTCCTTTGTAATCAGCGACTCCACTTCCATCTTAAATCCACTGGTGAGCAGCCCCTCGATTTCCCGCTGCCAACCCTTGTGAGCTTGAAACCACGGATAGGCCGCAATTTCCTTGGCTCGCTTCACATCATTGTCGTTCAAGGCAATTTGAACATCGTCACTCAGATTGCAAGCCTTGTAGTCCTTGGAACGGATTCCAAGAAACTTGGCATCAGGAATTGCAAGCCTTTCACTTTCAAAGGCCAATGATATGCTGCCCTGCTTGATGACGCTGTAGATGTAATGCCCCCACGGATCGCAGTCGAGCAGGCAATACACCGGCAATCCAAGTTCCTCATTCAGTCGCCTCAGCATGCGACGCACACCGCGAGGCGGCTGACCACCACCCTCCGTCAAAATGCAATTGTGCTTTTCCCAGAAGCGATCCTCATTGAATCGATTCCACACGGTGTTTTTTTCAACATGCAGCACAAACTCGGCTTCACACTTTTTAAACTGGATCACATCGGGTTCCACAATGCTTGGAATGGCGTACCCACCGCTGCCCATGTGTCGACAGTCGATTTCGTCACCGGAATCCACCAGCGTCACATTGCCCACAATGGTTCCCGCCTTCTTGGCAAAGATCCGAAGTTCCTCACGCAAGGCACCGATCGAGACTTCAAGATCCTCAAGGATTCCATCGCTTTCATCTTGGTCTGCAAATGTTTTTTCCTTGGTACCGGCAACCGTATGCAGCCCCTTGTAAAACATTCCTCGAAGGCTGAGCGTCTTTTCCGCCTCGATCAAGGTCTTCACGCTGCTGGAATGCAACATGGTTTGCATAAAATTCTTCGCCTGATTCAAATTGAAGAGTTGCCGCTCCTGTGCAGCATCGCCCATCTGAAGAATGCCCTTGCGTTTGTTCCAGATGGTATTGCTGCGGGTTCGAGCCGGAATCGAAACCACTGGCTCTTTCCCACTCAAGGCTCGCTTGGCGACCGTTTCGGCCATAGCCACAATCTTTTGTGAGGTCACTCGATCGCGTGCTTTCGTAGCCGCTGAAGGAGAAAGTTTTGAAATCTTTGCCATGGTGTTGTTCCTTGCGTGAGCCCTGTGATTTCAAGAATCAGAAAAGGCTTGGGCCATCGCGATCAGCAGACTTGCGGGGTTTCTTCACGTCCGCCGTACCAGCCGGACGGAGAGTTGCCGGGGCAGGCGTTCGCTTGGTTGGCCGTTCGATCGATGGGGGCATGGCACTCTGGACAACCACAATGCCCTCTTCATCGGGGGATTCCTGTTCCTGAACCACTTTGCCATCCACATCAAGGCTCTGATCCGCAGCGGCGGTATGTGCGCGAGCCTGTTTCAGGAGCGCGTCATGCACCTTCTTGGTGTCAACGCCTGCAATGTCATGCAACGCCTTGCTGACTTCACCAATGTATCGCTCAAAGATGTCGCGTCGTTCCCCCTGCCGTTGCATCTGTTGCCGCTTGTTCAGATAGGTGCCGAGTTTGCGCCCGCATTCCATCAGGGCAAGCCTCATTTCCTTTCGAATCTCGTCGTAATCCGCAATCGCCTCTTTGCTTTCGCTGGTAAACGGAACCCACACGCTTGCAACATGAATCATGATCACCAGTGGACCGATGGGCAGACTTCCACGCGGCTGCTGCAAGTTATAGTTTCGCCAACTGGTCTCCACGACGGCCTTAAAACTGCTGCACGCGCTTTGCTGAAATAGAAGCGGCACTCGATTGGCGAAGCGAATCACTCTGGCCGTTTCGTCGCCCGGCAACTCTCCGCCGAATGCAATCGCTGCTTCAATTTGAAAGGGCCGTCCCCGATAGACGGCTGGTTCGCGCGTACTTGCGGCATAAAACTCGGCTCGAACCCCTTTGAGCATTCCCGCCAGCAATTGGCGAACACCAATTGGAACAAGACAATCCGTCGGTGGCGGTGCCAGTTTCGCGTTCTGCAGCGCGTCAAAGAGTTTTTCGGTCACCGACGGATCAAGATCCGAAACCTTGCGCCGACTGGAAAGACCCACTTTTTCGCAGAGGCTTCCTGCGGTGGCAGCACTCACTCTGCAGAACCGTTCTCGCAGGAAGTTGAAAAGTGTTCCGTGATCACTTGCCTCGAAATCTTTCAGCATCTGCAAGAGCGTTCCCAGTTCTATCCCTCTGGGGTGCGGCTGAATCTCCTTGGCTTCCGGTGGAAGTTCTTGAACAGCACGTGGAAAAACGGTCACACCCTGAGTCTCAGTCGTCACCGCAGCGACAACCGCCGCACCTGCTTCCACTTTGGCAAGAATCGGTGTATCCGAATCATCATCATTCACACGCGACGGTGGAACAAAGACGATCCGAGCATGCGGATTGGCAATGGCGGTGAGTTCCAGAAACTCATCCACCGACCCACGGCCCCGCTGATACCGCCCCTCCAATTCAATGCTGACACATGTGCCGTGGCGGTAGACCGCTGCATCGAGAAACCCTCCGCTTTCTCCAGCGAGAGAGCGTGTGCCCGCTGTCAACGATCGAAAACGCTTGGGAGGAAAATCCGTCGTCTCTTTGTCAAGCGTCACCTCGGCCCGATTGGTCTTGGTGTTCATCGCCAATTCGATGTGATGCGCCGCCTTCGTGGCACCCGGCTTGGTATGAATCACCATCGGGCGACCGGTGGTAATCAATCCATACATGCCCGCGGCGCTGATACCGATTCCCTGCTGTCCTCGACTCATTTTTAATCGGTGAAACTTGCTGCCATAGAGCAGCCGACCAAAAATATTCTCGACCTGCTTGCGAACAATTCCGGGACCATTGTCCACAACGGTGACTCGGTATCTCGAACTCTTGGCTGATGCGGGTCGATCCGGCTGCAGATCTTCGATGATGACCGACAACTCTGGAAGGATGGCTCCCTCTTCGCACGCATCGAGACAGTTGTCGACCGCCTCTTTGACCGTGGTTAAGAGAGCCTTTCGGGGATTGTCAAACCCAAGCAGATGTCGATTCTTGGCGAAAAATTCGCTCACGCTGATGTCGCGCTGACGATCGGCCATTTCGTCAGCGGTTGCACCGCGCGATCGCTTAGGCTTGGTCCCCGCGATCTGGGGATGGTCTTGTGCAGACTTTCTTTTAGACGACTCCATCACGACTGCTTCCGTGCCTGACATGCAACCTCCATGAATCGAGAGCGAGGCAGTATGCCAGTGTTTCGGCTTTCCGGACCACTTCAAGCCTGTTTTCAGTTGACTCCACCCGCAGCCGCGGCAGAAGGATTCGCTACCATCTTGCCCCCACACACCCCAACTCAGGAACCGCTCCCATGGAAACCACTCTGATCATTCTGAAGCCCGATGCCGTCCAACGAGGCTTGATGGGCCGCATCATCACCCGCTTTGAAGACAAGGGGTTACAGATTGTGGGCGGCAAACTGATGCAGATTTCTCAGGAACTCGCTGCTCAGCATTACAAAGATCACGCCAGCAAGCCGTTTTACGCCGGGTTGGTCCGCTTTATGACCAGCAGCCCGGTATTCGTTCTGGCGATCCGCGGTAATTCAGCTATTTCAGTCTGCCGAAACATGATGGGTGCCACATTTGGTAGCAAGGCTGCAAGTGGCACCATTCGCGGAGACTTTGGTGTTTCAAATAGTTACAACCTGGTTCACGGCTCCGACAGCCCAGAAGCTGCCGCTCGCGAAATAAGCCTGTTTTTCAAGAGTGGTGAAGTTTTGGAATTCAAGCGAGCCGGCGAATGCTGGGTCTATGACCTGAGTGGCGGCAAGGCGGAGTGAGTCTGATAAGTCGGCAACCGCCCGTTTTGCATTGAATTGACCGGTTGGGGCAAATCGACCCATGTATATGGGGGCGCATTTTTTTTGGTTTGCTCGAGAACTGAATCTACGGCCACCCCACGAACGAATACAGACACGGATTTCACTTCACTGACCCCACCGACTCCTGTTTCCACATCTGAATTCTTGAATGCCACAGAACTGAACGGCTTCTGTTTCGTGGCACTCCCTTTGCTTGTTTGACTCAGCCTCCCGCATTGCAGTCGGAAGGCATTGCACCCCACACGACTGAAAGACACCCATGATTGATTCGCTCTTTGGTTCCAACGCACCCATCAAGCCATTGCGGCATCGCCGTCGCACTGCGGCGATCGTGCGCCGCGGGGGCGTGAAACCTGCCGCATTGGCACCTGCGGATGTGGCTCTGCTGAGTGAAATCATGGCAGAGCCGATGGATTTCATGGATTCCCCGGAATTCGTAAAGCCCAACGCACAGGCCAACCTTTATCTTGTTCCAGAGCCGATTCGACGACCTGATGTCACGTGGTATGGGCCGCTGATGGATGACCTCTCTGCACAGGAACAGCGAGCCCGCCAAAACCGAAATGGCAGTGTTTTGCTGTCGGCCGCGCAAGAACGGGTCATCTTTCTGCAATACAACTACGCCCGCTTCCGAGTCCGGCAGATTCAAGATGGTTTGGATGGCCGCAAACCAAACGCCAAGGAATCCCGCGAAATTGTGCACTGGTACCAGACCTCGCGTCGCTATCGCGAGCAAATTTCTGAGATCAATTTGGCGCTCGTGCTGGCCATGGCCAAGCGTGTGCGGCTCGGGGAGAGCGATTTCCCAGACCTGATTGGTGAGGGCAATATGGCTCTGATGCGCAGCGTGGACAAATTTGACTGCGGGAGAGGATTCAAGTTCAGCACCTATGCATGCCGTTCCATTTTGAAAGCGTTCAGTCGCTTCGGTCTCAAGTTGGTGAAGTACCGCCAGCGATTCTCAAGTGAGTATGACCCAGAGTTTGAACGCTCCAACCATCCGGCAACCTTGCGATTGGAACACGAACGAGACAGCGCTGCAGAAGTTCGCCACATGGTCGACAGTCAGCGAGCAGCCTTGAGCGAAGTTGAACGACGAGTGATTTTTCACCGCTTCGGTCTTGACGGACCCACCGGCGAGCCGCTGCTCACGCTTGAGCAGGTCGGCCAAAGAATCGGTTTGACCAAAGAGCGCATTCGCCAGATTCAGAACAAGGCGTTGGAGAAACTTCGATCTGCCCTTGAGGATGTCCGCAGCAAACCGCATCACGACTTCGTCACAAAGAACTGACGATCACCGCACACGAATGCCAAGTGCCCGACGGGACACCACCGTACACACCAGATGGGCGATGGAAAATGCGATCATGAGCGACTGTTGCGTGGCCAAGCGATCGCCTCCCGCGAGAGCGCCCACGGTCACCACCACGACAATTCCAAGGAAGTAACCCCCGTCACCGGCTGCTCGAAATGCGGCAAGTCCACTCGTTCCCCTTCCGCTGGAAACAATGAGCGAGAGTGATGCAGGTAAGAGAGGGGCTCCCGCCACTCCTAGAAGAAGAAGCACACAACTGAGAGCCAATGTCGATGCGCCGACCCATGAGATGGCCGCGAAACAAACGGCGTACACCACTGCAGCCGCAGTACGAACCCGCAGCGAACCAAGGCGATCGGCCCACCAGCCAGCCGGAGCTGCACCGATCGCCATCAACAACAGCGGCAGCCCAACCAATCTCCCTCGTTCGGCGGGGTCGTAGCCCAGATTCCTGGCAAGGAAACTTGCAAAGACTGCGGTGAGCGCGGCACCGGTCGCTCGATCGGATGCCGCCATCAACAGCATCGGCCAGAGTGGCCCCTTCAGAATTGGTTGCACTGGCTCGGGCACTTCACTTGTGGGTCCGGCCAAGTCAAGAGTGCGGTGGCCCATCAATGCGCCGCATCCTGTGACAAAGCAACAGATTGCACCAAGCACAAACGCGATCGTTGGACCTGCGTCACTCGCCCGAACGGCTGCACCACCAAGCACTGCGCCGGCTCCAAGCCCCCCAATCAACATGCTGGCGCCCACACCCATTCGCCACGCCATTCCGCGACCACCGACGCTGCCAAGAATCTGAAACAACGCCGCAAAAGTTGCCACATCGGCGACTCCCTCAAGGCATCGCACAACGAGCGTTGGGCCAAAGCCGATTGGCAGCCACATCAAAGCCAGAAGCGATGCATCGGCCATCGCCCCCGCCGCGGCAACCGACCATGCCGGCCACCTTCGTCTGAGCCAGCGAACCAATGGAATGGCAAGCCCTGCGCCCAACAAATTCACTGCAAGAAATGCTTGTGACGCTTCAGCCGTTGCTCCATACCGCTCAACGAGCAAGTCACGCAAAACCGGCACCACCATGGCGTCTGGAAGTGCAGAAAGAAGAATGAGAATCAGGACAAGCGGCACGGGCAACCGAGGCTAGCCACTCCGCGGAGGCTCACTACACTTCCCTCATGGCAGTGAACAAGGTCTTTCCCTCACCCGCAATGGCTCTTGAGGGACTCGTTCGCAATGACATGATGGTCGCTGTGGGCGGGTTTGGTCTGTGCGGAATTCCAGAGCAATTGATCATTGCATTGCGCGACACCGGGGCAACCGGCCTGACCTGTGTCTCCAACAACGCGGGTGTGGACGACTGGGGCCTTGGACTTCTTCTGAACACGCGACAGATTCGAAAAATGCTTTCGAGTTATGTGGGAGAGAATGCGGAATTCGAACGCCAATTTATGAGTGGCGAACTCCAACTTGAGTTCTGCCCGCAAGGAACGCTTGCCGAACGGCTGCGAGCCGGAGGCGCTGGCATTCCTGCCTTTTACACCAAGACCGGAGTCGGCACCGTGGTGGCCCAAGGCAAGCCCACCGAAGTGTTTGATGGAGAGACCTATGTGATGGAGCGTGGCATTCGAGCCGATTTGTCCTTGGTGAAAGCATGGAAGTCTGATCACTTCGGAAATTTGGTGTTCCGCAAGACCGCGCGGAACTTTAACCCTATGGTCGCCACGTGTGGCAGCGTGACCGTTGTCGAAGTGGAAGAACTGGTCGCCACCGGGTCCATTGATCCCGATCAGATTCATACGCCAGGCATCTTTGTGGACCGGATCGTGGTCACTCGCTCAGAGAAGCGAATTGAGCAAAGGACCACGCGACCCACCGAATCCCCATGAGGGCCATGGGATAGATTATGGGCTCTTTCCGATTTCTCTCTGACATTCTGAAGATCTTTCCTGCCTTCCTGCCAATGAACACTTCCGTGCTCCGTTGAATCACTTCAACCCTTCCGAGAAACCTCCATGCAGAACGCCAACCGTCTTCTTATCGTTGCCATTCCATTGCTTCTTGCCACGATGTCTTTCGCACAATTCGGCGGCAAGGCCGGCTTCGGTGAGGCCTTTCGCCCTGATGTGCTTCCTCGAGACATGGTGCTTGTTGTGGAGACCCTGAAACTTGAGGAGTGGCAACGCCCAATCGTCGAAAGTCTGATTGACGATTACACGGCCAACTTTAAAACGGGATGCGATACGGTTCGCCAAAAAATGGTGGACATGGCGAAGTCCCAAAAGGGAGACTCCAAAAGCATCAAAGGCCTGCTCGCTCCGATTCAGGCGTGGGTGCCAGAAAAAGATCGAATGTTCGCGGATTTCATGGCAAGCGTGAAAGGGCAACTCAGCGACACGCAGCGTGAACGATGGCCTCAATTTGAGCGCACGATGCGCCGCGAGAAGAGTCTTGAAGACAGCGATCTCTCTGGAGAGGGCGTTGATCTGATCGCCATTTCGCGGCAAATGCAGTTGCCTCCTGAAGCCTTGACCGCGGCCCAAACCACGCTGGACGAATACGAATTGCAACTGGATCTTGCATTGGTGGCGCGTGATCAGCGAATCGATGCGTTGATGCCAGACTTTACACAGGCGATGGAAAGCATGGACTTTGATCGCGGCGTGGAATTGCAGAACCAGATCATGAAGGCTCGCGTTGCGGTGCGCGTGGTGCAAGATGAATTCATTGAGAAGATTGCCGAGTCGCTTGCAACTCCACTCGGACCGGACTTTCGCACCCGAGCTCTTGCAGCGGGCTATAAAGAGGCCTTTCAGCCTGATCCGCTGGCGAATTTTTTCCAAGTGGTCACCAACCTGCCAGACTTGACTCCAGAGCAACGCACTGGCGTTGATGGCGCCAGTGCAAAGTGGCAAGAGCACTTAGAGAATCTTCGTGCGCGCATGTTGCACACGATGCGTCAAGACGAACCCTCTAAACCGGCTCGCGCCACCAAAGCCGCACAGGCTCGAGCGGCTGCGAAAGAGGGACGGAAAGTTGAGCAACCGGGGATCGAGGCCATGGTTCCGCTTCGAAATGAAAAAAATAGATTGGTTCAGGAGACACGGGATTCCGTGCTCGCTTTGCTGACCGCGGAGCAACGAGAGGCCATCGTGGCCGGCGTACCAGGTTTGAAGCCGCCACCACCTTCGTCGCCCAAAGCCCCGATGTATCAAGGCGCGGGTCAGGGAGGCAAAGATGCCACGTCAGCCAATAAACCAACTGATCCTGAAGGCAAGCCGGTCAAGAAAGAAGTGGTCGAGTGAACCATCGGAGCGGCCGTGCTTGATGCTCTAAGCGAAGGCGATGCTGCGTCACGCAGCACCGTGGAGGCATTGCTTCAAGCCGCTGCAGCATCGTCACCCAAGGCGAGATGTGTGGCCAGTGGATTTCAGTGGCTTGAAAAGCCTGTGCCCAACGAGGAACTCGCTGTTCGTTTGATTCCTGCGGAAGTGGCTGTGCGGCTTCGCATTGTTCCCTTGTCGATCGAATCCGACCGACTTCGAATTGCGATGGCTGATCCATTTGATTTGCAGGCCATTGATGAGGCGGGTGCGCTGGCAAGACTTCCGTTGATTCGTGTGGGTGTGGCTCCAGAAGTTTTTGGAGAAATAATGCGGCAGGCATACGGTGTGACGGCCGCACGAATGGCCGAAAGCCTTGCGAGCGAAGGCGGTCTGGCCAGCGCAACAAGCGAGCACAATCTCGACGCGATTGAAGCGGACGATGTGCATCGCATGGCCGAGCAGCCAACGCTGGTCAACCTTGTGAATCTGCTCATTTTGGAGGCCATTCAGAAACGAACAAGCGATATCCATATCGAACCGTTTGAAGGTGAATTGAAAGTGAAGTACCGCGTGGACGGTGTGCTGATCGAACAGCAGAGCCCGCCGAAACACTTACAGCCCGCGATCATTGGTCGAGTCAAGATCATGTCTCAGATGAACATTGCGGAGCGCTATGTACCGCAAGACGGCCACATCTCGCTGCGGTACGAGGGGCGAAAAGTGGACATCCGCGTTAGCACGGTGCCAACGATTTACGGCGAAAGCGTGGTCATGCGCATTCTGGACAAGAGTTCGCTGCCACTGGAACTTCCAAGTCTTGGGATGGGCGCCAAGCATGTGGCCATGATGGACAAACTCATTTCCAAGCCGCACGGCTTGGTGCTGGTCACGGGGCCGACCGGCAGTGGAAAAACAACAACGCTGTACGCGGCGCTGAGTAAGTTGTACGACCCTCGCAAGAAGATCATCACAATTGAGGACCCGGTTGAATACGAACTGGCCGGCATCAACCAGATTCCGGTGAATCCCAAACGCGGCCTCACTTTTGCAAGCGGCCTTCGGAGCATTCTCCGTCAGGATCCTGATGTGATTCTTGTGGGCGAAATTCGAGATGCCGAAACAGTCGACATTGCCATTCGAAGCGCGCTCACCGGCCACTTGATTCTGAGCACGCTGCATACGAATGACGCGCTATCAAGCGTGGGGCGACTGGTCGATATGGGCGCAGAGAGTTTCCTGGTTGCCAGTGTGCTTGAGGGCTTGCTGGCACAGCGGCTTGGCCGACGCATTTGCCGCCAGTGCGCCACAAAGGTTGCCATGGATGATGACCAACGAGGTCGGATCGCCGCCTCTGAAATGGAAGGATTCCTAGGCCAGGTGACTGTGGGCGTGGGTTGCGAAGCCTGCTCCGGCAGTGGCTTCCGAGGCCGCCTTGGTTTCTTTGAACTCGCCCGAATCAATCCAAACCTGCGCGCTGCCATTGCCGAGGGACTGAGCGTGATGGAGATGAAGCGCCGCGTGGATGCTGACTTTGTGACCATGCGAGACGATGGAATGCACAAGGCGCAATCGGGCGAAACCACTATTGCCGAGGTGCTTCGAGCAACTCAGGAAGTGGACGAGGCCTGATCCGTGGCCCAATGGCATTACGAAGGGCTTGATCGAAGCGGACAAGAAGCCTCGGGAAATGTGGCTGCACCGGATCGCTCCACCGCGATGCGATTGATTCTGGCTCGCGGGCTGACTCCATTGAAATTGGAAAGCGATAGCCCGGTTGATCTTGTTCCATCACGGCGGGTGGACGCTGCACCCACCAGCACCAAACCTCTTGTGCTTGCACAATGGTTGCCCCAAAGATCCACTCGCCCCACCATGAATCGCTCCGATCTCGCGTCATTGATTCGAGAACTTGCAACGGCCATTGAGGCCGGGTTGCCTTTGATGCAGGCGTTGCGCACGGTGCGCCGTCAAGCTTCCGGCAAATCACAGCCAATCATTTTGGATGCCCTCATTGAAAAGATCGAGGCCGGCCAGCCACTTCATGAAGCCATGCGAGCGTATGGAGCGCCCTTTGATGACATGATTCTTGGGATGGCCCGTGCTGCGGATGCCAGTGGTCGCATGCCCGAAGTACTTCATCAGCTGGCCGATCTTCTCGACCGCGCCGTTGAACTCAAGCGTGAACTGGTCGGAGCCACGATCTATCCGCTCATCGTTGCCGCACTCATTTTGGTCAGCGTGGTCATTCTTGTCACCTTTGTTCTACCCCAACTTATGGCTCCGATTGCTGGGCAGCCCAACATGGTGCTTCCACTTCCCACACGCATTTTGCTTGGGCTTTCATCAATTGTGACCACCTGGTGGCCGCTCCTTATAGCTGCGTGCGTGGCCATACCCATTCTGTGCAAGCGATGGCTGGCCCAACCCGACAATCGACTTCGATTTGATGGGGCGCTGCTTCGACTGCCGCTCTTGGGATCACTGCTTCGAGATGTTGCTGTGGCTCGCTTTACCCGCACGCTTGGAACCCTTGTGAGTGCCGGTCTTCCGATTCTGCAGTCTCTCCAGATCACGCGTGATGTACTCGGGAATGCGGTGCTCGCTCGTGCTGTGGATGAAGTGCAGGAGAAAGTGACCACGGGTCAGGCCCTCGCTGAACCGCTGGAACGGTGCGGGTTTTTCCCGCCACTTCTGATTCAGATTGTGAACATTGGCGAGCGATCCGGGCGGCTGGAAAGCATGTTGGTTCACGCCGCCACGGCCTTTGACCGCAAGGTGAATGCAAGCATCAAGCTTTTCACCAAGGCCCTACCACCGGTTCTTTTGATCATCATGGCGGTCATCGCAGGCTTTGTTCTCGCTGCGATTCTGCTGCCCCTGCTGCAATTGCAGAGTGCCCTCGGCGGCTAATGCGGTCGAACCGCACCAATCCGGCTACGCTATCGGACAGTTGATGACCACGCTCAATCCACTGGTTTTCCCACTTGGATGCATGGACATGTGAATTCCGTCGTTGCCTGTGTAACCGCCAAATGGGCCTCCTGAACCTCAAGATTCGACCATGACAAACTCTCAAAACAACCTGCGATTCCTTCGACGGTCTGGTTTCACGCTTCTGGAAATTATTATCGCTGTCACCATTGTGGCTTTGCTCGCAACGATTCTGGTTCCCAATGTGACGCGTTGGCTTGGTGTTGCCAAGGGTCGCAAGGCCGAGGCCGATGTGAACAGCCTTTCACAGCAAGTGCGGTTGTACATGACAGAAAATGGATTGAGTCGCCTGAATGACGACTTTGAACTTGAAGTCTTGTGCGCCGGCGACAACCCCATCATCATGAACCGCAACAGCCTCAATGATCCGTGGGGGCATCAGTATGTGGTAATCATTCCGGGCACCGTGAACCGCGACTTTGATGTGGTGAGTTTCGGTGCTGACGGGCAACCCGGCGGCGAAGGCGACAACAAGGACATTATCAACGGAGCGCGGTAAGCGCAGGAGGGGTGCATGCGACGCGGCTTCACCCTGCTTGAACTCATTGTGGTCGTAGCCCTGCTTGCGATCGTTGCGTCCATGGTGGTGCCGCGACTCACTGGAATGATTCGGCGTGAGGGCGACTTGACCGCCGAGCGACTCACCGAACTTCTGAGCATGTTTGCGTTCCGTGACAATACAGGTTCGCAGCAGTGTGCTCTCTGGATGAATCCGGATTCTGGCTGTGTAGAAATTTGGAATATGGAATCCAACCCTGATCGCCCTGCCGATCCACCGGATTGGGTGCCCGATCGACTTGTGCAGCCCGTTCGCCTGCCGACTGGTGTTGAACTCACTGAAGTGCGTCGTGATGGCGAGTTACTCGCACCCGAGGAGTGGCGCATTATTGGTTCGCCAAGCGCCGACCGACCTCGCGTTGAGATGTTGTTAACTGCAGAAGGATTTCAGACGCTGCTGGTGCTGGAGCCGGGAGCCACCATCCCTATTCGCATCGATCAAGGTGTTGTCAAGGAAGGCGGTCGCGTTGCGATTGATTTGGATCAGCAAGGACGGGATCGCGAGCCATGGTAAGCAATGCACGAGCTCGCAAAGGATTTGCCCTTGTCGACGCCATCTTGGGCGGTGCGCTGCTGGCCATTGGACTTGCGGGATTGATTTCTCTTTCGCAAAGAAGTTTGGCAATGCTTCAACGCGGCGAGCATGAAGCGATGGCGGCGGCCATGCTGGATGAATTGCTTTCTCAAGTGATTACCGAGGGACCTCGTACATTTTCAAGCGTCCGCGAGAGTTCGGGCCGCCTGCCCGCGCCATGGCCCGACTGGGAATTTGCTGTGGAGTTGCAGGCCGGTGGCGTTGGAGACCCCATTGATGTAACGGCGATGGTGCGGGACCCCCTTGGCATCGAACATCGCTGCGCCACACGCATTGCACCCGAAGATGAAACGCTCACTCCGCCCGAGCGGGCCCCTGAGCAAGCCATTGACCGCGCCGCACGCTTTGATGCAAGAAACGAGGCCCAATGAAGCGTGCGAGAGGCTTTACCGTTCTTGAATTGGTTGTCGCTTTGGTCATCGCAGCCATCATCACCGGAGCGATTTCATCTTCGCTGAGCCAACTCGGCCGGGCACGCGAGGTGGCCAGACTTCGCATGACGGCTTCCCGCCGCGCCACGGACGCCCTTGAACAAATTCGAAGAGATATTCAAAGTGTGGTTCGAACAGATGATCTGTTCTATGCCCGTTTGCGTTTGGCTCCGGAGACCGTGGGGAGCAGCCTTGGGGAACTCGATCGAGACCAATTGCTTCTGTTTAACACTCGATTGCGACCGATGCGACCTCTGAGTTATTCCGGCGAAGGACAGGAGTATGAAACGCAATATCGCATCGAAGCCGACGCAGAGGGAACCTCCCTGTGGCGAAGACGAGACGCGGCGCCTGACGAATACGAGGATGCGGGAGGCATTGCAGAACCCGTCGGAGAGGGAGTGTTGTCGCTGCGTTTGGAAGCCTATGACGGCTCGTCGTGGCGGCAAGACTGGGATAGCGATGTCGACGGTTTGCCGTGGGCGGTGCGTGCAACGGTCACGGCAAACGGTGCCCGCCTTGGCGATGACGCACCGTTGGATCCGCGTTCGCTGGTGACTTTGCAGTCGGAAATTCCCATTGACCGTATCGAGCCGCCTAAGAGCGATGCCCCTGCCGAGCCTGAGGAAGGTGCGGCCGAAGCAGCCGATCCAACTGGTGAAGCAACTGGCGGTACGGGGACGACAGGTGGATCCACCACTCAGACAACAACGGGTGGCGGCTTTGTCACCGGCCCCGGCGCTTCGCAAGGTGGTGGCGGTTTCAGTTCTGGAAAAGGTGGTGGACGACCAGCATCAGGTGGCTGGCGACCTGGCACCGGCGGACCGATCAACCCACCCACCGGTTCGCGAGGCGGATCAGGTGGCCGAGGTGGCGGAGGTCCATCATGAACATCACTTCACGCATACATGGCACGAGACGATGGCGGCACTCGGAACAAGGCGTCGTCACACTGACTGTGATTTGGGCCATTGCCATCGCCGCCGTTGTCGTGGGCGCAACACAAGTGCTCTCGTTTCGGCAAGCCACACTCGGCCGCGAATCACTTGCACGGACTCAGGCTCGATGGGCGGCTCGTGCCGGTGTGGAAACCATGATTGCGATTTTGGAGTGGCATACAGCCAACCCGGACCCCGCTGACTCCATGGCGATGTCGCGCGATCTTGAGAGCAACGCGGCGGGCGAAGTAGAGACCGGCTCGTGGGACATTCGGCACTTTATTGATGGTCGTGAGTGGGCGGGCCCAATGGACGAAAACGCGAAACTGAATATCAACGCTGCGAGCAAGTCCTACCTTGTCAACATTCCTTCCATGACGCAGGATGTTGCGGATTCCATTATGGATTGGCGCGATGTGGACCACGAAGTGCAGGGCATCGGCGCCGAGCGAGACTATTACCGCAATCGAAGCTTGGGTTACGAGCCAAGGAATGCTGACTTTCGCAGCATCGCGGAATTGGAGTTGGTGGCTGGCGGATGGCCACAAAATGTTCGCGGAGAAGATTGGAATCTGAACGGCCGCCTCGATCCAAGCGAAGACGACGGCAAGCGAAGCCTTCCCGATGACCGACCAGACGGAAAACTGGATGCTGGGTGGAGCGGTTTGCTGACGGCGGTCACTCGCCCCAACCCTTTTGCCATGAGCGGACAAGAGCGGCTGGACCTTCGCAAAGCAAGTGAGGATGAGCTGATCGAACGAACCGGTGTGGACAAACAGCAGGCCGCCGCCTTACTCACTTTTTCCAAGGGAACCAATGCAAGCATGGCACAGATTCTCTCGACGCCATTGAGTCAACTTGGCAGTAACCGCGGCCGGCAGACGCCTGCGGGAGGCGGCTCCACAGGCAGCACGGGTCGAAGCAGTGTTGGACGGGTCGGTGGATCCACGCAGACCAGTTCGTCAGCGGTCAAGAGCCTTGATCTCAAACAACTTCGAGAAGTCATGAACGAATGCACCATCAAGGATGCGAGGGGTTCCGGCAATGTCAATACCGGCAAACTGAACCTGAATACGACAAGTCGGTCGATGCTGATTGATGTCCTGCAACTTGAGACGCGATTTGCAGACGCCATTCTTACACGGCGTGCGGCCAAGCCCGAAGGACTCACGAGTCTGGCGGATCTGGTCGATTTACCGGGTGTGTCGCAAGCCCAACTCACCACATTGGCCCTGGTGGCCGATGTCACCAGTACCGTTTACACCATTTCATGCCGCGGTCGGGCCAAAGGAACTGGTGCCGAGGTTGAAATGGTGGTGGTGGTCGACCGTTCAGCCCTACCCGCAAAGATCATGGAGTACCGAGAACCTTGAAGCGTCGCGTCCGAGTTCAGCCTGATCAAGACCAGCTTGTGGTTGTAGAAAGCGGAGAATCCACGCCGCTGCTGTTCGTGCGCGACACAACGGGAATCACCTGCCGCGGGGAATGGACCCAAGGCACGGAAACGACTCGGCCACCAGCCGCTTCGATTGTGCTGCTGGAAAGTGGACGCGTGCTGTGCCGAACCATCGAGTTGCCGAATGCCGACGAGGCTCAACTTGAAACCGCCATGCGATTACAAGTGGACACACAGCAATTGGGCTCCATCCCGGAGTGGCGAACCTCGCATGTCATCCTCCCCATTCCACCCAAGGGTGCAAGCCGACATGGATTTGTCGTGGAGTGGCCTGATGTGGATGCCAGCCCGGCGATCGCACGAGACTTGCCACCAGATGGCGAGCCGCTGTTTGCACCTGACGCTTCGAGTCTCGCTGCCCTGCTGTCGGCTGGCGCTGCCGGGCCGCTAGTGAACATTGCTGCGGATCGCACCAGCCTGACCTTTGCGTTTGCAACGCCCTCCGCGAAGGTGATTCGATGTGCTCGATTGGACAAATCCAATTGGATCGCCTCCGCGGAAACCACGGTGCTGGAGAGCGCCCTGCACGCGGGTATGGACGCCGCGACCATGGCGTCTTTGTTGCAGAGCCTTCGCGAGGCCCTCGAGCGATCTGGTGCGGGCGGCTTTGGATGTACCGCTCAGGATCTGGCTGTCCTCACTCCGCTTCTGGCCGATTCATTCGACTTTGAGTGGTGGAAGCTCCATGGTTTGTCCGTCGGTGCGGCGATGGCGTGGTTTGGACCCCTACGACCATTGGTTGCACTTCGCGCCCAACCCCAGGGAACCAGACCTGGACTGATTGGGGAGTTTGTAAATCGAGTGAGCGAGCCAATCATGCTGGCCAAACTTGTGGCGGCGTGTCTGCTTGCGATCGCCGTGGCGCCACCAACGATCGCCGGTGCACGATTACTTCTGTTGCAATGGAAAATTGGTGACCTGAGTGAGCGAGAGCAATCCATTCAAGACCATCGACAACGGTTGGCCATGTACGACGAATTGCAGCGGCGCGTGTGGCCCATGGGCAAGTTGCTTGGCGATCTGGCGTGCGTCACACCTTTGGGTATTGAATGGGACGACATCAGTCTTTCCCAAGATCGCAATGTGGTCATCCGCGGGATCGCTAAATCAGACGGCGGGCTGACAGGCATCGAAGCCATTCTGGCTATGGAGCGTCAGATGCGTGACAGCCGCGTCTTTGATCGCATTCAGAAGAAGTGGGATTCACCGGACAGCAAAGGGTCGGTGGATTTTTCGTTGTCGGCTGCAGTCACTCGAGCGATTTACCGCCCCAACTATTCCGCCGCACAAGACTTTGGAAAGAAATCTCTGCGGGATCGACGCTATCCACCTGAGCCAGTCGGCAATGAAGAACCCGCAGAAACCCCAACAGAATTGCCCCCCGCCGTATCCCTTCCTGAAGAGCCATCCCTTGCGGATCTGCCTGTCGCACCAGTTCCGACAGAATCGAAAGCCAGCATCGCCGAACCATCGACACCGGACCAGAACAAAGAGACACCCGCTGCAGAAACGGAAAAGGAAACGCCACCCGATGGAGGCAAGTCGCGAGGTGTTCGGAGAGGTTCGTCCAGTACAAGCGGCAGCGTGCCCCGCCGAAGTGACCACACACCGGGCAGCGGTGACAGTTCCGTTTCGATTCCCGCTCCGCTGACCGATGCACAAATCGAAGCCATGTCCCGTCCAGAACTTCTGGAAGCGGTGGCTCGTGTGAGCAAAGCTCGACAACAAGGTGTGATCGATCCGGAAACCGAAAAGCGCCTCAAGAGCGAATTTGAGAAGTTGATGCTTCGGATTCGGAGCAGTGGCTCATGAACTGGGACATCCAATACCATCTCAATCGAAATCCAACCCTGGCTCGTTTTTACACCCTTTCGACAACAGGCAAAGGGGCGGCGATTCTGGTGGTTCTGCTCCTTGGATGGACGGCCCTAGAGCAATGGAGTTGGAGTTGGGCACGCCAGTGGAATGCCAAAGCCGATCGAATTGAGCAGGCATTGTCTGATTCGAGAGAACTTGCCAGTGGAGCCGAGGCTTCGGCAATTCTTGGAGCCGAACTGTATGGCCCCATCAATCCACCGGCGAGTGAGAGCGAGGGCGCCGAAGCGATGGCCCAGGCTGTTGTGGAGATTGTGAAACGGCATAACACCACCGGATTTAGTTATGACGCACAGCGTGCAAGCTCGAGGCTCTCGGGCGCGGCGACGCTTGGCACCGGGCAGAAACTTTCCAAGGTCACAGGCGAGTTGCAATTTGAAGCCACGCCAGAAGAAGCCGCAAAGATCATTGTTGAAATGGAGGCGAGTCCTTCCATTGAAGCGATCAATTCGATTCGACTGCAGCGACGAGAGGGTGAACTCAAGGTCAATGTTCGTATGACGGTCGAAGCATGGGTCTTTTCCGCACGATCCACCGGGAGGATGAGCTGATGGATCGTCCCGAATGGGTTCGCCTTCCCCGCGGCGTTCGATGGAACGCTTGCACCGGAATTGCATCGGCTGCCGGAGCGGTGCTTGGCATCATTGCGATGTGGTCGGCCTTCTTGCTGCTGGGCTCTGTGTTCACGTTCGGCAGCAGCAGTAACCCGTCCGAGGCGTTCAACGAGGCGCTGCAGCGGCACGATGTGCTGGCAACCAATGATCGAAAGCGATTTGACGGGCGGAGTGCGTTCTTCATGCCCAGTCCACCTGTCCGCAAGACGCCCAAAGTTGTCAAGCCAATTGAGCCCCCCAAGCCGCCGCCCCCGCCGCCGGGTCCGCCGCCGCCGCCACGCGAATACGCCGGGCCACGTCCTACGGCTGCCGTCGGGTCGTTGATCTTCTTTGCGGATAACAGTCGAATTCGGGTTGGCGAAGAGTCTGGCGGAACCAGAGTTCTTGCCACCAATGCCCCGTGGAGCGTGAAGCTTGGACATTCTGGCGGGGAATACGACGTGCCACTTTGGAGTAAGGGCAAAGAGGAATTCTTCAACGGCGACTGGAAGACCCTCAAGGGAAGCGTTCCAGGAATTGAACCGGTAACAGGGAGTGGTACCGGCGCAACTGGCGGAGGCACAAAGACTTCTGTCGTTACAGAGACTGGAATGCAGAGCCCACCCGGATCAATTCCAAATCTTCCAACGCCGGCTCCACCTGGTCCATCGGGGGGACCAACTGCACCTGCTGCCGGGCCGGGCATGCCTGCGCCAACAGGCGTTCCAACAGCCTCACAGGGCCGCGGATGGGATGGCGGACACAGCGCTGCACCGCCGGCACTTGGGTCCGAACAAATTCATGCGATGAGCATGACCGAAACACAGGCGGCATTGCAGACGGTCGCACGAGCCCGTTTGAATCGCAATCTTGACGACCCGACGCGGGATCGACTGAATCAGGAGTTTGAGGACCTTTCGAACCGAATGAAGGAGTTATCGAAGGGGCAATCGGGACCCGGTTGAGCCGTTGCGGAAGGGCTCGCGAACCGTGAATTGACCGCCCCCCCTCTGGCTCGGGATTTGACCAATCGGAGAATTGACTTTGCAACCGAAACGTGACCTGTATCGTGGCCTACGACTCATGCCTCTTGCGGCTTTGTTGGCCTTGCAACCCCTTCCGGCATGGGCGCAGTCAGCATCAGGGCGACCAGCGAGGCCACAGCCAGCACCGCAGCCAACGCAAACGCCTTCCGTCACTCCGCCGAGACCTACCGCGACCGCACCCGCTACGCCTACAGCGGTCGCAGCGCCAGCGGAACCGGCGACACCTGAACCAGTCGAGATTGCTCAAGCGGTTCCACCTGCGGAGCCAGTGGAAGCACCAGTGCAACCAGCCGCACCAGAACCAGTCGAGAGTGCTCAAGCGGTTCCACCTGCAGAGCCAGTGGAAGCACCAGTGCAACCAGCCGCACCTGAACCAGCCGAAACTGCTCAAGCGGTTCCACCTGCAGAGCCAGTGGAAGCACCAGTCCAACCAGCCGCATCTGAACCAGCCGAAACTGCTCAAGCGGTCCCACCTGCAGAGCCAGTGGAAGCACCAGTGCAACCAGCCGCACCTGAATCGGCCGCGTCTGAACCAGTTGCTGAACCTTCAGCCTCTACTGAGAAACCAAAGGTTGTTGGCTATCTCCAGGGCGCACCGCCAGAACAAATGCGAGCGACTCGTCGAGATACATCAGACGAGAAAGTGAAATTGACCTTCAAAGAAACAAAGGTCGAAGACATCATTCCTTTCATCGTTGAAACCACCGGCAAGGCAGTCATGGTGCGGCTGCAACAGGTGCGAAACACCACCATCACGCTGGTGATGGATCGTGATGTCAGCCGACAAGATGCGCTGGATCTCGTGTTCCAGTCCTTCCGCCTTGCAGGCGTTGGCGTTGTGGAGACAGACAAAGTGGTGATGCTCGACATGCTCACCGAAATGAACAAGATGCAGCCCATTGCTGTGCTTGGACCAGAAGTGAATGTTTTTGATCAGCCCGAAGATGGCAACATCTGCATCAAGATCTTCAAGATCAAGAACACCAAGGCACAGAATGTTTATGACCGCCTCATGGATAATGCGCCTGATTATGCGCAGGTCAGCGTCGATGGGAATAGCAATCAAATCGTCATGGAAGCGGACATCGGACTGGCCAAGCGCTTTCAGCGATTGATCGACCTGTTGGATGTTCCGGCCTATCTGGATGTGCGGACGGAAATCTTCAAATTGAACTTTGCAGATGCCACACAAATCAGCACCATCATTCAGGAATTGTTCGCAGCCAGAACAGTTGGTGGCGGAGGCGGAGCAACGGCCGCCACGCAACCTGGTCAACCCCGCGCTGGCGGCAATCAACCGGGCGCGACGCAGCCTCGACGAGGTGGATCGGGTGGCGAGGGGTTGGTTCGAGGCACCAGTGAACAACTTGTGGTGACGGTTCTTGCTGCGACCAACTCTCTGACCGTGCGGGCGGAGCCAGAAGTCATGGACGAAATCTCTCGGTTGATCACCACGGCGTGGGATGTTCCAATCACCAAAGATGGTGAACCATTTCGGCTCTACGACCTGAAGTTCACCGATCCGCTCAAGGTCAGAGAATTACTGAAATCCCTTCTGGAGGGAGGATCCGGCAGTTCCGGCGGTGCGTCTCGCCCGTTTGCAGGGGGACCTGGCGGGTCGTCGCGACCGGGAAATGCTCGCACAGGCGCAACGGGCGGCGGCGAATCAACGGGCGCAGATGTGGCCGTGACGAATGTCTTTCGCATTGAAGCGTATCCGGATTCCAATCGCCTTCTCGTTGTCACAAAGACTCCTGACAACTTCAAATGGCTTGACGAATTGGTGAAAGCAATTGATCAACCACTGAACAGTGGATTACCGATCAATGTCGACTTGAAGCACGCAAATGCCGTGCAAGTTGCAGAAATTCTCAATGCTCTGCTGGCCGAGGCGGGTTCGGGTTCTGGCATTCGAGCTCCGGAAGAAGGGTTGAGCGGCATCGACTTCCAAACGGCCGGTGGTGGAACCACTGGAAGTCAAGACACAACAAGCAGCAGTTCGCTGGCGGGTGGAGCAAATGGAGCGACTTCTGGGTCCGGTGCAGGCGAGATTCGGTTCCCATGGCAGAACAGCCGCGGTGCTGGTGCAGGTGAACAAACGGAAGTGAGTTCTCTGGTTGGCAAAACGCGTGTCGTACCCAATGCGGGGCAGAACAGTCTGCTTGTTCTTGCACCAGCTGAAATTCAGCAGAGCATGTTGAAGGTGATTGAGCAACTTGATCGGCCGGGTCGTCAAGTCATGATTACCGCGGTGCTGGCCGAAGTGGCACTCGGCGATGAATTTGCGTTCGGACTTCGATTTGGACAAGCAGGACAAGTCCTTCCCACGAATCCAAACAATGCTGTGGTGATCAACGGCAATCTTTCCAACAACCAGATGTACTCCGGCAGTCGCGAGAATGTCGACTTTATCGGCGACCTCACCACCAGCATTTTGAGCTTTGGTGTGCCTGCCACGGTGGTGCTGCAAGCCCTTGAGGAAAAGACAAATGTGCGCATTCTGCAGCAGCCCCGTGTGTTCACCAGTGACAATAAAGAAGCGAAATTCTTCGACGGTGCCGATGTTCCATTTCAGACGGGCCAGACCACCGGTGGATCAACCGGTGGCGGTACCACTTCCAGTTTCAGCCAGATCGCCGTTGGAATCGGCTTGAATGTTCGGCCTCGCATCACCAAAGACCGAAATGTGGCCATGGAAGTGGAAGTGCTCTACAGCAATGTGGCACGCGCCTCGGCGGCCAACACTCCGGGCAACAACCCCACGATTGATCGCCGCCAGACCAACACCAGCGTGGTGGTGAAGAATGGACAAACCATTGTGATGAGCGGCATTCGCACCGAAAGCGAATCCAAGAACAAGACCAAAGTTCCTTTGCTCGGAGATATTCCGGTGCTTGATTGGGTCTTCAGCAGTTCGGAAGACGTAACGCTGACGAATGAATTGGTGTTGTTTATTACACCGATCGTCGTGGACAACCCAGATGAAAATGACAACAACTTCAATGTGAGCGAGATCGAGAGATTGCGTGCTCTTGAAAGGCCATTGGATAACAAGGTGCAGAAGATGCAGAAGGACGCCGGGCTGGAAAGGGAAGCTGTGCTACCAGTTCCTGCAAGCAATCCGGCGACGCAGCCTGTTGAGCCCATTGAAACACCGCTCCCTCAACCAGCCGCAGTGCCTGGGTCCACGGATGCCCCACCACCGCCAGTCAAGCCCGGTGATGGATCAGCCGCAAAGGGTTGATACGACACGCGGAGCGATGGCGCTGGCACTGCTCGCAAACCTGCTGGTGGCGTGCGAGAGCAGCCACAAGCCAATCGGGTCATCTCGCCTCATCCTCGGAAGTGGAAATGGCTCGATTCTCGTTCGGAGTCCCGACGGAACCGTCTCTCGAGACGCTTCGCTTCGATTGACGATCGATCCTTTGCCCGCCATTGATACCGATGGATTTCTTCTTCCATTGGTGTCCCCCAACGGCACGCATCTTGCCTGGCAATCGCAAAGCACCGCGGACTGGCCGACGCTTCTTGCCCAACCAGATTCCACCAAACACTTGCAAGCGACGGTCTCTGGCAGACCATTGAACGAGAGTGGCACATGGACCCAAACCGAAATGCTGCTGCTGGGGCGAATGGCGACGGACAAGGGTGTGCTGGTGGAATCTCCTCGTTCGGATGGTTCTCGGTGGATCGGAATGGTGCCGTGGGATGGCTCGACGCCCAGGTGGCTCGTTCAAGGCGAGCATGTCAATGCCTTTGCAGCCCTTGGTCCGCGAGGTGAATTGGCGTGGTGTCGTCGGAATCCAATGCAGGCGGAATTTGGACTTGTGATTGAACGCCCTGAGGGGCGACTGGAATGGCCGCGTCGTGAGGGCGAGAGTTGGTTGATGCCTGTGGTGACGCCCGATGGGGTGTACGCGTGCAGCCTTCGAGATGGAATTCTTGAACTGGTCTTCCTGCCTCTGGCGGCTGGGCAGTCGCTCACCACATCGCAAGCCGAGCCGGCCTTGTTGCGAAATCGAATTTCGATGCGAGGAAGCCCTCGAGCTGCGTTTCAAACTTTTGCGGCGTGTTCGGCAGATCGCTCCGGCACGCGGGCGGGGCTTCTGTTTTTCCATCCGGAATTGCGACGCATGGTTCTTTGGAATCCTTTCAAGGAGTCCATGATCGCGCTTGCCCCTGAATCCGTATCGGCGTGGATCCAACCGGATGGGTCGGCATTGCTCACGCTTAAGGATCGACTTGTTATGCAGGAAATTCCACCAGAACCGGGGATGGTTCCACTGCACATGATTCCGGGTCTTTGGATTGTGCGTGGACGCGATGCCAACGGATTTATTCTGATCGGCCCAGCGGATCCCAAACAGTGCCTCGTGAGCCGCCTACGGCTCGGTGACAAACAAACGCTGCCCTAATTTTCTAATCGAAACAAGAGTGGGCTAGATCGACTTGGAATCGTCTTCTTCTTCGTCGTCGTCATCGTCTTCGTCGTCGTCATCGTCTTCATCGTCGGCGTCGTCGTCATCGTCGTCGTCTTCATCGTCGTCGGCGTCATCATCACCCTCTTCATCATCGTCGGCGTCATCATCATCGTCGGCGTCATCATCACCCTCTTCATCGTCGTCGGCGCCATCTCCGTCGGCCGATTTACTGTCAGGTGCATCGGCGGTGTCGGACTTCTCCTCTTCGACGAGGTCACTTTCATTATCGTCCTCGCCAAATTCGTCCTCCTCCTCCTTATCGTCGTCCGTGTTCAACTCACCTTCTTCTTCAGCGAATGGCTCATCGTCGTCAGCAAAGTCGTCATCATCATCGGCGTGCGGATCAAAGTCGTCGTCCTCCTCATCGTCCGGGCCTGCGAAAAGCAATGCGGCTCGAGACCCGAACGTTGGCGACACGGAACGCGGAAACAAGAGTTCAATTTCAAGAATGGGCATAGGGGCTCCAAAGGATTCGGGAGGGGGTTATCTAATGCCGGAGCCAATTTGTCAACGGGGGTTCTGAAGCGGAGAAAACGGGGGTGCGGGCACCGCAATGGTGTGATCCTCGTCGCCAAAGACAACCCACCCATCCAAAGCGATCAAAGCGGTAATTCTTCCGGCCGGATTGTCGATGGCCACGGGCGGTTGCACGCTTCGCAACCCCTGCTCCACATCCAGCGTTCGCAACTGGAGGGACCGTGGATGCACCACGCCGCCATTGAATTCACGCTCCCCACTATCCGCAACGATCACCCCGCCGTCTACGGCCACAATGGCGTCAAATCGATGCGGGCTGGACATGGCATCCACGCCAAGAAGGTTTCCTTGGGCATCATGCATCGAAACACGACCGAGCCGATTGGCGATCACGGTTCCATGGACCTGCAGCACCTGCGCTACCGGACCAAGACTGAAGGAGTCTGGCACATCAAGAAATTCTCCACGCAGTTCACCTGTGCGAAGGGACAGCGCGTAAAACTGATCGGGAGCTCGGTCCGAAAGAACAATCCAAGCATCAGATACCAATTGAAGTTCGCTTGCTCGCACCCGGCGATCCAACTGAATCCAAAGTGGAGGGAGCCCCGGTGCAAGGTCGAGGCGCGCCACTCCACCATCTCCGCACGCCATCAGCCCCTGCGGAAGCAATTTGATCCACATGGGTCGACCCAGAGACTCGGGCCACTCCCCGTGAAGCCAAGCCGAGCCATCATCAGAGCGGACAATGGTGATGTGATTGGATCCATCGAGTGATTCCCCAGTGGGGCCGACCAAAGCGAGACCCAATGCGCTCGCATCCGCGATTTCAACTCCAGCCAAAGCATGTGAGAGTTTCCAAAGAGGCTTGCCATCACCCCGAAGTTTCAACGCAACCACATCTCCATCCCCTCGAACAAGAAGCAAGTGCTCACCAGCCCGAAAGCACTCAAGGTCACGTTGGGCCCGTCGATCCACTGCATCGTGGGCCATGGCTTGATCGTCGCCAATGTGTTCAAAGAGTTCACTCGCCCGATCAACGCGAAACAATGTTCGACCCGTTTCAGGATCGAGCGAAGTCACGCTTCCATCGGTCCCACCCTCTGCAGACCAGATGACCACCGCCGGGTTCCAACTGGCCACCACGGGATTGCGGTCATTGAACGCCACACTCCAACTCGTGTGCAGATTCGAACCGCGGTACAGAGAAAGTTTGGCGGCTGTCGCAAGCAGCATGGCATTGGTTGGTCGTTCTCGCTTGGCATCATCTCCCTCCTCGACAAGCCGAGCTGCAAAGCGAATAGGTTCCGCTTGAATTGGACCGATCTTCGGGAAAGGCACCGGTGGAGGAATTTCCGTCAGAGATCGAACGGTCTGGAGCACATGCGGGTCGTTGCGTGCGTGAGAGATGGATTGCACCGCGGCAAGAACCTGCTCGCGATCGCTGAGCGACTTGCACAAATCCATCGCTGACCGAACGGTTTCCATGATCGCGTCGGCGTCGGTGGCCGCGACGAGGCGTTGAAGCAACATCGACAACCCACGACTTGTGGCAGACGTTGAAAGCGATTCTGTAGCAAGAATTCCCGCACACACGCTGCGGTGAAGATCGATCGGAATCATGGCATGCCGCAGCGAAGGGTCGAGGCAGAGTTGAATCCACTCATTCACGGCATCGTCTGTCTTGCCCGCCGCAGCAAGCCACGCACCTCGCCGCAGCAAGACCAAGGCCCGCTGTTGCGGCGATTGAGCAATGGAATGTGCTAAGGCAATCATGGCGGCGGCTTCGGTTGCCGGAACCAGCGCGAGCACTTCCTTGTCAAGAAGTTTCAGCACCACTTCCTCTCGCACCGCATCGGCGTCCGACGTGGTCAGCCGTTGCAAAGCCTTGTGTGTTGCCGCCGCGCCATCCAGAATGAGTGCGCCCCGCTTCCACGCCCGACCGAGTTCCACCAGCGCGAGTCCTCTGCGAGGATCCGCGGGATTCTGCGCCAATCGATCCCGCAACAACTTCTCTCCATCAACTCCGGGCATGGCCAGTGCGATGGACTGCCCACCAACCACAACGAGATTGCCCATGTGAAGATCGACATTGCCCCCGCCCACCATTTCACATGCGCCGATCGGTTCGCCGCTGCGTGGATCAATCACCATCACCCGATCTGCCAGTGGAACAACCAAGGCGCTCGAACCATCCTGCAGTGTTCCAATGGCCGCAGCACCCCGCAGAGGTGACATGGGCGACGGAAGTTTTTCAGAGAGTCGCCACACCACATGATGCGGATCCGATCGATCCAATGCCACAACATCATCGCCAATGGCGTACAAGTGATTGGAATCCAGCAGAAGCGTGCGCGTCGCACCATTGACGGTCGACACTCCCACCGGCTGAGTCCACAGTGTGGTTCCGTTGACCGGATCAAATCCAATCAGTGTCTCAGCGTCTGGTGCAAGCCACGCAATCAACCGTTCATCCGCAACGGGCGACGGAAGTTGCCACGCGGGCGTGGACAGACGAGGTTCACGAATAGGCGCCGGCCAGCGGCGAAGCCACCGAACATCGCCCGTCGCCGCGTCGATTCTGGCGACCACACCAAGACTGGTCGCCGCAATCACATCCTCGCCCACCACAGCTAGGGAACTCAGTGGACGCGAAGCCGCAAGCCGAATGCCGCCGGCTGCTCCAAGTGAAATGGCCCAACGAATGTCACCGGTTGCACGATCCAGTCCAAGAAGCCACGCGGCGCTTTCAAGCCGGCTATTGCTCTTGCGTGCCTGCACCACAATGAGATCCCCAACGGCAAGCGGATCGCCATGTGGAAACAAGTCCTCAAACTCAGGGCGATCAAACTGATCCAGACGCACTTCCCATGCGCGATGTCCGCTGGCCATGTCAAGTGCGACGACACGGGACGGCGCTGATCGCTGTTCGGCAAGAGCATTGCCCGGAAGCGTGACCACCAGATTTCCAATCGGCTGCGCCACGGTCAGATCACAAATTGGCCCGGCCGCCTTATCCGTTGCACTGCCGACCAGCGTCCTCCAGATCAAGCTTCCGCTGAATCGGTCCAACGATTGCACGTACGCACCGTCGCCCACCAGAATGGTGTCTTTGGCAAAGCGAGACTGCGACACAAGCGACGAACCATCTTCAGCGAACTGCTCTTTGGTGCGGGTCGCGAGTGCCGGATCCATGTCGGTCAATCGGCGATTGAGCCACGACGAAGGCAACGCTTGCGACCACAACGGCTGCCATGTGGTTGCAGGTGGTTGTGTGGGCGAAGTCTGCACTGGCCATGGAGTGGCGAGAGGTCGTTGAGGGCGCAGCGTGTTCACAAGATTTTGAAGTCGCGCGCGTTGAGCTTCATCCAGATTCGGATGGCGTAAGGCACGCGTAAGCCAGATCACCGCGTCATTCGGCCGGCCCATGTCCATGGCGTCCTGTGCCAACTGCATCGCCGCGGTGAGGCCTGTGGGCGTGAGCATGCGAACACGCGTCACTTCCAATGAGGCTCCCTCTGCAAATTGCCGCTCCGCGATGGGCGATTGTTCTCGTAACCATCGCTCAAGCACGGCGGGATGATTCAGCAGAAAGTCCTCGCCGTCGGCCATCGCACTCCGATAGCGATCCACTTCGCCAGCCCATGGAACCAGTTTGTTGCCAAATCGATCCATCGCTTCCTGCACCAGCCGCGCGGATTCCGCTGGATTGCTTTGGGCCTGCTCGTTGGCGCGACGAAACAATTCGGTGGCAGTCGGGCTTGCATCAATGGTGACAGGAGCTGATTCCTGTGCCGCAACCAGATTGGGCAGGAACGCGCCGCAAAGGAAAATGGACCAGAGCCGGTGCTTCAACTCCCGTAACGCTACATTCTCCACATGCGTTTCACGAATCCACTGATTCGCCTGATTCTTGCCTGTGTTGCCCTTGTGGAAATCGGCTGTTCAACGCCACCTGGAATTCGGGTGACTGGTGTGGATGTGGTGGAGTCAGGCGAATCCACATTGGAACTTGCCGTGCGGCTGGAACTTCAGAATCCGACCGGATACCCCATTCGGATTGATACATGGGATTACAACTTTCAATTGAGCGGTCAGCAGGTGTACTCGGGCGTTTGGGTGGCCAGCATCACCATTCCACCTGAGAGCCGCGTGCTCACGGCCATTCCAGCCGTTGTGCCTCGATCAAGCGTGACCGGTCCAGCCGCGGATTGGAATGTTGCCGGTTGGATTCGCTATCTCGAGCCCACTCGATTTAGTCAGATGATGTACGACATTGGATTGAATCGACCCACAACCACTTTTGGCGGGACTGGTTCTACGGTTGGAAGCGGCGGATCGGTGCCCAGCGCCGGATGATTCACACAAAGGGTTCTGATTCTTGCCCACGCACGAATCAGGCCATGCCGCCCTGCTGACGACCGCCCGCATTTCGCTCCGTGGCAAGCTTCATCAAGCGGGTATGCACGCCAACGCTGCGTGGATCGCCCTCAGCGAAGTCGCGACAACTGGCTCGCGTGTATGCACCGTCTTGCTGCATGTGCCACGATTGCCGACAATCCTCAAGACACACCTGCAGGTTTTCCCACAGGCGAGCCTTGTGCTCTGGAAGCGAAATCGGCGTCGCGGCTTCGACTCGTGTCTGCAAATTGCGGTACATCCAGTCAGCACTACTGATCAAGAAGTCGCCATCGAGTGGATCTTCGTTGCCACCCTGAAACCAAAAGATGCGGCTGTGTTCAAGAAAGCGACCAAGAACGCTTCGCACCCGAATGTGATCACTCAGCCCCGCGACACCTGGACGCAGACAGCAGAAACCGCGGACGATGAGGTCAATGTGCACACCCGCTTGGCTGGCTCGATAGAGCGCGTCCATGATGCCCCGATCCTCAAGCTGATTCATTTTGGCCACGATGCGACCAGGATGGCCCGGTCGAGTGAGTGTGATTTCCCGTTCGATCAGTTCAAGAAATCGCTTCTTCATGCCCACTGGTGCGACGAGCAATTTTTTATAGTCGCGCTGCCGACTTCGACCGGTCATGTAATTAAAGAGCCCCGTGAGGTCGTCCGTAATGTCCGGGTTGCACGTGAACAGGCCGTAGTCCTCATACAAGCGAGCCGTCTTTGAGTTGTAGTTGCCTGTTCCAATGTGGCAGTAGCAGCGAATGCCATTGGCTTCTTGGCGAACCACCAGCGCGGTCTTGGTGTGCGTCTTGAGGCCCACCACGCCGTACGCAACATGCACGCCGGCATCTTCAAGCTTGCGTGCCCACAGAATGTTTCTGGCTTCATCAAAGCGAGCTCGCAACTCCACCAACACGGCCACTTGCTTGCCCGCCTCGGCGGCTCGAATCAGACTTCCGATGAACGGACTGTCGCCACTGGTTCGATACAGACTTTGTTTAATGCATAGCACCTTGGGATCAGACGCAGCCTGTTCGATGAATCGTTCCACCGTAGCGTTGAAGCACTCATACGGGTGATGCACCAAGAGATCGGATTGGCGAATCGCGGCAAAGAGATCGCCTGCGTTCTCTTCCACACATCGCGGCGTCAGCGGCGACCAGCGTGGGTCATGCAGGTCCGCCATGTCGAGGTCGGCGATTTGATTGAGAGCGCCGTAGTCAATAAGCCCGGTTGTTTCGTAGATGTCCTCGGGATCAATTTGCAATTCTTCCGTAAGAAAGCGAAGGATGCGAGGGTTGGCGCCACTGGCAATCTCCAGCCGTACCACGCGGGCGAAGCGACGCTCCCGCAATTGACGTTGAATGGCTTCCAGCAAATCGTCCGCATCGTCTTGATCCGATTCGCTTTCTGCGTTGCGGGTGACCCGGAACGGCAGAACCTTCAGAATTTCCATGCCAGGAAAGAGTTCGTCGAGATTGTGCTCGATGATCTCCTGCAGTGAAACAAATCGCCGCGTTCCCGGAAGCATGAAGAGCCGAGATGGAATTTCAGGCACTTTCACTCGTGCAAACAACTGCTCGCTCTCGCCGGGGCGACGAAGCATCACCCCAAGACTCACGCTCATGTTGCTGATAAACGGGAAACGATGGCCCGGATCGACAGCCAGTGGCGTGAGAATGGGAAAGACATTGGCATGAAACCACAATCGAGTCTCCGACCGCTCTGAATGTGAGAGCTCATCCCATGCAAGAAGTTGGATGCCTCGTTCTTGCAAGGCCGGAAGCAAGTGCGTGCGAAAGGTTTCCGCTTGAGTCAAGCCCATGGCCTGCACGCGGCTTCGGATGGAGTGCATTTGCTGCTCCGGTGTCAGTGCATCGGGAACAGGGCCTGCTGAACCATCTTCGATCTGCCGCCGCAGCGTGCCCACACGCTTCATAAAAAACTCATCCAGATTGTTCGAGAAGATGGAAAGAAAGCGAACGCGCTCCAAGAGCGGTACCGAGCCATCAGAAGCCATGTCAAGCACGCGGCGATTGAACTCGAGCCACGCAAGATCACGATTCAAAAAGCGATTCGGGTCATCCCCTGTCGAAACCGGCAACGCACCCACATCCGTTGCGGCCGGTTCGCGCTTTGCACGATCGCGGCTCATGCTTTCGCCGTACTTTCGTTGGGGCGATAGACGGCGTCACAGCCAGGCGCCTCGCCCACGCGAACACAGGTCAGTCGAACGCCCTTGGGCAGCGTGCCCGCCACCACCTCGGCAATGTGACGCGCCATGTGCTCGGCTGTTGGATTGGTTCGATCAAAAGGCTTGACTTCGTTCAGACTTCGACTGTGAAATGGTGCGATCGCTCGATCCACCGCCGCCTCCAAGGCATGAAAGTCGCAGAGCAACCCGTCGGCATCAAGGGCATCGCCCGCCACCCGGACCATGACGCGCCAATCGTGCCCGTGGAGTGGTTCCAATTGCCCTGCCATCCGAATGGCGTGCGCGGCCGAGAATTTCCGGCGTACCCGAAGTTCAAACATGAGCACCTCAGTATAGCGATGGCAACCCACCATTCCTTCAACACGGGGTTTCCGACGGCGTGCATTGGCGTTATCGTCGCGGCATGGCCAACCACGACGCCCCTCTGATCTTGAGCGTGAGCGGCCTTCGAGGCATCGTGGGAAAAACGATGACCGACGAGGTTGCTCGGCGTTACGGACGAGCGTTTGGACAACACCTGTGTTCAACGGTGAAGTCGCCTCGTGTTGTGGTGGCTCGAGACTCGCGGCCAAGCGGCGAGGCGTTTCTTGCCGCAACTGCCGCAGGCTTAACGGAGACGGGATGTCGCGTGATCGATCTTGGAATTGCCATGACACCCACCGCCGGCGTTATGGTGTTGCACCACCGTGCGGACGGCGGCATGGTCTGCACCGCCAGCCACAACCCCATCGAATGGAATGGATTGAAGTGTCTGAACAGCGATGGCGTAGCACCTCCACCGAACGAAGCTGCAGAAATTGTGCAAAGGTTTCAGCGTGGTGAGGCGAAAGCGGCAAAGCCAATCGAGGCCGATTTGTATGAGCGTGACACATCCGCCGATGAGCGGCATGCGTCACTCGTAGCGAGTCTGGTGGATGTCAAAGCCATTCGTGGTGCTCACTTGCATGTGGTGATTGACAGCGTGAACGGGGCCGGATGCAACGGCGCGAAGTTGTTGATGCAGAAACTCGGCGTTGCCTTGACACACCTGTATGGTGAACCAACGGGACAGTTTCCACACACTCCAGAGCCCACCCGTGACAATCTGATTGAACTCGCTGCAACAACGGCGCGCGGCGGCTTTGCCTGCGGATTTGCGCAAGACCCCGATGCCGACCGCCTTGCGCTAGTCGACGAAACTGGCCGCTACATCGGCGAGGAATACACCCTTGCACTTGCAGCCTTTCGCGTACTGCAACGCGAAGGTCGGGGAGTGCTCGCCACCAATCTGAGCACCAGCCGCATGATTGATCGCGTTGCATCGCAATTTCCACATAGCCGCGTGCTCCGAACGCCTGTTGGCGAAGCCCATGTGGTCGCGGCACTCAAGGCCGCGGGTGGTGTGCTGGGCGGTGAAGGCAACGGCGGTGTGATTTGGCCTAGGGTGTGCTGGGTGCGAGACTCGCTCAGCGGCATGGCCCTCACGCTTGAACTCATCGCAACGCAAAAACAATCACTCTCCAAACTTGTGGCCATGATTCCCCGTTTCTTTATGGTGAAACGAAAGCTGGATTTGGCTGCCATCGGCGGTGCCGCCGCGGTGGCACCTGCGCTCGACCGCGTTCGGAAGGCCTTCGCAGGCGAGCGCATCGACACCAGCGACGGGGTTCGCATTGATCTCTCGCAAGGATGGGTTCACCTGCGAGCAAGCAATACGGAACCGATCATTCGTCTGATTGCCGAAGCCGATGATGACCCGTGTGCCAATGAACTAGCGGATCGCGTGGCCAAAGCGGCGGGACTTCGCTAACTCGCTTCCCGCTGCGGAAGCCGGCTCTCGGTCATTCGATGCACGGGTGGTTTGACACTGCAATCAATGTGCACCATGAAGTATCCACCACCGCGGTGTTTTCGAACGGCTGGCCACATGATCTCTCGATCCGTCCATGGAATGTTTTTGGATTCCACGTGATCAAGCGGGACCCACTCGAGTCGCCCTTCGTCGATTTCTTCCATGGACACGCGACTCGCATCCATTGGCACAATCAACTCAAAGAGAAAGATGAGCCAATGCATCTCGCCTTGATAGGCACGCTCGCTCACCACTCCAAAGCAACGCAGATCTTTTTCAGCAACCGTCACCCCGGCTTCTTCACGAATTTCACGCACCGCGCATTCATGCGGTCCTTCGCCTTGACTGATCTCTAATTTGCCGCCGATCGGACTAAACATGTCCGGGTTTGGATTCTTCCGTCGATGCAGCATCAGGACGCGCCCCTGCCGATCCCACAGATAACACAGAACCGCCACTTTATACGGCAGGTTTTCGGTTGAGTATTCCGGCGCGTGCAAGTTGCTCATGCGTGAATGGAATCGGGTTGCATGGTGAGCCGTTGCCCGTGCAACAGGTCGCGAATCTGTTTCTGAACTGGAGCGGTTGGCTCAACAAGCGGAAGCCGCAACGATCCGGCATCGCGACCAAGAATTTTCATCGCCGTCTTGACCGCAACTGGATTCACATCAAGGGACAGCAGCCCTTTCGCCAAAGGCAAGAGACTTGCGTGCTGTTCACGTGCTGCGGAAAAGTCATTGCGGAGGCACGCGTCCACCATGGCCTGCACTCGATCCGGAACCACGTTGCTCACCACACTCACCACCCCAATGGCCCCCACCGAAGCAAACGCGATCGTGAGTGAATCATCCCCAGAAAGCATGGCAAGATCGCAACGACGCTGTATTTCACTGGCCGATTCAACGCTGCCGGTCGCCTCTTTGATGGCAACAATGTTTGGGTGGCAAGCGAGCCGCTCCACCGTCTCCGGAAGAATGGCTACACCACAACGACTCGGAATGGAATACAGAACAATCGGAAGGTCACATGACTCCGCAATCGTCATGAAATGGCGGTAAATCCCCTCCTGACTCGGCTTGTTGTAATAGGGTGCCACATGCAGTGCTGCATTGGCACCACACGCCGCAACCATGCGATGCAACTGAACGGCGTGATGCGTGTTGTTGCTGCCGGCGCCCCCCATGACTTGCAATCCGTGCAGTCGAGCGATTTCCACGGCACTCGAAATCAGAATGCGCTGTTCCTCAAACGAAAGCGTTGGGGCTTCACCCGTCGTGCCGCATGGGACAATTCCTCGCACGCCCGCCTTGGCTTGAAACTCAATCTGCTGCTGCCATCTCACGAGGTCGACCGCGCTGCCATCCATTGAGAACGGCGAGATCATGGCAGTCCAACACCCGGCGAGTTGAAGAGCGGGCGTCACGAATCACCTCCGGCGGCTGCATAGATGACGGCCTTGATCTCTCGAACGGCATCGGCAAGCCCAACAAGGATCGATCGACTCACAATGCTGTGACCAATGTGCAATTCGTGCAGGCCGGCAAGAGCCGCCACCGGCGCCGTGTTGTGTCGATCGAGGCCATGACCTGCATTCAATTGCAAACCAGCCGAGCGAACCAACGCACCGGTCTTCACCAAGATGTCCAGCTGGGCTTGTTCATCGGGTGTTGCAAAAGCATGCGCCCACGGCCCCGTATGCAATTCGCAAATGGCTGCACCAACCTTGGCGGCTGCCTCCACCTGCCGGGCCTGTGCGTCAATAAACACGCTGACTGGAATTCCCGCACCACTCAGTGGGCGAATGAATTCTGCCAATCGTGCAGCCGAGCCCGCAACATCAAGACCACCCTCCGTGGTGAGTTCTGTTCGTCGTTCCGGAACCAACATGACGGTGTCTGGTCGAATCGCAATGGCCAACGCCATCATTTCATCCGTGGGCGCCATCTCAAGGTTCAGCCGCGTGCGCACACTGGTACGCAAACGCCGCACATCCTCATCTTGAATGTGCCTGCGATCTTCTCTCAAATGCACCGTAATGCCGTTGGCGCCTGCAAGTTCCGCAAGCGAGGCCGCTTCCACCGGATCTGGTTGCGTGCCGCGCCGAGCCTGACGCACCGTGGCAATATGATCAATGTTCACGCTCAACAAAGGCACACCGGAAGCGTAGCGGGTAGAATGCGGTCATGTCAGGCTTTGACGAGCGCCTTGCGCTGCTCAAACAGGAAATTGTGATTCAGGGGCGGCGTGTGCTCGACCTCTGCACCACCGCTGTCGACTGTTTTTTCGATGGCGATGCCGAGAAAGCAAAGTGTGTCGTTGCCGGTGATGCAGAGATCGATCGAGCTGATGTTGACATTGAACGAGCCAGCGTGCCGCTTCTGGCTCTTGGACAGACCAAAGAGCATTCCATTCGCAGCGTGCTCACGATTGTAAAAGTGAACAACGAACTTGAACGCATCGCCGACGCTGGTGTCTGCATCGCCGAGCGGGTGCTGGAACCGGCCCGGTTTTCCGAGCAAGTTCCTGCGGTTTTTCGCGTGATGTCCAACAGTGTTCTGGGCATGCTGCGGGACGCCACACGAAGCCTTGAACGGGAAGATGCCGACTTGGCTCGTCAAGTGCTGCTGTTTGATGACACACTGACTCAATTCAAGCGGCAGATCCTCATGGAAGCCGAGGAGGCCGTCGCTCGAGGAACCTTCAGTGCGGGGTTTGCCTTTCGATTGATGGCCGTCACCAAGTCAGTTGAGCGAATGGGGGATCACGCAACGAACATCTGCGAACAGGTGATCTACCTTCGGAGTGGACTCATCGTTCGCCATCGACCCGAGGGTTGGAGTGAGCCCACCGCACCTGAAACCAAAGTGGTCAGCTAGCCCTCGTCATGTCAATCGACCTGTCACTTGAGACCACACGCACCCGACTTCACGCACTGCATCAGTCGCACCTGCTGCAGTTCGCTTCCACGCTTGGCCCCAGTGCGCTGCGTACCCTGCTGATGCAGATTGAATCGCTTCCGATCGAACGTCTTCCGTCCATGCTGGCTGAAACGGAAGCGCAAGTGAGTACCGATCTCACGTCGCTTGAACCCGTTCCATTGGTGCCTCGCGAGGGCCCCTTGACTTCCGAATTCCGCGCGGCAGGCGATGCCATGATTCGAGCGGGAAAAGTGGCCGCCTTCACTGTTGCAGGTGGACAAGGCACTCGTTTGGGATGGAGAGGCCCCAAGGGCACCTATCCGGCAACGGTCGTCACCGGCAAGCCTCTCTTTCGTGTCTTTGCTGAGCAATTGCTTGCGACCGAACGGCGGTACGGCATTCGTTTGCCTTGGTACATCATGACCAGCCCGCTAAACAATGAGGACACGCGGGCATTTTTTCTTGACAACAACTGGTTCGGCCGCCATCCGCAGGATCACTTCTTTCTTCCGCAGGGCTTGGTTCCCTGTGTGGACCGCGAGGGTCGCATCCTGCTGAGTTCGCCGGCGGAAGTCGCCACGAATCCTGACGGACACGGCGGCGCCATCCTTGCCCTTGAACGCTGTGGCGCACTGCAGGACATGATGCGCCGCGGCATTGAGCAGATCTGCTACTTCCAGGTTGACAATCCGCTCGTCCGATGCGTTGACCCTGTCTTTCTCGGTGCGCATGTGCATGTGGAGCACTCCAGCGGGCAGATGAGCAGCAAGTGTGTGAACAAGCGAAACGCTGCCGAGAAAGTTGGCGTGCTCTGCCGAAGTCGTGATCGGGAAACCCTTCGCACCGTGGTGATTGAATACAGCGATCTTCCACGCAAGGCCGCCGAGCAGCGAGACGCGCAGGGAGAACTTGCGTTTGGTGCCGCCAATATTGCGGTGCATGTTCTCAGCGTTGCGTTCGCCCACACGCTTGCAAGTGGAACCGGCGCACGCTTGCCGTGGCACAGGGCATTCAAGCGTGTGCCGCACATCGATCTGTCCACCGGCGCCTTGGTGGAACCCGAAAAACCAAACGCATACAAGTTTGAATGCTTTATTTTTGACGCCCTTGCATTGGTTGATCGCAGTCTGACCATGCAAGTCAATCGCGTAGAAGAATTTGCTCCAATCAAGAATGCCGAAGGTGAGGACAGCCCCGCCAGCAGTCACCGTATTCAAAGCGATCGCCACGGCCAGTGGCTCGAATCCGTTGGGGTGCAAGTTCCGCATCGAACCGATGGAAGCGTTGATGCCAAAATCGAAATCGGAGCCCTGGCCGCCATGGAGTCAACGGATCTTCGAGGCCGCGCGTTTCCAAAACAAGTGCATCGAGGTCAGGAACTTGTGATCTGAACTCGTTGCCGCTCGAGGCGCGACCGCGCCCCGATCGTGCAAGCCGCCCATTCAATCGATCAGACGAAAGTCGCGGATTTCAAAGTCCGAGTCAAAGCGAGGGTTCGAACTCGCCTTGGGCGTTCCGACGACTTCGCATGAACGGCCCACTCGAAACTCGCCAACGCGATTGCCCTGCCTCCACATAAGCAATCCCGTACTTCGCTGCGACCCCTTGGTATGAACCTGCACCTTCAGGTGCGCACCATCCCGCCCCATCGTTGCGGCACTTCTCACCACCAGATTGCCGCAATGAATGAGTGGAGCTGCAAAGTCCTTTCCAAACGGCTGCAAGGATTCAATTTCGGGAAGACACGCCATCGCCTGTTCGATCGGCATACTGGCATCGATGGGCAAGGACCGTGCAGCCACCATGCCCTGATCGGTTCGAGTCCGCACCACCGCTTCGAGTGCCTGTGCAAAGGCCGAAACATTTTCACTGGTCATGGAACCACCGACCGCCGCTGCGTGGCCTCCAAAACTGGCAAACAGCGATGGACACTCTTCGAGACAGGCATGCAGATCAATTCCTTGCGGAGCGCGCCCGGACGCTTTCAGCAGCGAGCTCTCTCCTCCAAACAGAACAACTGGCTTTTGATATCGATCCACCAAACGAGCGGCCGCAAGACCAAGAAGCCCTGGATGCCACTGGGGATCGGCCATCACAATCGAGCAACGCGAGGCCGAATCAAATCCTTCCTTCACCGCGCGATCCTGCGTGATGCGTGCAAGTTCTTCGGTCAAGGTCTTTCGCTCATTGTTGACGGCCTCCAACCGCTTGGCAACGGTTCTGGCCTCTGATTGATCATCCGTATCCAATAACCGCAGAGCATCGGTCGCCCCCTCCAATCGACCAAGGGCATTCAGTCGCGGACCAATCTGATGGCTAATGGTGGAAGCGTTCATCGAACGCAGATCAATGCCCGCTTCGCGCAGCATGGCATGAATTCCCGGCAATCCACAGGTTGGGAGCAACTTCACAGCATGCGCCACCAGCACACGATTCTCATCAAGCAGCGGCATCACATCGGGAACAAGACCCATGGCGGCAAGCGGAAGCGCCACATTCACCACCCATTGTCGCAGCACATCTGGCGGCCGCTCTCCGCCACGAAGCCTGATGAGTCGCTTGGCAACTTTGAAAGCCACCACACTTCCCGAAATATGCTCAAACGGACAACCGCCAAGATGTGGGTGCGCGACCGCCTCCGCACGCGGAAGCCGAATGGTTCCGTCGGCCTCTCGCTCGACTCGATGGTGGTCGGTCACAATCAAACGCAAGCCGATGTGCGCGGCCAGTTCGGCTTCGGCAAAACTTCGAATGCCGCAATCCACGGTGATCACCGCTTGCACACCCTCGGCCTGAAGTTGGCGAAGCGAATCGGCGTGAAGGCCGTACCCGTGATCCACACGATGCGGAATCACCACACGCGGCACCGAGCCGAATTGCCGCAACAATCGTGAGAGGATCGCCGCGGCGCAGAGCCCGTCCGCGTCATAGTCGCCAAAGATCGCAATCTGAAGTCCCTCCCGCATCCATCCATCGAGCGCGGCGGCAACCAGATCCGCACCTGGCAAGGTCGCGGGCTCACGCAGCAAGGACAACGGTGGTAGCGGCGAAGCAAAAAGTTCCTGATCTCGAGGCTGGGTCAGTCCGCGGCTACGCAGAATGCGCTCACGCAACGAGCCCTCACCCATCCCCTCGGGAAATACCCATTGCATCAAGGCGGTCATCGCATCCAGCCTACCCAGACTCGCCACCTCTGAAATCTCTTGGCATACTTCAGCATCAAGGAGTCACCTGCATGAGCGATCGTTTCAAGTGCATTCTGCTCTTCGGCGCCCCCGGCGCTGGCAAGGGCACACAGGGAAAAATCCTAGGCCATGTGCCGGGTTTTTATCACTTGGCATGCGGCGATGTGTTTCGGTCACTCGATCTCACGAGTGATCTCGGGAAACAATTTCTGGCCTATTCCAGTCGCGGCGAACTTGTGCCTGACGAATTGACCGTGGAAATGTGGCATCAGAACATGCACGCTCAGACGGTGTTGAGTCTGTATAAACCCGCACAGGACCTCCTGCTGTTGGATGGCATTCCGCGAACCATTGCGCAGGCGAAGGCTCTGGAGAAACACCTTGATGTTCTCTTGGTTCTCCATCTAACGTGCCCAGACGAAAATGAAATGGTGCATCGCATGAGGCGCCGCGCGCTCAAGGAAAATCGGATCGACGATGCAGATGAAAAAGTCATTCGTCGCCGCTTTGAGGTGTATCACCGAGAGACGGCCCCTGTGCTTGGCCATTACCCGCGCTCGATCGTGAAGGAAGTTCCTGCAACAGGAAGTCCGGCGGTTGTTCTGATGTCGGTGCTGGACATTGTGGCGCCATTGCAGGACCACCACTTTCGCAATCCGCTCAGCACGTAGGCGAGGAGGGCTCGAAAAAAGTCACAGATCATCGGCGTCGGACGTCGGTTCCGGTTCTCGGTCGACAGGCTTGGCTCCAACAGGTGCAACCTTTGCAAATCGCTGCTGAATTGCAGCGGCCCACATTTCACGCTGCTGCACCGAGAGATTGCGATTCAAGTTGAAATTCTGCCCGCCCGCGGCTCGTTGCTCGACAACATCCAATCGATCCAGTTCCGCAGCATTGCCAAGTGCCACCATGAATTCCATTCGTCGCTCGACCGGTTTTCCATCCGCGCCCTGCATCGGTCGTCCCTGAGGATCTCGTTCAGTCCGAAGCACCGTGAGCCGCACTTCCTGACCCGGCGGTCGAATCTGCAGCGCATCGGCAAGATCCAGCGTGGTCAGAATTTGTTGGTCATCTAACTTCTCGATCACATCACCGATCTTGAGAATCTTTTCACCTGGCAGCCCCGGCAAAGTGGCCTGCACCAGCACGCCGGGGCGCGTCGGCGGCGAATCACCCATTCGAACACCAAGAGCCCCACGCGGTTTTTCTAATGCGCGCCGCCGAGCCACTTCAAGCAATCGCTCGTAAGCCTCGATCGGGAGTTGTTCACGATCCAAAGCCGCCCAAATCTGCATATCGGGAATCGTGGGATCTCGAAGGCGAGCCGACGCTGCTTCACGAACGGCAAACTGCACGTCGTCCAAATTGCGAAGATCCAGCCGTAGGGTTTCTGGAATGGAAACCGTCGCCAAACGCTCCGATGCGAGCCCCTCCAGAGCAAGTTTTTGAGATTGCGCCCGCCGAGCAACAAAGGCCGGCAATTCCACAACTGGATTCGGCTGATTGCCAATCTTTCTCAACACTTCTGGCGGCGCAACCTTGATTTCATCCCCCGCTTTCTCTTTTCTTTGGCGCTTGTCCTCGACTGCACGCGCCACGTCGGGTTCTTGAGGCGCCGGTTCCTGCGCCCAAGTCACCGACGTGAACCCTAGTTGGACAAGGCCCACCGCAACCATCGTTGCAATGAGCCACCATGTTCCTCCAGCCATGCGACTCGCCGCTGCACCATGGCCAGCATGTCGATGGCCCGAACGGATCCAAAGATTCCGTTCCGTGCAATGGGAAGACTCACCTCCGTGATGCATGCTTCAATCATAAGCGGCGGAACCATCTCAACCAGCATTTCGATGGATGCATCGCCATGCTGGGTGAAGCCCGCCATGAAGGCCTTGACCCGTTCTTCGCTCAGGGCGGCTGGCCACGATCGGACATGTGCTCCGCTGCCACCTGGCGAGGCAAATTGCAGCACTCCGTTGGCAAAGTCGACCACGGCAGGCTCCAGCCGCGCCGCGTCAAAGTCAATCACTCCCGCAATCACATCGCCTTGAAACAGAAGATTGCCCGGATGAAAATCTCCGTGCACCACCTGACTGTCGATCGCCGCGTATCCAAGTTCATCCACCTCTTGTGATGCTTGGCGGTACGCAATCGCAATCGCCTCGCAGACTGCTTGCAATTCGCCAACATCAGTCGAAGCATCGACGGAGCAGACTTTCTTTGGAATGCGACGAATGGCTTCAAACACCGCAAGGCTTCCATGAAAACTTGTGGCACGAACAGGGCCCTGCCAATGAAGTCCCAATCCTGCTTCGTGAAGGCGGCCCAGAATCTGCCCGGCTGCGGCCGCTTGCGCACCCGTTCGGCTCCATCGAACACCCTGAATCAAAGGAAACAGTTCGTAGGCAGAACCATGGAGTGACTCCAGAGTTTTTCCCGCCTTGGAAACAACAGGCGATGCAACCGGTATGCCGGCTCGCGCGGCAACGGCAATGAATGAATGTGCAAATCGAACATGTTCGCCTTGGTCTCGCGATGGCGAGAGCCGTTTGAGAACAAAGGATCCACCCGTTCCATGCACCACCATCTTTGGGCTCGAGCGACTTCCCCCTGCCAACGGTTCCAATCGATCAATGTCTCCAATATTCCACAGTGTCAGAGCCTCGCGAGCTTCCTCTGCAGCGAAACGCTGCACGCCGCGGTCACTCAGCATTCGCCGCCTGCTCCTTGATGCGGTCGATTGCGGTTTTCATGTCCACCACACGGCGGGCAATTTCAAAGTCGCTCGCTTTGCTGGCGATGGTGTTCGCCTCGCGGAGCATTTCTTGTGCAAGGAAGTCCAGCGTGCGGCCGATCGGCTCCGGATTGGCAGCGTCCAGCAATTTGCGAAACTCGCCAAGATGCCCGCCGAGTCGCTGGACCTCTTCGGCAATGTCTGCTCGCTCGGAAAAATTGGCGACTTCACGCAGAACATCTTCCTGCCTGGCGGCCACACCCGCTTCCGACAGCATGGCCGTCATACGAGCCTTCAGACGTTCGCCATACAGTCGGCTGACTTCAGGAGCGCGATCACGAATTTCACGCAATCGATCTTCAATGGTCTTCCCCAAGGACACAAGCAGCGTGCGCAACGCCTCACCCTCCCGATCTCGCATGACAAAGAGAAGCTTGGTCGCCTCCTCGAGCAGTTGCTCGAGCACCGGCTTGGCGGCCACGCAAATTTCCGCACCTCCATCATCCACAACCACTCCAGGCAGTCCAAGCAGCGCCCCCGCATCCAGCGAATTGCTTGTGTTGCCGGTGACGGTGTGAAGTTGCTCAAGGTAACTCTTCAACGCCTGCGTGTTGATGCGTCCGGCACTGCGAGAGGTTCCATCGCCAATTCGTACCGTAAGCGAAACGCTGCCTCGCGCCACGCGCCTAGCCAGCCACGCTTCGAGTTCGCCCTCAAGTGAGGTCAAGGCGTCTGGCAGCCGCAACATGGCCTTGAATGACCGATTGTTGACCGACCGAATTTCGACGGCAACATGCATTCCATCCTGTTCACGCGAAGCTGCCCCATGTCCGGTCATGCTGCGAATCATCGATGGTCTCTCAGTTAGATCTTGGGAGTCGTCGCCGGTGCGGTTTGGGGTTCAGATGCCGGATTGACTGCGGGTGGCAAAGTTGGAGATGGTGACGCTTGTGACGGTGTCACCACAGGCGTTTCAACTTGTGGCGCCGTCAACGGAACCGCGGTGTTCGCGGGAACACTGGGAACACTGGGAACACTTTCAACTGGAGCGGTCGCAGGATCGGCAACGATGGCTTCTGGTGCAGGATCTGCCGTTGGGGCGGAATTGAAAACATTCAATCCAATCGCGAGCAGCAAATACAGCACAAACACTGCAACGGTGGCAACCGTCAAGGCATCGCCAGTTCGACCACCGAACGCGGTGTCCGTTCCGCCTCCACCACCAAAGGCGCTGGCAAGACCACCGCCCTGTGGCCTTTGCACAAGAATGATCAAGACCAGCGCAATGCTGACGACAATGAAGAGAACGGTAAGAAGCGTAAAGGTGATGCCCATAGTTGCTCCAGCAGTCAGCCGCGACGACCCTGAAACGAAGTGGCTGCGCTTCCAAGAATGGAAGCAAAGTCACCGCTCTTCAGGCTTGCACCACCCACCAGCGCTCCCTCAATCTGAAGGTGCGCAAAGAGGCCTGGTGCATTGGCGGCATTCACGGAACCTCCGTAAAGGATCCGCACCGCCGCGGAGGAGGGGCGATCATACAGGTCTTCCAGATCGCTACGGATCAAATCATGCGCCATGGCAGCGTCTTTGGGCGTTGCACTTTTGCCTGTACCGATGGCCCACACCGGCTCATACGCAATGGTCAATGCACCCACACGGTCCTTGGCAAGTCCAGCCAAACCACCCTTCAATTGCCGCCTGACAATTTCATCTGCACGGCCGGCCGAACGCTCATCCCATGTTTCTCCAACACATAACATCACCTTCAAGCCGCTTTCTAGTGCCATATGAACTTTGTCGCAGGTCTGCGAATCGGATTCGTTGTGAACCTGCCTTCGTTCTGAATGTCCTATAATTACCTGCCCAACCCCAAGGTCAACCAACATCTCGGCGCTGATGTCACCAGTCAACGCCCCGTTGGCTTCCGTGGAGCAATCCTGTGCACCCAAGATCACGCCGGAGTTTCCCAGCGTTCTCGCCACGGCCTGCAGATATGGGAACGGAGGAAAAACAACGCAATCAACCGATTCCCTCAAAGGCTCGAATGCTTCAACAACCTCTTCGGCTAACTCAACACTGCTGGCAAGGTCGCCATTCATCTTCCAGTTACCACCGATCAGCAATCGCCTTGGGTGCATGTCAGACAGCCTACCCGCGAAAACCTAGAATCGGTGAGTGCAGTCCGCCGCAGACATCCGTCGAACATTCATCGAATATTTCCGCGACAAGGCTGGTCACACGCATGTGCACTCAAGCCCGGTCGTTCCACTTGACGACCCAACATTACTTTTTACCAATGCCGGAATGAATCAATTCAAGGATGTGTTCCTTGGTCGTGGCACTCGCCCATACACCCGCGCGGTGGACACGCAGAAATGCATTCGAGCAGGTGGAAAGCACAATGATCTTGAAGATGTCGGACGCGATGTGTATCACCATACGTTTTTTGAAATGCTGGGAAACTGGAGTTTTGGTGATTACTTCAAGAAGGAAGCCATCGCGTGGGCGTGGGATTTGCTAACCGGTGTGTATGGACTTCCGAAGGATCGCTTGTACGCAACGTATTTTGGCGGTCATCCTCAAGCCGGGCTGGAACCTGACCATGAGTCCCGCGAACTCTGGTGCCAATTTCTTCCGGCAGCTCGTGTGCTGCCCGGAAACATGAAGGACAACTTTTGGGAAATGGGAGAGACCGGCCCCTGTGGTCCATGCAGTGAAATTCACTTTGATCGAATCGGCAGTCGCGATGCGGCAGAGCGAGTGAATCATGGTGATCCCGATGTGCTTGAGATTTGGAACTTGGTCTTCATTCAATTCAATCGCGAGCTGGGTGGCACGCTCACTCCACTGCCCGCCAAACATGTCGACACAGGTATGGGCCTTGAGCGATTGGTGAGCGTCTTACAGAACAAGCGGAGCAACTACGACACGGATCTGTGGCGGCCACTCTTTGCAGCCATTGAGCACTCCACAAGGGCTCGCCCCTATGGAGGCGTTCTGCAGGACAACATTGACATCGCGTACCGCGTGATTGCCGATCATGTGCGATGCCTCGCCAGTGCCATTGCTGACGGCGCGGCGCCCGGACCAGATGGCCGCAACTATGTGCTGCGTCGAATTCTTCGTCGCGCGGCTCGCATGGGCCATCAATACCTTGGTGCCAAGGGACCCTTCTTGTTTGAAGTGGTTCCTGCCGTGGTGGCATCGCTTGGCGAGGTCTTTCCAGAACTGAAGGAGAAGCAACGTCGCATCGCAGAAGTGATTCGAGATGAAGAGGCTGCATTTGGTCGCACGCTTGATCGCGGGCTTGAACTCTTTGCACTTGCGGTGAAGCGGGCATCCAATACTGGAGGCACGATCAGTGCCCAAGACGCCTTTACTTTGCACGACACGATGGGATTCCCGGTGGATCTCACCCACGTGATGGCGAAGGAGCGAGGGCTCAAGGTAGATGAACAGGGTTACGAGGCGTTGATGGAGAAGGCTCGCCAGACCAGTCGAGCCGGTACGGTGAGCGAGCATCGCATCACGCTGACGCCCAATGCAATCGAACAACTTGCAACGCTTGGAATTCCGCCCACGGACATTGCGACCAAATACACCGCGGGTTTGATCACAAGTCGTGTGGAAGCCATTTGGAATGGAAAGCATTTTCAGGATCAAGCTCAATCCGGTGAAGTCGTTGCGCTCATCTCTCGCCGCAGCAACTTTCATGCCGAAGGGGGCGGGCAAATTTCGGACACTGGTCTGATCTCGGCCACCCATTCCACCGGTGCGGAGTCCGATCATGCATCGGCTCACGCCGACTTTTCAGTGGAAAGCGTCCAAGATGAAGCTGGGTTTGCACTGCACATTGGCCGCGTCACCCGCGGGCATCTCAGTCGCAACGATGCCGTGGTCATGGAGCCGTCGCATGCCCGCCGCATGCATGTTGCCTTTCATCACTCCACAACTCACCTGCTGAATTGGGCGCTTCGAGCAGTGCTCGGCGAGGAAGTGCAACAGCGAGGAAGCCTGGTGGCCGACGATCGCTTGCGATTTGACTTCTCGTTTGGTCGAGCCGTAACACAAAATGAAATCGGCACGGTGGAAGGAATGGTTCAACACGCCATCGACAGCAACTTAAGCGTCGAATCGGCCGATGCATCCTTGGCACAAGCCAAGAGCATCACAGGTGTTCGGGCGGTGTTTGGAGAAAAGTATCCAGACCCGGTGCGTGTGGTCAGTATGGGCCCTCGTGTTTCAGAATTGCTGGCCGATCCTTCCAACCCAAAGTGGAACAAGTTCAGTGTCGAATTCTGCGGCGGCACGCATGTGCAATCCGTTGGCGCGGTGAAAACATTCGCGATCGTGAGTGAAGGCGCGCTCAGCGCAGGAGTGCGCCGCATCATGGCCGTGGCCGGCGTGCCAGCTGAAGCAGCGTTTACAGCGGCGCGGGTGTTGAGTGATCGCATGAAGGCTGCAGAGTCGCTTCAGGGCAAGGCGTTGGTCGACGAGGCGGCAGCCATTACCACCGCAAGTCAGGAACTCGCCCTGCCAATGAGTGCACGCCCTGCTCTTCAATCCAAGATTGAGGCACTTCGCGAGCAGGCCAAAGCAGCGCGTCGCCAGGATGAGGCGCAGGGCCGCGATGCGGCGGTCACTGCCATGCATTCGCTGCTCGAAGGACATACAGGCGGTGCCCTCATTGCGCAGATCGACGGCGCCGATGCTTCCGCTTTGATTGCAGCATTGGATGTTGCCAAGTCAAAGTCACCTGAAATCGCCGTGCTGCTTGCAAGCCCTGATCACAATGCGGGCAAAGTCAGCATTGCCGCGCGCGTACCGCAGTCGCTGATTGCCAAGGGATTGAAGGCGGGCAACTGGGTGAAGGCGGCGGCGCAAGCGTGCGGTGGCGACGGCGGAGGCAAACCTGATTTGGCACAGGCGGGCGGGAAGGATCCATCCAAGGTCGACGCGTCACTGAAGTCCGCCCGCGAACTTGCCGAGCAATTCAATCGCTGATGGAATGTCGGTCGGTGGTTCGTTGTGCTTCGAAGTTGCGGGCAAACCCTCTACACTGATTCCATGACAGGCCTCGGCACGATTCAAAGCGTTCAAAACGAGGATCGTATTTTTCCTCCGCCAGTTGATTTCGCGAATCGCATGGGTGCGGTGCATATAAAAGATCTGGCGACTTACTCAGCAATGTATGAACGATCGCTCCGCGACCCCGACGGCTTTTGGGCCGAAGTCGCTCGAGATTTTCACTGGTTTAAGCCATGGACCAACGTGCTGGAGTGGAACCTTCCCGATGCGAAGTGGTTCGTTGGAGGCCAGACCAACGCCTGTTTCAATAGTGTCGACCGACAAGTGGAGCAGGGTCACGGCGATGAAGTGGCCATCATCTGGGAAGGTGAACCGCCCGCTGCCTCGCCGCACGGCCACGAAGTGCGGCACATCACCTATCACCAACTCCGTGATGAGGTGGCTCGCTGCGCCAGCGCACTTGAATCGCTTGGCGTCAAGAAGGGCGATGTTGTCACGCTGTACATGGGCATGGTGCCTGAACTGGCTATCGCCATGCTTGCATGCGCACGAATCGGTGCGCCGCACAGCGTGATTTTTGGCGGCTTTGCGGCGGCGGCAATCGTGGATCGCGTTCACGATGCCAAGAGCCAAGTGATCGTGACATGCGACGGCGCCTTCCGTCGCGGTTCCGTTGTTCCACTCAAGGCAAATGTGGACGCCGCGTGCGAACAGTTGCCCGATGTGCGACATGTGCTCGTTCTACGTCGCACCGCAACGAATGTCGCCATGAAAGCGGGTCGTGATGTGTGGTGGCATGATCATGTTGCCAAGCAGCCCACGACTCGGGCGTGCGAACCGGTGGACGCAGAACATCCTTTGTTCCTGCTGTACACCAGTGGAAGCACCGGCAAACCCAAAGGCATTCTGCACACCACCGGCGGGTACATGGTTTTTACCGCCGCCACAGCACGCTGGACTTTTAATCTGGTCCCCAATTCCAATCAGGTGTATTTCTGCACGGCAGACATCGGGTGGATCACTGGCCACAGTTACATCGTGTACGGCATGCTGCCCAATCGCGTGCCCACGCTGATGTATGAGGGCGCTCCCAACTGCCCAAGCGAAGATCGTTTCTGGAGCATCATTGCTCGGCACAAAGTCACTCACTTCTACACAGCACCAACGGCCATTCGCAGTTTCATGCGATGGGGCGACCACCATCCCGCGAAGCACGACTTGAGCAGCCTCAAAGTGCTTGGAACCGTTGGCGAACCAATCAATCCGGAAGCGTGGATGTGGTATCACAAAAAAATCGGACACGAACGTTGCCCGATCGTGGACACCATGTGGCAAACCGAAACCGGTGGCCACATCATCACACCCATGCCCGGCGCCACGACAACGGTCCCCGGCAGTTGCACGCTTCCAATGTTTGGCGTGGATGCGGCTGTGGTGGATGAACAGGGTCACGAACTCCCAGCAAATTCCGGCGGACTCTTGGTAATTCGCAAGCCGTGGCCCGGCATGTTGCGAGGCATTCACGGGGATCGTCAGCGATTTTTGGACACTTACTTTTCGCGTGTCAAGGGCATGTACCTCGCGGGCGACGGCGCGCGTCGCGACCATCGCGGCTATTTCTGGATCATGGGTCGCATTGATGATGTGCTCAATGTGAGCGGCCATCGCTTGGGAACCGCCGAAGTGGAAAGTTCACTTGTGGGCAGCAAGGTCGTGGTCGAAGCCGCTGTCGTTGGCATGCCCCACGAAATCAAGGGCACCGGCATCGCGGCATTTTGCGTGCTGCACCCCGATCACGCGTCCAGCACCGACGACACCATGCGAAAGCGATTGATGGATCATGTGGTAAAAGACATCGGCGCCATTGCTCGACCCGACATGATTCGCTTTACGAATGGCCTTCCAAAAACGCGAAGCGGCAAAATAATGCGTCGGCTCCTGCGAGATATCGCCGCGGGTAAAGAGACCACTCAAGACACCACCACACTCGAGGATTTCGGTGTGCTGGCAAAATTGCGGGAGAGTGACGAGGCGTGATCTTGCACGCGGTCTTCGACCGTTAGCACGCTCAATCATTTCCGACCAGCGAGCAAGTCAGCCAACGCCAAGCGTCTTAACGGCCACCGCAGCAAGGACCACGGCCAGCACCACCTGCAACCAGCGAGGCGAGAAATACCTGGCGAGAACACTTCCACAAATCACCGCTGGAACGGAACCGCACAACAGGCTCAGGAGCATGACTCCATCCACCATGCCTGCAAAGAGATAGCCAACACCTGCAACAAGAACCAGCGGAATCGCATGCGCGATGTCCGTGGCCACCAATCGATGTGGCGTCATGCGAAGCGGATACAGAACCAGCAGTAAGACAGTTCCCAAGGCTCCCGCGCCGACTGATGTCATGGACACAAGCACACCAAGAAGGACGCCGGCAACAACAGTCCATGCGGCTTGATGTCGCTTGAAGCGATCCGGTTTTGAAATTCGGCGACTGCGAGCTAGCCCTTGCAACCACGGCGCCAACACAAGACCCACGGCAGTCAGCAGGACCACCGCTCCGATCGCTCGCGACAGCCACTCCAATTTCCCAATGGAGCCCCCCGCTGCGATCATGGCGACCACCACAATCGAAATCGGAATGCTTCCTATCCATAGTCGCCTCGCTACCTGCCAATCCACTTTGCCTTGGTGCCGATGAAATGGCAGCGCCACAATTTTTGTGATCGCCGCAAACCAGAGATCGGTTGCAATCGCCGTATGCGGAGCAATGCCAAAGACAAGAAGCAGGATGGGTGTCATCAGCGAACCACCACCAACACCGGTGATGCCGACAACCAATCCTGTGACGGCGCCGGCCAGTGCAAATCCTCCATCAATCATGCTGAACCTCGATTTGGGCACAGCGACCATGCACTGGCCACAAATGATGGATTGACAATGCTGGCCTTGCCATACGAAAGTCGCTCGCCGTCAAGTGTGCAAACCCATCCGCCGGCCGCTTCCAGAATGACCTGCGCCGCGGCCGTGTCCCACTCGCATGTTGCACCGATCCGTGGATAACAATCGGCTTCACCCTGTGCAATGCGACAAAACTTCAGCGAGCTTCCCGCATGGACCACTTCATGCTTTCCCAATCCATTCATGAACGCTCGCGTTGCATCATTCAGATGACTGCGGCTTGCCATCACTCGCATCGGCTTTCCCATGCGTGATGACTTCGATGCAACATGCAGAGCCGAAGTGATGCCAGCAGAGTGGCCAAACGCTCCGATCCCCGGCTCGTTCCAGAACACTTCGTCCAACGCTGGTGCCACCACCACTCCGAACATGGCCTGACCTGCTCGCACCATCGCAACATTCACCGTGAATTGACCATTGCGTGCAAGGAACTCCTTCGTTCCATCTAAAGGATCCACCAGCCAGAACTTTTCGCGCCCGTGGCAATGTGCGTGTGACGATTCGTCTTCTTCACTCACAATCGGAATTTCTGGAGAGAGACTGGTCAGCCCTTCAACAATCACTTGGTGCGCTCTCACATCGGCGAGAGTCAGTGGACTCTTGTCAGACTTCAAAGTGTGGGTAGACCCCTGCAGCAACTCAGGCTCGCCGTACACCTGCATGATCGCTCGACCCGCTTTTTCGGCGATCAACCGCACTTGGTGAATGAGATGAATGTCTGATAAGTTGTGTCGCATGACTGCAAATCAGTCTAACCCAAATTTTGGACTGTGCATATTGAAAGTCTGTGTTACATTAATATCGTAATTCGCATTTTACGACACATGAAACGACCTTCCTTGCCAAATTTGCATGGTCTTGACGCCCCTAAGGCCTGGGACACCGACTCTGGGTATTCCCACCTTCGGTCGGCTGGGCTATGCGACAGCAAACGAACCGCAGAACGACGGCTGCATGAACTCTCCATTCTTCCTGAGCCGATCGATCGGGCAGGCCTTAGGGATGAACTGGGCCGTCCGCCCAATCATCTGTTGCTTGAGTGGCAACTCAATGAGGCTCGGAGCAAACGATGGTTGGTGCTCTTTGCGCACCTGCACACCCTGCCGACTGGTCGGCCATGCCTGATCGCCAATGATGCTCGCGGCGCAAACTTTTGGGTTCCGTTGGCAGAACCAACCGCAGAGCTCGCCAACATTACGGACGCTTTGCAGAAACTGCGGACACACATCGGCAAACCCATCGCCATTTTTCCAAGCGGCCCACTCGCCGCCATCGCGCGGCGTTGTCCGCCGATGGACGGCATTGCCATGGACATGATGTGCTATCTGCCGGTCTTGTTGCCGCGTGTGGACACGCCGACTCCGCGAACGCCTGACTCCACTCGCAGTCACTTGGATCGACTCGAGGACGAGAGCATTCACATTCTGCGTGAGGCCGTTGCCGAGTCGGAACATCCCGTCATGCTGTACTCGGTGGGCAAGGACAGTTCCGTCATGGTGCATCTTGCACGCAAGGCGTTCTTTCCTGCACCTCCACCCTTTCCCCTTTTGCATGTAGATACCAGATGGAAATTTCAGGAGATGTATTTGTTTCGCGAGTTCATTGCTCAACAAAGCAACATGAAATTGCTGGTGCATGTGAATCCTGAGGCCATTGCCCGCGATATCAATCCATTTGATCACGGTTCGCAAGTGCACACGCACATCACCAAGACCGAAGGGTTAAAGCACGCGCTCGATACCTATGGCTTTGACCTTGCCTTTGGAGGCGCTCGTCGAGACGAGGAGAAAAGCCGAGCGAAGGAACGAATTTTTTCATTTCGAAGTGCTGCACATCGGTGGGATCCCAAAAATCAGCGACCCGAAGTATGGAATCTCTACAACGCCGGAAAGTCCAAGGGTGAAAGCACTCGCGTGTTTCCACTTTCCAACTGGACTGAACTGGATGTGTGGGAATACATCCTTCGCGAGGGCATACCGGTGGTGCCCCTGTACTTTGCAAAATTGCGTCCAGTGGTCGAACGAGACGGACTCATTCTGCTGGTGGACGATGGACGCATGAGATTGCTTCCGGGCGAACGCATTGTGCGTCGCTGTGTGCGATTCCGAACGCTTGGTTGCTATCCGCTGACCGGTGCGGTCGATTCCACAGCGACCACGCTTTCAGACATCATGGTTGAGTTGCTGCAGGCTCGTACCAGCGAACGGCAGGGTCGCGCGATTGATAACGACGCCTCGGCCAGTATGGAAAAGAAAAAACATGAGGGGTACTTCTGATGCCCCGAAAGTCTCACGCGACAGCCGCGTCCACCGCAGCTTCTCAACGCCAACCGCTCGAAGCCTTTCTGGACCAACAGCGAAGGATCGAATTGCTTCGCTTTATCACCTGCGGAAGCGTGGATGATGGCAAGAGCACGCTCATCGGCCGCCTTCTCTGGGAGAGCCACACGTTGTTTGAGGATCAAGTGGCGGCACTGGAGAGGGATTCTCGCAAACATGGCACCCGCGGAGACGACATCGACTTCGCACTGCTGGTGGATGGACTTGCGGCCGAACGCGAGCAAGGAATCACGATCGATGTCGCGTATCGATTCTTTACCACCGACAAGCGAAAATTCATTGTGGCCGACACGCCAGGTCATGAGCAATACACCCGCAACATGATTACAGGCGCGAGCACCGCAGATGCTGCAGTGCTCTTGGTCGATGCTCAACAGGGAATTCTTGTTCAAACCCGCCGACATGCCTTTCTGGTTTCACTCATGGGCATTCGATCGATTGCGTTGGCCGTCAACAAGATGGACCTCGTTGGATTTGATCGAACAGTCTTTGATCGAATCGTTGCAGAGTTCAACGCGTTCGCACAGCCGCTGGGTTTGAAAACGATTTCGCCAATTCCACTTTCGGCTTTGAAGGGCGACAATGTGGTGACACGCTCTCGATCGACACGGTGGTTTGGTGGACCCACTTTGATGGAGTGGCTTGAGACGGTGGACATTGCGGCCAAGCCTGCCTCCAGATTCTGCATGCCCGTGCAACTTGTCAGCCGTCCGGACGCTGGATTCCGCGGCTTTGCCGGAAGTGTTGCGGAGGGCTGCATTCATCCCGGTGATTCCATTCGCGTGACCGCCAGCGGTGAGAGTGCAACTGTGCAACGCATTGTGACCATGGATGGAGATCGATCGCGTGCCGAACAGGGACAAGCAATCACACTCACGCTCGATCGTGAAGTGGATGTTTCGCGAGGCGATGTGATCAGTTGTTCAAACGCCATCGAGACCACGGATCAGTTTGAAGCCACGATCGTGTGGATGCATCAGGAACAAGGGCTCATTGGCCGCGGCTACCTGCTCAAACTCGCTACGCAGACAACACCGGTTTCAATCACCTCCATCAAGCACGGCATTCAAGTCAATACGCTGGCCCATGAACCTCGCACCGCACTCTCACTCAATGACATCAGCGTGTGCACGCTGGCCACCACCAAACCGATTGCCTTTGATTCATACGAGAACTCCAGAACGCTTGGCAGTTTTATTCTGATTGATCGCTTCAGCCACGCCACCGTTGCGGTTGGCATGATCCGTCACAGTCTGCGGCGTTCGCAGAATGTGCACCGGCAGGCTCTCACGGTCACTCGTGCGGATCGCGAAAAGATGAATGGCCATGCAGGCCGAGTCGTGTGGTTCACCGGCCTTTCCGGCTCCGGCAAAAGCACCTTGGCCAACGCACTCGAGGTGGAACTGCATGCCAAAGGCAATCGCACATTCATTCTCGACGGCGACAACATTCGCCAGGGGCTCAACAAAGACCTTGGATTTACCGACGCGGATCGTGTCGAAAATATTCGCCGAATTGCAGAGGTGGCCAAGTTGATGGCCGATGCTGGGTTGATTGTGATCACCGCGTTTATCTCCCCATTTCGAGCCGAGCGAGAGATGGCCCGCGAATTGATCGGTGTCGATCGCTTTGTCGAGGTGTTCGTCAGCACATCACTCATGGAATGCGAACGCCGCGATGCCAAGGGTCTGTACCGCAAGGCCCGTTCGGGACAGTTGCCCAATCTCTCTGGAATTGGCAGTCCGTATGAACCACCACATTCGCCGCATCTTGTCATGGACACGGCGACCACCAAACTCAAGGTGGCTGTTGCACAACTCTTGGCCATCCTCACAAAATGAGACGGGCTGCTGCGCGTGCAACGATTGAAAATCGTCTGCCGCGCGTGCAACGATTGGAATGGGCTGCCGCGCGTGCAACGATTGGAATGGGCTGCTGCGCGTGCAGCAGCCCTAAATGGAGCCGAGGGGAGTCGAACCCCTGTGCCGAGACGCTCGCAGTGAAGGCTTCTACGCGTGTATTCAGCTATTCCATCTCGGGTTTCCTGTCAGTCGCTGAACACTTCAGGAAACCCCAGGCATGCAAAGTGTCGCAAGGAACTGCATGCCAGAGTTCGCTTGCCAGCCCGATGTTTTTGGAACCCACGCCATCGGACGTCACATGGTTTCCATGCAACCTAAATTAGGCTGCGAGTGCGTACTGCGTATTGGCAGACGTTATTGTGCCTACTTTTTACGTGGCCAGCAGGCTCCACGACGCGCGACCTTTACCCGAATTCGTCCGGTCGATGCCGGTACGGCCCCAGTTGTCAATGAACGGATGGAGTGTAGCCACTCGGCCCTTTGCAAAGCAATGCATGCGAGTCACTTGGCCACTTGTTCGACTGCTCGAAGTCGATTCAGGCAATTGAGTGCCGCCACCTTGTAGCACTCCGCAAAAGTTGGATAGTTAAAGACATTGCTCAGAAAGAAATCCAGCCCACCACCGAGCGATTGGACGGCCTGCCCAATGTGAACCAATTCTGTTGCCTGACTTCCGATGCAATGTGTGCCGAGAAGTTTTTTTGTTTCGCGATGAAAGATCAGTTTCAGCACACCCGAGCCATCTCCTCGAATCTGCCCGCGGGCGCTTTCGGAATATCTGGCGACCCCGATCTCGTACGGCACACAGTCTTTGGTGAGTTGATCCTCATTCTGACCAACGCAACTGAGTTCAGGAATCGCATAAATGCCGTAGGGCCAATGCGCCGCCATACCGGGATGGGCCTCACCGAACATCTCGCATGCGGCGATGCGCCCCTGCTCGTAACTGGTGGCTGCCAGTCCCGGCGCGCCCACCACATCACCCGCAGCGAAAATCCAAGGCACTTTGGTTCGGAAACGGTCATCCACCACAAGACGGCCCCGATCATCCGCCTCAAGGCCAACACTCTCAAGATTGAGCGACTCCACATTGCCCGCGCGACCAGCGCTCACCAACACCATTTCCGTTGTCATCTTTTTTCCACTCTTGGTGGAGACCGTCACTCTCGCCTGCCCCTCAACCGTTGAGTCACGCTCGGCCCCGGCCACTTCCTCGCCCATTCGAAAGGTGACCTGACTCTTGCGCATCTGGTGCACCAGCTCGTCCACAATTTCGCGATCAACGATCGCCAACGGACGATCCACCTTGTCCATGATCGTGACCTGCACACCGGCGTTGGCAAACATACTGGCGTACTCAATTCCGATCACCCCGGCTCCAATCACCAGCAAGGTGCGAGGCAACCGTGGCGCCTGAAGAATGTTGTCACTTGAAAACACACACTCTGCGTCCAACTTGATGCCCGCGGGCATAATGGATCGACTCCCGGTGGCAATCAGAACAAACCGCCCGGTGAAGTGCCGGAGCCCTTCGGTGCCATCAACCGAAATCTTGTTCGGTCCCTCGAAACTTGCACATCCCTGCACCACTTCAATCTCATTTCGATCGAACTGGTCGTGCACCACCGAACTCTCTTGATCCACCACCGAATTCACCCGACTCACCAAGGCCTGCATGGTTGGGCGAATCGGTCGTGCACCAATGGAGTGCAAACTCAGCATGAGACTGCGTCGCGTAAGACTTCGGACCGCTTCTCGAAAGGTCTTACTTGGAATGGTCGCAGTCGAACAACATGCCCCTCCCAAGATGCGGCTCTTTTCGCACATCAGCACGCGTTTGCCAAGTTTGGACGCCTGAACAGCCGCCCGCTGACCCGCCGGGCCGCTTCCGATCACAATCAGATCAAACTCAAACTCGATGTCACCCATGCATGGTCGAGCATATCCGCAGACTCGCGTTGGATTCGTTTCCCGCCTCGGAGCGTCAAGGCCGCTCTAGCCATTTCGCCGAGCAAAGTCTCCCATGAAATCGGCGAGAGCCTGTGCACCTTCAAGCGGCATGGCGTTGTACATGCTGGCCCGAATTCCACCCGTCGAACGGTGTCCTGCCAGACCATCCATGCCCGCCGCAGCCGCCGCCGCAACAAAGGATGAATCCAATTCAGAACTGGGTGAACGAAAGAGCACATTGATCGGGCTCTGGCATGCACGCTCTGAATGCGCTCGCCAAAACCCGCCGCTCTGATCGATCGCTTGCAAGAGCAGGCCGCAACGATTCGCTGCAAGTCGCTGCATGGCATGGACACCACCATTTCGTTCAATCCATTGACAAATCAAACCCACCACATGAATCCCAAACGTGTTGGGTGTGTTCGGCCGGCTCTCATGCTTGTCATATTCGTCGTATCGAAGCATGCTTGGAAGTTTTCGACACGCCTTTCCAAGCAAGTCTCGGCGAATGAGAACCATGGTCATGCCGCTTGGCCCTAAGTTTTTCTGTGCCGCTGCATACACCACCCCATGGTGACGGAGATCGAGTGGCTCAGAAAACAGATCACTACTCGCATCTCGGGCAAGCCAACCGCCCGCCGCAGCCTGCGGAACAACCGTCCACTTGGTGCCATCCACTGTGTTGTTGCTGCACCAGTGGTGATACGCCGCACCCGGCGTGGGCGCCGCCTCGTTGGCATTCGGCGTGCGATTGAAAGCGAACGCTTTGCCATCAAAAGTTGTGTTCACGCGGCCAACGGTCTTCGCATCCACCAACGCCTTGGTTGCCCAAAGCCCCGTGTCCGCATAGTCCGCATGGCCCCCATCTGGGAGAAAATTCATCGGAATCATTCCAAACTGAAGTGTGGCGCCACCTGGAATAAAGAGCGTCGCCCACTCACTCCCGACGGCAGCCACCCGACGAAAGGCCGAATGACTCTCATCAAGCAGTTGATCAAAGAGCGGCCCTCGGTGGCTGACTTCCAGAATTCCCATTCCGCTGCCACGCAGATCAACAAGATCTTGTTGCAACTGCTGCAAAACTTCAATCGGAAGGCACGCTGGCCCCGCACTGAAATTGAACACGCGCCCGCTGGCCATCGGTCGCACGGCTGCGGTTCGCAGAAGGTTTTCAACCGAAGTCATGCTCGCCTCGCAATCGTGAACACGCCCACAGACAACACCGATGGATTCTTTCGGATCGCGTCAAGGTGCTGTTCGCTGGGTGCCTGATCCAAATGCACTCTGGCGATCGCCGCCTCGCCCCCTTCGTAAATAATGTTCTCCATCTCCTCAACATTGATCGAGCCCTGACCCAATGTGTAGAACACATGTGCAAGAACTCCAGGGCGATTCAAGTGACGAACCGACAGCAACGTGGTCGCGGGCGACTGCTGAGATCGGTTGACACAATTGGGTGCGGTTCCCTTGTCCAGCCACTCTCGAATGGTGCGAACCGTTTCACTTGCCACGGCGTGGGCAGCCTGATCCGTGCTGGCAGCCACATGCATGGTTCCATACACGCCAGGCAACTTGATCAATGCATTGTCAAAGGCCGCCTTGTCCGTTTCTGGTTCTCGAGCAAAGACATCCAACCCCACCCGAAGCCCGCGGCTTTTGACCGCCGCAGCGATGGCCCCCTCGTCAAGAACACGACCACTGGAAATATTCACCAGGATCGAATCATGTTTCATGGCATTCACAAATTTCTCTCCGATCAGTCCGTCGGTCTGCTCATTGGCAGCCACACACACACAGACCACATCTGAGAGCTTGGCAAGATTGACAATATTGGCACAGAAATGCACGCCGGCCGAATCGGCTTTGTCCTCCGTCAAATGACGGCTCCACGCCACCACACCCATGCCAAAAGTCTTCGCGCGCCGGGCAATTTCCATACCCACCTGCCCCAAGCCAACAATTCCCATGGTTCGCCCATGAATCCCTGCAGCCTTGAGAAAGTCCGCTCGATCCCATCGGCCTTCGCGCAGACTGACCACCTGATCGGGAACGCGTCGATCGCACGCCAACACCAGAGCCCATGCCAACTCCGCAACGGCGTGGGCGTTGCGACCGGGGCAATTGCTTACGAACACGCCTCGCTTACTTGCCGCCGCGACATCAATCTCCTCAGTACCCGCACCGGCTTGCACAATCAATGACAATCGCTGACTGGCCTCGATCACGGACGCCGTCACCGCTGTTTCACGCACCACAAGAACTTCTGGTTGCAATTCCGCAACGCGAGCAGGCAGTTGTTCCGAGGTCAGCATTGGCTCATGAAGCGTCTCGCACCCAAGATCACGCAACGCTTGCAGGCCCACGGATTCAAAAGCATCGGCCACCAGAATGCGGGCGGTCACACGGCTTCCAGAAGCAGGCGGCCCGCTTCGCTGTGAAAAAGTCGTCATGGATGGATTGTAGGGTGCGTGGTTACTTGGATCGATGCATCCAAAGTCCCGAACGAAGGCTTGGCTCGAACCATGTGCTTCCAATTGGGAGCAGCACTCCCTGATCCGCAATCTGTAGCAATTCAGCCATATCAGGCTGTGGAAGCAAGACGACGCCACCCACTTCCTTCTCTGTCATCCAGCGACTGACAACCTGAACCGAGCGTTGGCCGGGGCGACGAACACTGCACCGTTCTGCATCCACGCCTGTGATGTGATGAATGCACGCATTCAATCGCCCATCAGAAGTTCTGCCAAAGGCATCTGCCTCCTTCGGTGTCGTTGGAAGCGGAAACCGAAACCAGTTCACTTTGCCGTGATCTGCGGGCAATCCAATGTCCGCGAAACCATCCGGTGGAATTCCGGGATCGCTCTCAGCCGTGCCATGCATGGCAAGCCAGCGTCGCCACGCTGGAATCGAATCTGGTCCAAGAACCCGTGCCGACCACTGAGGGATCATGTGCGCCAACGGAACAAGCAGAGCCAAAACGGGTTCGCGAGTGTGCAACGCCTGTGTTCGGTGGTGACCCTCGAGAACATACGCCTTCGATACCTCGGCAAACGCCTGCATAAGTTGCGCCGATCGCGTTCCAAGCCACATGGTGTGCGTTGCCGAGTCGTCCGCCACCACATGAAACAGCGGTCGCTCATTCATTTCTCGCTCAAGCAAATCAAGAATCTCATCATTCAAATGAAATCCAACAATCACGGAATCCATTTGCACTCCAGTCGCTGCAACGGTTCCCTTCCATTGTTCCGTTCGCTGCGAGCAGGCTTGTCGATGGTGGCGAATCGATCCATTGTGAAAGGCTTCGCTTTGAATGCACGCAACTAATCCAAAGCACCGGTGCCCGCCCTTCACATTTCGGTGCATGTAAAACGTCTGTTCGGTTTGGTGAATCAGTGCTTTGGCAGCCTGCAGTTCATCCAGCAGTTCCGCGTTCCCCCGTTGAAGCACGGCCGCAAGACTGTAGGGTGACCCACTGGCCGCCTCGGCCAAATCAGCGGCCTGCAGGTGTTCGACCCGCGGAACAGAAAACTCGCGAGCCCTTGCGGCCGTTGGGCGAAGAGCCCGAAATGGAACCAATGGGATCAATTTCTTGCCTCAAGGGGCAGTCTAGGGCGTTCGAGAAGCCTTTTGCGGTCCCAGAGTCCGTCTGTTCCGGCCAAATTGAGCGCCAATTCCAATCGACCGCTTGAGTGCCACTCACTTCGTGCCGACCTCCTGTTGGATCCGGCATGGTGCCGGGACTCGCTTTGACCGTTCAGACCTGACATTCACACGAGGTTTCCATGCGTCCCATTGTTCAATCGCCGTTCGTTGCTCTTGAAGTGCCTGCCTCACAGTGCACATCCATGGACTCGCGTCAGCCTCACCGCTTTGACCGAATGGCCAAGCGACTTCGACGAGCCGGGTTGGTGTGGGCGCAAGTGGAACCTGGACATGTGCGATGGAGTACCGCAGGCGATTATCTCTCCACACTCGTGGCCGATAGTTCGTGGATTCAGCGTGAAGTGAATCAGGCATCAGAAAGATGGAGCCACGGCGCCGCCGTGCAAGCGGTCGAGATGATCCCTGGATGTTGGCTGCTCCCTGCGGGTTCACGCACTCGCTCCGATGGCCTTGCACGCGGTGTCGCGGTGGCGATCACTCGACGTGCCACCGGATCATCTGGTTGCTTGCACGCACTCTGCCAGAGTGCTCGCTTGGACTTTGAACTCACCCGCGATCTTCTTCTACGCGAACCAGCCATTGCCATTCACGAGATTCCGCGATTGGCCGCCATGGTTCGATTGCTTCAACCGGTGACGCTTCGCGAAGCAAGTCTTCCGGGTGTCGAAACACTTCTTCGAGCCGTGGAAACAACTCACCGTTGTGTTCGCGGACACTGCGAGCGAACAGCCCGGTTGGCGGCTCGACTGGCAAGTGAATCCGGCATGTCACGCAGTGAACGCGAAACCGCATGTTTGGCCGGCCTTCTGCATGATGTTGGAAAACTGGGTGTGCCTCAGAGCATTCTTGGCAAACCTGGCCCTCTCACCAGCGACGAGCGCACGCTTGTGAACATGCATCCGGAAATCGGACAGGGCATTGTGCAAGGCATCGGTGGGTTGGATCGAACCATGCCAGCCGTTCTCTGGCACCACGAACGATGGGATGGCGCGGGGTATCCACATCAATTGGCTGGAGAAAAAATCCCAAAGGTCGCCAGGCTCATGGCCATTGTCGACAGTTTCGATGCCATGCGAAGCGAGCGTCCCTACCGATCGATTCTGAATCCTGCTGCAGCCATGCAGGAAATCAAAGATGGCGCTGGCAAGCAGTTCGACCCGGTGATGGCCGACACCTTTGTGCACATGATCGACCGCGAGCCTGCCTTGGCGGCTTGACTCTCGCCTCCGGCACGGGCACTTGCAATCTGACTCACTTTGGTGCAAAATGGATCCTCATGGTGGCACCGGTCAAGGAAGACCTGCATGCGTTGGCGCTTCTTCAGCGTCAAGCCATTCACCTTCCAACATTCGATCGCTTGGTCCTTCAGCTTCGATGGGCGGATGGATTCTCTCGCCGAGAAACCGCGGATGTTCTTGAATCCGATGTTTCCATCATTCAAGAAACCGAAGTGAAACTTCGGGCATGGGCTGGATCGCACGCCCACACACACGCCTTGGAATTGCGAACAATCACACTCGCTTGAATCTCAGCCAACTGCGGGCGGTGGCTCGACCGGCGGTGGCTCGACGGGCGGTGGCGCGACCGGCGGTGGCTCGACCGGCGGTGGACTATCCGGTGGCTGAATGGGTGCTGGCGTTGCGTTGGGCACACCTGCTGGCCCCAGTGAAGGCTTGATTCCAACGCCCAGCGACGGCTGAACGGCTGATCCTGTTGCGGGCATGGTCAGGGCCTTCAAATCCGATTCAGAGAGTGGCTCACGGCTGTTCGAAACGGGTTGATTGCCTTCGATGCTCCCATCATTCAATCCCCATGCACCGAGTCCCTGAACGGCTCCTGAAGCATTGGGCACTGTGAGTGTTTCCGTCCAATCGATTCGGGCCTGACCCAATTGCGTTCCAGTTGCAAAGGCAAGGTCCACAAGAGAGATCTGCCACGTCGACAACGCATTCACTTCGCTGCTCTGTGCATTGGCCAACCGACTTGCCGCATCCTGAACATCCGTACTGTTGCGAAGCCCAACATCAAACTGCCGCTTCTCCGCTTCATAGGTTCGACCAGCCAGTGCAGTCTCCAGTCGCGCAGCAAGAATGCGTCGCCATGCATTTTCAAGATTGTCCATTGCGTTAAAAACTTCCTGACGAATCGCCTGCCGTCGCTGGTTCTTGGTGGCCAGTCGCTGCAATCGTGTCAGCACCGCACTCTGAATGCGATTCTTGGCTGCTTCATTTCCAAGCGGAATCGTGGCCCCTGCCGTCATGGTGTATTGGTCGGCATCCCCCATGGATTGCAGGGACTCCCCCGCGTTCATTCCGTACCCAAAGTATTGGTAGGTGTACCCAACAGTAAAGAGCGGAAGAGCCTGATTTCGTGCCAGATCGACATTGGTCAAGTCAATGGAAAGTTGCAATTCCAGTTCCAGCATTTCCATTCGATTGTCAATCGCTTTCGATGCGAGCACCTCCGGGTCAAACTTCAGGCCAATCGGGCTCGGCGGAGTAGCGGTGGAGATATAGGTTGGCCCATCCATCGGCAAAGCGGGATCATTGATAATTCGCTTGAGTTCTCGCTGCCGAAGTCGCAGCCGATTGTCGGTCACGATGATGTTCTCAATGGTGCTGCCCACACCACTCTCCGCGCGAATTACTTCGATCTCGGCAACTTCGCCGGCCCGTACACGCCGCCGTGCACGCTCCAATTGCGCTACCGCAAGTTTGTATTGCTGCTGCCGCACTTCCAATTCGCGCGCCGCGGCATACAGCGTCCAATACGCACGGTCCGCATTGGCCAACAACCGGATTGCTTCCAGCTTGGCTCGCGAGTCGGCGATCTCGCCGTTCAACTTGGCAACACGAATGCTGGCCGTGTTCGCTTCGATCCCCGCCCCTCGCAATATGGGTTGCGACAAACTGAACTCAATACCACTTTGCGTGTCCTGATTTCCAGGCAATGCGCTGGTCAAATCAGAATTGGAGAGCAGGGTCTCTCCCGACAGATTGACCGTTCCACCCGTTGCCAAGGGCACCTGCCACCCGATGGATCCCGAGTCTTGGGCGCCCTCATTTCCGCTTGCAAGATTGGAAACAAGATTTTGATCGTTGCGTTGGTAGTTGGCAACAATGCTTGTCTCAAACTTTGCCATCTCCACACCAAGCGCGGTCTGCGCGAGCGCAGGATTGAACAGCACAACTTTCAGTTCCAGATTTCGGTGTAGGGCACTGGCGCGGCACTCGGCAAGCGTCATCTCACGAGTGGGTGGCGGAGTTTGCCCTGGCAAACGATCCGCCGCTAGATCTTTCGAAGCTTCCGCGAGTGATCGAGGTGCCTCGGCCGATTCCTTTACCGGGTCAAAGGTCCCCATCTCATGCAATCGCTCTGACGAAGCCATGGGAGCGGTTTCGGCATCTCGAAACAGTTCATTCTGGCACCCTGCCGCACCAACCACAGCAAAGCACAGCGTGGCGAACCACAATTTGACCGCGCTATTCATGGCGTAGCGCCTCAATTGGATCAAGCCGCGAAGCCTTAATCGCTGGAAACATTCCAAACACCACGCCAACGCCAGCACTAAAAAGAAAGGCCAGCAGCACGGCCCACGCGGGTACTCCGGCCTGATCCAGATTGGCACCGGGAATGTGGCTGACACCAATCGCAAATGCCTGTCCAATCAGTACGCCCACAAGACCGCCCGCAAGGCAAAGCGTCACAGCTTCAAGCAGGAATTGCAGCAAGATGGCTGTGGGTGTTGCACCTACTGCTTTGCGCAAACCAATTTCGCGCGTTCGTTCACTCACACTCACAAGCATGATGTTCATAATGCCAATGCCGCCCACCAGCAAGCTGATGCCGACAATTCCACCGGCCACTGCCGTGATGCCCGAGGCAACGCTTTTGAATTGATCAATAAATTGATCGATCGCCTGCACTCGAAATGTGTCGGGGTCTCCACTTGAAAGCCCACGAATTTTCCGAAGCACCCGCGACATTTCGGATCGAGCCTCATCGGCTTCTGCAGGCGAGTTGGCGATGGCCACAAAGCGCATAAAGAAATCCCGATCCTGAAACTTTTCCATCAGCGAAAATGGAATAAACACCTCAGCACTAATCGTGTTGAACCCGGTCATGCGTTCGGTAATGGTCTCCACCACTCCAACGATCAGAAAGCGGCGCCCGCCAATGATCAGGTGTTCACCAATTGGCTCCAACGGCAACTGCAAGTCGCGAACAGCCAAGTCATTCACCATGCAGACTTGCCGGGCATTGTCGATGTCTTGCTGCGAGAACGGCCGCCCATGGATCACCTGGCGATTCTCCGTTGCATGCCACGCCGGCCAGATACCGGTCACGCTCACTCCCTCGAGAGTCTCGGCCTCACTCTGCACACTGAGGCTGGTTTCACTGATCGGTGTGATCCCCTTCAAGGCCGTGCACTGTTCTTTGAGTGCAATGGCTTCCGTCGCCTTGAGCCTAATTTTTTCCCACGGAAACAAATTGCGGGGCATCCCCTCGGGCCGGCTCGGCAACACATACAGGCGGGCCGCTCCAAAAGTTTCAAATTCACTCAAGACTTTGGTCTTTAATCCGGTAAGTGCCGCGATCACCGCCGTCGTGCTGGCAACACCCACAATGATTCCAAGCGCCGTCAAAATGCTGCGCATCTTGTTGGCCCAAATCTGCCGAAGCGCCAACACCACACTCTCGTAATAAAAGAGCGGGTTCAGCATTACGCGGCCCTTCCATGTGCCCGCACAAACGGACCAACGGTTGGGTCCTCGCTGGAAGGCGTGTCACTGAGCACCAATCCATCCCGCAATCGCACCACCCGCTGACAGTGCGCGGCAACCTCGTTCTCGTGGGTCACCATCAGCACCGTTTGCCCAGCGGTATGAATCTTTGAAAAGAGCGACAAGATTTCCTCGGTGGTGACACTATCCAGATTGCCTGTCGGCTCGTCAGCCATCAGAATCCGCGGATTGGTCACAATCGCTCGCGCAATGGCGACGCGTTGTTTTTGGCCACCGCTTAATTGATTCGGGCGATGGTCCATTCGATCGGAGAGTCCAACCCGATCGAGGGCTTCTTCAGCCATTCGTCGCCGCTCGCGTGCCCAGCCCCAACTTTTGCCCCGGGAATACAGCAATGGCAATTCCACATTTTGCAAAGCCGTCAACCTGGCAAGAAGTTCAAAGCTTTGGAAAACGAAGCCAATTTCCTCATTCCGCACCTGCGCCAAAGCGGCCGCATCCAGGTTGCTGACCTCGCGACCACCAAGGTGGTAGGTGCCCGCCGTGGGTCGATCAAGACATCCCAATGTGTTCATCAGCGTGCTCTTACCGCTGCCGCTGGCTCCCATGATGGCCACCATTTCACCTTCGGGCACGGTGAGTTCAACACCCCGCAGCGCGTTGATGACTTCGACTCCCACGTGGTAAATCTTGGTCACGCCGCGAATCTGGATAATGGGCTCAACCATGTGAGCACCGGCGTTACCGCATTCTCCTGTGGCCGCCACCAACACTCATGTTCATGTTGCCGCCTTGCGTTCGAGCACCCTCTGAGGCCGCCCATCGGTTCGCATCTTTCGATGGATCCTCTTTTGTGACCGCGTCTCCGTCTTTCAATTTTTCGAGTGCTCGATACGGCCCAATGACAATCATTTCACCGCTCTGCAGCCCCTCTTTCACAAGGGTGTCCGTGAGATTGCTCGCACCCGTGGATACGGCTGTCATCACAGCCTTGCCATCCACCACTCGAAATACCACCGGCGTAACGCGACGAGATTTTTGCACCAGCGGGTTGTCCTGTAGCGAAGCGGGAAGATCACTGACGGAACGATCTGCAATCGCCTGACTGGGAATCAAGAGCCCCTCTTGTCGAGCAATGTCAATGTCCACATTGCCTGTCAAACCGCTAAAAACCTGCCGCCCCTTCAGATCCAGATCCACCAGCACCTTGAAACTGCCGGTGCCGTCTTTTTCAAGGGTTCGCTGCAGTGCAATCTCACTCACCTTGCCGTCAAACGGATCATCCTTGTAGGCATTCACAAACACCTTGGCCCCCTGTTCATCCGCCACGCGAGCGATGTCGGTCTCGGACACCTTGGCGTTTAAGTGCATGTTGCCAAGGTCGGCCACGGTCATGATGCGGGTTCCGGCATTGTTCATCGTGCCCACCACAACCAACTCGCCAACCTCGGTGTTCAAAAAGGTGACAAGCCCATCAATCGGACACACGATCGATGTGCGGCGAACGGCCTCTCGTGCCTGTTCCACTGACGCCTCGCCTGCTGCAAGTGATTTCTCCAATTGTGAAATGGTCTTTTCTGCCGCTTGCACCATGCTGTCTACTTCCCGCTCCTTGGCGATTGAATCGTCAAGTTGCTGACGGCTCACATCTCCGGTGTCGTAAAGTGATTGTGTGCGAGAGAGTTGAGAGCGGGCATTCTGAAGCGATTGCCTTGATCCAAGAATTCGGCTTCGCTCCGCTTCAAGCCGGAATCGATCCCCATCTCTGCGTGCCTCAACACTTCCAAGGGCTGCCTGCAAGTCTCGTCCATCAAGCTTGACCAGAATGTCACCCTTCTTTACGCGAGCACCTTCCCGAAATGGCAACTCCATCACGCGAGCACTGACTTCGGCACTGACATCAACCTTGCGCTTTGGCTCCACGATTCCAGGTGCCGAAACGCTTTCGACCAGCACTCCCTGCTTGACCTCATGCATGCGAACCTCTGCCGATTCGGATGAACTGGGAACAAGAAAGTAAGCCGCCAGAAAGGTGACTGCACAGATCGCGAGGCCGATGAAAAGGTACTTTTGCATGGGGATTGAGAGTCCGAGAATGCGTGCTCAAGACTCCTGTCTCAGATTACCTGTTTCGGGTGAGGCTCGAATGGGTTGCACCATTGCCGGAATCAACCAGTGCCGAATTCAAAAAAGAAAGCCCCCCGGCGGCATGCCGGGGGGCTTGTGTACTTCAATCAAGTGAACGTGCGTCTTAGAAGCAAGGACCAGCGCTGAGCAGCACCAGAGCGATGTCACCGAAGTCGACTTCGCCTGTCTGATCAAGATCTGCTCCGCAGCCTGGGCATGGACCAAAGTCCAGCAGTGCCAAGGCAACGTCGCCAGAGTCCACCGCACCGCTGCCGTCAATGTCGCCGAAGCAACTGGCAGCCAGTGCACCCTTCACGCTGAAGGCGTTCTGGTAGGTCATTCCAGGATCATCCGGAGTGGTACCAGTGTCGCTTCGTGTGAACAGTGATGGGGTGACTCCATCTGCCTCGAACAACTGATAGGCAATGAAGGTTGGCAGTGCGCCGACTGAACGCCACGCAAACGCAGTTCCTGTATTCGTCGGGCCAACCGGGTTGGTACCCGTGTTGTCCAGAGTGGTCAGGATCTGCGACATGGCCTTGCGGCCATAACCGGTCCACGCAATATAGGTGGGACCAGCATCAACGCGAGACGTGAACAGCGTCATGTAATAGTCACCTGGAGTCAAGGCGAACTCGCTTCCAGCTGGGATATCCATGAAGTACCGGGAGCCGCCGGCGTCTCCAATGTCAACGCTTTGTGATGGATCGAATGGCTGCAATCCACTGAACAAGATCAGGGAATCGTCCCATTCACCGTTTCCAAACGGACGACCGAACAGACCGTGATCTTCGGCAAAGCTGTTACGAGCCATGATGCGGTATTCCAATTGATCACCATCGGAGTCATCATGGGCTGTGAAGTCATAACCGTTGATGGTGGCTTCCACTTCGGTGAAGAAGGGAATCATCATCAAACGCTTCGGGTTGGCCGCTGAGGCATAACCCGAGATGAATCCGGTGTTGGAGAGGCCGCCTGGTGAGTCGTAGTAACTGCGGACACCGTTGGTGTACACAATGGATCGGAAGCTGAAATTGATGCTTCCAACCAGACCCGCCAGTGTTGGATCCGCTGGATCCTGGCCACGATCAAGGAAGGTTCCAATGCGCACGAGGTAATAGTGACCCTGTGTCACGCCGACAAGCGTGATGCCACCGGGACCTCCGAAGTCAATTGAACCATCACCATCGTCGTCACACACGTCGTCTCGGCAACCTGCGTACATCGCTCGAAGCTGGAAGCCATTCGATTCATCGAGGTACTGAACAGGGTTTCCGAATTCATCGACTCCAAGGTCAAACACGCTAACCACGGCGTCGCCGGTGTTGCCCTGACCGCACATGCTGGCCGACAATTCGCCAGAGTATGCAAGCGGCCCAACATTGAACCACACATCCTTGACGGTGCTGCTGCTGCACAAGCCAGTCAGCGTGCCGACGTCATTGGGACCATCTGTGGTTGCATATCCCGCATCAAACGGAACATTGATTGGGAAAATCGTCGGATCAAGTGCCAACGCTGTAAACGCGCAGTCATTCTCCGGCGCACCTGAAACGGCTTCGCAGGCGTAGATGAAGTTTCCGCAACGAGTCACGCCGTCATCAACGCAGTTCTGATCCCATGCGCTGTTGCAGCATGAAGGTCGGTAACCGCAGACGGTTTCGCAGCACTTCATGTCGTTGCAACCAGGATCCGCCGTGACCGTAACGCAGGTTTCAGCCGCGGTACCGCACGAGGCGTTCTCCAGTGGGGTCACTGTGACATGCATGACCCAGTCCAGACCGTGGCCATAGGGCTCTGGTCGGTACTGATCACCCCAGTCATTGGTGGACACCACAAGAAGGTGCTCGCCAGCTGGCATCGGGAATGCAAAGTCTTCGTTACCGTTTGGCAGGAAGAAACTCACCACTTGCGGGCAGGCTTCAAAGAGAGCTTCGCCGTAGACGAAGGCAGCCGTATCGCAAATTGGAGTTGAACCGTCGTTTTGTCCGTAGGCCATGAAAAGAACGGACTGCTGTGGCGGGTCGTAGGTCGAATCAAAGGGCACGCCATCTTTGGACATGCTCAGGTCGACATTGACATACCCAGGCTGATCCAGATTGAATCGGATCCAGTCGAGGTCGCGGTACGTTCCGCTGCCATCTGGCATGTCGTAGACACCACACTGTCCAACGAACGTGTGTGCACCAATCGCCAAGGTCTTGTTGCCCATCCAGCCATATGCGTCTGGTTCTGGGTTGTTGCAACCGCCCGTTGGCGATGGGTCTGGAAGACCGTCGAAGTCGTTGTCATCGACGTAGTACCACTGCTCATCCAAGAAAGCAGGATCAGATGCCGTATCGGTCAGCCAACACTGCTGCGCCAGACCGAGACCGGCAATGCCAGTCAGGGCTCCAAACGCAACCCATCCAGCCATTCTGTTTGTTCGACGCTTCATTTCAAATTTCTCCTTGAAGTACACAAATCAAATATTTCACAAACGCAAGCACAGCCCGGTGACGCTACCGGTCAGTGGTTCACAATTAGATCGATACCCCAAATGGGATACGCCCCTGCGAGTGTGAATATGCCCCAATAAACAGGGGTTGCCAAACAAAAAATAAATAATCCGGCATGAATCCCATCCCTCAAGACTCCAATAACAAAACCCCCCACGGGTTGAAACCGTGGGGGGATGGGTAATTAAGAGTGAGTTTCGGTAGAAAATGGGCGTTTTAGAAGCAGGGACCTGCACTCAGCAGAACCAATGCGATGTCACCAAAGTCAACTTCGCCTGTCTGATCAAGGTCCGCGGAGCAGCCTGGGCATGGGCCGAAGTCAAGCAGAGCCAAGGCAACATCGCCTGAATCCACCGATCCGCTGCCGTCAATATCGCCAAAGCAACTTGATGCCAAAGCACCCTTGATGCTGAAGGTGGCTTGGAAGGTCAACCCTGGATCATCAGGAGTTGGGCCAAGATCACTTCGTGGCATATAGGTTGGAGTGACTCCATCGGCGTCATAGATCTGATACGCGATGAAACTGGGAGTGGAACCCACGCCACGCCATCCGAAGGCATTGCCTACCAAGGTCGGTCCGATCGGATTCGTGCCTGTGTTATCCAGAGTGGTCAAGATTTGGCTGAAACCGCCTCGAGCGTACGAAAGCCACGCCAAATACTCGTTTGCACCTGTGGAACTGGATCCGTAAATCGACATGTAGTAATCGCCAGGTGGCAACGCGAATTCGGTTCCAGCTGGAAGGTCCACAAAGAACCGCTGGTTGTACCGGTCGCCAATGTCGGCGAAGTCCGCGCTGCTCCATGGGCCAACACCACTGGCCAGCACTGCAGCCTCGTTGAACTCGCCATCACCAAACGGTCGGCCAAAGAGACCATGGTCACTTGCCATGCTGTCACGCGAAAGCACTTTGAACTCATATTGATCGGCCATGTCCGTGTCGCTCGAGAACGCGGCAAAGTCAAGTCCGTTGACGCTTGCTTCGGCTTCGGTGGTGAATGGAACCATGATCCAACGCTTGGGATTTGCGGCAGATGAGTAACCCGAAATCCATCCAAGGTTGACAAAGGTGCCGTCAGACTTGGCCATGGCTTCCTGCGCGCCATTGGAGTACATGATCGAGCGGAAGGTGAAATTCACGCTTCCAACCAAGCCCAGGACCGCCGGATCCGCCGGATCCTGTCCTCGATCCAGGAAAGTTCCGATGCGAACAAGGTAATAGTGCCCTTCGGTGACACCGATCAGTGTCATCCCAGCAGGACCACCAAGGTCAACTTCATTGTCGGCATTGTCGTCACATACGTCATCGCGGCACGCTGTATACATCGTCCGCAACAGGTAGCCGTTTTCCTCGGTCAAGGATTGAATCGGGTTGCCGAATTCATCCACACCAAGGTCAAACATGCTCAACACGGCATCGCCGGTATTGCCAAGGTCGCACATATTGGCCGACAATTCACCTGAATAGGCAAGCGGCCCAACATTGAACCACATGTCCTTCACGGTGCTGCTGCTGCACAAGCCAGTCAGTGTGCCAACATCGTTGGGACCGTCTGTCGTCGCGTTCAGTCCGTCAAACGGAACATTCAACGGGAAGATGGTTGGGTCCAGCGACATGGCGTTGTATGCGCAATCGTTTTCAGGTGCGCCAGCAATCACTTCGCAGGCATAGATGAAATTGCCGCACCGCGTCACGCCATCATCAACGCAACTCTGATCCCAACTGCTACTGCAGCAGGAAGGACGATAGCCGCACACTGTTTCGCAGCACTTCATGTCGCTGCAACCGGGGTCGGCATTCACTGTGACGCATGATTCCCATGCCGTTCCACAGGATGGATTTTCCAAACCGGTGACCGTGACATTCATCACCCAATCAATTCCGTGGCCGCCGGGTTCCGGTCGATATTGATCGGCCCAACTTGGCGTGGTCACAACCAGCAAGTGCTCGCCGGCTGGCATGGGAAAGGCGAAATCTTCGTTGCCGTTTGGCAGAAAGAAACTGACCACTTGTGGGCATGCCTCAAAGAGGGCTTCGCCGTACACAAAGGCAGCCGTATCGCAAATGTCCGTCATTTCCTCAGTTTGTCCGTAGGCAATAAAGAGAATGGACTGCTGTGGTGGGTCGTAGGTCGAATCAAATGGCACGCCATCCTTGGACATGCTCAAGTCGATATTGATGTAACCCGGTTGATCCAAGTTGAACTTAATCCAGTCAAGGTCGCGATAGGTGCCACCATCGGGACCGTCATACACACCAACTTGTCCTACAAAAGTGTGCGAACCGATTGCTAGAGTCTTGTCACCCATCCAGCGAGGTCCGCCAGTTGTGTTGTTGCAGCCGCTGGTTGGCGACGGATCGGGAGACCCATCGAAGTCATCATCAAGAACATATTCCCACCCGGTGTCGATGAACGAGGGGTCGCTTGGTGTGGCGGTGAGCCAGCATGTTTGTGCAAGGGTGGATTGTGCAAGACAAGCCACGATGCCACATGCGGCCAATCGGGCGAGATCGGTTGCGGATCGCTTCATTTCACATTTCTCCTGAGGCATTTTTTGTTCTAAGAATCGATTCCAAACTTCAAGGCCGGGTTTCCGACCGGCACTTCTTCCATAATTACGAAGCGTGTCGAGCTCTATGAAGAAGCACGTCAACATAACTCCGTCCTTGGGGCGGGGCGTGCCAAAATCGAATCAATCAAATTGCAATGGAATCAAGCATTCCTTCGATTGCACTTGACCCCTCATTGCGTCCTATAACTCGTTTTGAGACTTCGGAGGCCGCGAGTCGTGGCCGAGGTCTAGGCGATTAGTCGCGGCTTGGCTCGACCGAGGCAACCAATCCCTTTGAGTGAAATGCATCGCACACAAATTCAGCGTGTTCGCGATGAGACTTCAACACAATTGCCTGACCATCATGATGTGCTTCAAGCATGCGTTCAAAGGCATCGGCCACAGGCAAGCGAGCAAGATGCGAAATGGTCTGCACCACAAAGGCCATGTCGTTACGGTCATCGTTATGCAGAACGACACTGTAGGGAGGCAAACGATCAAGTTTTGGTGCAACGGGTCGCGTGAGGGTCTGCATGAGCCGCATTGTGCACAGAACAGGTGATGCATTGCAAGCAAAAAGTTGCGACTTTCTATCGCCAGTCCACCAAGACCTTTCCAAATTGCTGGCCGGATTCAAGGCGTGCAAACGCTGAAGCCCCTTCGGGGGGTGGAACCACCAAGTCAATAACCGGTTTCAGCGAACCATTGAGAAAGAGAGCCAGCACTGCTCGAAATTCGTCCATGGAACCCATGGTGCTTCCAAGAATGGAGAGTTGATTCCAAAAGATGCGTGCCAAGTCCGTCGACGGATCACTTCCGCTTGTGCACCCGCACGTCACAAAGCACCCTCCCCTTGCAAGGCTCTTGATGCATGAACTGTGAATGCTCTTTCCGATGGAATCGATGACCACATCCACGCCACGTTTTGCGGTTGCGGTTCGCACGGCCTTGGACCAATCCGTGCCGTCATCCAGAATTGTGTGCGTTGCACCGAGTTGTTTCGCTCGAGCAAGTTTGTCCGCGTGCCGGCTGGTGACCAGTGTGGTGCAGCCCAAATGCCGAGCAATTCCTAGAGCCGCCAAGGCCACACCTCCACCGATGCCAGTGATCAGTACCGATTGGCCGGGTTCAACGCGAGCCCGAGTGACCAACATGCGCCACGCCGTGAGATGCGTGAGTCCAAACGCGGTCGCCAAGAGTGGATCGGCCTCTCCGATATCGAGCACATTGGTTAACGGCGCAACAAAAAACTCGGCCATGGTGCCTGGTGAGTGTTCACCAATCATGTGAATGTTTTCGCCGGCCTCCTTTCGATCGGGCACGTGTGCATCGCGTGCGATCACCGCTGCATTCAACAGCACTCTGCGACCCATCCAGCGTGGATCGACCCCCTCGCCGACCGCATGCACAATGCCCGCACCATCGGAACCAGAAACCGTTGGAAATGCTGTGTCCACACCGGGAAGTCCACGACCAACCCAGAGATCAAGATGATTCAGTCCAGAGGCTTCGGTGCGAACCATGACTTGCCCCGGAAGCGGAACGGGCATGGCTCGATGTTCAGTGAATTGAACATTGGCGGCAACCGGAGTCCCACAACGCACCACTTCGATCGCTCGCATGCAGGCAGGCTATCAGCCAGATCTATAGCAACCGTGCCATGCCGCAGGCGTAGCATGAAGCCATGAATCGACTGCATGCTGTGGTGGTTGGACTTCTTGTTTCGGCCGGTCTCGCCGCGAATCCGTTGACGACGATTGACCCGCCGCCACCCAACCAGCCCAAGCCAGTCGGAAAACCGATGAAAGGGCCTTCGCAAGGCGCGGACATGAAAGTGATGGCAGATCCTCAAGGCCTTGACTTTGGGATCGTTTCGCCGCACACCGTGCTCGAAGGCTCGTTTTCGCTTGTCAATCTGAGTGATACACCACTCAGCGTTCTGCAAGCCGTTCCAAGTTGTCAGTGCACCACCATTGAGATCAGCGGCAAACAAATTCCAGCGCACGGATCACTGGCCGTCCCGGTCACGATGAAAGTGAGCAGCACGGGAATCAAAATGGCCAATGTCAAGGTGATGGTGCAGAATCAACCGCGACCCATCACGCTTGATCTGCGCGCAGAAGTTGCCTATCCCATTCGGGCTTTGATTGAAGACGCCAGTGGTGTTCCCCAGCCCTACATCGATGCCGTAACCGATCCGACCCGACTCTCGGGAACGGCCACGGTTGTCAGCACAGATGGCGCTCCATTTCGAGTGCTCAGTGTGCAGGGTCAGCCAGCGGTGGTTCGAGATTTTGATGGTGCCAAGGATGCCCCTCGCAATCGTTATCAAGTGGACTTTGCGTTACCAGCATCGCCATGCGAAGCCGTTGCGAAATACCTCATCATTGAAACCGATCGAACGGACGCGCGCCTGATTGATATGCGCGTGCGCCACCAGTGCACCAAGATTTCGCCCGGCCTTGACATTGCCGAATTTCGAAGCAACGCAGGCGTGATTCCGATTGGTGGAAGTGGAACGATTGATCTTGAAGTGAAGAAGATGGATCAGAACACCATCGCAAGTGTGAAGTCGATGGATCCTCGGTTCACCGCCTCACTGGTTGGACAGCGGGCGGATGGCAAGAGTGTGATGGCCACCATTCGTCTTGAACCCAACGCGAGCGTTCGTGGAGTCTTTCTGATTGGCGTGCAGCTGTCCGCTGCGGATGCCAAGGGTCGACCCTATTTCACACAGCGGCCCGAACCCGCCGCCACGCCGGGAGCACCACCTCGCGTCCTTACCTTGCCAGCCGAAGCTGAGGTGCTGGTGTACGGCAAGGTGGAGTGACGCTCAGAAACTGATCGACACGCGAAAGGTAAGAATCCACGCATCGTCCACGCTGGCCCCGGACACACTGCTGGGTTGATTGATGTATTGCAGATCGGGCTGGATCCCCACGCTGGGCGTCAGTTGAATCTCGTAAAAACCTTCGACGATCATTTCGCCGTCGCCCGGAGAAACGGTGAGCGATGGATCATTCGAGAATTGGTTGTACGCCACCAGCACTCCAGCCGTGTCGGTTGGGCGCTCTGGAAAAATCCCCTGCCAACTTGCACCACCCATCAACGACCAATGCGAGGCATTCAAATTGGGATCGCTCCATCCAAACTGTCCAAACCCAACGAGTTTTTGCCCGTCGGTTGCTCCCTCGGGCTTGAACAATTCCTGTGACAGCGATGAGTAAAGCCCCCAAGGGCCTTGGACCTCTTGCTGGCCTGGGGGTGACGGTGATACGGAAGAAGTTGGTTCAAGCGAATCGCCTGTCTGGTCAAACCATCCGACATTCCATGCACCGGCAAGGTTGTTGACCGTCCATCGCGGCCCCATTTCCGCAATCAGAAAGTAACTGCCGGGATTGGACCAGAAGAAGTTGCCGACTCCGCGGCCACCGCTGGGTGAATGCGCTGTGCCCGTTGATGGGTCGTACCAGTTGGTGCTGCCGTCAAACATTCCGAACTTGCCTTCCAACCATTCTGCGGGCTTCATGAGCACTTCAAATCCACCAGCCTGATTTGGATAGGTTGGAAATTCGCTTACCACCACTCCGGGCATGTAGGCCGCCGTGTTCACAAATTGAAGACCGGGATAGCTCACGCAAAAGTCGGCGTTGGCATCAATCTTTCCCAATTTGAGACGGAGGCCGCCTTCGCAGAATGATTGCTGGTACCAGTATTGGGAAAGCGAGGTGTAATTCTGTGTGAAGGGATAGATCGCATCCCAGCTCCAGAAATCAGGGATGTATCGACTTCCGAGTTGCGTGGAACCTGCACGCTGAAAATCGACGAACACTTGGCCTCCATCCCACAGGCCCATCTTTTGTGTATCAAGGGAGAGGTTGGCGTCAATCAAATAGGGCATCAGGAAACCCTGTCGCTGCCCACCGCTGAGCACATTGGCTAGATCAAGCGTTGCATTGACGGCAAGCGCGATTCCTTTGTGCGAAAGCTCGTTTCGAAATCCGCCCCAATCCCCTGTGAGTGTGCTGGACTTCCACGGCCACTGGTCAATGGATGCTGCTGGATCAAAGGTGCTGGTTTGGGCTCCTTGATGATCGGGAGCAACCGACGGAACAGGATTGTGAGGTGTGACCGATCCTTCAGTTGGCGGTGGTTGAGGATCTCGAGTCTCCATGGACTGTTGCGCGTGAGCAAACCACGTCAAGGCCATCACTCCCACACAGCACATGGAACTCTGCTTCATAAGGCCAATGGAATATCAGATTTCCGCCGCGTGCACGCACTCAACCAGTTCGTTGGTGATCACCACTACCATGCGGGAATGTTCCGATGCCAACACTGTCCGGCTCTCCTGCTTCTGGTGATGGGCTTGATTGGCATGCTGGGTTTGAGAAGTGAATCTGCAGTCCAAGATGCGAAGCCCACGCTGGATGCACCGGTTGTTTCAAAGCCGACTCACATCGACTCGAGCAAGATGACCAGTCTTCCGCGGCCAGCCATCCCCACCTCGCTGACACCGCCCCCACCTGTCATTCGTCGCATCGCGCAGGCTGCTTCGCAAGTTCCAGTGAGTCAAGCGTGCTTTGAACATGCAACACGCGCCATTGAACGCGGTCTCGCATTCTTGGCTTCTTCACAGAGCAATGAAGGCGGATGGATGGAAGGTGTGCCGGCCCAAGGTTCTGAAGCACAAAGGCCGTCAAAAGCAGCCAGTTCCGCGGTGACGGGTCTTGTCATCCGAGCGTTTGCACAAGCCGGATTTCGCGAGGCGACAAGCTCGGTTGTGGCCAAGGCGGTCTCTCACATGATTTCGCAGACCCACCAAGGCACACGGTTTTCCCCAGACCCCGAGGGTGGACTGGAGAGTTATGTCGCCAGTTGTTGTGCCGTCGCGCTCGCATCGCTTGAAGAACCCAAGCACGCTGAACGCCTGCAGGAAATTGTTCGCTGGCTTCAACGCGTGCAGTGGGATGAATCCGAGGGCATCAACCCCGAACAGGATTGGTTTGGTGGAGTCGGCTACGGCAGTAAGGGTCGCCCCGATCTCAGCAACACGCAAATGATGCTCGAGGCACTTCATGAAGCCGAAGTCAAAACGGATGATGCCGCCGTTCAACGAGCACTCGCCTTTGTTGCACGCTGCCAGAATCGCAAGAATTCTGAGAGTGCACCATGGGCGAGTGCTGGCTCAGGCGATGGCGGGTTTGTCTATACGGTTGCCAATGGTGGAGAGAGCTTCGCAAGCGAACATGCCGGCGAAGGTCGCCACGGCGAGAAATTACCGCCAGGAACAAGAAGTCTTCGCAGTTACGGCAGCATGACCTATGCCGGATACAAGAGCCTGCTCTTTGCCGGACTTGCTCACGATGATCCTCGGGTGCTTGCAGCACTTGGATGGATGCAAGATCATTACACCCTCTCCGAAAATCCTGGACTTGGGCAGCAGGGACTTTTTTATTACCGACTGGCGGTGGCTCGAGCGTTCGCGGCGAGTGGTTCAAACACCCTCACGGATTCCAAAGGAACGACTCACGATTGGCGGTGTGAACTCATTTCAACACTTGCTGGCTCGCAACAACCAGACGGAAGTTGGGTCAATGCACAGGATCGTTGGATGGAGGGTCACGCTGATCTGGTGACGGCGTATGCGGTGCTGGCGATCGAAGAAGCGATCAAGCCGACTCTGCAGTCCAGATGAGCGAGTCACCTGTTCAAGCAGCGGACGATCCAGCAAGCAGCCGGCGGCTCCAAACAGTTCCTTGAACTGCCGCGGCAAGCAGCAATGCTCCAATCACCTGGTGAGCCGTGGTGGAGACAAGTTCCCACAATGGAATGGCGGCTCCGCGTCGCATGAGTACGGCGCCAAGTGCAACGAATCCAAGAACGACCTGCAGTGAGACAATCGAAACCATAGTTGTCGCGCACACGGCAAGCGGTCGAGCCAACGCGTCGCTCCGTCCAATCCCTGCAAGGCGGCTAGCCGCAATCATGACAACGATCACCGCAACCATTGCAAATCCAAGATGACCGTGCATCGCCCATGCGGGGTATGAAATGGCCTTGGCTGCGTCGGTTGGTGTGACCTGAAGGTGGCGAAAGGCCGCACCAAGAAATAATTGCACCAGCAAAATGATGGGTGCAATCAGGGCCCACAGTCGAGCAGAATTTCCTGCGGGCGTATGGATCGCGTGCGAGGGTGAAAGCCATGTCGCCGTGGTGACCGACGCCACGGTGATCAACACCGCAAAGACAATCTGTCCAAAGATTCCGTGGACGATTGCCAAAGCCGTACTCGGTTGAAGAAGCGATGGATTTTGCTCCAGTGTCAACGAGCCAGTGACTCGGAGCCCGCCGAGCAATCCCTGCCCACACACCATGACCAGCATGAGCGTGGCCAGCACTCGAACCCATCCGCGAGATTCATGTCGCCAGCACAACGCAGCAAGCACCAATGCGTTCAAACCCACCAACATTCCAAAGAGTCGGTGTGCATGTTCGTAATACACACCACCCTTCATCTCACTGATCGGATACATCAGCATGTTGTGACCGAATGTGTTGGGCCAATCTGGAACAGCAAGCCCGGCTTCGAGCCCAGTCACAAGTCCGCCCGTCACAAGAAGAAGAAAAAGTGTGCTGGACGCAACGATGGCAAATAAACAGATGGGCGGCGGAAGCACGCCCTCTCTCGGCTCGTTCCTGCGAGCAACGATTCCTCCCAACGCCGCCAACCCGCTGCTGCCCGCAACAATTCCAAGTGTCCAATAGATGGCTTCATGCACAGCCGCTTGTGCATCCTTACCTCCCACCACACTTCCAACGATCAACACATTCACCATGCCGTTGACCAGTCCGCTTGACCATGCTCCAGATTCTTTTCTTGCAAACCGCTGAGAAAGAAACCCAATGGCAATCGGGGCAAGAGCGGTCAAGGCAAAGAGGCCCTCACCAATCCATTTGCCAACACCAATCATGGCGATGTACGCCAGCATCCACTGCACCGCGGTAGCTCCAAAGCCCAGTGCGAGGGTGTACGGCCGCACGCGCCTGGTGAACAACGCCACCAGCCCAAGAGCACAGACAACGATTGTTATGCGAACGATCAAGGCTGCACCCGACGACATGGAATCCGTTGGCATCGCGGGCTATGGTAAACCTTCTTTGCTCAACAGAGCGTGCATGGAACAGACCCCTCAAACACTCAGTGCTGCAGCTCCAAGTTTGACAGCCGACTGGCTGTCCCTTGTGAAGGCGAGACTTAGCCTTATGGTCTTGGCCACCACTCTGGTTGGATTTCTTGTGGCCGAGCCAGAATCGATTTCATGGAGCAGACTTGGATGGACTTTGCTGGGCACTTTTCTTGCCGCGGCCTCGGCAGCTGCACTGAATCAAACGGTGGAACGCCATCAAGACGCGAACATGCGTCGAACGGCCAATCGACCTGTGGCCGCGGGTCGATTCACTCCAACGCTCGGAGTCTTCATCGGATTTGTCCTTGGATATCTGGGCTGCTTTGCCTTGGCTATGCAAGTGAATTTGCTGGCCAGTGGGCTCGCGGCATTCACCATCATTTTGTATGTCGCGGTGTACACGCCGATGAAGCGATGGACCACGCTCAACACGATGGTCGGTGCGGTCGTTGGTGCCGTGCCACCGCTGATCGGTTGGGCCGCGGCCACCGGTCAAGTGCATCGAGGCGCGTGGGTGCTGGCCGCCCTGCTCTTCACCTGGCAACTTCCGCATTTTTTTGCACTGGCCTATTTGTACCGCGAGGATTATGACCGGGGTGGATTTCGAATGCTTCCATCCGTTCGCGGCGGCGACTTGCTGGCTGCCCAAACAAGTTTTCTCAGCAGCCTGCTCTTGGTTCCCATCGGCTTGATCGCAACCATGCTTGGGCTTGCGGGCATGTGGAGTGCCGGCGTGTGTTTCATCACTGGCCTTTGCATGGCGTGGTTTGCCTTTGCACATCTTCGTCGCATGGACCGGGCAACCGCTCGCAATCTCTTTCTTGCCAGTCTTGTTTATTTGCCGGTCACGCTTCTAGCCATGAGTTTGGATCGCGGGCCATGGACTCCCGAGTCCGGCGTTCGCGGCGGCCGTCATGTGATCGTGGACACTCCCGACGCACCATGACCAACACTCCGCCGATTTCTGCACGCGGGCCAGCCCGCCTGTCATTTGCAGGAGGCGGTTGGGTGATCGCGCTTTCGATTGTGCTGTCTCTCGTGGTGATCGCATGGGCGTTGATAGGTGTGTTGCGGGGACATCGGCCCACGGGTGATGGTCGAACACTTGAGAGTTATGGGTTTGATCTTTCCAATCTGAACACGCGCGGCGGTGCTCTGGTGGCCAGTGGAAACCCCCGCGACTTTCTTGAGGCCCTCGACGCACCGAAAACCATGGCAGGGTTTGAAATGCTTGCCTACAACTCCGAGCATCGAAGCAAGTATGTGGTCAGCGACGATCGAGTGATTGGGATTGTTGTCAATGCTGAATCTCGTGCGTATCCGATTCGTCTCATGAATGTGCATGAAGTGGTCAATGACACGCTTGGCGGAGTTCCTATTGCGGTCACCTTTAGCCCCCTGTGCGATACCGCTGTGGCGTTTGATCGCCGCATGCCCGAAGGCGAAGTTCGCTTTGGTGTCAGCGGACTCGTACTCGATTCCAATTTGGTTCTGTACGACCGCAGCGAAACGCCAAGCCTGTGGAGTCAACTGGGTGAAGTAGCCATCGCGGGCCCGGCGGCTTCGCGGGGTACACGACTTGTTGCATTGCCCAATGTCCAAGTGTGCACATGGAAACATTGGCTTGAGTCCCACCCGGCAACGGATGTGATTCTTCCAAAGCCCGGTGACGAGCGGCGAATCAAGAACACCAGTTACAGCCGCTATTTGCTGAGTTCATCACTCAATTTCCCGGTGGCTCGATGGCACGAACCCGGCGACATGGCGGCCAAGACTCCGGTGATTCTTCTGCGGCGAGGAACCGATGAAAAGGAAATCCTTCTTGCCGAAGCCTGCCAAGGCATGTCCCCCTTTCCACTGGGAGACACGATCGTGGAGGTCGATGCACGCGCCGCCCCCGCATCCGTGCTCTTTCGGTCGCAGGACGGCACGCCCCTCTTGACCCGATCGGGCTTGCACTTTGCAATGGTTGCGTTCGATCCGATCACCGCCAAGTGAGCGAGCCGAGCCACAGCGTGGCATACAACGCAAGCCACACTCCACCTAAAAAGTGCCAGTACATCTCGCAGTAGAGAAGTCCTTCAGGATTTTTAGGCTGATAGCGACCCCACCGCACGCGCCGCCACACCAGAGTCAAGGGAACAAGGCCTCCTACAACATGGAGTGCATGCAAACCTGTCAGCACATAAAAGGTCCACGCATACATGCTGCTTCCAATGAAAAACTTTTGTTGCCACAGCATGAACCACGAGACGCCTTGCAACAGCAGGAACACCATCGCAAGGCCAAGCGTGATGCCCGCGCGAGACCTCGCCACCACCATGGAACCGGCTCGCACAGCCTTGACTGTTGCATGTATGGTCACGCTACTGATCAGCAGCGTGAGCGTGGAAACCAACATGAGATGCGGCAAGGCCGGTGAAGTTGACGAAAAGAATGGCGCTTGCGGATCGGGATTCAGTCGAACAACGACATACCCCAACATCGTGGCCGCAAAGAGCACCCCCAGTGTCATAAGAAAGAGTGACATCCCAAAGACACCAGCCGCTTGACGGCTTGCGGAGTTGGCAAACGGGTCAACCGTGGTGCGAGTCTTTACCGCCACGGTTCTTTTCTTTGCATTACGGCGCGTCAGGTTTGAAACGAGCGACGGGCGCACCCGGAGCATTGGCCTGCAAGGTGCTTTCCACATCGGGTGGATTGCCCTTGAACTGCGACGCACGGTACTGCCCGGTGTCCATCAGGCAGAACGCCATCATCAGAACGACAAAGGCCATGCTGCCGACGAAGGTCAAAAGATTGAACGGACGATCCCACTTCAGGTGCATAAAGAACAGCGCCACCAAAGTTGCCTTGACCACCGCCACGCCCAACGCAATGACAAGGTTGAATTCGCCGACATCGATGTAACGCACAGCCACCGTGATGGCCGTCAGAACAAGGAGGGATGTTCCCACTCCAAACAGCAACCACATAGGAACCAAGTGCCCCACCAAGGGGTGCGGCTCGCTCGAAGCGTTGTGTTCATGCGAAGTGTTGTGTGCCATGATTTGCTCTAGTGAATGAGATAGAAAATCGGGAACAGGAAGATCCACACCAGATCGACAATGTGCCAGTACAGGCCGCCGACATCAACCGGTGTGAAATAGTTGCTGTTGAAGTCGCCACGCGCGCCTCGCCAGATGAGCCATGCAAGCATGACCATACCCGCCAGCACATGGATGCCGTGCAGACCCGTCATGCAGTAATAGATTGCAAAGAACATATGCGTGTTGGCGGGCATCTTTGGATCAGACAAGTGAAGTGAGGGATGCTCCAAGGCTGCATCGTGACTGGCCACTGGCAACCCTTCTTCTTTGGCCTGTTCACGCGGAGTTGAAAGACCCGATGGCGCCTTGTTGGCTGCTTTGATCGCACTCACTTCTACCGCTGGGATTGGCTCAAAAGCTGGAATGGCGGGTCCGGCCGGATTGGCCACCACCAACGCTGCAGGTAGCTCAGGCGCTTTGGAAAGAACCAGTTTCTCCGCTTCACCACCCGCATCGTCAGGCGGAACATAAAAAGTCTTGCCCCACACCAGATGCTGATGAATCTTGTGGCTGTATTCAAAATACTTGATCACCATAAAACCAACCGCACCCATAAAGGTGAGCACCAAACACAGCAGCATGGCGTTCTTCTTGTTGGTCTGTGCAAATCGAACCGCCAGAGCCATGGTCAAGCTGCTCAGAATCAGCACGCATGTGTTCACGCCGCCCATGATTGTGTTGAGATAGTGGCTGGCGTAACTAAACACCTCCGGGAATCGCGCTCGCAACACGGCGTAGGCAACAAAGAGCCCTCCAAAGAACAGGACTTCCGTTGCAAGAAAGAGCCACATGCCAAGTTTGGCACTGCCAAACTGGTGCGCAGGCGTGTCAAAGTGATGCTGCAGAAATGGGTACTTCGCATGTTCGCCATGCGCGTCATGACCGCCATGCTCTGGGGCATCATGAGGTGCGGCGTGCGTGGTGGGGAGCGTGGTCACTATGCGTTCCTTAGGTGTTCGTTCAATGCAGTGGGTGCTTGGCGGCTTCGGCGGCCAGAACCGGATCGATGACATACCCCTGGGTCGCTTCATCCCATCGAAGCGATCGGAAGTCATAACAATCGCCCACACTCGGCTGGGTCGCAAAGTTGTCATGCGGTGGCGGGCTGTCGCATTGCCATTCCAAACTGCCTCCGCCCCACGGATTGGCTGGTGCCTTGCGTCCACCAATCAGACTGCTGATCAGGCAATAGGCCGTCAGAAAGAATCCACTGGCCATGAAATACGAGCCGAGAGTGCTGATCACGTGATAAACCTGAAACTCAGGTTGATAGTCGTAATAGCGGCGCGGCATGCCCTTGCTTCCCAGATAGAACTGCGTGAAGAAGGTCACATTGAATCCAATAAAGATGATGACACAGGCGGTTGAACCCAACGCCTCGCTGTACATCTTGCCAGTCATCTTGGGCCACCAGTGGTGCAATCCACCGATCATGCCGATGAGTGCCGAACCCATCATGACATAGTGAAAGTGAGCCACCACAAAGTACGTGTCGTGCAGATGCACATCGGTGTTGAGCGTGGCAAGGTGAATGCCGGTGAGACCGCCAATGGTGAACAGCACCAGAAAGCTGAGTGCGTACAACATGGGCGTGGTGAGAGAAATGTTTCCCTTGTACAGCGTGGTAAGCCAGTTGAACACTTTCACCGCGCTGGGAATGGCCACGCTGAAACTAATCAGACTAAAGAGCGTGTTGAGCAACGGGCTTTGGCCGCTGATAAACATGTGGTGGCCCCACACCAAGAAACTAAAGATGGCAATGGCAATCGACGACAGCGCGATGAACTTGTAGCCAAAGATGTGCCGATGGGCGTGCACACTAATCAGATCACTGATAATCCCCATGGCAGGAAGAATCATGATGTACACCGCTGGATGGCTATAGAACCAGAAGAAATGTTGAAAGAGCACCGGGTCGCCGCCCATGCTCGGATCAAAGATGCCAATGTTGATGGTGCGTTCAATCACCAGCAGCATGAGCGTGATCGCCAGCACTGGCGTAGCCAGCACCTGAATGATGGCCGTTGCATAAATCGCCCACAAGAACAGCGGCATGCGGAACCATGTCATGCCCGGCGGCCGCAGTTTGTGAACGGTGACGATGAAATTCATCCCCGTGAAAATGCTGCTGAACCCAAGCACAAACACACCAAACAGAACCGGAATCACACCGCCTGCGGGGCTTGTTGTTGAATACGGGGTGTAGAAAGTCCAGCCGGTGTCGAAACCACCCATGGCCAAACTCACCAGTGTGAAGCACGCACCAAACACCCACAGATAGAAACTGCCAAGATTCAATCTTGGAAACGCCACATCCTTGGCACCCAGCATGATGGGCAGCACAAAGTTGCCAAGCGCCGCGGGAATACTTGGAATGATCACCAAGAACACCATGATGGCGCCATGCAGTGTGAAGAACTGGTTGTACACATCGGCGGTGACGCCGGGAATGGTCTGCCCTGGTGTGAGCAGTTCGGTGCGAACCAGCAATGCGAACATGCCGCCAACAAAGAAACTGGCGAGCACGCCAACCATATACATCACACCAATGCGCTTGTGATCCAGCGTGAGCGCCCAACTGAGAAACCCACGCGAGTGCGTGAGATAATTGTCAGTCTGAACTTCCAGTGCGGTCGGCCGAGGTGCGTGGATCGTGGTCATGGCGTGTTTCTTGGGTGGTTCACTTCATGCTGACCTTAGGGGCGGCTGGCGCCTCCTTGAGGTACTTGCCGGTCTTGGGATCGAACTCATTCAGATGCTGCATCATGCCAATGACTGCATCAATCGCTTTGTCATTCAGTTGCCCCTTGAATGTGGGCATGGCATTGCCAAACCCAAACACCAACTCACTTCCTGGAACCAAAATGCTGTTGCGAAGATAATCCTCTGGCGTTGCAAATTTCTTGCCGGCTCCGATCACGCTCGAATAACTCGAACCGTCGGCAAATTTGCCATCGGAACCCTCGCCGCCGTGCGTTCGCTCCCAAATGCCTTTCCAACTCGGCCCAATGCCCTTGGTGCCATCAAGTGAATGGCACTGCTGACACCGAGCGTAAATCTTTGGACCCGCTCTGAAGAACAATTCCTCTTCTGGAATCTTGTCGAGCCATTGGCCTTGCTCGGTCAGCCATGCATCAAACTCCGGCTCAGCAAGAACGTGCACCTTGCGATTCATGTTGCTGTGACCTGTTCCGCAGTATTCGGTGCAGAACAGATGGCGCCCCTGTCCCGACTGCGTGACTTCATCCGATTGAAACCACAAGTAGGTGTAGCGACCTGGCACAACATCCTTTTTCACACGGAAGTCTGGAATAAACAAACTGTGCAGCACATCGTTGGATCGCATGGTGAGTTGCACGGGGCGACCCACCGGCACATACAGGTCATCCGAGGTGGCGCCAGTCGGATACTGGAACGACCACGCCCACTTCTGCGCCGTCACCTTGATGATGTAGGCATTCTTGGGCGGCGTGCTGATGTGCATGTAATCGCGGAAGCCAACATAGAAAATCACAATCACAATCAGCAACGGGACGACACCCCAACTGGATTCCAGTGCAAGGTGATGCAGGGGCGCGTCGCTTCGAAACGCCTGCCCCTTGTGCACGCGATATTTCACCACGAAATAGACCATGGCCCCGGTCACGACGGCAAAGAAGAAGTAACAGATGTAGTTGATCCAATAGAACATCAAGTCCACATTGGCTGCAAAAGTGCTGGCACCTGGCGGCATCCACACCGAGCCTGGGGTGGACGCGTCGGCGGCAAGTGCGGCTGAAATGAATTGGAAGGAAGGAAGCATGGTCGGTTCTTCGAAGATGAATGAATCACACCGGCGGCTTACACCGCGGAGGGGACTCCTTTGACAGGGACGCACGCAGGAACTGGCGACAGTTTGCGTGCGCGAATTTCGCGGCGATACACAATGAACAGAGTTGTTCCGAGTGAAATCACGGTGACCAGCCCCCCAATTTGCATGACCCGAAACGCCCAGAGCACATACCCGCCTTTGGAGGGATCGAATTGGTGGCACCAGAAAACGAATTGATCGAACGTGCTGCCGAGTTTGCCGTCACCAGCGCCCGTGAGAGCAAACCGCAAGTCACTGCTTGACGGCGCCACGCCCGGCAAATATTGGCTCAGCCTTCCCTGCCCTGTCATGGCGAACACTGCGGCAGGATGCGCAAATTCTCCGTCGGCCATTTTCTTATATGGAAAGCCAACCGAGTCGGCAATGGATCGCACAGTGGCCTCGTCACCCGTAAGGAAGCGCCAACCTTTTTCGCCACCTGCGCGACCGTACTCAACGGCGTATCCCGCTCGCTTGGCCGCGGCAAGTTCGAAATTCTCTTCGGGATTGATACTGATGAACAACACATCGAACTGCTCGCCCACCGACCAATCAAGTCCCTGCATACCTCGGACAAGGCCATTGAGTGCAAGCGTGCACAGCATGGGGCACCGCATGTATCCAAGTTGCAGCAATCGAGGCCGTCCATCCGCGAAGAGGGCTTCAAGAGTTACAGGCTGACCCTTCTCATCGCGAAGCGTTGCATTGAACGGCAACCTTTCTCCGCGGCGATCAGTCACAGTCATGCCATCCAACTCCGCCGGGGCTGCTGTTGTTTCCGCAGTGGGTTGAAAGCCTGCCGCTGGTTTCTGCGCCAACGCCGCGCAGGAAATCACCCATGCGGCCAGCACGGCAAATGAAGCCCACAAAGAATGGTGCAGACCGTTTGCCATTACTTCTTGATGCCCCCAGGTGCAGAGGTCGCTGGTTTCGCAGATGGAGTAGGTGGAGCGGGTGTCGCTGGTGTCGCGGGCATCTGGCTGACTTCAATTCCCTGTTGAGCCGTCAACTCCATGGCCCGTTCAATCGGAATGCGAACTTTCTGCACTTGCTTTCCATCTGGCTGAATCCATTGATAACGCTGATAACGACTCAACTGATCTCGCCACTCAGACCTCGTTGCTTCAAGTTTTTCAAAACTCTGATCCACCACCTTTTCGTCGTGCTCAATCGTTTCGACATGGAAATACATCACGCTTGCCGCAACAACCAACGCCACAAGAATGACGATGCTTGCAAGCGACAGGAACCATGTGCTGCCCGGTTCTGGGTCGTCAAGCTGAATCGAAAGATTGGATGGTTGGGCGCTCATAGAAGTCTTTTCAATAGTTCTCAAACCGAAGGCTTTCAGCCAACCGCGGGTCGTTGCGACACAGCAACCCGGTTCGGGTCAATCGTGAAAGTGCTCCGCCGAGCGTGAGCAGAAGGAATCCAAAAGAGAACGTCAGAAGCACCGGGTTGAAGATCGGCGCGTATTCATGAGCGTAGGCAGCCTGCACTTCGTCATAGGTTGCAAACTGTGCAAGATCATGCGGAATGACCGGCTGGATCAGATAGGTGAGATCCACCCAATGAAAGACCAGCATCCAGACCACACCAAACAGAAACGTTCCACGCCACCGCTTGGTCCATCTGGAAATGAGAAAGAGGAATGGCAGAATGAAATGCCCAAAGAGCAGCGCCACACTCACCAGTCGCCATTGACCAATCTGTCGTGCCATGAACCACGTCGTTTCTTCCGGAATGTTTCCGTACCAGATGAGCATGTATTGACTGAAGGCGATGTAGGCCCAGAACACAATTCCGAAACCAAAGAGAAGTTTGCCCAGATCTTGATAGTGCTCGGCCGTGATGACGCCCTTGAGGTAGCCCTGATCCTGCACACGCATGCACAACAAGGCAATGGTTGAAAAACCGCCGGCACAACACGCGGCGAAGAAATACACGCCGAACATGGTGCTGAACCACAATGGATTCAGGCTCATGATCCAGTCGAAGGCAGCGAAGGTGGTCGTGAGCCCAAAGAGGATCAACGCGGGGCCAGACCACTTGGCCATTCTCAAAGTTCGCTCGATGCGGCCGTCGTTGTCTTGTGCCGCGGAGTTGCTGACAAAGAACCGTGCCAGCAACGCCCACACGGTGAGATAGATCGCCGCGCGAATCATGAAGAACGGCACATTGAGAAACGCGGACTTTTTGGCAATGGTGTGCGCTTCGGCAGCGTCCACTTGTGCAAGATGTTCCAGATTCGCCCATGGAAAGAGCACATCCAGCCGACCCTGCAACCACAGCACGACAAACGGAATGAATCCCAGCCAGAGCCATTGCAAATTGCCGGCAAGAGCCTCTGCTGGTCGTCGCACCACCACGCTCCACCCAGCTCGAACCATGTGCTGAATGGTGATAAAGAAGAGAGCCCCAAGCGACAGCGTGACCGCGAACAACCATCCTTGCATCCAAGCCTTCATCAGAAAGTTGTCGCCGCCGCGCCATCCGAGGAAAGCGCCAACAAGCAGGAAAGCGCACCCCACCAGTTGCATGGTTCTTGCACGGGTCATCAGACCTTTGCCACTCACGGCGGCTGGGGGACTTTGCGTCATGTTCACAGCGTGCGCCATCTCACTTGGCCTCCGCCAGCGTGACGCCGGCTGGCACATCCGATGGATGTGCGTTCTGACTTCGCTGAAGAGATTTCACATACGCCGCAATTGCCCACCGATCAGCGACCGGAATCTGACTTCCGTATCCCGCCATGTTTCGAATGCCGTTGGTGATCGTGTTGAACAATTGCCCAACCGGCTGCACCGAGACCGTTTCGTCGTGGACAAGATTCTTTGCCTGCACCCACACGGTTCCATTCACAGGCCCGTTGGTATTGGCGACCAACTCCATCGCTTTCTGGTTCACCGATCCATCGCCCGCGCCGGTTTCACCGTGACAGACCGAGCAATAAATATTGAATCGCTGCTGACCTCGCTGCAGGGTTGCCATCGTGAGCGGAATCTGCGGAGGCAACGTGGTCGCCCATTGCCCGCCCACAACACCGTCATAGAAATAGGCATCCACATAGGTCTCGCCGCGAGCGACCGTGCTGTCGACGGGTGGTCGCACCGCGCGACGATCCGCAAAGAGCGGGTTGACCGACTGGGCCTTGAACTTGGATTGAAAGTCCATGTCCTGAATAAAGTGCACAGGAAGATTCGAGTTGGGCGTCACACGAACGCGTGCAATCACCGCCGGCGGAATGAGCAGGCAAAGCAGAAGTATGAGCCCGACATAGATGAAGAGTCGTGGCATGTCAGGCCTCCACCGCCTCGACGACTTTGGCGCCAAGACTTTTGAGGAATTCTTCCGTGCGACTTCGGAAAAACCGAGGGTCACGCGACTCAATCACAATAAAGAAGCGGTCATCTGTGGCTCGCAGGAAACGCTTGTTGGCAAGCAGCGGATGCGAAAGCCACGGCAAGCCATTGAGCAGCAGCATGAGCCCGACCGCTCCGAGAGCTGAAAGCAAGACAGTCAGTTCAAAGATGACAGGAATAAATGCAGGCAAACTCAGCAAGGGCTTTCCGCTGATCAGGAAGGGATAACCCGTCACCCACACCAACGCCCACAACGAAAGACTGCTTGAGTTGGTGAAGGCCTGCAAGATGAATCCAATCGAAGTTCCTGTCAGACCCGCACCGAACACCAGAATTGGAAGAATGGTGCGCTGCACACCCATCGCCTGATCGAGTCCGTGCACGGCGAACGGTGTGTGACAGTCCCACCATCGGTAGCCCGCATCTCTCACTTTTTCCGCTGCATGCATGAGCGACGCCGGATCATGGAACTCGGCCAGCAAACCATGCACACGACGGCGCGTGGCCGGAGGCGTGGATGCGTGCGTGGTCGTCATGGAAGAAAGCGTGGTCATTTTTTTTATTGAAAGGGTTGAATGTCAGGAAGCATCCGGTGCGTGCGTCGCGGAAGGCGAGGCATGAGCGGCCTGTGCGGAGCCTGCACCGCCGTGGCTTGTCGGTGCGTGCCAACCTTCCCAGTGCGGGTTGGCTTGCGGCATGGTTGCTTTGATTTCTGCAATGGCCACCATGGGCAAGTAACGACAGAACAGCAAGAAGAGCGTTCCGAACAACCCAAACGACCCAAGCATGGTGCTCATGTCCACCCACGTTGGCGTAAAGAAGTCCCAACTGGTGGGAATGAAATCATTGGCAAGACTGGAAACGATAATCACGAATCGCTCGAACCACATGCCGATGTTCACCACCAAACTCAGAATGAACATCAACGGAATGCTGGTGCGAATGGCCTTGAACCAAAAGAGTTGCGGCGTGATCACATTGCAACTGACCATGATCCAATAGGCCCACCAATACTGTCCGAAGGCTCGATTGACGAACGCAAATTTCTCATAGAGAGCCCCGGAGTACCACGCGATGAAGAACTCCATGGAGTAGGCGTAGCCCACCATGCAGCCGGTCACCAGAATGATCTTGTTCATGTTGTCTAAGTGACGCAGCGTGATCATGTCCTTCAGGCCAAACAGTTGCCGTGCAGGAACAGCCAGCGTGACCACCATCGCAAAGCCGCTGAAGATGGCACCGGCAACGAAATAGGGAGGGAAGATGGTGGTGTGCCAGCCTGGAAGTTGGCTCACCGCAAAGTCGAAACTCACAACGCTATGCACCGACAACACCAGTGGCGTGCTGAGTGCGGCAAGCAGCAAATACGCCCGTTCATATCGATGCCAATGTCGATTGCTGCCTCGCCACCCAAGCGAGAACAGACCGTACGCAAATTGCTGAATGGTTCCCTTGGCCCGATCGCGAAGCGTGGCAAGATCGGGAATCAATCCCACGTACCAAAAGAGCAAGGACACCGTGAAGTAGGTGCCGACTGCAAACACGTCCCAAAGCAGCGGGCTTCGAAATTGAGGCCACATGTCCATCTGATTGGGAATCGGAAAGAGCCAATACGCAAGCCAGACGCGACCCACATGGATGCCGGGAAAGAGTCCGGCGCAGATCACCGCAAAGATGGTCATGGCTTCTGCGAATCGGTTGATTCCCGTGCGCCATTTCTGTCGGAACAGAAAAAGAATCGCGCTGATGAGCGTGCCTGCGTGACCGATGCCGACCCAGAACACAAAGTTTGTAATGTCAAAGGCCCACATCACTGGGTTGTTCAATCCCCACACACCAACGCCCGCAAAGAAGAGATAGGTCACACAAAAACCAAGGAGCCCCACCAACGAAAGGCTGACCGCAAAGGCCGCATACCACGCAAAGGGTGGCCGCTTGGATTCCGCAACTTGGCACACCTGTCGTGTGACTTGGTTGAAGCGGTCCATGTGAGACACCAGCGTGGCGCGACGACCCGGCGTCTCTGCCGTGTTGTCAACTTCCACAAACCCGGGAAGCCGCCCACCGGTCGCGCTGGATGACGATGGAATGGCGCTCACGCCTGTGCTCCATTCTGATGGCCCAACGAACCACGAGCGTGATCGCTGCCGTGGCCAGAGGAATCAGGCCCTTGCTCAACGCCCGGATTGCGAACCCGCGCCATGTATTTCACACGCGGCTTGACATTCAGTTCATCAAGCATTCCATAACTCACCGGGTGAGACTGCAATGCTGACACCTTGCTCGCCGGATTGTTGAGATCGCCAAACACAATGGCACCGGCCGGGCACGCCTGCTGGCACGCGGTCACGATGGCACCATCCGGAATCGAGAAGTTTGCGGTGCCGCTTGCCGTTCCACCGGCTTTCACCCATTCATTCTTGTACTTGATCTTGGCCGACGCGATGCGCTGCAAGCAGAAACTGCACTTCTCCATCACGCCTCGCATGCGCACGGTGACTTCAGGATTGAACTGCATACGCAACCACTCATCTGGCCCAGTCTCAATGAAGTATTCCGGCTTCACAGCAAGCAGGCCAGTCTGCTCGCGAACCGGCTCGCGCCGCTGGTAATCAAAGAAATTGAATCGACGCACTTTGTATGGGCAGTTGTTGCTGCAGTAGCGCGTGCCGATGCAACGGTTGTACACCATGTTGTTCACGCCGTCGGAATCATGGCTGGTGGCCGCAACAGGACACACTTCCTCGCATGGTGCCGTTTCACAATGCATGCAGGTCACAGGCTGGACTGCAAATCCATCCGGCTGGGCTGGGTCACGACCCTTGAAGTATCGGTCAATGCGAATCCAGAACATCTCGCGGCCTCGCTTCACCTGATCCTTGCCCACGATCGGAATATTGTTCTCTGCCTGACACGCTGTCACGCAAGCCTGGCAACCAGTGCATGTGGTGAGGTCTATCGACATGGCCCAGCGGAACTGCGCGCCGTCCATCAGCGTTTCCTGCCACAAGCTCAAGCGATGCGGCACATGCACTGCGTGCGCCGCGAAATCAGGATGATGCTTGTAGGTCTCAAGTGAAGTTTCACGAATCAAAGTTGGAAGGCGTTCCTGAACGCTGTTGTGGGGAACGCTTGGAATCAACGCCGCATCAATGCTTCCGTGATCCTGTGTGTGTGCAAACTCGTACTGTTGACCAGTGGGCTTCACGCTCACACCACGCACCATGCACATGGCCGCCGATGTTCGCATTGGATAGGCATTAAATCCTGCGTCCGCAGCAATGGAACCCGCTGCATCACCCACTCGCCCGCCACCGAGAGCAATCACAGCCGAGTCATCAACCATGCCCGGCACTGGGAACACAGCCGCTTGAATGGACCGACTGCCCTCACCCACCACAACGGTGCTTCCTTGCTTGAGACCAAGTCGCTGAGCCGTGGGAACCGACAGCAGAAGCGCATTGTCCCATGTGATTTTGGTCACTGGATCAGGAAGTTCCTGCATCCAGCCAAGATTTGCGAAGCGGCCATCAAGCACGCGGCTGTCCGGCACAAAGCACAACTCAATGCCGGCATCGCGACTGCTTGGCTGCGCATCGGCAAGCGAGGCCACGGCTCGACCAACATCACTCAAACGAATCGCTGGCGCCACATCTGAAAGCGGCGAGGAGGACACCATTCCACGATCGAGCCAACCTCGCCATGCAGGTTCAAAAGCCTGTGCTGTTTGTCCGCAGAGCCCCATCTGTGCGCGCCGCACCAACGTGTGGCCGTCTCTCGGTTCCGAATCTCCACAGAGCATCGCCAGCACTTCGATGGCGCTTCGTCCACCTTGAGATGCATCCACCATTGGCTGAATCAAGGGTTGCTGAATCGACATCGTGCCGTCGGGAGAACGAACATCACCCCAGCACTCTAAGAAGTGAGCTTGCGGCACATGAAAGGTGCACGACGCTTCGCGGCTTGTTTCATCGAGGTAATACGCCAGACGCGCAATGTGTGGCACTTTGGACATGGCCGCAGAGAAGGCGAAGTCCGCCGGAGCGTCATAGCAAGGATTGGCCCCCAAGACCAAGAGTGTGTCAACGGCTCCACCGTTCATGGATTGAACAAGTTCGGAAAGTTGAAGTGTTGCAATGGATGTGGGATCCGAAAGCAATCGCTGTGTGGTGCCCGTTGCACCCAACGCATGATTGATTGCGGCAACAAGCGCGTGCATCTCGGCAGGTTGACCCTCGCCGCACAACACAATCGCCGTGCCCTTTGCACCCTGCAAATCTTTCACCATGGAATCGAAAATCTTCTTGGTGTGATCATCAAACAGATTCTTTGCTGCTGGAGCCGCCGCCAATCGCTCCGCTGCGGATTTCATCGCGGAATCAGTTGTGGCGCCGACTGCCAACGCAATCATCGCGGCAACCACTGGCATGTCGCCACGACGAATCGCAAGCCGATGATCTGCCGCCATGCCCGTGACCGTGACGCCAGGCTCCATGGCATACATGCGACTCTGCTTCTGCTTGGTTGGCTCCGCGGCATTCAATCGCCGACCATTCGCCCAATCTCGTGTCATCCTGAGCGAAAGTGGATCTGTTCCAAGCGGATCTGCATCAAGCGCAACGATGACCGTTGCCTTGTCAAGTTGCACCAGCGTGCGCACGCCTGCTCCATAAGCCGTGCTCAATCCCTTACGCGATGCATCGGCTGCGAGTGCCTCCCACGCAGCCACTTTCGCCTTTGGGAATGCTTGCACAACGCGCTTCAACATGTCCTGCTGAGTGGGACTACTGGTGGCCTGCGTCAGAATGGCCAAGCCCTCGCCCTGCTTTGCACGTAAGGCAATCGATCGATCGCCGAGCCACTTTTCGAAAGTCGCAAAGTCCGACGGCTTTCCATTGTGCATCACCGTTCGACTTCGATCCGGGTCGTACAACTCAAGGACGCGAGCCTGCATCCAAGGCGTACTCGCTCCACCCCAGAACGGATGGTCGGCGTTGCCATCCAGTTTGATTGGGCGACCATCGAAACTTGTCGCGAGCAGTGAGTACCCGATTCCGCCGACATCCATCGCGGTCGCGTACATCACCGGAACGCCTGGCGTGCGATTGGCTGGCTGATTGGCATTGGGAACAATTTGACTCTCGGGCCAGCGGCGGCATCCGGTCAGACCAAGTCCAGCCAGAGCAAATCCCGCACCCATGATCTTGATAAATGTGCGGCGATCGTCGCCGTCGAGCGTGTCACTAGCTGCTGGAAATTCGCGGTGTGCAAACGCCAGTGCCTGTGCGTCACTTTCTCGCTCTCCAAGAGATCTCCACCAGCCTGCACCCTTTCGGGCATCCACTGTTGGCTTGGATTTTTCAGAACAGCAGCCACCCTCTGAGGGCTGAGCCACTGGCAGCGAAATCGATTTATCCGAACCGTTCAGCGATGACATGTGGAGCAATTCTCACTTGGATGAATGTTGAAAGTTTGTTGCAGTGCCTCTCGCTGTTGTCGCGTCATCTCCGCTTTTTGATCCCACGCCATGCTGGTCACTTTGTCGACTGGTCTCAATCGATCAGTTGGATTGCGATGGCACTCAAGGCACCAGCCCATGGAGAGCGGCGAAACGCGAGACACTTCTTCCATTTGATCGACGCGACCGTGGCACTCCACACATCCGACACCTCGAGTGATGTGCGCTGAGTGATTGAAATAGGCGTAATCCCCAAGCTTGTGAACTTTGATCCACTCGACCGGCATGCCGGTTTCGTAACTCTTTCTCACCACTTCCAATTTGGGACTGTCGCGATGAATCTGCGTGTGGCAATTCATGCAGGTCTGCGTTGCCGGAACCGATGCAAAGCCCGCTTGTTCCACTGTGGTGTGGCAATACCGGCAATCGATTCCCAATTTGCCAGCATGAACCGCGTGGCTATATGCCACCGGCTGCACTGGCATATAACCCGCTTCCGTGGTCTTTGGACTAAATCCATAGGCCACAAACATGACCGCATACAGAGGCGCCACCGCACCCAAAACCAACACAAATGGAAGCAATGCGTTGGTCCAGCGGGGAAATAAGAAGCGGCTCACGGAGTGGAGTCCTCGAAGGGTGGAACGGTGACTTTGTACAATTTTTCACAAAGTCAGTCAGATCATCGTAAGGAAAAAGAAACTGCGCCGCCACATGTCTGGATTCACTTGTCGGCCACTTGCCCCCAAGCACGCTTCCATGCATTGCCCGATATCTTCCAAGGCCGTGCTGCAAGAAATCCTGCTCCCACAACTTGTCCTTCGACTGGTTCCAACGCCAGATGCGACCGTCTTGGTTCGATTGTTATCGGAACATATGGCCGCGGCAACTGGGCTTGCCGCACCAACTCTTGAACAGGCATTTACGGAAAGGCTGCGGCGAGGCGGAGTTGCGCTTCCGGAGGGCGTTGCGTTTCCGCACGCTGTCATTGCTGGAGTTCGGCAAACGGTCCTTGGACTAATTCTTGTTCCCGGAGGGATCGAACTCGATCCGAATCAGCCGCCGAGTGAACTTGTCTTTGCGATTGCCGGTGATTCCGCTCGCCCGTGGGAGCATGTTCGATTGCTTGCTCGACTCAGTCGAATTGCAAGCGATCCTCAAGCTCGAAAGCGACTCGTTGCCTCACCTGATAACGAATCATTGCTCAAGAACCTGATGCAAGAGGACTCGGCCCATGGGTGAAGCCAAGGGCACAGACGGTTCCGGGGACGAGACCAAACTTCTGATCCTCATTGCGAGAACAGAGGAAAGTTTTGATCCGGTTGTGACGGCGCTTCTTGATGCGGGAATCACTGGCGCAACCATTCTGGAAAGTCGTGGTCTGGGTGCCATCATCCGTTCTGAAATGCCGATCTTTGCTGGGCTTGCGGCGCTCTTGCCCCATGCAACTGGAAGCCGCGTCATTTTGTCCGTTGCCACGCAATCCAGTATTGACGCATTGATGCGATTTGTGGGTCAATTGCCGCGGGAACAACGCCCCATCGGCGTCACCATGCCTGCGACCACGGTGCTAGGCCTCGAACCGTGATCGCCGATGGAACGGCCCACACCCTTAGCACTTTTCCGCAAGCCGCTGCGGCGATGGCTGTGGGTGGAACCGCGTTACTGCTTGCCTTTCTTTCACTCACTCGGCCCGCGGCGAGACTCGCCCGCAGACCCTTGGCCAGTGCATTGATCGGCGGAGGCTGGTTTGCGCTAACGGCAGGATTTCTGCTTGGTCCCGGCGGATTCGGATTACTGCAACGGGAATCACTGATCGAACTTCGGCCACTCACACAACTGGGTCTTGCGTGGATCGGTTTATTGGTGGGGCTTCAAATGAAGCGTTCCCTTATCGCCGTAATTCCACCCACACTGTGGAAGTGGAGCGCCCTTGATGCTGCGATCAGTTTTCTTTTCGCAACGCTGATCGCCGGAATCTGCCTTCGTTGGACTGCACCGCACGCCCCACTTCTGACCATCTGGCCTGTGGCAAGTCTGCTTGGAGCGGCCACCATCGGTTGGTCCGGCGAGTTGCGATCCCTTCGTGGCCTTGACACGCGTGCGGCACGAACCGCTGCAATCGTTCAGGGTGGAGCGGGCCTTGGATCGGCGCTGGCGATTGTCGCGTCAGACTTGATTTCATTTTCTCCAACTGGATCTCGTTCGTTGCTTGCAACACTTGTCATTGCGGCTGCAGTGGCCTACAGCCTTCGAGCCGTTCTGGGTTCGCGAAGCGGAGATGACGGCCGCTTGACTCTTGCACTGTTGGCCACTCTTTCATTGATCGCAGGAGCGGCCGCAGCAATGGAGTCCAGCCCCCTTCCTGGCGCATTCATCGTGGGTCTGGTGGTTGCCAATCTGAAAGGCGGTGCCATGCGTCGAATGGAACGCCTTGTTGCCGAAAGTGAACCAGCTGTGGCTGCTATTTTCTTTCTGCTTGCAGGCGTGCTGCTCGGCGGCGTCGCTGGCGTTTGGCCGTGGGTCTTGGCTGGATGTTTGCTTCTGGTGCGAGTGACGGTCAAGCCTTTGGTGGCCCATTGGTGTGCCAATGAATTCTGGATTCAACCCGGCGCAGCACGCCTTCGCCCGGCAGTGGTGCGCCAGGCGCCGATCGCCATTGCCCTTGCAGTTGCATCGGTTCAGCAACGAGATGGACTTGCTGATCGCGGCGCATTACTTGCGCTGGTTCTCACGGGACTGCTCAGCGGACTCCTGCCGTTGTTGTGGAGGCGCGACACATGAAACGCCTTCTCACACTGGGGCCAAGTTTGCTTCTGCTCCTCGTGGCCGTTTCGTTGCTGAGGGCATGGACATTGGGCGATGCTGGACAATCCCTGCAGCCTGGAATTCTGGGCGACCTTCCCCGCGCCATTCCACCGGGAGTGGCCACCGCAGCGCTCGCCCTGGGCTTGCTCCTTTTAGGTTCATTTCTTCTTGGAGAGATTCTTTCACTCATTGGACTTCCACGCGTGAGCGGAGCCCTTCTCTTTGGACTTCTTGTTGGGCCTCAACTGCATCAGTGGCTCTCGCTTCCATTTCCACCGCTGGTCGAACACGCCGAGTTGCGTTACTTGGAATTGATTGACGCACTTGCGGTCAGTTTGATTGGACTGGTCGCCGGCGGCGAAATCCGGCTTCAATTCCTTCGCCGCTCGATGGGTGTTGTGTTGCGATTGGTGGCCACAGAAGCCGTGGGCGTTGTGCTGTGGGTTGGAGTTGGGGTTTCCATTCTTGGCCAATGGATTCCGCTGCTTTCAGAACGCACATCCGTAGAACGGTGGTTTCTCACCCTTGTTCTCGCTGTGATGGCCGTGGCCAACAGCCCAGCCATTGTGACTGCCATGCTTCGTGAAACCGGCGCCAACGGAATTTTTGCTCGTACGGCACTGGCTGTGACTGTGGTCAAAGATCTCTCATTGGTCATTCTGGTGAGTGCCTTGCTCGCCGCATGGAGTGCAACAGCCAGTGGTGGTGCGTCGATTGCACTTGAAGTGGCGTGGCATCTCAGCGGATCGTTACTGGTGGGTGGAGTCTTCGCGGGCCTGCTTGGTCTGGCCGTGTTCAAGACACGAGGACGCCTCGACTTGGTGGTGCTGGTAGCAAGTTTTGCAATTGCCCTCGCCGGTCGCATGCTCTCGATTGCGCCGCTTCTGGCGGGCATCACAGCAGGATTTGCATTGGCCAATCTCGCTCCACTCCGAAGCAAACGCCTCTTTCGTTCCATCGATGATTTGCTGCCCGCCACCTACGCCCTCTTCTTTGCGGTGGCGGGTGCTCGCATTGGTGTGGACGCGTTGAGTTCTTTGTGGCCGGTGGTCCTGGCTCTTTCAACCCTTCGGATTGCAGGCATTTATTCGGGCCTACGAATTGGTTGCCGATGGGCACGAGTCCAGCCTCCCATGCAGCGATGGATTTGGACCAGCATGGTTCCACAAGCCGGTGTCAGCATCGCGTTGATTTCCGAAGTTGGAAAGGCTTTCGCAGGGCAACCATGGGTCAATCAATTGCTCGCACTCCTGCTCTCGAGCGTGGCACTTCATGAAATCGTTGGGCCACCGCTCTTGCGACTGGGTCTGCTACGGTGCGACGAAGTGAAACGATGATCGATACGCATTGCCATCTCACCTTCACGCAGTTCAAGGACCAGATTCCAGATGAAGTCGATCGCATGAAAGCTGCAGGCGTTCGAGGCTGCATCACGGTGGGCACCACCAGCGCGGAGAGTGCCGCCGGGTGCGCCATCGCCGCAGCGCATGACTCGGTGTGGTGCAGTGCTGGAGTGCATCCATTGCACAGCGATGAGCCGGTCGATTGGGGTGTGCTGCGAGCATGCGCTCAGCACCCTCGCTGCGTTGCATGGGGAGAACTCGGCTTGGACAATCACTACAAGACTCCAGTCAAGGCTCAGCAGCGAGCGGCGCTCGAAGGACAACTCGACCGCATCAGCCGATGGAGCGCCGAAGGTCTTTCGAAGCCCATCATTCTTCACTGCCGCGATGCCTTTGACGAATTGATTCCGATTCTTGAAGCCAGTGGATTGCCTCGCGATCGCATGGTGTTTCACTGTTTCAGCGGGAGCGTTGACGAGGCGCGTCGCGTGCTTGACTTTGGAAGCTGGATCAGTTTCACGGGAATTGTCACCTACCGCAACGCACCCGAAGTGCAGGCGGCTGCAAAGTTGGTGCCTTCTGACCGCATCATGTGCGAAACCGATGCACCGTTTCTTAGCCCGGAACCCATTCGGACTGCAAAGCCAAATCGACCGGCCCATGTCATGCTGGTCGCCAAGCACCTTGCCATGTTGCGAGGCCTTGACGAAACAGAATGTGCCGACTTGCTGGATCGCAACGCGTGTCGGTTTTTCGGCCTTCCATCAGCAATTGGGCCGGCCGGCGGCGTTCCATAAATTCCGGCGGAGTTAGCATCGCAACAATGGAAACATCAAGGCACGGGATGCACTCGAGCGCCATGACGCTCGGCGACCACCTTGATGAACTCAGGCGGCGCCTTGTGTGGTGCATTCTGGCGCCGCTGCCAATCGCCATCGCGGCATTCATGTGGGCAGAGCCCATTCGCAACATGCTCTGCGAACCGGTGATGGCGGCACTTGTGGCGAATGATCTGCCAGCCCAATTACAGGTGCTGAGTCCGGTGGAAACACTCACCACCGATCTGAAGCTTGCGTTCGTGACGGCGATTGTGCTGGGAGCACCCTGGATCCTTGTGCAGGTGTGGATCTTTGTGAAGCCCGGACTCTTTGCACATGAGAAACGGTTTGTGCGCTTGCTGGTTCCCATGTCCATGGTGCTTACGCTCGCCGGCCTCGCACTGCTGTATTTCGTTTTGATGCCAATGATGCTGAACATTCTGGTGAGCCTCGGAAGTGAACCGCCGCAACGCCTGCCGATCGGCTCCTCGGTGGCTTCAATCGATGGACCACAATTGCCAATGCTGCCAACCCTCTCCGAGCCGCCGAGCAACCCGGTCGTTGGTCAGATGTGGCTTACTCCGGACAATCGGATCGCTGTGGTGGTTCCTATGGATGCGACAAGTGTTGAGGTTCTCAGCATGCCGTTGCTGCATGGGTCACGCCTCGCACAACAATTTCGTTTGAGTGAGTATTTGGATTTTGTTTTGGATTTCGCCCTAGGAACTGCCGTCGCATTTCAAACACCGATCGCGGTGCTGCTGCTCGGATGGATTGGTGTGATCACGCCGGAAACCCTGGGTCGATTCCGGCGATATGCCGTCTTTTTCGCCGCGGTGATCGCGGCCATTGTCACACCAAGCGGAGATTTATTTTCACTGGCCTTGCTCGCAGTTCCCATTTACTTGCTGTATGAACTGGGCATCTTGATGCTGCGCATTGCTCCACCATCAGCGGTCGCGCAAGGGAGAGTCTTCGGCCGCCTGCTCCGCATGGTGGAGAGTGACAAGGCGTGATCACTCGATTTCTTCACAACGAACTCAAACGTGATCGAGCATGGCTTGCGACCATTCGGTTGAAGCATGACTGGGTGCAACCATTCGATCTGATGATGATGCGGCGAGCCTTGGAATTAGCTCGCCAAGCTTCCGCCGTGGGCGAAGTACCTGTGGGCGCCGTGGTGTATCGAGATCATGAAATCGTTTCAGAGGCAGCCAACGATCGAGAGGCCTCGCAGGACCCGGCCGGGCATGCGGAATTGGTGGCTCTGCGAAGTGCCGGCGAGCGGCTTGGGCGGTGGCGCCTACATGACTGCCGCATGGCGGTCACCTTGGAACCGTGTCCGATGTGTGCCGGAGCCCTGGTCAATGCTCGATTGGCGGGGTTGGTGTTTGGTGCGTTTGATCCCAAGGCTGGGGCGGTTGGAACGCTGTATGACATTCCCCAAGATCAACGCCTGAATCACCGTTTGCCCTGTGCAGGCGGCGTTTTTGCACCGCAGGCGAGTGGAATCCTGAAGCGGTTTTTCGCCTCTCGGCGAGGCCCAAGACAATTGAAGGCCTGATAATAATTTGTTTTTCGGTTTCTTTGTTGGTTGAGCAAAGGAACCGCTCCCCATCCTCGAATCGAATGTGATGGTGGAGTCGGCTGCTTCGCTTGGAGCAGCGCGTGTCCAATCACGCATGTGTTGAGAATATTGAGGAGAGAGGAAAGCATCCGCTATGGAACTGTCAAGGGAAAAGGATCGTGCCTTCGGGCATGTGTTGCTGCCAATCATCGGCGGCGGCTTGGCCATGCTTCTGAATTGTGGGGCTCACGCCAAAATCGTGCCATACACCAGCGGTGTGCTGAGTGTCGGTGACCGCAATGTTGCGACATCCGGCGGAGGCGTATTTAGCGAAAATGTTGCCGTCAAGAGCCTGACCGTTGGAGGCAAGACTCTCAGCCTGGCAGATGGCGAGTTTCACATTCCGATTGCCGTGCGACTGTTGACGCAGCAAACCGGCAACGACGAACAGTTTGATGTCTTCGCAGACAACGACATTGGTAAATCTACGACTGCGTTTTCCTTTGCCATGAGCAAGGACATGGAAGTTGTTCCGGGCATGACGGCCCTTGATGCCGTGAGCAGCCCAGACCTAGGTCGACTCATGCAGGCAGACAGTGATCGCACCACTCGGATGCAAATATTTCTCCCGCTTCCAGTCGTGGATGACGATCCAGCCGCAGATGATGACTCTCCAGAAATTCTGTACATGGGCGCCGTGCCCAAGTCAGCTGTGAAGATCACTCCGATTCTTGCCGGCCAACCCGATAAGCCAGAAACGCTGGTCTTCGGAAAGACTGCCATGGTGATGCCTTCCACAATTGAAAGCGGTGCGACTGGCGTCAGCATGATTCTGGGCCAAGATCCTCGGGCCCAGCCGATTTGCATTGTTGGGCTTGACCTCTCTGGCGAATTCGGAATGATCGCCGGTCAATCCGTGGTTGGATATCAGTTGGACATTCCACCAACGCGAAGCGGACAATCCGTCGCCTCAAGTGCGCAGAACCCTGCTCCGTTGTCACTGCAGAGCGACACGAACTTGATGAATTTCAGTTCCATGGCCGCGAGCGGTTCGGCCTTCAAGTTGCAGTCGATTGGATTACAGGAGCCCGGCGCTCTTTCACAAGCCGAGGATGATTTCACACAGACCGTTGGTGCCGCTCTGCTCGGAGCCGTGAGCGATCCGCTTTCAACGCCACCGTTACAAACTCCGCCGTCGAACCCACCTTTGTTACCACCAGATCCGGGCCCTCCATACACTCCGCCAGTTCCGCCGCCACCACCGCCCAGTATTCCGGCACCAGGTGTCCTTGCACTTGGCGGACTTGCAGGCTGCTTCTTGAAGCGCGGTCGCCGCAACTGATCGCACGTAAAAAGAAGGCATCACGCGCCCTGTGCAACACTTGGCGGGTCACCCCCCAGCGGGCTCTGAACCCATCAACTCTGTCAGCACTGCCGTAGCAAAGCCACCCCGTGGAAGGTCAAAGGCCACTCGGATAAAGCCTCCGTGCACATCAACACCAGCCTCGACCTGCGGATCACTCACTTTCATTCGCAGACTGCGCCGCTCACCTGCCGGTGCATTCTTTGCCGCAGCAAAGATTGCATGGGATAGACCACATTCATGCAAGGCTTTTTCTTCGATGGCCCATGCGTTTTGCTCGGTGGTCATGCTTGATTCCCCAATCATGGGCCCTGTTGGCGAGCAATCGAATTCCTTGAGGCGACGAGCAAGTACAGAGGCTTCTCCGGAATCTGCAAGCATGGTGTCGTGAACTCGAAAGAGAGATCGACCTGGATGCAGGTTGGCTACATCGCCGGCAACGAATTGATCAAACAACCCCAGCTCGAGCCTTGCACTCAGTACGGCATTCAATCCCGCGCTCTGAGTTGCATTCATCCAAAACTGCAACATGGATTGCTTGATGGCAAGCACAGATCCCTTGGGTGACCTTCCCTGTGCCATGGCACGCACGGCGGCTCGCTCGGCAAAGTCGCCCCGTGCCCAGAGCCGTTCACTTGCACGAAAGTCACCAGCGTCAAAGCACGCTCTCGCTTCCTGCTGGCTTGGCGGAAAGGGCGACCCTTGTGCACCGCAAAGTTCCGCAAGAAGATCGCTCCATCGCTCGGCCGCAAGCAAAGCACCCAACACATGATTGTTGCATCGATTCCCAAATCGCTGCCGGCCAAAAGCGTTGGGAGCCCCTCGCTCCTCAAGCGTTCGCAAGCCCTGCAGCACTCTTGGAGCCGCCAGCGGATCCACTCCGCGAATCCGAATCGAGAACCGGTTGCCTTGCAATTGGCCCGGCCGAAGTTTCGCGTCATGCCTTCGCGACCACAGAACTTGCACAGACGGGTGCGACAACACAGGCGGATCGGGAAGCCCAGGTAGGTGCACCGAAATCGTTTGCCGCGTCACGGCCTGTCGATCCTTCATGCCGGCATACCCAATGGCTCGAACCGGCACACCGCATTGCTTGGCAACAACCTGCAGCAAGTCATCATGCGTTAGACCGGACTTCTGCACCCCCATGTGGAGATGTTCCCCCTGCCCACTGGGATCAATGAGTGGAATTTCGTCCACCAGAAAGTCTTCGTTGCGTTCCTTGATCGTGCCACCGATCGGATTCGTTGCGATCAGTCTTTGAAGAAGAATCGGGGAGGGCAGCGAAAAATGATTCACGCGAGCACGTCCGACGGATTCGAGGATTCGCTCACATTCCAATGCCGGCAATTGCGGCTCGTGCAACAAACAGTCACTCGTCAGACTCTTCCGCGTCCGGCTCCTGCTCTGGGCCAATCTCCGGCATGGAACCAGCACCCGCCGCCGCTTCGGACGAGGCTTGCTCCAACACACTCTCTTCAACCAGAATCGGCACACCCTTGGCCACACCAATCGCAATGGCATCGGACGGTCGAGAGTCGATCTGCAATTCGCTGCTGGCGTTCTTGACAATCAGTCGCGCATAGAACGTGCCTTCACGCATGTCGTGAATTTCGATTCGCAGCAGTGTCCCCCCGAGTGCGTCAATGACATTGGCCAACAGATCATGGGTCTGCGGTCGTGGAATCTCGATGCCTTTCAACCTTCGTTCAATCGCAAATGCTTCAGGCAAACCAATGACGATCGGGAAAGTTCTCTCGCCATCGATCTCTGAAAGTTCAATGATCTGCATGTCCGTCATTTCACGGATGAAGATGCGAGAAAGTTGCATGGCAATGGTCATAGGCGGCTCCTAGGCGTCATGGTAGGAACGCCGAAACTCTCTGGGTAGGCTGGCTCGATACCATTGTTCCCTCTTCCGCCACACGCCTCAAACGATTATCGGAGAACAGACCATGCCAGCGAAGTATCTCTTTACCAGTGAATCCGTCTCCATGGGCCATCCGGACAAGCTCGCTGATCAGATCAGCGATGCTGTGCTCGACGCCATGCTGACGCAGGATCCTGCAAGCCGTGTCGCATGTGAAACGCTGGTGACCACAGGGACTGCGGTCGTGGCAGGCGAAGTCACCACCAAAGCCGTGATCGATATTCCACGCATCGTTCGTGCCGCCGTTCTGAAGGCAGGCTATGACTGTCCGTCCAAGGGATTTGATGGACGGAGTTGCGGAGTAAATGTGCTCCTTGGCAAGCAGAGTCCGGACATCGCTCGCGGCGTTGGTCGCAAGAAGAAAAAGGACCAGGGTGCCGGCGATCAAGGCATGATGTTTGGATTTGCTTGCAACGAGACAAAGGAACTCATGCCGCTTCCAATTTCTCTTTCGCATGAATTGGTCAAGCGACAAGCGTTCGTCCGCCAAACAAATCTCATTCCTGGCCTGCGACCCGATGCCAAGAGTCAGGTCACGGTTCAGTACGAAGGTCTCAAGGCGGTCTGCATTGACACCGTGGTGCTTAGCACGCAGCACGCACCGCAGTGGAATGGCCCCGCCGGACAAAAACGCTTGAAGGCCGCGGTGATCAAGCACATCATCAAGCCCGTGCTTGGAAAGTGGTGGCGCAACTCCATCAAGGTGCATGTGAATCCAACTGGGCAATTTGAGATCGGCGGTCCCCATGGGGATTGCGGTCTAACGGGCCGAAAGATCATTGTGGACACCTACGGCGGTCGAGGTCGGCACGGTGGCGGCGCTTTCAGTGGCAAGGATCCAAGCAAAGTGGACCGCAGCGCTGCGTACATGAGTCGCTATATCGCCAAGAACATTGTCGCGGCTGGTCTGGCGGATGTCTGCGAAGTGCAGTTGAGTTATGCCATCGGCGTGGCACAGCCCACAAGTGTTCTGGTGGACACACAGGGCACCGGTCGAATTCCCGATGCGTGGCTGGCCAAGGAAGTGCAGCGACACTTTGAACTCACGCCCGCTGGGATCATTGCGTCACTTGATTTGCTGCGACCCATTTATGCCGTGACTGCGACTCATGGACACTTCGGTCGAAAACCTGGCGAGGGCGGATCGGGCACATTCTCATGGGAGCGAACCGATAAGGCTCAAGCTTTGAAAAAGGCTGCGGCACGGAAGTACCCAAAGAGCTTTGTCGAACCAAAGCCCTCTCGCTGATGGGAACTCTGTGAATCCAGGACGGATCGCCGCTTTCGATCGGCTCGTGGATCATGCAAGCGAATGGCCCCGCATTGATCCGCCTCGTGATGAGGCGGCTGCAATGTGGTCCACCGACATGGATCCGCGCGACGCGGCACTTGGCCGCATGATCGAACGGCAAGCGGTTCGGCGATGGATCACGCTGAAATCATTGCTTGAGCATCAACTCACCCGTCCGTGGGCCAAGGTCGAGTTTCCATTACAGGCAGCGTTGCTTGGAGGTGCTGCACAACTGATCTTGATGGATCGAATTCCAGAGCATGCGGCGGTGGATGAAACGGTGGAGTGGGCGAAACGGCGGCTACGGCCGGGTGCGGGTGGGATGGTGAATGCAGTCTTGCGAGGACTGGCTGCGCTGCGTGAGGAACGCCTTTCACCCGAAGCGTTTGCTGCATGCGATCCAGAAGCGTGCGACTTGATTCCGCTTGAGGGAGGCGGAGCATGGAAACTGCGCAAGCCTGTATTCAGTGCTTCGCCACCTGATCGACTGTCGCAAAAAACGGGGCTTCCACTTCAGGTGCTCCTTCGTTGGATCAATCGCTTTGGCATGGCCGAAGCTCGCCGCGTTGCGCTGCATGGGCTTGTGCAACCACCAATTTTTGTTCATGGGTTGCCCAGCGGTACTCCGAATGCCGAACTTGTGAACGGAACAACCGCGAGTGTGTGGACGGGAGATCATGCACAGTTGGTCGCTGTGCTTGCTGAACATCCCATGGCGCGAGTGCAGGACATCTCAAGTGCGATGGCAGTTGAACTGACGGCTGGCATGCAACCCCGCATCATCATTGATGCATGTGCAGGCCGCGGAACCAAGTCGCTACAACTTGCGGCGCAGCATCCGCAAGCGGAAGTGATCGCAAGCGAGCCAGATGAGGCGCGATGCAATGCCCTCAAGGCGGTCGCCGAGCGCGTGCGCGGTTTGGCGAACATTCGAGTGGCCACAGGCAACGATCTCGCTGCATTGATTGGACAGGCCGACCTGTTGGTGCTTGATGTGCCCTGCTCCAACACGGGCGTGCTACCCAGACGCATCGAGGCGGCCCTTCGACTGAACCCCATTTCGATTCAATCGCTTGTTTCGCTTCAGCGGCAAATTGTTGAACAACATCTTCCGCTTCTCAAGCCGGGTGGCGCCGTCTTGTTTGCCACCTGCAGTATGGAGCCTGAGGAGAACGAGCGGCAAGTCGAGTGGATGACGGCTCGTTTGGGCAAAATATCTCCACAAACAGAACGCCGTAGGCCTGAGGGGCTGCCCGGAGACCCCCCAAACGTGTATCGGGATGGCGCGTTTGCTGCTTTGTACACAGCCGTTTCTCCGCGAGTTCAATTTGGGGCCGGCATTCGGTAGCATTGTCCGATTCACCATTTAGGAAGACCGAATGAACGTCCTTGAAGTTTTACAGCCCGATTGCATCAAAGTTCCATTACAAGCTCGCGATAAGAAATCCGCCATTGAAGAATTGGTGGATGTGCTTGCGAAAACGGGTGCAGTCTCCGACGCAGCGGAACTGAAGGTCGCTGTGTGGAACAGGGAAATGCAACGAAGCACCGGTATCGGTGAGGGCCTTGCGATTCCGCACGGCAAAGGTAGCGCCGTCAGACGATTGGCCATGGCCATTGGTGTTCCTGAACATCCCATCGCGTATGACAGCATCGATCACAAGCCCGTGAAATTGATTGCGATGCTTGTGAGTCCAACCGAAAAGGTGACCGAGCATGTTCAAGCACTCGGCCGACTCAGCCGGCTGATGACCGATGCTGCTTTTCGTGAACGAACCTATGCCGCACACACCGCCGAAGAGATGTACGAGATTTTTCGCAAGGCGGAGACCGCGGAATAGCCGCCATGAATCGAGATCCCTACGAGGTGCTTGGAGTTGCTCGCTCCGCCACCGCGGATCAGATTCGTGAAGCTCATCGAAGGCTTGCCAAGAAGCATCACCCCGATCTCAGTAAAAAGCCGGAGTCCGCGGCCATATTCAAAGAAGTGCAGGCGGCCTATGACCTGCTCTCTGACGCAGCCAGTCGAAAGCAATTTGATCAATACGGCGTCTCGGGTCCGAGCAGAGGCCACGGTGGACAAGGTGCAGGTGGATTCGGTGGGCAAGGCAATTGGGGCAATGTCGACCCGTCGACCTTTGAGGAAATCTTTGGAGACTTTCTTGGTTCCTCGCGAGGTGGCGCCAGGTCTCGTCGCGGTGCACAAGCCGGTGGCGATCTTGAAAGCGAAATCTCCGTTGATTTTATGACCGCGGCCGTTGGCGGCGTGCGCCACATCAATATGCAGAGCGGCGGTGAGCCCTTGCAAATGGATGTGCGCATTCCAGCCGGTATTGAAAGCGGTGGCATTTTACGATTGCGAGGCAAAGGTTCAGCGGGAATGGGCGGTGGTCCCGCCGGCGATTTGGTGCTTCGAGTGACCGTGGCCCCGCATCCGTGGTTCAAACGAGAGGGGCTCGATGTGCTTGTCGAGATTCCAATCTCCATCACAGAATGTGCGTTAGGAACCACGGTGGAAGTTCCGTTGCTCGAAGGCTTCGCAACACTTCGCATACCGCCCCAGACCGGCAGCGGAAAACGGTTGCGACTGAAGGGAAAGGGCGTCGTTACGAAGAACGCTTCAGGTGACCTGTACGCGATGATTCGCGTAGATCCACCACGAGTGATCACGAATGACGATCGTGCAGAACTTGAAAACCTGAAGTCACGCGAATTCGATCCGCGAGCGGATGCCCCCTGGAACACATTGAAGTAGCGGCGCGTGCTTAACGCACCAGCGATGTCTTGACACCAATCTTGCGCAGGCTGACGACATCCGAAAGATTTCGAAACCAACCCGAATAGTCCAAGCCGTATCCGGCAACAAACACATCATCGATATCAAAGCCAATGAATTCGCAGGGCGTTGCAAGAGCTGCCGGAACTTTCTTGCGAAGCAACACACACGCTCGCACGCTGGCCGCACCTCGATCAATCATTTGTTGACGTAAAAAGGTGAGCGTTCGACCACTGTCAAGAATGTCGTCGACCAGCAGCACATGCAGCCCCTTGACTTCCGGCATCACCCCCTCAACGCGAGGCCCCTGTGAGATGGTCCCACGGCCATAACTGCGCACGGTGGCGACATCGACCCGCAAGCGATTCGGAAGCCTTCGCACCAAATCTGCTGCAAAGATGAATGCTCCCGTCATCACCGGTGCGATCACAATTCCATCCACCGCATCCCCGTAGGCATCCACGATTTCGGTTGCCAGAACTGGCAAGCGTGCTGCAATGGCCGCGGCCGGAACCACCACACCTGCCGGTTCGAGATCGATTTCACTCATGATGTTTGCAACCTTTTTAGAAGTCGTTCACTCACACGCTTGGCCTCAGCCTTGCCCCCAGATAATTTCATGACCGCACCCACCAATCGCCCGATGGCCGCACCCTTTCCAGATGCAACATCGCTCGCGGCTTGCGGATTGGCGGCAATCGCTTCCTCACACCAGCGATCCACGGCAGCGTCGTCATTCACTTGAAGCAGGTTGTGGCGCTCCGCGAGTTCCTTGACTGAACCGTCGCCTTCACAGAGAAGCCCGAACAATTGATCGGCTGCTTGAGCCCCGATCATGTTGGCCTCTCGCAGCGCAACCAATTCTGCAATGCGCTGAGGTTGAACCCCCAAGGCTGCAAGCCCAACCCCACGATCATTGGCCCACTTCGCACCGGTGTTTCGCAGAAATTTTCCAATGGCAAAGCCGGATTTCTTTCCCCCACCAGCAGCCTGCACACACGCCTCAAAGTAAAAACAGTCCTGGCGATCGGCGGTCAAGTGTTCCGCATCCACCGCAGCAAGACCATAGTCCGACACATAGCGATGGCGGCGAGCAAGCGGCAGTTCGACCAACTCCCCCTTCAATTTGGTCAGCCACGCTTCATCGATTTCCACAGGCAAGAGATCAGGGTCAGGGAGATAACGGTAATCATGCGCGTCTTCTTTTTCGCGCTGCAGAACCGTCTCTTGGCGATCATCGTCCCATCCACGCGTGCTCTTCATTCCGCGCCCCATCGTGCGACCGTCCAGTTTCCACGCGGCCACCTGCCGTATGGCTTCATGTTCGATCGCCCCTTGCACGGCTTTGAATGAGTTGAGGTTTTTTACTTCCGCGATCGGAGTTCGGACCTCGGAACCATCCTCCAGCGTGATCGCCACATTCACATTGGGTTCAAAGCGCATGTGCCCCTTTTGCATGACCCCCTGCGTCACCCCCAGAAACCTGCAGAGATGTCGAAGTTCTTGCGCAAAAGTCACCACTTCGTCAGCACTTCCAAAGTCCGGCTCAGTGACGATCTCCAAGAGAGGCGTACCCGCTCGATTCAAATCCACCAGACTTCCGTCGTAGGGAAGCCCACCCGGAAGTTCGTGACTCAGCTTGCCTGTGTCTTCTTCAAGGTGCGCTCGAATGATGCCAATGCGTTTGTGCGTTCCATCCGCCAAGGGCAGTTGAAAAAATCCGCCGCTACATAACGGCTGGTCGTACTGACTGATTTGATACCCCTTGGGAAGATCTGGGTAGAAATAATTTTTCCGATCCCAGTGACAGTGTTTGGAGATCGTGCTGTGAAGTGCCAGACCCACGATGGCCGAAAGTTCCACGGCCCGCTTGTTCAATACCGGGAGTGTGCCCGGCAAGGCTGCGACCAGCGGGTCCACGAGCTCATTGGGCAACCGTCCCTCAAACTCCGGATGTGCGGGATTGGGTGCCCGCGTGAACATTTTGCTGCGGGTCTGCAATTCCACATGAATCTCTAATCCAACAATAAGACGAGTGGACTGGATGGAAGCCAAGGCAGCGGGCATGGCAAGATCATAAAGTCTCCACATGCGGATGTTCGATCACCCCATCCTTCCGTTGGCATGTGGTGCGGTATGGCTGTGCACCTGCGCAGAACCGTCCGCGGTCGAATCGCCCGATCCACCTGCCACCGCACCCGTTCAACCCGCGATGCAACAGGGCGCACCATTGTCCGATCGAACCACACGCGTGCATGAACCTGCGTTCCGATCGTCGACCGAAGACATTCGCCTAGGCCAATCATCCAATTTTAAGACCCCTCGCTCGGAAACTCGAACCGGTGTCCAACAACCCATCGCAAGCGACCCAGTTCCGCCCGCCGCCACTGTGGCTTTAGATCAACCGACCGATCCAGCCATGAGCAGCTCAACACTCCACGCGGATCAACCGCCAACGATTCCGCCTGAAGTTCGGCGCGGTTTAATGCCAGCGCAGGCTCTTACAAAACCTTCTGCTCCTCTGGAAGTGACGGTGCAGGCAACCGATCCTCGCGGCGCACTCACCTTGCAGATCATGGATCGAGATGGGCATGTCACCGACACCATTGCAGTGAGTCCAGGTACCGTGGATCTTCAGCCTCTTTCGGCCTCGCTGACTGGATCGCAACAAACGATGTGGATTCAGCTTGTTGAGGATGGAAATCCAATCGAAGCGCCAATCTGGATTACTCCACTTCGGTCACCGCCACCTGTTCGAACGGTTCGATCCATTCGGGCTTCCAATCAACAGCCCTACACCCGCATCATCGGATGGGGCGACCGCGCTTTCGACCCGCAGGACGCGGACACCAAGACGGCCATGCCGCAATGGACGGCACCTGAACCCGTGATCACAAGCGGGTTCCGTATGGAGCAAGCAGTGGATTGCATTCTGCACACCAGCGAGGGATCCATTCGCGTGGCGTTTGTGCCTGATGCGGCTCCAGAAACAGTTGAGAATTTTCTGCGACTTGCGCGCAGCGGTTTTTACGATGCCACCATCTTTCATCGAATCGTTCCTCTCGATCGTGAGGGCCGACCGTTTGTGGTGCAGGGAGGCGATCCAACTGGAACGGGCGATGGTGGGCCGGGGTGGAATCTGGCTCTGGAACCAAGCTCGGTTCCGCACGACCGCGGCATTATGGGCATGGCCCGTGGCGATGATCCCAATAGTGCTGGAAGCCAGTTTTATTTTTCGCTTTCACGACAGGGAACGGCTCGGCTCGACGGGCAATATTGCACCTTTGCCGGTGTGGTGGACGGCTGGGACGCCATGGATCGATTGGCCAAAAGCGAGATCGCAGACGCATCAAGCGGCCGCCCGCGTCAGCCGCCTCTCCTTCAAAAAGTAGAAGTCGTTCCCGCACAACCCCGCGTTGCCAATGCGTCGGTCATCGGTGCGGCGCCCTCAGAAGAAGACGTGACCGAACCTCTCAACCCTTCTTCGGCTTCGGCTCCGTGACCTTGGTCATCTTTGGCAGCTTTCCAGAAGGCCGTCCATTTTTGTCCACGGGAATCGCTGCAATCTTTTTCACAATCTCCATGCCTTTGGTTACCTGTCCAAAGCCGGTGTACTGGCCATCAAGATGTTGACACTGTTCGCGTGTCAAGCAAATAAAGAATTGGCTTCCCGCACTGTTGGGATCTGCGCTCCGCGCCATGGAAAGTGTTCCAGGCACATGCGGTCGCTTGTTGAATTCTGCTTTCACACTCCAACCGGGCCCACCGGTTCCAGTTCCCTCGGGGCAACCACCTTGAATCACAAACCCCGGGATGATCCGATGAAACCCGATGCCGTCATAAAACCCTTTGCGAAGAAGTTTCTGGAAATTCTCCACATGACCCGGAGCCACATCATCCCAGAGTTCTACTTCGATGTCGCCAAAATCAGTTCCGATGGTTGCAGTTGGATAGGCCATAGCGTGAATGTATCGAATGGTCCATCACAATGGAATGCACGCATACTTACCTGCTGAGCAATTTGCCGGTCTTGAGCGGTTTGTATGAATTCGGCAGCAAATAGGCTCGCCCCTGAAATCGAGTCACCTGACCGCTGATCACCACCGTCAAGGGATCGATCGTGCTGCGGGCCGCCGTTTCAAGCCCTTCAAGTATGGGCGAAGGCAGCAGCGTTGCCTCGCGCTCGCCAAGCTCGCCACGTGAACTCTCGAAAATAAATCGCCACTCGCCTGAAATGGGATCACGAGTCACCACACCAAGGCGATCTTGGATCATGCGATCCGATTCAAGCCACGGCCTGTTGCGAAGCGGATCGTTTCCACCGCTGGGGGCGGCGTCCGTCATGGCGGCCATTTCTGCTTGCACTGCGGCCTGCGTCATATCCATCGAACGCTGCACATCCCCCACCGCGTCGACGAGTTGCCGTTCAATCTCATCGGCTTGAACCTCGCCGCCACCAGTTGCGGGTTGCACCCTTGCTAACCGTGCGGAAGGCAGAACGGGCGACCACTGCATGCCAAAGGCCGGTTGTTCGGCAAGATCGTCAAAGACACCAATCGGTGCCATGTCCTGCGGGATTTCTTCGTCAATGGCTCCGGAGCCACCCATCGCACCCGGTGGACGCATGACGGGGCGACTCATGCGTTGTGCAAATTCCTGAATGGGTGTGGCAAACAACGGTAACGCAGCGTTCTCGCCTCGATAGGTGGTGATCACCGCGGACAACTCAAACTTGGCAACCTCCCCACTTGGCAACGAGTCGTGCCGCCGAATCATGTCCTCCAAGACATTTGATGGAAGCAGCATGATGTTTCGATCTGACTCACCCTCGAAAGCGTCTCGCAATCGATAGGTCCATGCTCGTCCACCCGCTCCGGGTTCAAGTGTTCCCTGAACGCGGGTCAGGTAACCACCGCTTGGCAATAACGGAGCCCTGAAACCCTGTTGCTGCGCATTCGCCGCCTGCGTAAGGGCACTGGCCACGACGAGACTTTGCAAGAGTTGTGGCAATCGGGTTGTCATCGCGTTGACGGCACGGGCATCTGCTGCAAGGATACGGTTCGCCACACGGCCGTGTACCCAAGTGGCCTAAGGGAACGGATTGCAAATCCGTGATTCGTGGGTTCAAATCCCACCACGGCCTTTCGCGGCGGCACTGCAATGCTGCTGCAAAAATGAATCGAGCCTCCCACCGCTGGAGGCTCGTTCATTTTTTGATCGTTCGTTACGAATCAGTCAAACAGCAGCAGCAGGAACGACACATCGCCAAAGTCGACGGAGTCTGATCCATCCAAGTCGCTGGCGCACCCGGCACACGCGCCGAAGTCCAGAAGCATGATGGCAATGTCACCGGTTCCAACCGAGCCGTCGCCATCAAGATCCCCCAGCAGGCCCGTACCCACGGTGACATCAAGAGCTACTGTGATATTTCGAATCTGCTCGCCCGCGGCGGCTTCATCACTGGTGCGAACTGTGGCTGTGGTGGCATACGAGCCCGGCGTGGTGCCAGCAGTATTGAAAGCAAATCGAAGCGTGCGTGAACCGGTGGTCAATCCAGCACCCAAGCCTTGCGTCATCGAAAACTTGCTTGCATAGGAACCGCTGAAACTGACGGAGTCAATGTCGAGTTTGCTTTGCGATGCGTCGTAGCCAACATTGCGAACGGCCGCATCCATGGTGACCGATCCAACATCCGGCTCGCATTCAAGCGAGAGAGAAGTCGAATCAATATCGGTGGTGGCATTCAAAGACGGATTGCTGGGTCGAATGACCGTTACCGACACTGGCAGCGCCACCGACGGCGTCGCGACTGCTTCACTGCTACTTGTCACATTTACGGTTCCTGTAATGGTTCCGGTGGCGGCAGTATTGAGATTCACATTCACAGAGGAGTACAAAGGACTCAGGGCACCCGTTCCTGAAGCCGTTCCTGTGACACCGCCCGTGCAACTGAGGCTGTATTGCAAGGCATCAACTGCTGACGCCGACACATACGGAGCCACATTCTGAATCTTCACAGCCAGCGGAACCGCAATGCCACGAATGGCCTTGGTTGGCAACGCCGCCGCAAACTGTGCACTCAATTTGGCTGGAACCTGGAACTCCAGAATTTGAGGAATGTGATCGCTTGCAATCCACAAGTCATCCGTCACGGCGTTCGATCTGGCCTGTTCGCCCGGGAAATAGTCGCTATTGCCGGCATTAATGTCCTGGTTGTAATTCGTTCCGTCATTACCGAATGCACGCATGGTGCTGGCCATCATCGAGATGCCATCACCATCGGCCGCCTCAGCATTGGGCAAGATGAAATCGAATCGATCGTCCATTCCCCCGCCAACCAATCCGTTTTGTCCAGTGACCGCCGGCGCCTGCGTGTGCTTGATCGCATTGCCAGTGCCTGTCCAATTTCCATTTCCGTATGGATCGATACCTTGGCCGTAGCCAGCACCGATAAGAACCAAATACGCCTCTTCAGTATTGTTATAAATGTTGTAATCGCCCGTATAAATAATTGGAACGTCCGCTCCCAATGCGTCCGCATTCGAACGAATGTCCTGCATGCCAGCTGTTCGAATGTCCTCATTGGCAGAACCACTGCTTGCCTTTAGATGCGACCCGTACACATACACCCGTGCCTTGATATCCGTGTAGCCCGTCAACTGAAGTGCCCACCGATCGGTGTCTCGAGTTGCCCCAGTTTCTATGTCGACATGCAACGCGGTGACTTCGGTAAAGCGATCCGTTCGGTAGAACATCGCTTGTGCTCCGCCAGATTCTGAGGTGTTGGTGTAGGTGGCGAGCGTGTAGGTCACTCCAGCAGGAGCGGCAGAATTAACGGCCGCTTTAAGTTCCGTGGTATTCGTATTCGCCACCTCATTAAAGGTGATGATGTCCAATGGCTGCGCCCAGCCCGGTTTGTTATCAAGGTGCATGGCCGCAATCGTGCGGATGAGTGCGGGACCGTCCCCCTTCATTTCACAGCAATTCCAGTGGGCCACTCGAATCTGACCGATTGCGGGCGAGGCACACCCAAGCACAATGGATAGAGTTGCTAAGAGGCGGTTGGTTCGCATGGGGGCAGTCTACCCCCGCCCGAAGCCGTTCCAAGATGGAAGTGTTTGGAATCGCGAAACGCCAAACGAAATCGCGGGTATATCTCACCCTCGGGGGGCCATTCAGGTCCTAAAACCGCTCAAGAACCCGCCTTTGGAGAAACCATGAACAAAGCTCTACCGCTCATTGCCACGCTGCTTCTTGCCCTGCCCGCCGCGGCACAGCAAGTTGAAGTGCAGGAATTCACTCTCGACAACGGAATGAAGTTCCTGCTCGTCCCTAGAAGCGACCAACCCAATGTGATTGCGGCAGGTTGGCTGGCCAAGGTCGGCAGTGTGAATGAGCGACCGGGCATTACCGGCATCAGTCACTTCTTTGAACACATGATGTTCAAAGGCACCAACTCCATCGGCACTCGCGACAAGGCCAAGGATGCACAGTACCGCGAACAGCAGAAGTTGCTTCGCGACAAGATCAATGCCATGGTGTGGAATGGTCAGTATCTGCGCTACTTCCGGGGCGAGATTGATGATCCGTGGAATCCAGCCAACGACACTGCAGAATTGAAGGACCTCCGCAGTCAGTTGAAAGCGGCCATGGACTCGCAACAGGGCCGTGGCATGACGGAGCAGATTGCGAAACTTCGCAAGGATTCTGCGGCCATCGACTCTAAGGCACCAGACGCTGCGGCCAAGACGGAAGCCATCCAGAAGCAAATCGCGCAGCTTGAATTGGCTCAAGCGGCTGAAGGCAGCATTCTGAAGGACGAATTTGATCAGGTGTACACCAAGGCCGGTGGAAGCGGCATGAACGCCTTTACCAGCCACGACATCACGTTTTACTTCATCAATGTGCCCAGCAACAAGTTTGAAATGTGGGCGTGGATGGAGAGCGATCGCCTGATGGACAGTGTGTTCCGCGAGTTCTTTAGCGAACGCGATGTGGTCCATGAAGAACGACGGTTGCGTACGGAGAGCACACCCACGGGTCGTTTTCAAGAGCAGTTTGATTCCATGTTCTGGGTGAGTTCCAGTTACGGTTGGCCGGTCATCGGATGGACCAGCGACCTGAACAGTTACACGATGGAAGAAGCGATGAAGTACTGGAACATTTACTACCGCGCCAACAATTTGGTGGGTGTGGTGGTGGGCGACTTTAAACCAGAGGCCGCGAAAGAAGTGATCGAAAAGTATTTCGGTCGGCTCGTCGCTGGCAAGGAATTACCACCGCAAGTGGTCACACTCGAACAGAAGCAGAGTGCGGAAATGCGAATGAATGCCGAAGGCGACTTCCAGCCGCAAATCGAGGTGCGCTATCACACGGTTCCTGCGGGCCACAAGGACAGTTATCCACTGGAGATGATGAGTGAGATTCTTAATGGCAAGACCGGTCGGCTCTACAAGACCATGATTGAAGGTCGCAGCATTGCCAGTAGTGCAAGGGCTCAATCCGATGCTCGCAAATTTGCTGGGCTCTTTAGTTTCGATGCAGAGACCAAGGGCGACAGCACCCCCGAGCAATTGGAAACCGCGTGGTACGAGGAATTAAAGCGACTTCAAGATGCACCTGTGGACGACCACGAATTGCAAAAGGTCAAGAACCAGGTCGCCGCGGACAGTTATCGCAGGCTTCAGTCCAATTTCTTCCTGCTGGTGCAACTGGGCTTTGCCGAATCCATGATGGGCTGGCAGGAACTCAATGAAGCACCGAAAAAACTGCAAGCCGTGACAGCCGCAGACATTCAACGCGTTGCAAAGTTGTATTTCGATGTGACCAACCGGAGTGTTGCCGACTTTAGGCGAAAGGCTGGTGCCGCAGGTGCCGACGATCCAGACTTGGCAGCGTTGCCAGAGCGCATGCGTTCTCGCGCCAAGCAAATGGCGTCGCAACTTGCGCAGATGCAGGACGCCGGTGAACTTCGCCAGCAGATGGAAGGCATGGAGGCTCAAAGTGCGCAGGTGCCTCCGCAAATGAAGCCCGTCTTTGACTACATGAAGAAAAAGATGGCCGAGCGTCTGCAACAACTTGAGGGAGCGGGCGCAGCACCGGCCGCCGCACCAACACCACCACCAGCTGCCGCGCCGCCTGGTGCTAGTACGGGCAACGGAAAGAAGGCCACCAAGTGAATCGACTGCACACAGCACACAAGGAATCCACCATGCGAAACCACATTCTCACCATTGTTCTGACCGTTGCAGCGACTCAATCTTTTGCGGCGGATACGGCACCTGCCATTCCCGCACGACCAGAAGACATTAAGTTTGGCCCGCTTCAATTTGATGCGCCGGATGCGAGTAAGTTTCGATTCACGCTCAAGGATGGAACGCCGGTTTATATGGCTCCGAGCCACGAATTCCCATTGATCAATGTTTCGCTCACTTTCAAAGGTGGCAGCAACCTTGACACAGCGGACACCGTGGGGCTTGCAATCGGGACGGGTCGAATGATTCGGGAAGGCGGTACCACCACCATGAAGCCTGGCGAAGTCGATGAGGCCTTTGACTTCATGGCCACGCAGGCCCAAACCAGTTGCGGCGACACCACCAGCAGTGCATCCATGAATTGCCTCACCAGCAACTTTGACGAGAGCCTGAAGCTGTTTGTGGACATGCTTCGCAACCCTGGCTTTGATGCCGCACGACTGGACACCAATCGAGGGCAGGCTCTTGAAGCCATGAAACAGCGCAATGACGATGCGGCACGCATCCTCTCACGCGAGTGGGCCGCCCTGATGTATGGCCGTGACCACTTTGAGGCGAGGCAGGCCACCCAACAGAGCATCACCGCCATCACTCCAGATTCCATGAGGGCGTTTCATGCCAAGATCTTTCATCCCGGCAATCTGATCATTGCGGTTAGTGGTGACTTCGAGCCTCAAGCCATGCAGGCAAAGTTAGAAGCAGCGTTTGATGGATGGGCTAAGGGTGAGAAGCAGGCAAACCCCATCGCTCCGACCGCAACCGTAACGCCCGGTGTCTATCACGTTCAGAAAGACATTCCACAGGGCAAGGTGGCCATCGGGCTTCGTTCGATTACACGAGATGATCCCGACTACATCCCCTTCATGATGCTCAACGACATCCTGGGTGGCGGTGGATTCACCAGTCGAATCATGACCCAAGTGCGAAGCAATGAGGGGCTGGCGTACTCGGCGAATAGTCGTCTTGGAGCCAAGGTGTACTACCCCGGCGAGTTCCGTTCTGGGTTTGAGAGCAAGAATCCAACTGTGGCGTTGGCCACCAAGATTGTGCTGGAGGAACTGCAGAAAATTCGTGATACACCCGTCACCGCAGAGGAACTTGAAACCACCAAGAAGCAATTCATTGAGACTTTCCCTCGCACCTTTGAAAGCAAGCCCGCCATGCTGGGCGTCTTTGTGAGTGACGAGTGGACGGATCGACCCAAGGGTTACTGGAAGACCTTTCGAGACAAAGTGAATGCGGTCACGGCTGCGGATATTCAGCGCGTTGCGAAGAAATACCTCGCAACCGATCAAATGGCCATTCTTGTGGTTGGCGACTGGAAGACCATTGCTCCTGGTGATTTGAATGGTCGCGCAAAGATGTCGGATTTCTGCGGAGGACAGGTCACGCACCTGCCCTTGCGAGATCCGATGACCATGCAGCCGATTCCCGAAGCCGACTCCTCGACATCAACCAAGGCGCCAACAGCTTCAGGCAGTTCAAGCAAGGCCCCTGCCGGATCCGACAAGCCCGCGAGCGCTGGCTAAGTCTCGGCGATTCCTTTTACGTACAACAAAAAGAGAAGTGGCGACCGAACAGGTCGCCATTTCTCTTTTTCCACCACTTCGTGTTCCAAGTCGCACCCTCCTGCAACTCGGATGTCCCTTTCCGTCACTCGATCCAAGTCGCACCCTCCTGCGACTTGGATGTCATTCCCATCAAACCCCACGCGATTGCAGGAGTTTCTTCCCGTCACATCGCTCCCATCGTTCGCTCACACGCCGCATCTCGCGTCCGTGTGGGGGTTCTCTTTCCAACACCACATACGAAGTGACCCGCCGCCTGTGTGCCCACTGCGAAAAACCCTTGAAATTGCGTAAAAACGGGCGTGATTCCCTGCCATGCATAAGAGACATGTCGACGCGGTGTGATGGTGCATCTACCATCGCGGAATGTCACTCGTTGCAGATGAACTCGCCCCGCCACTTCCTCCAGGTCGGGACTCGCGCCTTGAGACCATTGAAGACAAAGTGCGACACGGTGTTCGCCTGAACGAATCCGATGGCATGGTTCTTTATGAAACGCCGGATGTGCATCGCGTGATGGCGTTGGCAGATCTGGTGCGTCGCAGACTTCACGGACTTGCTGCGTACTACAACATCAATCGCCACATTAATTACAGCAATATTTGTGCGCTCAGTTGTTCATTCTGCGCTTTTCATCGCAAGAAGGATCAAGAGGGTGCCTACGAGAAGAGCACAGAAGACATTGTGCGGGATGTGCAGGGCGCCGCAGCCGCTGGTGCAACAGAAATTCATATGGTCGGCGGACTGCATCCGTGGCTGCCCTTTGAGTGGTATCTCGACACGCTTCGTGCCATGAAGGCCGCGGCTCCGCACATTCACATCAAGGCCTTTACGGCGGTCGAGATTGTGCACCTGCAGCGAATCAGCAAACGAGGCGCTCAGGGTTACGCAGGCATCACTTCGGTGCTGCACGATCTGTTGCAGGCTGGCCTTGGAAGTCTTCCTGGCGGTGGTGCCGAGGTGTTTGACGATCGCGTTCACGACGCTGCATTCAAGGGCAAAATTCGGGGGGATCATTGGCTTGATGTGCATCGTGCTGCCCACGAATTAGGCCTGAATACCAACGCCACCATTCTGTACGGCCATATCGAGCAACGGCCAGAGCGCCTTCATCACATGCAACTTCTTCGCCAACAACAGGATCACACATTGCGAGCATGGTCGGCTGCACAAGGCATGCAACCAAGCAGTGACGGCAGTGTGGTGCTCACTGGCCCGGCAGAGTGCTATCCCAATCAACGCTTGCCCATGCCGGGTCAACTCGGTCTTTCCACGGGCTACTTCCAGACAATTATTCCGCTTCCTTTTTATCCCAATGCAAGCGAATTGGAACGGCTGCCGGCTCCAACAGGGCTAGAGAATCTGCGAACGCTTGCGATTGCAAGGCTCATGCTGGACAACTTTCCGCATGTCAAAGCATTTTGGGTTATGCAAACGCTTCCGATGGCGGAACTCATGCTCAACGCAGGTGCCGATGACATGGATGGAACTGTTGTGTGGTACGACATCACCAAGGCGGTCGGTGAAGGAAACCACCAGGAGACGACCGTGGGTGACTTAACGAAAGCCATTTCCGATGCGGGGTTTCAACCGGTCGAGCGAGACACGCTGTATCGCCGCGTGATGCGCGACGGTGCGGCGTGGCGTGTGGCCTCAACCTAAAAAAAACAGCGCCGCACGAATGGCATGTGCGGCGCCGCGGAGACGCCTAAAAGAGACCGCGCCCGACGATTGGACGCGGCCAGCAGAGCCGCTGTGTGGGCGAAGACCGAACGTCATGGTCGACCCTGCCGAGACCAATTACGCATCGTGTTTGACGGTGTGAACCAAACGAGTGCCTTTTTTCACTTCGTCGATCAATCGGCTGAGGCACTGGGGAGCGACTCGGTATCCGCCATCCCAATCGCCCACCGCCTTTCGGGCATATGCAGTCGACTGGCCGCTAGGAAAAGGCCGCCAATCCCGACACCGACAAGAATGCCCAACCGACAAAACATTCCCCACCACTCATCCCCAAAGGGCAGTGCCATGTCGATGCCGACAATAACCACCGCCATGGCGGCGGTGGAAAGCAGCGTCTTGCCCAAACTCTTCCAGACCACGGCATCCATCAAATGGCCAAGGCGTCGATGAAGCGTGCGAGACAGCAACCAACATTGAATGAAGGCGCAGACCGTTGTGCTCCACGCTAGTCCCGAAAGATTGAGTGGTGTCCAAATGAGTGTGACATTGAGCAGCACATTGAGCCCCACCATCATCAGACTCACGCGTGTGGGTGTGCGTTGATCACCCAATGCATAGAACGCTCGCGTAAGCAATTGAATGGCACTGCACGCGGCCACCGCTGGCGCAAAGGCCATCAACACGTGTGCGATGCGCGATACCTCATCTGGGCCACACCGACCACCAAGATAAATCGTCGCCGTAAGTGGCTTGGCAACGAGCATCAACCCAACACTGGCTGGCACTCCAATAAACACAACAAGCCGCAACCCTCGGCGCAACGTGTGCATGAACACGTGCGAGTCGTTGGATTGTCTGGACAACAATGGGAAGATGGCGGTGGCGACGGAAATCCCAAACACTCCAAGCGGAAATTCGAACAGCCGACTCGCCCAATTCAGCGTTGCGTTGCTTCCTTGTGCAAGTGGAAATGGCGTTCCAAAGATTGTCGGGCCAATCGATGTTGGGTAACTGGCAATCAGACTGTCGACAAGCACATTCAGTTGATACACGCCCAATCCAAGCATCATGGGCAAGGCGGCAAGTACGGTTGTGCGAAGCGGAACACGGCTGGCCGCCACATGAAATCCGGGGCGGATGTTCTGACCTCGCATCGCCACCATCATCCACACCACTTGCGCCACACCTGCCATCACCACACCCATGGCGACCCATCCGATTCGATTGCGACTCTCCGATTCGCCATCCGATGGAATCCACCATGCAGCGAGTGCCGCCGTGATGATCGCCAGATTCAACAGAATGGGACTCGCTGCCGCTGGACCGAATCGTCCGTGCACACCCAGGATGGCCCCCAGCAGCGCGACAACGCACACCATGGGCATGTATGGAAACATCAGAACCGTCAGCCGGATCACCAGCGATTGGTCGGGTGTCGTGGCCGGAAGACTGGTCAGCACCACCTCGCCAATGACCACAATGACTGCAAGCACGACCACCAGAAGCGAGATCAGCGTTCCAGCGAATCGGCGTGCGGCTGCGGCATCGTCCCGCTCTAACTTTGCATAGACCGGAACAAAACTTGCCGTCAGGGCTCCTTCCCCAAAGAGCCTGCGAAACAGATTGGGTATTTGAAACGCAAGTGCAAACGCGTCCATGACGGGGCCTGCACCAAACGCACGACTCTGCACGGCATCACGAGCAAGCCCTGTAAAACGACTTGCCAGCGCGAGCAGGGAAACCGTGCGGGTGTGCTTCTCAATCGACATGGGAGAACTCCCAGCGGGAGCCCTGTAGGATCGGCGTTATGCGAAGTCGATCTGCATGTTTCATGGCGTGCCTCGCTCTGGTGGCATGGACGGCTGTCAACGCCGGTTGCATTGCAAAGGTCGCCCGAATAGGGAAACTTCTTTCACCTGGCGAGCCTGAGACCATTATGGAGAGCGATGTAGGTGCGCCGCCCGACATGGAGAGCCGCCACTCGGAAAACATTGAATTGAAGGGCGAGACGCTGGCAACGGGCCGCTTTACCTTTCGAGGAAGGATTGAAGAAACCGACTCGTTTGCACAAGAGATCAACGAGCGATATCAGGAACGCGGCTGGAAACTTTTACGCAGTGAGATCGATCCCACGCATGGCCGTTTGTATTACGAGAAGGACACGCGACTGGTCGAAGTGAATTTCAAGAACAATCCGATCAACCCGTCGATGTCGCAGGCAACGGTAATGGTGGGGCCGATTCCTGCACAGCCTGCTCCTGTTGGCCCTTCCACATAGCCACAATGCTTTGGGCCACGCGCCGATAGTCCTCGGCTCCGGGACACTTGCTGTCATAGTCAAAGATGGTCTTGCCGAAACTCGGCGCTTCCGCCAACTTGATGTTGCGACGAATCGGTGGCTGCAGCAGTTGACAGTGCCGCCACGGAACATCGGTGCCTCGGAATGACTCAAGGTGAGAGTGAATTTCCTCGACCACGGCCTTGCCATGACTCGAGAGCGTTTCATGCATACACAGGATCACCCCGCTGCAGACAAGTTGCGGGTTCAGACCCGCGGCAACCAACTGCACCGTTTCAAGCAGTTTTTCAAGGCCTCGCAGTGCAAGATAGTGCGCCTGCATTGGAACAATGACTTCGTTCGCGGCGGTGAGCGCGTTCACGCTGAGTACGCCAAGACCCGGTGGGCAATCAAGCAGAATGCAATCGAATCGCGTGTGCAATGGTGCGAGTGCGTTTCGCAACACACTTTGCACATCCGGACGCCCCGCCAGTTCACCTTCCACGAGGGCCAATTCTGTATCGGCCGGAATAAACGAAAGACCTGGCCGCGCTTCGACCACGCAGTCCCAAGCCGTGGCTGGTGGATCCGCAAAGAGCGAACTGGTACTCGGTCGCCCTTCATCGGTTTCCACTCCAAAGTGCAGGGAGAGATTGGACTGCGGATCCAGATCAACCAACAGGGTTCGAAGTCCGGACTCCGCAAGTGCCGCACCCAGATTGACCGTTGTGGTGGTCTTCCCAACTCCGCCCTTCTGATTTAACAGAGCGACGGTGCGAGTGGCGGGTGTGGTCGCGGACATCACATGTGAGTATAGAAACTTGCGCCGCGAAACCCATCTCAAACCGACCGCGTTCGAACTCGTCGATCACGATGCAATGGAGGGCGTCAGACGAACGCAACACGCCTCACGCAGCAACCACCGGTTCATGTTCAAGCGTGGCCACCTCTTGAATGTGCAGGAGTTTCAGTGTCTGGTCGACGGATTGCCCAACTGGATTCAGCCACGAATCCATGACATCACGCCGCAAGAAAATGGGGCATCGGTCATGGCCTGCGGCAAGCACCTCCGCTGGCGGGTCGCCAGTAATCACCGCGAAGGATGTGATGGATTCCGACAGAACAGGTGCCACCCAATGATCAAAGAGAACGGGGCACCACATCACGTCGCGGCCGAGTGGCCCAAACGACACAAGGTTTTTCTTACCCGTCTGGCGATCCACCACCCACTCGAAGAATCGTTCGAAGACCAGAAGGCCATGATTTTTTTGAAGCAGTGGTTTCCATGTGCGCCGCGTACGCAGCGCGTCCAACCTTGCATTAAATAAATTGTATTTTGAAGGAAGTTCGTCATGCGACCAATGCGGATGCACGCGATACCGCATGGGCGAGACAACTCTCTTGCCGTCGTGCCATGTGATGATCGGCGCCCAATCATTTGGAAAAATCCGTGCGTTCGTTTCCAGTGGCTTAAAGTGTTTGGCATCCGCCGCGGATCGAGCCGCATACGCCGCAAATGCTTCGTGCATGGGCGTTGCGCCAAACAAGGCCTCGATGCGACTGAGATCTTGGACAACTTTGAGGGAGAAGCAGATGGGTCACCTCACGGGTGGAACGCTGGTGTCGGCCGTCTTGTCCTGCGGCGGAGCTGCCTGAGTTGCACTCCACCAACCCGATGGATCAAGTGCCAAGAGAGGAATAGGCGTAAACGGCGGCACGGAAAGACCCGCGCATTGTCGCGTGCCAGAGCCCCCAGGCGAACGAGCAACACCAAGAAGCAACACGCTTGACATGCCCGGTTCACGCGATGCACTGTTGGCATCCGCTCGCTCACACCATTCAGCGGGCAACTCAATGACGCACCGCCAGCGATCGGCAAATGTGCTTCGATGAATGGTCGGCTTTGGAAGTTCACCGAGACCCTCCACGATTGGTTCGCCCTGCTCTCGCACTCGAATGCGGGCGATGCCTCGACTTGTTTCACCCACCAGCACTTCGAGTTCATCCAATTCAGTTTCTCGCGGACGAAGGCACTCGGCAAAAATCTCCCACACGCCAAATCGCCGCCGCAGACTCGCCGTGGATCGCCACTCCTGAGGCGGAGCCGTCACGCGACCTCGCTGAGCATCGGCAAGAGAAAGCGATGGAAGAAGTAACCCCACGCCGAGGCCTGGTGGACGAGGAGTGACAAGACCGGCACCAACCGGAAGCCGCCGCTTCCACTCTTTCCATTGCAAGAGCAGCGTGCCGGAGATCGGCGACGCGCTGCGTGTGATGAGGTCTGGCATCAATTCAGGTGGCCGCTCCATGGTCTGGCGACCAATGCCATGTGCGGGAACGCGCATGGCCAACGGCGGCATGGCTGGACTCTCCATCCATGACAACATGACGATCGCTTCTTCGCTTGTTGGATTTGCTGCAACCACGCGAACCGAACTTCCGTCATCACCTTCAACCCAGCACATCAGTGGTGGTTGAGCCCGCAACCACGTAAGGGCTCCGTCCATCACTTGCTCCTCCGAACGGCTTCGGTCCACCAGCAAACTAAGCAACGCCGAGAGATCGTCGCTCTTGGCAATCCATGCCGCAATGCGAACCTCAAGTTTGCCCTGCGTTTCGCTGCAGACCGCGGTGAGACGCTCCCGAAGTTCGTTGGCCACACCCGGACTGACTCGCTCCACTCGATCCAACCCTGCTCGCCAGAGTTGCCCGCGATGCAGCGCGAAACGCTGTGAGACCTCGTCACCCGTCGGCGCGGGGGGCTGCAATCCCGCAGCTTCCGCAAGAAGCCACCATCGAAACCATTCGGATGGAGCAATGGGATCGGGTTGTTCCTGCTGAGCGTTGGCTGAAATGTGTAACTGCGGACGATCCACAAACGGAAGAGGGTCGACCAGTTCGAGCCACGCGGGATCAACCGTGCCACTTCCAAGTTGCAGTGGGCCACTCACATCGATTGGCATGTTGGCCATCAGAACAACCGTTCCAGTTTGTTCTGGCGGCGCTCCGGATGGCGCACGAGCGATCGGTCGAATGTCCAGTTGCTCATCGCTGCGAGTCCATGATCGTTCAACCGACGGCACCGCCGACGCAACCCATCCAATAACGCCATCAATCGGCCGACCACCATCCGTGCGTTGCAGTGCGATCGAGTCAGGCCACTCGGTTCGGCCACAACCGTTGAGCGGCAACACCAACATGCCACCGCGCGCTGCGGCCGGTCGATTCATGGCAGGTGTAATGTCTCCAGCATGTACCGCCTGCACCAGAAGCAGTGCAACCACGGCGGCGGGCCGAAATGAATGCGGGTTCATGGCCGTTGCGGTGCAGCGTGGATCGGCGCGTTCGCTGAATCGGCGGGCGGTGCTGCGGGCACGGGTGCATCCGCTTGGTGTGGCGACCGGTTGACGGAAGGCGCATCAACCTTTGGCGCGACCACATCTTTTTGCACCACCACTTCCTTTGGCACGACCACTTCACTTGGATTTCGTGCGCCATATCCCGGAATACCGCCCTTCGCCCGTGCACGATCCTGATCGTTGACTGGGAAAAAATCGATGCGGCTCTCCGCAAGACGCGTGTCAATGGGTCCATCACCATCGGGCTTTCCCTCACGGACATCGTCTCCGCGAGCGTCGATTTGATTCGGATCAATCTTGCGTTGAGGAATCGTGATGCCCGGCGCAGCCAGCATGGTGGCCTCGGGTCCATATCGAATGCCAGGCTTTCGAAGTGTGGCGAAGTCCGGACGGCCAATGTGAAAGGTGACACCAGCGGGCCACAGCACATAGGTCTTGGTGGCTCTTCGGTCCTTGATCGTCATGTAATTCCCTTGCTCAAACACGGCATACATGCCACCCTGACTTCGAACCAAAAGGTCGGGACGACCAGCCACGCCAAAGAGTCGCATGAAATTATTTCCTTCGCCAAGTTCGATCGGCAAGTGGCGCAGCGAAGTTCCTAATGCACTCATATCCGAAATGCCTTGCTCAACAGGAACCAAGTCGCCGGCTTGTTTGGATTGTGCCGCAGCCATGGAGGCTGGCAGCAGAAGGATGACCAAGGCAGCTCGATTCATGGGCGATCCATTGTAGATCGGCTTTCGACTGTCTGTGGCTGTACGCGCGTGGTGTGAGCATGCAGAAACTGTTCGCCATGTTCGGTTTGAACCAATAATCCACGCGATGGATCGCATCGAATCACCACACCTTCGACAAGCCCTTGTGGCGTGCTGAATCGCAGCCGCAATCCAGCGGTGCGGTCGAGTTCTGAATAACTGGCCTCAAGAAGATTGGATGGCTGAGAGAGTGCAGCATCGAGTCGCAGGATCAATTGCTGCAGAACATGCAAGCGATCCACCAGACTGCCCAGCATGTGAAGGCTGGCGGCGCGATCGGCGAGTTCGCCGGCAAATGTGGTCTGTCGAACATTCATGCCAAGGCCAATCAACGCGCGACCATTTCGGATTTCAATCAGAACGCCTCCAACTTTTCGCGGAGTGCCACCCACCCACGCGGCCATGACATCGTTGGGCCACTTCACTGCAATCCGAGACGCCGCCTGCGTGCTTACGCAGGCTCGTGCCGCAGACGCTGCGGCAACTGCGGCAGCCATCGCAAGCCGATCAGGCGACTGTTGCGCCACCACACATGTGATGGCAACTCCATCCATTGCGGTGTCCGCCCACGAGTGACCAAGGCGACCTCGCCCATTTACTTGTCGCCCGGCCATGACCAAGGATCCTGCTGGAAGATCCCGTTCCGTGGCAACATCTTGGGTACTCGAAGTTTCTCGAACTACGCACACGGTACGAAAGTGGTCGGTCGTCGCGGCTGTCTGCTCCAACGCATCGGGCCACAATTCGATTGGACGATCTGCTGGCACTGCATTCATGGGCGAGACACTTTTACCCGTTGCATGTCAAGGCCAAAGTCAAGTTGCGGTGCCGAGTGCGTGATGGAACCAACACTGATGAAGTCCACTCCGGTGCGGGCGATCGCACGAACTGTTCGCAGAGTCACTCCCCCGCTGGCTTCCAATTGCAGGAAGGGTGCCTGTTGATTTCTCAATCGCACGAGCCGTTTCATCAGAGGCGGCTTCATGTTGTCCAGAAGAACCGAATCAAGAGTTCCTTTTGGCAGAGTGAGCAGCGCACGGAATTGAGTTTCCGAGTCCACTTCGGCCATGGTGAACGCCAAGGTTGAGCAACGCCGTGCTCGACTGACCGCTGCGGAGATTTGAGCCGCAAGGCGAGTGGGTGTGATGCCCGCAAGATGATTGTCCTTGGCAAGAAATGCGTCGTGCAAACCGTGACGGTGGGACACACCACCGCCACAGACCACGGCATATTTTTCAAGAGCTCGAAGGCCGGGGGTTGTTTTTCGCGTATCGCGAATGCGAGCACGCGTGCCGTGTGTTTGTTTTACCAACGCTGCCGTTGCCGTCGCCACGCCACTCATTCGGCCAAGAAGGTTGAGCATGATGCGTTCGATTTTCAACATGTCGCGTAACGAACCACGCAAGGTCAGAACGCGCTGGCCCGCGCGACACGGGTGGCCATCCTGAACATGAACCCTGCACCGAACGCGCGGCGCGGCCACTGCGAGCAGATGGCGAACCACAAGGATTCCGCTCACAATTCCATCGCTTCGAGCCCCAACATGTGCAACGGCCTGTTGCTTCGGAGGGATCATGGCTTGGCTGGTGACATCGCCAGCCTCGGCTAAATCCTCTTTCAAGTAACGACGCAATCGAGCGTGCAGTTGTCGTGTGGTCTCACTGAGTGTTGGGCGAACAATTCGCTTTGCAGATTGTTTCCAAGACGACATTCGACGAGCCATGACCACAGAGTATGCGGCGATTCCAATTCTTCGCCATGCCCTCGGTGCTAGGCTTCGACCGTGACCATCTTTTCTCGAATCATTCACGGATCCATTCCGTGCCATCGAATCTTTGAAAACGATCGCGTGATTTCGTTTCTGGATGTGCATCCACTCAGCCCTGGTCATGCCCTTGTGGTGCCGAAAGAGGAGAAGGCGTTTCTGCACGAACTCTCAGCCGAGAGTGCGGCGGCCCTTGGGTGCGCACTCCCTCTGATTGCCAAGGCGGTCATGGACTCAACGGGCGCGGCGGCGTACAACATTCTGCAAAATAATGGTGCGATCGCCCACCAACTGGTCATGCATGTGCATTTCCATGTCATTCCGAAATATGAAGATGGTCGCGGACTGGGTCTTGTCTGGAACGGCCACGCACTCGATCCGGTCGCGGCTGCTGCGATGGCGGCGGACATAGCGTCGCGGCTTCGCTGAACCGCGAACAACGTACGGACTTACGGAAAGACGCCTCGCAAGGAATGCACACGCTCAATTTGCTCAAGAGCCGTGCAAATCGCTGCTGTGCGAAGATCGCTCTCAAACCGATGCCGAGCGATCCGCACTCGCCGAGCTGCATCCGACATGTGCTGCCCCAGCCGCTCTTCGGCTTCCGTCGCTGTCATGGTCTGTGAACTTTTGTTCATGGACCACTCAAAGTAACTCGCAACAAGACCGCCCGCGTTGCACAGAAGGCTTGGAAGCACTTCGATACCGCGCTGCAAGAAGACTTCGTCCCCCTCCGGCGTCGTCGGCAGGCTCGCGGCCTCGGCGACAACTTTGGCACGAATGTTCGCGGCACTCTCCGCATCAATCAATCCTTCGAGGGCTGCTGGAATGAAAAGATCGACTGGGGCCTTAAGAAATTCTTCACGCGACACCGCTCTCGCCTGAGAGAACCCTCGCACCGCGCCGGTGGACTGCACATAGGCCGCCAGTTCACCAGCCTCCAAGCCACGATCATTTCGCACCGCACCGGTTTCATCCATGACCGCCACAAGAATGGCGCCACGCTCCTCAAGAATTCGAGCGGTCCAACTTCCAACTTTTCCAAAGCCAACCACACTAAATCGAAGACCCTTGAGTGACATATTGAAGTCCGGGAGAATTTCTTCAAGGACCATCACCATGCCCATAGCGCTTGCTCGATCGCGACCGGGCACGCCGCCGAGTTCGATCGGTTTTCCAGTGACGGCTCGTGTGACATCTTGGCGACCTTGCTCGGGAGTCGTTTGAGCAATCGTGTCAGCAAACCATGCCATGGTTTGAGCATCGGTGCCAACGCCCGGACCTGGAATGTCGTAATCGGGACCAATCTGATTGCTAATGGCGCTGCAGAATCGCCGCGTGACTCGCATCAGTTCATCGCGAGCCAACTCACGCGGATTGCATCGCACGCCGCCCTTAGCGCCGCCGAATGGCAAACGCATCAGGCTGCATTTCAAACTCATGATCATTGCAAGACCCTTCATTTGATCGAGCGTGACATGCGGGTGAAAGCGAAGGCCCCCTTTGTAGGGTCCCAATGCATTGTTGTGCTGAATGCGGTATCCGGTCAGGATGCGTAGCCGTCCGTCATCCATAAGAACGGGAAAGTGCACCACGATCTCATTCTTGGCCTGCGCAAACATGAGCTGATGGTTTCGCTGCATGCCCGCCAGCGGCGCGGCGTTCAAGACCTGTTGCAACACCTGATGAAACAGACTTCCTGGTTCAGGTGAAATCTCGAGTTCCTCAAGCAGGCGCGCGGGAGAGTCGCCGCTCGCCAGCGGCTCTGTGCGATCAGTTCTCGACCACGAATTGGCAGCGATTGATTTCATGCGAATCCTTTGGGGAGTTGATTATTCGCTCCCCAACCGATTTCGGCTGCGTCGATGTTGCAGGGATTCCGCCCAGTAAGTTCCGAATAACAACCCCCGTCCCTGGTTACTGGTCAGTGGGTTCGGACAAAGGTCACTTTGCCCCAGTGTTCCGGTTGGTGCATGTCTGCAACCCACTGCGGCGACCACACCCAACGGTCCACCCGCCCCTCATCCTTTTTGACATAGCCGCCTTCACTCTTGTTGAGTTCCCACTGCGATCGAGAAAAATTCATCCGCCACATGTCTCCGATCTCCGGCCTATCTCCGCTTCGCTGCACCTCAGGTGAGTCACCTGATGCATTAGCCGGAGGCTGCAGACACCCCCATGGAATCGCCAACTCCACGCTCCACGACTTGTCTTGATCTCTGGAGTCATTCAATGTTCCCTCCACATGCACAGCACCATCAAGTTCCTTGCAATTCCAGTGATGGTCTGCTGGACCGCCCTCTCGATACGCCTTGTGCAGAAATAAATCAAAGACCGCACCCTTGGCATTCACCTCGATCTCGTAATACGCCTGACCGTCCCCATCCGGGTCCACGAACACTTCAAAGTTGTTCTCCAGAAATAACTTTGCGTCCGGCTGATTCTGCGTTGCCCACACATCCGTTTCCATCAGCAGCGCACCCACATACAAATACTTTTTATCCCACATCAGTTTGATCCACGTAACTTGCGAGGGCGCCGCACTCTGATTGCCTTCAATCACAACAAAGGGTTCACTCCACGGAGCCAGCTGCCACACCGGGTCCGTCAGCGATCCATCAAGCGAAGGTTTTTCCGCCGTATAGGTGCATGGATAGGTGCGTTGCGTTCCGGCAACCGGACTTCGAGGCCACGGTCCGTACGCAGCACTCTGGCATCCCTGCACGCTCACGACCAGACTTGCCACACCGACACGAATCAACCCAAGGATCACGGAGCAAACTCCAATACACCCCACCCTCGTGGTTCGCTCGCCTCGGCCGGCGGTTGCCATACGGCTCGCTCAAGCCCCACCGGTTTGGGCGATGCGTCTTCATCCGGAGCAAGTGGTCGCCATGTGGTGCGCCCAATGTCCACGCGCCATGTGGTTCCCGCTTGCGGCGCTTGGCCAACTTCTTGATCGAGGCGTGGACCATGTCCTGCAGGTGACAGGGTCGACCACGGAAGCGCAAAGCCGGCCGTCCACCGAACGGCCGCGCCGTCTGTTGAACGCTGAACACTGGTGCGAAGGCCTTTGGCATCCCACTTGTGAAACGCGCCTCGCAAAGAACCATTTCCATCAAACCACGCGTCCACAAGAGTGCCCATGCCAAAGAGTTCAATCTGATATCCACCCGCGGCTGGATCCCCTGCCACCATGAGTTCCACATCATGCCGTGACGGTGGAAGCCCCTCAAGCGATACCTGCGGCTCAAGCAGCTCAACCGCGCAATACAAATACGAATCATCCCACAGCAATTTCGCCCGAGTGCGAACGGACCCCACTGGCCCGCGGCGTCGCACCACAACAAACTCCTCGGTCCAAGGAGCCTTGGTCCACACCACATCTTCAAATGTTCCATCCAGTGCAGGAGACTCCGTTGCCCGCTCGCACCGATAGGTTCGACATGGCACTTCCGTCGGAAGCTCTGTGTGTGCAACAACAAATGGATCGCCAGGATCCGCCACCACAGAATCCGGTCGGGATATGCGACATCCCTGCATTGCCCACACCGCCACACACAAACTCGCCAGGAATGCTGGTGGCAACTTCCGCATGTGAGAAGCCTAACGCGATGCGCCCTTGGCTGCCTTGATTCGGTCTGACTCAAGCACCGCTGCACGACCCGCTGCAAGGCGTGCCACTGGAACACGAAACGGAGAACAACTCACATACGCCAGCCCAACATCATGGAAAAACACCACGCTGCTTGGGTCGCCGCCATGTTCACCACAGATGCCAAGCTTGATATCGGGTCGCGTTGCACGCCCCTTCTCCACAGCGATGCGAACCAATTCACCCACACCCGCAATATCAATCGTTGCAAATGGGTTGTCCTTGGCAATTTCAAGTTCGGCGTATCGCGGCAGGAAACTCCCGCTGTCATCACGGCTCATGCCAAGGGCCGTCTGCGTGAGATCATTGGTTCCAAAACTAAAAAACTCCGCAGTCTTTGCGATGTGGTCCGCATTCAACGCTCCGCGTGGAATCTCGATCATGGTGCCAACCATGTACGCCAATTTCTGCTTGGTGGCTGCTTGCACTTCTTTCGCCACACGGTGCACCAACTCCACCTGCAGCTCGAGTTCGCGCGCAAAGCCCACCAGCGGAATCATGATCTCGGGTTTCACCTTGATGCCCTCGGCCTGCACCACCGCAGCGGCTTGCAAGATTGCGCGGGCCTGCATCTCACTGATCTCTGGGTAGACAATTCCCAATCGGCAACCGCGGAATCCCAGCATGGGATTGAACTCATGCAACTCAGCAACACGTTGCGTGATGGCTTCAACTGGCACACCAAGTTTGCGTGCAAGCGATTGCTGCGCCGCACCATCATGGGGAAGAAACTCATGCAAAGGCGGATCAAGCAAACGGATGCACGCCGGGCGACCATTGAGCGCGCGAAAGATTCCCTCGAAATCGCTCTGCTGAAATGGAAGCAACTGGGCCAAGGCCGCTCGCCGCGATGCTTCATCCTTTGAAAGAATCATCTGCCGCATGACTTCAATGCGATGACCCTCAAAGAACATGTGCTCGGTGCGGCACAGACCAATGCCTTCTGCACCAAATGCGATGGCGTTGCGAGTCTGCTCCGGCGTATCGGCGTTGGTTCGAATGCCGAGCCGGCGAAATTGGTCCGCAAGCTTCATCACAAAGTTGTAATACTTCCAAATGGCGCTCTCGCTTGGCTTCAGAGAACCTGTGATCAACACTTGCTTTAACTCGCTATCCGCAGTGTCGATTAATCCAGCGAACACTTCACCTGTCGTGCCGTCAATGCTGACGGGTTCGCCTTCTTTCACGGTGATGCCGCCACAATGCATGCACAAGTTGTGATAGTCCACCACCAGCGCGCCGGCCCCCACCACGCATACCTTGCCCATCTGTCGGGCGACCAATGCGGCGTGACTGCTCACACCACCGCGAGCCGTCAGAATTCCATCGGCGGCGATCATGCCTCGAAGATCTTCGGGACTGGTTTCCAATCGCACCAGCACCACATGGCGACCCGCCTTCACAAATTCCTCGGCTTTGGCCGCGGTAAACACGGCCACGCCACTGGCGGCACCGGGGCCCGCAGCAAGTCCCTTGGTCAACATGCGTCCACTGTCGCGCGCCGCCTGATGCGCGGCTCGATCAAAGACCGGTTGCAAGAGTTGATTCATGGCTTCCGGATCGGCGCTCCGCATCACATCTTCCGGCTTCATTAATTTTTGTTTCACCATGTCATGCGCAATGCGCACGAAAGCCAGCGCCGTGCGCTTGCCGCGCCGCGTTTGAAGCATCCACAGTTTCTTCCGCTCGATGGTGAACTCAAAATCCTGCACATCGCCGAAACGCTTCTCCAAGGTCTTTCGTACCCGCACGAGTTGCTTGAACACCACGCCCATCTTGGGTTCCTTGGCCATCTGTGCCACCGGAAGCGGAGTGCGGGTGCCCGCGACAACATCCTCTCCTTGTGCGTTGATTAAATATTCCCCATAGAAGACATTTTCGCCCGTGGCCGGATCGCGCGTAAACGCCACACCGGTCCCGCAATCGTCACCCATGTTTCCAAAGACCATGGCCTGCACATTGACCGCCGTTCCCCATTCCTGAGGAATGCGGTACTTGGCTCGATACAGGCTGGCTCGCTCGTTCATCCAACTGTTAAAGACCGCACACACCGACCCAAGCATCTGTTGGATTGGATCCGTTGGAAAACTCTTTCCGGTTCGATCCCGAATGAGCGCCTTAAACCGCTGAACCAATTCTCGCAGGTGCTGCTCGGTCATCTGCGAATCCTCCGCAACGCCGACCTCACTCTTGAGGCGATCCATCACCGCATCAAACGGTTCGTGTTCATTCTCGTGGCTCTTTTGCACTCCCATCACCACATCGCCGTACATCTGCACAAAGCGTCGATAGCAATCCCACGCAAATCGGGGATTCTGGGTTGCTCGCGACAAGGCCTCAACGGTCTGATCGTTCAGGCCCAAATTTAAAATGGTGTCCATCATTCCCGGCATGCTCTCCCGTGCACCCGATCGCACCGACACCAGAAGCGGATTTCGTTTGCAACCAAATTTCTTGCCGGCTGCTTTCTCAAGGCGTGCCACATGCAACTTCACTTCCTTCAGTAACTGCGGCGGAAGCGTGCGACCATTCTGGTAATACAACCCGCACACTTCGGTGGAGATAGTGAATCCCGGAGGCACCGGCAGACCAATCTGGCACATCGCCGCAAGATTGGCTCCCTTTCCTCCAAGCAATGGCTTCAACGCGCTTCCGCCCTCGGTTGCCTTGGCACCAAAAAAGTAAACCATCTTCTTCGGAGTCTTCGCCATGCCGAGAGACTTTTTGGACTTGCGTGCGGAAGCCTTGGTGCGGGATGCGTGTGATGTGCGTGATGTGCGTGAACGATGGATGGATCGAGGTGGGTTGGCGAGCGACATCTCTGGATCTTTCATGAAATACTCAAAAGGGCGATTCTGTGCGATCCCGCACGAACGAGCGGTGCCCAAGCGAGGATAGTGACTTGCAATCCACAAAGATTTTGATTGGATTTTCGTTGCGTGTTCATAGCATGGAGCCCTATGGCCGCTGATGCACTTTCGTGGCGCCTCACGCCACTTCAGGCGATGGCCCGATGGCCGGATGACATTCCATTGGCCGCCCTGATTTCTGGGGACGATTCGCAGTGGAGTCGCTGGACCGTTCTTGCCATACCCGGCGCGTGGCACACGCTTTCATCCACAGCCAGTCGAGGAGATGTCAGCGCGTGGCTACGCCGCTTGATGCGAGACAGTCAGGGAGATGGTGAGATGCCCGGCGACGGCGCTTCCATCCTTCAGTTGAGTTACGAATTGGGCGCGGTGTTTGAACCGTCCACCATGGCACGAGCGCGTGAACCGGATGCGTGGCCGCTCGCTCAAGCCGCTCCCGTGGTGACCGCGGCAGTTCACGATGCTCGCAGCGGGCGATGGTTTCGAGTGGGTGGCCCGCACGAGGCCTGGCCTGAAATCGAACGAGCCATGAAGCATGAGGCTGAGCCGCGTTACTTTTCGATGAACCAACTTCAACCCTGCCAGAGTGACGCGCACTATGCGGACATGGTCACTCGCACGCGCGAGTTCATTCGTCAGGGCGATCTCTTTCAGGCCAATGTCGCGCGGCAATGGAAGGCTGGCGGTGAAGGCGACCCACGTGCCTTTGCCCACGCCGCCCTTGAGCAGAGTCATGCTCGATATGGTGCATGGCTGGAGACACCTGCCGGCATGATCGCCAGCATGAGTCCCGAACTTTTTCTGAGTGTTGATCGAAGCGGATTGGTGGTCACGCGACCCATCAAGGGCACGCGGCCTGCAGGATTTCGCCCGGATGAGTTCATGGCATGCCCAAAGGATGCGGCTGAATTACACATGATCGTGGACCTAATGCGAAATGACCTGTCACGAGCCTGTGAACCGGGCAGCGTGCATGTTGCCCAACCAAGAATCGCGGAATCTCACGAGACAGTCTTACATGGAGTGGCCGAAATCCATGGCCGATTACGGCGTGATCGAGACCTCGGCGATTTGATTGCCACGTCCTTCCCACCTGGTTCCATTACCGGTGCGCCCAAGATTCGCGCCATGCAGGTCATTCGCGAATTAGAAGGATTTGATCGCGGTCCATATTGCGGCGCCATCGGATTGCTTGGTGGTGACGGAACTCTTCTATTGAATGTTGCCATTCGATCGGCGCAACTCAAAAAATCTGGCGGCGCGTGGACACTTCGCTACGCAGCTGGATGCGGCATTACAAGTGACTCAATTCCAGATGAGGAAGTCGCCGAGACCCATACAAAGGTCGCGGTCCTGCACCAAGCCATGGAACGCCTTATGTCGAAGGCAGTTGCTTTGCCTGCACACGCTGCACCTGGCGCGTGATCTGCGCCGTCACAACGCCTTGGTGTCCGGGGTTGAAACTAAAATCAAAACTCACGCCGGCGTAGGTGTTCTGCATGGAGTCCAGATGCGTATGCACCACTTTGGCCGTGGTCACCAGCGGAACGGAATCGGTACCCATCGGAATTTTCATCCAGAAGATCCGATGACGAGTCAGTGCCCCAGCCTCCGCCTGCGTGACACGCAAGCCAACACCGCCACCGCCAATGTTCATCAAGGTTGCGGTGATGGGCGGACCGACTTCCGGCATAAGAGTTTCGCTGCTCGCAACCGGCTGCTCCCCCCGTTGCAAAGCATCGAAGGCAATTTCATTGGCTCGTTCAGCCGGGATCACACTCTTTGGATCTAGTAACGGCCACATGGTGACCGTTGGAAGTTTGAGTCCTTGCAAATCAAATCGGTCGAACCGCCGCTGGCATCGTTCAATGGAAAGTGGCACGGCAAGCCGCACCATTTCCACGGCACGTGCCCCGGCCGCGGCGCGAACGCTTCCAAGCACCTTGGTGTTGAATGTGAATCGATTCTGGCCAATCACAAAGGCCGCCACCATGTTCACGCCAGATTCAAGATGAATGGCGTGGCCAAGCGATTGGGGTCGCTCCACTTCAAGAAAGTCGTCGCCAATTTTGGTGAGCTTGGTGCGCCACACCAAGTCCGCAGTATTCTCATCTTTGCCTCCAGCCCGTGCGACGGCAAGTTCCAGACCGCCACCCTTCTCCATGACCTGCTGAAGGCTGCGGCGCCATTCGGTGTTTCGGCTTCGACTTGCTGGCATGGTGTGCAGTGTAGAGGGAGTCCCGTTCTCAGTTCGGCCCTGCTTTGTTTCCGATCGCCTTCGAATCAAATTGCTTGGCCTCGTCAAAAAGGTTGGTGTCGGCCTTTGAATCCGCCGGCAGAGATGCACCCCTTGGAATTTCAATCACCAAGCGACGCGTGGAAGGATCGTGTGGCAATTCAATGTACGACTGTGCCCCCTGAAAACCCTGACTCGACGCGATCAGTTCCCAGCGTTCATCCATCCAACCCGCTCCAAAGGTCTTGGTCTCCAGCAGAAAGGTGCCGTCGCTCCCACTGGTGGTTTCGCAAACCACTTCACGCGACATCCGCGTTGGATCTCGCACCAATTGCACACGCACACCAGGCACTCCCTCGGAGAGCAGCCGTCGGTCATCGACTGGCACCACAGTGACCGTGCCAAAGCCCCCCTGCACCACGCAGCCTTTCAGTTGGTAGCCGCATCCACTCTGGATCGATGCGGTCAGCAGCGTTGCGCACAAGAACCATCGCATAGAACGCACTCTAGCAGCGATGCCTCCGCCCGCTTCCGCCTACGCTGTCCCATTCATGGCACGCATTGGTCACCGAAGTCTGCTGACTGTTCTTCGTGAAACATCGTCAGGTGCCGTTCTCGACGGTGAATCGCTCGGCGAAATTCTTCTGCCGGGTCGCTATCTGCCGCGCGGACTCCGAGCAGGTACGAAACTGGATGTGTTCTTGTACCGCGATTCAGAAGACCGATTGGTCGCTACCACCGAAACGCCTCATGCCATGGTGGGTGAGTTTGCCTGCCTTCGTGTCACAGACATGCACGAGCAGTTGGGTGCGTTCTTGGATTGGGGACTCTCGAAAGATTTGCTGCTTCCATTGAGTGAACAGGGCGGCCCGCTTCGCATTGGGCAGACCGTTGTGGTGGCGGTATGCGTAGATCCAAGAACGGATCGCATCATGGCCAGCGCACAACTGAACAAGCACTTCAGCCTCAGTCCACCCAAGTACGCCGTGAATCAGCGTGTCGACATTTTGATTTGCGGCAAGACTCCGCTTGGCTTCAACGCGATTATTGATCAGTCACACCGCGGGCTGCTGTATGACAACACGCTTACCGAGCCGCTGTCGATCGGCGATCGCATGCACGCCTATGTACGACTGGTGCGCCCCGACGGAAAGATTGACTTGTCTTTGGATTCGGCTGGCTACGCCCGCGTGGCCCCGTTGACAGATGAAATTATGGAGGCACTGGAAAGCGAAGGTGGCAAACTGATGCTGGATGATGACAGTTCACCAGTGGACATCCGCAATCGATTCGGTGTCAGCAAGAAAGCCTTCAAGCAGGCGATCGGCAAGTTGCTTCGCGAACGCCGCATCACATTTATGAATCCGGGAATTCAGCGAGTTAACAAAGTGAACGCGTCGATCACCCCAACCCTCGCAGCCGATCGACCGCCGGGAGTAACTCCTGCCAACGCTCCGGACCAAAGTCCCCCTCCGGCAACTCCACGCGCCAATCGCTCACGGTAGTCGTATCCACACGCAGCACGCTGCCTGCATCCAAGTCCGAACGACTGCGGGGCTTCTCCATCAGCGCTGCATCAATCGAACCCGCTTCGAAGCGTTTGACAAAGAACCATGCCTGCTCAACGCGATCCGGGTCTTCACCACCTTCAAGCGGAGCCTGCACAGAAAAACCGTTTTCTCGAACTTTGATCGCGGCTTCACCTTCGGCCCGTTTCAAACTTGCAAAGGCTGTGGCGAACGTTTCCCATCGACGCTGCGCACGACGCAATCCAGCCTTGGTTGCATGTTCGGTTGCAAAGAGCGCGGCCTGCCCACTTTCAATGGCGGCCACCGCATCACGCGGCCACGACCACACTTTGCGAAACGACCCCACCGGTTCTGGATGGCAAATCACCGCACGCACACCAAGTAAAGGGCTCTCCATTCCCGATTGACCTGCCGCAGCGCGAAACGCAGTCGAACCCGGTACACCCTCTTCAATGGTTGCCGACACTTCTCGCCACGGCTGCAGCGTGATCGGCAAACTTGGCCCCACTTCGAATACCGCTCCAGCCTTTGGCATTTCTCCCTCCAGCAGAAGTCCAGCCATGGCATCAAGCATGATGAGCCCTGCTCGCACATGGCTTGCTGGCAACTCGAGCAATTCCAATTCAGGCCTGCCGCAACGCCAAAGACCGGTGGTAAAAAGCATCGTCGGTGGATCGCTGCCCTCATTGGGTGCGGCAAGCCCTGCACCACTCACACGCCATAGCCATCGTTCATGTGGCATCGCTTCGGGTGCAAGAAAGCCTGATTCAAGCACGCTTCGAGGTAAGAAGTGCCCCGTGACAGCGTCAAGAACACCAATGGTGTCGCTGATGGATCCCGCCAGCATGGCCACAATCCGGAAATACAACTCATGTGGGTCTTCAAATGGAAGAACGGCCTGCATGCGCACCACCCATTTGCACTTTTTCACCGAGTCCTCAACATCTTCGCCTTCCAGAGATTGAGCGGGTTCGGCCCACACCAATGCTGGAACCGGAAGCCCCTCCATCTGGAAGGTGAAAGCCCACAAAGTGCCTTCTTCGCCTTCTTCCGGGCTTTCTCCCTCTAATTCGTTGCCAAGCCAGGCTGCAAATGCGCTTCCTATTTCTTCTCGAGTGGGCGCTTCGGCATGCGGCCAGAAGACCACCCACCCAGATGGGAACGGCTCGGACAGTTCCCATGGATCCTCGCTGGATTCGGGTCCATCTGTTTGAGGCTCGCTCGTTGGGTCGCTCATTGAATGCGATCATCGGAACCGCATTGGCAATCGTATGGACTTATGGGCTGTTGCGCACTCATAAGTTTTGAAAACTGAAGCATTTTGAAGTTGCGTTATTGCCTCGGATGCTCTTGGAGTTACTGTGCAATCGATGCCTCGTCTTTCCATCATCTCCGACCTTCTTCGAAACGGACATGCCGCGGTTGCGGAACTCGTGTCCATGATCAGGTCTATGACGAAGATCGCTCAACACCATGGTCGCCCGGTGCCTGTTGTTGTGCGTGGGAAAGCAGGCGCTCGTCGAAGTCGCTGACTGATCCGTTCCAAGCGACTTTGAACGATCAGGCCCTGCCAGCGAGCAGGGCCTGTTACGTTGAATGGCAGACTCGATGCACACCACGGTCTCGTGTGGCTGGTGTGTCTCGAGGCCTAGTTGGGTTTGTCTAATGCGTCGTCTTCGCCGGCATCGTCCGCCGTATTTTCGGCGATCGCCATGAAATCCGACAGCAACTTTTGAAGGCTGGCAAGATTGAACTGAGCCGTCAGCCTGGTCGTGTTGCCCTGCACACCCTGCCACACACGAAGCATGACGGGCGCACCATCGGGAAGGTGAATCGCCGAAGAAGTTGATTCCCACCCTGCACTCATGAGTTCCCGAAGATCCGTCACGCAAAACCAATCTGCCGTGCCCCACGAATTCGCTCCGAGTTCGCCTCGCATGTCCGCAGCATCGGCTTGGCTCACGGGGGAGTTCTCCACGGCTGCGGTCTCCTCCGAAGCAGTCAACACAACGGCGTTGCCATTCAAACGAAACGAAAGTGTGCATGGCTTGACTGCATTCTCCATGGCCTCTTCGGCTGCCTCAGAAGTTGCCTCCACACCAAGCGAAGACATGATGATGCCGATTCGCTGCACACTTGGTCGAACGATTGCGTTCACGCCATGCTCTGTTTCGGCAGTTGAAATGGAAGCCAATCCTGCTTTGTCCACGCATTCAAAGAGTTTGATGACATCCCTTCTGAAAATGGCTGCATCCCTCACCTGAAAAGCGACGCGAGACACGGGGCGTCCGCCGTTCAGGCACGAACCGCCAACCATTCCACCCGGCACTTGATCCAGTACCGCGGTGGCCAAAGTGATCGCTTGGGCGTAGGCCGCTGCCTGCTCCGGAGAACTGCCAACCGTTGCCAGCACATCGTCAAGGGTGCATCGCTCATTCAAATGAAATCGCATGGCATGACTCGAGGCGCCGAAGTACGTTGAATGACCACGTGGCAACAGTGCGGCCAGCGTTTGAACCGTTGAAGCACTCATGCCTTCTGGGTTCGTGGTCGAGCACGACCAATCGATCCACACACTCAGGTCATCCCCTTGCAGGGCCACGGCGAAACCTGCTCGCTTCCATCCCATAAGGCCATCCACAGCATGATTCACTTGTTGCCCAACCGCTTCGCCGACCACCCGTCGCATCTGGAGTGCGTGCTTCTGTTCCGCACTCATGTTGTCTGCGTCGCTTGGTGACTCGCCCATCCAACCCAAGGTCGCAAACGCGCCGAGCATTTTCAGTTGATCGCCCTGCTCAGCCATCACACGCGAGAGATCAATGCGGCCGGCGATGACGGAGAGAGGAAGCCTCTGTAACAGCGGACTTCCCGCTTGGTCGGGTGTTGACTCGAATGGTTCCATGTCGCTGCTGATGACCACAAGATCATCCGTCAGCACGCTGATGGAGCCAGATCGATTTCGCGCACGAATGGGCATCACCACCTTTTTCTTCGTTCCATCTGCGTTCACCGCTGCTGCACGGGCCTTGTCCATGGCCGCCATCGCGCCAGGAATTCGAAACGCCTGATGGAAAACTATTTCAGCCATGCCCATCGGTGGCTCATCCTCTTCGCTCATGGGCATGTCCACCCACCACAAGACCGGCTGATTCAAAGGAATCTCAAGATCAGTCCGCACACTTTGCTTCAGAATTTGTTTCATCGACATGCCCAACGGAAGCATGGCCTCCATCGAGCCAACCACCGCTCCAAGCCGCATGATCACGTGGTCGGCCGCCACCGCCTGAGGCACATACATCACGGCAATGGTGTCAGGGCTTGTGAGTCGAGCCAATGCAGCAGGTACTTCCACGGTTGGCCCGCTTTCGCCAACAGGTGTCGAGGCAATCGGCGCAACGATCGACTTGGTGGGCGGTGCCTCATGCCAAGAAATAGCGAGCGAGAGAACAATGAATGCAACCATGGTGTTGACTCCGGGAAGGCAGCAGTAATCAGAGACGCGAACGGGCGAGCATAGCGTTACCCACCCTTGGCAGACATCGGATGAATGAATCGTTTCGCCACCGCGCCTACGGCACGATATTCACAAGCCGTTGTGGCACAACGATCACTTTGCGAGGTTTCTTTTCGCCCAGCAAAGCCATGATCCGTGGTTCAGCCAGTGCAAGGCGTTCCACATCGGCATCACTTGCATCCGCCGCAACCGTTACATGCGCCTTCACCTTGCCAGCTACTTGCACGGCGTACTCCACATTAGTGTTCTGCAACATGGCCGCATCCCATGTGGGCCATGCGGCCTGTGTGACGCTGGTGGTGTGGCCAAGTCGCTGCCAAATCTCCTCGGCCATGTGCGGTGCAAACGGAGCCACAAGTCTGGTGAATCGGTCGAGTTGATCTCTGGTCATACCACCTTGGGTGGGATCGGTCATCTCACTGGGTCGTGTCGCGGCATTGACCAATTCAATCAAGGCGGCAATCGCTGTGTTGAAAGCAAGCCGTTCAATATCGTCGGTCACCTTTCGGGTGGTTCGATGGAGCAACCGTTCAATGTCCGCATTGCCAACGGCGGCGATCAGCAGTTCGCCCGTCCGTTCGTCAACAGCCACACGCCACGCTCGTTGCAGAAATCGAAAGACCCCTGCAATATCACGAGTATTCCACGGCTTGGTGGCCTCCAGCGGCCCCATGGACATCTCGTACAAACGAAAAGTGTCCGCACCGTATTCAGCAATGACATCATCCGGATTGATGACATTCTTCAGGCTCTTGCTCATCTTGGCGATCACTTGCGTCACTGGCCCGCCGCCCACTTCTATGAAACTGCCATCCCGCTCCTGAACTTGATCGATCGCCACCAATGTTTTGTCGGGTCGCTGATACGCGTGACTGGTGATCATGCCCTGATGAAAGAGTTTGGCAAAGGGTTCAGGCGTGCTGACATGCCCAAGGTCAAACAAGATCTTGTGCCAGAATCGTGCATACAAAAGGTGCAACACGGCGTGTTCATTGCCGCCGACATACAAGTCCACTCCGCGGCCTGTGCCGTCGGGCCCGGTCATCCAGTAACGCTCGGCCTCGCGAGAAACAAATCGCGTGTCATTGCGCGAATCGCAGTAACGTAGGTAGTACCAACAACTGCCCGCCCACCCTGGCATGGTGTTGGTTTCGCGGCGCACGCGGGTGGATGGCGACAAAAGTTCTGCGCTCACACCAGCCTCGCCAGCGGTCGTATTCACCCATTGCGTTGCTTTGCCTAACGGCGGCATAGGTGTATCGCTCTCGATCGGCGCGTAATCGGCAAGTTCCGGCAGCGTGAGTGGCAGAGCCGCTTCACTGATCGGGTAATGCATCCCCTGCTCATCGAAGACCACTGGAAACGGCTCGCCCCAATATCGCTGACGACTAAAGAGCCAATCCCTCAATCGGTAATGAATCGATTGCGAACCTTGCCCGGATTTCTCCAGCCATTGAATCACTCGGTTCTTGGCCTCTACAGTGTTCAGGCCGTCAATCGAAAGATGCGACGAAGCGGAGTGAACCGCCACTCCATCTCCACTGGTTGCCGATTGGCGGTTCCACGGCGTGCCAGAAATTTCGACGACTTGACGAATGGGCAATCGAAACGTTTTTGCAAACACAAAGTCACGCTGATCGTGGGCGGGCACTGCCATGATGGCCCCGGTTCCGTAGCCCATCAATACATAGTCCGCGGTCCACACTGGAATGTCTTCATCCGTGACAGGATGTTTCGCATGCAATCCGGTGAAACACCCCGTGGCCTGTCCTGAATCCAATTGTCGATCCATGTCTGCACGATTGCAGGCCTGCTGCACATACGCCGCAAGTTCAGATCGCTGCAAGGGATTCAGTTCGCCCGCACCCGCTTGCACCACCGCATTCACCAAAGCATGTTCAGGGGCAACCACCATGTAGGTGGCCCCAAAGATGGTGTCGGGTCGCGTGGTAAACACACGGAGCGCACCAAACCCCGCCACCAGAAAATCAATCTCCGCTCCTTGGCTGCGTCCAATCCAATCGGCCTGTTGCATTCGCGTGCCTTCGGGCCAGTCCACCAAGTTCAAGTCATCCAGCAATCGATCGGCATAGGCAGTAATGCGAAACATCCATTGTCGCAACGGCATCCGCTTCACCGGATGACTGCCTCGCTCACTGCGACCGTCGATCACCTCTTCATTTGCAAGAACGGTTCCAAGTGCAGGGCACCAGTTCACGGTCTGTTCACCGATGTAGGCCAATCGATGCGTATCAAGCCACGCCTGCTGTTGAATCGGCGTGCAAGTTTTCCATGGGCGATCCGCACCGTCCACTCGAACCGTGGCGTTACGGGTTGCGAGAGTGTGTTGCAGTTCAGAAATCGGACGAGCGGTTCTCGCAGTGGGGTCGTACCAACTTCCATAGGCCTGAAGCCAAATCCACTGTGTCCACTTCACATAGCCCGCGTCGATGGTTCCAAATTCGCGTGACCAGTCGTAACAAAACCCAAATCGCTTCAACTGACGACGAAAGGTGTCGATCGCACGACTCGTTGTCACTTTGGGGTGAACGCCGGTTTGCACCGCATATTGTTCGGCAGGCAATCCGAACGCATCCCATCCCATCGGATGCAGCACATGAAATCCGCACATGCGTTTGTACCGAGCAATGATGTCTGTTGCGGTGTAGCCCTCTGGATGCCCCACATGTAAGCCCGAACCACTTGGGTAGGGGAACATGTCCATCACGAAATACTTGGGCCGAGTTGCGTCAAAGCCAACATCGCCAGGGTTGCCCACCCGATACGCGCCGCTTTTTTCCCAACGATCTTGCCACGTTGTCTCGATGCGCTGTGCAAACGCCGCGTCGTAGCGGAATGGTGTTTCGATCTGACTCATGAAACCGCGCAGGCTACCCGTGTCACACGCGAGTGGCCTCGAGTTTTTCACGCTCTTGCTGCACGTACCGAAGCGCCTCGCCTACCAGATAAAAACTTCCGGTGACCACAATCAGATCCTCTCGACTCACGGCGCGGGTCGCCAAACGAATCGCTTCCGGAAGCGTCCGCGCAATCTGACTCATCTTGCCGCTTCGCTCCGCAAACATTTTCTGCAAATCTTCGGGGGCCGCCGCTCGTGGCGTTGTGGATGCGCGAGTAAAGATCACCTTGTCGGCACCCAGATTCATTTTGTCCAGCATCGAACCAACATCTTTGTCCGCACAGCATCCAAAGATGCACACCATGCTGTCGTAAGGCACATGTGATCCGACACACTTCATCAAGGTTTGAACACTAATGGGATTGTGGGCGCCATCCACAAGAAGCCGTGGTCGATCCTGCACCAGTTCCATTCGACCCGGCAACTTGGTGTTCGCCAAACCGCGAGCCACTTTGTCTTCCGGGCACTGGAAACCTCGACCCTTCAAGAGATCCACCGCTGCGAGTGCCAACCCGCAATTTGAACTCTGATGCTCGCCAGGCAGCGGAACCGGAAGGTGCTCAAGGCGGCTGGTCTTGCTGTACAGACAAACACGCGTATGCGGACCAAGGTCTTCGCTGGTGCAGAAGCGACTGCTGAATTCAATGTCTTTGTTCACGACACGCAGATCGGACCCCACTTTGGCCGCAACTTCGCGAAACACTTTGTCCACTTCACTGACCGGATCAAACACCACCGCGGGGACTCCCTTCTTGAAGATGCCCGCTTTTTCTCTGGCAATCTGTGCCAGCGTTGTTCCAAGGAGTTTGGTGTGGTCAAAGTCAATCGTGGTCACCACGCTCACTTCGGGAGTAATCACATTGGTGCTATCAAGGCGACCGCCCAATCCCACTTCGATCACGGCGATATCCACCGCCTCGTCAGCGAAGTGCTTCAGGGCCACTGCGGTCATCACCTCAAAGAACGTTGGATCACATTCAAGTTTGGCTGCTGCTCTCGCGGTCTTCTTCAACAATTCCGTCATAGCTGGCTTGCTGATCATCTTGCCATTGACGGTAATGCGCTCTCGCACATCCATCAGATGTGGGCTGGTGTATTCACCAACCACATAACCGCACGCTCGCAAAATATTGGCGATCATGGCCACCGTACTGCCCTTGCCAACAGTTCCCGCCACATGCACGGTTTTCACATGCTGCTGTGGGTTGCCCAGTCGCGTCAGCAAGTCTCGCATGCGATCCAACTTGAAAACATCCTCGTTCAAATGGACCACTCGCTGCCTTTCAATATCCATTCGCTCATTCAGCCAGCGCAACGCGCCAGTGAAATGATTCATATCGGCAGGCTTCACTTTGGCAGCAGGTTTGGGTTCGACGAATGCATTCGTCCCCCCAACACGATTGGCCACGGCTTTCGGGCTCACCCGATCCCCTTGGTTTCGTACGCTGCGAGTTGCCTTGGACGCCGATTTCGTAACCTGTTGCCGTGCCATGCTTTCGATCCTAGCGAAAGGTGGCGCTGTAATTCAAATTGCTTGATCTAACTCGTTGATTTGAAAGGTGTTAGGCAACAAGTGTCCAAGTTTGAATTCGGTACGATTTTGAACATGCCGCCCGCGGAGAAGCCACCACCTCATGACGGCGAATCGTGGCGTGCCCTTCGCATTATGAGTGAGTTTGTTGAAGCTACGGATGCCTTGGCAAATCTGGGTCCTGCGGTGAGTGTGTTTGGTAGCGCACGAACAGAACACAAGACTCGGTATTGGGAGATGGGCGAGGAAATCGGTTCACGACTTGCGAAAGCAGGTTTCGCCGTGATTACTGGTGGTGGTCCCGGCACCATGGAAGCAGTCAACAAGGGAGCCATGGCTGCTGGAGGCAAAAGCGTTGGGCTCAACATTCTGTTGCCGAAAGAACAGAAACCCAATCCATACCAAACGCTGTCACTCGATTTTCGCTACTTCTTTATTCGCAAGTTGATGTTTGTGAAAAGTTCTGTCGCAACCATCTGCCTTCCCGGTGGGTTCGGCACGCTTGATGAACTTTTTGAAGCCCTCACATTGATGCAGACGCTCAAGGCAACACCCAAGCCACTCGTCTTGATGGGTCGCGCCTTCTGGCAAGACATGTTTGCATGGCTGCGATCGAGCCTTCTGAACACGCACCAGTTTATTGCAGCAGCAGACTTGAATCTGATGCACATCACCGATGATCCTGTGGAAGCGGTCTCACTCATCGAGGACATTCATCGGGGCACTCACACGTGGGCACCTCACTTGCCCCGCTTCCCGGAAGATGCCGCGACAGACATTGGCGAAGGCACTCGCCCCGGAGAACGGCGGCATTTCACTGACGGTTTTGTAAGCGGAATGGACTAGCCCCACGCAGGCAACAACAACGGTCCCCGCCCAACGGGTTCACCTCCGCACCATGCGCGACCGCAAGTCATCCAGAAATCTCACAATCTGACCCTGCTCGCGTGGCGATGCGACGGCCTCCACTTCGCCTTGCCACAGATCAAGAAATCGTGAAACACCGCCATCCGTCATCGCGTCGGCACCCACTGAATCCTGGCGTCGCTTTCGGTTTCGCTCGGCATCATCTTGAATTTCTTTGAGTCGTTCCGAATCGCTCTTGGCTTCTTCCTTGCCAGTGATTCCTCGCTCGGCCAGCCGCTGCCACTTCAGCATCCACGCATCAAGAAAGTCGTCCCGTTGTTCTGGTGAAAGTTTCATGTAATCGTTCGCACCATCGGCCAGTACATCTTTCATCAGATCGCGAATGTTCTTTCGCATCTGATCTCGAGCGGATTGGCCCATACCCGCAAGAAAGGACGCTGCTGCGGCGCTCTCACCACTTTGCAGACCACGAAAGCGATCGGCAACCTCAAGCATGAAACGAATGCGCTCGTCGAGCGGCAACATAGAAAAGTCTTTGATCGCCAAATAGTTGAGCGTGTCGTCGACCGGGGAATCAAAAATGCTCGGCGGCGTTCGAAATCGCACAAACATCCACCACCACACCGCGGCGACCACCACAATGCTTGCAACAATCCACACCACCAGTTTCATCCACGCTCGCCGTTCGATCTGTGAAAGTCGCCAGCGAATTGCCTCCACAACTGCAAGTTCAGCCATCGGATTCCTCCTCCGTGGCATCTCCGTCAGACGGCGTGTTGTCTCGAACTGTTCCATCTGAAAACAGGGCGTTGCGAGGCGTGCGGGAACCCGGATGGCGATCGGCGGAATCCATCACCAATGCGTACTTGTCCTCTCGCGGTATTCCGCGATCCTGCGGATCCGGCGGCTTCTCAATCCCCTGGTAAAACGCGTTCACCATGCGACCCTCAAGATCGTGTCGGGATTTCAAACGAGCCTTGTCGGTCATGTTCGGTTGCGACAGCACAGTACGAACCACCTGCGATTGAACCTCCGGCGTGTAACGCAGCAGCCCCGGCACATATAGAAAACTTGTCCCGGTCGCCAAACTCTCCGGGTCTTCGTCCAATGGGCACAACCATATTTCGCTTGTCACATTCACTTGCGGCGATAGCAATTGTGGCAATCCGCCTTCGGGTCCATTCGGTCCCACCGCGGGCAGCATGGCACACATGGGCATAAGCCCTCCAATGGAATCGGAATACGCGCGAAGCGGAAGAAAGATTTGACGAAGATTGCTCAGGCACACCGTGTTGCGACTTTGCGCCCGAATCATGCCCATGGCCGGAAGGGTGAGTGCGATCAGCACACCAATGACCGCCATGACCACCAGTAATTCAACAATGGTGAAGGCGCGTCGCGACAACATGCTTGCATCGTAGCTGCCACAGAGTGAACACTTCCAAATTCATCTCACTGTTCTTCCCATCCATCAAACAGCGCGTCCACAAATGAATCTGGATCAAACGACTGCACATCCTCTGGCGTTTCACCAAGGCCAACAAGTTTCACTGGCACTCCAAACGCCTCGCGGATGGCCAGCACCGAACCGCCTCGAGCGGTCCCATCCAGTTTGGCCAGAAAAACTCCAGTGATTTGCGCTGCATCCTGAAAGACGCGTGCTTGAGCCAAGGCGCTCTGTCCAGTTGTCGCGTCCAGAACCAGCAGTGTTTCATGCGGCGCGCCGGGAATGCGCTTACCGAGCACCGATCGAATCTTCCCAAGTTCCCGCATCAATCCATCCTGTGTGTGCAGTCGCCCCGCTGTGTCCACCACAAGCGTGTCCGCCCCGCGGGCGAGTGCCGCGTTGGCTGCATCAAAGGCCACGGCGGCCGGATCTGCGCCCTCGGAACCCTTCACAATGTCAACGCCAAGCCGTTGAGCCCATGTGGCAAGTTGCGCCACTGCACCAGCACGAAACGTGTCCGCGGCCGCAAGAAGAACGCTGCGATTTTCATTTTGCAACACGTGTGCAATCTTGGCAACACTTGTGGTCTTGCCCGACCCATTCACGCCAACCACCAAGATCACCGTCGGCCCGCTGGCCGCGCGGGCGATCTTCAAATCGTCCCCGCTCAGACGCTGCTTCAGTCGCTGCTTCACAATGCTCACCGCATCGCGGCCGGTCGTGGCGGTACCGGCTCTGAACTGCTCTCGCACTGCTTCCACCAGCTCGCGCGCCACCACCACTCCAACATCAGAGGCCACAAGCGTGGATTCCAATTGCTCAATCAGGGCCAGATCCAGATTTCGCCCATGCAACAGCGATCGCAAACCACCACCAATCGCCGCCGCGGAGCGCTGAACACCCCGCCGAAGCGAAGACATGGTCGATCGAATCATTCAGGCAACTCCATCGCGGCACTTCCACCAGCGATCAAGCACTGCATTGACAAACGCCGGGCTTCTTTCGCCACCGAATTCCTTGGCAAGATCAACGGCTTGATCGATGGCCGCCGCAGGAGGAACGCCTCCGTGACTGATTTCATACCACGCCAACCGCAGCACATTGCGATCCACGATCGGTTGGCGATGGGTGGGCCAGTCCGTGACAAATTCTGCAATCGCTTCATCGGAATCGTGGCGAGTTTCCCATGCGCGGGCTGCCAGTGACTGTCCCTCCGTCACCGCCGCCGCACTTTCCGCATCCATGGACTCATCCGCAAATCTGCCTACGAGTGAATCATCGGTTCCACCCTGGTCGAGTTCATACATCGCCTGCAGCGCACAACGACGCACTTGAAATCGGTGGGATCGACTCATGCCCGACTCGCATTTCGCATGGACTTTATCGCGACACACGATCGAATGGCTGCACGCATGGCCCATGCGCCAGCGTCTCCCTTTTTCCCACCCGATCGCTCGATGGCTTGCCGATTGGATTCGACCGTCAGAATCCCTAACGCCACAGGCCGCCGGAATGAAACCGCCATCGCGGACAACTGACCAAACGACGCCGCCACAATGTGACGGTCATGCCGAGTCTCGCCTCGCACCACGCACCCAAGCACCACCACTGCATCGGCCCCCTGATGAAGCACCTCGGCTGCAACCGGAGGAATGTCAAACACGCCATCCACCACATGCACCGTCAACATCGCCTCGCTTCCGCGCGCCGCAAGAAAGGCCGCCTTCGCTCCTTGCAGCAGCCGCTCATAAATCTCGCGGTAATAATCGCTGGCGACGATTGCTATTCGCACATCACTCGCGTCGTCAGGTGGTCGATCAAGGGCCATCGTGCGCATGGGGGGTGATGGTAGATGGATTCGCTCATGCTCTGCAAAGGCCGCGTTTCATGCAATGAAGCGTTGCCCCCGCATAGCATCCAACCATGCGATGGATCGTCATTCGCGTGTTGGCAACACTACAGTTGGTGCGGCTTCCGCTGGCGCTCGCTGTGGGAAGCGATCTGTGGCTGGCCACACTTCTCACTCGATGGAACCCCGCCGCTGCGGACCGCACGGCGAGTTCCATGAACTTGTGGATCAGCCTTGCAGTGGCTGGACTTGTTGGCGGAGGCATGATTGGGTTCGCTGCGGGCATGAATGACTTGCTTGATCTACGGCGAGATCAAGCCATGAACCCAGGGCGGCCGCTTCCTGCCGGTCGAATGCGCACACCGCACGCGGCCATGGTCACCTTTGGCTCACTCGTCACCGCTCTCCTTGCAGCCGCGGTGTTTGGAGACGACTCGCTTCGAGTTGCACTGCTCGCTGCCGCAGGCATTGTGGTGTGGAACACCGCTGGTCGACATGTTCCGGCCATCGGCATTCCGATGATGGGACTGGCCCACGCTGGTGTCATGTTCATTCCGTGGCCCGCTCAACCATTCACGCTTCCGGCCTGTTTGCTGTTTGCACAAGCCGTCGTCGCCGGAACACTGGTGCATCAACGAAGCGGAAAGCGACCGCAACTTGATGGACAAGGCATGGTGTTCCTTTGTGTGGTCTCCATCGCATGCATTGCGGGCCTCGTCGTGCTTGGCAACGACCGCGGCGGTTCCATCTGGCCTCTCACGCAACCAATGTGGTTTGCGGTGTATCCCTTGATTTCCGTTTCGTGGTTTGGATGGTTGCTTCACGCGGCCATCACCGAGCCTGTTGCAGAAAACTCCTCGTTGCTGCTGCATCGCGCCATCGTTGCTGTTCCACCTGCAACGGCTGCGGCATGGGCCATGACCATGGATCGACCGGTTGCGGCGGCAGCGTTTGTTGGAACGGCCGTTACATGCTGGGTCTTGACTTACCTTGCACGCGAAACTCACGCCATGTTGGCTGCGCCGCCTGCATGGCGAGGGTGACCCTCAAACGAACGCAGCGGATCTCAGCCCACTCATCTGCTTTCCGATCGCTAGCATGCCCGCGTGCTCCGGTGTCTTCTGGCCATTGCATCGATTGCATGCGTCTCGGCTGGTCCGCGAGACATTGCTCCCCCACCTCTTGATTCGCCTGGCGTTCGTGATGTTCCTATGACGGGAGATCGGCTGAGTGGGTTCGTGCTTCCGATCGTTCCACAAAAAACGGATTTGGTGATGCAGGCCACACGAGTCTTTCGTTGGAAAGTGGATGACACGCAGCGGCTTGCGATGCAAGGTGATGTGCGAATCACGATGGGTGGCTACAACTTTATGACTCACAATGCGATCGTGTGGATCAATCGCGTTCCAACATCCGAGGGTCTCGTGACGCAGGTTGCCATGTGGTTCAATCAGGTTTCTGAACCCACGCGAGGTGCAGGCCTTGGCGTTGAAGGCGGCAATGTGTTGGTCACTGGAAGTATGCGAGGAAGTGTGCGGCTGCAATGCCCGGTAGTTGAGGATTCCGTTCCCGGCCGCGAGGTCACGATCGCCGCCGAAGCGCGCTTGGCTTCTTACCTTCAGAGCATCGCTGCAGCACCCGCCACGCTTCGTGCGCAGCCACTGGTGGATACACCCCGACCACCTCCCGAAGCACCGCTTACGGTCACGGCCGCGAAGCCCGATCCCGCGAAGGATCACGTAGGAACACCACCACCATCGACCGTTGCACTTCCATCTTCAGGAACGCCTTCCTTTCGCAAAGGTGATGTGGTCACTTTTGCCGGGCGAGAAACCACCATCAATGAAAAACTTGATCTCATCACCGTCACCGGTGGTGCACAAGTGGACATCATGGCGAGAGATCCTTCACTGAAATCTGGAGAGATGCGGCTGAGCGCGGAACGCGCCGTCATCTTCCTTCGAGCCGGTGCATTGGCCAAAGTGCGTGCGGGTTCTGGGCAGATGGATGCCGGCGGCGTCGAGTCCGTTTACTTGGAGGGCGATGTCACCGCCACAGATGGTTCGTATGCATTGCGGGGAGCACAGGTGTATTACGACATGGCCACCGGTCGTGCAGCGGCGTTGCAAGCGGTGTTGCGCACCTATGCACGAGGCGGCATACCGCTCATTGCCCGAGCTGCGGAGGTTCGGCAAGTCTCCACCACACAGTTTGAAGCTCGCGATGCCAGCGTTTCTATTAGCGAGTTTTATCAACCGCATCTCTCGATGGGCGCCGACCGGATCACGCTGACCAAGGGGCCAGCATCCAATCCCTCCACAACATTTGAAGCCGAGCATGTCACCTTTCGTGCAGGCTCCGCACCGATTTTCTATTGGCCCTACATGCGTGGCGACGCCGAGCGACCGCTCATGCCACGGGTCATGCTTGGCTATAACGAATATCAGGGAATGACTTTTGGAACGCGGTGGGACATGTGGAAACTCATCGGGTGGAAGCCTCCGTTTGATATGGAAGCTGAACTTGCACAGGACATCTACACCAAGAATGGTTACGGTCTTGGAACCCGCTTCAGCGGAACACCCGGTGACTTGAACCTGTACGGTTTCTACGACTTGCAAAATACCGAACAAAGCAGTTCGGGTATTGAATATGTCTCCCCACTGCAATGGCGCGGCATGATCGACGGTTCGGCAACCGCCGCTCTGGATGCCGGATCGATTTTGCAAGGACAACTCGCCTGGGTGAGCGATGGTGCGTGGCTGAGCACCTTTAAGCAAAACGATTTTGCCAACCACCGTGAGTACGAAACAAGCGGCTTTGTGAAATTGCAATCAGGCAACAGTGCCTTTGATGCATTGGTGAAGTACGACTTGGATCGATATGTCATCAATAGTTGGATGCTGGCCAGCCGACCGTACAGCGTTTCCAAATTTCCCGAAGTGACTTACCGCCGCTATGGCGACTCGCTCTTTAGCGACCAACTCACATGGACACAGGAGTATTCCGCAAACGGCATGGCCATGCAGCTTGAACGCGATACCCCTCAATTGCTCGCGGCTCGACCGCTTGCATTTGCTGGTGTCAACAACAATGTTGCTGCTAATACCAATATTGGTAATGCGTATTCCGCACAGGGCTACAACGAAGAGACCTATGCCCGCGCCTTCACGCGGCAAGAACTCATCATGCCGCTTGACTGGGGCGCGTTCAATATTGCACCGTTTGTGCAGGGAACGGCGATTGGTTACGCCATCAACGACTTTCAGAATTACGCCACGATCAATGCGTCGCCCGGTGCAACGGGTGGAGCCTTTCGGGGCATTGTGGGTGGCGGTGCTCGCATGAGCACAGAGTTTGTGCAGAACTTTGATGGCGTGCAGAATTCAGCTCTAGACCTCAATCGCCTCCGCTGGATCGTGCAACCCAACAGCACGCTGTGGGGTGGCTACGACACTGGCGAAAACGGCGAGTACCCAATCTTTGATCAAGATGTCGAAGGAGCCACCGGTGCCGCTGCCGCACAACTCGGAGTGACGCAGCGATGGCAAACCTATCGCGGCGGCCCCGGTGACTGGCGAAGCGTGGACTGGATCATGCTGGATGTCGGCGCGGTCGTAAACAATGAAGACGCCAATTTTCAAAGACCATTGACCACCACCCCAACCACGGGGCTGAACAGCCTTGCGTATTACCAAAGCCCCACACCGCAGTTCTTCAGTTACCGACCCGAACTTTCACAGTGGGGCAATCATGCGTATGCCAAAGCAAGTTGGGCGATTTCCAGCACCTTGAAGGCCTATGGGTCCACCACCCTGCTCTTTGAAGATCGCAACGCCGCAGAAAATGCTGACGCAGACAATTTTGCACGCGGGTCCGTAGGTATTTCCATGCAGCACTCGCCCGATGTCAGTTTTTTCTGCGAGTACCGAATGGTGAACAACTTCTACAACAGTTCTCTCTATCCCAACGACGAATTGTTGCAGCCAGGAATGGCCTACCAGATTGGAAAGCTCTACACCCTCTCGGCAAGTCCGCAGATTGATCTTGGCGAAGGCGACCTTCGAGCACTGAGCGCAAGTCTTACTCGAAGCCTTCCGGATTTCAATCTCTCCGCCGCTGTTGGTTACAGCGTGCTTACAGATGAATATTCATTTGGCATGAGCATTTCGATCCCGGCCGTCGGCAAAAGCCTTGGCATGCCCATCGACACAACAGGTGCCGCTGGCGACACCGGTGGCCCATGGTCTGGTCTGAACAGCGCGTTCTAAAAAAACAAACGCCTCGGGGCACTCACCGATCACGATTCAAACAAATCGGTGTTGAGCAATTTCTCGCCCACTTTGTTGGCACCCTCTGCGGTCAATCGCCGCCCCTGTCGCGTGCGAGCCAGGAACCCCTTGCGTAACAAATACGGCTCCACCAAATCTTCCAGTGTGTCGGAGTCTTCGCTCAGCGTTGCGGCCAGTGTTTCTAAACCAACTGGTCCGCCACGGTAGGTTCGTGCCAAGGTTCGCATGTACTTGCGATCCAACTCATCAAGCCCGTGTTCATCCACTCCCTCAAGAGCCAAGCCCGCAGCAACCGCGCCGTCATCCACCTTGCCTCGCCCCTTCACCTGCGCCCAATCCCGCACCCGACGCAATAACCGAAGCGCCACGCGGGGTGTGCCGCGACTTCTCTCCGCAAGCGTGGCAAGCGATCGCTCATCCGCTTCCACTCCAAGCAATCCAGCCGCGCGGCAAAGAATGCGCTCCAATTCTTCTTGCCCGTAAAAATCCAGATGATGCGAAAGACCAAATCGACTTCGAAGCGCTTGGGTTAGCAATCCCGCTCTCGTCGTTGCGCCAATCAGCGTGAATGGCTTCAGCGGCAGCGTAACCATACGAGCATGCATGCCCTGATCCACCGTGAAATCCACTCGATACTCCTCCATCGCCGGATAGATGTATTCCTCAACTGCGGCAGGCAAACGGTGAATCTCGTCAATGAACAGAACATCACCCAATCCAAGTCGCGTCAGCGTTCCAACCAGATCTCCGGCCTTACTCAACACCGGCCCACTGGTGACCACCGCTCGCGTTCCCATTTCCGCTGCAATCACATGCGCCAGCGTGGTCTTGCCAAGACCAGGCGGCCCATGCAGCAACACATGATCCATCGGTTCGCCTCGCTCCTTCGCGGCTTGCACCGCAATGCGAACGCGCTCGACCAAATCCGTTTGACCAACATATTCACCTAAGCGGCGAGGGCGCAACGCGGGTGCAACGCCCTGCTCGGCATCTTCTTCATGTGCCTCAGCCGAAACAAGCCTCTCTCTGGCCATGTTTAGAACTTCACCTGCGGAGCCGCACGCACCACCGCGTCGTTTTCCCTTAGGAATGCGATGGGGGTGAAACCAAACATGCCTGCAAGAATGTTGTTGGGGAATACGGCGAGGGTCTCGTTGAAGCCGCCCGCCGCGCCGTTGAACCCGCTTCGCCTGCTCGCAATTCGATTCTCGGTGTCGCTCAAGGCCTCCTGCAACTTGATAAACCCGCCATCGGCTTTCAATTGCGGATAGGCCTCTGCCACGGCCATCAATCGACCAAGCCCCCGCGTGAGTGCGCCCTCGGCTGCAACGCGATCATTCAGTTTCACGGCGCTGGTCGCCGCCGCCCGTGCCTGCATCACGGCCTCAAGTGTGGCCCGTTCATGCGCCGCATAACCCTTGACCGATTCCACAAGATTTGGAACCAAGTCATGGCGACGGCGCAATTCCACATCAATGTTGGAGAACGACCACTCTGCGGCAACGCGAGCTCGCTGCAACGCGTTGTAGATGCCAATGCTCCACAGAATCATTCCGATCACAATGGCAATCAGCAGCAGCAAAACGATCGAAGATTCAGCCATGACGCATCTCCTTCTTTCGCACATCTCGGTGTGCTTCAAATGGAGCCTACACGCTTACCCCTGCACAGATTCCGCCTTAGCGCAGCCGATCGAAGAACAATGGATCAATTCCAACTCAATCCCTTTGGCCATTCCGCGGATCGTTGCGCCTCCGCACCGGCCATGACCGATTCGAGGCCGACCAGCGTTCGTGCAACCATGCGAGCCCGCTCCCACGGATCGGCACATTCCAAAAGGGCATACCGCAATCGCTCTTCTTGAATCAGAGCCGAACCCACCAGTTCCACCACAGCATGGGTGGGAAGTTCTTCTCGCTCGGCCCACGCGCTCACCGCTTTCACACTGCAGAATCGCTGCACGCGTTCACGATGAAGCAATTCCTTGAGCACGCGCCTCGCTTCAGGCATCCTCGGCATGGGTCGGCTTAAAGGCTCAATCGGTCGCACCATGGCTTGTCGATACAGTCGCTCACCCTTGGGCTCCTGCAATTCCACAATGTGCGCTCTGCACACGCCATGCAACACAATGGTGTGATGTCCATCTGCAAGCCGTTCATGCTGAACAATTTGCCCGATACACACGGCTGGCTTCAAGATGGGCTTACAGCCAGATCGAGCCGGCGAAGTTCTATCAATTGTTGCCATAGCGATGGGCATAGCCGAAAGCACTGAATCGCCCTTGGCTTGCTCGATGCATGCTTCCACCATCTGGCGATAACGAGGTTCAAAGATGTGCAACCCTTGGACGGCGTGAGGTAGCAGCACCGTGCTTGCTAGCGGAAACACCGGCATCGCCTTTGAAAAATCCACCTTGATCGCTTTCGCCTGCGGCATGGTTCCGCCATCCTAGGGCAACCGATTGTCAGGTGCGGACAATCGCACAAAATTCCAAATTCTCACGAATGGCTCTTCGCAAAGGTGGCTCCACTTTCTGCAGAGCGCCGCTGGGCCATCACTGTGCGGTACAGAATGACCAGGTCCTCATGGTCCACCGATCCAATGGAGGACTGTCCCAAAAGATCTCCGTCGATCACCGGCACACGCCCATCGGAAAGAATGGACATTCCGGACTGCTCATTTCGACAGGCCCACACATCATCACTCCTTGCACGAAGCGGTGCATCGTCGAGCGGCATTCCCCACGGGTCATTCTGCGGTGGTGGGTCCACAATCGCTCCATCGGCGCGTTTCTGCCATGTGTCCACAAAGGCTGGCACCCACGAAACACTTTCCCGCATGCGCTCGATGCGAGGAACAATCCATGGACAGGGTCGTGTTCCGGTTTGTCGATTGCGACAAGATCGGTCAATGAGATCCTGCACATGCTGTACGGATCGTTGAAAGTCGCCCGAACCCATCATCAGCCGATACCCCGTGTCATCAATGGCGTGCAGATCAACCGAAATCACATCTGCATCAAGGTCTTGCAATTGATTGACTGCGTGAGGCGATAGCAATTCAGTGCGAAGTTCCAGGGCCAGCGCCCCTGCCTCTCGAACGCGTTGAATGAACGCAGGCAATTCTGGATGAATCAACGGGTCACCAGCCCCGGCAAATGAAACCACCACATCGCGTGCTTCTGCGATTCGGTTCAATACCCGATCAAGTCGCTTGGCCGTCATGATGGGTCGTTGCAGCGAACCAAAGCGGTGCGGGCTTGCCAATCCGCAACCGCGACGACCGGTGTTCAATTCAATCATGAGATGCTGCGGTGCAAGCGTGGGTGCGGCCCCCGCCTGTCGAGCGACCGCGGTCAGTGCATGGTCGAGTGAGAGTTCGTAGCCAGTTCGCATGAGCGGCTCTAACGCTCGCCTTAATCGACGCATGGCACGCGGTGTGTCCATGATCACTCGCTCTCGCATCATGGCGATGGATGGTGAAACACGCAGCCGCTCGGGACGACGAGACCAATCCATTCGTTCATCGAGCCATGCGCCAATGCACGGCACGGTGCCGCTCTTTAATTCCGCCACGGCCTTGCGGGATAACAAGCACCCACTCGAACCTGCTGGCCCCTGTGCAAACTGCATCCACGGTCGCTGGGGCAGTTCGGTGACGCGCTGAATCATGGCATCGGCACCCCACGGTTCGTGCACGGCGACCAGCGGCCAGTCGCCTCCGCACAAAAATGCTTCGGTCGCATCGTGTAAATCCATCGCTGCCTCGATGGCCTGCGGTGCCAGGACTTCGTCAAAAACGGATCGACCTCCAAGACCGCCTCTCCAACATGAATCGGCCCACGCTCTGGCCGTACACCGAACCCGCGCGTCGCCCGGCATCGGAACGCCATTCCATGGCATCAGCGATAAACGATCCGATCGAGGCAATCCGTCGAATGCAACACTTGCATCCCATGCCTGCGGCGCGATTACCACAACGCGATCAATCTTTTTGGATCCAAGCAATCGCTGCAAGGTGCCGTGCAACACCGTTCGTTCGCCAAGACGCGCTTCCAGTGAACGCTCGACGCCCGTTCCTCCACGCTGGGGATCCATGGGAACCACCGCAATGGCACGACACCTTTGTTCTTGCACGCGGACTGTTGTTTGGGTGGGCCGCTGAACCGGATCACAAACGACGGCTGGCAACGCATTCACCTTTCGGTTGGCAAAACTTTCCATCGCTTCACCAAGCGACATCTGATCCGTGTGCCGCTTGGTGCAGCCACCCTCTGTGGCATCAATCACCGAGAGCCCAGCACGGCGATCCTCATCGAATGCAGCCTCCAGCGCCGCTCGCTCCCGATGCAGCATGCCGTCCATCAATACGGTTCGCCCGCCACGATCGGGCTCGCGAATCAAACCGCCTTGACGCATGGCAATTCGTTTGGAATGCAACCAATCCCAAGAACGAAACGGGTTGGTTTCAAGTGCCCACGCATGATCCAGCGCATGCCCCGGCGCGTGCCCAAGACCATCAATAAAGGCCAGATCCACCCCAACAAGCACCACCGGATTGCATCCAAGATGTCGCAGCACCAGGTGGGCAACGCTCGTTTCATCCATTCGCCCCGCATCACAATGAACCGCAAGAGAGCAATCCGCAATCGCTTCACTCCCAACAGCCTCGCCAAATGCAATCACAGGGCAACCGAGTTCTCGAGCCGCATCAGCATCCTCAAGTCGAGGCGGTTCGCACGCCACCACAATGTCTGGTTGCACGTGCAATCGCTCGAGCGCACCCATGCAATCGATGGATGCAACGATGATGCGTCGATGAAGAAACCGATCATCGCACAGGAGATCACCATTGCGAGCCAGGCTTGGACCGGCCGACACAAGAATTCCTAGCCGATCACGTGCGGCTCCAGACCACGCCTGACCGACTTGCGAGGCAATCAGCGACTGCCATCTTGCACTTCGAAGGGCGGCAAGAGTCTCCATCGAATCGAACTCCATCTTGCCAGCGTATCGCTGAAAACAACTCAATAAACCACGGTTGAACCCACCTCCAATCGCATTTGAAGCCTTGAAGCCACCAAAGGCGATCCGTTATAGGTCTAACCAATCGACGGGTCGATACCACTTTTCCCGTTTAGTTATTGCTTCTATTCTAAGCCGGGACACAATTGGCCTAAGCCAAACTTGGATTGGCTTTCTTCTGTGGCATTGATCGCTCCACCATTGGCGGGTTCACAATGATTCAAAAGCAATTCTGCGTCTTGATCTGCTGTCTCGTCACGACTGCTGGGCTGCCGGCACTGGGTCAGACTCAAACGACATTAGTTTGCTGCTGTGAAGAAAATCCAAACATTGGTGGCTGTATCGACGCCGCCTGCATGAGTACCGTCTGCGCACTCGACCCGTATTGCTGCAACGCTTACTGGGATACCGCATGTGTAGGTGAGGCGAATACCTATTGCACCCCCGAAGCGAATCTTCCGACCTATTGCGATGATTGCAACGTAAATGGCACAAGTGATGCCTGCGAAGGCTATCCCTCGTGCGGCTCCGGTAGCGCCTGCGGCAACGACGATATCAACCGACCGGGGTTTGATGGAAAGTCTTCGTGGACTGGCCCAACAAGTGGTACGCAACAGTTTGAGGACAGTCGCAATTGGTCGCAGGATCGCCCTGGATATCTGACACAGGCCGTAGTGACTGTTCCTTACACCTATTACTGGAACGACTTCACCATCGAGGCCCCATGTGACAATGCCGTGCAATCCCTTACAATTTTTGATCGTGGAACTGCGACGGGTCACTCGACGACCTTCGACTTGCTCTACTCTTCTTCATTTCGTTTCGCGGGGGCCGTCGACGATCTCGTGATTGCTCCATATTACTACGAGACACTTCATGTGAAATTCAAGAACGGCTGGATTGTTGGTCCAAACGACCGGGACTTTACCCTTCGAAGTTCCGGCGCAGCTGGCGTCACCTTTGATGGAATCGGTCTCGTTACAGACACTTTCAGAGTGCGCTCTGATCTCTCCAGTTCTCTGGACGACTTGATCCTGAAGAACAGTGGCTTTCACCTGCTTGCACTCGATTTTCAAGCCCCAGATTCGAATAATTATCCGTCCTGCAAATTGGAAATGTGGAGTTCTTACCTCGGCTTTGGACAGGGGGAATCGGATCCGCGTAACTTTGACATCCAATCCAACCTTTGGCTCTCGGTGCGAGATGATCCCAGTGATCAGTTGAGTGCGCCATCGAAAATTGAAGTGAACGGTGGAAAAGTTCGGACGCACGCCAACTCATTTGTCTCGGTTGAAGGCGATCTGAACATGAATGGCGATTTGGAGATCGGCGGCGGGCTTGTTGGAAGTGCGACATGCTTCCCTGAATCCCAGTATTGCGCACCAGTTCGGATTTCCTCATGGGATTTCGATTACCCCACAACCACTTCTGCCTACATGCGAATGTTTGTGGATCTCTCTGGATATTCCGGCTTTCCAACGAGTCCTTTGGTGTACGCCAGCGACACGGCGACTCTCGGCGGAGTCTTTTTGGTCGATTGCCCCGACACGATCAACTACCCCCCGTCAACAGAGTTTTCGTGCCCAATTGTTACGGCGAAGTCGTACTCAAGTTACCCCAGCAAGCACAACTTTGAAATCGTCCGAACACTTCCAGGGCAAGAACTCGCAGGCGGTCTCTACCTTGCCACCGAGAAAGTCGGCGACACGGTGTCACTCGTTGTCAAGCAAGCACCCGAAGTTGAAGCCATTCCAAGAGCGGAAGCGGCTCTGAGTGAAGTGACAGTGAAGTCGGTTGTGCTTATGGAAGATCCATTCATCATGGCCACGCTCAGTAAGTCAAGCAACGGCAGTACATCCATGCTGCGCGTTCTGAAAGACAGCGGCGGCCAACTCGTTCAGATTGACGCGCTCGAGGGACCACCAGATCCCACCGACATGGCCAGCGGCGACATTGACGGTGACGGCAAATTCGACATGGCGGTGAGTTATGGCGACCCCGGCAAAGTGGTCGCGTATCGCTTCACCACGACCGGCATCGCCACCATGTGGAGCAAGAGTTTGAATAGCGGACCCAGTTACGGCAATCGAGCCACCTGCGTCACCGTGTACCCGCCCACAAATCCAAATGAACCACGAGTCGCCTTTGGCTGGAGTTCCCCAGGGTTGTTGGCCTCAACTGGCAAAGTCACCACCCTTGGAAACGATGGCTCAACGGATGCCGAAGCGGCGGTTGCTGGAATTCCCACCACCGTTCGCGGAAGCGATGTGGACGACGATGGTGATATCGATGCGTCAACCGGCGGCACTGGAGCAACGGCGCTTCAAGGCGAGGGCCAGGGCTTTGTGCAAGTTCTTCTCAGTGTCCCCGAAGAGGGCGTGCTCTTGAAGCAGGTTCCAGTCTTAGTTGCCGGAACACCGCGTTCAATGGCGATTGCTGATATCGACGGTGACGGACTCAAGGATATTGCCATCGCTTCAGACGGCATCACCGGTGCCTTCCCATCTGGGCTTCGCCCAACTGCAACGCTTTTGCGTGGCTCCTATGGTTCGGCGCGGCTTCAAGTCCCCGTGCCACTTGATGTCGGAACGGCTGGGGACGCACAGGGCACCTCCATCGCATTCACCGATGCAGATGGCGACGGCAAATTGGATATCGCTATCGGCTGGTCAACCCCCAACGGATCCGGCGGCGCACGGTTGATGCCCATTCGAACGCAAGAGAATTCAACGGGCATTTCGATTGGTCTTCCAGTCAACTTCGGCCAAACCGCGGTGCATGCGCTCGAGCCCTACGGCACCAATGGATTGGTGACGGTCTCGGCGTCAGAATTACGCAGCGATCCCGATACAGTTTCATGGACCACATTTGAGGCGACCGGAATCGAAGGCGACCTTGACGGCGACGGCATTGTGGGCACAGGTGATGTGGCTCTCATGTTGCTTGATTTCGGTTCTTGCCCGGGTTGCCCAGCCGATCTTGATGGATCGGGCACGGTTGACAGTGGCGATGTTGCCTATCTGCTGCTTCTGTTTAGTTGATCACGGGCCGTTGTGACGGCGTATCGCTGAGAACCGTTTTTCAGCTCGAAGCCAATGGCGGCGACCTTAATGGGCTGATCTGATTCAAGAATTGTTATAGGGCTATCAATCGTCTGCGGAAGAATCACCGATTTTCCGTACTTAGTTATTGCTTCCACACGGGACTGGTCAACATTGGTTGCAGCGAATTTGGCGTTTCAGAAACCGGCTCGGCGTTCTTTGCCGGTCTTGTTCGGTTCCCCGCTTACGGTCCCACCATGAAACACATGCACATCTGCATCGTCGTCTGTTGCATCGTCTCAAGTTTGGGGATGCCTGCGTTCGGTCAGTCAAACTGCTGTTGCGAAGAAAGCACCTCCGCCGGCTGCAGCGACTCGGACTGCATGAGTACCGTCTGCGCGAACAACGGGTACTGCTGCAGTACCGTGTGGGACGATGCATGTGCCGACTACGCGGATATTTTTTGCCCCGATACTCCTGGCGGATCTTCCTACTGCGCTGACGACAATACCAATGGCACAAGTGATGTCTGCGAAGGCACCCCGCCCTGCAATCAAGAAGTCGCCTGTGACGAAGATGATCACAATCAACCGGGTCCTGCTGGATGGTCTACATGGATTGGCCCAACAAGCGGAGAGCAACGCTTTGAACTCGGTACCAATTGGACCTTGTGCCGGCCGGGACGCTTAACGGAAGCCGAGGTGAAATTTTTTACCGGGACCGGTGAGAACGTTTTCAAAATAAATTCAGAGTGCAACAATGCCGTGCAATCACTTGCGATTTGGGACAACACATCTTGGAATGTTGTGTCGGACCTCACGTTCGACCTTGGCCAACACGCCCTACGGATTGCGGGCCGAATTGGCCCCGCAGACCTGTTCGTTTCCACGCTTTATCCCGGCAAGCTCAGTTTGACTTTCAAGAATGGCGATATTTTGGGGCCGGACGACGGTGACCTGACATTCAATAGCACCGGCGCCTTGCGGGCCATCTTCGAACGAATCAGCCTCGAATCAGACAACTTCAGGGTGAGGTCGTCGAACTATTGGGCGATTGACACAATGGTTTTTGCGTTCAGCATTTTCGATCTCAAGCACCCGATCGATTTCCCACTCCCGGATGAAAATAATGAGCCACTGTGCAATTGGGAAATGTTGAACTCTCATCTCGAAATAGGCCAAGGCTATACCACTGCTGTGCAGATGGACCTTCGATCAAATCAGCGGCTCTCCGTGCGGCATCGTGAAGCGGAAATCCCTGGCGACATGGCGAATTCGATGATCACTCTGGCGGGGAATGGTTTGTTATCTACTCACGCCAATTCAGTTCTTTCGGTGGGAGGCACTTTGGTTTTGCGTGGCAGCTTATCCCTTGGGGGTGCACTGATTGGATCGGGAACTTGTAATCCTCAAACAGAGGATTGTGCTGTCATGCGCATGGTCGTTTACGGCGATTTCTTGTACCCCGCAACCACCTCGGCCTACGTGCAATTGAGCATGGACCTAAGTGGATCTTCTGGATTTCCGACAGCCCCGGCGATCTTCACCACTGGCGAGACAAACCTTGGCGGCGTTCTTCTGATCGATGTCCACGATTTTGGATTCCCCCCATCATTGGAATTTGCACGCCAGATCGTCATGGTAAAGCCAACCGGCACTCTCAATGGAAACTTTGAAGTTGTGCGGACTCTTCCAGGACAAGAACTCACCAATGGTCGCTATCTAGCCGCGGAGCAAGTTGGAAACGTGATCACGCTTGTTGTCAAATATCAACCGGAAGTCGGATCCACTCCTGCGTCGGAGACAACTCTGACGGATATACCAGTGAAGTCGGTTGTTCTCAATGACAGTCCCTTCTTGATGGCAACCGTCAGCAAGTCAAGCGACGGCTTGTCATCCATCCTCCGTGTTCTGAAAGACAACAATGGGGAACTCGTTGAGCTGTCCACGCTCGATGGACCAGCAGATCCAACCGACATGTCCAGTGGTGACATTGACGAAGATTCCACAAGCGGGATTGCTGACTTTGTCGTGAGTTATGGCGACCCCGGCAAAGTGATCGCCTATCGCGTGGGAACTGGTGGGGCATCCATTTCGACTCTTTGGACCAAGTCCCTGAACTCCGGTGGCAGTTTCACTCACCGCGCTACCTGCGTCACGGTGCTTCCGCAGGGCGGCACCGCTGATGGACCTCGAGTCGCCTTTGGATCGAGCACTTCTATTGGCATTCTTGCATCTTCAGGTGGCGTCACCACCCTCGGCGGCGATGGCTCTAACGACGCCGAGGCCTCTGTCGCTGGAATTCCAACGACCGTCCGTGGAAGCGATGTGGACGACGATGGTGATATCGATGCGTCAACCGGCGGCACTGGAGCAACGGCTCTGCAGGGCGAGGACGAAGGCTTCGTGCAAATGCTGATGACCGATCAAGATGGGCAACTCATTCCGTTGACCCGAGTCTCGGTAACTGGAACGCCGCGTTCCATGGCGATTGCCGATATCGATGGCGACGGATTCAAGGATGTTGCGATCGCTTCAGACGGCATCACCGAATATTTCCAGCCAGGGCTTCGACCAACCGCCGCACTCTTGCGGGGCACCGCCGTTGACACAAGGCTTCAAGACCCTGTGGCCATTGAAGTCGGAATTGGTGGAGACTCGCAAGGAACGGCGATCGCACTCACGGATGCCGATGGCGACGGCAATTTGGATATCGCTGTTGGGTGGTCCAGCTTTTGGACCGACACCGGCGGCGGCGAGATGGTGCCGGTCCGGCGCCACGAGGATTCCACAGGAATCTCACTTGGTCTGCCTGTCAAGTTTATCTCGACGAAGGTCAATTCGCTTGAGCCCTTTGGAAACAATGGGCTGCTCTCGGTCACGTCGGGGTCAGGAACCGCACCGAGCTCAGTGTCGTGGACAACATTTGCGCCTGTCTTTATAGAAGGCGA
>CAMBXO010000003.1 GCA_945871915.1 Singulisphaera sp. GP187
GTTATTGGCCACGCGTGGCCAATAACAACCCCCGTCCCTAGTTTTCAGTGCACGCCGCGAGCGGAGAGCCAGCGCTCGGCATCCAACGCTGCCTGACACCCCATGCCTGCCGCTGTCACCGCCTGCCGATAGGTCGAGTCGGCAAGGTCGCCAGCCGCAAAAACGCCTTCAATGTTTGTCTTGCTGCTCCGCGTGCGAAGCACGACATAACCCTTGTCATCAAGTTCAATCCCGGAACCCTTTAGAAATCCCGTCGCAGGCGAATGACCAATGGCAATAAAGAGTCCCGTCACTTCGAGCGTCCTCACGACTCCACTCTTCAGGTTCTTGACCACAACCGACTCAAGCCGTTCCTTGCCCACCACATCATGCACCGAACTGTCCCACACCATTTCAACCTTGGGATGCGTCAACACTCTCTCTTGCATTGTCTTACTTGCTCGCAGCGAGTCTCGACGATGAATCACATACACCTTGCTTGCAAATTTGGTCAGGTAACTGGCCTCCTCCATCGCGGTATCACCACCACCCACCACAGCCAATGGTTGGTTTCGATACATGGGGAGCGCCCCGTCACACACCGCACATGCACTCACACCACCACCCGTCTGCGCCAAACGCAATTCATTGGGATGGCCGAGCCAATTCGCGGTCGCACCGGTACTCAACACCACACTCTGCGCCCGCACCGATCCACCATTGGAATCGCGAAGCGTAAACGGATGCTCTGAAAATTCGCACGAAACAATATCTGCATCCACTACGCGGGTGCCAAAGCGTTCCGCCTGCGCGCGAAACTTCTCCATCAACTCCGGCCCGGTTACACCCTGTTGAAACCCCGGGTAATTCTCCACTTCACTTGTCAGCATCAGTTGCCCACCCGGAAGCACCGGCGCGGGATTCGAGGCAGGAACTCCGACATACACCACCGGATTCAAATTGGCGCGCGCCGCATAGATGGCAGCGGTCCAACCCGCAGGCCCGCTTCCAATGATGACCATGCTTTCGATACCGCTCGCCATACAAGAAACTCCATGTTGGAAAGGCTGCACCAGCCTCCCAAGTTCTTCAGGTCACTTGATCAAACCAGCCCGCTGTGCCAATTGTCTTGGAGGCGGCCACATCACCACATCCCCCAATCCGTCTGGCGGATCATGCTTCGAAAAGTTTCCATCTTCATGATCACCACCAACCGACCAGAGCAGAGCTCCAGTCGCAATGACTTGCCCCCACTGCGTGTCAATGGCCTGAGGTTTCTCCCCAACATTTCGGTATTGAAAGGTGCCATAGAGTTTATTGAATGGATCCATATTCAATTTCTGCATGGCATACAGCGGAAAAATCTGCGCAAGGTCTCGCGGCCACTGCTTTCCATTGTCTCCACGAAATGCACAGAGCCCCGCTGCATCCATCGACCCATCCAATTCCGCAATCACTTTCAGCCGAAGCGAGAACACTCGAGTCAGATCACTCAAGAGCAATCGCACCGCGGCATATCGCGCCGGATTTACAAGACTAAATTCACTCGGTTGCTCCACCAGTGGGTCGTAGAAACGCATGCGCCACCGCCGCCACCAATCGTCATAGACATTGCCAAGCCGTTCCCGTGTTGATTCCAGGCTGCCATGCATTTCGGCCGCTTTCCGCCAAAATGCAGCGGCACCAAAACGAGTCAAGGGAGTCGAGTCGCTCTGCATCGCACCAAACGCACTCGCAAATTTCTCTGGATCACCTTGACCCGATGGTGTGAAGACTTCGCCGAGCGAAACTTCGGCCACCAGCCGATCGCCCTCAGGAAGTTCCAATCGTTTCAATCGTTCGTTGTCACCCGCCTTGAGAAACGGATACCCCTTCTTAGCGACATCTTGCAGCACTTGATGCGGAATCTTGTCCAAGTGATCCGCCATAAACACTCGATGCGCCTCAAGTGAACTTGCCAGCAAAGACAGCGCCACAATTTGTTCGGAAGCCATGCGCTGCTCGGCCGCATTTCGCAACATGCGTAATCCATCAAGGGCCACATCAAAGGCTTCCTGATACTTTCCAGAATCTCCCAGTGCCCGCATCTGCACAATGGCGAACGCTGCCAACCCACGCACGGCTTTCAAATATGGAAACGCCGCTTCACCCATGGCGGAACCGGGCAATGCCACCAGCCCCTTGGATTGATTGGCAGCACTCACCCCCACATCGCCATAGGCAACACCCAGGGCCAGCGCATTGCGAGCGTCCTTGAGCGCCTTGGCAAGATCTCCGTTCTGACTGGCCCATGTTTGCCACGCGGCCCAATCGGTCATGCCACTCCAGATTTCTGCAGGCATGGGAACACTTCCGTCCCCTGGCATCGGCGTTGCCTTCACCCACGCCGGCCACAAGACTGTGCACCCGCGATTTTTGGAATTGATGTTCTTCAACCACACATTCAACTGATTCAGCGGCGCATTGGAATTGGTCACTTCCACCACAGTGGCGACCGGCTCAACCGCAGCGGGCAGCGAGGCCTTGCCACTTTGCGTTGTCTTAGCGGGGGTCGAACCGCCGGTTGGCGCCGTCCCCGCGGGCGTTGAACTCGGTGGAGCTTTGCTCGGAGGCGCCCCAGCGACAGAGGACATGCATGAAAGAATGGCGACCAAAGTTGTTGTCTTCAGAATGATCATGTCGTTTCCGTAAGGAGAGAGGGCGGAGCATACCCCCGTCACGCATGGCTAGACTGCGTGACTTGTCAAAGGCCAAACTCATCGCGCACGAATCCATTCCAAATAAGGTGCATGTTCTGCTTGCGGGTTCCGGCGGCCGCGAACATGCGCTGGCATGGAAACTTCGCCAGAGCCCTCGAATCGGAAATCTTTGGGTGGATCCCAGTGCGAATGCTGGCCTGCGGCAACTCGGAACTCCTTGCCCGCAGAGCCTTGAGCCACGGAATCGATTTCATCTTGAGCGGTTTCTTGAAAAGGAGTCCATTTCACTGGTGGTGATTGGACCTGAAACATTGCTTGAGCAAGGCATGGCGGATGCATTGGCCAAGCCGCCCCACCGGCTTGTCTTTGGTCCCACACGAGCGGCCGCACGACTTGAATGGGACAAGGCTTGGTGCAAGCAGATCCTTCGATCCGCCAATGTTCCGACAGCCGACAGTCGCACCTTTACCAGTCAGCAACTTGATGCGGCAATTCACTATGTTCGCAGCCGAGCCGATCCGTTGGTGATCAAAGCAAGTGGCCTGCGAGCTGGCAAGGGAGTGGTGGTGTGCGACACTCCATTGCAAGCCGAACAAGCCGTTGTGAATGTGCTTCAGGGAAAGCACCTCGACTCTTCGGGCGAGTCTGTGGTGATTGAGGAGCGACTTCACGGACAGGAAATCAGTGTGCTTGCACTCGTGGATGGCCAGACCATTTGGATGCTCGATGCGTGTCAAGATCACAAACAGGTGGGCGAAGGAGATGTCGGACCCAACACTGGTGGAATGGGCGCGTATTGCCCAACTCCTTTGGCCACGGACGAAGTCATGCGCTTCGTCGAGCGAGAGGTCATGGTGCCGACTGTTGATGCCCTTCGACGCGAGGGCATTACGTTTCAGGGCGTTCTGTACGCGGGTCTTATGCTGACGCATTCAGGACCCAAGGTGCTGGAATTCAATTGCCGCTTTGGTGATCCAGAAACTCAGGCCTTGATGGTTCGGTGGCAGGGAGATTTGCTTGAAGCACTTTGGCGAACCGCTGCGGGCACGCTTGATCAGGCGAATATTTCCTTTACCAGCGGAACCAGTTGTTGCGTCGCAGTTTGTGCCGAGGGCTATCCAGGCAAGCCCCGGATTGGAGATGTGATCGAGGGGCTGGAAGCCGTCGACCACCTGTCAACCCCCGAATGCCCCGTGGTCTGTTTTCATGGCGGAACTGCGAAGAATTCACAAGGACAATTGGTGACGTCAGGCGGTCGAGTGATCGGTGCCACCGCATGTGCCGCCACTCTGCAACAGGCTCGCGACCTTGCCACCCATGCGGCCCAAATGGTGCGATTTCATGGGGCTTTTCTGCGAAGGGACATTGGGAACCGCGTTCTGACTCGCCTCCAATCCTGATTTCAAGGCAACCCGTTGAAAGGGGCTCTCGAATCTGTTTTCAGTCGAACGCTCCCTCAAGAAACCCATTCAAGAAACCCCTTGTGGTGTGTATGCTCGATCAATTCACTTTCCCCACACCTGACCCCCCCCATTTAGCTCCACAACAACCATGATTCGATTGATTCTTTCAAGTGTTCTTGCACTCCTGAACATTGGCCTTCTTCTTGGAGCTGGTCCAACCGCACCCAAGGCGCCGAAGGGCTCAAACACCGCGATTTCGGGCGTTGTGAAACCCGGGAACAAAGCCGGCGTGGTCAAACCGAAAGCTTCGCTTCCAATCGTTGGGGACGCTGACGACGCAGGGGCAAACAACTTGGTGCTGCCGAGCCTGCCTCGCCTTGTGGACATCGATCCCAACGCGCCCATCGAACCTCGCCAGCCGCATGTCAAGCGAGCCATCACTGGCCCAAATTCAATCATGGCGTCCATTTCGCCAAATGTTCAGCGAACCGGTCGCGTGATCTTTAAGTTCCGCGACGAACTGAAGGGTCGCACCGGTATGAAGTCAGGCCGGGAACTTTTCCGCCAGACCGCGGTTGGTATCGAGCCGCTTGCAGCCCGAATGGCGCTTGGCGATCGGCTCTCCAAGGGTGAACTTGAAATGGTGAACGATCTCACCGAAGTTCAATTGGTGCTCACCAATTTCAACGCAACAGTCAAGCAATTGGTGCAGATTCCACCCGCTGAACTCGCCGCCATGGAGACCAAGGCTGAGTTGATTGGTCGCCGCAAGCAGGCCGACCTTGCTGGAATCTTGGCCGCAACACCCGCGAAGGGTCAGTCGTCCGAAGTGCTTGCTGAGGCTCTGAATAATTTGCCCGGCGTTGAGTACGCGATGATCGAAGTGATTCCGGAACCAACGCAAGACGCACAGTGCCAACGAGATGTTGCGCTCCAAAGTGGAATTGCATCGGCCGGCAACGACTTAGTGAACGGGCTTGGTTGCTCGTCCTTTACGAATGCTGCAGGCGCCACCATGGACTGCTTTTCTCCGCCGCCCATCTTTTTGCGTCCAGACAATACCCCGCTTGCGGCGCCGGCTGGTGTGATTCCTTGCCACGCCCCAAATCGTTGGGCTGGCTTTCAAAACGGGGTTGCAACGGCGTCAGGTTGCTCAACTGCGGCGCCTACCTATACACCACTCCCCAGTCCGTCTGTTGGCCTTGGAGCACCATTGACTTGGGACTGCACTCCCAATTGCAATTACGGTGGTGGCGGTGGTGGACAATGCATTGACCCTCCAACAAGCCAAGGTTGGCAATCAGTTCCAAACTGCCAATATGGTTGCCAAGACCGCACGTGTGCCGCGTTTGTTGAATCTCTTGGATTCACTCAGTGCACCACTGAGACGGATTTACGGGGTTGGGATGCCTTGTGCGCGACCATTGCCAACATTTACTGCGGTGGCCTGTACTCATCGAACGCAACCCCCTACAACTCGGAGGTTGCCACTGGTTTAGGAAGTGGGGTTGGAGGAACTGGCTTTATCCCTGACATGATGTCAGCCGTTTGTTGGCATACAAACTCAATCTCAGCGAATGCGGGCACAGCACTTGCCTATGGCTTTGGCTCAATCGCACTCTCCACTGGAGATGTTTCGAGCTACGACCCTTGCTTTGTCATGCGTGGTCCCGCGCAACCGCCGGAGATTGATTCGGCTTTAGGGCTTGGAAGCTTTGTCACCAATGGCGTATTGGTTTACACCGATGTCGGCAACGGCACTGGAATTTCCCCTTGGGGTTTTGACGCCCCAGGCTCACAGATCGGCACGCCGACCGTGTACCCGATCAACAACGCTGGCGCAGCCCCCGCAACGTATCCGGCACTCGCGCCTGGCAGTGTGGCCTTTGTGAACGCCTATACCGTTCCATACGCTCTTTTCACCACGCCATTACCGATCAGCGCCACATTCCCTACCACGGCACCAGGCGTTACTTGCAACTTTACGGGTGCAGGTGCAGTTGGCGGAATCTGGATGTGGAACACGAACACCATGCTTTTAAGGAATGCGCAGTATGCCGTGTTCAATCAGTCACTCAAGGGGTTTCCATTCGCATTCTCGCATGACTGCCTCTCAGTGGACGATGTGGTGCCTGGTTGTTATCAAAGCGGATGTTGCGCCTATGTCTGCATTGCCGATCCGAGTTGTTGCATGGTGGGTTGGGATGCAAGTTGCGTCAGCGCGGCGAATTCCGAAATCGATAATCCAGCCGGCGCGCCAATCGACCCCGATACCAACCCAGAAACATTGCCTAGCCCTAATGCCTCCAGATTCAGCCTGTGTGGTGGGCAATCGCTCAGTACGACTTCCTTTCCAACGGCAATTGCATCTCCAACACCGCCCTTTGAAGCAACAGAACCAACCAACTTCCGGGTTCGGGGAATGCAGATCTGGAACTACGGAAGTCCTGTCGTCGCGAGTTGCAGTGAATACACCACCATTGTGAACGCAGAGTCGCCGCCACCGGGTCCAGGGCAGGTTCAGTTGTCAACTTTGACACCAGTCGGGGGAGCCAACCCGATTGATGAAACCATGGCATTCGTCAACACCGGATTTGGTGGGGGCGGAATTCCAGTAGAGGGAATGATCGAATTCATTACGGAATCTTTTCCATCGGTGAATCCGAATGTTCTTCGCGGAGCTGGGCGCACCATTGGCGTGATCGACAATTCTGCATTTATTGATCATGAGTCAATCGTGGGAAGGGTCGCTGTTGAGCCGGGGCAGACCATCGTTGTTACGCCGCTTGGTTCGGACACTCAAATCGATCCTGATCACGGCACAGCAATCTTGAGCATTCTGATTGGGCAGCCGGTGGTCAACTCAGACTCGAGCATTGGCGGGATTTCGGGACTTGTGACACAAGCCGATACTCTGTTTCTTCCAGCCATAAGTGTTGAAGAGGGTGGCCGCATTGCGACCGCCATCGCACGCGCCGGTCAATTACTGATCTCGGGAGATGTTTTGTGCATTCCCTTGGGTCTAACAGGGAATTACAGTTCCAACAGTGCCGTCTGTTTAACGGCGATTCCATATATTTCTGATCAACTCAGCATCGTTCAAGGATTAGGGATTACCACTGTCGTCTCAGCTGGCAACGGAGGATTTCAATCCACACTGACCAGCGGCGGAACCGACACGTTTTCTGTTGTCGTGGGAAGTTGTTGGCCAGGCAATCAGATTGCACTTCCAATTGGAGCGGCAGGATCACTCGCTTGCTCGCCACCAAACTATCCCGGTATTTCGTACTGCCGTTACCGAACAAGCAACTGGACTTCGTCCCAAGGCCCGGCCTTCGGTGGTTCATCACCTGGCATCGATGTGGCGGGATGGGGTACAGGCATGTGCACAGCCGGTGTTGGCACACTTTGGAGAGGCGATAATGTTGCAAGCACTTCTTCGGATTACTCCAATCCGGCTCTGACGACCAATCGCCTCCGCACCTATCAGTCCTCGTTTAGTGGCACCAGCGCCGCCGCCGCCATGATCACTGGTCTGGTTTGCGCGATGCAAGGCACTGCAGAGAGCATTCTTGGAAGCGAAGTGAGTCCAAGCAGAATTCGCAACATCTTGGCCAATAAAGAAAACCTCGATGGAACAACGGTGGTGCTCGACACCGTCACATTGCAATGCGGCGGAAATCCGGGTACGGCGTTACCCACGACCGTCAATGACAATGCGATCACGGTGAACAACGGCGATTTGGCCCCTTCGGGCGCTGGTTCCATTCACCAAGTTGGTGGATTTCCAATTGCGACTCGCTGCCTTGAAGAAGTTCTTGACACACAGTTCTATGAAGGTGGAATTCCGTTCACCACAACCGTCATTCGAGGCTTGGTGCGGGCCGGTAATTCGTTTAGCGCCGCGGTGTACGACAATGGATTCCTACAGATTTCAGGAGCAACCACGTCTCGCGGGTCGACCGGTGCCGGGTACGGCGCACCGTTCCCGTACATGTTCAGTGGCCGCTGCGTGGATGTGCAGATACGGGCGACAACGCAGTTCACTGACCCTGATGATTTCACAGACATGGGGATCACGCTGTATGGAAAATCCAACAACGCCACAGCGACATCCGGCTCGGTGGGCAATCCGCTGGTGATGATCTACGCGTTTAACAATCAATCTCGCCGATGGGTTTATCTTGATGCAGACTTCCTGACCTCCATTAACCCAACACTCGGTTCATCTTCGCTTGTTGGAACTCTTGGCGCGACTGGATATAGCCCGATGAATTTCTTGATCACTGAAGGCACCGAACAAGTCATGTATTTCAGAGTGATTACCTATGGCTTTGGCGTGAAGGGCAATTTCCAGGCGTGGTGGGATTGGTTTGACATCAATCCAAATGTCCTGAGTGGTCCCGGCTGATTCAAAAATCGCAACCGACGCGGGCTGGACTTGACACTCTCAACTTGGTGCTCTCAAGGATGACGCAACGACAAGGCGACTCGAAGCGATCCACGCGCTGCGAGCCTTATCTGGTGTTGAGAGGAGAGGAGAGGACAGGGCGGGATTCGCTGCCGTAGGCCGTAGCCGCCAGTGGGCGAAGCCCACTCTGCGGTGGCTCTTGGCCACCGCAGCTGGACTCGATGCTCAGCACATGGCGACGCGAAGCGAGCCATGTGATGAGAGGAGAGGACAGGGCGGGATTCGAACCCGCGATACGCGTTTTGCGCGTATACCGGTTTAGCAAACCAGCGCCTTCGGCCACTCGGCCACCTGTCCAAGGTCACTTCCGCGAAGGGGGCGAGCAGTGTAGCGAACGACACGCCATGTGGCGGGCCACCACCCACTCGTAGGAAGAAAAAGAATCTCTCGCTCCAACCAACTGTGCTGCCGCTACCCTTCTTCGCTGCATGATGGCCCCCATTCTCCTTGCACTCTCTGACGCCGGCGTCACCACGCCCCAGGGATGGGTGGGATGGATTGTGCAGGAATTTCCGCGGCTCTTCACACAACTTGATGGCTTTCTGCTTGATGTGGTGACCATGGTCGGAGGATGGACCTATCTCGTGCTCTTTGGCATTGTCTTTTGCGAAACTGGTTTGGTGGTTACACCATTCTTGCCCGGTGATTCGCTTCTCTTTGCGGCCGGCGCCCTGTGTGCCTTACCGCAGAGCCCCTTGAGAGTGGAATGGATGGCACCCCTGCTTGTTTCGGCCGCCCTTCTCGGCGATAACGTGAATTACTTTTCGGGTCGTTTCATTGGCCCGCGAGCCTTTACCGGTCGCATTCGATTTCTTAATCCAAAGCATCTGGACAAGACCCATGCCTTCTTTGAAAAGCATGGTGGCAAGTCCATTGTGCTGGCTCGATTCATTCCGATCATTCGAACGTTCGCGCCATTCGTGGCTGGTATCGCCACCATGCGCTACCGCACCTTTCTCGCCTTCAGTCTGGCTGGCGCACTGCTGTGGGTCGGTTCCTTCATTACGGCCGGATGGGCATTCGGAAATCTTCCGTGGGTCAAATCCAATTTCAGTCAAGTCATTTTGGGAATTGTCGTGGTGAGCGTTATGCCTATCGCATGGGAATTGTGGAAGCACCGCTTCGCCGAAAAGAACGCAGGACCCAGCAATGTCCACTGAATGGCTCGGCGGAATCCTTGTGGCATCCGTTCCCCAGACCGCATCGTTGCTTATGCCGCTGGAATCTCATTGGGGATTACTCGCAGCATTCATGGGAGTGATGGCCGTCCTGCTCACACTGGATTTAGCGTTGTTTCATCGCAATCCAACCGTTGTCACATGGAAGAGCGCCGCACTCGGCGTGGCTTTCTGGGTTTCACTTGGACTGGCGTTCAATGGCTTGCTTTGGTGGCTGGCCGCTGACTCCCTTTCCAATAGTCCGCAACGACTTGTCGATGCGGGTCTTGTCAGCGGCCTTGCGGCACCAGCAGCCGACATCGCACACGCCGCATCGACCGCATCACGAGACATTGCATTGCAATGGCTTGCTGGATACATCGTCGAGTTGTCCTTAAGCGTGGACAATCTCTTTGTGTTTGTGGTGGTGTTGCGTTACTTCGCCATTCCTGCGGCGTTGCACCATCGCGTCTTGTTCTGGGGAATCGTGGGCGCCGTCGTGCTGCGAGCCGTGTTCATTAGTGCCGGGTTGGCCATTATTCATCAGTTCGACTGGGTGGCTGGAGTCTTTGGCGCATTTCTTGTCGTGACTGGCTTCAAATTAATGTCGATCAACAGTGGCGGCGCCATGATGGATCCCGGTCGCACGCTTGGGTTTCGATTGCTGAAACTTTTTCTTCCGCTGCACCGGGAATTTGCGGGACAACAATTCTTCTCCCGCAAAGACACCAAACTGGTCGCTACACCTCTGCTTGCCGCACTCGTTGTTGTGGAATTCAGCGACATTGTCTTTGCGGTCGATAGTGTTCCGGCCGTACTGGCCATCACACGCGAGCCCGTGGTGGCCTTCACCAGCAACATTGCTGCCGTGCTGGGCCTTCGAGCGATGTATTTCTTGCTGGCAAACGCCGTGGATCGATTTCATTTGCTCAAGCCGGCCCTTGGCATCGTGCTGGTGTTTGTTGGCCTGAAGATGACATGGCAATGGTGGTATGGAACTCCCCTGCTGCCTATTGCCGTCAGCCTGTCCATTGTTGTGGGCATCATTGCGTTAGGCAGCGGGCTGAGTCTGTTGCTGCCGGCGCGAACATCGCCACCCAACCCCGACGCAACCACATAGGAGTTGGGCGAGCCACCGCCGCTACACTCAATCGCTATGCGCATTCATGAGTTTCAGGCCCGCCAGATTCTTGCTGAGTCTGGAATTCCCGTTCCGGCAGGTGGCGTTGCAACAACCGTCGACGACGTGGTCAAGGCTTCTGCAAGCGTGTTCAAGAGTGGGAGTTCCATTGTTGTCATCAAGGCGCAAGTGCACGCGGGCGGCCGAGGCAAGGCCGGATTTGTGAAGGTGTGCAAGAACAAGGACGAGGTGCGTTCGGCTGCAACCTTCATGCTTTCCAATCGCATGGTCAGCCCGCAAACTCCGCCGGAAGGTCTTGAAGTCAAGCGAATTCTTGTGGCAAGCGGAGTCGACATTGCCAAAGAATTTTATGTCGCCGTGCTGACCGATCGCTCCACGCGCCGCAATGTCTTGATTGCCAGCGCCGAGGGTGGTGTGGACATTGAGCATGTCGCGGCCACTCGACCCGAGGCGATCTTGCGGCAACCGCTCGACCCAGGCACCGGATTGCAGCCATTTATGGCTCGCGACATGGCCTTTCGCCTTGGATTTTCTGGCAAGGCAGTCCAGCAGGCCACTTTGATTTTCTTGAAATTGGCTCAGACATTCATTGACAAAGACGCCACGATGGCTGAGATCAATCCATTGGTCTTGACACCTCCGTCCACAGAATTTCCAGACGGCCAAGTGGTTGCCATTGATGCCAAGTTCACCTTTGATGACAACGCCATGTTTCGACAAAAGCAGGTGCAAGAATTCTTTGATCCTGCGGAAGAAAATCCTGCAGAGATTCGTGCCAATTCCTTTGGCTTGAGCTATGTGGCCCTCGAAGGCTCGATCGGCTGCCTTGTGAATGGCGCCGGTCTTGCCATGAGCACGATGGATTTGGTGAAACTGCACGGCGGCGACCCCGCAAATTTTCTGGATGTCGGAGGAAGTGCCAACGAAGAGGCCGTCACCGAAGCATTTCGAATCATTCTGAGCGACCGCCGTGTCCAAGGTGTCTTGGTCAACATCTTTGGTGGAATCATGCCGTGCGATCGCATTGCTCGCGCCATTATTTCCAGCGCGACCACGGTCGGATTTCGGGTTCCGTTGGTGGTGCGACTTGAAGGCACCAATGTCAACGAGGCAAGAAAACTTCTCGACGGCGCTCGCAGCGAGATCCCCACCATGCAATCGGCTACCGATTTGACCGATGCCGCCAAACGCATTGTGGCAGCGGTTTCGAGTTAAACCCATGCTGGTGCTGTTTGACATCGATGGAACCTTGCTTAAGAGTCAGCATGCGGGAATGCACGCCATGCTCGATGCCTTTCATCAACTGCATCCGGATCGGCGGTTCAGTTTTGATGGCGTCGACATCGCCGGACGACTTGACACACTTATTTATAACGAGATGACATCGAACCATGGCGTACCGAACGACCCTGAATCCCACGACGTCTTTCGGCAGCTGTACACCACAAAAATTCGATCGCGATTGGCCGACTGCAACACCGTGATTGCACTCGATGGCGTCATCGAACTGGTGGATCAACTTGCCAAAGAGCCAGGCGTTGAACTGGGCCTGCTCACTGGAAATTATCCCGATACGGCTCGGATCAAAGTTCGTCATGCGGGGCTCGACCCTGATCAATTCCGAGTGAATGCCTTTGCAATGGACGGCGCCACACGCCGCGACCTTCCGCCGGTTGCCCTTGACCGTTATGCCCAGCGACATGGTTCGCCTTTGGACCCAGCCCGTGCCATCATTATTGGCGACACCCCCAATGATGTGGATTGCGCTCTTCACAATGGATTTCGCTCGCTCGCCGTGGCAACTGGGGGCTTTCCAGCCGAACAATTGAAAGCGTGTGGTGCCCACCTTGTTGTTGAAAAATTATCCCCAACGAAACCGATTTTGGACTGGCTGCTATCGCATCGAGAGCCCACCCGGTAGATTCAAGCCATGGCGGAGTCGTTCCACAGCGTCTGCCGAGACTTCTATGTCAACCAGAAGCTCTCGCTCAAAATGGATCTCCCATGGGGTCGAGAGCCGGTGCTTGAATTATTTGATCGCTTGCGGAAGGCCGTCCCATCGCTGAGCGACCTTCGACGCCAAGATCACGAAATTTCGCTTGAGAGTCCAGAGGATGGTGAACGAAGTTACGCATGGGTTGCATTGCGACAAACTTCGCTTCGAAGCGGTTTCGTGAATCCGCCTGATCTTGCCGATGCCTATCGCCTTCACCGAACGGTGCTGGAAACGGCTCCGTGGTTTCTTTCCATTCGGCCTTTAGATGTGGACCATCTTGAAATGGTTTTCGGTTTTGATTTCGAAGCGGAAGGCAATCGCGATGCGATCATCTTTGACGCGCTGCTGGCTGATACGCCGCTTGCAGGATTACTCGAACGGAATCGAGATGAGCCGCTGGATGTGCAGCCCTTTATTGGCCTGAATCTCGACCGCGACGATGGAACGCAAGCCTTTGTGGAAATCAAAAGTCGCACGCGTGGCGGCGAGCCACAGAACCACCGCTATCCAAGCGATCCGATTAGTGTGTATCTCACCATTCGACGAAGTGGCCCGCTGGAGCGATTAGAAGATTTGCCAACGGTGATGGCATCGCTCGCAGGACATGCCGAACGCCTTGCCGAACAACGGGTGATTCCCAGTGTGCTGATTCCGATTCGGGATGCAATCCTGAGTCGCTAACGGCGCCGGCTCTTAGCCCTTGGTGCGCTCGAGGTACTTCTCGACACTCTTGAGATCAGGGGCGATGTGGGGTGTGTACACCAACGTGAATGTGGCACCCGGCTTCAGCGTGACCACGCGGCTTGCAACTTTGCGGCTATTCCACATGCGACCACCACGCTGTTTCAGTCGATTGCCGCCCTTGGCACGGCCCTTGGCAAGTTTGTCCAAGACGCGCTGAATGCGTGGCTCCTGCCTCATCAAACGAAAGATGGTCTTCTTCAAACTCAGGGCAGCAGGCAACTTGAGAACGGTGAAAGTAACTTTGCTTCCGGGTTGTAGATCAGCGGTGGCCATTGGAATCTCCTTGCAAATCCGCATTGTTGCGGGTGGGAGAAGGTAGCCGAAACCCCCTCTCGATGCCAGCGTCATGGATGCTTCGGATGCAATTCATGCCAGACCTTGAGCAAGGCCTGAGTACCAAGGCGACCGTGACCAAGGGCATCCATTCGCTGATACAGGGCGTGAGAGAGTTCTAACCCCGGCAGGTGCATGCCAAGAGCCTTTGCTTGCTCGGCAGCAATTCGCAAGTCTTTGGCAAGATAACTGGTGAAAAATCCGGGCTTCCAGTCGTCCTTCAGCATGCGCGGCACAAGATTGGAAAGCGTCCAACTGCCGGCTGCACCGCCTGCAATGCTCTCCAGCATGCGGTGCGGATCAAGTCCAGATGCCTTTGCTGCAAGCAACGCTTCGCATGCGCCCACCATACTGTTGGCGATCAGAATTTGATTCACCATCTTGCACACCTGCCCGGCACCCGCTGCTCCCTGATACACAACGGTCTTGCCCATCAATTCAAAAAGTGGGCGAACCAATTCAAACGATGCTGCCTCGCCGCCGACCATGATTGAAAGCGCGGCATTGCGAGCGCCCACATCGCCTCCTGAAACTGGTGCATCGAGTGCGGAAACGTTTCGGGCCATCGCACGCTCTGCAATTCGCACGGAAAGGTTTGGCGGACTGGTTGCCATATCGACCACAATTCGCGGAGGATTGTGTGCCGCAAGGAATCCACGTTCTCCAAGAAACACCTCTTCAACTTCGCTGGGAAACCCAACCATGCCAAAGGCCACATCTGCATTGTCGGCCGCCTCGGCCGGCGAGTCGGCCCATTGAGCCCCCGCCTGAATCAAAGCGTCACATTTGCTTGGTGTTCGGTTATGAACTCGCAGGGCATAACCCTTGGCCAGCAGATGCCCAGCCATGGAACTCCCCATAACTCCCGTTCCAACCCACGCCAGGGTAGAGATTTGTGAATTCATCACCGCAGAATAGTGTTTGGCCACACTCGCGTTCCACGCACGCAGTAGGTGGCCCGGCACAAGGATGAACGCACCACTACGAGGTCGGTCACAATGCGCAAGAACCCATTTCAAACAGTTCCGTAGGAAAAATTATTCAGGACACCATGAACATGACCACCAGCCACTCCACCGTTGACATTGCGGCACTTGAACGTGAAGTTGCCGAAGCGGCCAAGCCCTTTCAACAACTCGTCACGGAAATGCAGCGTGTCATCGTTGGACAACACGACTTGCTTGAAGGCCTTGTGATTGGATTGCTTGGAAATGGGCACATTCTGATTGAAGGCGTACCCGGCCTTGCAAAGACCACGGCGGTGGCAACGCTGGCCAAAGCGATTCACACCAGTTTTCAACGCATTCAATTTACGCCCGATCTCCTGCCCGCCGACCTCATCGGAACGTTGGTGTACCGCCCCACCACCGGTGATTTTGTGGTGAAGAAGGGACCCATCTTTTCAAGCATTGTGCTGGCCGACGAAATCAATCGAGCACCCGCCAAAGTTCAGAGTGCCTTGCTTGAAGCGATGCAGGAACGACAAGTCACCATCGGCACCGAGACATTTCCGATGGCGGAGCCGTTTCTGGTGCTGGCAACTCAGAACCCGATCGAACAAGAGGGCACCTACAACCTGCCCGAGGCGCAAATCGATCGCTTTATGCTGAAATTGGTGGTGCGATATCCGAGTTCCCGTGAGGAGCGGCAAATTCTTGATCGCATGGCGCAAACCACTTCGGTGCACTCGGTTCGCCCAGTGCTGCAACCCCAGAATATTGCCGCCGCACGGGCCGTGGTTGATCGCATTTTCATGGATGATCGCATCAAGGACTATGTTGTGAATTTGGTGGTGGCAACACGCGATCCGTCCACGGTGAAGGCACCCGTGAAGGACCTTATTCAGTACGGCGCAAGTCCACGAGCCACCATTGCACTCACCATCGCCAGTCGAGCCAAGGCTTTTCTGGATGGCCGTGGATATGTCACCCCGCAAGATGTGAAGGATGTGGCCATGGATGTCTTGCGACATCGAATTGGTATCACCTATGAAGCCGAGGCCATCGAGAAGACAAGCGAGGACATTGTCCGCACGCTGCTCGAGCATGTGCCGGTTCCCTGACGCAGCAACCATGGAGGACTCCACCCCATGAACGCGAGTGATCTCATTCGCAAGGTTCGGCGCATTCAGATTCGCACGAGCCGCGTGACCAGCGAAGCACTCTCTGGCACTTACCACAGTGCGTTTCGAGGTCGCGGCGTGGAGTTTGAAGAAGTGCGCCCGTATGTGATTGGCGACGATGTGCGCACCATCGATTGGAATGTGAGCGCTCGCATTGGAACCCCGCATGTCAAGATGTTTCGCGAAGAGCGTGAACTCTGCGTCATGCTTGCGGTCGATCTTTCAGGCAGCCTTGATTTTGGAACCAAGGCTCAATTCAAGCGTGAAATGGTTGCGGAAATGGCCGCCACCATTGCCTTTAGTGCGATTCGCAATGGCGACAAAGTGGGGCTGCTGGCATTCACGGATCGCATTGAAAAGTTTGTTCCGCCCCGAAAGGGAACTCGACATGTGCTGCGCATCGTGCGAGAGCTTCTGGCGTTGAAGCCTCAGGGAACTGGAACGCGCATCGGTGCGGCCATCGATGAAGTGATGCAGATTGTTCGCAAACGCAGCGTGCTCTTTGTGGTGAGTGACTTTATGGATGACAACTGGGAACGCTCCATGTCGGTGGCCAGCCGACGGCACGATGTCATTCCCGTTGTGGTGTCTGACTCGGCGGAGGCGGCGCTTCCGGCAGTTGGACTCTTGGAAATTCAGGATCCTGAAACTGGCGAGTCATTCGTTGTGGACACGGGCAATCGGGGTGTGCGGGCTCGATTTGCAAGCATCGCTGCCGACGATCATCTTCGACGGCAACAGACTTTTCGACGCATGCGTTTGGACACCGTTGAGGTTGAAACCGGCGGAGACTTTGTTGCGCCACTGGCCGAGGTCTTTCGGCGGCGGGAGGCGAGACGAAACCGATGAAGTGGGCAGTCACAGTCTTGGCAGTGGTTATGTCAACGACCGCGTTGTCGCAGACCGATGCGACTCGCCCTGATTCACTCTCGACCACCGCAGAGGGTGTAACGCTTTCCGTGCATGTTCAACAGACCACCATTCGAGCTGGGCAGTCGCTGCAAGTTGAATTCATCTTGGATCGGCCCAACGACATGGCGGTCGTGGTTCCTGCCTTCAAGAGCCCACTTGGGGTTTGGGACATTCGCGCCGCACAAACGATTCCGCCTTCAACTGATGCTCCAAATCGAATCTCGGAACGATTGACACTGGTGACCTTTGAAAGCGGCCAACACGACATTCCGAGTGTGTCGTTTACTTTGCGAAAGCCGGATGGCAGTGAGACGCCGCTTGCCAGTGCAGTGGTGCCGATCACAGTGACCACATTGCTCACCGATGGATTTGATCCGACGCGCATTCGGGATGTGAAGGGTGCCGTCGAAATTCCGCTCGAACCTCGGTGGCCATGGATTGTCGGTCTCGCCGTTCTGGTGGCGGTGTGTACTGCTCTTGGATACCACTGGTGGAATGGACGAAACGCAACGATCGAACCACCCGAGCCGCCGCACATCCGTGCCCTGCGTGAACTGGCCGATCTTGCGGAAAAGAAATTGCCGGAAAAAGGACTCGTCCTTGATTTCTATGTCGGGCTTTCCAACACCGTGCGTCAGTATGTGGAGGGTCGTTTCTCGCTGCGTGCACCGGAACAGACCACCAAGGAATTTCTCCAAGCCGCGCGCCATCACCCGCTTGTGAAAGAGGATCATCAGCGAATGCTGGCGGCGTTTCTTCGCTCCGCCGATTTGGTGAAATTTGCTGCCCAGCGTCCGAATCTGGTGGAGTGCGATCGCGGGCTTGAAGCGGCTCGAGGATTTATTCGTGAAAGTGCGCCGATCAACGAGCAGGTCAGCGATTCGATTGCCTTGAGCGAGGTCCATCGACCAGAGGTTGGGCGATGAGTACCTACGCCTTTCAAGAACCGTGGCTCTTGCTGTTGCTTCCAACAGCGGTGCTGGCATTTTGGCGTCTATGGCGACGTCGCCCAACCCTTCGATGGAGTGCGGCCATGCGGGTAAAGGCTGCAGGCCGAGGCGGCATTGCCAGATGGCGTTGGCTTCCACATGCCTTGCGTGCATGTGTGGTTGTACTTCTGGTGGTGTGCATCGCGCGGCCCGTGAAATTGAACGAACAAACGCGCACTCTCACCGACGGAGTGGCGATTGAGTTGGTGGTGGATCGTTCCAGCAGCATGCTGGCGATGGATTTCCAAAAGCAGGGTCGCGCGGTCGACCGCCTGACCGCACTCAAGGATGTGGTGGATCGATTTGTGGATGGAGGCGAAGGGCTTGCTGGCCGAAAGGACGACCTTGTCGGATTGGTCACCTTCGCGCGCTTTGCAGATTCAGTGAGTCCGTTGACCCTGGATCATGAGTGGCTTCTTGCCGGCATGCGTGACCTTTCCCCCGCGGAGCCGGGCGCCGGTGAAGACGGCACAGCGATCGGGGATGGCGTGGCGTTGGGTGCTGAAAAACTGCGCGATGCAACTGAACAACGGGGTGATGAAACCCGGCGCATCAAGAGCAAGGTCATGCTGTTACTCACCGATGGAGAAAACAACGCGGGAGATATTGAACCGTCAACGGCGGCGGAACTCTGCAAGAGTCTTGGCATCAGGCTCTACACCATTGGCATGGGAACTCGCGGCATGGCACCGATGCCGGTCAAGACTCCTTTCGGAATGCAGATGATGCGGCAGCCGGTCACCATTGACGAGCCACTGCTTCGATCCATGGCTGAAATCACTGGCGGTCAGTATTTCCGTGCGACCGATGCTGCGAGTCTGGAGGGCATTTACAAAGAGATTGACCGACTGGAAAAGACGGTCACCGAACACAAACGAACCGTGCAGGCCCTCGATCTCTCGGTTGAAGCGTTTCGACTCGGTGGAGTGTGGATTCCGCCTCTCCTGAATCTGGCCATGTGCATTCTTTTTGCAGAGTTGGTGCTTGCACACACGCGATGGAGAACACTTCCATGACTTGGACAGGTTTTCAGTTCGCGCAGCCGATGTCGGCACTTTGGTTTGTGCTGGTGCTTGCAGCATTCGCAATCATGATTGTTGGGTTGCGTCGCCGCACGATCCTTTTGAACCGGATTGCCAGTCCCGCTTTGCTTGCGCAACTCGCCCCAACGCTGCTTTCTCATCGAGCGTGGATTCGTGCAGCGATTGCTGCACTCGCTCTGGCGGTGCTTGTTCTTTCGATGATGGACCCGCGGTGGGGTATGCAGGTGGAGCAAGTGCAACGACACGGATTGGACGCCATCTTTGTGATCGATGTCAGCAAGAGCATGCTGGCACATGATGCAACCCCCAATCGCCTTGAGCGTGCCAAGCAATTCGCACTCGATGCCAGTGAGGCACTTGAGGGTGATCGAGTTGGACTGATCGACTTTGCGGGTGTGCCTGCCGTGCGTACGCCGCTCACTCTGAATTACGCTGCCTTTCGTCAAGCGGTGCAGGACCTCGAACCCAAGGCTGCGTTGCGCGGCGGCAGCATGCTTGGCGATGCCATTCGCATGGCCTCCAATAGTTTTCCGGTTGAACACAAAGGTGCCAAGGCAATCATTGTCTTGAGCGACGGCGAAGACATGGACAGCAATCCGGTCGAAGCGGCGAGGGTTGCCTTTGCGGACAACGGCGTGCGTGTGTTCACGGTTGGAATCGGTGACCCCCGCGATGGAGCGCGAATTCCTTTGGTCGGCCAAGACAACCAGAGTCGCTTTCTTGTTCACGAAGGGCAGGAAGTGTGGTCCAAGATGAATCCAGATTCCTTGCGAGACATTGCTCTGGCCGGTGGCGGTGCCTTTGTGCCGGCCGGCACCGCTCAAATCGATATGGCTGCGGTCTATCGCGATTCGCTGGGATCGCTCGATCGAATCGACCAGGAGGCCGGTGTCATCAAGCGGCAGACGCCGAGGTTTCAATGGTTTGCTGGGGCCGCCCTGCTTCTTCTCATCCTCGAAGGTTTGATCACCGATCGAGGGCATATGAAAGCGAGTGCGCCGTAAATGTTCCTTCTCGCTTCCGATCTCCTTGGCGTGAGCCTCTGGGCAAGTGTTCTTGTCATTGGACAGCAGACGGCTCCAATTCAGCCACCCTCCACACAGCCCGCAACGGCTGCGGCGCACGCGGTCAGTCCTTCGCAATCGGCGGTGCGCCTCCCCGATGAAATGATTGCACCGAAGGCACTTCCGTTGAATGAGGATGTTCTTTCTGACGACAACGCTTCGCCCCCCCGCCCGTTTGATGCAGCCGCCTTTCGAAGCGCGGTGCAGCAAGCCAATGCTGCGATGCGTTCAAACGAATGGGCCCAAGCCGCTTCGCATCTCAATGAGGCGCTCGCAATCAAACCGGATTCCAAGGAAGTGGCCTACAACCTCGGCGTTGCTGAGTTTCAGCAAGGCAAGTTTCCTGACGCTCAAAAAGCGTTTCAACAAAGCGGGCAGAATTCCACTGCGGACTTGGCCGCCCGCAGCATGTACAACCAAGGCAATTCCATTTACGCGGATGCCATGAGCAAGCTTCCGGCACTTCCTCCGCAAGCGGATCCAAACCATCCAAAAGCGGCCACACAGCATCAAACTCCGCCGATTCCTGCTGAGGAACTGAGTCAGGCAGTGCAGCAGGTTGATCGGGCGCTGACACATTTTAAGGATGCGGCGGCAGCCAACCCCGACGACGAGGATAGCGCCGCAAACGCTGAAACTTCACTCAAACTTTTGAAGGAACTCAAGGAACTTCAACAGCAACAACAGCAGCAGCAACAACAGCAGAAAGACCAACAGCCACAGGAACAGAAACAAGATCCAAAGCAAGACAAGAGTCAACAACAAAGTCAGGATGATTCACAAGACAAGGCTCAGCAGCCGCCAGAGGATCAGCAGCAAGATCAAAAGCAAGATCAGAAGCAGAAGCAACAAGACAAACAATCCGATCAACAACAGCCGTCGCAAGGCCAGAGCGGTCAGAGCAATCCGCAAGACAAAGAAGAACCACAACAGAGTCAGGACCCTCAGCAGAGCAAGGATCAGCCACAGCAGAAACCATCCAAGGAACAAGAGAAGGAACAGCAAGAACAGCAGCGTCAGCAAAGTCAGAAGGATCAGAAAGGGCAGCAAGATCACAAGGACCAGCAAGACCCGCAAGATCAGCAGAATCAGAAGGGTCAGCAGGACAAAAAAGATCAGCCCCAACAACAAACCCAACCACCGCAGGATTCAACCAAACAATCGCAATCCAATCCGCAAGGCTCTGCAGAGCCAACAGATGCCCCGCTGAGCCAAAGTCAGGTGAATCAATTGCTCCAAGTTGTCCGCGACAAAGAGAGCCAACGGATTTCGGACAAAAAAGCGCAACAGAGTCGAATTCGCCCAACCCCTGTCTCGCGTGACTGGTAATACCCTGTGAACCACCCCATGCCACGATGGATCGCACTGCTGATGTCCGTTGCGTTCTGCTCTGCGTCACTAGCGCAGTCCGTCGAATTTCGTTTGAACGATCGAGCCGGATGGGTTGGCAGCCCATTGATCATGGAGGTTGAAGTCAATGGTGCAGGCAATGAAGGTGCACCAACGGTGGCAGCGAGCGAAGACTTTGAAAGCAAAATTGACCCAACCCCTCGCCGCATGGAGTGGCGACAAAGCATCAATGGCCGCGCGACCAGCCGAAGCACCCTCACCTACCGCGTCGAATTCATCCCAAAGCGGGATGGACCACTCCAGATTCCAATCGTTGAACTGAAAGGTGGTGGCAAGACTTGGCGAAGCACCGCTGAAATCGTGACGATTGCAAAGTCGACCGCCTCCGAATCGCTTCGCCTTGAAATTCAGACCGTTCCGCCTTCTCCATGGGTTGGGCAAAGCGTTGAACTCACGCTTCGCATTCTGGTCCGGCCATTCACAAGTGCGCAGCACGGTGTCACATTGGATGAAGGCCAAATGTGGCGGCTGATCGATGAGGCCGCCTGCACATGGGGCGTGCTGGAGGCACGAAGGCGAGAACTCATGCAAACCAATCGCCGCCCTGTGGGGCATGAAGAAATCATCGACGGGCAGAAATGGCTCGTCTTTGAACTTGGCAAACCGTTCATTCCAACTGCTCCTGGCCCGATGGATCTTGGGGATTTGCGTGTCGCATGGAATTACCCAACTGGCATCACCGTTGGGCGAGATTTCTTCGGCTCACCAGAACTTTCCCTCAGCGGTGTTCGCACGGTCACCGCTTCAATTCCATCCGTTCGCGTGAAGGCGAGAGCCCTTCCGGATGCCGGGAAACCGGCTTCATTTCGCGGCGCCGTGGGTGAGTTTGAAGTCCGTACCAGCGCTCGACCCTCTGAAGTTGCCGTCGGCGACCCGATCACTCTCAGCGTGGCCATCGTGGATCTCAGTAAGGGCGGCAATGAACTCACAACTCTGCAACCACCACCCATTGATCAGGCGTCGCTCGGCGGTGCCTTTCGCGTGCCGACCGACCCACTCGCTGGAACAGTGGATGGCAGCGTAAAATCCTTTACGCAAACCATTCGCCCGACCTCTGCGGACCTGAAACAGATTCCGCCAATTGAATTTTCGTACTTTGATCCAACCAAGGGGGCGTATGCCACCGCGCGATCTCAGCCGATTCCAATTCGCGTGAGCCCCTCTGAACTTCTTGCTGGACATCAAATCGAGCGAAGTGTTTCGTCCGCAGTTGCTGGGAACAACTCCGCCACAACGCTGACAGAAGTCGAAGGCGGATTGGTGGCCAATGCCGCACCAACGGAAGAATTGCTGGAGGACCAGCGGCTTGTTTTTGGAGCGGGCACCGTCGCACTCTTTGCACTTCCGCCACTCTGCGCTCTCGCTGCACTCCTTCTGCGTTCTCACCGCGATCGTCGCGGCTCCGATATGGGCAGAGAACGCGTACGCCTTTCCACACGCAAGGCCGCCGCAGCCATCGCCGCAGCACCAGATGTGGCTGGAATCAACGCTGCTCTCTACACATTCGTTGCCGATCGAACTTCGCATGCCATCGGAACCATCACTCGATCGCAAGCCGTACATCTGGCACAGCAGGCTGGAGCCGATGCCACATTGTGCGATGCGCTTCTGCACTTTCTTGCACAGGGTGAACGAGCCGTCTTTGCCCCTCTCCACAATCAGGCGAATTCGTCCCTTCAACTTGAGGCGCAGGCCTTACTGGTGCAACTGGATCGCCTTCAATGGAAACGCCGTGTCGCCGATGTATTAGAGGAAGACGCCGCATGAAGATTTCATTCGCCATTGGTTGCATTCTTTCGCTCATGCTTGCTGTGACCCCGTCGCACGCGAGTGACAACGCTGCCCTGCTGGCCACTTCACAGGCCGCCTATGACCGAGGCATGGAGTTGCAACGCCATGATCCAAACTCTGCGGCTTTGCAATTTGAGAGTTCCGCCAAGGGTTTTCAGGAACTCCTCGACCACGGCGTGGTCAACGGATCGCTTCTGTACAACCTAGGAAATTCCCAGTTGCAACAAGGACTCACCGGTGCGGCTATCGGTTCGTACTTGCAAGCGCAGCGATTGATCCCTGGTGATTCAAGGTTGCAAGCCAATCTGGCGCATGCCCGATCTCTCGTCCGAGACCGATTCGATCGAGGCAGCGGGTTGCTGCTTGAAGATGTGGCTGGCTGGTGGCACCTGCTCAGTCAGAACACGCGACTGGCACTCGCCGCGGTGTTGTGGATTGCAGGCTGGGTCGTTGTGTGTGGTCGTCTTTTTGTGCGAGGTCCAATTCCATTTTGGCCCTTCGCTCGACTTCGATCGTTTGCTCCGCACGCTGCGTGGATATGCGTCATGGCGGGCGCCGTGCTGATGACAACAGTGGTGGTGGATGTGATTTCGCCCGTTTGGCAGCCGGTCGGTGTCACTGTGGCCGATGGAGTTGTCGTTCGTAAGGGCAACGGAGATGGCTTTGAACCGGCGTTTGCTGAACCGCTTTCGCAGGGGGTTGAATTTCAAGTGGTGGAAGAGCGACCCGGATGGCTGCAGATTCGCCTTCCAGATGGCAAGTCGGGCTGGATCAAGTCGCTTCAGGCCCACACCGCTTGAACACGGGACTGCCCGCCCAATCGCAGTGCGTAGCACACTGGCTAATCTTTCAATATGAAGGTCGCGAAGCGCCGCAAAGGGGTTCGGGGAACGCAAAGGTCGATGGCTGACCGCCATCTTGAAATCCGATTTGCGATCGAACAGGGGCAAGGCGACGTGGCCAATTGGATCCGCGATCGATTCGGATTTAGTGCCAAGACAGCGCGGCGTGATTTGACGGCCATCAAACGCCAAGACCCCGCATGGTGGAAGCGCAATGTTGCCGAGCAGCGAGGGCTGATCAACGGGCGATCGGCTGCGGACGGAATCACTCCGGAACGACCTGAATTACGAGAGGCGATTGCTGGTGTGGTCGTGCTAGAAAAACTGACAGGCGGCATGCTCTCGATCGCTCACCGAGACACCTCGCGAGCGGCACGACAGACCGAGAGGCTGTTGACTCGAGAAGATGAGCAACATGTGCGCGTGCTGCGCCGCTTTATTCAGATTCGCCATCAACCCACGCGTGTCACCGAGCAACAAACTGTTGCGTTTGCGACCTTGGTGCAGGCTCATTTGCAACGAGTGGCCGTGGATGTGTCCTACATGACCACTGGGGAAACTCACCCAATCCGATCGACAATTGGAAAGGCGCACCGAGCCCTCCCACGGCGAAGACTCGGCCCGATCTGTCTCTTTCATGCCAAACGAGCGTGGTATCTATTGGCCTTGGTCCTGGATGGCAAGAGTCGCGGTGAATTGCGGCAATTCAAGCTGGCTCGCTTTGAACGAATCGAGTTGACGAATGATCCCTTCGATCCACCTGAATCGTTTGACCTTGATTCCCATTTGCAAGGTGCGTGGGAACTCTTCAACAACGACGGGGCGAAGGGTCGCCAGATCACCATTGAAATAGTTTTTGACTCGCTGTTCCGTAAGAACATCGAAGAGACGATGTGGCATCCAACGCAGCGAACCGAACCATTACCGGATGGCGGCATGCGGTTCACCGCGACCGTGAATGGCTTCGAAGAAATCCTGTGGTGGATCCTGCAAATGGGTTCGCATGCACACGTGGTTTCTCCACCGGAATTACAACGACTGGTCGCCACCGAACTTCAACGCACGCTGGCGTGGTACCCATCCGTCCAGCAGAAATAAAGTGGCCTCACCGTGCAGGGCGTCATGCTCCACATGCCATGCGCCGCTTTATGAAAGAAAGAACGCGACCCGGTGGATCGCGTTCTGGACGGACGCAAGCGGAGAGGGTGGGATTCGAACCCACGAGTAGGACTAGCCCACTACCAGTTTTCGAGACTGGCTCGTTCAACCGCTCTGACACCTCTCCAAGTTCTGGTGAGTATGTGTGGCGGTGCAGTTCACTGCAAGCGAGTTCTTAGCCCTTTTTCTTAGGCTGCGCTGGCTTCTCAAGCCCGCACTTGTCCCAATCAATGGTGATTTTGTCTTCCATGATTTCGGCCACAACGATTTCCAGTTCACTCCGGCCGTGCCGCTCCACCAGCGGCCGAGCACCGCCAATCAACTCCTGTAGCCGCTTCTGAATCAGGGCGGTCAGTTTGAAGCGGCCACCAAATTTGTCCACGATTTCATCGCTCAGCAAGGCTTCGATCACGGTTCGGTTCCTCCAGTGGTATGCGGGCGTTCTGTCGAGCCGCATAGTGTAGCCACCGTAGTCGCCCTTCGGAAACCCCTCGCAACTCTCCAATGGTGGATCTGGGTGCAAAGCCCTCGCTACCCTGACCCAATGGCGATTCGCATCACCCTCCCTGCCCGCCTAAGGATTCGCCTTGGCCTTGACCGCGAATGGTGGCTTTTGCTCGTTGCGGCCGCCCTTGGTGCGGTCATGGGCGTTGCCGCGATCGCCTTCATTCAGCCGATCCGGTGGCTTGAACAAGCCCCTGATCGCTTTGGCTCCTTGGCTCCACAACTCGCCACCATTCTTACGCTGACCGCACCGATTGCAGGGGCACTGCTTGCGGGCCTTGTGTTTTGGATTGTTCCGTCCAGCTTTCGGGGTCACGGAGTCTCCCGCGTTTTATATGCGGTCAATCGGCAGCAATCCAGCATGCCGCTACGCATCGGCATTCGCCATTGGCTTGCCAGCACATGCACGATCGGCTCAGGTGGAAGTGGCGGACCCGAAGGCCCGATCGTCACGATCGGCGCCACCATTGGCAGCAATGCGGCCCGATGGTTGCGGGGAGACATTGCAAGCACGGCCACACTGCTTGGTTGCGGAACCGCCGCTGGACTTGCCGCTGTCTTTAACGCGCCACTCGCCGGAATCTTTTTTACGCTTGAAGTGATCCTTCGCGATTTTTCTCTGCGCACCTTTACACCGATTGTCGTCGCTGGTGTGGTCAGTGCCGCAACGGCCCAGACGATTCTTGGCTCGCAGCAGCCACTCTTTGGAGTCGGTCCCGAACACTTTCAAGCCACCAATGATTTCTTTTCACTCTCACAAACACCGCTCTTTGTTGCGTTGGGAGTGTTCTGCGCCTTACCGGCCGTTGGATTTACTCGGCTCCTTCCGTTTGCAGAGCGACTCTTTCATCGCATTCCCGTGCATCGAAATTTGCGACCCGCAATCGGTGCGACCATCCTGTGTGCCCTCGGAACGCTCTTTGTGATTGTTCTGCCTGACAGCCACGCACAACCACCTTTTTATGGCGCTGGCTACGCGGTGACACGCGAGCTGATGGACAGCAGTTTTTATTCCGCGGCATTGAACGCAACACCGATGGTCATGGCGGTTCTGGCAACCATCGTTCTTGCATCCGGTGTCCTCAAAGCGATTGCAACATGTCTCACACTTGGTTCGGGTGGCGCGGGCGGACTGTTTGCGCCCAGTCTCTTGCTTGGAGCCATGACCGGCGGATCCTTTGGACTCTTTTTACATGCCATCGGATTCTCGTCAGCTCCTGATCCATCTCACTGCGCCCTCGTGGGCATGACCGCCATGATTGCCGCGACCAGCCATGCGCCACTCACTGGTGTCCTGTTGGTCTATGAACTCACCGGAAATTACAGCGTGATCCTTCCGCTCATGCTCACGGCGGTGCTGGCCACAACGGTTAGTCGGTTGCTTCATCGTGACAGCATTTACACCGCAGAACTCTCGGCCCTGGGCATTCGGCTTGGAAGTATGAGCGATCACACCGTGCTTCGTAGGGTGCGCGTCGGCGACCTTGCATTGATTACGCCTACGACGGCACTCCTGCATGAACCCGCATCGCGTTTGGTTCAGTTGATGCAGCAGCATGCCGTTGACGACTTTATTGTTCTTGATTCCAACCAACACTATCGTGGCATGGTGACCTCTCGCGACTTGCGCGAAGCCCTCGTGAATCCCGAAGCCATTCCATTGCTGACCGTTGAGGAACTCACGCGCGACGATTTACCCTTTGTGCTGAGCGGCGACACGCTTGATATCGCGATTGATCGGTTTAGTCGCCATAGCGTTGAAACGCTGCCTGTGGTGCATGACCTTCGCGTGCCAAAGGTGCATGGGCTGATTAGTCGACAAGAATTGTTGCGCCGCTATCAACTTGAACTCGAGCGATCCACATGAGCGAACGACTTGGGTTTTCATCTGCAATGCGGGTTCGATTGGACCGCGATTTTCGCCGCGCGTATGACCTTCGGGTGCGACGCGACCTGACATTCGCGATGCTTCTTGTTGCGCCCAATCAGCTTCTCCATGCGCGACTCGGCATCAGCATTTCGCGTCGCGTTGGAAGTGCTGCTTGCCGAAATCGAATCAAGCGGCTCCTTCGTGAAGCCTTTCGTCTTGAGCAAAAGATGATGACCGCAGGCGTGGACTACATCGTGCAGGTTCGGCCCCATCAACCCAACACGCTTGAGGTGTATCGTGCCGCGCTCCTCAAACATGCAGCCATTGCGGGCGATTTGGCGCTTAAGGCACAGGATCGGCGCCGCAATCACCCCACGGATGACATCGGCTCACTCGGCGGAGCGTAAGCCACGCACCACGCATGGTGCCGTGACGCGTGAAGGCTTCAGTTGCATACACCGAACAACTTGGCACAAATCGGCAACGGCCGCCCAGCCAAGGCGACAGAAGAATTTGATAGAGGCGGATGGCCGCAAGGCAGCCTCGCGCGACGAATCCGATGCGCCCCTGCGTCACGGCAATTCACGTACTGGATTGCGAGTTCGCCCAACACCCGCAATTTCCACAACAACTTCGTCACCGTCTTTCAGAAACAGCGGCGGCACGCGAGCCGCACCAACACCCGATGGAGAGCCCGTGAGAATGATGGTGCCTTTCAGCAACGTTGTGCCGCGACTGAGCGCAGCAATAATGCGAGGAACGCTATGAAACATTTGGCTTGTCGAAGCATCCTGCACCACCTGACCATTCAATTTTGTTTGCAATCGCAAACAGCTCGGATCACCGACGCTGTGAGCTGACATCGGCTCGCTCAATGGACAAAAGGTGTCGAAGCTCTTGCCTCGACAAAATTGCCCGCCGGAACCCTGCTTCTGCCACCATCGCGCGCTCACATCATTGGCGGCTCGATAGGCGCGCACCACACTCAGCGCGTCTGACTCCGGCACATCACGACAATCCCGGCCGATCTCAATGGCTAACTCTCCCTCGTAGTCCACTTGCGGGCCATGCTCTCTGCAAATCGGTGGAATCTCAATCGTGTCCCCATCTCCAATCACGCACGCGGGATTCTTGAGAAACACAATTGGATTCGGATCCACCACGCCGCCCATCTCTGCGGCATGGTCTGCATAGTTACGCCCAATGGCCAGAATGGCTGGGGGAATAAATTTCATTAGCGGTGCAACACTCCTGCTCGATTCTGCTCGGCCACCGCCGCCTCTTTTTGCTTGGCGAGCTCAGCCTGTGCCTGACGATACTCCTCCATACCAGGTGGCTCGGGAAACACTTGTTCCAGTTGATACACGCCTGACAACGGCCCCGCCGCAAGTTCCGCGGCAACTTGATCTTTGACTGCGTCGTAGGCCATGCGCTTTTGTTCATCACCCGCACGGTTGTAGAGAACCAGTCGATCCAAGAGCGGCTGCGTCTGATCCCGAATCAACGCCACAAACACATTCTCCACACTGCTTCGGAGATCGCCCACCAAGTCGGCCATGCGCCGTTCGCCAAATCGATTCACAAAATCGGTGTACCGCGTGCTTTGAAAATATTCGGTGAGTTCGCGAGCAAAGGTCAGTGCATCATCCAGCGTCTTTTTCTTGCCCATCATCAGACCATCTCGAAACCCTCGCTGCAATGCCGCATAGACATCGGTGCGAGCCACATCGGGGACCATTTCGTACTCACCATAGGTGGTCTCACGCACAAAGTCCTCAATCGGCATGGCGTACTTGGTGCTGGGAATCACGCCACCACGACCATACATGCCATCAAGATGGTCCATGATTTCTTTGGCTGCCTCGAGATCACCGGCTCGAAACAACTGACGGATCGCCTGCGCCATAAAGTTCTCGTGAAAGTCCACAAAGGCATCTCCACCAGCCCCCTGGGTTTTGTAGTGCTTTCGATACAACTCGCCGAAATATTTTTCGATCGCCTTAATCCAGCGAAGGTCATGCATGCGTGTGGGATTGTCATTGGAAAATACATCGACCGTCATCATGCCTGAGTGATTCAAAGCCTGCATCGCCTGAATCGAAGCGCGGTCGTTGTTCATCACTTTGTACACATCGTCCTGGCTGGTGTAACGGGCCGATCCTTCCTCGGCACCCTGTTTGCTGAAATAAAATGCATGGCTCTGCGGATGTCGCCAATCAAATGGACCCCAGTCCCGCGTGTAGTCCGCCATCAGCGACGGACTCATGTTGTAATCCTCACGCAGCACTTTCTTGCGAAGAAACTGAATCAGCGCATCTTTGGCCTTCACCATCGCCGGATCTCCAAACACTCGATCAAAGGCCGCATACACCGGATCGTTTTTCGAAAAGCGTTCTTCCAATCCAAGCATCTTGGCGTAGGCCGACGCCTTACTCGCCTGCCACCGCCCAACATTCATCAGAAATTCCCGATCCAATTTGAACGCAAACCGTCGCTCAAATGGGGACAATTCCGCGGTGAGGCGGTTCTCCAATTCCTTCACGTCCGGGTGCTCGGCCTCAAGTTGCTCAATGGAATCTGGTGCATCAGCAATGCGTCGCAACCATTGTTCACGCTCCAATTGATCCATCGGAGGTGGACCGAGCAGAAAGTGCCACTCCTTTGCAAATTCTCTCTTGTAATGAAGGTGCGCATCGTCGGACACGCCATCAATCTTGTGAGCGAACCAAAACGCAAGTTCCTTATTCAGACCAAGATCATTGGGGTTGTACCGAAGCCCTCGATTTCGAACCAGATCGATCCCAGCATTCACCCACGCCCACCGTTCTTGCGGCGTGTTGGTCAGAACGCTGATGTTGTACGCCATGTTGTGACCATGAAATCCCCACACTTCAGCAAATCGCGGCTGCAGTTTGGTAATCAAGTCCGCGTCAGCCATGGCCTCGTAGTACAGCCCCTTTTCTTTTTGTGATTGCAACTTGATCCAAAGGTAATCCGCAATGATGCCTCGCAAAGCTCCGATGGCCGTTCCCAACACCACAATGGGCGGTGCACCCTCGATGGGATCTGCGGTAAACCGAAGCCCTTGAGTCTTGGCGACTGAAAGCATGCGAGGAACCAACACGCCGCTTCCAAGCGCGCCGGCCAGAACGATGACAACACAGCAGAGTTGAATCACTCGGTCACCCATCGTTATCCCTGCCCCGAATAGATCGCCAATTCCTTGCGGCGAAAGGCAAGCCAACCGATCAGAAGCGTGGCGCCTGTCCACACGACTCCAACAACAGCCAGTGCCCGCATCACCTCGTCCCATCCGACATTGATTCCTCGCACCAGCGATTCATTGGCGCTGGTCTCACCAAATGGCCGCAGCAGAAATTCCACGGAATTGGCCAAGGCATAGATGATCGTTGCAACAACTTGGGCCACCATGCTCGACCCCAAATCAAGGCTCTGGTAACGAATGCTCTCTGCCAGAAATTGGGTCATGCTCCCTGCAAGAAACACGGCAAAACTCAACAAACAAGCGACCGGGAATGAAAGAATGGTGGCGCTGCACACGGCAAGCATGGCAAGAAACGAGAGTTTGACCAAATTGACCGCCATGCCTCGCAAATAGTTGGCCTCGAAACCACCCACTCTGTAAAACAGTTCGACTGCGTCAGCATCCCAATTGAATGTGAATTCGCCTGGCTGAAAAGCTTTCGCCGTGGCGTCAAACTCAAGATTCATCAGTTCGATAGAAAGTTTTCCCTCCTCATCAATCAAGTCCGAGGGAATCGCAATCACACTGCTGGTCGCTGGAACAAACTTGCGATCGATCCAACTTCCATCCCTGAATCGAAACACCACCGGATACACACTGTGCGTGTCACTGCCGCCTGCATGCAGCAGAAATCGCAGAGTGAGCGAGTGACCAGGCCGTTTAGCACCTTGCAATCCGCTGAACACCAGGGTCTTGCTTTCGCCCGGCCCAACCATGCGCTGCGAAGCCAGAAAATCCTTCTGCCGCTCAGCACTGACATCCCGACGGACATCCTCGATCCGCTTTCGCCCCTCTTGAATGTCCGCCTTGAGGATTGCATCACTGGCAATCGCGGCATCCACCGCACCGAGTAATTGATCGCGGGTCATTCCGTGATAGGGCGGAAACGCTGACTCTCTGGCCACCATCACTTCATCTCGAACCGCAAGCCGATCCAGTTCATCCAAGGCCGGCCGCGTTCGCATCCACTGCACAAACAAAAAGATTCCAACGCCGCTCACCACCAGCAGCACGGCGTTCATGGTCACAATGCCAACCCACTTCCCAAGCAAATACTGCAGCCGCGGCAATGGTTTGGTGAGCAGTTGCCAGATTTGGCGGTCACGAATCTCAAAGGCAACCGTGGCACATCCAAGCGTGAGCGTCATGCAGGCCGCACACACATAGGTCAGATCCAAACTGCGTGCCATGAAACTTTGTATCTGGTAACGAAGCGGACTCTTGTGGTCGATGAACACGGGAATGAGCGGCAAGGCGACCAACAGCACCACAATAAAGGCGACGCTAATGCGCAGCCGAACGGATTCACGCACCACCGTTTGTGCGACCGCCATCCAACGAGGCTTGCCGGAAAGTCCAACAAGAAGCAGTTTCATGAGCAGCGTGAAACTGACGACAAGTCCCGACAAGCCAGTGGCGACAAAGGTCATTGCCGGCCGATCAAGCATCACACCCGCAATGCCCATTATTAGGCCCGTTGTCACCATGAACAGATAGCCGGGAAGAAGTCCAAGCCACACCGCGCCAACACTTGATGCAATCAGGACTCCGGTCACCATGCACGGAGTCTGAACACTCTCCACCAGAAACGGTGGCGACCACTCCGGGTACCGAGGCAACAAAAGCACCTCGCTCACCATCAGCGGATCCATCACGGCACCCTTTCGATCAAAGAGTTCCTCCCCAATTCTTTTGAGGCGCTCGCTCGAAAATGTCTCTTGAAGAATGATCACTTCACCCCGTTCAAGCAATGCGACACTTACAGGATCCCGCTCAACAAGGTTGGCTTTTTGTAGAGCGGAAACGATGGCCTGCCGACGCACATCAAGTGAAATGGCTTGCACCAAAAACGGAGCCATGAGCACCACCACCAGCAGACTCACCGCCACGCTGCACCACCACCTCACTGAGGTTCGTTGCAGCGCGTCCTGCACATTCCGCCAGCGACGCGGAGATGACTCACTCACGATCCTGAACCCCCGCCGTTCTTGGAATCATCCCCGAGCAATCCGTCAATCACGCTTCGGTCAACCTGCTTGACCGGCTTTGGAATCGGCGAAACCGCAGGCGCAACAGCGGGCGGAACGGTTGCGGCTGGCGAAACCAGTGCATCAAGTTCGGCCCGATCATGCTTTGGACGAATCGGCGCCACTGGCGCAATCGGTGCAACTGTTTGGGTTCGCGACAATTCTTGCAACAACGACTCTCCCTGTGCAGGGTGAGCCAAGAATTCGGCCACTCGACCGCCATGGAGCGCGCCGCTGGTGGCCACCTGTTCAGATCGTGCCTGTTCCACAATCCGCATAAACAAGTCTTCCAACTTCTGGCGAGGAGCCTGAACACTTTCGATCGTTGCCCCTTCGCATTCCATCAAGACCTGCTGAACGCGCTCCACCGTCTTTGGCTGAAGTCGCCGCGTTTCGATCAGGGTGTGATTGGTGTCCTGCAAAAGCGACTCGCTTGTCCCGGCAGCTCGAATGCGCCCACCGTACAAAACAACCATGCGATCACAGACATCCTCCACATCCGCGAGCAAGTGACTGCTCAGCAGAATCGTTTTGCCACGCCTGCCAAGTTCCAGAAGTAAATCCTTCACTTGCCGAGTACCGATGGGGTCTAGACCACTGGTGGGTTCATCAAGAATGAGAAATTCCGGATCATTGATGAGCGCCTGAGCCAACCCAAGTCGACGGGCCATTCCCTTTGAAAACTCGCCGACGGAGCGGTGAGCCACTTGGTGCAAACCAACCATTTCAAGCAATTCTCCAACGCGCCGCCGCCTCGTTGACCGATCTAGGCCAAAGAGTTTTCCGTAATAATCAAGCGTTTCCATCGGATTCAGAAATCGATAGAGATAACTTTCCTCCGGCAGATAGCCGATCCGTGACTTCACACGCACATTGTCAGGAAATTGACCAAGCACTTCGAGCCGGCCCTTGGTGGGACGCAGCAACCCAAGGATCATTTTGATGGTCGTGCTCTTACCGCTTCCATTGGGGCCCAGCAATCCAAAAATTTCATTTGGGCGAATGTCAAAGTCAATGTCGTCTACCGCCACCGCTTTCGACCGCATCCAAAAGTCGGTAAAGACCTTGGTGAGCCCAACGGCCTCAACCACTTTGGCGCCACGACTCAGATCCATCACTTGTTCTCCCGCCCGAATCCCTTTTCGCCCTCTGCATTCAGACGGCGGCCCGCTTGATTGATCATGATCTGACGGACTCCAAGGTTCCATGTCGGTCGCATGGCATCTTCCATACTGCGGGCTTGTTTGCGACGATCAACATCCGCTTGCCGCCGAATCTGCATCACCTCTGGACTGCTGGCCACCGACAACTGGCTCATTCCGGTTTCCGGCGGAAGGTTGAAGACTTCGACTTCCGGTTGTGACAACACACTTCGCAATGCATCCAGCCACATTTGGCGAGCAAGTTGTTTAGGGTTTTGGCGGAAAGTCTCGCGAAGACCCTCGATACGGCGAACTTCTGACCCAAGCGAACTTGCAATGGCACTCTGATAGGCCGACGCGTGCTGAATAATGTTGCTGGCGGTGCCTCCAATGTCCTTCGCCGCTAGGCGTTCTCCTACTGCACGAAGCAGACGATCCGATTCGGCTCGATCCGCCCCTGCAAGCGACGCCTCGTAACCGTCGATCAGTTTCAGCACATCGGCATAGTGCGGACCTGCTGCGCCGAGCAACATGCCTGTCGCATCTTGACTGGCTCGATCCGCAGCGGTCTTGGCATCTTCTCGTGCCTTCTGCACCTGCCCAATCAGATTCCTCACCGCAAAGGGAGCGCTGCGTTCGGGCATGTTCACCCGCTGCAAAACAATTCCGCTGGACATGCTGTCTAAGACTGACTGCGCCCCCGCCTGAACCTCATGGGCTGGTTGCTCTCGCTGCCCAGTCAATTCGGAGAGATCCATCTTGGCCACAGCGGTCACCACGCCTCGCTGCAAAGCAAAGCGAACCAATCGGTCAGCCTCCTCAAGATTCACCGCGGCAAGAAACCGAACGGGATCTTCCACGACATACTCCGCGGTCAACTGAAGGTGGCCTAAGTCACCTTCAGAAGTCAGAACACTGCCATCGGTCCCCGGACGAATCGGCCGCGTCGAATCGGCCATCTCGATTTGCTGTTCGATGGTGTGAGACTTGACGTCGGCCTTAGGCCAAAACTCATTTCGTAATTCCACCGTGCGACGCGTTTCAAAGACCGTGATTTCGCCAACCGGATAGGGCCAGAATGGATTCAGCCCCGGACCGATCGCTTCCATACCTGGTTCCCCCGCAACCCGTCCGAAAATGGTTTTCACTCCGCTAAAGCCCTCTCGAACCGTTTGAAAACCGGAAAAGAGAAAGGTCACCAGCAATCCAAATATGGCAAGTTGCAGCAAGCGATAACTCAGTCGCAACGCCTCGCCAAGACTTTGATTGGCAGGATCCATGGCCTGCCGAATGGCGGCCTCTGCGGCAACTGGCTCAGAGACGGAAAATGTTGCACTGGCTTCACGCCGCGGTGCGTCGTCGGCTGGCTGAGACTCCACTTGATCTTTGGAATCTCCGATCATGGATTCTTTCCAGCCTGACCACTCATCGGTTCCTTGGGCTGCGGAATGCCATTGGCATCGGTCGGTGAATCAAGATCGATCAAATGGAACGGTGCCCTGGACATGTCCGTGACAAATGTCGTACTTCCGGAAAGGCTGGCTTTCAGTGTGTCCAGCCACGCAAGGAAGATGGCTAGATCGGCCTCCTGCTTCATCTGTTCGTAATAGCGAGTGGCCTCGGTGTTGCCAACCGCTTCAATTTCGGCTGCCCATTGCTCAGCAAAATTGCGAATGGTGTCCGCTTGCGTTGCAGCCATGCTCTTGATCGCGTCGGCCTCTGCTCGCCCTCGGCTCTCCTCCAAGTTAGCCAGTGTCTCCTGCACGGCACCCATTCGATTCACGACGGCAATCGTGGTCTTGGGAGGCAAGACCACCTGACTCAAGCCGACTGTCGTGGCCTGCACTCCCTCCATCTGATTTCGATTCAGATCGGCAAGAATGGCTTGCTCCGCCGCTGGTAGACGGCTGCTGCCACCGATCAAGTCCGTAAACGCAAACTGCCCAACCGCACCTCGAATGCTTGCATTGAGGCGAGTCTCGAGTTCTTTACTTGCGGCATCAATCGTTCCGTAAGCGGTAAAGAAACCCATGGCTGCGTCCGTTGTTCCATCGACTCGCCACAACAGAAATGCCCGTACCACCACCTGCTGACCATCCTTGGTCAGCACCGTTTCCAAATTGCTCTCGCTGAGTTGCAAGCGAGTGTCAAGCTTGGACACGCCGTCAATGAAGAATGGCGCTTTCAAGTGAAGCCCGGGGTCACGCACCACGCCAATGGGCTTTCCAAATCGCGTGGCCACAGCGATTTCGTGATAGTTCACGGTGTAGGTCGTATTAAAAAGCGTGAGCACCAAGAGAATGATGCCGCCAGTCACAATGGGAAGTGTTTTATTCATTGCACATGTCTCCGAACATCAAGGATTCTTCTTTTCAAGGTAATCGCCAAGATTCAATCCGCTATCCGCCTGTTGCATTTGAATGTCAAATCGCACCTTGGCTGGATCGACGCCAAGAACATATTTCTGCCGAACGCCTGAGAGCCCTTGCGACATCACCTCCATGATGCGTCGCTCCATAAACAGTTCCGGTGCCGCATGAAACGCTCCGGCCTGACCCAAGACTTCGCTCGCTGTTCCACGGGCCACCAAGTGCTGCTCCCAACGGCGGGCACGAGCCTGACGAATCTGTGTTGCGATCAGCCCCCTGCTTTCCAGAAGCAATTGCTCGACTCGCTGACGCTGCTGAACCGTCAACGGATCCAACTCGCCCTTCTCTCGCCTTAGCGTGCGCCAGGCATCAATCGCAGACACGACCGGTTCGGCCATGCGGGAATCGCCGAGCAACTTGGCCATGCTGTCACCAACGCGTCGCTGCGCCTCTTCGCGATCCTTGCGAGCGTTCTGCACATCAATCGAAAACTCCTCGTACATCGGCGCCGCTTCGCCTGGTGGTCGAAGCAATGGAATCTGAATGCTGACCACCTCCACTCCCATGTCCTGCGCATCAAAGGTCTTTTGTAATCGCTCGCGAATCAGTGTGGCCAAGAGCGTTCCAGTGGGACTGAGCACTTGGTCAAGCGGCTGTGTGGAGAGCAACTGACAGACTTCACGCCGTGCAAACTCGCGAAGAACCGCTTCACGCGTTTGCAGACCCACGCGACGAATGCGGGCATCGGAAGCAAAGTTGAGCCACGCCAGTAATCCATCCTCTCGGACGCGCCAGTTCAGAACCAAATCCGCTTCGACCAATGCAAAGCGATCTGAAATTCCCTGTAATTGTGATTCAACAGAAGCCGCCGCGGAAGTTGAGCCCGCCGCTGTGATCGGATCTGCACCGCCAGCCGCGCTCCCGGGACCAAAGTCATTGCGGATTTCTTCGGTGAGTCGCGGTGCAGCAACAATGTAGGGTCGTCGCTCTTCATCACCCGCTGAATCGGTCCACAAATTGACCTTGTTCACCTTGGCTTTCATGGGGTAGAGCGGCAACGCACGAATCTGCGCAATGTCCACCACCTCGGCCGTCTCAAATGGCCACGGCAATTTCCATAAAATTTCCCCTTGATGGACGCGGCCAGAAATGCTGCCACCACGCAAGCGGACGGCTTGCTGCCCCGGCCCCACCACCACCAGACAACTGAGCAAGACCAAAGACACCACGCACAGCGCCGCCAGCCCACCCACACTTCGCAAGAGCAACTTGTAGCCCCAACTTGAAGTAATATCGAATCCAAACTGGTAATTCACAGCCTCATTCATGCTGCGCACCAAATTGTCAGGCGCTGCAAGCAATCCAAGCACTCGACTGTCAAACGCCGGGCGTGGCATTTCGCCAACGCGGCGAGGCCGATAGAGATTCAGAATCCAATTCAGAAGAATCTCTGCGGCAACGGCCATCTGAACAACCGCCAGCCCACGAGCCACCCATTCAATCGCTTCAGTGCGCTGGAATACATGAAAGACAATGCCGACGGCCGTGGCGAGCGCCATCAGTGCCACACCCACCATCATGCCTGCACCACCACGCAAACTCTGCCATGCCGGCTGCTGCGACATACCCGCTACAAATCGTGCAAAGATGAATGCTGCAAGCGAAATCGCAAGGCACATGGCCAATTGCCACCCGAGTGAAGTTCCAACAGCGAACACCGGCCCCTCTGGTCCAGGATCCTGCATCGCCGCTAGTCGCGTCCAATTGAAATATCCAAATCCGGCCAAGAGCGCCGCGACCAATAAGCTGCCCGATGGCACCAACCATTGATGCATCATGCGCAATCGCCGAGCCGCAGCATCTTGCTCACCGGTACTTCGCTCAAAGATTGTGGCATCGCCTCTCGCGGTGATCAGATCCTCACGCTCCATCGACTCCAATCGCTCCAACCGATGCTGATGAAAGACCACCGCCAACACGATCCAAACCGGCATGGTCGCTAAGGCAAAAAGCGAAGCCACTTCGAAGGCGACATCACCAGCCGACCTTCCATAAATCAGCAGCAACAGACCCATGACCAGTTGCAAAAACAGGCCCAAGACTGAAACGCTGGAAGCTCTTTGATATGCGATGTGGTCTATTCTCATGCCATCAAGTCCGTCCGAGAGCCGATAGTAGCCCACCCGCCAACCATTGGGGGATCCAAGGACAACGATCAGCCAACAACTCGGTTCGGATCACCTAGCTACTCTGCGACAAGTGCGTCCACGGCGCAACGGAGTCGATCCCCATGGCATGGTTAGAACAATTGTTTGCAGTTGCATGGAACACCTTTCAAGAGTGCATCCGCCAGCCGGTTGCGCTGGTGGGAGTCGTCATCGGAACACTTTTTATTATTGTTTCAAATCCGTTTTCCGCATTTACCATGCAGGACGACCAGCAGATGTATGTGGACATTGGCATGTCCACCATCTTTACATGTGGAGCCATTCTTGCGGCGTTTCTAGCAACGGGCGTTGTGAATCAAGAGATTGAAAATAAAACCGTATTGACCGTTGTCAGTAAGCCGGTTCCTCGCCCCATCTTTGTTCTCGGAAAATACATCGGAGTCTCAGCGGCGATCGCATCGGTCACGCTGCTGCTGGCTTTCGTCTTTATGTTGGTGGAATTGCACGGAACCATGCCAACGGTACGGACCCCTTGGCATCAACCCGTTCTGACCTTTGGATTCTCTGCCGTCCTGCTCACCTTGGCGGCAGGAACATGGGCGAACTACTTCTATGGATGGAGTTTTTCGGCAACCGTGATTGGCCTCGGTTCCGTGTTACTCATGCTGGCGTATGCCACATCGCTGGCATTCAAGCCAGAATGGGAAACCGAGCAACTCTCCAACAGTTTCAAGCCAGAACTCTGGAAAGCAATCGGAATGCTGTTTCTTGCGGAGTCCGTGCTTGCTGCAATCGCGGTGGCCGCAAGTACGCGCCTTGGCCAAGTGCTCACCTTGGTGGTGGTCTTAGGGTTCTTTCTGGTTGGCCTGTTAAGCGACTGGCTCTTTGCGCGTCGCATTGAACAACTTCACGAAATCATGAGCAAATTGCCGCCGGAACAAGTCCAGTGGTTTGATGCGCTGTCGATCGAGTTTGGATTCTTCCGAACCTTACAAGCAATCGTTCCAGACTTTCAGTTATTTTGGCTCGTGGACGCTGTCTCACAGAAAAAACCGATTGGATGGGACTACCTCGGGCTGGCTCTGCCCTATGGAATCGTTGTGATCCTAATGTCACTGGCCGTTGGAGTTTTTCTGTTTCAACGGCGCGAAGTTGGCTAGACCGCTGGCTGGCTCCACTCCGCTGCAGCCTCGCGTCCTCGCCGCCCGAAGACAAAGAACGAAACGATCAGCGGCGGACCAAACCCAAATACGCTTCCGCAAGCCATCTGTGTCATCCACATGAATTTTTCGTAGCCAGCCGGCAGTTTCGCGGCCGTTCCACCCACCTTCGCGGCTTGCTCATCAATCGCTTTTTGCGAGATTTCGCGTAACTGATCCTCCACTTCGTCTCGATAGATCACCAACTGAGAAATTCCAATGCTCTGCGAGATCAGGACAAGCGGAACCCACGCCTGCAAGAGTTGGATGCCCCCAACGCGATGTCGAATCAACTGGATCCCTGATGCAATGGGCACGGGGGCGAGCAGCGTTCCAACCGCAAGAAGTGCCCATCCAAAGGCCCCCTTGAAATGTGCTGGAAGGCTGGCTGGATCTGTGAATCCCCCAACAACACCAAAGACCGCACCTCCGAAACCGATCACACCAAAGATGATGCCAAGAATCCCAATGACCAACGGCCATCGACGAGGTTCCGGCGCAAGAAATTCACTGTCAGAGTTCATCAAAGTGCCTTGTCAACCGCGTTGACTCTTTTTCTCTTCTGCAATTTGTTTTTGCAGATCCTTGATCCATCGATCGAGCGCCTCACAGGCCACTTTGCTTTTGTTGGTGCCTTGCTCTTGAAAAGAGCGAAAGAGATCCTCAGACAATTCCTGCGCCTCACGCGGCATCAATGGCCCTCCGCCGCTGTACCCCATGGCGACCGGCAGAGCTTTTTTCCAAATGTCCTGCATCTGCTTGGCAAGTTGAATCTTTTTCGTAAGCCCCTTCGGTCCATCGCCTGCGAGCGCAAGATCCTGCTCAATACTGGTTCGCTGCTTGGTTGCATTGGCCAAAGTCTTTGCCCACGCTTCGCCAATCTTCTTTCCTTGGTCGTTCACAACAAACGTGCCTGGAACCAACTGCATCTTCTCAAAGAGCTGCGTCTCATTATCCGCCGTGCCCGCCGAGTAGCCGCAATCAAGGGCCTGATCTGACGTCAATGTGAGATTGTCTTTCTCGTCAGAGAGCATTTTTTCGCCACTGGCATCTGGAAAGAATGCAACTTTGCCCGTACTCGGATCGCGCGTGTAACTGACCACCAATGGCGAATACACCATGCAGCGAGCCACTTGCCCGTTTCGGCCGGCTCCCTCTGCAATCACTGCAATTCGATCAAGCCACGCATTCAAGGCCTCGCCTTCAAGGGACTTGTCGCCCGCATACGCGGTCGCCGAACCCATCGAACCCAAGTTCATAAAGTAAATCTCTCGGCAGTGCATCCCGGTGACTGCCGCGGCGGAAATTGCCTCTTCAATCCACGCGACTACTCGGTGCTTTTCGCGCGTACGGGTCAGCACTTCGCTAATCACATCCGTTTCTGTCAGCAAGCCACCACCGGAATTGATCCGAAGCACGATGATCTGACCTGGGCCAAATTTGTCAGCTTCGGCCTCCACCTTGGCAATTTCTGCTGCTCGCAAGCCAACACCCACCATGCCTGGTAACGGCAGTATGAACACTTGGCGTTGTGTGGTGGCCGCCTCGGTACCCGTCGCTGGCTTGTCTGCCGCCGCACCAGGTTTCTTATTTTGGTCAACAGACTTGGAAGCAGCTGGAGCAGTCGGCTTGGACGCAGGAACTTGCGCAACCGCCGCCGCCATACAGCAACCAACAGAAATCAATCCGACACGGAACACACGAATCATGAACTGGATCCTTTCGCCTTGGATTTCTTAATCTGATCACGAACCTGCTTGATCATGCCGTCGACGGCGTCTCGGTTCATTTTGCCACCAGATTGTTGTTTCCATCTGAATTCGACCGCCGGATACTTTGCCATGGCATCTCGAATCTGCTCAAGAGCCTTGGCTTGTTTGGGAAGACCCTTTGGATCGCTATCACCTTTAAGTTGCTCGTACTGGCCCCATGCTTGCAGACTTGCGTCCATGGCTTTGCGCCAATTGGTGACATAGTCCCCAACCAATTTCTGGCCATCAAGCCCTTGCTTCACCAGCGAATCGTCCCACTCGCGATAGCCCATTTGAAACATAAGGTCTTCAATCGATTCGGCAGTGCCGCCGGAAAGACCAAGGTCTTCTGCAGTTCGAGCATCGATGTTGGCAACGCTTTCAGGACTTCCATCGATCACGATGGTCCCGGTGGTGTCAGGCAACCACGTAAGTTCACGACCCTTGAAGGAGACACTCAGCAGTTTCTCCGGCCTCATCATGGCGTCTCCAAGCACAGATGGATGCCCGCCCTCTTTGAGAAATCCGTTGGCAATGCTCATGATGGCTGCTTCGAATTTGCGTTGCACTTCGGGATCCGGGTGCTGCGTCATTTCGTTGATGCGTGCCAAACCGTAAAGACGAGCCTCTCCATCGGTGTACATGTTCGGCCATGCCATGGCAAAGAGCGTTGCGAACCCCACCGAGTCTTTCACCCACATCACTTGCGGAAATTCCGCGAGATCTTGCTTGAACAGCAGCAGAGTCTTGCGGGCATCTTCTCGATCGAATCGGCCCATCTCGTCACGCCCCACCATGTCTCGCTGCCAATTCTTTGTGCGATCGAAGCTCTCAAGTTTGAGCACCAAGAGATCAGGCTTTTTAGCCTTGACATCTTGAACTAACTTTTCGTAGATCGACGAGTGAATGTCCGTTCCAATTTGCCCATGACCTCCAACGCCAAATGGAACGACATAAATCTTGGGGGCCTTGGTTGGATCTTTTTGATCCGCCTGCAAGGGCGATGGCGGAGCGGAAACCGCCGGAAACGCGGCGACGATGGCTGCAAGAAGGGCGAGTGCACGCATATGAGGAAGGAGTATACGGCTGCCCTCCCAGCTGATCGCCGAGAGATCAAAGGTTTGTTGGATTGGCTCGTGCCAGAGCCTTGGCCTGTTCCAAAGTTGTAATTCGCCCCTCCAATTGGGCGTCATACACGCCATCAAGAATGCTGCGAAAGTGCGGGCCTGGACGCATTCCTATTTGCTGCAATATGTCGCCATCAAGAAGCGGCGTCGGTGCCAGACCGGATGCCCGCAGTGGTGCAAGGTCGATCTCAATTCGGTCGGCGATCTGTGGGGACTCGCAGCGAAGCACCATCATGGCATCGGTAAACCCGTGGTCCGATGCAACTCGCTTTCGCTTGGCCACTCCGAGTTTGCTCCAGTCACCCATCAGGGTTTCCCTTGCACGCAACGTTGCCGCCAGTTCGTCTCGTTCGTGATTGGAAAGCACCAACGCTTTTGTCCATTGGCGAACCCGCTCTTGCCACGGAAGGGCCATGCCACGATCAAGCAACCACGCTGCAAGTGCACAGGAAAACGATGCATCGGCTGGCAGTGAGGCCACGCGAGAGCCCACATTTGCACATGGAGGTTCCAAAAGAGTTGCGGAGGCAAGTCCCAGCGACTCAAGCAGGTGAACCGCTTTGGCTCTGGTTGCATGGGTCAGCATGCGTCGCACTTCATGACCAACGCGTTCACGACTCACCCCGCGAAGTTCGGGTGCATGTCGTGCGATGGCCTGCTCGGTCGCAGGATCGATGGTCATATGAAATCGAGCTGTAAAACGCACCGCGCGAAGAAGCCGAAGTCGATCTTCACTCAACCGCGCGTCGGGATCTCCAATCGCACGCAACACACGGGCCTTGAGATCCTTTTCTCCACCAAAGTGGTCGATGATCTTTCCGGTTGCCGGATGCTTGAATATCCCATTGATCGTAAAGTCTCGCCGGTTGGCATCCGCCACTTCATCGGTGGTAAATGAAACGTGCTCCGGGCGCCGACCGTCGACATAGGCTCCCTCCTTGCGAAACGTGGATACCTCGATGGTTTGCCCACCCTGTCGAACCAGCATCACTCCAAAGTGTTCACCCACTCCGCGAGCGCCGGGAAAGAGTTCACGAATTTGGTCGGGTAACGCGCTGGTGGCCACATCGTAATCCAATGGAAGCTCGCCCAAAAGTTCGTCTCGTACACATCCACCCGCGAAGTACGCCACACATCCGGCAGCCTCGAGCTGATGCGCGATGGCCGCACCTGCCGCACGAGAGGGCGATTCGTTGGGAGAAACTTTACCCATGCGATGTGTCCATGTGTCGACCCATGGTGCCATGAAGCGTGACCACGGCATTTCGCAATCGACTCACTCCATCATCTGAGTCACCCAGAAGAACTGCCGCAGAAATTGGTTCGCCCACCGTCACAGACAGTTTTTGAAAGAATCGAGGAACCATTCGGGATGACGGCCATGCCGCAAAGGTGCCCCGCACCGCCATGGGGACAACCGGCACATGCGTGCGACGAAGGATCAACGCGACGCCTCGCTGAAATGCCCCCACTGCGCCATCTTCGCTCCGACCACCTTCTGGATACACAGTGATACATCGGCCCGCCTTTAATTCCTGAATCGCTGCACGAATGGCCGCCATGTCAGAGTGCTCCTTCAGCGGAATGGCACCAACCGATGCGATCAGCTTTCCAAATGGACCTCGAAACAGAGAATGCCTGGCGAGGTATCCCACCTGCCGATCCTTGGTGGCAATGCCATTCACAATCGGATCAAGATAACTCTGGTGGTTACTGACGAACATGACCGCCCCGTGGCGAGGAACTCGATCACTGCCTTGCACTCGCACCTGAAACAGCAAGCGAAGGGTGATTTCGCAGAAGGTTTCCGCGATGTCCCACCATCCGGCCAACACAATGCCCCGTCCCGGCGATCGGCGATTGTGGTCCAGGAATCTCACGGTCGATCTGTTGCGACTGCCGAGTGCGTCAGCCGTTGCCCAATGCGGTTTCGAGCAAGCGACTCCAAGCAATCCACAACGCCCTCAAGATCAAGTTCACTGGTGTCCACCCGCTCCGCACCAATGGGAACACGAAGTGGCCCCTCACTACGATCCGAATCCGAGCGGTCGCGCGAAAGAATGCCCTGCAGAATTTCTGCTTCCCCCGCAGGACGGCCGCACGCTTTCAATTGCTCGCCCCGACGCTGCGCACGCACGATGGGATCGGCATCGAGATAAATGCGTAAGGCTGCGTCTGGAAAGACCACGCTGCCTTGATCACGCCCTTCCGTAACAAGTCGGGGGTGTTCCATGGCCGCGGCACGCTGCAGCGCAACCATGTGCCGCCTGACTTCCGGGCATGCGGCAACGCGGGACACAATCGCCGTGACATCTGCGTCTCGAATGCGATCACTGACATCCCGTGCACCGATCATCAATCGAGGTGGACTGGTGGTCCAGTCAAACCGAGGCGGTTCACGTTCAATGGCCGCTCCGAGTCCTCGCCCACCATCTGGTGAAAGTTGCTGTTCGATGGCCACGAGTGCAACGGCTCGATACATGGCGCCGGTGTCCAAGAATTCCAGACCAAGCCGCTGAGCCAATCGATGCGCCACCGAACTTTTTCCAGTTCCTGCAGGTCCATCGATCGTAATAATGAGGCTTGGAATCATGCGGCTTCCTCTTCTTCCGCAACTGGCTCGGTCTCGCTCTCTGTTGCATGGAGCGCCTGAACGAGCGCGTCCCTCGCTTTCACAATGGCCTTGATTCCATCCCCTTTTCCCACAAAATCAAGACTCAGCATGTTGCTATATCCAACCGCTCTCAGTGTTTCGATACACGATGTAAGGGACCACTCTTCATGTTGACCCTCTGAATTGAATTTCCGAATCTGCGCGATCATGGCTTGTGCGTACGGTGCGATCCGCCGCAACATGCCACGCAGGTCGCCACTGTCATGTGCATGCTGAAACGAGGCAAGGGCACCGATTCGAAATCCGCCGACTCGCTTCACCAAGTCCACCAACGGACTCCCCGACTCAAGCAGGCCACCCGAGGGTTGAAAGAGCAAACTCACATCCCACCGATCGATATCAATCAGCGCCGCACGAATGCCTTTAGTTGCTCGCTCAAGGTGTGCCACCGAGTCAATGTCTTTCAATTTCAATCCCACGAAGGCACACCCAAGGCGGTTGGCAGCCAGGGCCACCTTTCGCAATCGGTCCATGGCGGCGAGTTGCTTGGAGTCCGCCCCAGCCAAGTCCACCGCTTCGGTCTCTTGTAACAATAAACACGGGCAACCGACTCGGTCTGCTCGGTCTCGAATCTTGTCCAATTCATTCAGGCTCTTGCCTGCAAGCATGTCGGTTGGGAAATTCAACCCTCGCAAATCCAATTCTTCACGAACAAAGGTTGGAAGATCGTGCAAAGCCAAGGGCGCCTTCGCTCGAACCAGCAGCCCCCGCAGGGACCCGGCCGACAGAGCGATCAGCATGGGGGCTTGCATGGGGTCACCTGAAAGATAGCACGATGCCGATTCGTCTCTATCATCCCGCCTCCAACAAGGAATCCCATGCCTAGCCCAAAGACTTGCCGTTTTTCAGAATCGCACGAATGGTTCCTGCCTGCAGGAACAGATGTCACCATTGGCATTACACAATTTGCTGCCGATGCGCTCACAGATGTGACTTATGTTCAAATGAAACCAGTCGGAACAGTCCTGAAGGCGGGCGATTCCGTTGGCGAAGTGGAAAGCGTGAAGACAACCAGCGAGATTTATTCGGCCGTCGCTGGAACCATTACGGCGATCAATGACGAGGCGGTGCGAGATCCATCATTGCTCAATAGTGATCCGTTTGGTCGCGGATGGCTTGTGAAGATCCACGCTGTTGACCAATCGCCCTTGTCCACTTTGATGGACGCAGCGACATACGACAAGAACCACACGGCTTGATGGCTGTGCATCGTCATTGAGCGGTCCTGCGAAAAAAGGAAAACCTCGACTCGCTCCGGCTCAAGAGAATGGCTTGGCTACAACTCCTCTAAGTCAGAAACCCATCGCCCGTGCCAAGATCATTCCAAGGCACAGACTGGTGACTGCCACGAAGAGATTCTGAACGAGTTTCTTCTGCTGCTGCTGCGACATAGTTCCTCCCTGCGCCGACGAAGTCGACTGTCAACTGTTCAATCAAGGATTGAAATCTGCAAGGGAAAGATGGAACTTGCGCACATTTTCACCCCGAACAAACCCCCAAAATGACCGACGGCTCCATGGAACATGGAGCCGACTGGTCATACTTCGTTTGTTTTCCCGGTCAGGCTCGACGACGGCGAACGATGAGTCCTGCCATGCCGATCAGTGCAACTGCACTGGGGGCAGGGACCACGCTGGCAACAAGGCTGTATCCGCCTGACAAACCGCTATCAGAGGAAACCCCAGGATTCACGGAGATATCCCAACTCAGGCCGTCTGCCAAGACCGGCAGAATCGTCACAATTCCCGTAAAACTCAACGATTGACCGGCTTGAATCAGTGCAAACGAATTGCCTAGTGATGGAATAAAGCCACCGAAGAGGGAAATCTCGATATCACCGGCAAAGAACACATGGCCTGTCACGATGAACTGGTCGAACTGGGGATCCCCAACTGAAAGCCCGCTATTCAGGCCACTCAACTCAAAGTTCACAGTGCTGTTGTGCCGAACCGACATATTCCCATAGACATCAATGATGCCAGGTGAATTTCCAGGCTCGATCCTTACAGCTGTGTTTCCTGTGTCAAAACTGCCGTATTGACCCGACAAAATTCGAAGGGTGTCCCCATCGCTGATTGAGCCGCTGCCCATAGCGTCGGCGACTGAATAGAAATCGTTGCCGGTCCCGGTATTGCCAACCACCCACACATCTGCGAGCGAGAGTGAGGACAGAGCAAGAACAGACACGGCAGCCAAGGAGGCGGATCGAAGCATGAGAACTCCACACGTCTCTTAAGACCTTCCACCGATTCCACGCAAGAATGCATAGAAACGACACAAGCCCCTTCAGGTAGTCAGGTTTTTCAGTAAGGGAACAAACGGGAACGGGAACCAAGCGCGGTCGCAAGGGAATTACGAACGCACCGCAATGTAACCCCGATTTGAGCAAGCACAAAATCAATGAGCAAAATATGCCGGACAAATTTCCGAAATTACCAAATCAAAAACATAGACCGATAATGTTTTCTACAGCGGATATTGTGACAGAACAGGGCGAAACAGTTTATTTTTCAATCGAGTTTGAATCCGTGGGCTAAGGCCGGACTTCATTACAGTGCACAAACGAATGGCAGGTCGAGAATTCAATCTTGTGTCTCCTTTCAGTCCAACTGGCGACCAGCCAAAGGCCATTGAGCAACTGGTGGAAGGACTGGCTTCAGGGAAGAAGTGGCAAACGCTTGTGGGCGCGACCGGAACTGGAAAGACCTTCACCGTTGCCAATGTGATTCAAAGGGTTCGCAAACCAACCCTGGTGGTGAGTCACAACAAGACTTTGGCCGCTCAACTGTACGAAGAACTTCGATCGCTCTTTCCAAACAATTCGGTGAATTACTTTGTGAGTTATTACGACTATTACCAGCCCGAGGCCTACATCCCTCAACGCGACATTTACATTGAAAAGGACGCGAGTCGCAACGACGATCTCGATCGGCTGCGACTGGCGGCGACCAGTTCCCTGCTCTCACGGGAGGATGTCATTGTTGTTTCAAGCGTGAGTTGCCTGTATGGCCTTGGCAGTCCGACGGAGTACCGCAATCGAGTGATCCATCTGCATGTCGGGCAGACCATCGATCGCCGCGAGTTCTTTGGGCAGTTGGCGGCCATGCAATACAAGCGAAATGAAATCGATCCGAAACGCGGGAACTTTCGGGTTCGGGGAGACTGCGTGGAAGTCTTTCCCGCCTATGAACAGACGGCCTTGCGCATCAACTTGTTTGGTGAACAGATCGAACGACTGGAAGTGATCGACGCGACCAGCGGTGAGTGGCTCTCCGACGAACCCAAGCTTTTGGTGTTTCCGGCGGTGCACTATGTCATGCCAGAAGACCAGCGAGCCAAGGCCACTGAGCAAATCCGAATCGATCTTGATGCACGCGTGATCGAACTTCGAAGTCAGGGAAAGTTGCTGGAATCACAGCGGCTGCTGGGTCGAGTGAAGTACGACTTGGAAATGATTCAGGAAACGGGTTTCTGCAGTGGCATCGAGAACTACAGCCGATACTTTGATGGTCGCAAACCTGGAGAGCGAGCATGGTGCTTGCTGGACTATTTCAGCCATGTTCCCGGGCACGCAGCCTCCGACTGGCTGGTGGTAATCGATGAAAGCCATGTCACCATTCCGCAGGTTCGCGGCATGTACTTCGGTGATCGCAAACGCAAGGAAACGCTTGTGGAACATGGTTTTCGACTTCCGGCTGCGCTGGACAATCGACCGCTGATGTTTGAGGAATTCGTTTCATTGATTCCACAATGCATTTTTCTCAGCGCAACCCCGGGACCCTGGGAGCTTGAACAGGGTGAAGGAATTGTTGTGGAACAGGTGATTCGGCCAACTGGGCTCGTGGATCCGCCCATCCTTCTGCAGCCCGCACGAAATCAAGTTGCTGATCTTGTCGAGCGGGCACGAGAGCGAGCGGCGCTTGGTGAACGAACTCTGGTGACCGCTCTGACCAAACGACTGTGCGAGGATCTTGCAACGCACTTGGACAAGAAGGGACTGCGTGTGCGTTACCTCCACAGCGAAATCGAAACCCTGCAACGCCTTGAACTCCTTCGTGACCTGCGTGAAGGAGCCTTTGATGTGCTGGTTGGCGTGAATCTGCTGCGGGAAGGGCTTGATCTGCCTGAAGTCAGTCTTGTGTGCATTCTGGATGCAGACAAACAAGGCTTTCTGCGAAGCACCTCGAGCCTGATTCAAACGATGGGCCGGGCTGCACGCAATGCCAACGCCATGGCGGTGATGTATGCCGACAAAGTCACGCCTCAAATGCAGTCTGCGATCGACGAAGTGCAACGGCGCCGCACGCGGCAACTGGCCTACAACGCAGAACACGGCATTACGCCCGCAACCATCCACAAGTCGATTCGGCGTGGCATTGAACAGGAACTTGCTGCCAACCGTGTTGTTCGCGATTCCGCGGGGTCGGGCAAGCAACGCACCTATGACCGCGACGAATGGATTGCGGAACTTGAACGCGACATGCTGGCCGCCGCCGGAAACCTTGAGTTTGAGCGAGCCGCCGACCTACGCAACAAACTGGCCAGAGTGAAATTGCTACCGGACAGTTCCGGACTGAGCGACCTTGCAGACGAATTGGATGATGACGCCAAACGCCCCAGCCGCGCTGGCATGCCAGGGACACGGGGTAGACGGAAGGGTTAGATAGAAACTCAGGCCGGCAGCGAAAGAATGCACTCACCCCGTGGGAGTCGAATTCGCTTCACGCGTTCCCGAAGTATGGCCAAGTCGGACAGAAGCACAGGCTCGCGAACCGTCTCGCTTGCAATCACCACCGCAACTGTTTGCACAGGTGGTTCGGCAATCGCGATATTTCCTAAATCTGTACGCATATGGAATGGGGGACGATAGGCAAGCCAATGGGACCGAAGTCAAGCCGAGCAGGCCGCTGCTCGAGTGTCACTGCACCTTTCGGGCAGAATGGGTGGAAGTCTGCACCAAATGAGGGGGTATGCCAGAAAAAGAAAGAAAAAACGGCAAGTTCGCCTTCTTTCCGGACTCTGGAATCGCTGACATGCATGGCTTTCGTACCTATAAGTTAGGACCGTGGCCACACCTCAAAGACATCCAACCCGACATATCCGAATTGAGGGGGCGTGTGAACACAATCTGAAATGCGTTTCCCTTTCGGTTCCGCGTGACCAATTGGTGGTGTTCACTGGTGTTTCAGGAAGTGGAAAGAGCAGCTTGGCATTTGACACCATCTTTGCCGAGGGACAACGCAAATACATGGAAAGCTTGTCGGCGTATGCGAGGCAGTTTCTCAACCAGATGCGCAAGCCCAATGTTGAGCGCATCGAGGGACTGCCACCAACGATTGCAATTGAGCAGCGTGGTGGCGGTCATACACCCCGCAGCACGGTGGCGACAACAACCGAGGTGTACGACTACATGCGATTGCTCTGGGCGCGATGCGGAACGCCGACATGCTGGCATGTCAATGAATCTGGAGCATGCTGTGGCAAGACCATCGAGGCTTCCAGCGCTTCGCAGATCACAGACTCGTTGCTTGAATCCTTCGCAGGCATTCGGATCATGTTGTGCGCGCCGGTGATCCGCGCTCGAAAGGGATTTCACAAGGAGGTTGCCGAGTCCCTTCAGCGGCAGGGATTGGTTCGAGCTCGCGTGAATGGGAAAGTGATTGACTTGCGAGAGGCTCTCAAAGCAGGCGGCGAAAACCCGCTGGGGCTTGGTCGATACGAGGTGCACTCGATCGATGCGGTGGTGGATCGAACTGTTCCAGCCGCCAAAGATCGTCAGCGGTTGGCGGAGAGTGTGGAGACTTCATTACGACTTGGACAGGGAGCCTGCCTTGCATTGGTGGAACAGGGAACACAATGGATCGAGCATCGCTTTAGCGAGAAGCTGGCGTGCCCCGATCACCCTGAATGTGCCTTGCACGAACTGGAACCCCGTCTGTTTTCATTCAACTCGCCGCAAGGTGCTTGCAAAGCATGCGGCGGACTGGGGCAGGTACAAACTCTTGACGCCACGCTCGTGGTGGTTGAACCGCAACTGGGCATTGCCGAAGGTGCCATCGAGCCATGGCGTCGAAATGGCCGACGCATGAACGCGTACTACAGCAAACTGCTGCGCGGTTTTTGCAAATTCTTTGAGGTGCCGTCCAACACGCCCTTCGATCAACTCACCCCCCGCATTCGCGGATATTTAATGGAGGGCGTTCCTGAGTCTGAGCAAGAAACTCTCGGCGTGCGGTTTGAAGGTGTCTTGCCAAGCCTACGACGTCGCTTTCAGGAAACCGATAGCGCGTTTGTACGGGAACGGCTGATGGGTTACATGACATCGGGTGCCTGTCCCACATGCCATGGCGCACGGCTGCGGCCCGAAAGTCTTGCGGTCAAACTTCGGGGTGCTGATCGTGTGTGCAGCATTGCCGAAGCGTCTGCGATGAATGTTGAGCGAGCCTCCGCATGGTTTGCATCACTGAAACTCAATCGATCGCAAACCGCAATCGCCGAGCCGATCTTGAAAGAGATTCATTCTCGGCTGGGATTTCTGGCAAGTGTGGGACTTGAATACCTCACCCTGAATCGTGCCAGCGGAACGTTGTCGGGTGGCGAGGCGCAGCGCATTCGCCTTGCAACGCAAGTTGGCAGTGGACTGGTGGGCGTGTGCTATGTGCTTGATGAACCCACGATCGGATTGCATCCGCGAGACAATGCCCGGCTTATTTCGACGCTGCGGCATTTGTGTGATATTGGAAACACTGTGATTGTGGTCGAGCATGACCAAGACACGATTTTTGCGGCGGATCATGTGGTGGATGTGGGTCCCGGACCAGGTCGCCAGGGTGGATCCATCGTGACACAGGGAACGCCAGCGGAAGTGTCGGCCTTTCCGACAAGTCTGACCGGCATGTATCTACGCGGCGAAAAAGTCATTCCGATTCCGCCACAACGCCGGCCCGTGCAAGCGCAGCACGCCATCTCGGTGACCGGTGCGCGCGCCAACAACCTGAAAGACCTTCATGTGGAGTTTCCCATAGGGGGCATCACCTGCGTGACCGGTGTGAGCGGTAGTGGAAAGAGCACGCTGGTGAATGAGATTGTGCTTAAAGCGGCCAAGCACGCGGTGCATGGGTCCAAGGTGATGCCCGGCGCGCATCAATCACTCACAGGTTTGGAGACATTCGAACGCGTGGTGGAAGTTGATCAAAGCCCCATTGGTCGAACGCCGCGTTCGAATCCTGCCACCTATACCGGCGTCTTTGACGACATTCGCAAATTGTTCGCAGCCGTTCCCGAAAGCACGGTGCGCGGATATGAGCCTGGGCGATTTAGTTTTAATGTCAAGGGCGGCCGTTGTGAAACCTGTCAGGGCCAAGGTGTGCGAAGGATTGAAATGCATTTTCTTCCCGATGTCTTTGTCGATTGCGAAACCTGTGCAGGGACCCGGTATGCCAAGGAAACGCTGGATGTGCGATTGAAAGGGAAAAACATTGCTGAAGTCCTTGCGATGACCGTTGAGGATGCCATTGTGTTTTTCGATGCTCATCCGCGGATCCGCCACATGCTGCACTGCGTGAAAGATGTGGGGCTTGGTTACATTCAACTTGGTCAGGCCAGCACAACGCTTTCCGGCGGCGAAGCGCAACGAGTGAAATTGGCGACCGAACTTGGAAGTCGAAGTTCCGGCACGGCTCTCTACGTTCTCGATGAACCGACGACGGGATTGCACTTTGACGATGTGCGAAAGTTGCTGGAAGTGCTGCAGCGATTGGCTGACGCGGGGCACTCGTTAATTGTGATTGAGCACAATCTGGATGTGGTCAAGTGTGCAGATTGGATCATTGACCTTGGTCCCGAAGGAGGCGAGCGAGGCGGGTTCGTGGTGGCAACCGGAACACCTGAAACAGTGGCGGCGTGCAGTGCGAGCCATACCGGGCAATTCTTGCAACGGATCCTTGGTGCGACCACGAACCGAACCGCGCTTCCGCGTTCATCCAAGCGCGGAAAAACAATGAAGGCCTCAAGGTGACCCGATACAATCGCCACCATGACTGAGCCGGAAACCTCGCTCTCTCTGCGTCGCGTGGCGCATCCAAGTAATGCCAACCATCAAGGCACGATCTTCGGCGGATTTATCCTGAGCGTGATCGACGAGGCCGCATACCTTGAAGCTCGCCGACACGGCGTGCATCGATGGGTGACCGTCACAATGGATCGCATCGAATTTAAGGCCCCCGTTCATGTGGGCGATGTCCTTTCGATTTTCACAACCGCGGTCAAGAAAGGGCGAAGCAGCATCACGGTGCATGTCAAAGTTCAGGTAGAGCGATGGCTTGGCGGCGCCACCATTGAAGTCACCAACGCCACGGTGAAAATGGTGGCAGTGGATCACGCCGGACATGCGATCGACTTTCGCAGCCCTCCAACGGTGGTGCCCGAAGCGTGAACAACCCTTCGCCGGTGCGACTTGGCTGCTTGGTGTCGGGACGTGGGCGAAGCGTGTTGAATCTGCAAACATGCATTGAGAACGGATCGTTACCTGCAACGATTGCGTTGGTGGCATCCACGAAGCCTGATGTCGAAGCCATCCGACACGCCAGACAGCGAGGACTTCCCTGTGCTGAGATTTCCGATCAACCACGGAAGACGCTGGATGATCGACTCGACGATGCATTGCACGCCGCCAAAGTTGATCTGGTTGTGCTCGCTGGCTATCTGCGGCTGTTTCGCGTTGGCCATTGGGTCGACCGCTGCCTGAATATTCATCCGGCTCTCTTGCCCCGACACGGTGGCGCAGGCATGTGGGGCCACCATGTGCATCAATCCGTTCTTGCCGCAGGCGACAAAGAGAGTGGATGCACCGTCCACTGGGTCGATGACCGTTTCGATCATGGCGAGATCGTGTTGCAACGACGATGCGTTGTTGAAGATCAAGACACGCCGACCACACTTGCTGCTCGCGTGTTTGAGGAAGAGCTTGTTGCGCTACCCGAAGCGATCGCGCGAGTTGCTCGATGGCGCAATGGACTGGCTTCTCGGCCATCCAGTGGAGGAACGATCCCCACTTCGACTGCAGAAAGATCGTGCAACATGTGATGTCAACGGGGCTTGGTTGTGAAGTCTCTCCACGAACCGTAGGCTTGGCTCGTCGTCCTGTTCCACAGCGCACTTGAGGAGGCATCCATGCAGGTCAACATCACCGGAAAGCACTTGGAGATTACGCAGCCGATCGATCAATACATCCGCAGTAAGTGTGATCGGCTCGTTCGCCATTACGACAAAGTGCTTCAGGCGAATTTTGTTGTGGAAAAGGATCCCCGCCACGGATTCCATGCAGAATTGATTCTGGATGTTGAGCACCACGAAGATTTTATTTCCAATGCACACAACGACGACTTGTATGCAGCCATTGACCAAGTGCTTGACCGTGGTGTGCGGCAGTTGACCGATCACAAAGACATGCACCGCAATCGCAAACACCCTGGTGGTCAGAATCCAGAGGCCCTTCCGACCTCCCGACCAAAGCTTGAGCCATGAAACTTAAGACTCTGATTATGGAGTCGGCGATTCTTCCATCGCTGAAGCATGCGAAGCGCGATGAGTGCATCAGCGAACTGCTGAACGCCCTGGCTGAAGGCGGAGCCTTTCACGCGAAACACAAACCAGACTTCCTGAAGGCGGTTGTGAAGCGTGAAAAGAAAGGCAGCACGGGGTTTGGGCACGGCGTTGCTGTGCCCCATGTGAAGACCAATGAGGTGCGCCAGTGCATCGCCGCGATTGGGCTGCATGTGGACGGCGTGGACTTTAGTTCGCTTGATCGAAAGCCTGTGCACGCGATTTTTCTATTGCTTTCACCGGAGGATCAGCCGGAATCACATCTGGAGGCCATGGAAAGCCTTTTTGGAATTTTGAGTCAGGAGCAATTCCGAAAATTTCTCAAGCAGGCTCGAAACGTGGCAGATGTTGTCGCACTGCTTGACGAAGCCGACTTGGGTTTGATGGCGCGGTGAGCCTGTGCTCAAGCAAATCACCATCATCAAAAACAAACTTGGCCTGCACGCACGACCCGCCATGGGATTTGCCAGCACCGCCGCCACCTTTCGCTGCGCGGTGAGGGTTCGACGGCACGATGGCACGGAGTGGGTGGACGGCAAGAGCGTGATGCAAATGCTAATGCTGGCATGCACACACGGAACCACCATCGAGGTTCAGACCGATGGCCCAGACGAACGCGATGCGTTGGATACGCTGATGCGATTGATCGACAGCCGATTTGAGGAAGAGTAAATGGTCAAACGAATCGCAATCGCCGGTGACGGTCAAATGGCGTTGGTGCTTGCCGAAAGCCTGGCTCGTTCCGGACACGATGTGAAATTGTGGTGCCCACTTCCGGGAGTCTCGGCTTCATGGATTGCTTCACGGCGAAGTGAACGCCTGCCCGAATTACGGATTCCTGATTCGGTGGTGATTACGGATAACCCTGCGGTCGCCTTGTCGGATGCGACCATGGTGGTGAGTGCCATTCCGTCTCAGTTTGCGCGATCGGTGTGGGAACGCCTTGCATCCCATGTTCCATCCCGTGCCGGCGTGGTCACGGTGACCAAAGGCGTTGAAGTAGGAACCATGCGATTGCCGCGGGAGGTTCTTCGCAGCGCACTTGGAAACCGGCCATTTGCCGTCTTGAGTGGCCCGACGATTGCACGAGAATTGGCGCAGCACAAACCGGCCGTGATGGTTGCGGCGAGTGATGAATCTTTTTTTGCAACGGAAGTTCAGACGACTTTTGCTCAGCCGTGGCTGCGCATTTACACCAGCGACGATCCAATCGGGGTGGAAATTGCAGGCGCCGCAAAAAATGTGGTGGCGCTTGCAGCGGGAATTCTGGACGGCCTCGACATGGGTTTTAATGCCAAGAGCGCACTGCTGGCACGAGGGCTTGCAGAGAGCGTGCGAGTAGGCATGGCCATGGGCGCCCGCATGGAGACATTCTTTGGCGTCGTGGGCGTTGGGGACCTTGCGACCACATGCTTCTGCCCGGAAGGGCGTAACCGCAGTTTTGGCGAGGCCATCGGGCGTGGATCGACAACCGTCCAGGCACTCGCCGCGTCAACAAGCGTTGTAGAAGGCGTCGAAACCGCGCGGGCACTTCTTGCTTTGGGAAAGCAATTCAGCATTCGAATGCCGATCATTGAATCGGTGAATCGAGTTTTGTTTGAGGGCAAGTCGCCCATCGAAGCCGTGCATGAACTGATGGGTCGCGACGCCGGTGCTGAACATGTGGCCTAAACCCGAACCGTCCATTCACACGGTCGTAACGATCGCTTTGGCCCCCTGCTAATCTCACCCTTCAAACGTAGCGACCCACGATGAGCCAACTCACCACCACCGTTTCCGCAACCCGCAAACAGGATCGCCGCGACTTAGCCAGTGGCGGAGAACGCTTGGAACGACGCCTTTTTGTGGCCCTTGCAGGCGGAACGCTGCTGTTATCGAGTTGGCTTGGTGAAATGCTTGGGCTGCAAAGCCAAGTGGCGCAAATTCCTGCGGCCATCGGCGCCCTGATTCTTGTCACGCCGCTGGCATTTGGAGCCATGCGAGAAATCCGTCAGGGTCGGGCGAGTAGCGATTCACTGGCCAGCATTGCCGTCCTTGCCGCGCTGGCCAACAATCTTTTTCTTGCAGCTGGGTTTCTTGCATTCTTCCTTTGGTTGAGTGAGTTGGTTCTCAGCCGAACGGCATGGGGTGCTCAGCGAGCCATTCGCGATTTGGTGGAATTGACACCAGACATTGCAAGAGTTTTGGAATCCGACGGCAGCGAACGCGAAGTCGGCATTGACTCACTTCGACTTGCGCAGATTGTGCGCGTGCGACCAGGAGAAAATCTGCCCGCCGACGGAAAAATTGTCCGCGGTCAAACCAGCATTCACCAAGCCAGCCTGACTGGGGAAGCTGTTCCCGTGGAGGCTTCCATTGGAACGCAGGTGTATGCGGGCACCAGCAATCTCACTGGACAGATTGATGTGGAAGTGACCGCTGTGGCAAGCGAAAGCACCATCGGAAAAGTTGAGCGATTGATTCGTGAGGCGGAAAGCGCACGAACGCATCGACAGGAACTCATTGAGCGACTGGCTGGTGCCTATGTTCCTGTTGTGTTGATGGTGGCTTCACTGGTGTGGTTCTTTACCAGCAAGAGTGAAGTGGCCGCCATTCGTGACCAAGCCGCGGAACGCGCGATTACGGTGCTGGTGGTGACATGCCCCGGTGCTCTGTTGATTGCGTATCCAACAGCCATGGTGGCGGCCTTTGCCGCCGCGGCTCGTTTGGGAATTCTTGTCAAGAACACGCGCACACTTGAAAGCGCTGCGAATGTGGACACCGTCATTCTTGACAAGACTGGCACGCTGACCACGGGGCGATTTAGTGTTGGTCGCCTTGCGCCCGCTGAGGGTGTGGATGCGGCGGCTTTGTTGCAGGCCGCAACGGATGCTGAGCAGAGCAGCAATCACCCACTTGCCCGCAGCATTTTGGAGACGGCACAACGAGCTCGATTGACGCCCCGTGCTGTGTCTGCCTATCAGGAAATTCATGGCCGCGGAGTGTCGGCCACAAGTCAAGATGGAATTGTGTACGCGGGGCGTGCGCAATGGCTGGTGGAATTGCAGCCGTCCATTGCTGCCGCTGTTGAACAAAGTAGCGCACGGATTGAGGGAATGAGCGGTGTGCATGTGATGGTGGGCAATCGATACTTGGGCGCCGTTGGTCTTGAGGACAAGTTGCGACACAACGCTGCCGAAGTGATTTCGCGATTGCGACAACTTGGCGTTCGGAAGGTCTGCATGTTTACCGGCGACCGCCTGAGCGTGGCCACGCATATTGGACAGGCGGTTGGAGTTGACTCCATTGAAGCCGAGTGTTTGCCGGAGGAAAAACATGAAGAGTTGAAGTACCTGATCCGCAAGGGGCATCGCACTTTGGTGGTTGGAGATGGAATCAACGATGGCCCCATCTTGGCCAGCGCGGATGTCGGCGTGGCCATGGGACTAAGCGGCAGCGATATCGCCACAAATTCTGCGGGCGTTGCACTGATGAACGACGATCTCCGCAATGTTCCGTTCTTGCTTGAACTCGCGCGGCGAACGCGTGGCGTGATTGGAACAAACATTGCAGCGGCCTTGGTTCTGGCGCTGGTTGGGCTGGCTCTTGCGTCCACCGGACGGATCCAGATTTGGATTACCCCCTTCTATCAGGCGGCGGCGTACATCTTTGTGATTGCAAACTCACTGCGACTGGTGCGCTTTGGAGAAGATGTAATGAGCGCGGATGATTTGCGACGACAGACCGAAGCCAGCCGCCCGATGAAACCATCGCGACAATCGACTCAGCGCCCGGCGTCTTTGACCGCTTGAAGGCAATACTTTGCTTCGGCTTCTGTAATGCCGTCCGGCCCCACCCGAATCGAGACCTGTCGACTGAGCGGCATTCCCAACACCGCCATATAGACCGCTTGGCCATCGATCAGAAACACAATCGGTTTCTTCATGTGTTCGCCGGAAATGGCCTGAAGCGTTCCACGACTTCCTTCACGCACATTCAGAATGAGCGAGTCGCCATCGTTTTTGCCGAAGGCTGCTTTGCTGATTTGAGACGGCGTAAGCAACGGCTGCGGGCAGACCAGCAACGTTCCACCACCGCGAACGGGCATTTCCTTCCAACCCGCCATGGCTTGGGCGCTCGCAAGCCGCAATTCGAAAGCTGGGGTGCCCTCAGGAACGCTTTCAGAACTGCTCCTCTGACCGGTTTGGCATCCACACAATACGGCGCACCACACCAAAGACAGCAAGCCCATTCGAGACTTCATGCGATGGTGACCTCGCTGTCCAAATACACATCTTGAATTGCGTTGAGCAAACCAATTCCTTCGGCCATGGGACGCTGAAAACTCTTGCGCCCAGAAATCATGCCCAATCCACCGGCCCGTTTGTTGATCACGGCCGTCCGAACGGCTTGAGCCAAATCATTGGCCCCCGAACTTGCGCCGCCGGAATTAATCAGACCGCTGCGACCGCTATAGCAATTCAAAACCTGGTAACGCGTCAGGTCAATGGGATGGTCTGTGCACAAATCGGAATAGATGCGGGGGTCAAACTTTCCATAACTGCTGGTCCCCATGTTGAGCGCCTGAAATCCACCATTCAATTCGGCTTGCTTCTGTTTAATAATGTCGGCTTGAATCGTGACACCAAGGTGATTGGCCTGCCCGGTGAGGTCGGCGCTGACATGGAAATCCTTGCCATCTTTCTTGAAGGCCTCATTGCGGAGGTAACACCACAGCACCGTTGCCATGCCAAGCGTGTGCGCCTCTTCAAAGGCGCGAGCCACTTCAACGATTTGCCGATCACTGTTCTCTGAACCAAAATAAATGGTGCATCCAACAGCGGCCGCACCCAGATTCCAGGCTTCTCGAACCGTGCCAAACATAATCTGATCAAACTTGTTGGGCATGGTGAGCAATTCGTTGTGATTGATCTTCACCAAGAACGGAATTTTGTGTGCGTAACGGCGACTGACCGACCCCAACACGCCAAAGGTGGTGGCCACTGCGTTGCACCCGCCCTCGATGGCGAGTTTGACAATGTTGGCTCCGTCGAAATACAGCGGGTTCTTGGCAAAGCTGGCACCGGCCGAATGCTCAATGCCCTGATCGACGGGAAGAATGCTGAGGTACCCCGTTCCACCCAATCGCCCGGTGTTAAACATTCGCTGCAAATTGACAAGCACCTGTGGGTTGCGATCACTGATGGCCCAAACGCGGTCCACAAAATCTGGTCCCGGAAGTTGCAGCATGCTTGCTGGCACCTTGGCTTTGTGGGAAAGCAGTGAGTCGGCTTCCTTGCCGAGCAACGATTGAATGCGACTGGTAGCGGCGGCGGCAGGCATGCGATTTCTCCGAAAGGCTTAGACAGGCTCACAGAACAGGCACGCGTGTGGAATGGTACAGACCTTCAATGACGACGCGCCGATTCCCTTTTTGGATCGGAGACTGAGTGAGGCTAGAGATCGTTCGGCGAATCAATGTCAACCCGCTGCGTTGACTCGATCCACCCGCCGCCAAGCACGCGATCGCCGTCGTAAATCACCACTGCCTGTCCCGGAGCGACGGCCAAGACCGGCTCAGTGAATGTGACACGCATCCGTTGCCCGTCGAGTACCTGAACCGTAACGGGCTCGACACTTCCATGCACCCGCCACTGCGCCTGAGCGTGTCGCGGGTGCGTGGGCGGATCCACCAACCAGTTGCACTCGCCCGCCAACAGACTTGAAACGGCCAGCGCTTCGCGGGGCCCCAGTGTGATGGTGTTGGTGTCTGCATTTTTATCGACGACATACAGCGGCTGACCCGTGGCAACACCAGCCCCTCGCCGTTGCCCGATCGTAAATCGCTGGTGACCGCCATGCTCACCAAGGATCGAGCCGGAAAGATCGACAATCGATCCGGGGCGAAGCGAGCCGGGCTGCTTGCGTTCCAGAAGTCCTGCGTAATCCTGATCGGGCACAAAGCAAATTTCCTGCGAATCCGGCTTGTCAAAGGTCGGCAGCCCCCACTCCTTGGCAAGTTCGCGTGTCTGACTTTTGGGGATGTGCCCGATTGGAAATCGAACCTGCTTAAGCCGTTCACGCTGAATTCCAAAGAGAACCGCCGACTGATCCTTGGCGGAATCCATACCGCGACACAGGGACCACATACCGTCCCGCTGTTCACTTCGCGCATAGTGACCGGTCGCCACCAATTCGCAACCAAGTTGCTGTGCATGATCAAACAAGCGACCGAACTTCAACCAATCGTTGCAGCGGACACAGGGATTGGGAGTTCGGCCCGCGTTGTATTGCTGAGCGAAATAATCCATGATGCGACCAAAGTCTTTCTTGAAATTCACCACATACAGTGGCGCACCGATTCGAGCCGCAACCGCTCGGGCGTCCGAAGCATCTTCCAGACTGCAACAGCCTTGGTGGCCAATCTTCAGACCGCCACGGGGCGCCGCACATGCTTGCTCTGCCAAGTGCGGGGTCTCCAGCGATTCACCCGGAGACCCAAGCCTCATGAACACTCCAACGACTTCGTGACCCGCGCGTTGCAGCATGGCCGCCGCGACTGAAGAGTCGACGCCGCCGCTCATGGCCACCAAGACCTTGGGAAGTGAACCCATCGAGAACGCATAGTAGGTGCAGGACCTGTGGAAGCCGAAGTCCGCGTGCCGTTCGCTACCTTGCACGCATGCGCATCGTGGCGGGCATGGATGAAGCCGGATATGGACCATTGCTTGGTCCGTTGGTGGTTTGCTGCTGGGCGTTTCAAGTGCACGATGACGCGAATGCCAATGACGATTGGTGGCAGCGGTTGTCTGGCGCGGTGTGCCGCAGACCCAATGACCACAAGGGCCGAATCGCCATCGACGATTCGAAAACTTTGAAGGGCGCCAAGGGTTCCGCAGCGCATCCTCTTCGCCACCTCGAGCGTGGCGTACTGGCCGCACTCGGAAGCATGGGCTCCAGCACCAACGAGATGATCATTCCTGATGGGGAGGCCGCGCTGTTGAATCAACTCAGCATGGATGGGCCCGTCGATCTTCCGTGGTACGAACAGACCGATCCCGTTCAGTTGCCACTCTGCCATACGCGAGACGATCTTGCTTTAGCCGCCAATCGCCTGCGGCGTGCGTTCGATCATGCAGGTGTGCACCCCATTGGTTGCCGCGCGGTCTTGGTGGAACCCAAAGACTTGAATCGCATCGCGCATGCTGCGGGCAGTAAGGGCGCCGTCAACGGATGGGCGGCCATGCGATTGGCAAGCCGCCTTCGCGCGACCTATCCAGATGTTCCGATCGATCTTGCGTGCGATCGACATGGTGGTCGAATGCACTATCGAGAGGAGCTGGCCCGCGCTTTTCCTGATGCGGTGGTACGCGTGATGGACGAAACGGAGCGTGCGAGTGAATACGAACTTCGAGAAACGCGAGGGTCGATGCGGGTGCACTTTGAGACCGAGGCCGATGCTCGCCACCTTCCCGTGGCCCTTGCCAGCATGACCGCCAAGTACCTGCGGGAACTTCGCATGGCGCGGCTGAATGCATTCTTTGCACACCACATGCCAGGCCTAGCCCCGACGGCGGGCTATGTACAGGATGGAAGGCGTTTTCTCGCACAAATTGAGCCCTTGATTGCCTCAACTGGCGTGGCAAGGGAGTGCCTTGTTCGAGCGGTCTAGCCCGTGATCAACCGATCCAAGCCTTGACCAGCCCCCTGTGCTTTCCCTAATCTTCTCGATTCTCGGCTCTTCTGAGCGATGACCTCATCGCCGGCCGGGTTGACGCAACCGAACGCAAGGAAATCGCCCTTTAGGGGCATGAGCACGCCATGGCCACTGACCTCACGAAAGTTCGAAATATTGGAGTCTGCGCCCACATCGATGCCGGCAAGACAACTGTGACCGAGCGCATTCTTTTCTACACCGGAAAAATTCACCGGATGGGTGAAGTGCACGAAGGCACCGCAACCATGGACAGCTTGGAAGAGGAGCAGAAGCGCGGCATCACCATTCAGAGTGCCGCGACGACCTGCCCGTGGGATTACAACGGCGCCGAATACAAAATCAATCTGATCGACACGCCGGGCCATGTGGACTTCACCATTGAAGTCGAACGATCGCTGCGCGTGCTCGACGGCGCTGTGGCGGTGTTCGATGGCAAGGAAGGCGTGGAGGCGCAGAGCGAAACCGTGTGGCGACAGGCCGATCGATACGGCGTGCCGCGCCTGTGTCTGGTGAACAAGATGGACAAGATGGGCGGCGACTTTGATTTCAGTTTCAATAGCATTCGCACGCGGCTTGGCGCCAATGCGATTCCGATTCAATGCCCCGTCGGCCAAGGAAATGACTTTAAGGGCGTCATTGATCTGATGCGCATGAAGGCCATGTATTGGAATTCTGAGGAGCAAGGCGCCACCATTACTGAGACGGACATTCCGGCGGAGCATCTCGAAAAGGCCGAGATGTACCGAGCGATCATGGTGGAGAAGATTTGCGAACTGGATGATGCGCTGACTGAGAAATTTCTGACGGATCCGGCGACTTTGACCGTTGAAGAACTCAAGGCTGGACTGCGGAGGGCGACGATTGCACTGAAGTGTTTCCCGGTTCTGTGCGGCTCGGCCCTGAAGTATGTGGGCGTGCAAAAGATTCTGGATGCCGTCATTGACTACCTACCTTGCCCCACCGAATGCCCGGATGTGGAAGGCGTGGATCCACGGGATTCCACTGTGAAAATGTCCCGTCCGCATAGCGATACCGCGCCCTTTAGCGCGTTGGTGTTCAAGGTGGTCAGCGATGTTGCAGGCAACCTGACCTATCTGCGCATTTATTCCGGAACGCTTAAGAAGAGCATGCGGGTGTTGAATCCTGGCAATGGCAAACGCGAGAATGTCAGCCGTCTGTACGAAATGCACGCACAGAACCGAACTGCACTGGATGAAACCGGTTGCGGCCAAATTGTTGCCGTGGTGGGCTTGAAGGATTCGTACACCGGAGACACGTTGTGCGATCAGGACCACCCCATCATTCTGGAGCGCATGACTTTCCCGGAACCGGTGATCTCCATGAGCATCGAGCCGAACTCCGCCGATGACAAGAAGAAACTTGGTGAAGCGCTCACCACCATTCGACGCGAAGATCCGTCGTTCCGTTCTAACTACAACGACGAGACTGGCGAGACCATCATTAGCGGTATGGGCGAGTTGCATCTGGAAATCATCAAGAACAAACTTGTTCGCGACATGAAAGTGAATGTCACCGTGGGCAAGCCGCGTGTTGCCTACCGCGAAACGATTACCGGCACCGCTAAAGATGTCCGCGGTCTGTTTAAGAAGCAGTCTGGTGGACGCGGTCAGTACGGCGATGCTGTGGTGACCGTGATGCCGATGACCAAGGCCGAGGCTGAGGCCGAGGAATTGGTGATGAAAGATGGCGTCGTGTTTGAGGACAAGGTCTCAGGCGGTTCCATTCCTCGCGAATTCATTCCCAGCGTGGAGTGGGGCGCACGGCAAGCCGCGGCAAGCGGAATCTTGGGTGGCTACCCGGTGATCAATGTGCGCTGCCAACTTGTGTACGGCAGTTACCACGACGTGGACAGCAGCCAGATTGCGTTCGAGCAGGCTGGCGCGTTGGCCTTCCGAGAAGCATGCACCCGTGCAGGACTTGCATTGCTGGAACCCATTATGAAATTGGTGGTCACGACACCGGACGAGTTCTTCGGCAATGTGGCCGGCGATCTTGCCAGCCGCCGCGGACAAATCGTGGACAGCGAATTGCGTGGAGTGACGCGACTGATTACCGCTGAGGTGCCACTGAGCGAACTCTTTGGCTACACCACCACGCTGCGAAGCATGACGCAGGGTCGCGCGAGCAGTTCCATGGAGCCATGCACCTACCGCATCATGCCGGATCGATTGAAAGACGAAGTGCTGGCACAAGCGTGACGGGCGTGAAATTGAAATGAATGCAGGGCTCGTCCACCGATGGACGGGCCCTTTTTCTTGCGCGGCGAACAACGCACTGTCTGTGCATCGATTGGAGCAAGTACCCTTTCTGCCGATGTCCGACACGATCGATCATTGGATGCGTCTGGCGGCACGGCTTGCCGTACGAGGTCACGGACATGTCGAGCCCAATCCGATGGTTGGTTGCATCATTCTGGATCGAAGTGGTGCGCTCGTTGGCATGGGGCATCACCGAGTGGTTGGCGGACCGCACGCCGAAGTTGAAGCGCTGCGGAAGGCTGGCGCAAAGGCTCGAGGCGGCACGGTGATTGTCACATTGGAGCCCTGCACCAATCACGGTCGCACACCTCCGTGCGTTGAATCGCTTCGAAGTGCTGGAATTTTGCAAGTGTTCTACGGCGAACGAGATCCCAATCCAGAGGCGGCCGGTGGAGAAGCGTGGCTCTGTGGAGCAGGTATTCCGACACAACAACGATCCACGCCCCAGACACGCGAACTGATTGCACCATTTGCAAAGCGCACGGCCACCGGATTGCCATGGGTCATCGCCAAATGGGCACAGACGGTGGATGGTCGCATTGCCACGCGGTCACACGACAGTCAATGGATTAGTTGCGAGCGAAGTCGGGCCATGGTGCATCGAGAGCGAGGTCGTGTTGATGTGATTTTGACCGGCATCGGAACGGTGATGCGAGACGATCCTCTGCTGACATGCCGAAGTGGATCGCCATGTCGAAACGCGGTGCGCGTGGTGGTTGATCCGGAACTGAATATCCCACTCGATCGAAAAATTGTGATGACAGCGAAGACGCACCGCACCATCGTGACCACGCTGCCGAAAGCATTCTCAGAAAAGAGCGAGCATCGACGGGCGTTGGGTGATCTTGGCGTTGGCTGCATGAAACAGCACAGCGACTTTCGGGGTCTGCTGGAGGCGTTGCGACGAGAATTTGACGCAAGCACCGTGTTGGTGGAGGCCGGAGGCGGACTCACTGGCGCCCTGCTTCGCGAGGGGCTCATCGATGAAGCGTGGGTGTTTGTGGGGCCCCGCCTGTTGGGAGATGAGACGGCCTTCGGACCGGCTCGAGGTTTTACGACGCCTCGAATTCAAGACGGAATTCCAATGAGACTTCTTTCGGTGCGGCAACGCGGAACCGACGCTCTGTTGCATTATCGTTTCGGCGGATGATCCGACGGCTGCAGCGGCATTGAAAGACTGGCGGGGAACAAACGCGTGGGGCCATCGCCATCGTGCATGGCCCATTGGCCATCGGGAAGTCGCCACACGTGCACGCGGCGTGAATTGCCACCAAGAGGCACGACCTCAACCACAGCGATCAGCCACTCAGGTTGTGGAACTTCAGCACGCAGCGCGGTCGCACGAGCCTCACACAGAGAGTGCACCAATTCTTTGACTGAGCGAGGCTCGATTGGCTGCTTGGTTCCATCGGCACCGTTCCGCATCCACTCCCACCGATCACGCTGAAGATGGAGTCGCGTCTGGCCCTGCGAATCCAGAACTCGCAGCTGTGAAACTTCATTGGGCAGCATGGCACAACCACGCAGATCTATAAAGCTGGTCGCGTCCGGAAGGAGCGAGCGAATCGTTCGATCATCGATCAGAACAACTGGCGGTCGATCGCCAACGCGAGCAAACCACCCACCTGAAGGCGATTGGGATCCAAGAGAAACCGTTTCAGTGCGTGGCTTTCCGGTAGTGACATCAAGCGTGCAAATCGACACGTCCGCGCGCGGCGGAGACAACCCAAAAATCGCCGCGTCCCCTACCGATTCTTGCACGACCCCTTGCGACCGCAACCGACTGATGGCCTGCAGAAATTCAGTCACAGCGGCCGCTTCGGTGCGAGATTCGAATGGAGCCTTCATGTGCCACCCTGTTGGCGTTCGCTCCATCTCCAACTGGCTCTCGCCAGACTCACCGGTGGTTCGCATCAGAATGCGCTGACTATCTGCCCCTGCCAATTCAAAAAGGTGATCGTCACGCAGAGCGCCGCCCAATGCAGCCAGCGCAAGCCGACGCACGTCCGCAACGCACGGCCCGGCTTCACCCGCCTTCGCTTGGCCGACCCATGCCATGCCAGCCGGGTGATCGGCTCCAATGAGAAGAGTTTGCTCCACCTGCTGTGGACCAGTCACCGTCAGCGTGACATCGGGGAGCGCAAGCCGTGACTCCTTCGGCGCACGATCGATCGGCATTCGATAGACCGGTGCTGCGTCGGCGATCGCAGCAAGCAGATCTCGAATCGCCGTCGGGTCCGCTGGTTGTTCAAAGGGTTTGGTCTGCTTCCACAGATCGCCCTTCCATTCATAGGTCAAATCCACTTCGCCGCCTTGAAGGTGAATGGCCAACACACCGTCAACCGGGCCTTGCCAGAAAGGCTGCGGCACAAACGATGTGCCTGCTTGCCGCCACCACCAACCGAACGCCATGGCAACAACGGCCATGCACACAGGAAGGCTCCAACGGAGAAAGCGATTCATGCTCGCCTCCTTGCTGCGGCGATGGCCATGCGTGAAACCACCATGCACAACACCGGTACCCAGACCACGGCGAACCCGTGATCAGATTCCGATTGCGGCGATGAAGCATGGATGGCCGCTAGAGATGAATCATGTGCGAGCCATCGCACCGTTCCCACAAACAGATCTCGATTCCCCGGGAACCGAAGCATGCCACGAGCATCCACCAACGCGGCCGAACCGGTCATGGGCCACGCCGAGCCGCCGGAGATCGCAACACGCCACGAGTCCTTTTCACTGACGGCAAGCAATGGAACATGCGCGTCGGGCTTCATGACTTTCTCGGGGGGAACTTGCTGCACGCCTCGCGAGATCACTCGAGGATCGTCTTCGATCCATGTGGCAGGCGATGGAGGAACTTCGACAACGGCCTCGGCGTTCCATCCGTTGATTGGATGCAGGGCAAGCGGAATCGGTGCGGGCCATAGGACTCGCCCTCGTATGAGGTGTGCAAGCGGATGCGATGCTCGATCCACTTGTTCCAAAGCGTGAATGAGTTGATTGGATGTCTCGGAGCGAGCCAGAAGCTGCACCACCATCTCATTGGTCTTCGCCTGCAGACCTGCAAACTGAACCAGAGATGCCCACGGGTCGCCCAATCCAAGCGAAGCGGAAACGCTGGGCGATGTCAGAATGAACACCGGTTGTTCGTCCTGCAGAAGTTTGGTGGCTGCATCCAGCACTGCACTTTCCGCCGCATCCGGCTCCATCTCACGACGCTCCAGCGGCGGAAGAATGATCCACACACGGTGCTGCGCTTCTCGAAGCGCTGGCCGCGGCCCTTGGGACGGATTCCATGCCTCCACTCGAAAGCGAAGAGCACGCAGTGCATTGGCCATGAACGCAAAGTCCGTTGCCGAGGCGGTTGCCTCAAACGGAGAACGCTTCCACCCGTGCACAAAGACAACCGTTTGGCGTTCCCCACCCTGCGATGCCGCAATGGTTTCAGCAAGAGCCGCGTCGGCAAGTTCGGCGCCTTCTAAGAGTCTCCATGCGGGAATGGCCGCACATCCCTGGGGACTGGTCACCACCACCACAGGTGGAGCGTGGAGTGCTGCGGCCACTTCGGTCAGTCGCAACGGCGGCAATCGATCGATGGAGTCCTGAGACAAGCGGGCGGCGTCTGCTAAACCGGCAAGGGCGCGACTGATTTCGCGTTGCTCTTTCCTTGAACCCGACTTCGACACAACATCTGCACCCGCCTGAAGCAGTTTGGCCCACACGCCACACTCCATTGCCAAGGCCCGGCTGGAACCCTCCACATCACCAAATGGATTCTCAACGGTGGACGAGGCTGATGCTTCAAACGCTTTCTGCCACTGCCCACCCTCCGCACCCGCCCTCTGCAGCGCGGCGGCGAGGCTTTGTAAGACCTGCGAAACAGCCGGCGAGTTCGCGGTGCGAGCGGCCGCTTCCGACAGTGGAACTGACAAATCACTTCTGGAACAAATCGACTGAAGAACTTTCAAGGCCGCATCAAATCGCTCCCGCCATGATCGCGTGAGCGTGGATTCGCTGGCTGCGATGCGATCCATGGCCAGCGCGATCTCGCCAGCCTGCAATGGCGAAAGCATGTCGAGTTCTTGCAGTGTTGGATGGGAACCGGAAGCATCCACACATGCTTTCGCTCGTTTAACCGCTTGCCTTGCTGCAGCGGTTGCGGGTTCTCCAAGCCCTCGAGCGGCGAGCAGCGAGAAATGGATCGGTCCCTCAGTCTTTGTAAGAGCCGCTCGAAGAGTCTCTGAGGGTTTGCCCTGAATGAATTGATGAAAGTCCACGGAAGGCGGCATGGACCCAGGCCCTCGCATGGACAGACCAACCGCAACGATGGCCGCGAGTGAAAGTGTCAAGGCAGCGATGCGTCGTTGCAACGAATCGGTCATGGTGCATCGACGCTCGGCGTCAACCCATCGTGCCGCAAGCCATGCAAATCCAACCGAGGTGCCTACCAGCGTTCCCATGGTTCCGAAATCGATCACGCCGTTGGAACATTCCTGTGCACGACGAATCGGATCGAGTGCAAACCCAACCGCCGCATTCCACGGATCACTGAACACCTGCATGGAACGGGTGAGCAACACCCACCCGGTGACCAACAGGATTGCCGTTGCGGTAGCGCCGACGCTTGATCGAACGATGGCACCAGCCACGAGCCCAATAGAACCTGCTGCCATGCCCATCAGCCAAAGACCCGCCACGCCACTGACAATCGAGGCCCAATCAACGGAACTTCGCAGACTTTCAATGATCGCTTGCAACGGAAATCCAATCAGCACAATGCACAGCGTCACGGCCATCGCCATCCATTTCGCCCAGATGGAATCCGCTGGTCGAGCTGGTGAGGCAAGAATGAGATCCCATGTGCCGTACCTTCGCTCCGCCGACACACTGGCCGCTCCAAGAATGGCTGCTCCAATCAGCACGCACCAGGCGCCGACCGAAAAGGATGGAGCAAAGTCGGCAATGCCCGTTTGTGCCGACGCATGCGCCACCAACGGCAACCCCGTCAATGCGGCGGTTCCAATCGCTAGAAACCATGCCCGACCGCTTACGAATGCGTGCACTATTTCTCTGCGAGCAGTCGCGGACAAGGCACTCATGGTTCCACCACTGACAATCTGCGAAACGCTTCTTCGAGTGGACCATGTTCGATGTCAAGTCGTCTCAGTGCAACGCCATCCCGTGCAAGCGCCTGCGCCACGCGACCTCGAACCTCTGGAGAAATTTCTCCCTCAGCAGTGATTTCGCACCAAGGGCGATCGGCGCACGGTGAGCGATGGGTAAGTCTGAGTCCACATTCCTGCAACGCTGCCTCGGCGCGCACCGAGTCGTCGACCTCAAGCTCCAACCGCACACTCACGCCAAGTTGCCGGCGCACGTGGGCTGGCGTTCCTGTGGAAATTACTCGACCTCGATCAATGACTACCAGTGCATCACACACGGCCTCGACTTCGGCGAGCACATGGGTACTGAGAAGCACAGTCGTCGAACCCTTGAGTGACTGCAGCAACTGACGAAACAAAAGTACTTGCGCCGGATCGAGCCCAGCGGTGGGTTCATCCAAGATCAGCAATCGAGGTTGTGTCACCAAGGCCGCAGCCAATCCAACGCGCTGGCGAAAACCGCGACTGAGCGCGCGACACATGCGGTGTCGAACTTCGCCCAATGCACAGCGATCGATCATGGCCTTCACGCTTGCATTGCGAGTGGGTCCATGCATCCCATGCAGCGTGGCCGACCATCTCAAGAACTCACTCACGGTTGAATCGGGATGCATCGGCGCCCCCTCCGGCAGCCATGCAATTCCTTGACGTGCCTGCCATGGATTGCTCCACACATCATGGCCATTCACCTGAATCCGCCCTCCATCTGGAGGCAGAACCCCCACCACCATACGCAGCGTTGTGCTCTTACCGGCTCCGTTAGGACCGAGAAAACCACAGAGGGAACCGGGGTCGACCCTCAGATTCACATCATTCACTGCAATTCGGGAGCCGAATCGCTTGACCAGACCTTCGGCATGGAGCATGTGTATCTCGCCAGTCGATAAGTGTACGGAACTCCTGCATGTCACCACCCTAGACTTCAACCATGGCTTCTCCCACCAACGAATCAGGCTCCTTTGATGCGGCGACGCTGCTGCAGGAATTAGCCGACGGCGTGGGCGTGGTGGATGCCTCCGGAGAAATTCTTTGGATGAGCCAACGGCTGGCCCTGAAAGAACCGGAGACGCTTCGAAAGTTTGCCGATGCGGCAAGCGAAGCGTTACGCGAGTCCCCAACACAACGACGCACCCAACTGCGACGCTTTCGGGCGTGCGGTCGAAGTTTTGAAGTCTCGGTGTCTCCTCTTGGCAACGGCGGAACTCCAACACGTGCCCTGGCCACACTCATGAATGTTTCGCCCCGTCAGCGACTGCTCGATCGGGTGGAAACCGTTGATGCCATGGGCGCACAATTGCTTGACCTGGATGCGTTCATTGTGAACCCGTTGAATGTTGCCGAGCGGTTGAAGCTGATCGAAGGGCGAGTCGAGCAAGGACTGCGAGACCTTTTTGCCGCCGCCCACTTTGAGGTTCGATTGCTTGATCGCACATCCAAGGTCTTGGAACTGGTGGTCCATCGTGGCATCGATCCGCTTCCGATCGGGCAGCGCATGAAAGCGGAACCCGAAGCCAATGGAATTACGGGGTGGGTTGCGAGCACCGGTGAGAGTGTGTTGTGTCTCGACCCACAACATGACCCTCGTTACATGCAAGGCATGGTTTCGTGCCGCTGCGCCTTGACCGCGCCGCTGTTGCTGCACGATCGTGTGGTGGGAACGGTCAATTTAGAGAGCGGCGATCCCCGCGCCTTTGAAGAAGAGGATCGCCTGCTTCTGGAGTTGTACGGCCGGTATATGGCCATGGCGCTCAACATTTTGGACATGCTGATTGTGGAGCGATACACCACCAATCAGCGAGTGAGTGGAAGTGTGCGAGATGAAATTGTCACGCCTGTTCGGCTGATGCGAGAATCGCTCGAGGCTGCCAAGGCTTCGGCGCCCGCCGGTGCCACCATGGAAGCTCTGGAGCGTTTGGAGAAAAACATTGGAACGCTCGAGGAGCGGTTGAAGGCGGCAGGCGATGGTTATAAGGGAGTACTCGGAGTCGATCGCATACAGGGACTTGAGTCACCGAACAGCCCACTGAAGAACAAGCGAGTGATGGTGGTCGACGACGAAGCGGGCATTCGAGAAGCCATCTCGACAATCTTGGGGCAACAGGGCGCCAAGGTGTGTGCGTATGAAACAGGTGATGCCGCGCTGGCGGCGCTAAAGGATGCCACCTCATCTGGCAATCCATTTGCCGTCGTGCTGTCGGATGTGCGGATGCCCGACCGAAATGGGTATGAAATCTTTCGCGCCGCAAAGGACGCGGATCCCGATGTCCCAGTGATCCTGATGACTGGCTTTGGTTATGACCCGCATCACAGCATCGTGCGTTCAAGTCAAGAAGGATTGCATTGCTTCCTGTTCAAACCATTTCAGGCGCAGCAACTTATTGAAGAAGTGCACAAGGCGCTCACCGCATTGCCTGCGGCGAAGTGCTCCGGCTAGAGCGCGCTGGCAGCGGATCGCCCACATTCGCCACGGCAATCCGCGACGAGCACTCGATCCAACCCTTCGTGGTCCTGCACCACATCTCGAAACTCGAGAGCCGGTTCAGCCTGCACAAGTGTGCGAACCGCTGCACCTTGCGACGCCGCGATCTCCACCAACAATCGCCCGCCAGGTGTCATCCATTTGGATGCTTGGTGAATCAGTGGCGTCAGAATGCGTAATCCATCTGGGCCTCCGCGAAGTGCCGTGGCAGGCTCGTGGTCACGGACATTGGGTGCGCACTCCGTCCACTCGATATCACTGATGTAGGGTGGATTCGCAACGACCAGATCGAAGGTGGCAACGTCCGAGGGCTGTAAGACCTCATACAAATCGCCCACACGAAACTCGATTCGATCCTGTACACCATGCCTCGTTGCATTTCGCAAGGCAAGGCTTGTTGCCGCGGCCACACAATCACTTGCGACAACGGACATGGATGGAACATTTTCTGCCGTTGCAGCGGCACCCCGTCGAGGCGTGATCAGCGTGGCCACAACACTGATGGCCACACAGCCAGACCCCGTACACAGATCGAGCATCCGAAGGTGTCCGCCGTTGCGTCCGCGAGCAAATTGAACGGCTTGTTCCACCAGCGTTTCCGTTGACGGCCGAGGAATCAGGGTGCTTCGATCCACAAACATGGGCCGTGCATAAAACCATGTTTCGCCGACCAGATATTGCACCGGTTCGTGGGCTGCGGCGCGGCGAACCATTTCTCGCAATCGAGCACGCTCGTCAGGCGAAGCGGGACGATCCACTTCCATGTACAGACGGGTGCGTTCACAATTGAACACATGGCTGAGCAACAGTTCCGCGCAGAGGCGTGGCGCGTCCACTGCATGACGTGCAAGAAATTCCGTGACCCATTGCAACAGCCGCCGCGTGGTCCATGCCCCCTCAGTTGCCGTTGTTGCGTTGGGAGCCGTGGGACCATCTTCACGCATGATTCACACTGTCCCAACACTGAATCAGTGATTGAATCACACGGTCATGCCACATTGGAATAAGGCTATCATTGCCGCCCCGGTAAAAACGACAGGAGACCTTATGTCTGACATTCGAGCAGTTCTTGAAGGGGTAGCCGACATTGCTCGCGAGCGCGGTGTCTTTGGAAATGTGGAACTTGGCAGCGACACACTGCGTTGCCAAGCCAAGGAATCCACGGCAGAAGCGTGGTACCACGTTCAACGCGAAGGAAATGGCTGGTGCGTCAGTCTGTCCACGGCCGATCGTTGGCTGAGCGAAAGTATTGAGGCTGATTTGATGCACGCCGGGGATTCCATGGAGGAATTGATCGAAGAGGAATTGGTTGACCTTGGTGGCGAGGGTCCGGTTGCCGCACCCAAGCACTTCAGGGCCGATGATCGATCGTATGTTTTTAGAAGCCATGTGCCGCAGGTGGATGAGCGCCGCAATGCTTCGGCTGAGCGAGCCACGCACATCGCCCTTTGGTTGCTGGCGTACGAGGCGGCCTTTCGAAATCTTGGCGACATGGCTGGAAGTCGCGAGGAATAATTGTGGCGCAACGAGTGCTCATGCTTGGTTGGGAATTTCCACCGTTCATCTCCGGTGGTCTTGGCACAGCGTGCTATGGATTGACCAAGGCACTCGATCGCCGCAATGTCGATGTGACCTTTGTCCTGCCCAAGCATGTTCAGGAAGCCTTTGCAAGCCATGTGCACTTGGTGAGCCCTGGCGCATTGCCGTCGCACCCGTCACTGCCCCCGCCGCCAGCTGTTGTTCGGTTGCGAGAGACACAGGTGAGCGAGCCCTCCACGATTGCGCAGGAAGTGATGGCGCAGATTACGCAGAACCTTTCTCGGGTCACCACACTTGGTCTTCCAATTACGGTCCCTGCTCCCTACTCCAGTTCCTTGGCACCGGCCTTGTTTCGACTGGCAATGGAATCGCACGAACTTCGTCGCATTCTGAAATTGCCTGACAACCTTACCCCGGAACTTCGCACCCAACTTTTGTTGGAGATGGCCGTCCGTGACGCGGTTCCGGAATCTGGAGGTCGAGGCACCGAACAATTCCACTCTCGCAAGAGCGATTACGGTGGTGATCTGATCGCAGAGAGTGAGCGGTATGCACGGTTTTGTGTGGCGGCTGCACGATCCGTTCCGTTTGATGTGATTCATGCGCACGACTGGCTCACGTACCCCGCAGGGCTTGCTGTGGCGCGCATGACTGGCAAACCGCTGGTGGTTCATGTGCACAGCACCGAGTTCGATCGCAGTGGCGAACATGTCAACCAGCCGATCTACAACATTGAGCGACGAGGTATGCACGGTGCCGTGCGGGTGATTACCGTGAGCATGCTCACACGCAATCTGTGCGTGAATCGGTATGGTGTCAATCCTGACAAAATTGATGTGGTGTACAACGGCGTGGACCTGGATCCTCGCAGCGCAGGCATTGAACCCATTAAGCACTCCGAAAAAGTTGTGCTGTACTTCGGTCGCATCACCATGCAGAAGGGCCCGGAGTATTTCATCGCAGCGGCCAAACGAGTTCTTGAAGTGATGCAAGGTGTCAAATTTGTCGTGGCCGGCAATGGCGATCAGGCGCAGCGCATGATCGAGATGGCGGCCTCCATGGGCATTGGAAACAAAGTGCTCTTTACCGGATTTCTGCGTGGCAAAGATATTCAGCGAGTCTTCGGAATTGCAGACCTGTATGTGATGCCAAGCGTGAGTGAACCGTTCGGCATTGCGCCGCTTGAGGCCATGGGCCATCGCGTGCCTGTGATCATTAGCCGCACCAGCGGCGTGGGCGAAATTTTGACCAATGTGTTGAAGTGCGACTTTTGGGATGTGGATGACATGGCCAACAAGATTGTGGCTGTGTTGCGGCACCCCCCGCTTCAACGCACCCTTCGCGACAGCGGTTACTTTGAGGTTCGCGGCATTACATGGGATGGCGCGGCCGCTAAAGTTGATGCGGTCTATGAGCGTGCTTTGGCTGCCGTGCGTGGCCGGTAAGCCAACCCTCCGACCGTGATGACGGTTGCACCGGAAAGCGGAAACTGCTGCCGCGCAAGAACGGGGAAGATTCCAACCCCGGATCGCACTAGAATCAAAGGTCCCATGGCCTTCTTCTCCAAGCGACGCAACGGAACTGCGACCACGGCTTCAAAACCTTTCGCCGCGCCGACCGATCCGACGTTGGAGGCGCTCATTCATGCCAAGGGTCTTGATCTATTAAACCGCGCACGCAGCAATCGAAGTGGATTGCTGAGCGCGGCATTCTGGTCGGACAAATTGATGGATTGGTCCATGAAGGACGAAGCCTTTAAGGTTCAATTGTTCCGCTTTGTGGATGCATTTCCAATGCTCAAGACTCCGGAGTCAGTGCACGAGCACTTGGTTGACTATCTCACGCAGCCTGGCGTGAAACTTCCGCCGGGGCTGGACCTTGGATTGAAAGCGGGCGGTTTGGCCAAGGGAATCATGACCAAGACCGTGAGCCACCAGATTTCCGGGATGGCAGCCAAATTCATTGCCGGAACAAATGCACACGGCGCGCTTCCGCAGTTGCGAAAACTGTGGGATGCAGGGCTTGGTTTTAGTGTTGATCTGCTCGGTGAGGCGTGCGTCAGCGATGAAGAGGCCGCGGCCTATCAGCAGAAGTATTTGGACTTGATTCAAAATCTTCCTTTAGAAGTTTCAAAGTGGCCTGCCAATCCTCGAATGGAACAGGATCACCTTGGTTCGATTCCTCGAGTCAATGTCAGCATCAAGATCAGTTCGTTGCATGCCCGTACCGATCCCATTGATCACGAAGGTTCGATTCACGGTTTGATGACTGCACTTCGTCCCATTCTGAAAGCTGCGCACCAGCGAGGTGTCTTGATCAACTTTGACATGGAACAATTTGCGCTGAAGGATCTCACGCTGGATTTGTTCATGCGCTGCTGCGAAGACATTCCGTTTGAAGCCGGTATCGCGATGCAGGCGTATCTCAAGAGCGGTGATGAGGATGCACGGCGCATCGTTCAATGGAGCCAGCGCACCGGCCGCGTGGTGACCGTGCGATTGGTAAAGGGTGCGTATTGGGATTATGAAACCATTCGCGCAGAGCAGCAGGATTGGGTGTCCCCAGTGTGGCCGAAGAAAATTCTTACCGATGCCTGCTTTGAGCGCATGCAGCGCATCCTGCTTGAGAGCACACCGAAGCGATCGGGCATTGGTGGCGTGAAAGTTGCCCTTGGAAGTCACAATGCCCGAAGCATTGCGGCGTCCTTGGCGGCAGTCGAACAATTGGGGCTTCCGCCCTCCGCCGTTGAATTGCAAATGCTCCACGGCATGGCCGATCAGTTGAAAGAGGCTGCGATCGAGTTGGGCTTGCGTGTGCGCGAATATGTCCCAGTTGGTGAAATGATTCCCGGTATGGCGTATTTGGTGCGGCGACTGTTGGAGAACACCAGTAACGAGAGTTGGTTGAAAGCTGGGTTCATGGACCATGCTGATCCAGCCCTTCTGCTGGCCAATCCGCACGTGGTGGCACCGCTCGCCGAAGCGGACAACACACCCGAGCGGCACGCTCTGTCGGTTGCGCACCCCGAAGTCGATGATGGCCGCCCGTTTGTCACGGAGCCATTGCGAGACTTCTCAGATGCGTCTACTCGAAGTGCGTTTGCCGATGCCGTCCGTCACGCGACTGTGCCGTCTGTTGCAAACGATGGCACCGTGGCGATGGCGCGAGATGCGGTCACGCTTCTTGAGAAAAGCTTTACATCATGGCGAGAGGTGCCCATCCTTGAACGCGCTGCGGTTCTGATCCGCGCGGCTGACATCATGCACGATCGTCGCGACCAGTTAAGCGGCGTGATTGTGCGTGAGTCAGGCAAGACCTGGCGCGAGGCCGATGCGGATGTTTGTGAAGCCATCGATTTCTGCCGCTTTTACGCTCGCGAAGCCGTTCCCCTCTTTGAGCGCAAGCGCCTTGGGCGTTTCGTAGGCGAATGGAACGAAGTGTTCCACCAGCCGCGAGGTGTATGTGCCGTGATTAGCCCGTGGAATTTTCCAATCGCCATTTGTTGCGGCATGACGGTTGCCGCATTGGTGACAGGCAATACGGTGGTGGTCAAACCTGCGGAACAGACGCCGGCGATTGCCAAGATGCTCTGTGAAATTCTCTGGACGGCTGGTGCGCCGCGTGACGCACTGGCATTCCTTGCTGGTGCTGGCGAAACCGTGGGTGCGGCTCTTGTTCGCGACCCTCGCATTGCATTGATTGCCTTTACTGGCAGCAAGGCGGTGGGCCTGGACATTGTCAAAGCAGCCGCCGAGGTCGGTGAATCGCAGGCGTTTGTCAAACATGTGGTCTGCGAAATGGGCGGCAAGAACGCAATCATTGTGGATGCCAGCGCCGATCTGGACGAGGCCGTTCTTGGCGTGCGGCAGAGTGCCTTTGGATTCAGTGGCCAGAAATGTTCGGCGTGTAGCCGAGTCATTGTTGTGGAGAGCGCCCACGACGCCTTTCTGCATCGATTGGTGGAAGCAACAAGGTGCCTTGTTGTGGGCGATCCGAGTTCTCCCGGCACCGACATTGGTCCAGTGATCGACGCAGAGGCCGCGGCCCGTATCAAGCAATGGATCGAGATTGGATCCAGCGAAGGAAAAGTGGAAATCCAGTTGCCGGTGCCAGCAGGTCTCGAGGAGCGAGTTGGAAAGCCCTTTGTTGGCCCCACCATCATCAGCGGAATTCGGCCAGAGCATCGCCTTGCCACCGAAGAGATTTTCGGCCCCGTTCTTGCCGTCATCAAGGCCAAGAACTTTGAGGAAGCCTTGGCGATCGCCAACAGCACTGCCTACAAGTTGACGGGTGGTGTGTATTCACGCAAGCCCAGCAATCTTGAGCGTGCCAAGCGCGACTACCGCGTGGGCAATCTGTATCTCAATCGCTCCATCACCGGCGCGCTGGTTGGTCGACAACCCTTTGGCGGTTTCGGCATGAGCGGGCTCGGCAGTAAAGCTGGCGGCGCCGAATACTTGCACCACTTCACGGTTCCACGAGCCATGTGCGAGAACACCATGCGTCGCGGCTTTGCACCGGGGCTGGAATAATTCATCCAACGCCTGAAGCCGCAAGGCTTCCACAGGCTCCGCGAAACCGATCCAGCAGTCGATAGCCGATTCCTTCAGCGATGTGTTGTGGCGCCACGGACGCAGCATCTTCAAGATCCGCAATGGTTCTGGCCACTCTGCGAATTTTGTCATACGCCCTTGCACTCAATCCGAGTTCTGCCATGGCTTGCCGAAGCAAATCCCTGGATGCGTCCGTGAGCGCAACCGCCGCATCTAAGGCGCCACCCGTCAGCGCAGCATTCGGAAGTTCCCCCTGCCGGTGGCGAGATCGCTCGCGGGCAGCCATCACTCGGGCTCGCATCGCCGCTGTGCCTTCGGTTGCTCGCGGCGTAACCAGCGCGTCAAATGAAACCGCCGCCACTTCGACATGCAGATCAATGCGATCAATCACTGGCCCGCTCAATCGCTCCAGATAACGATCCATGGCACTGGCGCCGCCCACGCGTAAGTCGCCGCGAGCTGTTGGATTCATGGCCGCAACCAACAACGCGCGAGCCGGGAATCGAACGGAGCCTCGCGCACGACTCACGGTAACAAAGCCATCTTCAAGCGGCTCTCGTAAGGCTTCAAGCACACTGCGAGGAAACTCGGCGACTTCATCCAGAAACAGAACGCCGCCGTGTGCAAGACTGACTTCGCCGGGCCGGGGATTGCTTCCGCCGCCAACCATCGCCGCCGCACTCGCCGTATGGTGCGGGCAACGCACAGGCCTTCGCGAAAGCAACCCACCACCCGGTGGCAAGGAACCCGCACAAGAGTGCACGCGAGTGGCCTGCATGCGCTCCTCCAAATTCATGGGCGGCAAAATGCCGGGTAGCGCACGAGCCATCAGCGTTTTGCCGCTGCCCGCAGGCCCGATCATGAGCACATTGTGCATGCCGGCTGCGGCAACACACAACGCTCGCCGCGCGGCATGGTGTCCTTTGACTCGATCAAAGTCCACCTCGCACACTTCGTTCGCCTCCACGGTTTGCAAAGGCGCTGCCATAGACCCCTGCTTCTCACCACGAATCACGGCGATGGCCTCTTGCAATGTGGAAACGCCAACGGCTCGCACGCCCTCTACGGCTGCAGCTTCTGCAACATTTTCTTTGGGAACCATGACATGATCGAACCCGGCTTGGCGAGCGAGCATGCCGAGGCAAATAGCACCCCGCACCGGACGCACGCGACCATCGAGCGCGAGTTCGCCCGCAATTAGCCAACGATCAAGTTGAACAGCCTTGCCGGTTGAACCCGTTCGCAATACCCCACCTGCAATCAGCACACTGAGTGCCATCGGCAGATCAAACGCCGGCCCCTCCTTGCGAAGATCGGCTGGTGCAAGATTGATGGTGACGCGACCGCCCGGCCATACCAAGCCCGTATTGCACACTGCGGTCTGAACCCGATCGATCGCCTCGCGCACGGCGACATCGGGCAACCCAACCAGCGTGGTGCGCGGCAAGCCACGGCCACTGAGATCCACTTCGACCTCGCATGGAAACGCATCAATACCCCGCAATGCAAATCCATGCACTCGCACACTCATGCAACGAAGCGTGCCAACCTCCCACCGGTTTGACGCATTTCACCGCCTATTTTCCAAAAGAATTGTGTAGATGAATCAGCATTGTGGGAATGCAGCCACATGAATTGAATCGCCGTGGCGTTAGACTTGCTGCAATGGCATGCATCCTGCTGATCGGTGATGGTGGAGAACGCCGCAATGTTCTTGCCGCCGCACTTCGTGGACACGACGTCACGCTTGCATCCGACGGACTCGACGGTTTCCGCATAGCCAGTGCGATGGCCCCCGATGCCGTGGCCATTGTGGACAGTCCCGCATGCGACGCGGTGGCGTTCACCACATCGGCGCGGCATCTTGCACCGCTGCATTCGTGCATGATTGTGGTTGTTGCTTCCAGAGATCGACATGCCGAACTGATGCGACTTGGAGCCGATCAAGTTCTGGCCGCGGACGCCATGCCGCAAGAGTTTCATAACGCGATGGATGGCCGCCTTCATCGCCGCCAACAACTGCTTGAGGTTCCCGGAGTGGATTCCCATCGCCGTCATGCAGAGGCGATCGTTCGTTCCATGGCCGATTCGCGACGACTGCACGGTGTGATTGCTTTGTGCGTGGACCGGCTCGATGCACTCTCCGCTGCACTCGGCGGCCAAGCGGCCTTAACGCTTCGAAGTGAATTACGCCGGAGGATTTCGCCATTGGTTCCGGCCGGCGGGAATGTGGCCATGCTGGACGATGGCGCCGTGATTGCCGTGGAATCCGCAAGCCACACGACACTGGAATTAGCCGAGGCTCTCTTGCGACACGCTCGATTGCCTTTAGTGGTGGAGGGTCGTGAACTTCGACTTCGAGTTCATGCCGGGATTGTTGAAGTTGGAAGCGCCCCGCTTGACGCCGCCACCATGGTGAGGCGCGCCGAAGTTGCGGCCCGCGACGCTCGCGATCTTGGACTGCCACATCCACAGCTCTGGAAGGATGATCTTGCCAATCGAGTGTTGGGCGATCTTGAACTTGCCAGCGCCATGCGGCGAGCCGTGGAACAGGCGGAATTTCGATTGGTGTTCCAGCCGCAAGTAGGCATGGATCGAGGCGAACCCTTTGGCGTGGAGGCGCTGATCCGTTGGAATCTTCCCGGTGGTGTCAGCGTTCCACCCAAGCGATTCGTTACGGTTGCTGAGGAGAGCGGTCTCATTGATGACATTGGTTCCTGGAGTCTGCGGGAAGCGTGTCGACATGCGGTGAGGTGCGACGAGCATGGACTTCGCCTCAGAATTTCGGTGAATGTCTCCGCGGGTCAGTTGGTCAAAGGGCCTTTGGTCGATGTCGTTCGACAATCGCTCGCCGAGAGTGGACTTCCGGGCGATCGGTTGACACTTGAAATCGGCGAGAGCGCAATTTCAGGAAACGCCGACGATGTTCGAGCCGTGCTGGAGTCGCTTCGCAATCTAGGCGTCACCATTTGTGTGGATGATTTCGGTGCCGGGCTGGCCACGGTGGCGCACCTTCGAAATCTTCCGATTCAAGAAATCAAGATCGACCGCAGTTTTGTGCGATCACTTCCTGGAGGTGCCGAGGATCGGCTCGCTGTGGAAACGGTCCTTCGCCTTGCACGGCAACTTGGTCTTCGCACCATTGCGGTTGGCGTGGAGACTGCAGCGCAATGGTCGTGGCTGAAAGAGCAAGGCTGCGACGCCGCACAGGGATGGCTCATCGGCAAACCACTGGAAGCCGATCAACTGCTTGAAGCCGTTGGGCACTTGCGCCGCAAGCACGGCAAGTTTGCTGAAGCCGCTGCGGAGTGAGTGAAAACTCAAACCTGTTTGGCCTCGGCAATCTGACTGCTATCACCATGCTGTGTGTTGGAAAGGGCTAGCCTTCCCGACATGGAAACAATTCAAGATCAAATCCGGGAACTACAGTTGAGTGTCCGCGCACAGCAGACCAGCATCCGCCGTCAGCGGTTCGCCATCGTCACGCTTTCCAGCATCCTCACAGGCTTTGCCCTCATCAGCGCAACCCAACCCGCAGGCGACGCTACGTTTGACAAAATCACATGCAGAGCGTGGCAGGTGGTGGACAAGGACGGAACAAGACGGGTCAGCGCAGCCTCGCTCGAAGACGGATCAGCCGTCATCAGTTGGTTAGACAAGAACGGGGAATTACGGATCAGTTCATTCACCGACGCTGACGGCTCGGCAGGCATCACGTGGGTAGACAAGGAAGGGAAGGAAAGGATCCACGCAGTCACCGAAGCCAACGGAGAATCCTCCGTCGGATGGATAGACAAGGAAGGCAATCTGCGAATCAATGCATTGACCCATCCAAATGGCACTGCCGGCGTCGGTTGGTTAGACAAAGACACAGAGACGCGGATCACCGCAGAAACCAATACGAAAGGAGATGCCACCGTCCGTTGGGCCGACCAAGGCGGAAAGCTGCGGATCAGCGCCCACTCCTTCGCGGATGGCACATCCGGCATGAGTTGGTTCGATAAGGACGGGAAGCTGCGGATCAATGCACTGACCGATCCGAATGGCCTTGCCGCCTCCGGATGGTTAGACAAGGACGGGAAGCCACGGATCGCCACTGGCACCCACGCGGATGGCACGGTGACCTATCCCACGAAGGACGGCAAATAGACAACGCCACGCAGGACGAATTACTAAGGCAGAAGCATCGGCAAGCTGGGCTGGAATAAAACGCCCCGCCAGCCGAAGCTGGAGGAGGCGAAGGTTTGACTCGGGCCAACTGATTATCGCGGCGCGTTGATGTTGCAGTCGATGGGTGGCGGCGGTGTCTCATCGGTGCTGCTACCAAAATCAAGAAGCACGGCTGACATGTCACCCGCATCCACTTGCCTTGACTGGTCAACATCTGCTCTAAGAATTGCTGAAGTGCCGTCATCTATGGCCTGCCAGTGGCCAAAGTAGTAGGACTGACTAACGAAAAATTCACCAGTTGGAAAGCCGGTCCCATCGTCACCTCTTTGGGTCATCCCGAGGTACTTCACCTCTGTGACGTTGTCTGACCAAATTCTATAACCCCAATGGGCCCCACCACCACCATCACCCATGCCGTCGTAGACACCTGCTGCGACTATTCTCCTCTCCACACTCGTCCCCTGCGCGAACGCTTCACTGCTCCCGCGATGCGTAGCGATAAACGCTGTAGCAACTATTCCAATCGATAGAGCCACGAGGCCCGTCCCGGTACTGATCTGTTTCATATTGAATCCAAACCTTTCTGCCGGATCCCCCGGCAGCAATAGGATGCACCATGCCAGCGGATGAGGCAAGCAAAATCTGCCGAATCCCGCACGGTAATCACCTACAAGTCTGCTGTTCGGGCTCTTTGGCCGAAGTTGAGAATCCCTCGTGGCCGGTTCTCTGCGATCCGGCCGCCCGCTAGGCGCTAAAACTGCTGCCGCACCCGCAGGTGGTCGTGGCGTTGGGATTATTGAAGACAAACCCGCGCCCCATGATCTCGTCTTTGAAATCAATCGTGGTGCCGTTCACATAGAGGTAACTCTTTGGATCGCAAATCACACGAACGGTAAATGCATCGCCAATCGTGGCCGTGGCCACGCCGCCTGCACCCTCGCCGTTGGCTGGCTTGGCCGCTTCGGGCCGCCGCGTGTAACTGAACTCCCAAAGTTCGTCGGATTCCTTTTGCACTTCAGTCAAATCGAGCAAATAACTAAATCCGCTGCAGCCGCCACCCTTCACGCCGACGCGCAGACGCACCTTGTCTGCGTCGAGGCCCTGCTGACGAATAATGGCGTCGATCTCTCGGGCGGCGGTTTCAGTGACTTGGACGGGCATGCGAACTCCTGTTCTGAATTAGTGGGCACTCGAAGCGGCCGCGACGGCAACTCCGTTTTTCTTTTTCCAATCTTCAATCGCATTTCGAATGCTGTCCTCAGCCAGCACACTGCAGTGAATTTTCACCGGCGGAAGGCTGAGTTCTTCAACGATCTGCGTGTTCTTAATCGTCAGGGCCTCATCCACCGTCTTGCCCTTGATCCATTCCGTTGCAAGGCTGCTACTGGCAATCGCGCTGCCACAACCGAAGCACTTGAACTTGGCATCCTCAATCACGCCCTTTGGGTTGACTTTGATGTGCAATTGCATCACATCGCCGCACTCCGGCGCACCCACAATTCCCACGCCGACATCGGTGCGAGCCTGCACTTCTTTGCTGCTACCGAAACTGCCCACATTTCGCGGGTTCTGATAATGGTCGATGACTTTGTCGCTGTAGGCCATGGTGTGGTTCCTTTGTTCAGTTTAGTGGGACTGCCACTGGATCTTGCTGATGTCAACGCCTTCTTTGTAAAGGTCAAATAGCGGACTCATTTGCCGCAGGTGCTCCACGGCCTTGGTGATCTTGTCGATCGCGTAATTCACTTCGTCTTCCGTGGTCCACCGACCCAGACTGAGGCGAAGACTGCTGTGGGCGAGTTCGTCACCAACGCCCAAACTCTTCAACACATAACTCGGCTCAAGACTCGCACTGGTGCATGCGGAACCGCTGCTGCACGCAATGTCCTTGATGCCCATGAGCAGGCTCTCGCCCTCGACGAAACCGAAACTGATATTCACCAGATTCGGAACGCGCCGCTCGGCATGACCATTGACTTGCGTGACTTCGATGCGCTTCGTCAATTCGGTTTCGAGTTTTTTTCTCAGTTTCAGAAGGCGTTCACCATCTCGATCCATCTCGGCGCTGCACAGTTCGCATGCTTTTCCGAAGCCGACAATGCCCGTTGTATTCAGTGTGCCGCTTCGCATGCCGCGTTCATGCCCGCCGCCATCAATGATGGCTTCCAACCGCACCCTGGGCTTGCGGCGACGCACATAGAGAGCACCCACACCCTTTGGGCCATAAATCTTGTGACCGCTCCAACTCAGCAAGTCAATGTTGTCGCGTTCCACGTCGGTTGGCATCTTGCCAACCCACTGCGTGGCATCGGTGTGAAAGATGATCTCGCGTTCGTGGCACAATTTTCCAATTTCAGGAACTTCATTCACCGTGCCGATTTCGTTGTTGGCCCACATGATGGTGACCAAAATCGTGTCGGGCCGAATGGCGGCCTGCACCATGGCCGCCGTAATCACACCGTCTGATGGCGGATCCAAGAACGTGACTTCAAAACCCTCTCGCTGCAATCGCTTGCAAGGGTCGAGCACGGCTTTGTGTTCATGAGCAGCGGTAATAATGTGGCCGCGATTGGGTTGCCCTTCGGCAGCCTTGGCGTAGATATATGCGGCGCCCTTGATCGCAAGGTTGTTGCCTTCGGTTGAGCCGCTGGTCCAAATGATTTCTTTGGCGTTGGCACCGATCAATGCCGCGGCCTCCTCGCGAGCGTGATCGATGGCATCTTCAGATTCCCATCCAAACTTATGGTTTCGACTGGCGCTGTTGCCGTACTTCTCGGTGAAAAACGGAAGCATGGCTTCGACGACTCGTGGGTCGCATCGAGTGGTTGCGGCATTGTCGAGATAGATTGGAAGTTTGGGAGTCATTTTGAAGTGTGCGCAGCCATAAACATTGGCTCGAGCAATGCGAGTATAGGCAGTCGATGACAATTATGGAAGAGTCGTCCGTAATGTTTCACGCCCGCGGTTAGGCTTCCAAAATGCGTGTGCTTGAAACAACCACCGATGTCTCCGAATTCTTTGGATGCAGCTTGGTGCCAACCATGGGTGCCCTGCACGCTGGCCACCGATCGCTGATTGAACGGGCCCGCCAGGAGCGAACAGGCCCGGTTGTTGTGACCCTGTTTGTGAATCCAACCCAATTTGGTCCGGGCGAGGATTTCAGCAAGTATCCGCGGACGATGGATGAAGATGTTGCGTTGGCCGAGGCGGCCGGCGCTGATGCGATTTTTATTCCGAATTCGGCCACGATGTACCCGGCTGGGTTAGAAGCAGCCGGGCAGGCAGCGGCGAAGTGGCCTTTGCCGCCGACGGCGTCCGAGCCACACCTTGAGGATCGCGTGCGACCCGGCCACTTTGGCGGAGTGTGTCAGGTGGTTTCCCGACTCTTTGATCTGTGCCGTCCGGCCGCCGCGTACTTTGGAGAAAAAGATTTTCAGCAGGTGCGAGTGATCTCGCAGATGGTCGAACAAAGCACCGGCCCCTGGCGAAACCTGCGAGTGGTGGCCTGCCCAACTCAACGGGATGTTGACGGCCTTGCCATCAGCAGTCGCAATCGATATCTGACAGCGCAGCATCGCGTGTGCGCACTGGGAATCTTTCGGGCACTCACCATGGCTTCTCATGCGAAGGACGCGCAGCATGCAGAATCACTTATGCATTCAACACTTGTGCAGAGTGGCGTTTCAATTGACTATGCCGTGGTCCGCGACGCATTCACGCTTTGCCCCACTGCCGGTACCGCCACTCCACGGCGAGCTCTGATTGCGGTGCGATTGCCCACCGCACGACTGATTGACAATATGGCCATGCCCACACTCGACCGAACAACACTTGCAAATGCTTGATCGGACTATCCTTCGCGCATGAGTGATCCACGACATGGCGTCCGTCGCCGCCTTTTCACAGCCGCATTCATCTGCGTGCAGGCGGCTATCTGCTGCGGCGGTTTGGCCGCGATGCCGTGGGGCGACGAGATCAACCCCAAGTGGCTGGATAAAGCCGTTACTGAAGAAACACGAAAGAACTTGAGTGCACTGATCGGCCACTCGCTGCCGGATGCCCCTGCGAGCGTGCGTTGGTTTGGCGGTGAAGCCATCAGCCCGTCTGATGGGCAACTGACCATTGTGCAAACCTATTCCGCCACGGAGGGTCGCGCGACACTGATCAACAAAGTGCGCAAAGCGTTGCCACCTGGTGTTCGATTTGTTGCGATTCACATGAACCAAGATGCTGAGAAAGTGGCCAAACAATTCACCAAGAAGCCGCCTCCAAATCTTGTGGCCCTTGATGTGGAGGGTGCGTGGCTGAAAGAAATAGGTCTTGGAGACAAACCGATCAATCTTGTTGTGGATGTGAACGGCGGTGTTCGGATGATTGGCCTTCGTACAGAGAGTTTGAAAGATGCCCTTACTCCGCTGCTGAAAGAGGTTGCCGATCCCAGCAAGAAGGCCAAGCCGGTGGCGAAACCTGAAGCCGCAACGAAACCCGCGACCGGTGCGAAACCACCCAAGGCTCCAGAGATTGGCGGCGACGGATTTCCTGTTTTTACAGAGAAGCTCGCCAAGTGTGCTGACAAGCGAGGACTGAAGATGCCGGAGTTTTTTGTGGCGGCATGGATCACCACTCCAGCGGAAGTGGCTCCGAACAAGTTGCTGGTGATCGACTTTTGGGCCACATGGTGCGGCCCTTGCCTGAAGGCGATTCCACATATGAATGAACTGGCCACCACCTTTGCCAACGACGCGATGATTGTCGGCATGAGTGACGAGAACAAGAGTGCCTTTGATGCCGGAATGACCAAAGCGAACCTGACACCCGAAAGCTTCAAGTACGCGCTAGCCATCGATCCAGAATCCACACTCAAGACTTTTTTTGGAGTCACGGCAATTCCCAATTGTGCCGTGATTTCAAGTGATGGACTGGTGCGCTGGCAAGGCCATCCCGCGGGACTGACTCGCGAAGTCATGCAGTCCCTCGTTGACGCACAAAAGAAACTCTCCGCCAAGAGCGAGAGCAAAGACTCCACCAAGTCCAAGGGAAAGAAAAAGCCCTAATTCACGCGGCTCTCTGGCGTTAGCCAGCACACGCTTCGCGTCGAACGACCTCGATTGACCAGCTCACGCTTCGCGTCGAACGACCTCGTCTGCCAATTCGCACAGCAAGTCTTTGGCAACGCCGTGAGGAATTGATTCCAGTGCCGACTTGGCGGATTCCACAAGCTGGATCGCCGTCGCCTTGGCCTCATCTAACGCCCCGCTCAAGCGAAGTCGCTCCAGAAGGGCCGCGCCATCTCGATTGTGAATAATCGAGAGCACCTCGCTGCGTTCCCACGGAGTTGCCTGACGCAAAAGCATGATGACTGGAAGTGTTGTTTTACCCTTTTCTAAATCGCGACCAAGAGTCTTGCCAACCAAGGCTTCTTCACCAGCCAGATCCAAGACATCGTCCTGAATCTGAAAAGCACACCCGGTGAATTCGCCATATTTTCCAAGTGAATCCTGGACCAACTCGCTGGCGCCACTCAGTCGCGCGCCGATGGAGCAACAGGACGACACCAGCGCCGCCGTCTTGCGGCGGACGATTTGCATATAGGTGAGTTCGTCAAGACTTGGATCCTCGCGACGGCTGAGTTGAAGCAATTCGCCTTCGCACAAGGTGTTGGTGGTCTCGCCAAAGAGCACATTGACCGCCGGATCGCCGATCAGTGAGCACAAATGAAATGCATTGGAAATCAGCCAGTCACCAAGCATGACCGCTGTCTCATTGCCCCGCAAACTGTTCACGGTTCGACCTCTCCGCCGCGTGTCGGCCTCATCCAGAACATCATCATGCACCAACGTGGCCATGTGAATCATTTCGGCCACAGCTGCCGCCGTTCGGTGAGCCTTGTTCAGCACGGCGCCATCCTCCGACCCTCGTGCGGCCATTCCGCTGAGCAACAGCAACGTGGGCCGCAACATCTTGCCGCGGTATCGCTCCACATGATGCGCCAACTCGTTCACCGCAGGTAGATCGCTTCGCAATTGATTGGCAAAGATCTCCTCCACATCGCGCAAGCCGCCAAGAATGGCCGCCGACAGCGGTGCGTGACGCGTGACTGGAGAAAGAATGGATGGATGCACCATACGAGTGTTGTACCGTCTGAATTGAGAGGCCTGTTTCGAGAGGTCTGTTTCGAGAGGTTTGTTTCGAGGGGCCTATTTCTCTGCCGCGATATAGGCAATCCAGCCGCCACACGCTTCACCCACTGTGGCCTTCTTGAAAATACCGTTTCCATCCCCTGCCGCATGGTTGGTGCCTTCCCAATACACATGGGTCTTTCGAAAGCCTGCTTCGGCAAGACACTCGCGAATTTCGGGGATGCACCACAATCGCCAATCGTATGTGAAGGCCTTTCGCAAGCGACTTCCATCGGGAAATGTAAAGTGAATGTGGTTCAGCACATCGCCTGAAATGGGGTCATAGTGTTCGGTCTCCCAGTGATAGGTGAATCCGTCGAGATCTCGTTCATCCGTCTGCTCAGAAAAACTGTCATAGCCACCATAGCAGTCCAGAAACATGATGCCGCCACTCTTGATTTGAGTGCGAGCATGTTTGAAGTAGCGAATCAGTTCTGCTCGCTCCTTGAAGAGGTAGTACGAAAAATTGAACGCCGCCACCACATCAACAGGTGTCCAATTTTGGGAGCGAGCATCCCCACACTCAATGTGCAAACGCTTCAGCTGTGATGGATTCAATTCTGTGCTTCGCCGGGATCGACCCCACGCCAGCACCTTGGGATCTCGATCAAACCCACAGGCCCAATTGGTTGCCCGCTGTTTCACCCATGTCGCGCTGAGCAAGTGCGTGCCGCAGAAATCTTCACGAAGACTTGTGGGCGTTCGATGACGAAGCGATCGGAACACGCGATCAATCAATGCCGACTCGTCCACTGGACTCTGCACGCTGTGCTCGTAGAGTTCATGGCGATCACTTGTTGCTGCCGTGCGCCATGGACTGATGGGCTTGCGTGGGCGTTTTTTGGACAATTGGAGGCTGGGCATTGGAGGGAAGAATCTAGCGAATCACAGGGCTTTCAGGGCGCATGGTTTTAGAAAGTGCGACTTTTGCAATGTGCCCAATGATGAGCAATGAAATCAAAAGCACCGCAAGACCGATGGCGAATGCCACGATTCCTTGATCGGTGGAAAGGGCAACCAGATCCTTGGAGCCCTGCTCGGCTGCCCAGTGACTGATCATCGTGGCGACCAATGTTCGCGGAGCCATTCCAACGATGGTTCCGGCAAGAAAAAGATAAAATGGCACTCCTGAACTGGCCATGGCAAGGTTGGTGAGTGAGAATGGGCAACTCGGAGAAAGTCGCAGCAATGCCACCAACAGAAAGGTCCGCCGGGGCCGCTCCTCCACCAGCGCTCGGCGAATCACGGCTGCTTTGGGCCATTGATCAATCCATCCTTGCACTCCGTTGCGACCCGTGAACAATTTTGAAATCGCGAATCCGATGGTTGAACCACCGATATAGCCAACAACGCAGGCGGGAAATGCAACCCACGGACCAAAGATCCATCCGCCCACGAAACTTGGGGCGTAGGTGGGAAGCAATCCGGTGCCGCAGCACACGGCGTATGCCACTGCAAAAATGACTGCACCCTGAATCGGATCTCTGCCGAGCCATTGAGTGAGCGGCTCAATTTCTGCAAGGAGCACAAATCCCAGCAGCGCGGGCAGAATGGACCAGATCGCCAGAAGAATTCCGGCTCCGAACACGCCGGGGGGCGTGGGTACGACTGGTGCGTCCAACGGCGCCCCACTACCAGACGGCGTCGCATCAACCGGCTGCAAGGGTTCTGCTGACACAGGGTCTACCTAGACTGGAACCGGCACGCGAGCATCCATGTGCCGCACGATCTCCGTTGCAAACTCGCTGCACTTCACCTTGCGGGCACCTTCCATCAAGCGGTGAAAGTCATAGGTGACAGTCTTGGCACCGATCGCACCGTCCATGCCGGCAATGATGAGATCGGCCGCTTCGTTCCAACCCATGTATCGAAGCATCATTTCACCGCTCAGAATCATGCTGCCGGGATTCACCTGGTCTAAGTTGGCGTACTTGGGAGCCGTTCCGTGGGTGGCTTCAAAGATGGCGTGACCCGTGTCGTTGTTGATGTTGGCGCCCGGTGCAATGCCAATTCCACCAACCTGTGCCGCCAGCGCATCGCTGAGATAGTCGCCATTCAAATTCATGGTGGCAATCACATCAAAGTCTTTGCCACGAGTGAGCACCTGCTGCAACGTGACATCCGCGATGGAGTCCCGCACAAGGAGTTTCTTTTTCCACTTGCCTTCGCCGTGCGTGGGCCAGAGCTTGAGAGCCGTTTCCACTTCGGAGACGATTTTCTTCTTCTGTTCTGGGGTCATCATGTCGAAACCGGGATCGATCAATCGTGCATTGGCTTCGGCAGTCAGGTCTTTGTTCGACTCTTGATTGCCCAGAATCCATGTTTCACGCTCGCTCACCGATTCACCACGGAATTCCCGTGCAGCAAGTTCATAGCCCCAATCCTTGAAGGCACCTTCCGTGAACTTCATGATGTTGCCCTTGTGCACCAACGTGAGGCTCTTGCGGCCTTCTCGTAAGGCGTACTGAATGGCTGCCCGAATCAATCGCTCGCTGCCCTCTTTGGAAACGGGTTTCAGGCCAATGCCGCTGGTCGCAGGGAAACGGATTTTGCCGAACTCCTTTGGAAAGGCCTCCTTGAACAACTCAAGAAATTTTTTGCACTCCGGAGAACCTTCCTTGAATTCGATGCCCGCATAAATGTCTTCGCAATTCTCGCGGAAGATCACCATGTTGCAGTCGCCGGGCTTCTTCACCGGACTTGGCACACCGGTAAACCAACGGACAGGCCGTAGGCAGATATACAAATCCAAAATCTGCCGCAACGCCACATTCAGTGATCGAATGCCGCCACCGATCGGAGTGGTGAGAGGCCCCTTGATGCCAACCAGCATGTCGCGGAATGCTTGCAGTGTGGCTTCGGGCAACCATTGCCCGGTTGCATTGAACGCCTTTTCACCAGCGAGCACTTCATGCCAATGGATGCGGCGCTTTCCGCCGTAGGCCTTCTCCACGGCACCATCCAGCACGCGAACGCTTGCCTTCCAAATATCGGGGCCCGTGCCGTCACCTTCGATGAATGGAATGATGGGCTGGTCGGGAACCTGCAGGCCACTCGTAGACATTGAAATGCGATTGCTCATGGTTGCTTTCTCCTTGGATCAATGAAGTGTAAGAAGTGATGACTGTTTGGATCGGTTCAATTGGGCTTCATCATGTCCCGCGACTTGGTGGTGCCAACGGAGACGGCAGCACCGGAAACAGCTGGAATTTCTGGTGGAATCCCCTGTTCCTGTCCAACGGTTTCCACTGGAAATTCAGGAGTGGCTGCCGCCATTTTTTCCGCGGGCACACCATCTTTACTTGGTTCAGCAGGATGCGTGACCGATGGCACGGCTCGAGCCGGGGGCAAGGACATGCCGGCAAGCCGCCGCTCAACTTCGTTCATGAATTGCTGACCCTGAAGCCAAAAGTGCGCGGGCACGCACGGCGTGGTGGTGCTGAAACTGAGAATTGGCGGATCAGTGGACTGAACCACGGCGGTGAACTTCCACTCAAATTCTTCGCGACGCGGACGCTGACCAACAATCACCAGATCGCGGCGAACATCTCTGCGAATCTGCACGGTTCCGGTGAGATCGTCTCGCCACACTTCGTTATCCACCACCAACCAGTCGGGATACCGAGGGTCCTTGGCTGTCTCCACCATGGCCATCCATACTTGATCTCGGGTGTACCCAGCAAACTCTCGCTCGGCAGAACCGCAGCCAGTGAGCCAAGCGACCATCGCGAGGGGCACACACCACATCCATGGAGTCAACCACTTACGCGACACTGGTGTGCACCTTCTGGACATCTTCATGTTCCTCAAGAGCCTCCACCAACTGCTCAAGGTTGGCAAGTGCCTGCTCATCAATGTGCACCGGGCTCATGGGCAGAAAGAGTATCTCGGCACTCTCCACGGGAATGCCCGCGTGATCGATGGCCTCTCGAACCGCACCAAAGTGGGCGGGGTCGGTCAGCACCTGAAATCCCTCGTCCATAGTTCCCACATCTTCGGCTCCGGCCTCCAGCGCGAGTTCCATGAGTCGATCTTCACGAACGGATTCCGCAGCAATCAACAGAACGCCCTTCTGAGAAAATGAAAATGCCACGCTGCCAGGCACGCCAAGTTTTCCGCCATTCTTGTCAAACAGCGTGCGAATTTCTGGAGCTGTTCGATTCAGATTGCTGGTCAACGCCTCCACCACAACGGCCACACCGCTTGGACCATAGCCCTCGTAACGAACCGCTTCGAAACGCTCACCATCTAAGCCGCCCGCACCCTTCTTGATTGCTTTCTCAATGGTGTCACGCGGCATGTTGGCGGCTTTGGCATCGAGGACCGCCAACCGAAGTGTCGCATTGAACTTCACATCGCCCCCGCCATGACGAGCCGCAACAATGATCGCGCGACTGCGCTTGCTCCAAATGCGACCGCGTTGTGCGTCGACGGCCGCCTTACGGTGTTTGATGTTCTTCCAGGCGCTGTGACCAGCCATGACTACGGAGTTTGTTGAGAGGGAGTTGGAGGAGACGTGAACGAGGGAGGAGTGGCGGTGGGCGGCGGAACTCGCGGCGTGAGCACGGGCGTTTGACTCTCAGAGAGCGCCTTCAGTTTGGATTGTGCCCGCGAGATGGCCGCCCCATCTCGTGCATCGTAGAACGAAGCCGCATTCCATGCTCGAATTCCCCAGAGTCGTTGCTGCATTCCATCGAACGCTTGAATCGAGCGATCACGCAGCCCGGTGCCAGTGCCCGCTTCAACCACGCGCCGCCACGTGCGTGCGGCATCTTCATGCAAACCAGATTGCCACAAAGCATCCGCAAGATGATCGAGCGACTCAAGACTTGGTGCATTGCCTTGCGTTGCATGTTTGAGTTGACTCACAGCCTTGGAGAGATCGGGATCCTCGGCTTCGTGGAGGTAACTCCACCATCCAGCGGTGTCCAAGGTGCTGGTGTCGTTGGGGCGAGCCGCAATCGCTCGCTGCACCAAGCCGCTGGTCTGTGCATCCAACTGCCCGCGTGCAATGCGCAGCCACGCGAGATTGTTGAGCGCCTCGCCCAAGGTGGGATCGAGTGCAATCGCTTGTTCAAACAACTTTTCGGCGGTCGAATCAAAGTCGGCCAACATGAAGCATCCGGCCAATTCGTTCAGTTGCAACGCTTGGGAGATATTGCGTGCAAGGTGGCTGGAATTTTCTTCTGGAAGCAGCGGTGCCTCGCCCTTGTTGAGTGCTTCGTTCAGCAACTTTTCTGCAAAGTCTGCGTCATCCATCGCGGCACACAAGGCAATCTCGGCTCGCATCAGCGATCGATGCTCTTGGGGTGCGGCCACACCGCGGGCCAAAGTCAACAGACTGCGAGCGCGACGAAGCAGACCCTCATCCACCAGCAATTGGGCCGCCTCCATGGTGGCCGCTGCATCCCATGGCTGAGCGTGTTGTGCTGCAATAGTTTGAGCCTGTGCGTCCTCACCACCCAGCATGGCGGCCGCCACCACGGCTGGCCCCGCATCGGGTGAGGTGAGTGCTGCTTGACCGAGTGACGCAAGCAGTTCCCGACGCTGTGGACTCTCCCGTGGAAGACTCAGCGCCACCACCAACGCCGTTGATCGCTGCGACGCGGTGAGCGTTTGACATTGAGAAACCTGTTTCAGAATCTCTGCTGCGGCGGTGGTGCGACCAGCCCGCAATGCGCACTCCGCGCGTTCCAGCGTGGCTCGCGGACCCGACTCAAGCGAATCAAGCGCGGCCATCGCCTGCCACCCCTCCTCCATCCGACCTTCAAGAACCAGACCTCGAGCCAAGGCACGCGTGCGAGCGGCGCTTGTTGGATCGGCTGCACTGGCTCGTCGCAAATCTTCTACCGCTTCGGCAAGACGACCTTGTCGTGCCTTGGCGCTGACGAGCGCTTCAAGCAGCGCCGGAGCAGCAGGTCGACGAACCGTCATGACTTCAAGCCATGCTTCCAATTGCACCAGCGAATTCGATGCGGCGCTGGCGATCACCAACGCGGCCGCCACTTCATGATCCATCGGATCCTCGACTAAGAGTGCGCGAAGCGTCTCTTGTGCTGGATCCGCCTGCCCTTGTCGAACCCGTTGGAGTGCCTCGAAACGACAGAGCTCCCGCAGCGAAGCATCGGCCAATGGATCAGCTCGCAACAACTGACGAAGTTCGCCAAGATTCGTGCGCCCCGGTGGCGTGAGTTCAAGAAATCGCCTCGCACCCTCGAATCGATTCGGATTGCACTCCCATGCCCGTTCTGCGGAGAGTCGTGCTTCATCCAAATTGATGCGGTCCTGTTCCATTCGGTCTCTGGAATCTTCTGCCGCTGAAACAAGATCAGCCTGACTGCGCCCGATCCATGCCAACGGAAGGTGATCGTTCTTTTGAATGGCCGCTTCGGCAAAGCGATCTGCCTGTTCACCCGCACCAAGGGCGGCAAAGCACTCGGCCAGCGTTGCGCACAATTCGGCTGACTGCGGTTCAGAGAGCGAGACCTTGGTGACCTTTGCAAGGTCTTCCATCGACGCGGCTGCTTCGGCGGCCACAGCAAGGAATGGCTCGCGGAATTCCGCGGGAATTCCCTCTCGATTCGAAATGGCAAACGCCGACTCCGCATCCCCACCTTGCAATTCAAACTGCGCCAACACAAGCCACGCAGCCTCTGTCTCCGCTCGCCCGTTTGCTGGAGCCGTTTGGTCGGTTGATTTCAATGCCACTCGCTCGTTCAATGCTCGGCGAATGGCTTCGGCAGAAGCCGGCATACATCGAAGCGCCCACGCCATGTCCGCAGATTGCCATGGATGCTGTTGGCACCAGTGCCATGCAAGGTCAATGGCTTTGGAAAGACCTTCACGCTCCGCCACCATGGAACACACACTGGCAAGATCGGGTCGCTGACCGCCTTGCAACAGCGATTCGATTGGCGTGTCACCGCACGCGGAAGCATGATCGGATGTTTGCTTGAGACGGATTCGCTGCGCCACCACATCGCAAGGCGCGGGGGCAAGGCACTGAAGCCACGAGTCATCTGTGCAATGTGCGAGCACCATGGCGGCTGCTGGCGCGCCAGTTCGTGCAGCCGCACTCGGATGTTGCAATACATGCGCAAGTTCGAACGCCGCGGTCATAGGCTTTCCCGCGCTGCATAGTGCCCACACGAAGCGAGGAAGCGCCACGCGATCCTCAGGCCCCGCTTCGGCACAGGCCACGCGAAGCGATGTGCATGCAGACTCATACTGCCCCACCGCCATCAGACACTCACCTGCAATCCGTTGCAGTTCGCCCGCCTGTCTGCGAATGGCAGCGGCCTCGATTCCCTGCATTTTCATGCTTCCATTGGCCGCTTCCATCAGGCACTCAGCCGCCGCCTGCAGGTGCCCGATTTCTCGTAACGACAAACCAAGTGCCGCCGCCTGTGCAATGGCCGCGGCCGGTTCGGGCGTTGGAGTTTCACCCACTCGCTGAATCTGGCGAAGGCGAAGCAGTCGTTCTGCTGCAAGAAGTGATTGTCTGGTTGCGGCGGCGTCGATTCCACCTGCGGCAAGTGCTTCGGCATCAAACGGCATCTCGGCCAGCACGCGCCCCCATGCCTCGCCAGCAAGGTCGCGTCGACTCACCACATCAAGAAATCGCGCCAACTCCCGCCACGCCGCCGTGTCAGCTGGAATACGACGCACATGGTCGGCGAGCAATCGAATCGCTGCATCCGGTTCCTGTCGCGCCATAGCGGCTCGCGCGGCGAGAATGGTTTCACTTGGCGGCAAGGGAGCAATCTGTTCCGCATGGTCCCGCAGTGGAGAGAGCGCGGCGGACACCTGTTCAAGCGACTTGTACGCAAGATCCGGGTCCGCATTGGGCAACCCATCCAGCCACGACGGCCGCGGGGGCATGTGGGCTGGCGGATCAATCTTTTCGTCAGTGGCGAGTGCCTGAAGCGCCGCCATAGAGCGGGGTCCGGGTGCATGGCACGCATTGAGCAGTATCGCAGTGAGGACCACCACGATGAAACATGGTCGATCAGCCGCGGTCGAACGAATCACTTTTTCTTCTTGCCCAATCGAGGCACGCGACCACTTCCTAGGAAGCGATCGGTCGCCTTTCGCAACGCCGCGTGCGCCTGCAACGCATCCTCTGCAAGAACATGCCGCCCCAGCAATGCGGCAACTTCGACTGGATCGCCGCCATCGGAAAGAACTTCGGCTTCGGTCAGCACATCCACCGTGGCTTGGTCCACCGGAACACCGTGAATCTGCAATCCAAGCAGCAGCGTGCGACTGGCCACATAGGGAGTGATCCCAGCGAGCCCCTCAAGATATGTCTTGGCGTCTCGCTTGCTCACACTTCGCAACCGCTCCAAACTCACCTTGTGTTCTTTTTTGTAAAGATCCATCAGGGTCCGCCGCATCAGTTGGCAACGATCCCATGCCAGCGGATACCGCACGCCAATCAGTCCAACTTGTTCCTTGACCAACATGACGCGAAGGTCATTCATGTCGACCGAACCTCGCTGCAATTTCGAGAATGCAGCAAGCCCCTGTTCGTCCGTGGCATCGGCCATCATGAAACTTTGCACCAGCAATTCCACAAGGTCGGCAAGCGGCTCGGGCGGCTTGGCGTCATGAGACTTGAGAAGTTGATTGAATTTTCCGATGGCAAGTTCGCTCTTCATGGCAGATACCGTCATGGGGTTCCTTCAGTCGAAGTGGGAGATCGAAGTTCCGTCAAACGAGAATCCATCTCTGCTTGACGCTTCAGTGAATCGTCGAGTTCAAATTCCAAACGAGGCATGCGGCGGATTTCAACATGCCGGGCCATGCCTTCTTTCAGATGGCCGGCGGCGTGGCGCAAGGCATCAAGGGCGCGCGTGCCACTTCGTTCAGGCAGAACCGATACACCAACGCGCAACGCCTGACCGTCGGTCGACAGCGAAGCGCTGGCGACTGTGACAAGCGTGTCATCGAGCCGGGGATCGCTGAGGCCTTCGGAGAGCGTTTGCTGCAGCGCGCGACGAAGGGCGCTCACCACGCGGTCGGTGCTGAAGTCCTGCTCTCGATCGTGGTCGTGTCGCCTCATTTTTTCTCTGGCAGCTTGCGGCTTACGGTGGTGGTGCGATAGCACTCCAGCACATCGCCTTCCTTGATGTCGTCGTAGCCCACAATCTTCATGCCACACTCATTGCCGGATCGAACCTCTTTGGCGTCATCCTTGAATCGCTTCAGCTGCTCAAGGCGACGATCCTTCTCGATCACGATTCCATCGCGTGTCACACGAATCTGTGCGTTGCGCTCGATCACGCCATCGGTCACATAGCAACCGGCGATCATGCCGACTCGGCTGATCTTGAACACCTGACGAACATCAGCGTGACCGAGCACTTCGAGCCGAACTTCCGGAGCCAAGAGACCCGAGGCCGCGCGAGTGACATCGTCCACAACTTCGTAGATGACTTCGTAGAGACGAATTTCGACGCCCTTCTGTTCCGCCAGACTTCGTGCCTTACCACTGCTGGTCACATTGAAGCCCACAATAATGGCGTTGGTGGCCGCCGCGAGCGCGACATCACTTTCGTTGATGCCGCCCACCGCGCAATGCTTCACGCTGACGCCAACTTCGTCGGCCTTGATCTTGGACAATTCCGAACGAAGCGCTTCAGCACTGCCTTGCACATCCGCCTTCACCACCAGCGCGAGTTCCTTCACCTGAGACTTGCCCATGTGCTCAAAGATGTTGTCCAGCGTGATCTTGGGAGCCGCCAATTCAAGTTCTCGCTCCACACGCCGCCGATCCGTCGCCGCTTCTTCAGCCTCCTTCACGCTCTTGGTGCAGAAGAAATGATCGCCCGCATCGGGAAGAAGATCAATGCCGCTAATGGCAACAGGCGTACTGGGTCCCGCGCTGTCGATGCGATCGCCGTGATCGTTCACAATGTCTCGCACTCGACCGAAGGCCCGACCGATCACAACAAAGTCTCCTCGCTTGAGAAGCCCCTCTTGAACCATCAGCCGCGCCACAGGCCCGCGACCCTCTTCGACCTGCGCCTCCAGCACGGTGCCCTGCGCGATGCCCTGGCAATCCGCCTTCAGATTCAGCACATCCGCTTGATAATCAAGCACATCCAGCAGATCCTGAATTCCGGAATTCTTCACCGCGCTGGTCTGAATCACTTCAATCTGCCCGCCCCATGGCACGGTGTTCAAACCGTGCTCCGCCAACTGGCCGTAAATGCGTTGGATATTTTTCTCAGTCGCTTCGGGCTTGTCAATCTTGTTCAGAGCCACGACGATGGGAACGTTGGCGGCCTTCGCGTGATTGATGCTCTCGATGGTCTGGGGCATCACGCCGTCGTCGGCGGCAACCACCAGCACCACAATGTCCGTCACCTTGGCTCCGCGTGAACGCATGTTGGTGAACGCCTCGTGACCTGGCGTGTCGATAAAGGTGATCACGCGATCGCGATCCCCTGCCTTGACCGGAGTTTGGAACGCCCGCGTCGCCTGCGTGATGCCGCCTGCTTCGCCGTCGACAATATTGGTATTGCGAATTCGGTCAAGCAAACTGGTCTTGCCGTGATCGACATGGCCCATGATGGTGACCACGGGGCTGCGAGGCCGCTCATCGGTGCGTACCCGCTCCTTGAAGCCCGCTTCAATAATTTCCGCAGCACTCTTGGCCTCTTCGATCTGAAGTTCGACATCGAACCCCAGCATGGTTTCCAACGCCTGATCCGCCGTAATCACGCTATTAATCGTTGCAACCGTGCCTTGCAGAAAGAGTTTTTTCAGGATGTCGCCCACTTTCACACCAGTCACAGAACTCAGTTCCTTAATGTGAATCGGCTCGGCAATCTTGACTGGACCCGTCGCAGGGCCAGCTGGTTTGGGCGCCTGCGAAGGGCCTCGCTTGGTTTCGGTTGATCGCTTATGCGTTCGGAAAAATCCGCCAGCACGACTGAGGCGATTTTCTCGCTCGGCAAGGTCCTGCGCGCGCCACGGCTCGGCTCCAGCTGTTTCTTCTCGCGGTCTCGCGCCCTCGCCGGCCTTGGCACGCCGTTGCGGAGGACTGCCTCGACGCTCGCCCGTTCCTCGCTGCGGCCGATCCGATGGCGGCGCCGCACCTGGTGCACCAGCCCCAGCACCCGCGCCGCCAAATCGAGGACCGCGTGCAACCGGAGCTCCGGTGCGAGGTCGTGGCGCTGGAAGGTTTTCTGGATGTTCCACTCGAATCAACTTCGGCCCGGCCATCGATGTCTTAATTGGCTGTTCAAGTCGTGGTCCGACTGGTCGCACATCTTTGGGGCGCGTGGGCACATTGATCGTCGGCGGTGGTCCCGGCTTGAGAAAGCGTGGGCGAGCGGGTGCCGCCGGCGCGTGCACGTGAGATGGCGGTGGCGGTGGTGGATCGACCGGATGCTTTGGACTCACGGTTCGATGTGGTATCGCCGGCGACGGCGAGGCTTCGACTGGAATTGGTTTTGGATCGACCGTACGAGCGACGGCCGGTGCGATGGGAGGCGGTGGTGGAATGGTCTTGACCACCACAGGCTTGGCAACAGGACTTGATGGCGGCGTTGGTTGGGAAACCCCACGCTTTGCTTTGGTTGGTGCGGGTGCATCCACCACCGCTGTCGCCGCAACGACCGGTGCAGCAACCGCAACACTGGCAGCACCTGCGAACCAATCTCGAATCGTCTCTGCAAGGCCTGCCGACACCGTCGACTGCGGCTGCTTGACATCGTCCAATCCCTCGGTTCCGCACCGAGCGATAATTTCCTTGGACGCAATGCCGAGTTCCTTGGCCAATTGCGAGACTCGTACTTTCGCGATTTTGCTCACGTGTTCTCCTGTGTTTCCAATTCGAAATCGCTTAGGCGTCAGCCCTTCGCGCCGCCTCCACCAAGAATGTCATCTGCCGCCGCCTCGGCTGCCTCATCGACCGCAGCCGATGGTGCCTCGCTCAGCAACGCATCCGCCGTGGTGGCATCTTCGGCCGCACGGGCTTCGGCTTCTTCGCGATCCTTGGCCTGCTGTTCCGCAACAATCTTGGCTCGATCACTGCATGCAGCCACAATGGCATCGGCAATCTCTGCCGTGGCCTGCAACTCATTCTCGAGCATCTCAGGACCAACCTCTTCAACATCGAACACGCTGATCAGGCCAAGAGCGCCCATTTTGTCCAGCATTTCATCGGTCACACCTTCGATGGGTCGAACGGTCTCCTCCAGCGTGGCCAATCCCTTGGCGAATTCATCTGGAGTCAGAATGTCCACGTCCCATCCAGTCAGGCGTGCAGCAAGCCGAACATTCTGTCCACGCCGACCGATCGCAAGACTCAGTTGATCCTCTCGAACAATGATGGTGGCGCGGCCCAGTTCGAAGCACAGACTCACTTCTTCCACTTCGGCGGGTTTCAGTGCGTTGGAAATCAACACCTGACTGCTTTCGTTCCAGCGAACAATGTCAATCTTTTCGCCACCGAGTTCATCCACAATGTTTCGAATACGACTGCCACGCACACCAACGCACGCACCCACCGCATCCACTTTGCTGTCCACGCTACTCACAGCGAGTTTGGTTCGGAACCCTGGCTCGCGACTCATGGCCTTGATCTCAATGACGCGGTCGGCAACCTCAGGCACCTCGGCCTCAAAGAGGCGGCGAATGAAATCAGGATGCGCACGACTGAGCACAATCTTCACCTGATAGCCAGCATCCCGCACATCCAGAATCAAGCACCGCACGCGATCGCCGGGCTGAAATTGCTCGCCAGGAATCTGCTCGCTGCGAGGCATGAATCCCTCGGCTCGATCGATTTGCACCACCAGTGAGCCGCCTTCGTATCGCTGCGCTGAACCGGTAACCAACTCACCTTGACGCTTGACAAATTCCTCAAGGAGGCTGTTGCGCTCTTCCTCTCGGAATTTCTGGATCATCACCTGCTTGGCCGTTTGCGCCGGAATGCGGCCCATGGCCGAGAGTGGAATGTCCTCTTGTGTGCCATCGGCGACATTGCGCCAAATGCGAATGCCGCCACCAAGCCGATCCATTTCACAACCGAATTCCTCAAGATCCATGCTGTTGAAATGCTTGCGGGCCGCGCTGATCATGGCTTGCTCGAGGTCGGTAATCAAAATTTCGCGGTCGATATTTCGCTCCCGGGCGATGCTGTCAAGAATTCGGAGTGTTTCGCTGTTCATTTAAATTGTCTGCCTTCATGGGTTGAGATGTTGAATTGTCAGTAAGCAACGCGGAAACAAACACGGGTCACGCGTGGGGCGATTGCCCATGCGTGACCCGTCCACTGGCGTCACCTGATTTCAGGGTGAGCCATGACGCCTTTGAAAGCAACCGCTACAAAGCGGCCTCCCAAAGAGGTCTTTCGACCCCCATCGGCGGTCCGATGGGATTCCCATGCACGACCTGAACGCTTGAAGGCGTCATAGGGCGTGGGTGTTGGGCGAAGCGATGTTCATAAAACGATCATTCGGTTCAATCGAAAAGCGGACGGCTCGGTTGCACATCGCACCGAGAGGCGGAGATGGTAGCGGATTTTGCACTTTTTCTCAACCCGCACTCGCTCAACTGCGTTTCCTGCTTCATGAAAAGCGGTTGCTACGCTCGCTTTATGACAGATGGTCACCGGTCACGCATGACACGAATGTTGGCGACTGCCCTGCTTGTGGCCAGTAGCGCGATGGCCCAAACTGCAACGAAGGGCTTTGCAGTTCTTGGACAGAAGTCGTCGGACTCACAGCAAGATGTCTCGAGTGTGGTCAAGGCGAAACTGTTTCTCTCAGCCGATGCCGTTGCACAAGGCGGCGATCTGCCTGTGGCGGTTCAGTTGACCATTGAGCCGGGATGGCATGTGTGGGCCAATGAAACGCAGGCTCGAAGTCTTCCCGACACCGCTGTGTTTGAGAGCGCCGTCTTTACATCCATCGCGCTTTCATCAACGAATGACTCGCTTCAATTGCTGGGAACACAATGGCCGCTCCCGCAAGCCATCAAGGCTGATCTTGGCGAGGGGCCACAGTCGTATGCCGTGTTTGAAGGTTCGGTCACGCTGTATGCAAAGCTGGGTGTGGCGGCTGCGGCAGCGGGAACTTTGAACGGCTCACTCACGCTCTCGTTGCAAGCCTGTACCTCAACCAATTGTGTGGCGCCGCAGGAGATCAATCTGCCACTCTCCATTCAGGTACGGCCCGGCACCAATCCTCGTTTGCACCCGGAAATCTTTGCTGGCTATGACTCGCACAAGTTGGTGAATCAGCCGGGGCCTGATGCGAACCCCGATGCGGGCGTGGACTCCGGTGCGATTCGCTTTGATATTTTCGGAACCGACTTTACGGTCGATCCCCGTGGGGCTGGATTGATCGTGTTGTTGTTGGTTGCGTTTCTCGGCGGCGGGTTGCTCAACTTTACGCCGTGCGTTCTGCCGGTGATCCCACTCAAAATCATGGCGCTGAGTGCCGCCGCTGGTGATCGCAAGCGATGTTTTCGATTGGGCCTTTGCATGAGTCTGGGAGTGCTTGCTTTCTGGCTGGTGCTTGGCGGATTTGTGGGCGGCCTGAGCGGATTTACCGAAGCCAATCAACTCTTTCAATATCCGGCGTTCACGTTGGCACTCGGTGCCTTTATCGCTGTGATGGCTGTTGGAATGGCCGGCACATTCGCGCTTCAATTGCCCCAATGGGTGAATTCTGTCGAGGCCACGCACGACAGCCCGCGGGGAAGTTTTGTGATGGGAGTGATGACGGCCGTACTCAGCACTCCTTGCACCGCGCCACTGATGGGCGCTGCGGCGGGATGGGCAGCCAGCAGTGGAAGCCTTGCCACCGTGTTGATGGTGTTCGGAACAATCGGCGCAGGCATGGCGTCACCATACCTGCTGCTGAGCGCTGCACCTCACCTTGTTCGTAAGATGCCTCGAAGCGGTCCCGCCAGCGAATTGGTGAAGCAGGTCATGGCTCTCTTGCTGCTCGCCGCCGCAGCATTTTTTATTGGCGCCGGTGTCAATGGATGGCTCGACACTCCAACGCGGCTTCACTGGTGGGTGGTGGGTGGTTTCGGCGCCGCTGCGGGCGTGTGGTTGCTGTGGCGAACATTCGCCATCACTTCGAGTGCAAACCGCCGCATTGTTTTCGGTGGCGTGGGCTTGGTGATCGCCACGCTGAGTCTTGGTATCACCAGTGAACTCGCTGCTCGAAGTCGAATCGATTGGATTGCCTATTCCGAACAAGCTTTGGCTACTGCCAAGGCTGAACACAAGGTGATCGTCCTTGACTTCACCGCAGAATGGTGCTTGAACTGCAAAGCACTTGAATCAGCCGTTCTCAATCGGCCTCTGGTTGCCGAGGCCATCAACGATCAGGGTGTGGCCGCCATCAAAGTGGATATCACCAGTCGTAAGAGCGACGGATGGAATTTGCTTCACACGTTCAACCGAGTCAGCATTCCATTGCTGGTGGTGCAACGGCCCGATGGAACGGTTGTTCTGAAGAGCGATGCGTATACACCGGATCAAGTGATTACGGCGGTGAATCAGGCTCTAGCAAAGTGATGCCTGCAAGCCGTTGGGCTTCGGCTCGATCTCGTTGAGAAAGGCGAGCCAACGGATCAAGGCCATTGGAGTCGTCCGCTGCAATCGCCATTCCTGCAAAGGTCACCGCATCGGGGCGACCAAGCGACGCGGCCATGCGAGCGGCTCGTAACCAAGCGCTGGCAGCGCGACGATCGAATGAAGTCACCGCCAAGGCTCGTTGCATGGCTGTGGTTCGATCACCCGGTTGTTGCGAGGCTGTTGCAACGATCTCCCATGCCAATGCCGACATGTGCAGCGCGTCAAGGTGCGTGGCAAACGCCAAGCCTGCTCCACGCTTGACGGCCGAGTCGGCATCCAACGCGGCAGCGAGCGCGGCTTCTTTTCCGCGAGGCGAAGAAAGCCCGCTCACGGCTGCGGCTCGCAACAATTGATCGCAGGCGAGAAGGCGGCTCCATGCCCGCAGCGCATCGGCAGCATTCCGCCTTGCTTGGTGCGGCGAAATTCCAGAATCCGCATGCATCTCCCGCAGCAATTGTTCGGCCGTCGCGTGCATGCTGGTTTCCATTCGACGGGCGGCGGATGAACCAAGCACCACAGCTATGGCTGCGAACACGGCACACGCCGCTCCCACCAGTCGCGGCCACCATCGGAGCGGTTGTCGAAATTCAGCAGAATCTGGCTCCAATGCGTGAGGCGGAACCGAGGCGCCGAGCACCACCAAGAGCCACGCGCTCGATCCGGGATTCCACAAGGTCATTTCAACCTGTGCATGACAGAGCACCACCAGCGCCGCCGGAAAAAGCATGCGAGCACCAGAGGATCGAGCGGACCACAACCGCGGCATCAACATCACTGCGGTGCCGGCCCACGCAATACCACCAACCAAACGAATCAAAAGAGATGTTCCATCCATTGTGTGCAATTCCGCAAACACGGACACCACGACTGCCGCAATCACGGCAAGAAGAATGACGCGTTGAGCGGTTCCGTCACGCACACCTGGAGTTGGAAGCGGCCTCGATTCACGGGCCGCGCCTCGCGCCGACCAAATAAGAAGTGACATGGCGACTGCAATCCAAACAAATCCTGCCACACCCAATTGCGCGACCCAATCCGCAAAGGCCGCATGCGCGCTTTGCACCAGTTCGACTGCATCCGCTGGTCGCCACTGCGAACTGGCATCTTTGAAACCATCTGGACCTGTTCCAATCCATGGATTCTCCCGCCACGCAGTCCACGCCGTCTGCAAGTAATGCCATCGAAAGAGAAGGCTTCGCTCGTGCGGAAACATTTCTAAACAGACCGTGCCTCGCACAATCGCCGCGATGGAACTGGCTAGAACCAAGGTCACTGCACCAGTCACAACGAGTGCCGGCCGGATACGCATCCAGCGAAGCGCCGCAACGGCAGCAAATCCGATGAGCATGGCCGCGATGGCCCCCTTACTTCCATTCACAAGAACCACCGCAGCGCACGCTGCCGCCAGCATGCCCCACGACGCCCCCTTACGACTTTCGGGCCGCGGCAATCCGGCGATCGCAACGGCAGCAACAGCCATGACACCTGAAAACAAATTGGCCAAACCAAACCAACCTGTCATCTCTCGCTGCTCGAGCCTTCGCAGATAGCCCTGCGCCTGCGGCCCGGCCGGATCCCATCCGCGATCGTTGAAAAATTCTAAATCGCGACCGCTGGTTTGAAAGAACTGCACCGTCGATGGGTGCTCATAAAACCATTGCCAGGATCCGCGCGCAAGCCAAAGACAACACACGCCGAGCATGGTGGCCACCAATGCGCTCCACGCCAATCGGGCCTGTTGCCGCGGGTTTCGTGCCACTGCCACCGCCGCAGCGCACGCAAGAAATGCAACGATCCATTGCCACCCCCGCCATCCCATGGCCCCCAGTTGCGACTCATTGCCACACCGAAGCACCAACACTGCCAGCGCAGCCACCGCAATCATTCCCGCAGCTCGCCCTGCAAAGCACAACACCATGGCCGCCGACACCACCGCAATGCATCCGTCAATCAAAAGACTTCCGGCTGGTCCAAGCCCTGCAAATGGATTTGGATCAAGGAGTGGATCCACATCAAACCAAACAAGCGGCGTAAAGACGATCAGCGTTCGTAGACAAACGAGGACACCTAACGCAGCGCCCACAATCGCTGGCCACCAGCGACTCATCGTTTATGAATTCCTTCAACCGCCGCAAGCACACCAAGAGCCAGCAGCGTTTGGCAACACACCAGCAACGCTTGCCACGGCGCCAAACTTCCCAAACTCACCCCGCCAATTCCAATCACCGCGGCCATGGCCCAAATCACGTACACGGCTCCTCGCTTGGTAAATCCTCGTTGAACCAGTCGGTGGGAAAAGTGCTGCTGATCCCCGACAAATGGGCTCATTCCTTGCTTCACTCTCACCACACTGGTTGCCACCAAGTCATACAACGGAATGGCAAGAACAATCACCGGCGTCGCCACGCCGTACCAATGCGAGCCCATGGCGTAGTGCGCATCGGCAGGATCGGTGTACGTGCAACGAATGGCCAGTGCGCCAAGAAGTAAACCGAGTGTCTGACTTCCGGCATCACCCATAAAGATGCGAGCGCCGCCACGGGGGAAAAAATTGAAGACAAGGAATCCCACCAGCGAGCCCGTGAGCAATCCAAAGAGCCCTGCAATGAACCACTGCTTTGACACCAGTGCCACACCCATCAATAGCAGTGCCGCAATCGCACCCACACCGGCGGACAGTCCGTCCATGTTGTCCATGTAGTTCATGGCGTTGATCAACACCAACAGCCACACCACGCCAAGGAACACACTCACTCCGTATCCCATCGGCACGGCGCTATCCAGCATGGTCAGCGGACGAACATCGGCAATCCACGCGATCGCCACAGCCGGCACGATCTGGAGAAGCAACTTGAGGCAAGGCTGCATGGCGCGACGGTCGTCAATCAATCCAGCCACCACCGTCCATACAACACAGGCGATCAGAATCCATCCAAACTTCTCTCCTGAATGAAGTCGTTGGGAGAATCCTTCAATTCCACCCCACAGCGATTCTGGTGGAATTGGAAGAAGCCCCGACACCGCCCCCATGGCCACCAGCAACGGCAGCAGAAAGGCACCAGCAATGGCGACACCACCAATGTTGGGAACAGGCCGTAAAGCCTTGAAATGCCCCGCTGAACCGGGTGAATCCAGCATGTTCCAGCGCGTGCCAATGGCGATCAGCCCAGCCGTCATGGACAGCGAAAGGAGCAGACCGACCAGAACCAGTCCCGGCGCGAGCCACAACATGCCGCTAATGTAATCGCTGTGTCCATGAAGCGAATCACGGTCTACTGCAGCAGCAGCACCAGCCTCGACCCGCAATTCTTTGACGCCGCACGCAAACTCGGCAATGCCATGGGTGCGCGCGGGCTTGAACTGGTCTATGGCGGTGGAGGAATCGGCCTCATGGGCGAAGTGGCCCGCGCCATGAAAAAAGCCGGTGGGCGGATTCACGGCATCATCACCAAGCGACTGCTTGAACTGGAACAAGGCTTCGATGGATGCGATGAACTTGTGGTGGTGGAATCCATGAGCGAACGCAAGCGTTTGATGTCTCATCATGGCGATGGCTTTATCGCGCTGCCGGGCGGGCTAGGAACTTTTGAGGAGTTCTTCGAGGTGCTGGTGCAGCGGCAAGTGGGCGAACACTGTAAGCCGATCGGCTTGGTGAATCTCTGCGGCTACTACAACCCGCTCATCAATCTGATTGACCACGGTATTGAACATCGATTCATCAAACCCGCAGTGCATCATCTCTTGCAAGTAGATGAAAACCCAGAAGTGGTTCTCGAAGGTGTGTTGAGCGCCGAGCCGTTTGACATTGATCCCGATCGCTTTCTTCCGATGGGCAAGGGATGAACGGCCAACCGATCGGACTCATCGCAGGCAACGGTGAATTGCCAATCTTGGTTGCACACGGAGCGCACGCCGCAGGTCGTAAGGTGATCTGCGTTGGACTTGCAGGCAATTTTGATCCGCGTTTACCCGCGGTATGTGATCGGTTTCATGTGGCTGGAATCATTCGCATCGGGCAATGGGTTCGGTTGCTTCGCCGCGCCGGCGTGCATGAAACCATCATGGTGGGCGGCGTTCGCAAGGCGCGAATGCATGACCCTTTCATGTGGTTTCGCCAGATTCCAGATTTGCGTGCCTTGAAGGTGTGGTACCGTCACCTTCGTCACGATCGACGCAACCACGCGGTGCTCGCCGCGATTGCCAATGAACTCGCTTCCTGTGGAGTGCCGCTCATGGACTCGACTTCATTCATACAAGACCATCTGGCCAGTGCGGGTGTGATGGGTCGTGTGCAGCCCAGTGCAGAATTGAAAGCCGACGCCGACTTTGGTTGGCCGCTGATTTCAAAGTTGGTGGAACTGGATGTGGGGCAGTCCATCGCGGTCCGCAATCGAGATGTGATCGCCGTTGAAGCGGTCGAAGGAACGGATGCCATGATTGAACGCGCGGGTGAACTCTGCCGTTCGACCGGATGGACACTTCTGAAGACCGCAAAGGCCGCACACGATCGGCGGGCTGATGTTCCAACCGTTGGCGTGTCGACCGTTGAACGCGTCGCAGCGCATGGATGCCGATGCATTGCCGTGGGAACCGGACGGGTGATCTTGGTGGATCGCCCCGCCGTCGTTGCCGCCGCCGATCGATTGGGCGTTGCCCTGCTTGGCATGTAAAAGAATTCCTGACGGTTGCGTCACCTTGCGTTCGACACGCAGCGCGGATTCAACGCATTCCTTCGTAGCATCACACCCATGACCGGTACGCCACCCGCCGAGGCTGCTTCGGGCCACGGCGACACACCGCTTGCCAGCCGTGCGGGGCTGAAAATGCAGCACGCCCTGCAGACCTTTGCCCTGCCCGTCGCTGGCTGTGTGGTAGCGGACTTTGGCTGCAATGTGGGTGGGTTCACCGACGTCATGTTGCGAGCCGGCGCTTCGCATGTGTATGCAGTCGACACCGGCTACGGAACGCTTGCATGGCGGCTTCGCCAAGATGCTCGCGTGACCACCATGGAACGAACCAATGCGCTGCATGCTGAGCCGCCACCTGATCGAGTGGATGTTGTCATGGTGGATCTTGCATGGACACCTCAACGACTCTCCATTCCTGCGGCGCTTCGATGGCTGCGACCCAACGGAAAAATAATTTCACTTGTCAAACCCCATTACGAATTACAAGGTGATCAGAAGGCGTGGCTGCAGGATGGATTTCTTCCGCACGAACATGTTCCAACTGTTGTGCAAGGTGTTCGAGAATCGATGGCGGGACTCGGCGCGGAAGTTCTTGCAGAGACGCCCTCTCCAATTACAGGCGGCAAGTCAGCAAAGCGATCTGGAAGTCCAGGCAACATGGAGTGGCTCATGCTGCTGCGTGCGATCACGGCTTGAAGTCCGTCAGACCAACCCAGCGAACTCACTTTGCAGGTTCAACGACCACCGCTTCACGCACCACTATCGGCACGGTCATCCACAAACGCGGGGCTCCCTGCTCGTGGCAAAAAATGGCAATGCCATCGATCTCGTTGTTCACAAAAACATTTTTTGCGTCCGTGCCTTCGGCCATGGTCAACTGGGTGTAGCGAGCCACCAGCAGATCACCGCTGGCACCCATGGGCTCAAAACTCAGCAGTTTTGCGTGCACATCCAGTAAGGGCATGAGTTGGTCGTAGAGCGCCGCGGCATCATCGACAAAGGGTGACTTGGTATGAAAGCTGGCCAACATGGCCGCCCGATCTTCCACGGCCACCGCTTCGATATTGGATTGAAGCGTGGACTTGGCTGTGTTGGTGTCGCCTAAATTTCGAAAACTTGTCCCAATGACAAATCCCAATATGCACGCGGCGATGGCGACAATGATATTGGGGCGATTGACGCCTGAACTCATTGCGTGGTCGCTGGGGAAGTGGGCGTGGCAGCAGGATGCTTGGTCTTGCCTTGGATCTGATCACCAGCCCAAGCTCCAATAGCTGCACCGCCAATGCCAGCAGCTAGACCGATCGCAGGGTTGCCGGTGGCAAGACCGGCGCCAAGTCCGGCGCCGATTCCGCCAACGGCGGCACCAGCGATTGCACCCGTTCCGTCATTCTGACCCTTCATGGCGTTGCATCCTGCAAACACAAGCAACACCACGCATGCCGTCGCAATTGATTTGTGGGAGGTCTTTTCCATGACCTGAAATCTATCAGGAAAATGTCTCTACGAACTGCAGAAAATCGTCCACTTCGGCTAGAATTCCCCTTCTAGAAAACCGATGAACGAGGCCACACCCAACACCCCGGCACCTTTGGATCGCGTGGTCGAAAGACCCATCGATCAGGAACTGCATGACAGTTACCTGACTTATGCCATGAGCACCATCATGGACCGGGCGTTGCCGGATGTTCGGGATGGGTTGAAGCCCTCTCAACGCCGCATTTTGGTGGCGATGCACGACCTGAATCTGACTCCAGGTCGAAAACACATCAAGTGCGCCAAGATTTGCGGCGACACCAGCGGCAACTACCACCCACACGGCGAAAGCGTGATCTATCCGACCCTTGTCAATCTGGGACAGGTCTGGAAAACCCGCCACATGCTGGTGGACAAGCAGGGCAATTTCGGTTCAATCGAAGGCGATCCGCCAGCCGCCATGCGTTACACCGAGGCTCGCATGACGGCCGAGGCCACGGCTCTGCTGGAGGATCTTGACAAGGACACGGTCGACTTCAAGGCAAATTACGACGAGCGTTTACAGGAGCCAACGGTTCTTCCGGCTCGCTTACCCAATTTGCTGGTGAACGGAAGTTCCGGCATCGCCGTTGGCATGGCCAGCAGCATGCCTCCACACAATCTTGGCGAAGTGTGCGATGCGATTGTGGTGCTGCTTGATCGACCCGAGGCTGGTCTCGATGAACTTCTGAAAATCATTCCGGGTCCGGACTTTCCAACCGGCGGAATCGTGGTGGGCCGACGAGGCATTGCGGAGGCGTACGCAGGTGGTCGCGGGCGCATCACGCTGCGAGGCCGTGTTCGCCAGGTCAAAGAAGGCGGCCGCGACGCGCTGGAAATTTACGAGATTCCCTATCAGGTGGTGCAGAGCCAGTTGATTGAAAAAATCGTGGACGCCAGTCGCGAGGGGCGCATTCCAGATGTTGCCGATGTTCGCAATCACTCTGGGCGCGACGCACAGACTCGCATTCTGGTGGTGCTTAAAAAGGGTGCTGATCCCGAAGTGGTTGAGAAGCAACTTTACGAATACACGCCGCTGCAAAGCACCTTCAGCATCATCAACATCGCGCTGGTCAATCGCCAACCTCGCACGCTTGGGCTGAAGCAACTCATTCACTTTTATATCGAGCACCGCAAAGATGTGGTGCGGCGGCGGACTGCCTTCTTGTTGCGACAGGCCAAACAACAGGCCCATCGATTGGAAGGCCTTTTGTATGCGGTGTGCGACATTGACGAGGTCATCAAGATCATTCGAGAGAGTCGCGATCGTGAAGAGGCATTAGGGAAATTGATGGCCCGCGGGTTCCGCATTGCCCCCGGCCATCGCTACGAAAAACTGATTCCCGATCGCATCGTGCAGTCCACGCGGTCTGGGGAAGGTGCCAAACTTTCCCGTGTACAGGCCGAAGCCATCGGCGCCATGCGGCTGATCCAATTGGTCGGGCTGGAAGTCGAAAAACTTACGGCGGAATTTTCGAAATTGCTCGAGGACATTGAGGGCTACGAGTCGATTTTGGCCAACGAGTCGCTGGTGCTGGACATCGTTCGAGAGGACACACTGGAACTCAAAGAACGCTTTGCCAATCCGCGGCGGACCTCCATCGAAGCGGGCGAAGCGGAAGCCTTCGAGATGGCTGACCTTATTCCGGAGCATGAGGTGGTGGTCACCATTTCGCACGCGGGATGGGTGAAGCGGTTGCCAAGCGATGCGTACCGAACGCAGGGTCGCGGCGGCGTGGGTGTGCGAGGCAGTGACGCAAAGGATGGCGACTTTATTGAGCAACTCTTCACAGGCAGCAGCCACGATGATTTGCTTTGCTTCACCAACACCGGGCGAGTCTTCCGCATCAAGACCTGGCAGATTCCAGAGATGGCTCGCACGGCCAAGGGCCGCGCCATTCAAAACATTCTCGATCTGCGAGAAGGCGAAATGGTGCGAAGTTTCCTTCCTGTTTCAGGTTTTGAAACGCGAGAAGATTTTCTCTTCTTTGCCACGCGGCATGGTCGAGTCAAGCGCACCGCACTGCAGGATTACCGCAATGTCAACAAGGGCGGCATTATTGCGCTCAACCTCAATGAAGGTGATGACTTGGTCAATGTGCTGCTGACCAGTGGCCGCGATCAGGTGATGCTGGCTTCTGCATCGGGTATGGCGATTCGCTTTGACGAAAATGATGCACGCGTGATGGGGCGAGCGGCGGCGGGCGTGTTGGGTATTGACCTTTCGGAGGGCGATACAGTGATTGGAGCCATTCGTTGCGATGACACGGCTGATTTGCTCACCGTCACGCACAATGGATTTGGAAAGCGCACGCTGCAGGCCGAATACTTGGTCCAACAAGAAGACGGCACAACGCGGGCTCAAAGTCGGGGTGGCAAGGGTCGCATTGACATCAAGACCGATGGCCGCAATGGCGCCGTAGTCGCCGTTCGCAGCGTGGTGGATGGCGACGAGATGATGCTGATCAGTCGAGATGGCATGATTGTTCGATCACCCGTCTCGGATGTCGGCCGAATCGGCCGCAACACCATGGGCGTTCGCGTGATGCAACTCCGTGAAGGCGATGCCGTGATGGCTGTGGCCATGGTTGCCGAAACAGACCAGCCACCAACATCCTGATTCATTCGGATGGTCACATGCCGTCCGCTACTATGGCGGGCATGGCAATTACGGCATGGTCAGACGACATTGCGTTGGTGAATCTGGGCCGCGAACCGCAGCTTTCAGAAGACTTTTCAACCCTTCTGCACTCACTCGACGGACCCGGTGCAACGCCTCGGCATGTGGTGCTGGATTTGCACGATGTGCACATGCTCACGTCCAGCAACCTTGCGGCATTGATGCGATTACGCAAATTGCAGAAGCTCTCCAAGAAGCGACTTGTGATTTGCCGCATACCCGATCGCGTGTGGGCGGTCTTTTTGACCGCGGGCCTTGACGAAATACTTGAAACCTGCGCCGATGTCGGCACCGCCCTTGCATCGATTCAGATTGGAATTGGCTGAGCCGTGCGCCGAATCCGCCGCGAGACAACAGAGGCTCGCATTGAGCTCAATCCGCTGATTGACTTGATGACGTTTCTGCTGACCTTCTTCATCTACGCCGTGGTGATGATGGTTCGGGTGGACATGGTGCCGATGGAACTGAAACAATTCAGCACCGGGCTTCCGGCGAAGCCCACCCCCGCCGCGACCATCAGTCTGGACTTGGATGGATCAATCTATTTCAATAAAGAAAAAGTGAAACTGGAAGAGGTGGCCGTGAAGGTCAAGGCCGCAAAGGATGCCGACCCAACCACCGTGGTCTACCTGGCTATTGCCAACGGGCAAGGGACACTGGATCGCGCGCCGGTGATGCAGGATTTATGGGATCGCCTCAATGGGCTTGGCGTCGCTGTGAATCTGGTCGGTAAACCCAAGGAAAAAGCGGCTGAGCCATGATGCCCCGCACGCAGACCTCTGAGTTCGTTGCCATCGAGCGGCTCGAACACACGCTGCATGCGATGGAGTCCGACCGCAACGCCAACGGGCCGCTGTTGATCGGCATCGCTATCAGCGTTGTGTTCCACAGTTTTCTTTTCGTGCCAAGCCTTCGCTCCATGCTTGATGTGTCGCACGACGGATCCGATCGCAGTCGTGCCGCATCGTTTAGCGTGGAAAAAGAAGTGGAAAAACGAGATCCGCTGACGGACGAGCAGAAACAAAATGAATTGCAACTTGGAATTGAGAACGGCACCACCAAGCCCACGATGACCTGGATCGGTTACGAGGAATATCAAGAGCATCTGGCTCGACTCAGCGAAGTGGATCAAGCGGCCTTTCGAGATACCGATCAGGGTGGGCAGCCCATGCCAGAGGCACGGCAAAACCAACCACTCGTTCCGCAGGTTCCGCAACCCGCCGAGGCTGCGCCGCCTGCGCCGGATGCACAACAACCTTCCATGTCTGAGGCTCGGCCACCATCGCCGGCCCATCCGCCTGTGCAGCCACCTTCGCCCACCAAGCCCCCTTCGCAACATCAAGCCAAGCCGCAGCCAACTTCTCAAGTTGCTTCGGATCCTTCGACAAAGCCATCCGCGCCGCCGCCCATTTCTGCCGCAACTGAAGAAGCAACCGCGACCAGCAAGGATGCCATTGCGATTCCAGTCGCCGATCAAAATAAAATTGAGCCCATGATTCAGCCGGTGGCGAAGGCGATCGATTCCAAGGAAAAAGAAGCCAAAGACGCGCCACCTCCGCCCAAGGCAGACAAACCATTGGATGAGCCACCAACGCCGCCCGATCCACAAACGAAAGCGCCGACTGAGAAACCATCGCCGGACGAGAAACCATCACCGACCGACACCCCATCGCCAACTGAACCAACGCCGCCTTCGGAGTCTCCGTCAACACCACAGAATGCTTCGCCACCACCCTCGCCTCCGCCAACCAAAGCAGCCGAGGGTCAGCAGCAACCCTCGGCCTCGCCTACCACGGGTCCAAGTCCTGACCCCAGTGCTCGGCCGGGTGCCAAGCCGGGACCAAAAGCAGATGGCGACTTGAGTGATCGTGAGAGTGATGCAACCAGCACCATCAATGTGCCGCCAAGTCAGTGGCGAAATGGAAAGCCGCTTGCAGCGAAGGGTCTCAAGGTTCTCACCAAGCGTCCCTACTTTGATGAACTCACTTCAGTCACCACCGCGCCGGGTTCTCCATTGGCTTCGATTGAATTCGACAGAACTGGCAAGGCGGTCAATTGCGTTTTGGTGGAGAGTTCGGGCTATCGAGATGTGGATCAGGCCATTCTCGATTCGCTGTTTGGCTGGAAAGCGCAAGGCCCGCAACTTGAAAAACTCAAGCCAGGCGAAACCGTGAAATTTAAAATTCGACTGTTGCTCAAGTAGAGCGACCCACGCAAGCGACTCACGCCAGCGCCGATTGCATGCGCTGCAGCAAGGCTCGATCGGTCAAGTCGTAAAACAAGGGCGTAATCGTGACCGCGCCGCGATACAGCAACTCCACATCGCTGCCCTCAGCTGTGTGCAAAAACTCCATGCCGTTGCCGCAGGGCCAGTAGTAGGTTCGGCCATCTGGCGACTGTCGCTGCTCGTAACCATCAATGCCCGCTGCGGTGTTCATAGGAACCACATGAATGGGCGGCATGGGCGCATCAGCGACCTCCGTACACGGAATGTTGATGTTGATGGCGCGGTGCGAATCAAGCATTCCGGCCTTGAGCACTCGGTCAATGGCGACTCTGGCGATCGCGGCGGCACGCGGAAAGTGCGCGCGACCCGGCGTACCCAACAAAAGGCTGACCGCAATCGCGGGCACACCCAGAAACGCCGCCTCCATCGCCGCCGCAATGGTGCCAGAATAAATCACATTGATGCCCACATTCGCACCATGGTTCATGCCGCTGATCACCAGATCGGGTCGCGAGCCCTTGCCGAATCGCTCAGGCCACAAGGCTCGAAGCGCCACCTTCACGCAATCGGCCGGAGTGCCTTCGACAGCAGTTCCTTGGCCGCCAGTCTCTAGAGAAGCCAACTTCGTCATAAGGGGGCGATGAAAAGTAATTCCGTGACTCTCGGCGCTTTGTCCACTGGCTGGCGCCACCACAATGCGCGTTCCGAGTGACTCGGTGGCGTGATGCAGCGCGGCAAGGCCAGTGGCGTAGATTCCATCGTCGTTGGTGTGAAGAATGTTCATAGGTGATTCAGTTTGAAATAGAGGGCGGCGGTGCATACCCACCTTCCGGGCGAGGTTCCAAAATGTAATCGCGACCGCCCCATCGCACCGGCCGCCGATGATCCAAGTCGCTGGCTGCTTCCAACATGCAGTGGGCCACAAGCCATGCACCCAACGGATGAAAAATGGCTGCAAGAGCCGGTGCGCCGCACATGGTGTTGAGCCATCCCGCGACAATCACGAGAGCCCCGACGCATCCAAGACCAAGAACCATCGTTACCGTTGCCAGAGGATCCATTGTGCCGCCACGCCACGCCCCACCGCACAGGATCGCCGCTCCAGCAACGATTGGGAACACCGCACCGCACACAAACGCCTCCATGGCAAGTGATCGCAGGCGAGCCGGAGCCCGTTCAGCCGCTTCGAGATAAATGCGCTTCCATCCTTTATGAAACTCAGCCATGCTTTCGTACATCTCTACTCGAAGCATTCCGTCAGCGGTACACAATCCGCCGCGGCCACCCGCGTCGCGCACGCGGCGAGCAAATGCAATGTCCTCAAGCAAGTCGTCTCGCACAATTGCATGACCACCCAGTTTCTCGTACATGCTCCGTTGGAAGAGCATGAACTGCCCGTTGGCAAAAGCTCGCGGGTTGTCGGGATCATTCACGCGAGGAATTGGATACATACGCATCAGCATCACTGCTGCAACTGGTTGAACGATGGCCTCAAACCAATGCCGCACCCCAGGGGTTGCAAGCAACGAGAGCAGCGAGAGCCCTCGATGCTTCAGGATGGCAACGCTGGCACGCAGCAACGACGGATCAAACACCACATCGGCGTCTGTGAACAGCAGCAATTCACCTGTTGCATGGCTGGCGCCCACCCTTGCGGCATTGCATTTTCCCGCCCAATCCGCCGGGCACGAGTCGTTCACCACAAGTTTCAGGCGAGCATCCGCCGCGGCAATTGGCTGCAAGGCTTCCCAGGTGCCATCGGTACAGCGATCGAGCACCACGATCACTTCAAGGGCTTTCCATTGGCTGGCCAAAATGCTGCGAACCACCCTGGGTGCGTGGGCTTCTTCATTGTGGGCTGGAATAATCACGCTCACCATCGGCTCTGGTCCAGTCAGCGGAAGTGAAAGACCATGGGGCGCTCGGGGAATGCGAGGCAGATCCCGAATCACGCGAGCCGCGACCAGCAGCCACCAGCCACAACCGCACCCAGCAACAACGGCAAGAAACCAAAGGGTGACCAATCTGAAATCCATTGCGTGAGCGTAGCCGAATCGAGACTCGGAGCGACCACCAACGACACCAGATCCCCTGCATGCATTCACCGCTAGCATTCCGCAGCCGTGTACGCGATCCAATTGGCCAATCGCTACCTCACCAGCCGCATCATTCCGTTGATCGCAGTTGGTGCGGTCGCGCTCTGTGTTGCGCTGGTGGTGATTGTGGTGAGCGTGATGAGCGGATTCCTTGACATGCTGAAATCCAGCGGGCGCACGCTGATGGGCGATGTGGTGATCAATTATCCGGTGCGCGGAATGCCGTGGTATGACGACTTGGTTCGCGAAATTGAAACCATGCCCGAAGCGGCGGCTGCCTCACCGCTCGTGGATACCTACGGTTTGCTTCGCATGCCGTATCCGCAGGGAGCCGACAAGGAAGTGGTGACCGCAAATGTGTGGGGCATCGAGCCGGCAAGTTTTGAACGCGTGACGGACTATTCCACAACGCTGTATTGGAAACCACCAGCAAGCGAAGCGGACGCGGCGGCCATGGCGGTCGATGACCCGCGATTGCAACTGAACTCTCAGCACGAGAAGAATGGCCTGTCCCTCACGCAAGCAGGCACCAATGAACCCGGCATGGTGATGGGAATGCATGTCAGCATCGTGAACGAACGCCAACGAGATGGAACCTATCGAAGCCGCTACGGTTGGTTTATGCCGGATCAGCAAGTGACGCTGACGCTGGTGCCCATTAGTGGCAAGGGCACGGTCGCCGAACCTCGCGAGCGGCTCTTTCCAGTGGTCAATGAGTTTCGAAGCGGCGTGTATCAGATTGATAAGAATCGTGTTCTCATTCCGTTGGCGGAGGCGCAACGTCTTTTGCGACTCGACCAAGGCACGCTGTATGACATGGAGGCACCGCCCAATGCCGACGGTTCGCAGCCGGTTCTGGGAGTCAGTCCTCCTCGCGTGCATCGAATCTTGGCGCGCGCCAAGCCCGGCATCACCGCCGATGCCCTTCGTGCTGCCGTTGAAATTGCCTACGAACGATTCTTCGAAAAAGAAATGGCCGATGGAACGCGTGTGGTCAAGCCGCCTCGCCGCGATCTGATTTCCATTTTGACATGGGAACAGCATTTGCGAGATCTGATCGGCCCAGTGGAAAAGGAACGCGAAATGATGCGCATTCTTTTTTCCATTGTGTATTTGGTCTGCGCCGGTCTTGTGTTGAGCATCTTTTGGGCCATCGTCCAAGAGAAGTCGCGTGACATTGGCATCCTGCGCTCGATCGGCGCCAGCCGCACGGCGGTGTTGTGGATTTTTCTTCAATATGGACTGGTCATTGGCGCGGTGGGCGGCGCGATTGGCGTCGGTCTTGGCTGGCTGGTCATTTGCAATATCAACTCCATCCACGATGCCATCGGCGCCGATGCTCCGCCCTGGACATGGATGGCCGCGTTTGGAATGGGCTCGCTCTCGCTTGTTATGGCGCTGCGAGGGTCGTTCCGCGGAATTCTTCTGCCGACATTGTTATGGCTGGTCACCGCGATGACGCTGGGGCTGGTTGGGTGTGGACTGTTGGCTCATCGTGGCACGCTCATTTGGGATCCAGCTGTTTACTATTTCAGCAGCATTCCCAGCCAAATCGACTGGCTCACCGCCGGCATCACATGGATTGGTGCTGTCGTGTTCAGCGTTCTCGGCGCCAGCGTTCCTGCGGCCAAAGCGGCGGACATCGATCCGGTGAGGGCACTCCGCTATGAATGAGCCGCTCCTGATTCAAGCTCGCGCCTTGCACAAGACCTATCGCCTGGGCAAAGTGGATGTCCCCGTGTTGCGAGGCGCGGATTTTTCCATGCGACCAGGTGAATGGGTCGCCATTCTGGGAAGTTCCGGAAGCGGAAAGAGCACCTTGCTCCACCTGCTTGGGTTGCTTGAAGAAGCCGACTCCACCAGCGGCGAAATGTGGTTTGAAGGAAAGCCAGTCTCGGGATTGCATGGCGCGGCGAGAAATCACTATCGCAATCAGTGCGTCGGATTCGTATTTCAGTTTTATCACCTGCTGCCTGAACTGAATGTTCTGGAGAATGCACTCCTGCCCTGCAAGATCAGTGCCGGGTTGGGGTGGCCCGCGGCTCGTTCGGCTGCACGCGCACGCACCATGGATCTGCTTCATCGATTCGGCCTTTCGGATCGCCTACTTCATCGACCTCGCGAACTCAGCGGCGGTGAACGGCAGCGCGTGGCCATTGCCCGCGCGCTCGCCAATCAGCCGCGACTGTTGCTGGCCGATGAACCCACCGGCAATTTGGATGCTCGAACGGGCGGCGAAATTCTGGACCGGATCGCCTCACTGCATCGCGACGGGCTTTCCATTGCGATGGTGACGCATGACCCCGCCGTTGCGGCGCGCGCCGATCGCATTGTGCATTTGATCGACGGCGTTGTGCAGGGCTAGACCGATTACGGGTGTTGCCCGTACCAGCCTTCGATCGTCTGCGCAAACTGCGCGGTGTCAGTGCCAAATCTTTTCTTAAGAGATTCCTCCCACGGAATCCCACTCTTGACATCCTTCACCCACTCTCCAAACGCATTGCCCTTTTGATCAATCATCAAACAGACAGCCAGATATCCGACCGCGTAGCCCACTGCATTCTCTCCGGGCCACACACCATCGCGACCGGTGCTCTGAAGCAGCGGCATCATGCTTTGGCCGTCTCGCATAAATCGAAGTCCCTGTTCGCGTCGACCCGCGTCCACCGGTGAACTATCAAAACTGCGGGCTGCAACAAACTCGGCGTAGCCCTCCTCCGCCCAGATCGGCAACTGCACAGGCGTGCCGTACCGGTGCATGAAGCCGTGAGTCGCCTCATGCACCAGCGTTGCCATGAATTGATCGTCGTTGGGACTTCGCCACGCATTCACCATGACCTTGGGACCAATCATGTGGCAGAGTCCGATGCAGCCCGGAGGCGGCATGACTCCAAAAGCAGCTTCCTCGATGGCGCGAAAACGATTCTCGTCGCCACTCACAATGCACACGCCTTTCCCATGAAAGAGATTCAGCCCCTTGGGAAGTGCAAACATCTCCGAAACCTTGCGATACATGTTGTCCATGCGTTGCCCAAGGTCTTGCGATTCACCTCGTCCAAGGTCGGAATAGATCACCCAGTAATCCGTTTCCACCTGCGTGAATTGAGCATGCACTTCGCGCAATGCTTTTTCGGCATCGGCTTTCATTTCAGCTAGCGCGGTGACGCGCTGCTCGTCAGTTGCAATGGGCCATGTTGGAATTCCACTCTCCGCGCGACCTTGAGGAAGTGATGCTCGAAGTCTGCGCTCGGCGGCCATACGCCGAATCTCCGGCGCTTCTAGGCGAGCCGCCGCAACCGCTTCGTGCGGAACACCGTCCATCCGCAATGCCTGCCGCAGCGTGGAGTCACCCATATTCAGGCCATCTTCAGTGCACAACAGCGCGCGACCCAGCAATACCATCTGCGCCGCATTGCGTGTGTCAATGCATTTTCGAAGGGTTCTGTTGAGATCGGCCGCCGTGAAATCTGCCCAGAGCAGCCGACCAAAGTCGCCATCACATCCATCCGCATCCCACTTGGAAACCTCGCCATTGATTCGACTTCCGTCTGCCAATTTGACACGAATCGAGAGCGCGTTGTCCAGCTTGCCCTGTGCCAATGCCGGAATGGGATAGGCAGCACCGACCACTGCAAACCAAAGGACAATCTTGAACCACTGCATCACAATTCCAGCCTATCCGGCTACCATCGCTTAAGGAAGCGTTGGATTCTGTCGATTCCACCTATCCCTAGGAGGTCTCTTTACGATGTTTGAACGTCTCACCGATCGTGCCCGCAAGGTGATGGCCCTGGCCAATCAGGAAGCCCAGCGATTTAACCACGAATACATCGGCACGGAGCACATCTTGCTCGGCCTTGTCAAAGAAGGCAGCGGAGTTGGCGCGAATGTTCTGAAGAACCTTGGCATTGATCTTCGCAAGGTTCGCCTTGAAGTTGAAAAACTTGTCAAGAGTGGTCCGGAGATGGTCACCATGGGCAAGTTGCCCCAGACTCCACGAGCAAAAAAGGTGATCGAATACGCAATTGAAGAAGCCCGCAACCTGAATCACAACTATGTCGGCACCGAGCATTTGTTGCTTGGGCTTCTGCGCGAGCAGGACGGCGTGGCCGCGCAAGTGCTGCTCAACCTTGGTTTGAAACTTGAAGAAGTGCGTGAAGAAGTTTTGAATCTGCTTGGAGCCGGAGGCGATAGCGAGCAGGAAAACGCTCCGCAAGGAGCTGAACCCGCTGGAGCTGAATCCGCGGAACCCGCAGCCGGAACGCCTCGCCGTGGCAAGAGCAAGACCCCTGCTCTAGACAGTTTTGGTCGCGACCTCACCGAATTGGCCCGCAACGGCGAACTGGATCCAGTCATCGGCCGCGCCAACGAGATCGAGCGATTGGTGCAAATTCTCTGCCGCCGCACCAAGAACAACCCGGTGCTTCTGGGCGAAGCGGGCGTTGGCAAGACCGCCATTGTGGAAGGACTCGCTCAGCAAATCGTTTCGCAATCTGTTCCGGACCTGCTTCATGACAAGCGACTGGTGGTGCTTGACCTTGCCATGATGGTGGCTGGCACCAAGTATCGCGGGCAATTTGAGGAGCGCATCAAGGCCGTCATGAATGAGGTGCGTCGCGCCAAAAACATCATTCTGTTTATTGACGAATTGCACACGCTGGTTGGTGCAGGTGGTGCCGAAGGTGCCATCGACGCAAGCAATGTGCTGAAGCCCGCCATGGCACGCGGCGAGATTCAGTGCGTGGGTGCGACCACTTTTGACGAGTACCGCAAGTACATCGAAAAGGATGCCGCACTTGAGCGCCGATTCCAGAGCATTGCTGTGGAGCCACCGGGCCCCGCCGAGACCCTTGAAATTCTCAAGGGGTTGCGTGACAAGTACGCGGCGCACCACCGTGTGAAGTACACCGACGAAGCCCTTCGCATGGCAGTTGAATTAAGCGGCCGATACATCCCAGGCCGCGTTCAGCCTGACAAGTCGATCGATGTCATTGACGAGGCCGGTGCTCGATTGCGTCTGAAGACCATGGCCAAGCCGCCGGATCTTGCCGACCTTGAAACGCGCATTGAACGCCTGTCGGTGGAAAAAGACGAAGCCGTCAAGGGAGCCGACTACGAGAAGGCTGCCGAACTGCGCGATCAAGCAGAAAAACTTCGCAAGGAAAAAGAAAAACTGCAGCAGCAGTGGCGTGATCGCATGAACGAGACCACCGGAACGGTGGACGAAGAAGTGATCGCCGAAGTTGTGAGCAAGATGACCGGTGTTCCTCTGACTCGACTGGAAAAAGAAGAGAGCGCCCGCCTGCTGCAACTGGAAAACGAACTGCACAAAACGGTGGTCGGACAGGACGAGGCCGTGAAGGCTGTCAGTCGCTCGATCCGCAAGGCTCGTTCGGGTCTGAAGGACCCCAAGCGACCGATGGGTTGCTTTATCTTCCTCGGCCCCACCGGTGTGGGTAAAACGCTGCTTGCCAAAGCACTCGCGGAGTTCATGTTCGGTGATCAGGATGCCCTGTTCACACTGGACATGAGCGAGTACATGGAGAAGCACAATGTTTCGCGACTGGTCGGCGCGCCTCCTGGGTATGTGGGCTACGAAGAAGGCGGTCAGTTGACGGAGCGCATCCGCCGCCGCCCCTATGCCGTGGTGCTGCTTGATGAAGTGGAGAAGGGTCACCCGGACATCTTCAACATGCTGCTGCAAATTATGGAAGAAGGCCGTTTGACCGATTCATTCGGCCGACACATCGACTTTCGAAACTGCATCATCATCATGACCAGCAACTTGGGTGCCGATGTCATTAAGGGCGGAAGCAACTTTGGCTTTACCAAACGGGCCGAAGTGCAGGACTACGAGAAGATGAAGAAGGCTCTCACCAGCGAGGTGGAGAAGTTCTTCCGCCCGGAGTTCATCAACCGGCTTGACGAAGTCATCGTCTTTAGACCGTTGGTGAAGGATGATCTGAATTACATCATCGACTTCGAGTTGGCCAAATTGCGAAAGCGATTGACCGAGAAGGGCATGACCATGGAGATCGATCAATTGGCCAAGGATTTCCTGATCGATCGCGGATACAACCCGGACTTTGGTGCAAGGCCATTGCGCCGAGCTCTGTCGCAGTTTGTCGAGGACCCCTTGGCGGAAAATCTGCTGAGCGGTGAATTTGGAAGTGGCGACACCATCCACATTACGCGCGAAGAGGGCAAGGACCACCTTGCTTTCAAGGCGTCCAAAGCACCAGCGGCTGAGACCAAGACCGCGGCAACCCCCGGCTGATTGCATCCAGTCAAGCGTTTGCACCACACCGTTGCTTTCGCAGCGGTGTTTTTCTTAGCGAATGCCCGCCAAGCCAAGTCCCTCCGGCGTTCGTTCAATCTCCACGATCGTAAAGCCAAACTTGCCACGATCGGAATCCGGCAATTGGTATCGGGTCATCTCAGGATTGACTTGCGTCACTTTCATCGTCGCTGATCGCATGGCGGACGTGATGTAAAGACTGGAGGCCATCAACTCCCGTCGATTCGCTTCGCAGTATTTCACGAACGCCTCGCGACCACCGGTTGATTTCATGCGTTCACGCTGCGGCGCCGAGAGCACCACATCGTAAATCTCACCGTACGCCTGATTGCGAAGACCCCCCATAAAGGACTCCATCACCAAATCAGGAATCAGAATCGGCGCGCGAGTGGGCTTCTGAGGTGCACTTGGATTTTCTGCAGGTGCGGTCGCATCCGGTGTCACGGCCTGATCGACTCTCGTGCTCGCTGAACCCGGAATTTTAGAAGTCACCACCACCTTGGTTCCATCGGGTCGCACATAGGTCTCTTCCAGTGGTCGCCCTTGATTGATCGCAATGTAATCGGGCCGGTAGTGATATTCGGTGCGCTCCGTTGCACAATGGCACAGCGCCACCACCATCATGGCGAGGGCCAATCGCATCATGGTCGTGCAGCGCGGACATCGGCCAGCGCCCCCACCGAAGCCCACGCGTGACCGCTCTGACCGTATCGCCAAAGCAAGTGCCCGCACAGATTGGAATCGACCGCTGGAAAATCGGCGCGTCCATGTGTTCCGCGACTTTCCGTTCGTGTCAGTGCAGCCTGCGTGGCCAAGCGCCCCACCGTCAACATGTTCTGAACTTCCCACCCTTCCGGATTTTCAAAGACTCGATCCATGGCGTAGCGATTCCAGAAGTCAAACATGCCAAGCACATCTTGCAAGCGTGTGCCAGTGCGTTCCACTCCCATATTCCGCCACATCGCGCTGCGAAGACTGCTGCGGATGTCGGAGAGATCCAATTCGCCTCGATCCTGTTGCTCCACTTCATGAACCAGTGTGAATGGGCCGGCTTGCGGTGCGTCATCATGCAGAATCGCTTCTGCAACGCGAGCACCAAAGACAAGACCTTCCAGCAAACTGTTGCTGGCCAATCGATTGGCGCCATGCACGCCCGTGGCGGCAACTTCGCCGCATGCATACAAGTTGTCCAAATCCGTTCGACCATTTCGATCGGTTCGCACACCTCCAACACAATAGTGCGCCGCCGGATGAACTGGGATCAGATCATGCCCGGGGTCAAGACCAAATCCACCAAGCATGCGGGCCAAACCCGGAAACCGCTTGCGAAAACCTTCCCCGCCCATGGCTCGTGCATCCAACAAGACATGACTCTCACCCGTAGCCGCCAGATGTTGCATGATCGCGCGGCTCACCACATCGCGCGTCGCCAGCGACCCGCGATCATCAACCCCATCCATGATCGAGTGCCCCTTGCGATCCACCAGAATTGCTCCTTCGCCACGAACGGCTTCACTAATTAAGTGACGCGGTGCACCCGCGACATACAACGTGGTTGGGTGAAATTGCATGAATTCCAAATCGGCCAGCGTTGCCCCCGCCCGCCACGCCATGGCGACTCCGTCTCCAGTTGCCACTCGAGGATTGCTTGTCTCACGCCACAACTGTCCGGACCCGCCCGTGGCCACAACGACTGACTTGGCCCAGATAATTTGCAAACCGTATCGGGGATGCCAACTCACAATGCCGGCAGCGCGTCGTTGCTGACGCCGCGTATCCACCAGCACATCGATAGCGAAACAACGATCAAAGATGCGAAGCTTTGGAAGCGTGCGAACCCGTTCAATAAGGCAGCGAGCCAATTCACTTCCGGTGGCATCACCATCCGTATGCAGAATGCGATGGTGATGATGGCCGCCCTCGAGCCCCATGGCGGGCGCACCAGCAGGGTCGCGATCAACGCGCATTCCCCATGTAAGCAATTGACTCACTTCCTCCGCACCCTGCTCCACCAACACACGCACCACGTCGGGTTCACACAATCCTGCACCCGCTTCAAGCGTGTCGGCAATGTGGTTGTCCACGGTGTCGTGTGGTGCGAGCGCCGCAGCAATGCCACCTTGTGCCCAACTTGTATTGGAAAGATCAATCGCTTCCTTGGCAATCAGAATGACATCGTGTTGATCGCCTAAACCGATCGCCGTACGCAACCCCGCCACACCGGATCCAACCACGACGGTGTCACAAAAAATCTGTGGCAACAGATTGGACCGAAACGGAATCAACAGTGTGCGGTCCGCTGCGTGACTCATGGCGAAGTCGCCTGCAATGCAATCGCTGGCTTGCCACAGGTTCGGATCGCCGAATCTTTGCCGATCTGTGCAATCCACAATTGGCTACTGCGATCGTCGCCACGCTGACAGGTCCACATGAGCCACTGACCATTGGGGGAAATCGCCGGAAGAAGATCTGCGCCAGCTGCGGTGGTGACCCGCTGCGGCACCGGCACGGCGGGATCGCTGGTGACCGCAACAACAAACAATTCATAATTGCGATGGCCTTCGCGACTGGTCGCAAAAACCACGGCTCGTCCATCGGGTGTCCAGTAGGGCGCCCAGTTCACATGTTCATCCTGTGTCAATGGGCGAGCATTCTGAACCCCGCTCACGCGACCATCAGAATCTCGCATCACGCTCGCCGTAAACACTTGCAGCAGATTGTCGTGATTTCGATCGGCCCGCCAAACAATGCGAGAACCATCGGGGCTAAAGAAGGCACCTCCGTCGTACCCATCGGCCTGCACAATGTGCGTCACTTTGCCCGTTGGCAAATCGTGAACAAAGAGATCGCCTTCGCCATCCACCATTCTGGTGAAAATTAGTGATCGCCCATCCGATGCAATGGAGCCCTCGGCGGTGTAGCCCTTGCCATCACCCACAACTGGCTGAAGCGATTCAACGGAACCGTCAGCCGTTCGAAGATCGGCTCTCACGATCCGCATTTCTGGCGGAAAACTCCATCGATACGTGCGGCCATCTCGCTGGTACCCGGGCGTTGGGCCATCCGCTGGCGGCGTGACCGTGCTTGCGAAATACAGTTGATTGGGATCTCGCGGGTCAAACCACCCACAGGTATTCGCGCTGCCCTTGGGGCTGATTCGCCGAATGTTGTCAAGCCGCCACGGGTTTGCATCATTGGCGCGCGCGAGGTCGGCCACATACATCGCGTAATGCGCACTCTCCGGTTCGCCATTGGGCATCTTCTCGATGGCTTGAAAGACAATCCGCGTTGCCGATGGATTGAAATACGCTTCACCACCCTTGACAAAGCGATCCGGGAAGGTGAGTTGCGTGGGCTGCAGCAATCCCTGTTCGTCGGTGCGCCAATTCACGTGTGGAGTGCCCGAGGTTTGTTCGGTGTTTGGCGACGAGGTCGTGGCCGTGCAGGAAGTGAGCAAGCAGACCGCAATGGTTAGGAAAATGGACCGCATGGGAGAAAGAGTGTATGCCGACCATGTTCCATGGGATATGCTTGAAGTGAAGGGGTCACACCATGAGCCACCACACCGAGCAGACGATGAAGCAACTCTTTGCGCATCCAACTTCTCACAACATTCATTGGCGAGAAATTGTGCATATGTTTCAGGGACTCGGTGCCCAGTGCGACGAAACGAAGAAGGACCACTTGAAGGTGACGTTGAATGGGCACGAAATGACCTTTGGAATTCCCAAGCAAAGCGGGCACACGCTTGGAAGTAATCACGAGATTTCGCAGATTCGCCGCTTCCTGAAACAGTGCGGTGTCGCGCCGTCGGAGTGCCGATCGACCGACGGCCCAACCTGAGTTCTGCATGCCGATTCAGATTCGTTCCATTACGCCAGACGATCTCGCCGAAGTCCGTGCAGAACTTCGGACCCATTGGCACTCCCATGAAATTTGGTCGCTTGGCCGACGGCACCAAGCCGATCAACTTCCTGGTTTTGTTGCACATGTCAATGGGGCGTTTGCCGGACTTGTCACCCTGAACATGGACCCCGGCGGCTGGCAATGCGAAGTGATCACGCTGAGCAGTCGCAGTAAAGTGGAAGGAACGGGCGCTGCGCTTCTTTCAGCGGCCACCGCGTATGCCACGGCGAAAGGGTGCCGGCGCATCTATCTCACCACAACGAATGACAACACGCGCGCCATTCGCTTTTATCAACGACAGGGTTGGCACTTTGCGGCGCTCCACCGAGGCATCGTGGATCGCGTGCGCACACTTGTTCCGGGGGTTCCTCTGCATGGCCATGACGGCATTCAAATTCGGGATGAACTCGAATTTGAACGCTGGCTTGTCGACGCAACACCTTAGACAACGCCCCGACTTCACTCGCTTCATCGACAGATCCGTACCAACTCTTGGCTAAAGGTTCAGCAGCAACACTTCGCCGACGCACAGCATGAAGTACGGCACCAGCGTTGCGGCTCCGGCGTAATCCTTTGCAAGACGCTGCCCAATAAAGAGAATCAGAATGTCAATCGTGGCAAGTTGAGCACCGTACAACGCCCAGGTGGTTTGATCTGACAAAACGATCTGCACACCGCCCACCAAGGCAAGAATTCCCGCACTCACCTCGGCCACGGTCACCATAAGCAACATGCCCTTTACCTGTCCACGAACTGGCGACTTGGCAAAATGCTCCTTGAGCCATGCAAGATTGTCGGCAAAGTTAAAAACTTTATCCAAGCCCGATTGCAAAAACAGAACGGCCAGAAAAATAATCGTGGTTGCTTGTGCAAAGACAACTGGATTGAGAAGATGTTGGATCACGGATTCAGTCTAGCCTCTACGTGTCATGACCACTCCTGATCCATTCCTGATCGATGGCTATCGAGTGATCGAAGAGGGTCCTGGATTCATTGTTGTTGAAAAAGCCAGCGGACTTCTGAGCGTGCCTGGCATCGGACCAGACAAGACCGATTGCCTTGTTGCCCGCGTGGCCAGCCGTTATGCGGGTACTCGCATTGTGCATCGCCTGGACTGTGACACCAGTGGCGTGATGGTGCTGGCAACTGACGCGGCCACCCATCGTCGCCTGAGCATGGCCTTCGAAGCCCGACAGGTAGACAAAACGTACGTCGCCTGCGTGGCTGGGCTGATGCAAAGTGACTCCGGTGAAGTGGACTTGCCCCTGCGGAAACAGGTGCTTGGAAGTTCCAAGCAAATCGTCTGCCATAAACACGGTCGCCCAAGTCAGACCCAATGGCATGTTGAATCGCGGCTTCAGAGCGTTCCGCAATCGGTGCGTGTTGAATCGGTTCCGTTCTTTCCGTGCTCGATGGTTCGGCTGGAACCTCGCACTGGTCGAAGCCACCAATTGCGTGTGCATATGGCCGCATTGGGGCATCCCATTCTCGGTGACAATATGTATGCACCACCAAACGTCTTTGGTGCATCGACTCGGCTCTGCCTTCATGCAAGCGTGCTCACCTTTGAAGGTCGCACCTTTGTTGCACCGCCGCCTTTTTAATTCCTCACGGGGTCGGTCGCACCGATCGATCGCCAACCAACACGGACGGCCCGCGTTAAACGGGATGCGTTAGGAAGTTTTCTGCGGATCACTCGACCGAGCGCCCAGCCCTGCGAAAATTGAAACCACGATCGCCGCCATCGTGTACATCGCTGGGCCATTCGGCCAGTGCTTGCTGTCGACCATCCACGCGGCCACGATCGGTGCGGTGCTGGCCAAAGCTGCCATGGCAATGCTGTAACTCAACGAAATCAAGCTGCATCGCCCCATGCGGGGAATCATTTCGGTGAGCAACGCCCCCTGAATACCCATGAGCGCCCCAATAGGAATGCTCAAACCAATTTGTGCGATCGTCAGTTGGAGAATGGAACCTGAAAACGCAATCTGAAACATGGGCAAGACCAACGCCAGCAACATGAACTTGAAAACCAAACTGACGCGTTTGCGCCCAAAGCGATCCGAAAGCCATCCTCCAGCCACCACCATGAACGCTTGAAACACCAGAATGGCCGCGTTGATGCCCTGCGAGAGTCCGGCATGGTGCGGGTTGCGTTGCGAAAATTGATCGGGCAGGTAAACGAAGCCAATGTAAAAGGCAATGTTGACCGCGGCCACAATCGCAATCACTCGCAACATCAGTCGCCAGTGCAATCGAAACGCACTCAACATGGGAACCCATGGGTATGGAGCGGTGTCGCTGACAAACTCCGTGGACTCCGGCAACTTTGCTCGCACCACCATGCCAATCGCTGCCACCACAACACCGCCTAGAAACGGAATGCGCCATCCCCAGGCTTGCATCGCCGGCGCATCCATCGTTGCGTAGAGCAATGCCACCACAGCGGAACCACACATCATTCCAACGAGGGCGCCCACGGTGGCCAGACTGCTGAGAAGTCCTCGCCGCTGCGGTGTCGAAGTCTCAGCGATGTAAATCATGGCGCCGGTGTATTCACCTCCAACCGAGAGGCCCTGAAACATCCGCATCACCACCAGCAGCACCGGCGCCCACATTCCAATCTGCGAATACCCCGGAATCAAACCCATCAGCAAACTCGAGAGACCCATCAGCATCATTCCAACCAGCAACATGTGCCGCCGTCCAAGGTGATCTCCCACCAATCCAAGAAGGAGTCCGCCAACGGGTCGCATGAAATACCCAATGCTGAAGACGGCAAAGGAACTCAGTGTGACCGCAAGCGGGTCGTCGGAAGGAAAGAAGACCTTTCCAAGAACGGGCGCTAAATATCCGTACACAGCAAAGTCAAACCACTCCAGCGCGGAGCCAATGCTGCCAGCAAGAATGATGTGCGTTGCCCGCTTTGGATTTTCCATAGAGGCCACAGTTGGATGACTCATCATGTCACCGCGCCGCACGCGGCCTCGCCTGCAGATACCGCCCAATCGCCATCAAGGGGAAATACAGCCGATACAGGTGATATCGCAGATAAAAGACGCGAGGGAAACCAGTGCCGGTGAATTCTGTTTCACGCCACGAACCAGCGGGATCGCCGTCTGGATTTTTCAATGGATCCTGTGCGTCGGCCTCTGACAACTGCGTTGCAGCAAGCCATTCGATCGCGCGAAGCACATCCGGATCATTTTCACCGTACACCTCGTGCAGAATCATGGCCCCCCACGCAGTCTGACTTGCCGTGCTTGGACCCTTGCCCATGTGTGAGCGGTCCTCGTAACTGTTGGCACTCTCACCAAAACTGCCATCAGGCTTCTGCACCGATTTCACCCACGCCCCTGCGCGGCGAATCCATGCAGTCTCGCTGGACACACCGCAACGCATTGGCCCAATGACCGCCTGCCATGTGCCATAGAGATAGTTCACACCCCATCGACCAAAGAAACATCCCTCGGGCTCCTGCTTGGACTGGATGTACTGCACGCCACGACGAACCGCTGGGTGATCCATCCCCAATCCGTGCCAACACAGACACTCGAGCACGCGACCAGTGATATCGGGGCAACTCGGATCTTGAATCGCATTGTGGTCAGCAAACGGAATGAATTCGTAGATCGGTCGATCATTCGTTCGATCGAATGCGGCCCACCCGCCGTCGTCGTTCTGCATGGCAAGCATCCACTGCACGCCCCGTTGTGCCGCCGCAATATTTTCAGCACCGCCGATTCGCCGTAGTGCCATGGCCACCATGGCCGTGTCATCCACATCGGGATACCACGCGTTGGCATATTCAAAGAACCACCCGCCAGGCTGCGTGCCCAACGCCGTGTTGGCCGCCCAATCACCACGATGATGCACTTCCTTGGTGCGCAACCACGCCCCCGCTGCACTCGCCATTGGGTCCGCCGCATCCAAACCGCAATCAGCCAGTGCATAGAGCGCAATGCCTGTGTCCCACACCGGACTGAAACACGGCTGAAGACGAATCCGATTTCCCTCTTCAATCATGAACGCATCCAGTTCACGCTCGGCTCGCTGCACCATGGCATCGCCGCGAGAAAGACCCATCGCGCGCATGACCACCTGCATATACACCATCGGCGGAAAGATGGCCCCAAGACCGCAGGTCGGCGCCGGAATTTCCTGCCCCACGCGTTCGGTGCACCATGCGAAAGCCTGTTGCACGGCGCGTGTTCTCCAGCGTGTGCCCGCGACATCATGCAACCGCTTCAAGAGCCAATCGATGGCGCCAAAGAACGCACGCCAACGCTGCGGAACATCGCTTCGCATCTTGAGGCGATCCCGTGTGCTTCGATCGACAAACAATTCATCGATGCCTTGACTTGCATCCAGGTGCCGCGTGGGCCGCAACACCGTGACAATGGCCAGCGGCAACAGCATGGTTCGACTCCACGCACTCATCTTGTGCATGTGAAAGTACGACCACCGAGGTAGCCAAATGAGTTCTGGCGGAATGGCCGGAACGGCGTTCCACGAAATTTGGCCCAGACACGCAAGATAAAAGTTTGAAAAACTATTGCATCGTTCTGCACCACCCATGCTTCGAATCACATCACGCGCGTGAACCATGTGCGGCGCGTCCGGCGAATCGCCCGCAAGCTTCAGGCAGAAATATCCCTTCACCGTTGCACTCAGGTCGACGGCGCTTCCTCCATACTGCCCCCACCCGCCATCTGGTCGCTGTTGCGTACGCAACTGCTCCACAATCTTGTCAAGCGTGGTGCTGGGCCGACCATCCACCAGTGGCTCTCGTTCCTGCCGCAGCACCCACTTCATCAGCAAATACTCACTCTGCAGAATGGAGTCGCCCTCGAGTTCTCCGCACCAATGACCATCCGGTCGCTGGAGCGATTGCAATGCCCGCAAAGCCGCCTGCTTTGCAGCGCGGATGCGTTCGATCGCTTCTGTGGGAGGTGGCGGAACCAGCAGGCTCATGGAATCAAGCGAGTATATGGCTGTTTCAAAGCGATTACGCAGCGGCTCTTGATTTCAAGACGAAGCACATTGGCCCTATGCAAATGAATCGGGCCGCACCCACCGCTGCTCGTGTGCACTCACCATGACCGCATGCAGAACACATTGCGTGACAAAGGCATCCTCAAAGTCTGCCAACGGAAGAATTGGCTTCTCTCCAGTGAGCACACGCACAATGTCGGCCGCCATGCTCACAAAGCCATGTTCGTAGCCGATCAGGTGCGCGGCAGGCCAATACGCTCCCGCCCACGGATGCGATGGATCGGTACACAGAATCCGACTCCACCCTCGCAAACGCTTGGGCAGCGTGTCGTCCCACCATTCCAATTCATTCATGCGTTCAAAGTCAAAGCGCACGCTGCCTTTGGTTCCATTTAACTCCAGCCTGTTGGCATTCTGATTGCCTGTTGCAAGTCGCGTGGCCTCAAAGCTGGCCGTCGCGCCGCTTGACAACCGAGCTAGAAAAAGCGTGGCGTCATCCACCGTGCTCTTGGTGTGCTTGGCTCCATCACGCCTCGATCGCACAAAGGTGGCCTCCATGGCACCGCACACTTCGGCGATCTGTTCGCCTGTTGTAAAGCGAACCAAGTCAATCAGGTGCGCGTTTAAATCGCCATGCGCACCGCTGCCCGCACGCGAGGCATCAAAGCGCCACGCCATCGGAGTTGCTGAACCACCCCAATCCTGCAAATAGCAGGCCCTGGCATGTCGGATCGTGCCCAACTTTCCTTCGCTCACCAATTGCCGCGCCAACCCGATCGCAGGACAACGACGATAATTGAACCAGACAAAGGTCTTGGCTTTGCTCACCCGTGCCGCATCGCACATCACTCTCGCTTCGGCCAGCGATGTGGCCAGCGGCTTTTCACATGCCACGGCCTTTCCCGCCTTCAAGGCAGCAATCGACATGGCGGCATGCAAGTGATTGGGAGTGCAGACATCCACCAGCTTCACCGACGAATCACGCACCAGCGCTTGCCACGTTGGGTGAACTGAGGCCACTTCCCATCTGGCCGCAAACGCCTTCGCTTCTTTGACATCCTTCCCTGCAACACATCGGAGTTGGGGGCGGCGTTTCAAATCGAAAAAACAGGGGGCTTGCCGCCACGCATTGGCGTGCGCTCGGCCCATAAACCCAGTTCCAACCAGTCCGATGCCAAGATCCTTGGAGTCGACTCGAACCGTGCCTCGCTTGCTTGCCATCAGAAATTTCATCCATGTTCTGCCGCGCCCAACGCTGCTTCGCCGCGGCGCGACCAAGTGCGGCACAATCCCTATGCTATCGCCCACCAGAGGAGACCCTGCATGTTGCCAACCCACGAACGTCTAAATCGCATTGAACTTGAATTGAATCTTCTCCGCCGCAGTCGCGCCAAGTGGCGAGCGGCATCGCTCATCGCGGCGGCGACCATTGCCATCGGCTTTTTGGCTGGCCTTGCCACCCTTCCAATGGCTGAAGTCATTCGAGCGAGCCGGATTGAATTGGTCGATGCCGACGGCAAGGTGACGGCACTTCTTTCAACAAGCGATCAGGGTGGACAACTCGACATTTGGGGCAAAGGCGGAGCCAATGTTGCTCGCCTTGCTGCTGCAGAATCCGGCGGCGATCTTTCTATGTGGAACACCCAAGGAAAGCCGGTCGTTGGCATGTATGCCAGTGCGGGCGGAGGCAGATTCGAAGTCTCTCGAGGCAACGGAGAATTGTCTGCGTATTTCGAAGCAACACCCGAGGGAAGTGACTTGGCCATGAGCCGAGCCGGAAGCGAGCAAGCGGCCGCTCGGTTGCGTGTCACCAAGGATCGTTCCGATGCGCTCTTGGCTCGTTCTGAACAAAATTCCGTTTTGCTGTTCGGCGTTACACCCAAGGGGGGCGCTGTCAGCATCCTTGGCGAAAATGATCGCGAGGTTGCGTACTTTGGTGGTGATCAAAATCAGGCAGGCATGTTGCGACTGGCCGACAAGAATGGAGCCAGCATGCTGGAGGCCGGAGTGGGTGATCATGGCGGCGAGATGGTCGCGCACAGCACACATGGACAGGCCGCTTCTGTTCTTGGGAACACCGAGAAGGGCGGCTTTATCGAAGGCCGCAATCCCGACGGGAAAGCCGTTGCCAGTCTGAGCGTGCAGGAAAATGGCGGTGGCCGAATTTCTGTTGGAACCGCCAGCGGGCAAATTGCTGCGTTGATGGATCAGGGCAAGGAAGAAAGCGGGACAGTGCAGATTTATGCGGGGCCCAATCGCACAGCGGCCCTTGGTGGAAGCGCTACTGGTGGTCTTCTGAACCTTTTCAATCTTCAGGGCAAAGCGGTCGTGGTCGCCGGAACTGCAACCGATGGCACCGGCGGCGTGGTCAGCATTCGCAACGGCGAGGGCGTGCAGTTGATCAAATCAAGTGCAGAGCCAACGCCCGAAGTCTCGGTGTATTCACCCGATGGAGCCAAGAAGCGGGTCCTAGCCGCTCCGTAATTTCAATTGTCATTCACACGGCTGGCGTGAAACACGCGCCACTTTGCACATAAAAGTTCACCATGTCGCCAGCAGAAAAATTGCTGGCATGCTGCCCTTCCATCGGCTGCACCCACATGGGAAGAACCACATCCACCAGCAGACGGTTAGTCGACGCGTCCACGCTTCGCACCATGCCTTGCACAATGCGAGGCTGCCCCACCATCGGCTCGATGAATTCGCCGCCCGCTTGAGCCTTGAACATCTGCAAGGCCTTGGCCTGTACATGTCCGGTGATGCGCTTTCCTGGATGCACCGCGGTGGTGCCGCCCTGTGCAAACCGAAGTCGATAGTCGGTGCCCGGAATGGAAATGGTGATCTCGCTTCCATTGGCCGACTCAAGGACGCCTCGAACACAATCGTTCTCCATACTTTGCATGGCGGCCATCCTATCGACAACGTACTCCTGATCGGGCGAACCGATGCCTTCTCAAATGGACCGCCGCCACCCCCATTGAATTCGGGATTGCCTTAGGACAACGCAAGAAAGTTGGCAAGAAGTTTCGGCCCCTCATGGGTCATAAAACTCTCTGGGTGAAACTGCACTCCCTCGAGTGGCTTGGAACCCGTTGGTGCTTTCCATCGCAGCCCCATAATCACCCCGTCCTCTGTACGAGCACTCACAAGAAAATCCTGTGAAACCGTCGAGGGGTCGACCACCAGCGAGTGATAGCGCATGGCGACAAACGGATTGGGAAGCCCTGCATACACACCGAGTCCGTCGTGATGCACGTGGCTTGTCTTGCCATGCATTGGCGCGTCCGTTCGACGCACGGTCATGCCGTGGCATTCACCAATCGTTTGGTGACCAAGGCAGACACCCAGAATCGGAATACGCCCGCGAAAATGCTGAACCAGTCTCGCACTCACTCCGGCTTCCTTTGGCGTGCAAGGGCCTGGCGAGATCACCAAGTGTGTTGGCTTCAAAGCATCCGCGGCCGCTTCGTCGATGGCGTCGTTTCGAATCACCTCAACGCGAATTCCCGGGCGCACCTCTTGCATGCGATGCACCAAGTTCCATGTGAAGGAATCGTAATTGTCGATCAGCAGCACCACGTTGTTTGATGCTAGCGACCCCGGTTCGGCTTACGCCGCCTCGCGGGTTCCGGCAATGCCGTCTCGCGTCACAATGAAGAGCGCATCCGTAATCGGATAGGGCAGCCGTTTGAAATCTCGCATGACGCGCTTCTGCACCTTGTCCACAAAGTCGTCTGGATTGCAACTGATCGCCACCAACATGTCACGAGCCGGCGTGGCCACATAGAAGTCGCCTTTCATCTGCGGCGCCAATGTGCTGTGCAGCGTGTCGAGCAAAAGTCTAGCGGCGTCGTAACCGTCGAGCACCGAGAGAACCGCGGCCCGACCACCGTCCTTGCTTTCCACAAGCCGCATTTTCAAATCGGGCTGAAAGCTGGCCAAGTTCTCGCGAGCCAGCGTCTCAAGGTCGTCCGCCTGAACCCCCCACCGCACCATTTGCTCCAGGGTCACACTCACAGTGACTTCGGGCATATCGATCACAAACACAATGACGGTGTCATTGACAAATGGAACATGGGCCACTTGCTCACGATCCAGATGCTGAAAGATGCTGATGGGCTGAATGCGAGGCATGATGCGTGGGCGAATCAGCGAGAACGGCATGACCGCATTGCCAATGGCATCGCCCGCAAGCAACTTTTCAAAGTAGTGCTGAACGATTTCCTCGGCGCGGGGCACATCTCGACTGGCCAGTCGCCAGAGGTTTTCTAGACCAAGGTGGCGACCCTCAACAATCAGATCCATGATCCCGGCAACTTCGACTTTCCTGCCCGGCCAATGGCGACGGAAGACCCCCTCGGCATAAACCGCAAACCCTTCAGGCCCCTGTGGAAACGAATGATTCAAGTGTTGCCTCCTCCCTCTCGTCGGGGTGTCCACGCGAAAACCTCCGATTGGTGATACTGTGTCATTTAGGAACCGGCTTTCAAGCACTCATTGGGAAGTTTCATCGGGTTTTTACCCTCCCATGCCTCATCGAACGACCATTCTTGAGACCTTTTTCGCGCACCCTCGATCTGATCTACTGATCATCGGTGGCCCTTGTGTGCTGGAAAGCGACCACATCAATCGAGTGATTGCCTCCACGCTTAGGGACACCTGCAAGGAATTGGGAATTCTTTTCTGTTTCAAAGCCAGTTTCGACAAGGCGAATCGATCCAGTTCGAGCAGCCCCCGAGGACCTGGGATTCAGGAGGGCCTCGACCGCCTTGCCGCCATCCGCGAATCCATGGATGTACCGATCACGTCCGATGTGCATGAACCGGCGCAGTGCGCCCCCGCATCGGCCGTGCTTGACATGCTGCAGATTCCTGCATTCCTGTGCCGCCAGACGGACCTGCTGAGTGCCGCGGCGGATACGGGACGGCCCGTGAATGTGAAGAAGGGACAGTTCATGAGCCCCAGCGAGATGCAGAATGTGCTTCACAAGCTTGAGGGCGGTGGATGCCGCCATGTGATGATCACCGAGCGTGGCACCACGTTTGGGTATCACCGTCTTGTGAACGATTTCATTGGAATCGGCGACATGATGGAATATGGCCACCCGATTTGCTTTGATGTCACGCACAGCACGCAGATGCCAGGTGCAGAGGGTGAGCGAACTGGCGGTCGGCCGGAACGCGGCCCGCTGCTGGCTCGCGCTGCGGTCGCCGCAGGAGTTCACGCTCTCTTTCTTGAGTGCCACCCAGACCCAGACAATGCACTCAGTGATGCCAGCACCATGCAACCGCTTTCATCCATTCCTGCGTTGCTCAAATCTCTTGTGGCAATTCGAAACGCGATGGCAGAAACAGGCTGCTGGCGTGGCTAGAATGACCGTCGCATGAAGTGCGATCTTTGTAACAACCCATCCGTCGTGCACGAAGTGGTCATCAAGTCTGGTGTCACCACCGAAGTGCACTTGTGTTCAGAGCACGCGGCGGCCAAGGGGTATCAAGTGCCCACGGCACCGGTGAAACAATTGCTTGCACAATTTGTTGGGCAGACGCCAACCATTCATGTGACCACCCGCCGAGATGCCATCGGGCAGACACGATGCCCTGGATGTGGACTGACCTTCTCTGAGTTCCGCCAAACTGGTGTGCTTGGTTGCCCAGGTTGTTACGAAGCCTTTATGCCTCAAATTGGAGCGGTGATCGAACGTGCACAGGCGGGCGCGGTTCACCATGTGGGTCGCAGTCCATTGCGAACCGAAGGTGTGGCCGATCGAGCCGCCCTGCGGCAACGGCTGCTCCACGAAATCAATGCTGCGGTTGCAGCGGAGCAATACGAACGAGCCGCCAGCCTTCGGGATCAACTGCAAAGCATGGGCGAGAGCGGGACTGCGTAATGCGGTTCGCTGAGAAATCCGCTTCGGCGCAAGTCGGGCCCCAAGCAGATGTCGTGGTGAGTTCGCGCGTGCGACTTGCTCGCAATGTGGCTGGATTCCCTTTTGTGGCTCGCAGCAGTGATCTGCAAAGGCAAGAAGTGATGCAGATGGTCACCCGCGCACCGCTTGGAAATGAATTTGGTTCGGGTCTGACATGGGTCAACATGTCCCAGACAACTCCGTTGGAGCGGCAACTCCTTGTGGAGCGGCATTTGGTTTCTCGTCACTTCGCTGAAAGCGTGATCCCTCGCACAGTTGGTGTTGACACCGAGGAAACGCTGAGCGTGATGGTGAATGAAGAAGACCATTTACGCATTCAAACCATTCTGCCCGGATTTCGGCCGGTGGACGCGTTCAACGAGGCTCGGAAACTTGATGTGGCCATGGAAGCAACTGTGGACTTCTCGTTTTCGACTCGCTGGGGTTATCTCACCGCATGCCCAACCAATGTGGGGTGTGGCGTTCGGGTTGGTGTCATGTTGCATTTGCCTGGATTGCGCTACACCGGAGAAATGGAGCGGGTGAAGCGCGCCGCAAAGGACATGCACCTTGCCATGCGCGGGTTTTATGGCGAAGGAACTGAGGCGGTTGGCAATTTTTATCAAGTGAGTAATCAACTCACGCTCGGCTGCAGCGAAGACGATTTGATCCGTCGGTTTGCCGAAGAGACGGTGCCGCACTTGGTGGATTACGAACGCTCGGCGCGCGCCATGCTGGCCGAAAACAACCGACCGCTCTTGGATGACAAGGTGCATCGCGCCGTGGCCACACTGCGGGCGGCGAGATTGCTTGGTGCGGAAGAAGCCACCAAATTGCTTGCCAACCTGCGACTTGGCATCTGCATGCAAGTGATCAAGGATGTGGAACTGGAACTGGTGCAGCGGCTGTTGTTACAAGTTCAGCCAGCGCATCTGGCCAGAATCGATCCGGCAGCTACCGATGAGGACAAGGGTCGCCTTGCTCGCGCGTCGATGGTTCGCCTTGCTTTACGCGGCTAACAATCGCATACGAGAACGGATTCAAAGTGGTACGGCCGGCACCGGAGGCGTGGCCTCGGGCGGTAGCCGTGGTGCGGCCAATCGATCTGCGTCCGCGGCAAAGACAAAATCTTTTTCAGTAATCCCACCCGCGTCGTGCGTGGAAAGTGTGAGCGACACTTTGTTCCACCGAACAAGAATGTCTGGATGATGCTGCACCCGTTCTGCGGCGTGTGCAACATCCTGAACAAACTTCATACTGGTCAAGAAGTCTGCAAACTGGTAGGTGCGTTGGATGCTGTCGCCACACTCTGCCCACTGAACCAATTTGGCCAAGCGATTCGCGACCTGGCGTGGCGACAAAGCCTTCATGAAGTGTGACAATCTACCCGTTCCAGCTCTATCGCACAGTGGCCTGCACAGCCGAAATCACGGGCGTTCGTTCCGTCACCGTTACACTCGCCCTGCATGCTGGAAGATGACTCGCCTCAGGACACACCCCAGTCGATTCGCTTGCTCTTCACTGCAACGCCCCGGCGGATGGCATCTCTCCCCTTGCTCGCTCAACAAGTCGGTGAGGCCATGGAACTGGTGTGCCGCTGCCAGTGCGCTCCACTTGCCACGGCACACGACGGCCTGACGGAACATTCGGCAGACGCCATTGTGATTGTGCTCGATCCGCTTGATGACACGGGAGGCCTCACGTCATTGCTTGATCAGTGCGATCAGCATGACCTTCCCAGATTTCTGCTGACCGACCGCCACAGCCGAACGCAGATGGGTCTTGAGGCCATGGATGCAGCGGCTTCACCAGAAGTCATTGCGGCAACACTTCGAGGCATGCTGTCGCAGAGGCCGTACCTGCAAAGGCTGAAACAGCAAGCCTCCAATGTCAAAGGAATCCTTGGAGGGCTTCGAAGTGATATGGCCCGCATGCAAGATGAATTGCAATTGGCCGCGCAAGTGCAGCGGGAGTTTCTGCCCAAGTCGCTTCCCGATCTTCCGCGTGCCCGCATGGCCGTCATGTGGCGGCCCGCCAGTTGGGTGAGTGGTGACATGTACGACACGCGAAGGCTGGACGAACATCATCTTGGACTTTTTGTTGCCGACGCCGTGGGTCACGGTGTTCCTGCTGCACTCATGACGATGGTCATCAGTCGAAGTCTTCCCACCAAGGAAATTCAGGGCAATTCCTATCGCATTGTTCCACCGGCCGAAGCACTCGCCAAGGTGAATATGGAATTACTGAAGCGTCACGGTCGCGACACTCGATTTGCAACGGCCGTGTACGCGGTGCTGGACCTTCGCACGCTTCGTTTGCGTGTGGCCTGCGCTGGGCACCCGGCGCCCATCGTGCTGCGAGGCCGCAATACGATTGAAATGGTTCACGGCAAAGGCGGCGTCTTGGGCGTCTTTGAAGATGAAGTCTGTGAAAATGTCGAGGTGGACCTGAATCCGGGCGATCGCCTGCTGTTGTATTCCGATGGATTTGAAGCTGCGTTTCTTGATGACTCCGCTTCACCCGGTGTCGGTCGAGACGCACTGGGGTTACACATGGATGCGTTTCGCTCCATGCTGGCAGTAGACGAGCCAGAGGACATCATTAAGCGACTGGGCGAACGCATCGACCGCGGCTCTACGGACTCCGCCCATGTGGATGACATCACACTGCTGGCTCTGAAGGTTAGTTAACTTCTGGAACAGCCCGCGCGTGGTGCGCAATCTGCGCCGCGATCATTTTGGCCAATACATCCACTTCCACATTCACGCTGGTTCCAGCCAACCGCACCTTCAGTGTGGTGCGATCAAGCGTTTCAGGAATCAAGGCCACCTCAAACCATGCAGGGCCGATGGCGGCCACCGTAAGACTGATGCCATCCACCGAGACACTTCCCTGCGCCACCATGTGCTTGCAACAGGCGGCTGGCACACAAATGCGTGTGCGCCATCCACCACCGGTGCGATCGACCGTGAGCACCGTTCCCACGGCATCCACATGACCCTGCACAAAATGTCCGCCAAGCAGCGCATCAGCTCGCATGGCTCGTTCCAAATTGACCGAGTCGCCAACGGTCAACTGACCCATAGTTGTCAGGGAAATTGTTTGTGGAACCACATCAAAGCGCAGAGTTCCAGAATCAGATTCAACAAGGGTCAGACAACATCCATTGACGGCAATGCTCTCTCCGCATTGAGCGTCCGCAGGCCAACCGTTTGCATGAATGCCAAGCCGAACGCCCGCCGGAGTCGGCCGGTGTTCGCAAACGGTTCCCATGTGCTGAATCAGACCGGTGAACACGCCATGGCTCCTTACGGAATCGCCGCTTGTCCTGTGGGGGAAATTGCGTCGCTTGTGAACTCTTGTTGCACCGGAGCACTTTCCACAACGGCACCGGGGTAATAGCGCCGCAGAATCTCTCGGTAATTGCGTCCGGACTTGCCCATGGCTTGTGCGCCAAACTGGCACATGCCCGAACCGTGGCCGTGGCCGCGCCCGCTCAGCGTCACAGTGCCACGCTCAACACGCGGCGAAAAAAAACCGCTCTTAAGTGAGTCCTTACTTCCGGTTGCCCCCGCATTGACCGCATATCGAAAGTCCTCGGCATCCCACAACACTTTGCGACCACGAGAGTCTGTGATGCGATACGACACAGGCCGCCCCGCGGGATTTGCCTCGGCAAGAATGATGGACTTCACGCCAGAGAGCGATCCAAGATCTTGTCTTCCTTCCTGCTGCGCCCACGCATTCAAACGGTTTGCCAACGCAGCGCTCTTCATGGACACCGTCCACTTGGCAGTCGGTGCCTTCTCGCAACAGTTCTTCGGTCGAGCATCCTCTGACCCATCCACATCCAACGGCGAAATGTCCATCCAACTGCCCTCTCGAATGGCATCCGTGGCCGCTGCAGGAATGCCTCCGCAGCAACTGCTGTAGTACGCAGGAACAACTCGGCCTTCAAAGACAAGATATTGACCCGCAGTTTCACGCACCGCTTCGCAACTCGCCGGATCCGCCGTCGAACCAATCCACGCCTGACTCGCTTGCCCTGCCACCACATCAAAATGCCTTCGACCCTTCCACCACGCATGTTCACACAAGGCATAACTCCGAGCAGCAACTGCCTGCGCTAGAAATGTTTCGTGGCTCCATCCCTTATACAACTCTTTGGCCAACACGCCGGGCAAGTATTGTTCAATGGGGACTGCAAACACCAAGTCGGCTCCATCCGAGTTGGAATCGCTTCGCCGTACCAGTATCGCGTCACCTGGCCAGACACCGCCCTGCCAATGGATTTCTTTGCTGGAACCCTTGGGCGGAGCAATCAGCAATGAATCGGAAGGCGGCGACTTGATGTGCATTCGGGAAGCAAGGCTGGTGCCCACCGACTCAATCATGTTCCATCCATCGGATGCGGGGCGAAAGCTGACGGGTGTCCGAACCGTGCACCCACTCGATGCCGACTCTGCCTTGACCCACAGCCAGCCAGATGGATGCGACAGAACGATGGCATCTCCCTGCGAACTTGCCACACGAATGCGAATGCTTGGCTCGCTCTGCGGAATGGTGGGCCGAAGTGCTGGCGGTTTGGGACGCTCCGGAGTTGGCGAAGCGATGACAGCCGGCGCAGGCTGCGGGCCAGTGAGGTGCGGCCGACCGTCGAGTGGGCTTGCAGGCAAATTCAGGGTCGTGGTGGTTCGCGACCGCCCTTCACACCCCGACGGAAGCAATGCGGTACTCCACGCAACGGTCACAATACCCACGGCACACAGCAGCCAGCGACCAGCCGATTTCGGAATGCGCCATCCGCCGGCTCCCAGCATGCGGGGCTCCTATGCCGCCATCGCGGCGAAAATTCAATCCAGATTTCGCAGCGTCAGCCCGTTGGCTTCCAGAAGGATTCGCAATTCATCCAGACTGGTCTGTCCGAAATTCTTCACGCCCATGAGTTCGGCTTCGGTGCGTGCTGCAAGATCTCCAAGCGTGTGAATTCCAAGCAATTGCAATGCCTTGCGAGCTCGGACGGACAGTTCCAGTTGCGACAGGGGCTTGTTCAACACTTCTTCGCCAACTTGATCCTTGAGTTTTTCCATCATTTCAACTCGAATCTTGTCGTAGTGCCCGCGATCCAATTGCTGACCCAGTCGCAGTCCCTTGGCGGTGAGCATGCTCTTGATCTCAACCAAGCTGGTCTCGCCAAAATTCTTGTAGCTCAGCAATTCAGCCTCGCTGATTCGCAATAAATCCCCAAGCGAGCGAATCTGCATTTTCTTCAGGCAATTGCGAGCCCGCACGGACAACTCAAAATCCGTCACCGGCGTGTCCATCATGGCATCGCGGCGAGCACCTTCTCGTGCAATTTCTTCGTCGTAGAGCATGTCCTTGCTGGCACGGACATCCTTCAAAAACAATTTAGCTCGTGGGTGCGTTGGATTGGCTTCCATCACTTTCTTGAGCAATTTCTCGGCGCGCGTGAACTGCCCGGCATCCTCAAGAAGCACCGCCATATTCACATAGACATTGATTGGAGGACTCGGCAAACGAGTGCACTCCTCGTAGGTGCGCAGCGCATCATCATCAAACCCAAGACGATCCTGTAAGCGAGCACAGTTAAAGAGTGTCTTGGCGCATCGATCTTTCGACGCCGCCTCCTTCCATGCTTCAAGGGCCTGAACCCATTGCCCCTCCGACTCCAGTTGCTGTGCCGAGCGCACAAAAGGTGCGGCGGCAGCGGGATCGTTTCGGGTGGCTCCGATGACGGTATCAAGACCTAAGTTGGCCATGGTTCTTCCTCAGTCTGGTGAAGCGTTGATTACGGAAAATGAACGATTGGGAAGTCTACACATGATGGTCGGTCGGCTCCAGCAGCCGAATCCGTCGCCAGGCCCCCCGCTCGAACCGCCAGCCAACAAAGACTCCATACAGAATGATGTACACGCCTGATCCAATCCATGGGCCAACGCTCATGAGCCCCGGTTGGGTCAGAACAAGCCACAGACCCAATCCGACTATGAATCCCCAACTCAAAATAATCGTGGCAAAGCCAGGCACAAGCGTGTCGCCTGCACCTCGCAGGGCACCGGTGTAGGTAATTCCGATGGCATCAAATGTCTGAAAGATGGCAGCACAAATCATCAGGCGTGAACCGATTTCGATGACCTCGTGCATGAGTGCCGGATCGTCATTGGATACAAAGATGCCGATCAATTCCCGGCGAAACACCGCCATCAAAATGGCGCAGATGGTCATGTACATCATCGCCATGCCAACGGCCCAGTGCGCCCGATTGGCCGCCAGTTCCGGTCGACCTGCACCGATGTACTTGCCCACCAGCGCCGTGGTCGCCACGCTAAACCCCACCGCAGGCATAAAGGACAGATGCATGTAGCGAAGGGTGGCCCACCCCGCCGTGAGATGCTGCACGCCGAATTCGCCAACCAGGATCGTCATGAAGATGGCCCAGCAAATGATCTCGTTTCCAAATTGAATGCTGACCGGCCATCCAAGCTTCGCAAGATCTCGCAGTTCTTTGGCGCGAGGTCGCCACGCCTGTCGCGTCTTGAACTCGCGCGCAATCGCACCAAAGAGAAACAAAGAGAGCGGAATGCTGGCTTCGGCAATCGTTCCGCACACCGTTGCAATGGCTGAACCGAACAAGCCCATGGGAGCCACTCCTGCAACACCCGGCATCCCCCAGTCCGGTCGCCCCTCTGAACCGTAAATCAATACGTAGTTCAGCAGCACATTGACAATGTTTCCGACAATCGCCGCCACTGCAATGATGCGCGGGCGTTGTAGGCCAAAGAAAAAATTGCTCATGGCCTTTCCAACCAACCCCGCAATCGATCCATACGCAAGAACCATTCCGTATTGGACTTCCAACTTCAGTAACTCGGGAGGATGCCCCATCGCACCAAAAAGCATGGGAAGGCAAATGGCCCACGGAATCATGATCAACACCCATGAGGCAATGGCCATCCACACGCCCGCCCATCCATGGTGCGCCACGGCACTTCGGCGGCCTGCGCCAATGTTTTGCGCTACAAATGTATTGACAACACTTAAAAAGCCAAACAAGAACGCCTGCGGCGCAAAGGCCCAGAGGCCCCCATTGCCTTGTGCTGCAACTTCAAGCGGACCAACATGTGAAACCATGATCGCATCCACGAATTGCATCGTGGTGTAACTGAGCATGGTGAGAACAGTGGGCCACGCCTGCGTCCACACTTCGTGCATGGGATGGCGATGGAATGCAACCGCCGCAACGGGCGATTCATTCGAAATCACAATTCCACCAGCACCATGTCACTCTCCATGGCGGTCCGAACGGGCGTTGGGTGGTAATCCGTGGCAAAGCGTTCGAGGCCCGGATGCTGTGCCATGTCGGCTCGAACTGCTGCGCCATGGAATGCCATGGTGCGAAGGCCCTGATGATGGGCTTGCAAGTCGAGCGCAATCTGAGACTCGCACTTGGAAAAATCTACGGGCTGAATCGCGCGATCGAATCCCTGCAGGCGATCCTTGGCGTTCTGAAATGTTCCGCTCTTTTCCATCCACGATGCACCGGGCAGGACAACTTCCGCCAACTCGTTCAATGACGTGGGCAGCGTGTCAATCAGAACAAACGGAACTGCGGAGAATGCGGCATGCAATGACGGACTCACCCATTCACTTGGATAATTTCCGGTCACCACGCACGCTCCAATCGATTTCGCCTGCACCAACTTCTCAAATGACACGGCGTCATGCACCACGCGGCCCGCTGCAAGCGCCTGCAAAACGCTGCGAACGCCGCGCGCATTGGGTGCCTTTTCCGCATACAAGGTGAATCCACTAGGAAATGCCTTGTCGGATCCATGGATTGGAACGGGTCCCACCGCAAGTTCCGCACGTGGGTCGTGCGACAGAACCCATTTCGCCAACAGGTAGGCATCTTCACAACTCAGCATCGGACTCACCATCAGGCCGAGGCGCGTTGCGGCCTTCGCTGCACTCTTCATGAAGTCATTGGTCCGCGTCAAAGCTGCATCCCATGCTTCGGGCGCCTGATCCAAGGCCAACGGCTCGCAGCCCTTGATCCGCGGCATGTTGAGCCGATCCTCTCGGTGAACAAACTTCCAACCATAGCGCACCTCGTCGGTGATCCACCACGCATTCACCTCGGCATTTTCCCGGGGCTTGATCCGATACACGCGACCATCCTGATGCTCCACGCTGATGTTGTCGCCGCTGGCAGTGATGCCGTCAATGCTGGCGGTCTTGGTGAGGAACCACACGCGCTGCTGAAAGAGAAAGTCCTTATCAAGCAGGGCGCCGACCGGGCAGATGTCCACCACATTTCCGCTGAGTTCGTTGCCTAGGGCAATGCCGGGGAATACATCAATCTCTTCCGTGCTTCCTCGACCAAGCACCATCAATTCGCCGGTGCCGGTCACTTCGCGAGTGAACCGCACGCACCGTGTGCACATGATGCAGCGATCGCTGTACAGCAGCACATTGGGGCCGATGTCTTTTTTGGGCCGCTTGTTCTTGGCTTCTTTAAATCGGCTCTCCGCCCGCCCGTATTGATAACTGTAGTCCTGCAGATGGCATTCCCCCGCTTGATCGCAGACCGAGCAGTCGACGGGATGATTGATAAGCAGAAACTCCATCACCGCTTTTTGGTTGGCGACACTCTTGGGGCTGTCGGTGTACACCACTTGGCCATCCACAGCCGGTGTCTGGCAAGTTGGACTTAGCTTGGTGGCCGGAATGAGCTTGCCAGTCTTGGCATCTTTGTTCCACACTTCTCCAAGACAGATCCTGCAATTGGCGACCACTGAGAGGGATGGATGCCAGCAATAGTGAGGGATTTCCTGTTCCGCGCGAAGAGCGACCTGAAGGATCGTCTCGCCTTTTTGAAATTCGTGCTGGCGGCCGTTAATCGTGATCTGGGGCATGGATGAAGGGACCCAAGTGGGATTGAGCGTGAGAGTCTAGCGACCCCAAAAACAAACGCACCCGCGACCAGAGGTCACGGGTGCGTCAACGGGGAGTGGACCGTTTGGACAGACGGGTTGTGATCCCATCTGGCCAAGAAAATTCTTTCTCACACTCGACGACGGCGAAGGAACGCAAACAATGCGACCGTCGCAATCGCCGAAGGCCCCGGAACATTGGCAAAGCCAACCCCCATACTGAATTGAGCATCTCCCCCAGAACTTGTTGTCGGAAATAAAGCGAATGACTGAATCGAAATCTGATAGGTGCCTGGAGCGAGCGTCAAGACACCGTTGAAGCCTGTGCCACCCGTTCGTGTGTCCACATCGACGAGCCATGCGCCAGAGCCGCTTCCGGCCGCCAATCCGACTGTCACGATGGAGTAGGAGCCCGTACCGGCAGCTGCCAATTCCACATCGATATTCATCAGTTGCCCTTCACCGCCGACCATAAACAAGGAGGTGAAGTCGCTTCGCGAACTCCAGTTGCGGGCTGGTCGAAATGCGCCGAAGGCCTTCGCACGAGCCGAACCGTCAGCAAACATCGAACCGGTGTCCACATTAGAAAACTGATTTCCGCCGACCCAATATCCGCTGGTACCCGATTGATACACCACTTGGCTTGCGGACCACTCGCCAGAACCAGTCATGGTGTGGCTGTCCGACTTCGTTGAGGAGGCATCCGCGGAGACTGAACCAGTTTGGTTCAGGAGCACGACATCGGCATTCGCCAGAGCTGCACAACTCAGACCAGCTCCAAGAACCAAGATGTATTGTGCTGTGCGATTTGAGCGCATCGATCTCCCTCTCCTTTTCCTTCTCTGCCTCACAACTGAATTGCCGTCGAACACTTTCGATCCCAGCGATCTGTGCGTGCCTTTCCCGAAGCAGAATCACAGATCCGAACCTTGCGGCTCATCTTTTCCTTCCCTCAAGTCGAAACCAAATGGCTTCACCGTGATTTCGAGCCAGAACCCCGCGTGGTTGCACGCATCCTTACAATTCATCTGAAATGGGGCTCAATTCACGGCCAGCCGATCGAAACAGCGGTTGGAAGTGGGTAGGCCCAAAGACTGGGCCCCTTACTTATGGTCGCGTGGTCAGCAACCGCAAGCGAATTTCGCCTGGCAACACTTCGACATCCTGCACTTTCACGACTCGTCCATCCGCCAATGGAATGGGGCGATTGAGCGGTTGACTTTGAAGCATTGACGTCAGATTCATCACCGGCAATGGAATGGAAAGCCGCCCAACACCACCGTGTGGGTGACGCACTTGCACCCCGCCATCGGCCGGAACCAGGTTGGCTGCAACCCACACCACCGCAATTTCTTTCGCGATGCCGATTCGGAATTCGCCATGGTCCAGTGCCAGACTGACCGCTCCGGGATTCTGTTCTCCTCGACTCTCAAGCCATGCAGGAAATCTGGTGCCAAGCCAGTCATTGAGATCTGACGAAGGAATTCGCAACGCCCACTCCGGTGCATCGGAACGAACCCGTGTGAACTCGGCAATGATCGCCTGTTCAAAGTGTGAGGCTCGTTCAGCAGCCGCGGCGTCACTTGAAATTGTTGGCTTCCACCACACGGGCGATGCGAATGCAAACCAACTGGCGATACCGATGAGCGTCAGCAGCACCACCCCCGCTGCCACCAATTGTCGAATCACGCGCCGACCATTGGAAGGGGTTGTTGCCGCAGGACTCGCATCACTCATGGCGTAAACCGCGTCACCACCAACGCGTCGTTCTGCCCGCCAAACCCGAAGTTGTTCGAGAGGCAGACATCCACCGCAACTTTGCGGGCCTGATTGGGAACATAATCAAGATCCAGCTCCGGGTCCGGCGTACGCAAATTTCTCGTGGGCGGCACCACACCATCTCGAATCGCTAAGACACAAGTGATGAACTCCACCGCGCCTGCCGCCGCAATGAGATGGCCCATCATGCTCTTGATCGAACTCATCGGAATGCTGCCTGCAAGGTCGCCAAAGACTCGCTTGACTGCCTTGGTCTCAATCGAATCATTCTCTTTCGTGCCGGTTCCGTGCGCACTGATGTAATGAATCGGTGGGCGACCTGCTGCATCGCGAGCGAGGGGATTGATACCGGCCTGTTGAAGTGCCGCTTCCATCGCAACAGCTGCACCGCGACCCTCTGGCTGGATGTCCGTGATGCGATAGGCATCACAACTGCTGCCATAGCCCTTCACTTCGGCTAGCGGTGTGGCTCCGCGTGCCGTGGCGTGATCGAGCGTTTCCAAGATCACCATGCCACTTCCTTCGCCCATGACGAAACCGCCACGATCTTGACTGAACGGACGACTGGCCTCGGTTGGATCACCCTTCCGTTCGCTCAGCGCTGTGAGGCGATTGAACCCGGTCACGCCCAGCGGATGAATCATGGTGTGCGTTCCGCCACCGATCATCACATCGGCGTCGCCACGCCGCAAAATGCTAAACGCTTCGCCGATCGCCTGCGTGCTTGCGGCACAGGCCGTCAAACAGTTGTAGGCGGGACCTCGTGCATTCAATTCGCGAGCAAGATGCGCCAGCGGCATGTTGGGTTCCTGTTCGATTTCGCGCAATCGACCCAAACGCTTCATCGCTTCGGCCGCCCACTTCACGCCGTCAACCTTGCCAGTCTCTGCATTCCACGCGTGCAACATGATGGCCACATAGTGATCGAAGTCCAGCACACCCTCGCCCGCTCCCAGATACAAGCCGACACGCCGTGGATCTTTCGGCGGCGCCGCCGCAAGGCCGCTCTGCTTCCATGCTTGACTTGCCGCACCGAGTGCAAATTGACTGTTCAAACCCGCTGTGGAATGCACTGCAGGATCCTTGACGAACGAACGATAGTCGTAATCCTTTTTGACTTCTGCAGCAAACGATGTTGGAAACGTACTGGCATTGAATCGAGTGGTGGCCGCCATGCCACTCTCACCGTTAAGCAAACGCTTCCACACGGAGTCAAGCGAGTGACCGAGACTGGTCACCCATCCCATGCCTGTAACAACAATGCGGGGTTCGCTCATGCAACCCTCCGCAACACGATGGCCGCATTTTGTCCGCCCAGACTTGGTGTGCACACCAGGATGGTTTTGAGATCCGCCTTGCGAGCCGCAATCGGTGCGGCATCAATCCCTAGGCTTGCATCTCCATTCACACGCGCGGGCAACATTCCGGTGCGCAGACACTGCACTCCCACGGCGGCCGCGACGGCACCGAATCCGGCGCCGCAACTGCCGGTGATGGTCGAGATCGTGACCAGCGGAAGTGTTGCCGCCCGATTGCCAAAGACGCGGCGAATGCCAGAGGCCTCGGCGTGATCGAAACTGGGTACGCCGCAACCAAATGGAATCACCGCATCAACGGACTCGGCCTTCACACCCGCGTCATCTAACGCGGCTTGCATGGCGTCGGAAATTCCATCTCCCTCAGGAGCCATTTCCGCCCCAACGGTGTCTGGGCAAAAACTCTGACTCGCTCCGAAACCAGCCAGTTCAGCGAGAGCCTTGCCGCCTCTCGCCGCAACAGAATCCGCCGCCTCCACCACCAGAATTCCGCCGCCATCACCAGCCACGCAGCCAATCGCGTTCTTGGCAAATGGCCGCACAAGCGTTGCGGGATCATCCTGAAGTGTTGCTTTGGCCAAGCGACCGGCGTACTGCTGTCGCAAGATCGCCATCAAGTTCACTTTGCTTTCGGCGCCGCCGCTTAGACACGCATCCGCATGGCCGCGAACGATCACCCGCATGCTTTCGCCGATCGAAAGCAAGGCGCTCGCTTCGCCACATGTAATGGTGTTGGATGGCCCCTGACAATCGTGGCAAATGGTCACATGGCACGCCAGCATGTTGGGCAGATATTTCAACATCCACAGAGGTGTCAGGTTCTGCATCCCAATTGAGCCCCATGCGGTGATGTCAAATGCACCCGAGGCATTGCGACTTGTCACCAATGCGGCGGTGAGTTCGTTTTCCTCAGCGGCGATGAGGCCGGCACCAATCTGACATCCCATTCGATCGGCGGCGATGGTCACCTTGCCGTTGGCAGGTTCATGTGCCTTCGTCACCAACTCAGCGGTTCGAACCGCTTCGAAGGCTCCACCCACGGCCAGTTCGATGTCGCGTGCCATCACCTTGGTGGCCTTGCGATAACTCTTAGGCACCACACTCTTCACATCAAATCGATCTGGTGCAACCTGCGAAACGAACGGACACTCAAATCCGCTGGCATCAAAAGTTGAACATAAACCCACGCCGCTTCGACCTTCGCACAGCGCGGTCCACATGGCATCGATACCCAAACCTGGTGAGGCAATGGGACCAATTCCTGAAATGACAACCCGTCGACTCGACCGCGCCATATGCGGGCGAATGTAGCCGCATCAGCCACCTGATGCCGGAACCGCTCTTGCAAAGAGCGATCACCCGCCTAAGCGTCTGGTGATCAACAAGGCCATCTCGAGTGCCTGCTCATAATTCAAACGCGGATCCACCGGACTGCGGTACGCGGCCATCAGCCCGTCATCGGAAAGTCCTCGTGCACCACCAGTGCATTCAGTCACTTCTTCTCCGGTAAGTTCAAAATGCACTCCGCCAAGCACCGAACTTTTGGACTTGTGAATCTCAAATGCCTGCTCGACCTCCGCAAGAATGTGATCAAATTTGCGTGTCTTGACCAGCGTGCCGGTTTCTTGGCCTTTCCCAATGCGAACGGTGTCGGTATTGCCATGCATTGGATCGCATGTCCATAAAACTCGGCGACGAGATTTCTGCACTGCATCAATCAGTGGCGGCAGTGACGCAGCAATGGCGTGCGCACCGAAGCGATGAATGAGAACAATTTTCCCGGGTTGATCAGATGGATTGAGCAACGTGAGCAAATCCAGCAGCCGCTGAGGAGTGGTGGCCGGCCCAACTTTTACACCAACTGGATTTCGAATGCCGCGGAAAAACTCCACGTGCGCGTCGCCGGGAATCGCCGTTCGGTAACCGATCCACGGCAAATGCGTCGAAAGATCCCACCATCCCGTCTTGTGCGGAACCTGCCTCGTCTGCGCCGCTTCATGCGGAAGCAAGAGCCCTTCATGGCTTGCAAAAAAGTCCACGCGTCGCATCTCGTGCACTGGTGCACCGGACAGGGTTTCAAGGAATCGCAGACTCTGTCCGATTTCGCGCGTCATGCGACGGTACTCGTCTCGTAACGGACTATGTTGGACAAAATCCAAATCCCAATACTCGGGATGATGCAGATCGGCAAAACCACCATCAATCAAAGATCGGATGAAATTCAGCGTGATGGCGCTGCGGGCGTGTGCCTGAATCATTCGATCGGGTTGCGGCGCTCGCGCGCTCGCCGTGAACTCGGAGGCATTCACCAAGTCACCTCGGTACGCAGGCAGCGTGACACCATCTCGCGTCTCGTGATCGTCGCTTCGAGGCTTAGCGTATTGACCCGCAAAGCGGCCAACACGAATCACCGGCAATCCACCACCATGTGTGAGTACAAGACTCATCTGCAGCAGAATTTTGAGCTTGCTGGCAATCACATGGCTGCGGCACTCCTGAAAAGTCTCGGCACAATCGCCGCCCTGCAAAAGAAAACGCTCGCCCTGTTGCGCTTCGGCCAATTGATTGGTGAGTGATTCAACTTCCCAACTGGTCACCAGCGGGGGCAAACTTGCAAGTTCGTCAAGCGCACTCTGCAGAGCCACCGCATCTGGATAGATCGGCTGATGGGTTGCCTTCACATTTCGCCAGGTCTGTGGAGACCATTCGGTTGGAGTTGTTGTCTTGGGCATGGACTGGACCTTCAACAAGAGTGCATCGGACTGCGGGCGACAGGACTTGAACCTGTAAGGGTTTTACCCCACTGGAACCTAAATCCAGCGCGTCTGCCATTTCGCCACGCCCGCGAAGTGATCATGGACGATCCTAGCACCTGCACCCGCCATGCTTACCGTTACGATGCCCCTGCGTGGGGCCGCATGGGCCAACCCAACTCTTTCACCCTCGAGGAACAGGACGCGTGGCACACAACCTGACCCAGATCTTTGCACGGCTCATCGTCGCATGTGTCCTGCTGCCCGCCGGCATGCACGACATCTTTGGAAGGGAATTGTTCGACCACGACGCGGCGCAACGAATCGAATCTCTTGGAACGCCGGCGCAGGCCTTTGAAAAAGTTGTAGAAAAAGCAACTCTCGCGTCGCTGCAGTCCGGCGAAGAAGGCGATGAGCCTGCTCAAGAGAATTCACAACCTTCCGAAGGCGATGGGGTTTCGTTTCGTGCCTTAAGTCGCATGGCCCTTTCTCTGGACGATTTGCATGTGCCGCAACCTTTGCTGGTTGCCTGGATTGCTGCAAGTCTGGAATTGATCGGCGGCGGAGCGATCCTGCTTGGATTCTTCACCCGTTTGCTTTCCTTGCCGCTCGCGTGCATTGGATTCATCCACCTCTGGAAGGACACATGGCCGCAACTGGGTGGCACGATGCCATGGGAGTGGTCGCCAGCCGAATCCACAACGGTAGCCGCGTGGATGGCCGTGGCCCTTTTGTGCATCACACTCTTTTTGCTGGGTCCAGGCGTTCCATCGTTGGACTCATTGATGCGAGGAAAGCCGCACCGCAAGTCCTCTGCATCTGCAGCACCGACAGCCTGAACCAGAACCTATGAACCCGCCAACCGGTTTCGCTGCAACGCCGGTGCTTCATGCACAACGGGTCCGCGCACTCGGCGGTGATCCGATTGACCGCCGATCCTTTTCACAGTGGATGGTGTGGCTGACCTCGCTTGGGTTGCATGGTGGGCTCGCGGTGGCGGTGATTCTTTCGGCGGCAACGGTGGCGCACTTTGCGGTCAAACCATCGCCTCCACCGGCACTCGTGATGGATTTTCAGTTTCCAACCTACGCCCCCACCACATCTATCTTGACGGATGGCGTGCTTCCACAACGAGCTTCGTCGGCCATGGCAAACGTCATTCCAGGTGAGGTGGTTGGTGAACAACTTCGGGCAGCTGCAAATGAAGCACTCGCCGCCATTCGGCAGGCCGAACCATCCATTTCATTGGCTGCGCACCACATGGGGAAACTCGGCGGCGAATCTCGGCCGGTGCAAGTGGACTTCATCGGGCTTCGAGCCAGTAATGCTCGCCGCATCGTGTACGTGGTGGATGCCAGCGGAAGTCTGGTGGGAACCTTTCCGCAGGTGGTGGAGGAACTGCGACGTAGCCTTATGAAACTGGATCCGCGACAGCAATTCGGAGTGATTTTTTTCCAGCGAGGCGAAGCGGTCACCGTGCCGCCGGGTGGCGCTCTGCAGCCGGCAACCCCCGAACGACTCGCCGAAGCAGTGCAATGGATCGATACCAAAATGATTCCGACGGGCCGCAGTAATCCCATCGTTGCCATCGAGGCGGCGATGACGTTGAAGCCCGAGATTCTTTTTCTACTCTCTGCGGATATCACCGGCGCAGGCGACTTTGAAATTTCTGAACGAACACTCATGGAGGCGCTCGATCGCATGAATCCGCGGGACCCTCTTACAAACAAGCGTCCGGTTCGCGTGCAATGTGTGCAGTTTCTTGATCCCGACCCCACGGGCACTCTGGAACGGCTTGCCAAGGAGCATGGCGGCGCTGACGGATATCGCTACCTTGGCCGCAAGGAGCTCGGTCTAGACCCCAAATGAGTAGGAATCAGGAGAACTGCATGAATCGCCGCACACTTGTCGCAATCTTGCCTCTGCTTTGCACCGCAACAGCGTGGGCCGAGAGAAGTTTTGGAAGCATTTTCTTTTACACGCTCGAAACCGATGCCAATGGAACGGATCGCATTGAATGGGTTGGCTCCGTGGTGATCTGGATCTTGATTCTGCTCAGCGTTGCAAATGTTTCGCTTATTGGAACGCTGTGGAATCTGAATCGCAGGCGACGGATTCTTCCAGAACACTTTGCAGGTGAGGTGGAGAAACTCTTTGAGAGCGGTCGAGACGACGAGGCGGTTGCGCTGGTTCGCAGCGAATCCAGCGACTACAGCTTGGTGCTTCGATCGGCACTTGAGCAGGCACCCGCCGGACACACCGCCATGTTGCGAGCGGCGGAGCAAGCGGGTGAAGAAGTTGCCGTGAAGCGATTCAGAAGGGTGGAACTTCTGAATGTGTTTGGACAAGTCAGTCCCATGATCGGATTGCTTGGCACGGTGTACGGCGTGATCGTGGCGTTTCAAACCATTGCAGGAAGTGGAGGCAACGCTGACCCGGTCACCTTGGCTTCGGGCATCGGTACGGCACTGGTGGCAACTTTTTGGGGCCTGATCGTTGCGATTCCGGCCCTGAGTTCATACGCCACCATTCGAAACACCGTGGATTCCGCCACCATTGAGTGTGTCCGCCGAGCCGAGAGAGTGATCTCCCGCTTTCGACCAACGCCGTGAAGAGTTCGTACGCACGAGGACCGGCGCGGCCTGAAGCATCCCTGACTCCGCTGATCGATGTGGCCATGCTCTTGGTGGTGTTTTTTGTTTTGGTTTCACAAATTGGAGCCACCGACCATGTCAAGATGAAATTGCCAAAGCCCGTTCCAAGTGCCGCCATTGCCGCAGGCCGTGAACCACGAGGCGTGATCAATGCCATGTCCGATGATCGCGGCATGGTGAACCATTGGCGGTTTGCCGGTTCAGATTTTGCAACCGATACCGCGGGACTGGACTCGTTGACCGCTTCAATCGCCGCGGCGCTCCGAGAGCAGCCAGGGCTTGAACTGAATCTTCGTGCAAGTTCAGATGTTCACTATGAATCCATTGCGCCGGTGCTGGTCGCTGTCGGTCGATCGGCCACGCTTGCCAATCCAGACAAACCAGCCAAATTACGGGTCGCCGTGCAGCACACTCCACGCCATGACTAAGCCCTCTGAAATTGTTACGGCTTTGGCTCGACTGCGAAGCGGAAAGAAATTTCCTGCCGCTGAAATCGGCGTGGTCATGGATCGCCGCCTCGAAGCCTCGCGGGCCAAGCGACGATGGCGAACCGGTCGCCAGCCCAACCTCATGGCCATGATCGATGTCACGTTCTTGCTGCTGGTGTTTTTTGTCTGCACCACACGCGTGCTCGACAAGGAACGGTTGCTGCGGGCCGACCTCTCCGAGCAGGCCGGCGTTTCGGCGCACGCTGCGTTGTCGCTCGATGATCCGCCATTACGAATTGAAGTGCAATCGAACAATGGAACCATGCAACTGCGAGTTGTGGCTCCGTTCCCGCAGCCCCAGAATGCCGAACAACTGGCCTCTCTTCTGGCTTCCAAGTTGTACAGCGCGGACAACCCATCCGGTTTGTTTGCTGCAGATCAACCCATTGAACTGGCTCCATCCAAAGATGCTCAGTGGGAAGAAGCCGTTGCGGTCTTCAACGCCATTTCACGCGCGGGATACACGCGTGTCAGCTTTGTGAGACCACTGTCATGATGCGTTGCGCCACCTCGTGCGCTGTCTTGCTGGTGTTCACCGCATCCGTGCTCGCCGCTCCGCCATCCGATGCGAGTGCGCTTCCGCCCCAAGATGCTGCAGCGGAAACCATTCTCCCCATCGATGACGCGATCGCTCGCCTGGAAGACCTGAAACGACGCGTTGCCCTTGAACCAACCGAACTCGGGCAGCGACGCGCGGCGGATGAACTCATGGTTGTCCATCAGCAACTCGTTCGACAGCATGCGGGCGATCCGCGGCGACCACTCTGGCTTGCCGATTTTGCCGAAGATGCCTTCACCACCGCGCTGCCAGCGGGTGGCGATGTCGATCATGTGTTGTATGGATTGGCAGGACCCGAACCTCGCCGCCGAGTGCGTGCATTGGTTCGCGACATGTTGATGGCTTCCGAACAAGCCGAACAGGACGCCAAGTCGCTGCTCACCCGTACGGGCGCCGAGGCCCTACCAACAGCACTTGCGGATCGACTCAATCATGTTGAGCGACCCCGCCGCATTCCGTTGCTTCGATCGCTCGCCGAAGTATTGCAAGTGGAAGTGGGTGAATTTGAAACGGGAAAGCGGCGCGCGATGGCGGAAGCGGCGATTGCACGGGTGGAAACGCTTCTTCCAGAACTGGATGATCGCACCATAAGTGTTGTGGCCCGATACGCCGGTCTTGCAGCAGCACGAATTGAAGATGAACGCTCAGCCAACCGACTGCTGACCATGGCCAAGAACAAGGCGGGCACCGACGAGGCTTTGACAACGCTTGCAGATCTTGCGGCCTTGCGTGCTGCAGGATTGCTTCGCGGGCCGGGATCGGCGGCGGCGGCGGCGGGTCTGCTGCGAAATGCGGGGAGTTCAACCCGACGACTTGCTCTAGCAGAATTGGAGTCACGACTTCGTCGGCAGCAACAAGGCGAAGCCGGTTCGCTGGTGAGTGCGGAAACGCTTTCCGCTACGCAAGAATGGACGGCACCCTTTACGGATGTCTTGCGCCGAAGCACCGCCACGGAATCCGCATCGCTTCGAGACGCCGCCATGGCACGACTCATGTTGATTACACAAGAAGGGATTGCCCTTCCTGCTCGCGAGCCGATGGCACTGCTCGCCATTGCCAACAGCCGCCTTGATGCCGGAGAATCTGCGACCGACCTCTCCGAACTTTTACTTCGATTGGCTGATGATGGACTCATCCCCACGTCACTTCGTGCAGCCGCGCTTCGCACGCTCGCTCGAATTGACATGGCGGATCAAGCATGGACCGATGCCGTGGATCGATCCATACGGCTTGCCTCGGAACACTCCAGCGATCCATCGAGCGCGCCCGCGATCGCGCTTGCGGTGCGCATTGCGCGTGAATTGGATCGGGCCACGGATGGAGTGGACGCGCCTGCACGACAACGGCTCGAAAGTGCGGTGGCCCTTGGTTTGGCACAGTTTCCCGAGCACACGGATCAGGCCTTGTGGCAACTGGAACAGCAAACGCTTGCCGCCGAAGCGAAGTCCAACGGGCGAACGAGTGTGGTCATAGACACTCCACCGATTCTCGAAGTCACTGCTGATCCCATTTCCGATTGGCTCCGTGCTCGGCAGGCCGCGGCGCGCGCGTGGATGTGCGTGCAAGCGGGTGATGCAGAGGGTGCGCTGGCCATTCTTGGAAAACCGCAATTCACTTTGGCTGGAACAAGTGCCAGCCGTCGTTTGGCTAGTCGAGTGGCGGCGCTGGCTGAACTGGATCGCGATCCCGCTCTTGATTCCGAAATTCAAGAAGCCGCAAAGGCTTCTGCGCAACAGTTGGTGGATGTCACCACCGCTCGCATGGCGGCACTGCTTCCGTCCATTCGATTCCCGCTGGTTCCCGCGGACACGGCTTCGCCGGATGCGTGCGCCGCGCGCCGCCTTGCCGACGCGCTGACCGTCGCCAACACCGACGACGCAGCGGCATGGGTTCTTGCGGGTGATTTGCTTCGGCTTCGCGGCGAACCCTTGCGTGCGTGGCAGGCTTATGAGCGTGTGCTTCACACTCACCCCGATACCGCCGAAGCACTAATCGGGAAAGCCGAATCCAATTTTGCACTCGGTGGCGACGAGCGGCTTTCGGAAGCCATGGCCATCCATCGACGAATGCTGGCAGGTCGAGAGATGGAAGGAGATGCCCTGCGGCGAGACAACGCATGGTGGCTTTCGCAACTTCGACAACTCCAAATCCTTCAGCGAGTTCATCGCTGGGATTCGCGAGCCATCATGCAGTTGAACAGGCTCAGGGCCCTTGATCCAGCCCTTGGCGGAGAAGTGTTTGCAGCGGCGTTTGAACAATTGCCTGACAACGCTTCCGCCGCGCAACCCTAACGCGATCCCTCGTGCGCATCAATGCGAGCGCCTAACGCGTGCAAGGCAACGAACGCTTGATCGATGTCCCACCGCTGTCGAGATCGTTCGCCTGTTGAATTGGAAATCACGCGTACTTCTCCCGCCGCAATTCCAAGTCGCCTCGCTGCATGCACCACCGCAGCACCTTCCATGGCTTCGGCCACTGCACCCGTACGCCGTTGCACTTCCGCGGCAAGTTCATCGGTACCGCTGCATGTGGCCACGGTGGCAATCACATTTCGGTGAACTGGTCCGGGAAGAAAAGTGGTCAGGGCCGCAAAGGTCGGAACGCGATTTCCCGGAAAATCACCCAGCGGAAATCCCAGGGCCTGCATGTCCACAAATCCTTCGGGCATTTGGAGTCCCTCCTCCATGTAGACACACTCTGTTGCAATCACCACCGCGCCAAGCGGCAGCATGCTGTCAGGCAGCGAGCCAGCAATGCCAAGACTGAGCACTCCGTCGAATGGACCCTCCTCAAGCAAGGCGGCCGTTGTTGCCGCAGCAGCGTTGGTGCGACCGATTCCGCTCACCACAACTTTGGCTCGACTGCATTGCAACGCCTCGGCCTCGCGCGACGTGGCCACCACAATCAAAAGTGGCACCTTACGGGCCCCCTGCTCGACGCGATGCCCGAATGAAATCGGAAATCCCCTGCAACGAAACTTTTTCCTGTGAACCGCCGTCGAGATTTTTCACCACCACCGAACCCTCGGCGAGTTCCGCTCCAAGAATGACTGCATATCGGGCTCGCGCTTTGGCTGCATCCCCAAGGAGTTTTCCAATGTTGCGAGTGGTCTTCCAATTGCTGCGAGCCTGAAATCCATCGCGACGCAGGCTCATCAGCAATCGCGGCAGCGCTTGCTCAGCTGCATCGCTTCCATCGCTTATCAAATACGCATCAGGTCGTGGAAGCAGCGCCATGGCATCTGCAGGCAGCAGACCTCGATCACCGAGCACTAATCCAAGAACAACATCTCCCATGCCGAATCCAAACGCAGGCATGGACGGCCCGCCAAAAAGTTCCACAAGGTTGTCGTAACGACCGCCGCCGGCGATCGCTCGTTCCTTTCCACCAGCGGCATGCAATTCAAACACGGTGCCGGTGTAATACGCAAGACCCCGCACAATTCCGAAATCCCATTCGCACCACGGCGCAAGATCCATGGACTGAAGGCGTTGAGCAAGTTCTGTGGCTCCTTCAAGCGATGCTTCCGGAACACCAAGGCACTCGGCCAAGGTTTTTGCGGACGCACTCATCGGCAAACGCGACGCAGCGATGTGATCAAAGCGAGCTCTCGCCGCCGACGAAAGCCCTAGCAGCGTCGCCCGCTTGTCAAACTCCGCTGGTTCCATCCGATCGCGGCGATCGAGTAACTCAAAGGCTTCAGCGGTTTTGTCCGCAGCCACGCCGGCGCTGGTGAGCGCCGCCGCCACCGCGCCGCGGTGACTCAACCGAACCCGCACATCCGTCGCCTTCAATCCCAATCGCTCCATGGCAAGCACCGCACACCCAATCACTTCGGCGTCAGCGGCGGCTCCGTTCACACCGATCAAGTCCACATTCCATTGCACAAATTCCCGCAGCCGCCCCCGCTGCTGACGCTCGGCTCGAAAGTGAACTGGAATTCCAAACCATTTCACTGGCAACGGAAGGCTGCCTGCTTTCGCGGCCACCATGCGTGCCAGCGTTGGGGTGAACTCGGGGCGCAGCGCATAATCGTCTTCTCCACCGGCGCGGCGAAAGCTAAAAAGTTCATTCACAATCCCTGGACCACTCTTGGCGGTGTAAAGCGAAAGATGCTCAAAGGTCGGACCTTCGATCTCCTCAAATCCACAATCGATGCTCGCCTGTCTCCACGCGGCTTCGATGTGACGGCGAACCGCCATGGCATCTGGATAGAAGTCGCGAGTGCCCTTGGGACCCTGATGGGTGACGGCCATACGCCGGATAGTAGAAGAAGTGGCGAACCGTCAGGCAACCGCCGGAGTGGCTTCGCGCATGCTGCGCATCAGCCAGACGGCGGGAAGTCCGGCAAGCGTCCACCCGATGGTTCCGTCGATGCACAGCACCGCGGTCCAATCATTTGGCGTGGCCATGAACGCCCATCCAATCATGTGCGTGCTCAGGTTCATAAAGGTGACGATGGCCAGAAGTGTTAGAAAGCGACGAAGCGGGCCATGTCGTGCACCTGCGAGCCCGACGGCCGCCACCAACAGTGATGTGGCGAAAAACTCAACCAAAATGCCTCGGACAAACATCATGGAGTCAAATGGGTTCTGCCCTGCTTTGGTGAACGCCATCATGATCGTCGGCCCTCTCTTGCCTTTGGCCACCCATTCGTTTTCCATGGCGGTGCGTGCTTCAGGTGTCTTGGCAGAATTCCAATCGGGTTCCGATGGATAGACATACATGCCAGACTGGGGCGCGTCTCGATCGATCGCAGCGACCATGGCATCACCACCAGGCATGGGACGCAGGTATTCGTTGTACAAACCGCCCGCCCATGCGAAACCGCCCCACACGAAAACGAGAATGGTTCCGGCGACGACGGAGATGAGGTATCTCATTGGCATGTCCGCAGCGTACCTGCTGCCAAGTTCAGGAGCCGAGTCGTTCGCGTGCCCAGAGAATCCAACTGGAGTCAGGCAGGCTCTTGCCCATTGAGCGAAACATAAAACTCAATTGCGCGTTGTGGTACAGAGCGTGGGTCGGAACATGCATGCACGCATCTTCCACTCGTTGCTTGTAGGTCTTTCCATCTCGAACGCGCTCGACAATCCGTTGACACTCCGCGGCGGTCAGGTTGGCAAGAAAGCGATCCCAATCGGCACGAGTGCTGTTCCAACCAGTTTTGAGAGCATCCAGCGTTGAGCAATCGGCTTGTGTTGGCATCACCAAGCCGTTGGCGGTTCCGGACATCACACCAATCCAAATCCGTTCAGCACCCATCAAGTGCAGCAGCGTTTCAAAGACACTCCCGAGACCAATTGGAAATGAACGATGCAATTCCTCGTGCGAGAGTGCTTGCGCCGCCTGCAGTGATCGGTCGGTGAGCCATCGCAACCACTGATGCGCTTCACGAATGGTGGTCAAATTGTCCAAGGTGCGAGTCCTTGTTGAATGGAAAGGAATGATTCCAGCCGCGTCCGCATCTCACCACTCCGGGCCACCGGCATAACGGCCATACACATCGGCCATCGCCTGCACCATCTCACCCAGCGTGCAACGACTCAATGACGCTTCCACAAGTGCCGCCATCACATTGCGGCCTTCGCGAGCATCATGGCGAATGCGATCAAGAGCACGAAGAACCGTCTCGTTGTTTCGCCCTCGCTTCAGCGCCCCAAGGCGATCGCACTGCTCGGTTTCCACGGTGTGTGGAATCTGCAGAATCTCCATGTTGCGCTCTTCATTTCCTTCGGTGTAGGCGTTCACACCAACAATCATGCGGTCGCCCGCTTCCATCTCCTGTCCAAAGCGGTAGCTCGCTTCGGCGATTTGCCTGCGGAAATACCCCTTATGAATGCCCGCCACCACACCGCCCATCTCATCAATTTCTTCGATCAAACGATTGCCGTCCGCCTCCATGCGATCCGTGAGCGCCTCAATAAACCATGAACCACCCAATGGATCCACGGTTCGTTGCACTCCGGTTTCATGCGCAAGAATCTGCTGCGTTCGAAGCGCGACGCGAACCGCCTGCTCCGTTGGCAAGCCAAGCGTTTCATCCATCGAATCGGTATGCAAACTTTGGCATCCACCCAGCACGCCGGCGAGAGCCTGATAGGCCACGCGAACAATGTTGTTCATCGGTTGCTGTTCGGTCAGCGAACAACCCGCGGTCTGCACATGCGTTCGCATCAGCCATGACCGTTCCAACTTGGCACCAAATCGGAAACGCATCGCATGGGCCCACATTCGCCTTGCGGCACGCAACTTGCAAATTTCTTCAAAGAACTCGTTGTGGCTGTTGAAGAAGAATGACAGCCGCGACGCAAACGCATCCACATCCAAACCTCGCTTGATGCAAGCGTCCACATATTCCATTCCGTCGCGAAGCGTGAAGGCAAGTTCCTGTGTTGCGTTGCTGCCAGCCTCGCGAATGTGATAACCGCTAATGGAAACGCTGTTCCATTTGGGAAGGTGTTGCGTGGCAAATTCAATGGTGTCCACCACCAGTTTCACACTGGCCTCTGGCGGATAAATGAATTCGTTTTGACTGTGAAACTCCTTCAGAATGTCATTCTGAAGCGTGCCGCCAAGCGTGTCCCATCCAATGCCTCGCTCCCTGGCCATGGCCAGATACATCGCCCAGATCACACAGGCGGGGCCGTTGATCGTTTGGCTTACGGTGACTTCACCAATCGGAATGTCCGCGTACAAGCGATGCATGTCCTCAATAGTGCAAATCGCCACGCCGCAACGGCCCACTTCGCCAGCACTCAGCGGATCATCGCTGTCTCGGCCCATCAGCGTTGGCAAGTCAAATGCCGTACTCAACCCCGTGTTGGCCTTCGTGCCTTGAGCATTCTCCAGCAGATACTTGAATCGTTTGTTGGTGTCGTCGGCGCTTCCAAACCCTGCAAATTGTCGCATGGTCCAGAGTCGATTGCGATACATGGTCTTGTGAACGCCCCGCGTGAATGGAAACTGACCCGGCTCGCCGATCCGAGCGTGTGATTGCTTGGGATCTTTTGCGTCGATGGTGGGAACGCTCGAAGGGTTGTAGCGTTCTTCGAGTGCGTAACCAGACAGCGTGACGGTTTCTGGATTCACCGCGGGCTGTGCGGGCTTGGCGGATTCGGTTCGTGCCGATGTGCTCATAGTTGAAAGGACCTCATGTGGTCATCCTAGTGGCAAACCACCACCAAACCCAAGTGCCACCACCATGAAAGGCCTAGCATCGCAGGTCCATTCATGTCCCCACGCTCACGCCACCACACGCTGTTGTTGATTCTCTGCTTTGGAACGGTCTACCTCGTCTGGGGAAGCACCTTCATGGGAATCAAGATTGCGGTCCAAAAAATTCCGCCGCTGTTTATGGGGGGCATCCGATTTGAGATTGCGGGTGTGGTCTTGCTGCTCATCCTGGCCTTAACCGGGAAGGTGAACTGGAAATGGATTTCGCAGTGGCCGGCATGGCGCACAGCAATCATTTCCGGTGCCATCATGCTTCTGCTTGCTCACGGCCTGCAATGTATGGGGCTCGATCGCAACATCCCAAGCGGTATTGCCGCACTGATCGTTGGCAGCACACCCATTTCTATGGTGACGCTGGATCGACTGCAAACACGCCGCGGACTGCCCAGCGGTCGAGTGATGCTGGGCATGTTCAGCGGACTTGTCGGCGTGTGCGTGCTGGTGGGTGGATCCATCATGTCCACAAACCTTGGCATCCATATCGATTGGATCGGGGCACTTCTGGTCCTTGGAAGTTCGCTCAGCTGGAGTGCCGGAACGATTCTCTGTCGCACACTTCCACAACCCCGTGAGCCGCTGGTGGCCAGTGCGCTCCAAATGATTGTGGGAGGCTTCATGCTGTTGGTGGTGAGTTTCGCTTTGGAATCCTGGAAGCCGATGGCGGCGGTGCCGTGGAGCGACTCGGTGTGGCTGGCACTGCTGTACCTCACCATCTTTGGTTCGTTGCTTGCGTACCCCGCGTACATGTGGATCATTCGCAATGCCAGTGCGCCCGCCGTGGCCACCTATGCGTTTGTGAATCCAATGATCGCCATGTTCTTGGGCTGGCTGGTGTTGCATGAGCAACTGCACCCACGCATCGGGCTTGCGGCCATTCTGATTCTTGGTGGAGTGGTGCTGATGCAGACTGGAAGAAAAACACGAGAAGACCACCACCACTCACCACGTTCTCCACTGCAGACAGACGAGTCACTTACACGGCAAAGTATTTCGCCTCAGGGTGATGCACGATGATGGCGCTGGTGCTTTGTTCGGGGTCAATCTGCCAATTCTCCGTCAAGACACAGCCGATGCGCTCAGGCTGCAACAGCCGGAACAGTTTTGCCTGATCGGCCATCTCTGGACACGCGGGATATCCAAAGCTGAAGCGACTGCCACGATATCGCTGCGTAAAAAGGTCCTTGATCCGCGGGCTGTCCTCGTGACCCATGCTCAATTCCGCGCGGATGCGTTTGTGCCACAACTCGGCCAAGGCTTCGGCACACTCCACACCCATTCCATGCATATAAAGGTAATCGGTGTATTCGTTGCGTTCAAACAATTGCTTGGCACGGTGGCTCACTTCCACGCCCATGGTGACGCAATGAAAGGCCACCACATCTCGCTCGCTTGAACTCGCCGGTCGGAAAAAGTCACTGATGCAGAGACGTTTGCGACCCGGCTGCCGTGGAAACGAAAATCGTTCCAGTTGGCGATCGGGGTTGGCGGGATCGAACACAATCAGATCATTGCCTTCGCTGGCACATGGAAAGAAACCGTAGACCACGGCCGGCCGAAGAATTTGCTCTCGCTTGCATTGCTCACGCAATCGTTCAAAAACAATTTCAGCCTTCTGTTCAAGGGCTTCAAACTCCGCATCGTTCAGTTCGCCTCGCTTGAACCCCCACTGCCCGCGATAGAGCGCCACCTTGTTCACAAATGGGTAAATCTGCTCCAGATCAATCGCCTCCACCAATCGACTTCCCCAGAATGGCGGTGTGGGCACCGCAACATCCGATCGAACATCGCTTCGCACGTGAGCCGTCGCCGTAGATGTGTGCGTGGCGTCCAGTCGTTGTCCAATCTTCGCATCAACGGCGGCTCGCTTGGTGAGTCTGGCTTCAATCGCTGAATCAATGGTGGCGAGTTCGCCCCGCGAAAGCGATTCACAGACGGCCAGCCCTTCGAACGCGTCCTTACCGTAATACAACGGCCCCTCATACACACTTCGCAGATGGCTTTCCGCATAGTGCCGCGTCAGCGCCGCACCGCCAAGCAGCACCGGAACGGAAATACCCAACTTGTTCAATTCCTTCAGGTTCTGTTCCATCACATTGACACTCTTCACCAGCAATCCACTCATGCCCACGCACTCGGCGTTGGTGGTTCGCAGGGCTTCAGTGATTTGAAGCAGCGTCTGCTTGATGCCAAGGTTGTGCACCTTGAATCCATTGTTGCTCAGAATGATGTCCACCAGATTCTTACCAATGTCATGCACATCGCCAGCCACCGTTGCAAGCACCATGGTGGCCTTGGGTTTTTCCGACACACCGCTTCGAGCCATGTGCGGCTGCAGAAGAGCGACGGATTTTTTCATCACGCTGGCGCTCTGCAGAACAAAGGGCAACTGCATCGTGCCTGCGGCAAAGAGTTCTCCGACCGTTTTCATCCCGGCGAGCAGATGATCGTTGATAATGTCCAAAGGAGAATAGGTTTTCAGCGCATCGTTTAGCGAGTCGTCCAGACCGGCGTCGTCGCCGTCGACAATGTGCCGCTGCAATCGCTCCTCCAGCGGAAGGTCGGCAAGACCACGCTTGCGAACCACTTGCTCCTGCCCATCTGGAAAGAGATTGATGAAATGCATCAACGGATCAAAGTTCGCCGGCATGCCCTCAGGGCGATCCTCGCCGCGTCGATCAAAGATCAGCCATTGAGCCGCGTCCCATTGCTCTTTGGGAATTCGATTGGCCGGTAGCAACTTGCTGAAATGCACAATGGCCGCCGTCAGCCCTCGCTGACGCGCCTCATGCAAGTACGCGCTGTTCAGAACCGCGCGGGCCGGTGGCTTGAGACCGAAACTGATATTGGAAAGTCCCAACACGATGCCGCACTCCGGAAATCGCTTGGCAATCTGTTCAATGCCGTTCAAGGTTTCGAGGCCTAGCTTTCGATCGTCCTCATTTCCGGTGGCGATTGTGAACGTAAGCGGATCAAAGAGCAGGTCGCGGCCGTCGAGCCCCCACTTTCGCGTGTACAGATCGTGAATGCGAGCCGCAATCTGAACTTTCCGCTCGGCGGTCTTGGCCATGCCGGCTTGCGGATCTTCGTCAATGGTCAATGCAACGCATGCAGCACCGTAACGCTTCAAGAGCGGGCAGACGCGATTCATGCGCTCTTCGCCATCTTCCAGATTGATGCTGTTCACAATGCAACGGCCGCCCGCTCGCTTGAGCCCCTCTTCAAGAACTGGTGCTTCGGTGCTGTCCAACATGATGGGTGTATTCACTTGACGAACAATCCGACTCGCCACATTCCCCATGTCTTCCACGCCGTTGCGACCGACGTAATCCACACAGAGATCAACCAGATGGCTGCCATCTCGCATTTCCTCGCGAGCCATGCCAACCAGCGAGTCCCACTGCTCCTCTTCAAGCAGTCGTTTGAACTTGCGACTTCCGTTGGCATTGGTGCGTTCAGCCACAATCAAAAACGAAGTGTCCTGTTTGAATTCCGTAAATCCATACAGGCTGCTGCATCCTGCCGCCTGCGGCTCGATGTTGCGAGCGGCCCGAGCTCGCTGCGTGCCCACCATGTCTCGCAAGCCTTTGATGTGTTCCGGCGTCGTACCGCAGCAGCCTCCCACCACATCCACGTTGAATTCCTCGACATAGCGGCGCATCGCGGCAGCAAATCCAGCGGGTTGCAGCGGGTATTCCGTCCGACCCTCCACCAGCACGGGCAGCCCTGCGTTGGGCACAACACTGATCGCGCGATCCCAATGCTTGACCAAATACGCAATGTGTTCGACCATTTCGGCTGGGCCCGTGGCGCAATTCAAACCAAGACTGGCAATCGGAAATGGCTTCAGGGCATTCACCACCGCGGCGATGTCGCTTCCAAGCAGCATGGTGCCAGTGGTCTCCATGGTCACACTCACCAGCAACGGAACATCGGTGTGTGACAGATTGCGTTCGGCCAGTGCATCCAGACACGCATTGATGGCGCACTTCACCTGCAAAAGATCCTGACAGGTCTCAATCATGAACCCGTCCACCCCGCCGTCGATCAATCCTCTGGCCTGCTCTCGATAACTTTCCAGCATCACATCCCAACATGTGTTGCCAAGCGTGACCAGTTTGGTGCCAGGCCCCATACTTCCTACAACAAAGCGAGGTTGCTTTGGTGTCGTAAATTTTTCACACGCGGCGCGAGCGATCTCAGCGCCGAGTCGATTGAGCTCTCGCGTCCAACCCACCATCTGTGCATCAAATTCCGCCGCCACAAGTTTGTTGGAGCCAAAGGTGTCCGTCTCCACCACATCCGCGCCGATCGCCAGAAAACTCTCGTGAATGTGCTGAATGACATCGGGCCTGCTCTTGACAAGAATGTCCGTGCAGTTGTCGCGCCCCAGATAATCCTGTGGACCGCAGTCGGCGCACGAGTGGATGCTGGTGCCCATCGCACCATCCATCACCAACACTTTGGAATGGATCGCATCAAGAAATCGGCTCGCCATCCGGCTGAAGGTATGACGGAACCGCCCAACATTCAACCGTTTATCCGGATATACGGATGGCGATTGGCCGCATCCAAGGCACAGGAAGGGCGTTTGGGCCACATGCCGAAATGGAAACGGTGCTCGACCAAGAATTGTTGTGGGTTCGTCCCGTTCCCAACCCACACGACGCACCCGTGGCTTTGCACACTTCTCGTCTATGAACACGTTCTCCAAGCGTCTGCGATTGGGCACAACACTTCTTGGCATCTGGGCACTTGCATGCAGCCACTGCACGACTGCACCACGCAGTCCATCCATCGCACCGACCCCCATCGAGTCATCCGTAGCGATGGCAACCTTCGAGGAGGTGTGGACCACCATCGATCGCACCGATGTTGATCCTGCGCATCACGGAGTGGATTGGATGGCCGTCAAGGTTGAATTCATGCCTCGCGTCGCCAACTGCACCACGCGAGAGGAATTGCGAGTGGAGCTCCAACACATGTTGGCTCGCCTTGGTCGAAGTCACTACGGACTGCTGCCCGCGGAGACTGCAAACTTGTTGCCTGATGGCGACAACAATGATTCGGCCAACCCACAGCGCTCTTCCACGCAACGCGGTTCCACCGGAATGGATGTGCGCGTTATCGAAGATCAAGTTGTGGTTGTTCGCTTACAGCCCAACGGCCCAGCGGCCCAAGCAGGTGTTCAGTGCGGATGGGTGGTGGAGGAATGTTCGGGGCAACCACCGATTCATCAACCAATCAATGCTCCGAGCGGTCAATCCATGTCGCGGTATGTGCGCGATGCGGCGGTTCAGGCCATGACACTCGGTCCCGCTGGCCAAGAGGAATCGTGGGTTTTCTCCGATCCCGCTGGCACGCTTCACCCCATGACCCTGCAACGAGTTCCAGCAACCGGCACCTCAACGCAATTGGGATTACTGCCCACCCTTCGCGTGCATTGCGAAGACCGTTTACTGACACCAACCGAACTTCAGGCTTGCGGTGTCGCGCCCGATCGCCGTCTTGCACTGATTGCATTCAACATTTGGATGCCCGCGATTGCACTTGCGATCGATGAGGCGGTCGATCGACATCGCTCATGCGATGGAATCATTCTCGACCTGCGAGGAAATCCTGGAGGTGTTGGTGCCATGGTCATAGGCGTCGCCGGACATTTTTATAACTCCCAAGACAGCCTCGGAACGCTGCGAACGCGAGACACCACGCTGGACTTTAAAGTGAATCCGCGTCGCAGCACGCCCGATGGTCGCGTGGTTGAACCCATTTCCGCGCCCTTGGTCATTGTGGTGGACTCCATGAGCGCCAGCACCACGGAAATTTTTGCCGGCGGTCTGCAATCTCTGCATCGCGCCAGCATCATCGGTCGCACCACGGCGGGTGCGGCGTTGCCAGCCCAAATGAAGATCTTGCCAAGTGGCGATGGACTTCTTTTCGCCTTTGCCGACTTCACGCGCCCCGATGGAAAGCAAATCGAGGGCATCGGCATCGAGCCCGATGTCACATCGGGGACCACCGTCGAGAGTTGGCGTGGCTCGGTGGATCCAGATGTGGCCGCTGCTGCCAAAAGAATCGAACAAACACTCGGACACTCTGCACGCCCCTAACCCGCAAGGGGGCTATCCTGTCGCCCCTTATGCGAAACACCATTCTTCTCGTTACGGCAGTCGCGCTCTCGTTCACCTTGCATCATTCGGTCGCAGCACAAGGTGATTCCTTTGGATCAAGTGCCGCAGCAACCGCTCCGCAAGCACAACCTCCATCGAAACCCGCAGGCGTTGGAGCGCCCACCGCTGGTGTTGAACTTCCGCCCGCAACGGACATCTTCAAGAGAAGCGTCGAAGCCATTGGTGGCGAGGCCGCCGTCCGCCGCCACACCGCTATGCGAATGAAGGGCGGTCTCAGCGCCACCGGCATGAAGACACCGGGCACACTTGAAATTCTGATGCTGGCACCCAACAAGTTCCTGACCACAATCGAACTCCCTGGAATGGGGCCGATGAAGCAGGGCTTTGATGGAAATATCGGATGGACCAAGAATTCCATGATGGGCACACAACTGCTCGAAGGAAAAACGCTTGCAGAACTTCGTCGGTCGAGTGACTTCTACAAAGACCTTGATCCATCCAAGATGTGGACCACTGCAACAACTTCTGGAATCGTGGACTTTGGTGGAATGCCCTGTTACGAAGTCGCTGTGACCGGAGATTTGGGCGAAGGCAGTTTGTTTTATGGCGTGTCCGATGGCCTGAACCGAGGCATGCGACTCACCATCGACTCCCCCATGGGAAAGATTCCCGCAACAACCCGCATGGTGGAGTACAAGGAATTTGATGGATTGAAGGTGGCCAGCAAAACTGAAATTGAGGCCATGGGCGCTGTCCAAACCATGACGGTTGATTCGATCGACTTTGCACCTCTCAACGAATCGCTCTTTGATCTTCCGGCGGATGTGCAAGCACTTGTGAAGAACGGCGGCGCAAAGACCACCGGCACCACACCTCCACCCGCCGCACCGGTTCCTCCACCAACGAAGCCTTGAAGAATCGACTGACCGGTGCGGTAACTCGGTTTCTTGCGGCCGCTGCAGGCGCCGTTGCCGTTGCGGCTGCCGAGCCACCGCCAACCGAACCGCCCGTCGCCGCGAACACAGAAACAACCTCGCAGTCCGTCTGGCAGCGAGCCATCCACGCGACTGGTCCCGTCCATGAAGCTCGTTTCCTTCGAGTGGAGGGACGCATCACCAGCAATGAGGGAACCACACGCATTCAATTTCTCTCGTCACTTGTGCGACCGCGTCGCTTGGTGATTCGACAAACGCTTCCAGATCTCCGCGTAATGGAAATGGGTTGTCACGGCGACCTTGGCTGGTTGCGAAGTCCCATTGATGGAACGGTCAAACCCATGGAGGCCACGGCGGTGGTCGCTGCATCGGCCGGCCTGATCCCCACCAACATGATGTTCGCGCTGGCAGATCGATTTCCCCATCGACAACTGGGCCCCATTGAAATGGATCACGGTGTGCCATGTCGGCGATTGGAATTGGAGGACCGCGATGGCATCAAGGGGTCCGCATGGTTTGATGAACGCACCGGACAGTTGCGCCGCCTCCGCACGCTCGACCGCGATCCACTCAAGCCCGCAACGGAACTCTCGATCGATGCATGGAAGACCCTTGGAACGCTTTCCGTTCCGTGCATCATCACCATTCAAACGGGCAACCAGGTCACGCGAAGCGAGATGACAAGCATCAGCCTTGAACCGATTCCAGATTCTGAATTTGCACCGCCCAAAGAATTGCAGGCAATTGCAACAGACTAATGCGACCGCATGGGTCGCTACCCTCTCCGTTCCTTTCGCATGAACCAGACGCCAGCCATTGCTTTGCATGATGTTTCCAAGCGGTTCGGCGCGACCCATGCGGTGCGCGGAATTTCGTTCACCGTTGAACGCGGCGGAATCTGCGGGTTCCTTGGCCCCAATGGCGCCGGCAAGAGCACATCGATTCGAATGATCATGAGCATCATCCTTCCAGATGAGGGCCGCATTGAAGTTCTTGGTGGCAACGCACTCGATGCGAAGGATCGCATCGGCTACTTGCCTGAGGAACGCGGGCTGTATCGCACCATGCGCGTCGCTGAGTTCCTTCGATTCATGGCTGCTTTAAAGGGACTGGATCGCGCCACTGCTGACCGCAGAATTGGGGAGTGGCTTGAGCGATTGGAATTACCGAGCGTCAGCCGCAAGCGCTGCATGGAACTCAGCAAGGGCATGCAGCAAAAGGTGCAACTGATTGCGTCGGTGGTGCATGAACCCCAGTTGCTCATTCTGGACGAGCCCTTTAGCGGACTTGATCCGGTGAACACGCGTGTTCTCACACGCGAAATTCTTGGATTACGTGAGCGAGGTGCCACCATTCTCTTTAGCACGCATCAGATGCGAACCGCCGAAGACCTCTGCGACCGAGTGCTCCTGATTCATCGCGGAGAAAAACTGCTCGACGAAACTTTGCCCTCCATCCATCGCCGATTTGATCCACGCACGGTGCTGGCCGAGCCCGCGGGCGATCAGGCAACAGCTCAAGGTGCCATCGCCGCACTCGCGGGTGTTTCGGAATGCGTTTGGAGCGACGAGGCCCGCGCGCTCATTATTCGAATCGACGATCACGGCGATCCGCAACACGCCATGCAGCAGATGCTTGCGGCCACACCGTTGCGGCGCATTGAACTTCGTCGCGTCACGCTCGACGATGTCTTTGTTCGCTTGGTCGGTGGCGATGCCAGCGTGCTGGAAGCACAGGAGGCGAACGGTGACTGAATCCACTTCCGTTCGACGCACATGCGTTGTGGCGTGGCGCGACTTTCGTCACACCGTGCTCACCAAAGGATTCATCATCGGAGCCCTGGTGCTGCCGGCGATCATGTTTCTGGTCATTCCACTCATCCCCATGCTCACGCAGTCCACACCAAAACCACTGGTCGGCCGCGTGGTGGTGATTGATGAGAGAGGCGGGATGGCCACGGCCTTTGACCTCGCTCTGCACTCCAAAGAGAGTGCCGCCAAACGAAATCAACGCGATTTCCTTGGCGGACCACTCGAGGTGCAGGTGACTGTGGAACGCATGAGTGATCATGCACAAGAGGCCGCACTTCGATCACAAGTCGCCGATGGTGAACTTGTGGCACTGGTCATTGCACAACACGATGACGATGGCGAAAGGGCTGAAGTGCTGGTGCCCAGTGCCAGCAGCCCGCGGCATACGCGCCATGTGGAGTCGGCCGCCAGAGAAGCCGTGATTCGTTCCCGCACCTTGGACGCCGGCGAGGATTACGATCGACTTCGTTCGATCATGCGAAACGATCGCGTGGAAGTGTCTCGCATTAGCCCGCGAGGTGAACAGGCCCCAGAATCTGCGGTCATGCGCATGCTGGTGCCAGGCGGATTCATGATGCTCTTGTGGATCACAATCTTTACGAGCGCCAATAATCTTCTGACGAGCACGATTGAAGAAAAAAGTAGCCGCGTCATTGAAGTGCTGCTCAGTGCAGTGAACCCACTGGAATTACTGGTCGGAAAGCTGCTCGGACAGGCGGGCGTAAGCCTGGTCATGCTCGCCATGTATGGCGGCGTGGGCATTGCAGCCCTCGGCGCAATGGCCATGCTCGATGTGGTTCCTATCTCGCACATTCTTTGGTTCGCCGTGTGGTTCCCCATCGGATATTTCATGGTGGCTGCGATCATGGTCAGCGTGGGCAGTGCCGTCACCGAACTGCGCGAAGCGCAATCGCTTATCGCCCCAGTGATGATCGCCCTCATGGTTCCACTGATGCTCTGGCTTCCCATCATTGAAAACCCAAATGGTCCGCTCGCCACTGCATTCAGTTTCATTCCGCCCGCCTCGCCATTTGTCAATGTGTTGCGACTGACAGCCGCCACCGAACCGGTTCCACTCTGGGAAAGCCTGCTTGCAGTCGTGGTTGCCATCGTTTCTGTCATGGTTCTGCTGTGGGCCGGCGCCAGAATTTTCCGAGTGGGCGTACTCATGCAAGGCAAGACCCCAACACCACGAGAACTTTTGCGATGGGTGTGGATGCGCTAAGCCCGGCGTGCATGCACGCCAGATAGGCTGCGTGGCGTGTCCAATGAAACGGTCATCATTCTTGGATGGATCGGGGGCGGTGCATTTGCCATCCTGATGCTGTCGCTGATTTGGTGGTCGCTCTTTGCAGATCGCTCTATGGGAAATCCGCGATGCCCACACTGCTGGCATTCCATGGCGGGGCGTGCAGAACTTCACTCGACAGCGCGTAATGGAGGTAGCGAACTTCGTCAGACAGTCGCGGACCAACGCACGGCGCCATGGCAATGTTCCGAATGTGGCGGCATCACCAGTGAACATCAGTTATTTAAAACACGTCGCCGTTGGCGCCACGCTTGCCTTGCCTTGGCAGCGTTGCTTGCGGCAACCCTTTGGTTGCGATCCAACCTCGTCGCTGGCGGCTGGTGCACGGTGACACCCGATCGTTTGGTCATTGCGCTTCTTCCGTTCGTTCCCGATGGCACCGAGGCGGCGCATGTGCGTTCTCATTTACGAGATCGCCTTGAAAATGGCTCGCTTTCTACCGCCAATGCATTACGAATGATTGACCTCGCGCAGCGTGGCGATGCGCGGACACCTCCCGGAAGCCCGTCGTGGAACGCAACCTACGGCCCGTGGTTGCACGCCATCGCGGCACGACTGAGTCGCAGCGGAAGTCCCGACGATGAGCCGCTTCGTCAGGGCGTTCTCCGCCTGCCGCCAACACTTTCGCTGCGAGGATCAGAAATCTGGTGGGCCGATCAGCCGTGCATTGTCACGGCGTTGGCTCGCGACTGGTGGCCGCAGCCCGTCACTCTGCAATTGCGAGTGCTTCATGTGGAAGGCATTCCAATGGACCCGGACGTGCTCAAGAATTTGCAAGATTGCAGATGGATTCACAATGCCGATGATCAGTTTGACTCGGGGCTCTCGATCAATCTCGGAAAGCTTCCAATCGGAGAGCACCACGGCGGCTTACAACTGCAATGGACCGCCGTCGACTCCCCTCGCACGCATGAACCGATCAGTGTTGGCGAATTGATCCTTCCGATTCATGTCGATATTCAATCCACGGCGCCTCCATTGACGCCCATAAGCGATGCGGAAATCGATCGCGCCGTGGCCGCATGCTTTGCACCTGGCCTTCGCATTCGGCCGGGCCATCCGCCTCAATTCGCTTTTTCAACCCGCCAATTTGAAACCAGCAGCACCCACCTTCGCTCGGTTGCGTTTGGCGTGATCGCACACGCATGCGAAGACGGCGTTCCGCGGCGCACACTGCGAATGTGGTGGCGAGGTGGCGGCGGTGACCGCTCCAGCTCCGGATCGGAGTCGCCTGTCGAAGATGCTCAGCGTCTCATCACGGCGGACACATCGCCACGGTGGACTCTGCGAATTCAAGGCGATGCAGAGTTGGCACAACGAGCCGCACATGAGCCTGTTTCTGCAGCCGCCACACATTATTGGGCGGGGTCCATCGAAATTCCACTTCAAGTGGAAGTGGTCAACGCGGCGGAAATGATGCGCCCGTGGATCATGGATCGCGCACAGGCCCCGACCGAACTCCTTCCACCATCGCGATAACATCGCCGCATGGAAATGAATCTTTGGGCGCCGTGGCGAATGGCGTACATCCGCGGCCTTGATCAACAGGTCTCTGATGCCGCGGCGGGCGGCGCTGTGGAGGGCCCCACCAATTTCCTTGTGGCGGCGTGGAAAAATCCCAAAAACGATATCGAGAATCTGGTGGTGCATCGGGATGCACAGGGGCTTCTTATGTTGAATCGCTATCCCTATTCCAACGGCCATCTCATGGTGGCTCTAGGCGATGCGCGACCGCGCCTGCTGGATTACTCCGCGGAAGCCCGCTCCCACTTCTGGCATCTTGTTGATCTCGGCGCTGCGGTGGTCGAAGCAAGCATGCATCCGCATGGGCTCAACATCGGCGTGAATCAATCACGGGCCGGTGGCGCTGGACTCCCGGAGCATGTGCATGCGCATGTTGTGCCGCGATGGAATGGTGACACCAATTTTATGGCCACCATTGCGGGCGCTCGCGTCGTCCCGGAATCACTCGAACATGTTGCGACCCTTTTTCGAACGGCGATGCCGAAGGCTTTGCGTCAAGTCTCCGCCAGTCCAAGTTCGCCATAGAATCACTTGTCCGCGACCCCTTGCCCCGTCGGGCGGCGGGCCGACCATGCACTCGAACCGATGCGAACACCCAGGAATCCCTCTTCAATGGCTGCGTCGATGATCAAGCCTCACGCCTTGTGCGGAGTGGAAGGTCGGGCACGATGGCCGGGGATCCCACGTTACAGCTGGGGTTCGAGTTTCTTCGTCGTACCGCGCAGCCATTGGCTGCGTCAGATTTTCTGCCCTCCCGACGGGGCAAGCGGTCGCGGGTTCTTGCTATTCTTCCGCTCCATGATTCGCACTTCCACCCTTCTTCTCGTCGTTGCGTTCTGCGTAAGTTGCCGCTCGCAGCCCACCTACTTGCCCAACGGTGATTTGGCACCGGCAACCTCCAAGGACTATGAGAAGAATGGAATTTACGATGTGAGTTTTGACGCGATCAAGAACAACCCGTCGCCGGAACTCTCAGGCATGAACGAGCGGGATGTTGATATTCAACGAAACCTTTCGGTGAACACCAATCAATCGACCCGAATGTTTTGGAGCGACCTCGGTCGCATTTGGTTTGCGGATCAACCCAGTCCACTTTCGCCTTATCCAACGATCAATACCACTGGCAACCCGTAGCGTTTGAACTCACAGCCGGAACCCCACCAGACCCGCCATGCAGGCGGGTCTGTTCTTTTGCGCCACGCTTTTTCAAAGATTCACGTCCATCCGTCGATACTTCACTCCTAGAGTCAACCCTTCGATGGCCCAGACCACTCTTCAATTTTTTCGCAGCGTCATGGCCACCGTAAGCCTTCGAAACTTTCACCCCAATCGTTTCCCCGTGCTCAGTCGCGCCTCGTATGTACGCGAAATGTTGAGCTGGGCATTCCTTCCGCTCTTTCTCGGTGCGATTGAAGGCGGGGCACTGGGCGTCGTTGTAAAAAAAGCATTCGCAGCTTCAGGCGTCTCCGCCATGGAACTCAACTTTGCGGTGGCGGTGGTCATCGCAGCGCCGAATGTTGCCAACCTCACCAGTTTCGCGTGGGCCGGCCTTGCCCGCGGTCGACGGAAAGTTCCCTATATCGCAACGCTGCAGACCATCACGGCTGCATGCGTGGCACTGATTGCGGCCATGCCAGAAAATCGCATTGGATTGTGGGGCATCTGTGCCTTGGCCACGCTTGCACGCATCACATGGACTGGCGTCATCACGTTGCGTGCATCGGTGTGGCGTGCCAACTACCCGCGTGAAGTGCGAGCCCGTATTGCAGGCAACATGGCAACGGTGCAAGCGCTGGTGCTTGCGTTGAGTGGTTGGATTCTTGGCATGGGCATGGATATTTCACCCAGCAGTTTCCACATTCTCTTTCCCGCGCTGGCCCTCGTTGGCATCGTGGGAAATATTGTGTGGCGAGGCGTGCCGGTGCGTGGCGAGGACCGCACGCTTCGAACTGAAGCCGCGGACGTGGCCACTTCGTCACGCATCGATCCTGTGCGAATGATTCGCGTGCTTCAGGATGATGGTCCGTATGCAAAGTTCATGATGTGGATGACGGTCTTCGGTCTAGGCAATCTCATGATCGGTGCTCCACAGGCCATCATGCTTGAAGACGAAATGCATGCCACCTACACCCAAGGCATTCTCGCAACCACCATCATCCCGCTTCTGGTCATGCCGCTGGCTATTCCTTTTTGGGCCCGCCACCTCGACCGCAGTCATGTGGTGGACTTTCGGTCGCACCACGCGTGGAGTTTTGTCGCCGCCACAGCCTTGTTGTTTTTCGCCGCGCTCGCACAATCCATGCCGCTCTACTACATCGCTGGCGCCATGCTTGGCATCGGATTTGCCGGCGGAAGTCTTGCGTGGAATATCGGTCACCAAGATTTTGCACCACCCGAACGGGATGCCGATTACATGGCGGTGCATGTCACCCTGAATGGCTTGCGAGGCTTGGTCGCCCCTTTTCTTGCGGTGGCGTTGTATGAATCGCTCAAGGCATGGGACTTGGCACCGTGGACCTTTGGGGTGTGCACCATTGTGAATGCCATCGGTGCATGGGGGTTTGTGGCCATGCGACGCCAGAGGCGGCATCGGCGAACCACGCTCGTCGCCACCACCTGAAGAACGCAACCCCTTGGTTGACCCGTGATTTTCGCTACCATGCTCGGCCCGGCATTTCAAACGCCGGTGCCGTGAACACGTGTTCACGCACACTGTCCTAGCCGTTCCGGCGCTTTCGCTCCGGCGGCGCAACTCGCACCCCTCATTCACACCCATATGGTCAACCACAATCTCATTGAGCAACTCGCTCTCGACTCAAACGCTGCCGACCTCTTGCTCCAGGAAGCCTTCGGCGACACCTCAGACATTGCAACAATTCTTGGCGACGAACTCGCCGCCGTCGGCGCTGGCAACATCGTTAAAGGCCGCGTTGTCGGCATTAGCGGTGACTTTGTCATCGTGGACATTCGCGGAAAGAGCGAAGGTCAAGTTGAAAAATCCGAATTCGACGAGGCAGGCGGCGTCGCCATTGGCGATGAAGTCGAAGTCCTTGTTGAAGAAACCGACGCCGAGGATGGCGGGATCACGCTCAGCAAGCGCAAGGCCGATCGAATCCGCGGCTGGGAACAATTGCTGCTCACTCGCAAGGAAGGCGATGTGGTGGAAGGCAAAGCACTTCGCAAGATCAAGGGCGGACTGCTGGTGGACATCGGCGTTCCGGTTTTCCTTCCAGCCAGCCAAGTGGATGTGCGTCGCCCCGGCGATATCGGTGATTTCATTGGAAAGAATGTCCGCGCTGTCATTCTGAAAATTGACGAAGAGCGTCGCAACATCGTCATCAGCCGTCGCAAGTTGATCGAAGAAGAGCGCGAAGGTGCCAAGCGTCGCTTGATGGACAATGTGAAAGAGGGCGATGTTGTTCGCGGAACCGTCACCAACATTGCGGAGTTCGGTGCTTTCATCGACCTCGGCGGTTTGGACGGATTGCTGCACATCACCGACATGAGTTGGGGTCGCGTGAATCATCCAAGCGAAATCGTGCGCATCGGCGACGAGATCGAAGTCAAAATTCTGAACATCGACCGAGATCGCGAAAAGATCGCGCTGGGCCTGAAGCAGAAAGAAGCCAGTCCATGGGAGGAGATCGAGCAGAAGTATCCGGTCAACGCCCGCGTGAAGGGATCTGTGGTCAGCCTGATGAGTTACGGCGCGTTTGTTCGACTTGAGGATGGCATCGAGGGCTTGGTGCATGTCAGCGAAATGAGTTGGACTCGCCGCATCAATCACCCAAGCGAACTTGTCGCAGTCGGTGCCGAACTGGATGTCGTGATCTTGGAGATCAACAAAGACAAACTCGAAATCTCGCTCGGTATGAAGCAGACCGAAGTGAATCCGTGGGAATTGGTCGCTGAGAAATATCCCCCCGGCACCATTATTGAAGGCAAGGTTCGCAACTTGGCCAACTACGGCGCGTTCATTGAGATCGAGCCTGGCATCGACGGGTTGCTGCATGTCAGTGACATCAGCTGGACCAAGAAGGTGGCACACCCAAATGAGGCCTTCAAGAAGGGCGACTCACTTCGATGCGTGGTGCTTGATGTGGATCGCGAGAAGCAGCGCGTGGGTCTTGGCACCAAGCAACTCAGCGAGGATCCGTGGGTGGAAGCCATCCCCGGTGCATATCGACCCGGCATGATCGTGAAGGGTCATATCACCAAGATCACCAACTTCGGCGTGTTTGTGGAATTGGAAGACGGCCTCGAAGGCTTGCTGCACATCAGCGAACTTTCCGACCAGAAGGTGGAAAATCCGCTCGATGTTGTGAAGCCAGGCCAAGAAGTCGATGTGAAGATTCTTCGCGTGGACACGGCCGATCGCAAGATTGGTCTCAGCCTCAAGCGAGCCCAATGGGGCGCGGGAATGGCTGGCATGGATCAGGATCTTCCAGCCGACGATTCACTCCGTGGCAAGGGTCCAACTCGAGGCGGCATGGACGACCATGGCGCATTGGGTACGGACAAGATCAAGTTCTGATTTCGCAACTCCATTTACTCAACTCACCTAACACAACGACCTCGGCACAATGCCGAGGTCGTTTCATTTTCCCCGTTGCCGCTAGGGAGCTGAGGGAACACAGCACCCAGCCGCCTCCGCACTGTTCATGAAAGACACGCCGTGATTCACACTTCTGAATTACCCCGAACTGAAACGACGATTGTTTGTGGCGACTTATTTGGTGAAAGGAGTGGAATTGTGGAATACAACGCCAGTCGAATCCACGTAGACCCGATTTCCGCACAAACATGGGCGACTTGTCGGCGGGCAAGGGGCGCAGGTTCCCGATCGCGACACACTTCGTAATTGTGGTTGGCCTCGGCATCAATTGCGCAAACCCCCGCCCAAGCGTTTTCCCGTGTCCGAACACCGACCTGTCACGAGTGAATGAATTTTCATGGCCCACGCTTTGACAGCGTGCTACTTCCGAATGGCAACGACAAGAATCGCCATGACAAGGGACACAATAACAAGGTACAACACCAATCGAACGCTACAGTAGGACGTTAGCCCACCGCATTGCGTTGACTCGCTTCGAACGCGAAGGCCAGGGAGCGTCGCATCTTGCCCGAAAGTTGCCACAATGACGATTGGAATGGGCGAGTAACCGCCAGTTAAGACTCTGTAAATACTGGCCTGATACTTGCAGCCTGAATCAAGTTCCGCTGCCAAGTCGGCGGCATGGGTTACACCTTGACCATCGCACTCGGGGACATAACCAATTTCCACCATTCCCTCAGTGATGTAGAGGCGACATGCGTTGCGGCTGTGTTGATTTTTCGGCTCACGAATGACGATCACTTCCCGACCCACTTCTGCGTGAGCGAGAATCCGCTCTGGCCTATCTTCAAATCGTGTCCCAGCAACCATAAAGTTGTAGTGACCGCGTTTCTTGTTGAGGATCCGCTCGGCCCTCAACTTCTCATTCGCTTGCTCCTGCCGCTCTTGCCCAGCAGCCTCTTCAACCTCTGCGATTTCCTTGTTCCTCTCGCGGATCTCTAAGCGGTTTCCCTTTGCAATCGAAGTCAAATCACTTGGAAGGACTCGCTCTACTGCTTTGTAAAGGGTCTCTTGTTCCTCTCGAGTCACCTTTCCATCGGCGATGATGGCCTCTACCGTATCGGCGAGGAACGAAATCGCGGGCAGCGGAGACTCCCTATTTCGTTTAATCCACTTCGTAAGTTCAATCACTTCAGGCGCGTCGAACTTTCCGTCCTGCGTAATGGTTTGCAGCAGCTGAATCAACTCTAGACCTTCGGCAGTCTCGCGTTGCGTTTTGGTCAGTCTGAGGTGCTTCCCCGTCGGCACTTGCATGAAAGGAGTTTACTCGCGTTCGCGCACCCCTACTCAACTCACCCAATACAACGACCTCGGCACAATGCCGAGGTCGTTTCATTTTCCCCGTTGCCGCTAGGGAGCTGAGGGAACACAGCACCCTTGCCAGATTTGCGATTGCACTTTCAACACAAAGCCATGAAGCCAAGCAGCGCGAAGCCAATGAGGCGGCGCTTGCGGTCTCCAAGTTTGATGAATCGGTGCAGGGAACGCATCGCAAATCTCGAGTTGCCTTGTCGGAGCCGCCCGATCACAAGACCAAGGCGGCTCCGGCTACGCTCCCACCATGCGCCGAAAATGGCCGGTGTCCACTTTGGCTTGCCTCTTCCTTGCACATTTTTCATTTGGTGCAAGGCAACCCGCACTGGACCGCCCCACCCTCGACGCGGCTCAGACATGGTTCACTGCGTGCCGATCCTGGCTTGATTCCAACCCGGAACCGGCGTCAATTCCGGACAAAACCCCTTTGAAATTGGCCGTTCCGGCCGAATTCCAAACCCTGCGTTTTTCAGCCGTTGCAGTCGTTCTTCGGCTGGATGGGCGGCCCGTGGGAGAGGCATGGAAAGCAGGTCCGGAAACTTCTGCGATCTCTTCCGCATTGCAACTGGCGTTTGCCAACGCTTCAGTCGATCGACGCGTGGCTTCGCTGCCCAGCGATTTGCTGGCAACGCTCGGTTCTCGGCTCACCATTGAACTGGAACTTGCAGGCGAACCTCAACCATTGACCGGGCAACGCCTGGACTTGCTCGCCTCACGGGTGCAACCCGCACTTGAAGCCTTTGCATTTCGAAATGGAGATCGCTGGGTGTTTGCCATGCCAAGCATTGTGCAGAGTCGGAATCAATCAAGTGTCCTGAAATATCTTGCGCTGCTCTCGGCGCGCGATATTGGAATCGATTTCACTGGCGCAACCGACTTGCAACTGCCAGACGGGGCTGCGGCCTATCGAGTTGCGACACGGCGATTCGCACAAGTCGCTCCTTCTGCCAAACCATTTGAATCCATTCGAGGCTCACGGCTTGTCGATCGAGCGAACATCCATGCCGCCTCTATGACGACCATGGCGACGGATCTTGCACACCATCTTCTGCAACGCTGGCCAACCACCGAATCGCTGGATGCTGAGGCCGCAAGATCGATTCAAGCCTTGGGTCCGCGCGCGCTCTATCAACCGTCTTCTGGAAGTTGGCCGCAACTGGTATCGAACCCTGCCGATCAAAGCCTTGCCGCATTGGCTATGGCTGAGGCAAGTTGTGCACCATGGCTCTCGCAAGAAGACCGCACGGCCGCGCGAGCGTTTGCTGTCAGCACGCTTCAGGCCTTGCAAACGATTGAGCCAGAGGAAATTGATCCTGCGGCCGATGCACAGGCCATCTCCACCATCGTGCTCACAGTTGATGTGCTCGATCGCCAAGACACGTCATGGTGTTCCGCCGAACATCGTCTCTGGATTGCGCACCTTCGTGAAGTGCTGATCGCTTTGGCCGAGAAATTGGAGAAACCACAATCCAGTTTGGCGTGCGTGATCACAGCGGCGCTTGGTCAGAACACTCCACCAAGTCTTCGCAAGGCTGCATGGGATGCCGCTGATCCGGACTGCACGCTTGCGGCAACTCCGTGGATGCTTCGAAACACAACGCTGGTCGATCCTCAAGCCGTGCGTGCAGCGTGGGTCGCTGCACTTCCGGCACTGTTGGAAACGCAATGGTCCATCGAATCGCCCGGCCACGAGAGCGCAGACCTTGACGGTGGGTGGGCTCGGGGCTCATCAACCGCAGGCCCAACTGCACTTTCGTCGCGTGTTGCTCTGGCTCTCGCGATGGCGCTCAAACACGATGGCGCGATTGAAAGTGATCAGCGACCTGAGGGGGTGGAGTCGCTTCGGCGCGCGATGCGCCTTCTTCGGCAACTTCAAGTGGATCATGAGGCGAGTTACGCCTTTCGTGATCCTGCCAAGGCGCACGGCGGAATTCGTGCCGCGCCGTGGGATAGCGATGAACACATGACCGCCACCGCCTACACACTCTTGGCCGCACTCCATGCTCACGAAGTTTTCGCAGCGGCAGAGGCCGTGGCGAGCCAACCCTAGAATCGCGTGCCGTTGCGAAGCACTCTCGCCCATGGCGGAATCGTTCGATAACGCGCTCGTATGACCCTCTTCCCTGCCGATTCACATTCAGCGTCTCCAACGCCAGAGCCCGCACGCTCATCGCTTCGGAAAGATTTTCGCGCCTGCACTGGCGACGGTGCCACCTACTGCGCCATGGTTGGTGCGGGCGAAACCTATTTCTCGGCCTTTGTTCTGGCGTTGGGAAAAAGTCATGTCCTTGGCGGACTGGCCTCCACCATTCCCATGTTCACAGGATCGTTGCTGCAACTGGTGTCCCCTGCGGGCATGCGACGATTTGGTTCGCCGCGACATTGGGTGCAGGGATGCGCTGTCGTCCAAGGCACTTCACTCCTCACACTTGCCGCCGGTGCATGGATTGGTTCCATGCCTGCATGGCTCATCTTTACAAGTATGGCGGCGTACTGGGCGGCGGCGCTGGGTGCAGCTCCTGCATGGTCCACGTGGGTCGGTCATCTCTTTCCAGCTCGTCTTCGCAATCGATACTTCAGCTTTCGAATCCGACTTTGCAACAATGTGCAACTCGGTTTCATGCTTGTGGCCGGCGGAGTTCTCTACTTTGGAGAACAAAATGATTGGCCGCTCGGAGCATTTGCGATCATCCTCGCGGTTGCAGCGGCGGCGCGACTCAGCAGCATTTGGTATCTGCACCATCAAAGTGATGTTCGCCTCCAGCCATCGGACGTTCAGCAACTCTCATGGCGCGGACTTCCCTCTCGCCTCTTTCGAGGCGACTTGCGGCTTCTGCTCTTTCTCTCGTCATTGCAAGGAGCCTTGTTTGTAGGCGGCCCATTTATCACGCCGTGGCTGATCGATTCACTCAAGATGAATAAGGTGAATTTCACGCTCTGTCTTGCGATGGTCTTTGTCTCCAAGAGCCTTGCGTTGCCAGTGGCCGAGCGACTGGTGCGCCGAATTGGTGCGTATCGCTTGCTCACCATCGGAGTCACGGCGGCCGCCGGTGCGGCGGTGATTCTGCCATGCAGCACCAACCTTGTGTGGATTCTGGCCATGCAAGCACTGTGTGGAATGGCCTTTGCATTTATCGAACTTTCCGGCTTTCTCTTGCAACTCGAGACGCTCGAACATGATCAACGCCCCGCCCTCATGTCGATGTACATGGTGCTCAACTGCATCGCCGTCGCCATCGGGTCGTTGATCGGTGCTGGCGTGTTGATGGCTCTTGGCGACTGGCCATACGCCTATGCAAGTGTCTTTGTGCTTTCCGGCGTATTGCGAGCAGCGGTTCTGGTCATTCGCCCCGTTCGCGCACATGGACGCACAGCCATGGTGCAGAGAATCGAACATTGATGAACCGCTTTGCCAAACACACTCACATCATCTTGCCCGCTCTTGGCGGAATGATTGTGGCGTTTGCATGGATGACTCCACAAGCTTCTCTTGCACAATGGATGCAGCACCCGCTTCGACATGATGCGGCAGCCGCCGCAATAACCGCAGCGAATTGGGCTCGCTGGGGATGGACGCTCGGCGGACTCACGCTGTTGTGTATGCCATGGATTCTGTCTGATCACCGATCGAGTTCAGCCGTGCCGCCGCGTGGAGGTCGAGCGCTTGCAGCCGCCATATTGCTTGCGGTGGTATGGCGCATGTTGCAGGCTCGCGATGGTTTGTGGTACGACGAAATTGCTTCGCTGGGTACCTATGTCGTCCACGGCCCGGGCGTCATTATGGGGAACGCATTTACAACAGCGAATCATCCACTGCAATCGTTGTTGAGTTGGTGCATGTTGCCTATCGGTGTGGAACCATGGATTCGCGCGCCGTCGATCCTCACAGGTGCGCTGGCGGTCCTTGGCGCATGGTGGATTGGCATTGCAACGCGCCCCGGCACATCGCTCGCGACATGGATGGCGTTCTGCATGGCACTTCTTCCAGCCGCTGTGAACGCGGCAAGTGAAGCACGCGGCTATGGCTTGATGATCGCAGCGTCAAGCCTTTCCACTGGTCTAGCCCTGATGGCCATGCAATTCGGCGGTTCATGGAGATGGGTGCTCTACGCCATCGTGCTTGCACTTGGTGTGTGGTCGCACTTTGTTACCGCCATGGTGGGAGTCGGGCACGTGATCCTTGCATTGTGGATGGTGCGGACACCATCGCAGCGAGTCATTGCCATGCGGCTGCTTGCAGCCGTTGCGTGCGCAGCCGTGCTTGCAATGTCACTGTGGAGCCCCTTGCTACCCGACCTCTTACAGACACGCAGTCAATTGATCACTTCACGCGGTGATGAACCGTCATGGCTTGGTGTGCAGAGCAGCTTGTTGATCTGGCAATCGCTGGGTTTCAGCGCCCTTCCAAATCACCTTGGCCTTGGCAACATTTCTCTGGCGCTTCTTGCTGTTCCATTACTCATCTCTGGAGTGATCGGATGCGTTCAAGATCGCCGCACGCATACGCCGCTGGCCGCGGCAGGGCTTGGGCTGCCAGTCGCATTGATTTTGGTGTGGCTCCTTGGAAGTTGGTTTTACGCACGCTTTATGCTCTTTTCGGTTCCAGCCATTTCGCTCATTGCCGGAGTTGGCGCGGCCAATCTTTGCAATGCAAACGAGACAAATTCACGGCACCGATTCCGCTGCCTCCATTGGGCGACGATCCTGATGGCCGTGACTTCGTGGGGGATTCTTGGGTGCATGTGGTCGCGCCAACCGATTCGCGAAGCTGTTGCGTTCATTGCCGAGCATCGCACTCAAAATGAAGTGATCGTTGGCATTGGGCTTTCGGATGATGTGGTCCAGTGGTACGCCATGATGAATGATCTCACCATTCACCCCACTGGTCCAAACGGGATTCATACAAACCACGTGATGGATCGCCTTCATCCACACTGGATCATTCAACTCTATCCATCGCACACACAACCGGCGTTTCACTCCGCCATGGAGACCACGCCTCTTACAACATGGACTCCAAAACCCTTTGCGGGCTCGATCGAAGATGGAGATGTTGTGGTCTACCACCGTGCAGTACATCCGTAATTTCTCCAAGCGCAGGTAGCCTCGCCGCGTGTTCACCGGCCCCATCGAAATCCTGACTGAATGCGAGATTGATCGCGGCTGGCGATTCACGGCGCAAGCTCTTCAGCCTGATGGTTCGCTGCAGTCACTCACGCTGGAACTCTCGTGGGCGGACTATGACTATTGGTGCCCGGACGGAGTCGCGCCCCCTGCTGCTGTGGCCGAAAGTTGCTTGCGTTGGATTTTGAAACACCAAGGACAGCTCACCTTGCCCGCACGGCTCGATGCCAGTCATGCTCGCCGACTGCACGCGGGTGCAGATGGTGCCATCCGTTCTTCGCTCAACCCAGGCGCGCCCCCATAAGCGGCGGCAGGGATCTTGCCGCAAACTGAATCGGCACATCCACCCAAAACGTGCTGCCCTTTCCCGTGGTGCTTGACAGACCGACATGTGCGCCCAGCATGTGTGCCAACTCGCGGCAAATCGCAAGACCAAGCCCCGTGCCTCCATGTTTCTTCGTGTGGCTTGCATCCACCTGACGAAATTTTTCAAAGATGGCCGCCTGCATGTCCGCTGGAATGCCCGGCCCCTGATCCACCACACTGAATCGAACCATGGCAGCACCCTCTCGCTCGCGTGCATCGGCCCGCAATTGAATCACGCCACCTGCTGGTGAAAACTTGGTCGCGTTGGACACAAAGTTATAGAGAATCTGCTGCAGTTTTCCAGCATCCGTCTCAAGCGGCGGAAGATCGCCCTGCGCCCCAATCTCAAAGGTAACGCTTCGGGATTCCGCAACTGGACGCATGATGGCTGCAATTCCCTCAAGCACCTCCTGCACACTCACCGGACTCACCACTACCTCCATTCGACCGGCTTCGATCTTGGCCATGTCCAGCAACTCGTTGATCATGTCCAATAGCCCCCGACCGCTCGTCTGAATGTGATTGATGTAACGCATGCGCTTTGGATCGGCTTGTGCATCATTGCGAGCAAGTTCAGCAAGCAAGTCCGCGAAGCCAAGAATGCTGTTCAACGGGGTGCGCAATTCATGGCTGACATTGGCAAGAAATTCGCTTTTAAGTTTGTTGCTGGCAAACAACCCAACATTGGCCTCACTTAACTCTCCCACCTTCAGATCCAGCGTGCGATTGATCGTCTCCAGTCGCAACTGCGCCGCTTCAAGCGCCTCCACCATGGCATTGAATGCTTCGCTCAGTTGTTGCAATTCATCGCCCGTGCGCAACACGCTCCGAGCAAGCAAGTCGCCCGCACGCACGCGATCCGCAACATCTCGCAACCGCCGAATCGCCCGCAGATATCCCCTCATCACCAGCGTGCGAACCACCAACACAAGGGCCACCCATGCAGCCGTTGCGGAGAGAGCCAGTGAAACGCGATCCACCGCAATTCGTCGAGCCATTTCATCGCCCGCTCGCTCCATCACCAACACACCTGCCAGCGGCTGCTCGGACCACGAAGCAGGTGGGGACTCCAGCGAAACTCGAAGGCCAGCCTTGGCACGAGTGAGATCGTCACCACGCATCGCCCTCGCATACAACATTCTTGGTGGTGAATCGTCCGTCAACCGTTCAAAGTCAAAGGTTGCGGGATGTTTTTCAAATGTCTCGATCGCCGCACGCACAAACGGATCCCCGGCGGCTGCCTCAGCATCGGTTCCCGGAATCAACCGAATCCCTTCTCCATCTGGCTGCGGAAGTCGCCCCCAGCCAATCGCCGCTTCACGCCACACCAACTGCTGAGTTTCATGCGCGGCGTGTTCCGCGCGAACCCACGGAACCGCCACCACCGCAGCCATCGCCGTAGCGCTTGCCAAAGCAAAGATCACCTGGCTTCGTTTGGTCAGACTCAGGGCGGCCATCTGCGCGGCAGCATAACCGCGGGCGTACTCTTGTCTGATGCATCGAGCGGGCTGCGACGCGGACAACATGACGGAGCAGGACTTCCTCTGTGACTTTTGCCAACGCCCGTGGAGCGTGGCCGGCCCGTTCGTCGAAGGTCATCACGGGTCATGTGTGTGCAGCGACTGCTTACAGTGCGCCATGGATCGACCCGCCACGGTCGAACCAACCACCTCATTTCGCTGTGGACTTTGCCTAGAAGACCGCACCGATTTGGCCTTCGCAACAGATCCGCCGCGTGCATGGCTCTGCCGCCGATGCCGCGATCAATCCATTCGCGTGCTCAAGCGAGATCAAGCCAGCGACCAGAAACTTTAGGTCTTTTTCACCAACGTCATGGAATGGAAGGGTCGCCCTTCCTGTCGATACTTGCGTTCAAAGTTGGTGCCCACCACTTCTCCTTGCGCAGCGCTGGAGGGTGGTTCAAATGGAAGGCGTTCAAAAAGATCGGACACCCGCATCACCAGCGACTCATACCACTCCCATAGCTGGGGATGATCCGTCACAAGTCGCAACTCACCGCCAACCGTAAGCACTCGATGGAATTGCGAAAGCGCTTCCAATTGCAACACGCGGCGCTTGTGATGCCTGGCCTTGGGCCACGGGTCACTGAAATACAGATGCACAACACTCGTTGTCGCGTCATCCAGCCAGTGCGTCACAAACTCTGAAGCGTTGGCGTACAGCATGCGCACATTTGACAAATTGTGGCGCCGCATGCGATCTGCTGCATATCGGAAGAATTCCCCCGCATACTCAATGCCAAGAAAATCAACTTCTCGCCTCGCCGCTGCTTCCTGCACCAGAAAGGTTCCCTTGCCTGATCCAATTTCGATCTCGAATGGTCGCTTGGGCTCACGCGGACCGAAAAAAAACTCGGCATTCAGCCGACCTGCTGCCGGATCAGGAAGATCTCGCGCCAAGAACCCCCATGGCCGCATATCCACCGCTCCCATTTTCTCCGGAGCAGGTGGAATAGTGTTCACGCTTCGTCGGCCACGACCCGGGAAGGCTTGCGAGGTCGTTCGCCAACTGGTCTGCTCCAGACAACGCGATCGGCATCCGCCCAAAGTCCATCCAGGTCGTACCACAATCGTTGTCCGGGCTCAAACAGGTGCACCACCACATCAACAAAGTCCGCCACGATCCATGTACCGCCCGAGTCTCGATCGCGCTTCCATCGATCCATACCCATCGCCGCGCCAAGTTTTTTCAACTCGTCTGCAACGCTGCGCATCTGACGATCGCTGGTTCCGTTTCCGATCACAAGGTATTCACAGACCTGGCTGCGACCTCGTACATCGAGCAGCGAAACCTGTTCGCACTTCAGCTCGCTCATCATGCGCGACGCTTCGATCGCGAATGTTCGCACTTTGTCAGGATCGGTTTGGCTTTGCGTTCGCGTCATGTAACAACAACATCACGCAGACCGCTGGCGGCCACCCGTTCGACCGCCGCCACTGCGACCACCGCTCATACCGCCGCGTGATCCGCCGGGACCGCCAGAATTCGGGCCACCCTCACTCTTGCCAGCACCACGACCAGTCCTTGCTGCCATCGGCGGCAACGGCGGACGCGCAGCCCGAATCGCTGCCCGACGCTTTCGCTCGGATGGTTTTTCGTAGTACTGACGCTTTTTCAGTTCCTTGGTCAGCCCTTCCTTTTCACACAACTTCTTGAAGCGGCGCAGCATTTGTTCTGCACTCTCGCCAGCTCGGGCCTTAATTCGAATCGCCATATTGAAATCGTTCCTTTTTTGTGAACATGCGAACCCGCCATCCAAAGGGCGGGTCGAGCATGATGACCCAAACCCTGCGTCGATGCAAGTCACTTCAAAGCCACCAAAGGGCATAATCCAGCCATGCGGCTGCTCGTCGACGCCTCGAATGTGCTTCATGTCACCGGGGTTCTTCCACCGGCCCTTGCTCTCTCCGAGCCATCCGAACTTGCTCAATTGATTCTTCGGAGTCGGTACAGCCAAGCCGACGTCACACTTGTGTGCGATGGGTCTCGTCCGGGGATGCAGAAACTTGGACAATTTGGATTGATTCAATTGCATTGGACGGGAGCCACCACGGCTGATTCCGTGATCGAGATGCTCTTGCAAAAAAGTAGCCACGCTCGCAGCTACACCGTCGTGTCCAATGACCGCGCGGTTCAGGCGAACGCACGGCACCGAGGTGCATCGGTGCTTTCAAGCGATCGCTTTCTTTCCTATCTTGCACGCGATGCCAACCGTACTCGCCAGACAAACACGCCTCTTCGAGATGTGCATTTGGATGAAGAGACGACGCAACGTTGGATGAAAGAACTTGGCCTCAACGAGGACACGCCATGAATGACATCGATTTTGATCATCCCCCAGTAGATCCCATCGCTGCGTGCGAGGCATGGTTTCAATGGTCCAATGGGCTCGGCATTCCCAATCCAAATTCCATGACGCTTGCAACGGTGGATTCGAGCGGGCGCCCGAGTGCCCGCATCGTCCTGCTTCGCGGCTTTGATGCTCGCGGAGCCGTTTTCTATACCAATCGACTTAGCCGCAAGGGAGTGGAACTCTCGGCCAATGATTACGCAACCCTGCTCTTTCATTGGGATCAAAGTCCACTCGGTCGGCAGCTTCGCATTTCTGGTTCCGTCACTCACACCAGCGAAGAGGAGAGCGATGCGTATTGGAAAACGCGTCCGCGCGAGAGTCAGATCAATGCATGGGCGAGCCAACAGAGTCAACCCGTTGCCAATCGCGCAGAATTAGAACGAGCCAACGCAGAATTTGGCGAGAAATTCCACGGCCTTGAAATTCGTCGTCCACCCCACTGGGGCGGCTATCGCGTTTCACTCGAGTGCATTGAATTCTGGCTCGGCCACGCATTCCGTTTGCATGATCGGATTGTGTATTCGCGGCACGGCACCTCATGGCGCGTTCAGCGACTCAATCCATAAAGCGTGACTGCCTTAGGCGAAAGCGCCTTCCGATCGATTGGTGTTGAACGTGCGGCGAGGTTCTCGCTTCGCTGGAATCCAACCTCCGATCACATTCACATCACCAAGTTCTCCAAGCGTTTCGCGCAATCGCGTCAGCAGCGCTGCACTGGGAACAACTCTCAACCCGCGTGCCGCCATGACAACTTCGCGACCATCCTCCAATTCGATTCGCAGAAATGTGTCCACAGGCCTGCCTTGAAGCGACTGTGATCCACCCGCTGCCTGACGAAGAATCCCGCCGACCATCCGCCACACAACCGCAAACGGTTCATCCTGATCACCGTGCTTGCCCCGCAGCCTCAATTCCACTCGGGTCGCCAAGTGCTCTTGGGCCTGCTCGATCGGAAGCACTCGATCCACAATGATGCTGGCTTCCGCCCGCGAACGATCCACACTGCCGATCACAATGACTGGCCGATCGACTTGCAGAAACTCGCCAGACCTCGCAAACCCGTCGGGGAAGATCACGCCTTCCACTTGCCCGTGATTGTCCGCAAGTGAAAGCATGGCCATCCGTCGTCCCGGATCCTTTCCGCGCTTACTCACCGTTGGACGAATCCTCAGGACAATGCCCGCCATCACCACCGCACTCTCGCCTGGGAGTTCCGCAATGTCCTTGCTCTGAACGCTGCAGAATGTGCGAACAACCCACGCGAAATCATCCAGTGGATGACCGCTCACATGAAATCCAATGGCATCTTTCTCCATCGCCAACATGGTGAGGCGATCCCATGCTGGAGTCACTTTGAGCGACACCACACGAGGCGCGGAACTGGCCGCGGCACTTGGCATAGTGCCAAACATATTGAGTTGCCCGGTCCGGCGATCATTGGCGTGTGACTGACCCGTTGCAATCGCGTCGGCAATCGTTGCAACCATACTGGCTCTGGCAGCCAATCCGTGCAGTGAATCAAAGGCCCCGCCCTTCACCATGGCTTCGATTGTGGCTCGGTTCACCATTCTCAAATCGACTCGCTCGCAAAAATCATGTAAATCACTAAAGCGTCCGTGAGCAAGACGCTCCTTCACAATCGACTCGATCGCGATCGAACTCGCCCCCTTGATGGCCTGCAAACCAAAGCGAACATGCCCATGGACCGCGTCTCGAGGCTCATCTGCAGCAAAGGCCACCGCAAAATCTGCGGCACTTAGATTCACATCCGGTGGCAACACTTGTACGCCAAGATGCGGCTTCGATGGCGTCGAATCACTCCACGGACAGCGACGGCAATCTTCAAGATACATGGACCATTCACCGATCTTGCCGCCAGCTTGACTTTCAAAACTCAAGACACTCGCCATATAAAACGCAGGGAAATAAGTCTTCAAGTAGGCCGTCTGATACGCAATGATGGCGTACCCACTTGAGTGACTCTTGTTGAAGCCGTACCCAGCGAATCGGAGAATCAAGTCAAAGAGTTCCTCGGCCGTTTGGTTGTCAACGCCTCGCGTGGCAGCACCCGCCACAAAATCGGACTTGGCACGAGCCATCACATCCTGTTTCTTCTTGCTAATAGCTTTGATGATTGTGTAAGCGGAACGCAGCGGAATGCCACCAAGATGGTGCAGCACCTGCATGACTTGCTCCTGATACACCATAATTCCATAGGTTTCCGCCACAAGGCGATCCACCACAGGATGAATAAGTGGAACCTGCTGACGCCCATTCTTGCGAGCGTTGTAGTGAGGAATCAGATCCATGGGTCCAGGTCTGTACAGCGCGTTGGCAGCGATGAGATCCTCAAGCCGATCAGGCTTCATATCCATCAGCAATTTGCGCATGCCGCCGGATTCAAACTGAAACACGCCCACCGTTTCTCCGCGCCGAAATAACCCAAGCACTCGCTGATCATCCATACTCAAGCGATCGAGATCAAGCGGGTGTGCGCCGTCATGCATGGTTCGCCCCACCGCTTTCCAAATCTCATCATCCGAGAGCCCTTCACGCACCAGGGTTCGACACCTTTCAATGGTGCTCAACGTGCGCAATCCAAGGAAATCCATCTTCAACAACCCCATCCGTTCGCACGTTGGGCCATCCCATTGCGTCACAATTTCATCGCCGCCACCGGTGGCTCGACAGAGCGGCACCAAATCCTCAAGCGGCCGCGTGGCAATCACCACTCCAGCGGCGTGAATGCCCGCGTGACGAGCGTGATCCTCCAAGGCTTGCGCGTGCTCAACTACTTTGGCAATCGCCGGATCCCCGTCGACTGCTTTCCGAAACTCTGGTTCTTTTTTCAACGCTTCTTCAAGTGTGATGTTCAACTCTGCTGGCACCAGATTGGAAAGTCGCTGTCCCTCCGAAGGGGCCATCCCCATCACTCGTGCCACATCCTTGACCGCCTGCTTGGCTTTCAGGCGACCAAAGGTGATGATCTGCGCCACATGCCCATACTTATTGCGAACATATTCAAGCACGCGTGCCCGCCCATCCTGACAAATATCAACATCGATGTCGGGGTATTCGCTTCGATCTGGATCGGTGAACCGCTCAAAGAGCAGACCGAATTTTTCTGGGCACGCATTCGAAAGCCCCAGCACATATCCAACCATCGTTCCCACTCCACTTCCACGCGCGAGTGCAGGAATCCCTTGCCGCCGTGCCCATGCCACAAAATCCCACACAATCAGGAAGTACGCCGAAATGTTCTTGTCCGCCAGCACTTGTAGCTCTCGCTCCAATCGAGCTCGAATCTGTGGCGTAACACCAGCCTCACCATATCGCCACAGGGCGCCGGCTTCCGCGAGCGTTCGCAATGCGTTGTCACACTCACTCTTGGCCTGTTTGCGCTCTGTGTCGCTGGCATCGCTCCCCTGAAATGGCAGCAACTCAAAACTTTCGCAAATAGCATTAAACCACTCCGTCGAACCCTTGGAGTTCATGGCCGCGGGTTCGCCACCTCGTTTCACCCGCACCAACGGCGCATGGCTTTCCTCGCGCGGCAGAATCACGTTGCAGCGATCTGCAATACACACCGTGTTGTCGACGGCCTCTGGAACATCTGCAAAGAGCTCCGCCATCTGCGCCGGGTCTTTCACATACAACTCAGAACTGTAGATCAGGCGGTCGTTGGAATCTTTGTTCTTCTGCAACGAAATACAACAGAGCGTGTCGTGCGCATCGTGATCTTCTCGCCGAAGGAAATGGGCATCGTTGTCACAAACGAGCGGCAATTTCAATTCATCAGCGAGCTTCCGAACAAGCGGGTCGATCCGCCATTGCTCTTCTACATGCCGCTGAAGTTCAAGATAAAAACAGGGATCACCTTTCTCATTGGTGCCAAAGCACTCGGCGTGCCAAAGGGCGTCCTCGCGTGCGGCCTGCCACGCCTTCACATCCTTGGTTCGGTCGAACTCCATCAGCCAGTGTGCAATGCTTGAGCCAAGGTGCCCATTGATGGCAATGATTCCTTTGCCCCACTTCTCAAGTGTGCTTCGATCCATACGAGGCTTGTAATAAAACCCCTTCAGAAACGCATCGGAACTCAACTTCATCAGGTTGTGCCAACCCTGCAAAGTTTCGGCCAGCAACACAAGATGAAATCCGCTGTCGGCTAACCCATTGGGTTTGTGATCGCAGCGATCACCGGGTGCCACATACGCTTCAATTCCAAGAATTGGTTTGATGCCCCTCGCATGGGCTGCCTCATAAAACTCCATCGCTGCATGCAGATTGCCGTGATCCGTTACGGCAACGGCGTCCATGCCCAAAGCCTTGACGCGCTCAATCAGCGGAACAATTCTGTTGCCGCCATCGAGCAAGCTGTACTCGGTGTGCAGATGCAAGTGAACAAATTTTGGATGCGGGGTCTCTCGCATGAACTTCAATCAATCTCCTCAGTGGCTCCGCCACCGACGCTCTATGGTAGTGGCGGGGTCTCGGGAACCATTCGTTCAACCCGATGTCTGGGCATTGAGCGATGTCAGCCATCCATGCCTCAATCGCAGCGTGGCCTCTCCCGGACTCCCACTTCCGATTGTGCTGCCTTCAACCCGAACAACCGGCAGGACCCCCCAACTCACATTGGTCAAGAACGCCTCATCCGCTCGAAGCACATCATCAATATTCAAATTGGTTCGCTCCACGTGAAGTCCACACTCGCGAGCCAATCCGATCACCGTCCTCCTGGCAATTCCGGGCATCACGGGGCTTCGATTCTGCTCGGCAGTTTCTTCCCCACGAGCCAACGGAGTCACAAGTCGATCCCCTTGCACAAGGAACACATTACATGTGCACCCGCAACACAAGCGATTGCTTGAATCAAACCAGATTGCCTCGGCTGCGCCGGATTGGGCCGCCGCTTGAAGGGCCGCCAATCGAGGCCAATACCAGAGCACTTTGTGCCCACCGAATCGATCCAATGGACTCAGCCGATCATCGGCAACCGAAACAGTTACACCTCGATCAAACAATTCTTGTGGAAAGGGCGTGATGGGTGAAGCGACAATCATCAGGCAAGGATTGACCTCCACCGGTTTCCCCTCGCGTGCATCTCGCAGCATGTTCACCACTCCCCCTGTCAGCGTGAGCCGCAATCGAGCTTCGGGCTGTGCCCACTTCGCCATCACCTGCTCCACTGCCTGCGCCAATGGCTCCACTCGAAGTTGTTCTGAAAATCCTAACGCCCGGGCGCTGTCAGCCAGTCTCTCAAGATGGTCCGCCAATCGAAAGACTCTTCCGTTCCGCGCTTGCATCGTCTCGAACAATCCCACTCCATGCTGAAGGCCGGAATCCAAAGCCGAGACCTTGGCCGCATCGGCATCCACAAACGATCCATTGAGCCAAATCACCATGGATCGAAAGGTAACAGCCTAGAAAATGACAGACGCCGCAGAGGGGAACTCTGCGGCGTCTGCGTTTGGAAGGGTTGGGGGAGTGAAGTCTTTCAGTTCAAGGCAAGGTCAGGCCGTTTCAAGCACAACCTGGCCATCGGAATCAATGAGTTGCAGTTTGCAAGTCTGAATCAACTGGCCATCCGTACGGCGAAGGAGTGCGCCGGAGAGCTGCACGGCTTTCCCAGTGACTGAACCGAGATCATGCTGCCCCTGTGCGTCAATCATCCGAACGGTGTACACCTGATTCAGGTCCAGACCAAAGGCAACCAGAACGCTTTCGCCCGTCTTGGGATCAACCAAGACCGTTGCAGACACATTCAGGTTTGCATTCACTGGAACAAGCGAACGAATTTTGGTTCCGCTGTTTAAGAAACTCTGGAAACTGGGCCCAAGAGTCGAGCTCACTTGGCTCGCCGTTTCTGTGCTGTAGGCAAGTTGCCCCAACTTCACAGCTTCACCGGCGACCATGCTGACCCATACAAGGCTGACCAGCAATGCGGCAGCCAATCCGACAGACGCCGCTCGCCACATCACCAAGGTGCGACTCATGGCGCGATAGTTGGCTGCACGGCGTTCATGTTGAATGGAATCCATGACATGTGCATTCACATCAGAAGGTGTCGCAACGGTTGATCGGCGCACTCTGGTTCCAATGGTGGCAATAGGTTGAAGCTCCGTTGCTTCATCTTCTAATGCATCCATTACGGCACCCAGCACGCGACCGCGAAGACCGGCTGCCGGCAACTCATCACTCAGCATGGACGAGTCAACAACCACGGCTGCTTGCAGTTGACGAATCTCCTCCTGCACGGTTGCGGAAGCTGCGTGAAAGCTCTTTGAAAAGTGTGAGGCCTCAAAATCATCCAGAAGCCCCATGGCATCAAGAGAGGCCTGTTCGATCAGTTCTTCGCGATTCAGTAGTTCATTCGCATTCATGGCGGCGACCCTGCTCCTATGATCGGCTGTTTGCAAGCCCGATCTTTGCCGCCAACAAACAAGGCGGCACCCTTTTGTGCCGCCCGACCCGGTGACAAACGAATGTCACACATTGAGAGCGGTGGCACGCATCCCGGACGCCTTTCGGCTCCCGCCACTCCCTCTTTGATTACCAGTGAATACGAGCCCCTCTTAAATTGGGGTGCAGTCTTGTAGAAAAAATCTGTTTGAGTTACTCAAATCCACTCTGAGGGTCATGCCAAATGCTGTTCGGCGTCCCCTAGTCGCTCCCTCAAACGGGCCAAACCACGGCTTAAAGCACTTTTTACGGTTCCCAGGGGGGCATCCAGCTGTTCGCTGACCTCACGCAGCGTGAAACCCTGTAAATACGCCCGCTCGATTACTTCCCGCTGTAATTCAGGGAGTTCCTGGATTCTGGCTCTCAAAGCCTGATTCGCCTCGACCGGCTGAACCGGTGCCTTAGCCTGCTTTGTCGAAACAAATGTGCTCTCCGTATCCGCCTCAAGGCCGAGAACTTCTGGCCTAGAAACTTTGCGGCGAAGCCGATCGATGAGATGGCGGCGTGCAATCAGCATCACCCATGTCACCAGCCGTGCACGTCGTGGATCGAATCGATCCGCAGTCTTCCACAGGCGCACAAAGATCTCCTGTGATGCATCCTCGGACTCTGCTCGAGATGTCAAAACCTGCCTTGCAGCCTTAAAAACCAAGGCTCCGAAGCGATCGTAAAGTTCTGCAATGGCAGACTCATCGCCCGAAGCCACACGGCTCATAAGCACCCATTCCTCGTCGCCTGTTTGAAAAACCATTTCCACTCCTCCATTTCTCGAATTGTCAATGGGCAGGCCACAAGCCCGCCGCTCCAAGGACAACCTACACCGACTTTAGAAGAAGTCAGAAAGAATGTCATAAAATTCCTCGCATTGAGTCAATCCTGTGGCATGATGGGTTTGGGCCTGTTTCTCTCAGGCCTTCGCTCAGCCCAAGGTCCCCGTCAATTATTGACTGACGAGTGGATGGTTGCCGATGTTTGGTCTGGATTTGTTTCGAAATGCAGCTTCTTATGGTGATCCCCTTTCGTCACCCAAAATTGTCCCGCGTGCGTGGATTCAGCCTCATCGAGTTGCTGGTCACGCTTGCTGTCGTTGCCATTCTGTCAAGCCTGCTCTTTCCAACGCTTGGCAAGGTGCATGGTATGGCCTTGATTCTGATGTGCCAGAACAACATGCGGGTCTTTGGCATGGCTCTGGATGACTATCGAGAAGAGAATGGGCGAAACCTTCCGCCATCACGCAACCAAAACAATCCCCAGGAATTGATGGCTCTATCGGCTGGTACCAGTGACGGCGTTCGCCGTTGGGATGGATTGGGCCTTCTTTGGGCAAAGCCAAAGCGGTACATCGGTAAGGACAGTCGAGTCTTCTTCTGCCCATCCCACCAAGCCGAACATCGATTTGACACCTATGCAACGGTGTTCACAAATGCCGGCTTAAACGGCGTCTCGGAAAACGTGATTTACGGCAACTATCACTACTGGGGCGCGTGGACTGATCGAGTCGGCGAGGCAACCAAGTTGAACAATGCAAATCGCCGCGCCATTGATCTTGGCAAAGAAATCGTTCTGACCGATGGCATGCGAACCAAACGGGATGTCAACCATGTTGGTGGCTGCAACGGTCTCTTTAGCGATGGCCATATCTCGTGGCTTGGAAGCCACGACTTAAGCAAATTGCTTTCGACGCTTCCAAGCAAGCCTGAGCCTCGCGACGTGCAGTTACAGATCTTTGGTTCGATCGTGGGCGCCATGGGTGCCGCAAGCGCAGCCCGCTGATTTCAACTTTCAATTCGAGTCATCCGTTTCAACCGCCTCACGAGGCTGGATGATCGCCCACGTCATGTGGTGATCCGAAACTCCTGGATCGATTGTTCCAGTTGCCACAGCTTCGAACCCGGGGCTGAGCATGACATGATCAATTTTCCATAGAGGAAATTTCCGAGGCCATGTCGCAAGCCATCCGATCCCGGCTTCTGTTGACGCATCGTGAAACATCGGAAAGCATTCTGAAAGAATCACGCTTCCGTCAATCACATTGAAGTCGCCAGCCACCACATCCACCGGTCCAAGTTCTCCGCGATCCATCGCTCGGCGTAAGGCGCCCGCAACCAATCGCCGTTCGAGCGTCGGGCGGCTTGGAAGATCCACCATCGCGATCCGCAGCAACTTTCCATTCCACTGTGGTATGAGAACTGAATAGCAAGCAACAAACATCCGCAGCCCGCCTTGGCCACCCATGGCCACCAATCGGGATTCGATGACCGGAAATGTTGTGACGAATGCAAATGGGCCGTTGGTGTAAACATGTGCAAGATCACCAGCCCACACCCGAGTGGATTCGGCCGATGTGATTGAGCCGCGATTGGAAATCAGAACAATGTCTGCCGGAACCTTGGCGAGAGCTGCCAAAGAACGATCATCGTCACCTGAAGGCCAATTGGTATTCCATTGCAGAATCCCCACGGCCGCCTCCGGTAATGGACGGAGGTGCCCGAATGGATGCCACAGATCACGCTGCACATTCATGAACGCAAGGGCACCGAAGAGCACATGCACGAAAGCCATCCGTTGCCAATGCTGACGGCGGGCCCAGCTTGCCATGGCAATTCCGACACATGCAAAGGCGACCACTACGGCCGGAGGAATCCACGAGAGCCACTGGGTAACCAAGAACCGATCCCCGCATACCACCCCCACCAACCACAGGAGATACGCCCCGATGAATCCTCGGTGGAGCAACCAACATCCTCCATTCCATAATCGACTGTTGGCCTGCATTGGAGGGATCACGCTTTCAATCGAATGGTACGAGTGCCCAATTGGCAGGTGATGCAAGAGATTTCGCCACCGAAGGTGGTATGCACGACAGAAAACCGAATCATTCTGCGGCCAATCGCCTGTGGGTCAATTGGCATTGCACTTGCTTACTCTCCTATTGTTCCGCGGCAACAGGCCGTCGAACGAAAGGAACCTCTCAATCATGGCAGGAAAAATCATCGGAATTGACCTCGGCACCACCAACTCGGTTGTGGCCGTCATGGAGGGTGGCCAGCCCAAGGTGCTGATCAACGCCTCGGGTGCACGAACCACCCCAAGCGTGGTGGGCTTTACCGAAAAAGGTGAACGTCTTGTCGGGCAACCGGCTCGCCACCAGCAGGTGACCAACCCCAAGAACACTGTCTTCAGTATCAAGCGATTCATGGGTCGGCGACACAATGAGGTGGAGCACGAGGAAAAACTTGTTCCCTACACCGTAATTGGTGGACCGCAAGATTTGGTGAAGGTGGATGTGCGCGGGAAACAGTACACGCCTCCCGAAGTGAGCGCGATGATTCTGCAAGAACTCAAAAAAGTCGCCGAAGATTATCTCGGTGAGAAGGTTGATCGTGCGGTGATCACGGTGCCTGCGTATTTCAATGACAGTCAGCGACAGGCCACCAAAGATGCTGGTGAAATCGCCGGCCTGAAGGTGGAACGCATCATCAATGAGCCCACCGCTGCGGCGTTGGCCTATGGCCTTGAAAAGAAGAAAAACGCGCGCATCGCGGTCTTTGATCTTGGCGGCGGAACCTTCGATGTCAGCATTCTGGATGTTGGCGACGGCGTGTTCGAGGTACTCGGCACCAGCGGCGACGGCCATCTTGGCGGTGATGACTTTGATCAGCGGCTGATCGACTTTATCGCCGATGAGTTTCGTAAGAAAGAGGGCATCGACGTCCGCAAGGACGCGATGGCTCTGCAGCGATTGAAAGAGGCTGCAGAAAAAGCCAAGATCGAACTCTCCAACCAATTGGAGACTGCGGTCAATCTGCCGTTTATTACTGCGGACCAGAACGGACCCAAGCACCTGCAAGTCACGGTGACTCGTTCCCGCTTCGAGGACTTGTGCAAGGATCTCTTTGATCGCCTGCGAGGCCCGTGTGAACAGGCCTTGAAAGATGCCAAGTTGAACCCCAAGGATGTGCAAGAAGTGGTTCTTGTGGGCGGTTCAATTCGTATTCCCAAGGTTCAAGAACTTGCCAAGGAAATCTTTCAGACCCAGGAACTTGACCGCAGCATCAATCCCGACGAAGTGGTGGCCATTGGTGCCGCCATCCAGGGTGCGGTGCTGCTGGGCGATGTCAAAGATGTGCTGCTGCTGGATGTGACACCGCTTTCACTGGGCGTGGAAACGCTTGGCGGAGTGATGACTCGTTTGATTGAACGCAACACAACGGTTCCGACCAGCAAGAAAGAAACTTTCTCAACCGCAGCCGACAATCAAACCAGTGTGACGATCCATGTCTTGCAAGGTGATCGAGAATTTGCCGGAGACAATCGCAGCCTTGGACGCTTTGATCTGAGCGGTATTGCACCAGCTCCGCGAGGGCTTCCTCAAATCGAAGTCGAGTTTGCCATTGATGCCAATGGAATTCTGAGTGTGACCGCCACCGAGAAAGCCACCGGCAAGAAGCAAGAGATCAAGATCACTGGCTCAAGTGGTTTGAGCAAGGAAGAAGTCGAGCGCATGCGGAAGGAAGCCGAGCAAAATGCCGCGGCTGACAAAGTGCGGCGCGAATTGATCGACTTGCGAAATCAAGGTGAGTCCGTCGCCTACGCAACCCGCAAGAGCCTTGAGGAGCATGGCGGCAAGATCAGCCCGGAGGCTCGCGGCAAAGTGGAGAGCGCGCTGTCCGGTCTTGAGACCAATCTCAAGGGCGAAGACAAGGCGGCCATCCAGGCGGCCATGAAGACACTGAACGATGCTGCAACCGAACTTGGCAAGGCGGTGTACGAAGCCACGGCCAAGGACCAGGGTGCGCAGAAGTCTTCATCGGGTTCAACACCTGCCGGCGGCAAAGATGATGTCATTGATGCCGAATATGAGGTCAAAGACGGTAACTGAGTGGAATGGCACGGGGCGCACAACTTGAGTCATTCGGCGGCTGTCGGGCTTTCCGACAGCCGCTTTTTTTGATTCCCCACCCTACGATGATGCCATGCGAAGACTTCTGATTTCATTGTGCGTTGTCTCAAGTGCTCTGCTTGCAGGCGGCGATGCGGAATCTGCTGCGCCCGCTCGCGTTGGATATGCATGGCCATTGCCTACCTGCGTCGCGTGTGCCGGTCCGCTTGGCACAACACCCATCGTGCGAGTGTTGGTGGACGCCAAAGATCCATCGATCCAGGGCCGTGAAGTTCGCTTCTGTCAAGAATCATGCATTGCCACATTTGATGCCAACCGCCCGAAGTACCTCAAGGCAGCGGATGCAACGATCGAAGTGCAAGAAATGCCCTCGTACCCTCGGATTCACTGCATCGTGATGCCGGACGAGGCGCTTCCTGATCCAAATTCACCCGATGCCGACGAGGCCAAGACGGTGGTGGTTGGAAACCAATTGGTCAGGGTCTGCTGCGCACAATGTGTTCGCAAAGTGAAACGAAATCCAACGCTGCACCTCGCAGCCCTGCAAAACGCATTCTCAATTTCCCAACCTCGAACCGATGCCACGCAACGCTGCCCAACATGCGGAAAGGACTTACCCACAACGCCAGTTGAAACTCTGATCGCTGGTCGCTTGGTGCGTGTGTGTTGCGATGGCTGCAAAGCCTCCGCCGAAAAATCCCCAGCGGCCACGCTTGCAAAAATGGATCAAGCGACGAAGAATCCAAAGTGATCACAACGGCATTCCGGGATGCTGACCGCGAAAACCTAGACCTTTCGCGTGTGACCTTGCGTCTGCCTTCGGAAAAACGCTGCAAACAATCCGGGGCCGCCAGTCTTAGGCTCTGGAGGCAACAGCCTGTGCCGTACCAGCGACATAGATGCCTCGCTGCCAAATTGTCGCAGCGCCGCCTCGCCAAAGCCAAGATGGAGATGCCCCATATTGGCTGCATACGAACGGCGGTCGTGCGGCATGAGATCGATAATCAAGAGTGGTCCGTCATCACGAATGCACCGGCCTGCTTCCCGTAGAACGGATGCTGGGTCGGGAACATGATGAAGCACCAGCATCATTACCGCGGCGTTGGCTTCTGCATCTTTGAGTGGAAGCGCTTCAAGGGTGCCTTGGCGAAACTGAATGTTTCGACACGATGCGAGTCGCTTTTTCGCCGCGTCCAGCATGGTGCGCTCGCGATCAACCGCGATCACCTTGTGCACGCACGGCGCGAGCAATTGCGAAGCCTCACCTGTTCCGCAACCAAGATCCGCCACCACCCACTGCGGATCAAGTAATTCAAGGAGCGCCAGCGCCGTCAGCCGCTCGCCAAATAAGTCCCGCCGAACTTCGCTCCATTCGCCGCCGAGCCTTCCAAAGAATGCGCGGCTATCCACTCGACGACCCGCAAGCACACTCGCTAGCCGAGTGAGGTCCTGAACGGCTTCGGGATGTCGAGCCAGCGATGGCTTGACCAATTGCCAGAGTGTTTGAGCTTCGGCAGGCATGGCGGCACCTGCCAAGCGGTAAAGGCCCGATGGCCCCTCGCTGCGTCGAACCACCCACCCACCCTCGAACAAGGTTTTCAAGTGGCGACTTGCAGTGCTTTGCGGAACTTGCAGTGTGCGAGCCAATTCACCGACGCCGAGTTCCTCGACCTCAAGCAACGCCAGAACACGCCATCGCACAAGATCGCCCATGGCGGCAAGTCGTCCCAGCAACTCGTTGGATCGCTGCAAGCCCTCGCGTGAACCTGACGCACCTGCCACGTGCGTCGCTCAACTTCCTCGCGGAAGTGCGAGCGTTGGACCCAGAATCTGGCCACGCTCTTGAAGAGCCGCTCGCACCCGAGGATCTTCTGGATTGATGCCGTACGCCTGCCGCAGGCGACGCAACGCTTGTTCGCCATTACCAAGCTGATCTTGCAACATGGCCATGCGGTAATAGGGTTCCGTGCTCTTGGCAATGTCAAAGCCCTGATCAAATTCAATCGCTGAGTCGAGCGCCTGCTTGGCGGAATCGAGATCATTCACTTGCTCCGCAATGGTTGCCAAGCGGCAATAGGCTTCCGGGCTTCGAAGTTCGGCCCCAGCATTTCGCAGAAGCAAATAAATTTTTCCCGTATCTCCCTGCTTCTCCATGCAGGCCGCCAAGGCAAAGATCACGTCCAAGTCGCCGGGATGTCGTGCCACCGCAACTTCTAATGCACGACGCCCTTCCTTGAGATCACCCAAGCACACCATGGCACGACCGTAGGCGTATTGAGCCCCCCAACTTCCCGGATTCGCTTCGACCACCGGCTTGATCAGATCACTGGCTTCTTCACAACGGTCATGCTTCAGCAGAAAATCTGCTTGTTGAATTGTGGAATCGGTGGGCGGCGGGCCTTGGCAACCCATGGCTGCAAGGACGGCAGGCACCACGGCGAGAGTGACCAAAGTTCGAATTCTGGGAAGTCGGCTCATGGGTGGGAATGATAGGGTTCAGTGTGGCCCAATGCGTCCCCACCAATGCAATGCTTCCCATGGTGCTGTTGCGCCATCAATTACCTGACGCCACCCATCATTTCGATCTCTTACTCGCGCCCCGTCCCGTCATACAGGATGAAGAACGAGACGTGGCGACATGGCGATGCACTGCGGATCCGTGTGCCTTGCAACCGGGCGATGCAACCTTGATTCAACGAATTGCGCCACACCGTGGGTTGTATTTGCGGCTGCTTGAAGCGCGAGAACTTGGTGGCGATCGAGGAGTGGTTGCCATCGTGCGATCGGGGTCTCACCGATGGGTCGACGGACAACTTGAATTGACCATTCAAGATCTGGGGACAAGGCGCTACCTTGTGACGCTTGATCGCATCGAACGATTGACCTAGACGCGGCGATGGTGCGCGGCCGCGCCTTCATGCATCGCGCTTCGGCCACCACTACGCCGAAACAAACGCATCGCGGACGAGCACGATCCATGTGATCAACGCGCATGGAAGTTTGACGAGAGATCCAAGCACGCGACCCACTGCCGCTCCGATGGCTGGTCGAACAGCGTCTCGAATTGTTCGGCTTCGAAAGATCATCTCGCCTGCCATCGCCCCGGCCGCAACGCCAAAGAGCGCACCACCAATGGAGCCAATCAGCGGCGCCGGAACGAATACGGTTCCCGCAATGACTCCCACCAATCCGCCGACCATGCTTCCGATGACGCCAGAGCGGCTTGCGCCACCTGCTTTCGCTCCGGCGGCTCCAGCTAAAAACTCCAGCAATTCCCCGAGCAAAGCCGCGGCAGCCGCAATAAAGAGCGTTGGCAATCCAAATGGAAGCGGGCCATCGCCCCACATCATGGACGCCCCATCCGCGATCGCCGCAATGCCAATCATGACCCATGCCGCGGGGATGCCAAGCGGCGTAACAAGCACACCGAAAAAACCGATCAATGCAAAACTTGCCGCTCCCGCGTACTCCAACCACATCACGGCGAGCCTTCCATGATGCGAAGCTCATCCCGCAGGATCGCCGCCAATTCATAATTCTCAGCGAGCACCGCTTGCTGCAGCCTTCGCTCCAACTCAACACGCTGGCTTGCTGGAAGTTTGAGTGTGATCGCGTCAAGCAACGCGCGAAGGAGCGTACTTTCGGGTGACGCTTCCGCTTGATGACTTTGGCCCTGTTTCTGAAGTGAGCCGTGAACACGAAGCAAACCATTCTCGAGCGCCGCCTTGGCAAGATCGCGGCGGCCCGATGCAATGGCCATGGCTGCGTCCGCGCGAGCGATCATGGCCAGTTCGTGAGGTCGCCAGGGTTCGAAGCGTTTCCGATCGCCTACATCCGCAGCACGAGCCGCAACAAGATCCAGCGCCCGCACATTGTCTTCTGCATCTCGGCGAGCACGCATCCAATCTTCCAGCATCGCGCAGGCAAGCCCTCGCTGTCGCCGCTGAGACATAACGGACGCAAGTTGGGTCACCGCGTTCAAGTCCAAGAGCGACTGAGTCTCACGATTGGAAGCCGCCACAGGTTGCATGGGAGTCACCTCAGGTTGAACTTCACTGCCATCAACCCCAGCCGGCGGGCCATCCGCCTCCATCTGGAGAATGCCCAATTCAACCCGAACCTGAATCAAAACCCTGCCATCCACCCCCTGGAATCGCCGAACATCCAGCTTGCCCGGTCGCCAAGGCCACTCCTGAAGGGATTGCGTAAGGTCAGTCATGATTGGAATGCCGGATGATGCTATCTCAAAATAGATGAAAATCAGTTGACTTTGGTGGTGGAACGACCCACCCCTGCCGATCTACCATGCAGGACCCAAGGCAGTCCGCACCCCATGGCTCGTTTTAATACTCAGTCTGACCTTCATGTTTACATGAAGCAGATCAACAATGTGTCCCTCCTTACTCCCGAACAGGAGAAGGAGCTTGGCTGGCGCATCATTAATGATGATGATCAGTCTGCCAAGGAGCACATGATCAAAGCGAATTTACGGTTGGTGATTGCCATCAGTAAAAACTATTCGCATCGCGGACTTGCCATGGCGGACTTAGTCGAAGAAGGCAACATTGGATTGATCCGTGCCGTCGAGGGGTTCGATCCAGCACAGGGTGCCCGATTTAGTACCTATGCAAGTTGGTGGATCAAGCAGGCGATCAAGCGCACGCTGATCAATGCCGTGCAGCCGATTCACATTCCGGCCTACATGGTCGAAATGATCGTTCGCTACAAGCAGGCTCAGCGCAAATTTGAAGAAGCGCATGGTCGTCAACCAAGCCTGCAGGAACTGAGTCAGGAGACCAGCATTCCACCCAAAAAACTTGAGATTGTGAAACGAGCCATCAAGGCTCGCAGCACACCAACACAGGCTCCGGGGAAAGACGACGGCAGCAGTTCAGATTTTGCAGACTTGTTTCAGGACACTCAGACACCGGATGCGGAATCCAAGGTGACCGATCGCGAGGATCTTGGATATATTCTGAAATTGCTGGATTCGATCGACCAGCGAGATGCTCGTGTCTTGCGATTGCGGTTTGGTCTTGAGGGGCAAGAGCCTCTTACGCTGAAGCAGATCGGCGAAACCGTGGGTCTAACCCGCGAGCGCGTCCGGCAGATTGCTGACGAAGCCCTAAAGAAACTGCATTCCAGACTGACCGAGGGGAAACCGAGTCAATGGATTCGCGAAGATGGTCTGCCGTTTGTGGTTCCAGTTGCAACTGCGAAGCGGCGCGGTCGACCACCTGGAAGTGCTCGCAAGGCCACACCCAAAGACAACTGAATCGTTTCATCGCGTTGTTTGGAATTTCGTTTCAGCGCGTTGTTGGAATGAACGGCATCGCGGTGATCGCAGCCTGAACACGCTCACGCCCAAAGTCCACGCACAGCGATGGCTTGGACTCTGCAACCGCACGATCCACAATGGCCATGGCAATCGGGCGATCGAGTGTTGGGCTTAAACATCCACTGGTCACCTGTCCAACAATGGTTTCACCTTGCAACACTTGCATGCCCTGCCTTGCACTGCGGCGACCTTCGATCAACAGCCCCACAAGCGTGCGCTTGGGTCCACCAGATGAGGCAATCGCTTGCAGTGCTCGCTGTCCAATGAATGTTCCCTCGCGTTCGTCGCCCTCGCCCTTGTTCAATTTCACAGCAAAGGCAAGACCGGCCGTCAGCGGGTCAATCTCTTCGTTGATTTCGTGGCCGTAGAGCGGCATGCCCGCTTCCAGTCGCAATGAATCGCGAGAGCCAAGACCACATGGTTTGATCACACCATCCGCCTTGCCCATGTCCTTCAGGAAGAGACCCATTGCGAGTTTGGCCATGCTTGCGCCCAAAATGATTTCCACGCCGTCCTCTCCGGTGTAGCCAGTTCGACTGACGAGAAGTTTGACCACCATCAAACTCTTTTCTGTAAATCGATATCGCTTCAGTGTCGGAATTTCTTTGCTGAACTTTCCAATGACTTCCATCGCCTTGGGGCCCTGAATGGCCACCATCGCGGTGCTCTGCGTCTGGTCTTCCATCTTGAAGGCCATGTCACCTCGAAGGCTTTGAAAGTGCGCCACCAACTTCTCGCGGTTGCTGGCATTGCACACCATGAGGTACTCGTCCTCTTCGAGGCAATACACCAGCACATCGTCGCGGCAGCCCCCTTGCTCATTGCACACCAGCGAATACCGAATCATTCCACGCTGCATGCCAAGAATGCCGCGGGTACACACATGATCCAAAAATCGGCGTGCATGCCGACCGGTGAATTTGAGTCGCCCCATGTGGCTGACATCAAAGAACCCTGCACTCTGCCTGCACCAACGATGCTCGTTCAGAATGCTGCCATAGGTCAGGGGCATGTCCCATCCTGCATAGTCAGTCATGCGAGCGCCGTGCTGCACATGCAAATCATGGAAACTGGTGCGTTGCAACGAGACGGTGGTCATGAGTTCTCCCTTGTTTCCTTTGAATCGTTCAGTTGCAAGCGAAGTGTTTCCACTTGCCGCTCCAACTGTTTCACACGCTTGGCCATTCCGCCAAGATCCATGGATATGAGATAGTTGCGCCTGGCCATTTGCATATCCACGGCAGGGAATCCCGCAACGCGTGCACCCGCGGGAACATCGGAAATGATTCCTGTTCTCCCACCAGCCACCACGCGGTCACCAATTTTGAGATGGCCCGACACGCCGGCCTGTCCGCCAAGCACAACATAGTCGCCAATTTCGACACTGCCGCTGATCCCAACCAGACTCACAACAAGGCAGTGCTTGCCAATGCGTGTGCCGTGACCAATCGAAATGAGATCGGCAAACTTAGTGCCAGCGCCAATTCGAGTCTCCTCCATGGCCGATCGCTCCACCACGCACCCGCTTCCAATCTCCACATCATCTTCCAGCACCACAATACCATTCTGCGGAATTTTCTCGTGGCGACCGCCATGCGTGGCGTACCCAAACCCGTCACTTCCAATGACAGCGTGGGCGTGAATGGTCACTCGATTTCCCAGACGACATCCGTCGTAGACAGTCGCCCCAGGAAACAATACGCATTGGTCGCCAAGCGTGGCCCCTGCACCAACATACGCACCCGGATACAGCACGCAACGCGCTCCAACCACCGCACCTCGCTCAACCACGCTGCCGGCATGGAGTTGCGTAGACGCACCAATCGTTGCGGAGGGATGCACAACCGCCATCGGCGATCGATCAGGTGTCGAAGCCGCTGCGTCGGCAGGCAGCGGATGCACCCGAAACCCATGCAATGCAACCATGGCCTGGCGAAACGCAAAGTATGGATCCTTGGCCTCAAGTCGAGCTAATCCGGGGCGGGTGACGACTTCGGGCGACACGATCACTGCACTGGCTTTGGTGCTTCCGAGATGGCTGATGTAGCGCGGGTTGGCAACAAAAGTCACCTGACCATCACACGCGCTGTCGATCGACGCACACGCTGTGATCTGGACCGCTCCGTCTCCGCGCAGCGTTGCCTGAATGTGCGAAGCCAATTCGTCGAGCCGCATGAGGCAGGCAGGCTAACAGCACCTCCGCAGAGCAGGGCGGAGGGCTGACGGTTATCCTCACTGCGTCCGCATGAACGGCTCCGCTCGCCCACCCTTGCGCTCGGGTTTGCCGCCGACGGGCACCCCCCTGCAGAAACTCATGGGACTGGCTTGCGCTGTCGCAATCTGTCTGTGTGTGGTGGTTCGCGCAGACGGAGTTGAAGACGAAAGCCTTGCCGATCGACCCATCAGCAAAGTGACGCTCATTGGACTGGGGCGAATTGGCGAACAGGAAATACGCAACAACCTCCGCGTAGCAACGGGCGAGCCCTACGACTCGCGAATGGTGCGAGAAGATGTGACAAACCTGTACCGCCTTGGCCACTTTGCAACGGTGACTGCGGATGCCAAGATTCTTCCTGACGGAACGGTCGAAGTTTCCTATCTCATGGTTGAACAGGCGATCGTGCAGGCCATTCAAACCGTCGGAAACAAGGCTTTGAGCGATCAGGAGCTTCGCGGAGTCATCCCGCTTTTCCCCGGCGGTGCGCGAGACGACTTTCTGCTGCAGCAGAGTGTCTTCAAGATCAAAGAGCTCTATAAAGGAAAGGGTCACTATTTGATCGAAGTCTCGGTCGACGAGAGTCGACTGAAGGAAGAAGGCATTCTGATCTTCCGAATTGTGGAGGGGCCGCGGGTTCGCATTCGTGAAATCGAGTTTGTTGGCAACCGCGCATTTCCCGCCAAGCAATTGGCGCCGCAAATCAAGACCAAGCCATGGATCTTTCTCTTTCGCAAAGGCAACCTCGATGAGGAGTTGCTGGTGGATGATGTGGCCACGCTTGATGCCTATTACAAAGATCGCGGGTATGTGGATGTGCGCGTGGATCGCAGATTGGAATTGAGCGCGGATCAGAAAGAGGCCAAGGTGATCTTTGTTATCACGGAAGGCCGCCAATACCGCTTGCGAAGTGTGCGCATCGAGGCACCCGGTGGCAAGAGTTCGCTCAAGGTTTTTAGCCCGGAACAATTACGGGGTTTGATGGCGCTTCGACCTGGGGATGCCTACACCAAGAACCGCATTGAGCAAAGCACCAAACTGATCCAAAGTGCTTATTTCACCATGGGCTATGTGGATGCACGCGTCGAAGCAACCTATGTGCGTGCCGGCGAGGAACCCGATGTGGACATGCTGATCACCGTGTCGGAAGGCGATGCTTTTCAGACGGGTCTGGTGCGAATTCAGGGAAATTTTATCACCCGCGACAAAGTGATCCGCCGGCTCGTGCGCTTTCAGCCCGGTCGACCCATCGATGGAAATGAGATCGACAACACCGACAAACGATTGAAGGCCAGCAATCTCTTTAACGAAACGCGCGTCACGCTGCAGCCGGTGGATGCCAACACTCCAACGCAGCGTGATGTGCTGGTGGACTTGAAAGAAAAGAACACCGGCAGTCTGAACTTTGGCGTTGCTGTGGGAACGGACAATGGATTTGGCGGTGAGATTTCGCTCAATCAATACAACTTCGATATGGCCGACCCGCCAGCCAGTCTGGGCGAGTTTGTGGGCGGTCGTTCGTTCCGAGGTGCTGGGCAGACTTTCAATCTCAGCCTGCAACCGGGTGTCGAAGTCAGCACCTATTCGGTGGGTATTGGCGACCCACATCTTTTTGAGACGGACTGGTCAGGCAATGCCAGCACTTTTTATCGCAATCGAATTTATCCCTATTACAACGAGGAACGATGGAACATGCAGGTTGGCCTTGGTCGGCGCGTGGGCGACTTCTGGACCTTTAACAGCAATGCTCGATTTGACTCCGTTACGTTGACGGAGTTCCAAAGTGGAACACCTGTCGAGGTGTACAACCAAGCTGGGCCTTCCACCTTCGCCGTTTTATCTGCGAGTATTCAACGCAACACCATCGACAATCGCGCGCGGCCGGGCTCGGGAAGCATTCTTGATTTTTCGTTTAGCCAATATGTTGGCGAGTACACGTTTCCAACAACGCGCGTGAGCTACACCACCTTTCTCACCTTGGACGAGGACTTCTTAGGGCGAAAAACCACACTGCGTCTTAACAGCCAAGCGGCCTACATCTTTAGTAGTGACGCACCCGTCTTTGAGCGCTTTTATATGGGCGGCCGCAGTTTCCGCGGATTTGCATTCCGAGGCGTCAGCCCGCAATCGGAAGCCCTGCTCAACACTTCGCCGTGGCCGGCGGCGCCCATTGTGGCCCCCTATACCCAGTATGGAACCGCCGTGGTCCCAACTGGGCCGACCTGGCAGAACAACCCAGTCGGCGGTCAGTTTCTTTTCTTTGCCGGTGCGCAACTTGAGACACCCATCTTTATGGACAGTATCACCATGGTGTTTTTCTGCGACTCCGGAACAGTGGACGACAGTGCCAGTCTCGATTTGTATCGAGTCAGTGTCGGCAGTGGCCTGCGCCTCTACATCCCGATGATGGGACCCGCTCCCATTGCACTGGATTTTGCAATCCCCATTATGAAACAGGAATTCGATTCAACGCAGACCTTCTCATTTAACGCAGAAATGCCCTTCTGAACTCATCGCATTGAAAGAGCCGGGCTTCTACAATCCCTGCCCCAACGGAGAACCAACCATGCAGCACACCACTCGAACCATTCTTCTTACAACGGCTGTTGCAACGGCTTTGGCACTCGGTTCAGTTGCCATGGGCGTGGCTCGGCCCGTCGCACCGGGTCAAGGCACGCGAGTTGCCAGCGTGAATTTGCCCCGTCTCTTGGACAAATTGCAAGAGCGCCAAGACTTCGAGATGCAAGTGGAAGCGATGAAGCGACAATTTCAGGAAGAAGCCCTCTCTCGCAAGAACAAAATGGAAGGCGCACTCAAAGAAGTTGAGGGCATGCCCGACACGCCTGAACGACAGGCCAAGGTTGAACCCATCATCTTGGAACAGTTACAGATGGAGCAGTGGGCCAACAGCAAGGGTGGCGAATTGGACTACGAGAAGAGCCTGATGTGGCGCAGCATTTACCGCAATCTGCGAAGTGAATCCGCCAAGTTGGCTGAAACCGAGGGGTATGACTACATCATGATTGATGACGGAAGCGAGGATCTTGGAACCAACCGAGATGTGAAAGTGTCACTCGAAGGACAAGTTCTGGATCAGTTTCAACGCCGCCGCATGTTGTATGCCAATCCTGCCAATGATCTCACAGACAAACTCATCGTGCGCATGAACAATGCCAGAGCCGCTGGCACTTCTGTCGCACCTTCTTCTGCCAAGTGACCACATGAACAACGGACCTTATTCCATGCGACGCCTTTCTCTCCTTGCCATTCTTCCATTCCTTCTTCTCTTGTGGGCCATGGTGACTCCAGAGAAACCCGCGGTTGTTGGCTGCGTGGATCTTGAACGCATCTTTGCCGGATTGGATCAGCACAAATCCAATGAAGCAAAACTTGCCGAGGTCATTAAGGCCGAAGCCACAAAACGAGATGCCATTGGTGCCGAAGTGCAGTCGTTGCAAGCTGAGATGGAGAACTTTAAGCCTGATACGCCTGGCTTTGCAGAAACGGGCCGCAAACTCACCGATGCCGCTGGACGACTGAAGGTGTTTGAGGAATTCCTGAAGCGCAAATTGGAATTTGAGCAGAGCAATCTCGTTCGCAATACCTACAACTCCATCAAGGCGTCACTTGGGACTATCTGCAAGGAACAGAGCATCGACATTGTGTTCATGGATGATGCCAGCCCGCCATTCGACAAAAATGATCCAAGGCCGATCACCCAGCAGATTTCTGGCCGCCGCATGATGTGGTTCAATCCATCGCTCGACATGACCGATCTTGTGATCAAGCGCATGAACGAGGCATTCGCCTCTGGAAAAGGTTTGTGAATCGACCGCCTGCCACCGCGGCAGAACTTGCACTGCTCGTGGAGGGGCAGTTGGATGGTTGCTCAACGGCGGTCGTACGCGGCATGAATTCCATTGAGGATGCTGCGGCGGATGAAGCGGCATTTATCGTGAACGAAAAGTACGCCGCGCAGTGGATCAACGCGACAACGCGCGTGGCCATTGTGGCACAGAATGTTCCGTGCGATGTTGGGGATCGCGCAACTCGCGCGCTGATTCGCGTGGCCCATGCGGAGTTGGCACTCGCCAAGGCTCTGGAGGCCTTTGCTCCTGCTGCGGAAATGCCTCAACTGGGCGTGCACGCCACCGCCGTTGTGGATCCGTCTGCCACCATTGGGCCGGGCGCACGCATTGGTGCTCACGTTGTCATTGAGCGATCGGCTCGCCTTGGCGCGCAGTGCGTTCTGCATGCTGGTTCATTCGTCGGTGCTGAAGTCATCATGGGCGACCACTGTGTTCTTCATGCACATGCAGTTGTGCGCGAACGCTGCCAACTTGGTCATCGCGTGGTGATCAATGCGTGCACCGTCATTGGCAGCGATGGCTTTGGCTACCGCCCTGCCGCCGATGGAAAAAGCATGGTTCGCATTCCGCATCTTGGCACAGTTGTGCTTGACGATGGCGTGGAGATTGGCGCCAACTGCTGTGTGGACCGCGCCAAGTTTGGTGCAACCCGTGTTGGCGCTGGCACCAAAATTGACAATCTTTGCCAAATTGCGCACGGATGTCGCATTGGACGAATGACCGTCATCGCCGGGCTCACGGGGCTTGCTGGAAGTGTCACCGTTGGCGATGGAGTGCAAATTGGTGGCAGTTGCGGCATTGGCGACCATCTCACCATCGGCAATGGGGCCCGGCTGGCAGCGAAGAGTGCTCTCATGAATGATGTTCCAGAAGGGGCAACATGGGGCGGAATGCCTGCACAGGACATTCGGACCGAATTGAGAGTGATCGCTGCAATCCGTAAACTGCCTGAATGGTCACGGAAGTTCCGTCGTCTCAGCGAGGATTCAGGGAAGGCGCTTTGACGGCATCCCCGTCTGCAGTGAAGGGGCCTCGTCCACCCTCCGGTGAGCGGCAACGAACACTCGCTGCTTCGGTGACAGTGCGTGGCAAAGGATTGTTGCATGGTCAAGACGCAACGCTGGAAATCAATCCGGCGCCTGCAGGCACTGGAATCGTTTTTGAACGCACCGATCTTTCGCCGCCAGTCACCATTCCTGCGCTGGTCTCGCATGTCATTCCCAAAGCGCGTCGCACCACGCTGCGTGTGGGCGATGCCACCATTGACACAGTGGAGCATTGCCTGAGCGCGCTGGCCGGCCTGCGCGTGGACAACGCCGTGCTGCGAATCGCTGGACCGGAATTGCCACTTGGTGATGGAAGCGCGCTGCCATTCCTTGAGCCCATTCGAGCAGTCGGCTTGGTGGAACAAGATGCGCTTCGCCGCACTTTTCAACTTCGCGAGCCCATTGTTGTCGAAGACGGCAATGCCATGATCGCAGCGATGCCACGAAGTGAAGAGGGCATGGAGGTGGTGTATGACCTTGACTACGGTCCCACCGAGCATCGGATTCCGAGACAGATGCAGGTGTTTGATCCAGCCCGTGACGACTACGCGAAGAACATCGCGCCCGCTCGCACTTACAGTCTGAGCGAAGAGGCGGAAAAACTATGGGCCGCTGGCATGTGCCGCCACCTCACGCCCCGCGAAGCGTTGGTGATTGGTCCCGATGGACCGATCGACAATGCGTTTCGATTTTCGAACGAGCCGGTGCGCCACAAACTGCTCGATGTGCTTGGTGATCTGTATCTGGTTGGGCGGCCAGTTCAGTGCCGAGTGATTGCCTATCGAAGCGGTCACGGGCTCAATCGGCAGTTGGCACAGCAACTTCGCCGCGCCATGAAGGCGGCGGATCTTGCGGAGAGTTTGGTGGCTGGCCGCGCCATGGACTCTCGAGCGATCCAACGGCTGTTGCCCCATCGCTTTCCCATGCTGCTGGTCGATCGTGTGGTGGAAATCGATGGTGAGCGTCGTGCGGTCGGCGTAAAGAATGTCACGGCCAACGAACCCTTTTTTCAGGGGCATTATCCGGGAACTCCCATCATGCCGGGCGTGCTCATTGTGGAAGCGATGGCACAGTTAGGTGGCTTGTTGCTGAGTCGAACGCTGGAACACACCGGCCGCGTCGCCCTGCTGTTGAGCCTGGACAAAGTGAAACTTCGCAAGGCCGTTACGCCGGGTGACCAACTTGTGTTAGAAGCGGAAACCATTCGAGCCAATGCCCGCACAGCGAGCCTGCGTTGCCGAGCCAGTGTGGGTGGTAAGCCCGCCGCGGAAGCAGAGATTCGCTTTATGATGGTCGATCCAGAGCAAGCCTGAGTTCCCATGCCCACGATTCACCCAACTGCAATCATTGATCCATCCACGCACATTGGCGACCATGTCACCATTGGCCCGTGGTGCGTGATCGGCCCCCGCTGTTCGATCGGTGATAGCACCACGCTTGTTTCGCATGTGCACATGGATCGTGACACGACGCTTGGAAACGAGAACATTCTCCATCCGTTTACGATTGTTGGCGGTCCGCCGCAAGACAAAAAGTTTCACGGCGAGCGCACCACGCTGGTGATTGGCGATCGCAATCAGATTCGTGAATTTGCCAGCATTCATCGTGGAACCAGCAACGGCGGCGGTGTCACCACGATTGGAAACGACAACCTCATCATGGGGTGTGTGCACATTGCCCACGATTGTGTGATTGGCTCCGAAGTCATCGCGGCCAACAATGCCATGCTGGCCGGACATGTCACGGTGGGCGATGGGGCCAACATTGGCGGCGGCGCTGGGCTGCACCACTTTGTGCGAGTGGGTACCCGTGGTTTCATTGGCGCCATGGCTCGCGTGAGCAAGGATGTTCCGCCCTACATGATTGTTGAAGGAAATCCTGCAGAGGTTCGCGGGCACAACGCCATTGCCATGCGAAGGCTTGGACTGAGTGATGCGGAAGTGGATGCCATGAAGGAGGCGTACAAGCGCCTCTTCAGAGATCGCGGTGGCAATATTCTCGAGAAGATTGCATCGTTACGAAATGATTTCCCGGCGTTTGCCACCATGCAGACTTTGTGCGAAGCCGTGCTTGAGACGGTCGGTGGTGTGCATGGCCGTGCTCAAGAAGCCACTCGAGGTGATGACAAACGCCAGCGGCGGGGCGCATCCGCGCAACTGCCTGCCACTCCAGAAGCCTGAAAGGGATTTGTATGACTACGCCAGCAAGCAAGATGAGAATTGATGAACAAATGGAGATGGCTGAGGCCGCCCTGCGGCGCGGCAATTGGTTTGAAAGCGAGCGGTGTGGTCAACGGGGACTCGAGATGGCTCGCAGCGCGGAAGAATTCACCGCCATGGCAAGAATTTGTCTGCTGCTTCAAGAAGCCAGGCGTTTGCGTTTGCAAGCGGCGTTTACTGCAAAGAAGGTCTTCCTTCTGAATGAAGGGATCATGGAAGAGATCAAGGTTCATGCCGGTTGCTATGTCGTGGAGCCCCCTTTGGTCGGCGCGGATGCGCGGCGATTGCGGCTGGCGGCACTGCGAGATGAGATCCCGGTGGCCATCTTGTGTCGGGAGCCGGTCAATCGGGCCGGGTTGTGTCCGGTGGTTGCTTTGGGGGCAGTCACGGTTCGAACTCGAATTCAACCGCCTAAGAATCCGGACAAGCCAACGCTTTCATGGATTGCTGCTGCGATCGAATCGCTCGGAGACAGTGCAGTTGAGAGTGTCGATGTGGGTCACGACCTTGATAAGCAGATTGACAATGTGATGGCAAAGTTGGATGCGATTCCCGATCACGAGGGGCTGCACCAATTGCTCATGGATTTATGTGAGCGGGCGGCCAAGGGGTTCGTTCGCTTAGAGCCAACCATCGATCCGCTTGAAGCCGAACTGGCCGACGAGATAGACGACTCAAAGCAGTGACCATAACCAGGGACGGGGGTCGTTATTGGTCACACGAAACACGTCCACCGCCAAGCAGCCCCCACCAATTCTAATTCTTGCAGGCGAGATTTCACCCTCGCCAGTCAAGGCCTTCGGGTAGGCCGTTGCCAAGATTCATGGCACCATCGCGAGTCACAACAATTGCGTCTTCAACGCGAATGCCGCCGATTGCATGGCAATAGAGCCCAGGTTCAATTGTGATCGTGTCGCCGTCGATCAGTTCGGGACCGCCCGCGTCCACCAGTGGCAATTCGTGAACATCTAATCCAACACCATGGCCGGTTCCGTGCACCATGCCGCACCATGTTGCGGGCGAGTTCATAGGCGGCAAACCCATTCCAAAACCTGCATCCTGAATCACGCGACGAGTCACCGCGTGCACCGAGTCGCCGGTCACACCAGCCTTTACGCTTTTGATTGCGGTTGCCTTGGCAAGCACAACCGCTGCGTGCATGCGCGCGACTTCTGTTGGAATTGTGCCATGCACCACCGTGCGGGTGCTATCGCCCCAATAACCGCTGGCCTTGTTGCGAGGAAAGACATCCACAATGATGGGTTGGCCAGTCTGCAACGGACCAGTTCCGTCGTGATGGCAATCGCCACCTTGTGGACCACCCGCAACGATTGAGCGCGGGTTTTCGTAGCCCTCACGAATGAGAAATGTGTCGATTTCGCCACGCACACGCTCACTTGTCACTGGCGATCCTTGGTGCAGCAAGCCGCCGCTTGCATTGGCTGAAGCATTGGCAATGAATCGGCACGCAAGCTCAATTGCACGCTCAGTCACTCGCTGGCTCTCTTGCATCGCTGCGATCTCCGTAGCATCTTTTGCGCGCCGATCCAAGGTAAAAAGAAGCGGATCGCAGCGAACCGAAATGCCTGCGTTCACGAGATGATGTTGAAAAATCGCTGGGAATGTTCGATCACAAACGGCCTTCTTCGCTCCAGCGCGAACGAGACATTCAGCAAGAGCTTGGGCGGTCGCGGTTTCGCGCTCACTGCTCAATCCATTCGAGGGGCTGAAATCAAGTGGCGAACAAATGTTGTCAGCCCGCGCCGTCTTGCGAGCGCGATCGATTTCGATGTCTCTCAGAATGAGTGTGCGTATTCGGTTTCCGCCGCCGAGGCTCCACTCCATCATGGCAACGGGGTCACCAACGCGAAAGCGAATGCGATGCAGGAGTGACATGTTCACGGCAGGAATGCCAGCCATGACAATTGCTTCGTCGTTTGCGACCATGGCTGGAAGAATACGAATGGGGTTCGTTGGGGAAAGGTGAGTTGGCATGGTCACTAGGGACGGGGGTCCAGTAACTCACGCACGCGTGAGCTTTCGATACGCGATTCGATGCGGGGCATCATCCGCCGCAATTCCAAGTCGCTTGCGGCGATCGGCTTCGTAATCACTCCACGACCCCGCAAAGAAGAACACTTTGCTGTCACCCTCAAATGCCAAGATGTGTGTTGCGATTCGATCCAGGAACCACCGATCATGGCTGATGATCAGCATCACGCCCGCAAAATTCTGAATCGCCTCCTCTAAGGCCCGCATGGTGTTCACATCCAAGTCATTCGTTGGCTCGTCCAGCAACATGACATTGGCACCACTGGTCAGCATGCGGGCCAAGTGCACGCGATTCCGCTCGCCACCGCTCAACACACCCACCAACTTCTGCTGGTCCGTGCCGGAAAATCCAAAGCGACTCACATACGCGCGGCTGTTCACACCCGCCCCACCCAACTTGATCTCCTCGCTTCCGCCTGAAATCGCTTGCCACACACTTTCGGAGTCTTGCAACGAATCTCGCGTCTGCTCCAAGTACGCCAACTTCACTGTTTCGCCAACACGCAATTCACCACCGGTTGGTTTTTCGTGCCCAGTGATCATGCGAAAAAGCGTTGTCTTCCCTGCACCGTTTGGACCAACAATTCCCACCACCGCTCCCGGCGGAATGGAAAACGTTGCCCCCTCCATCAACATCCGCTCTCCGAAATTCTTATTCGCATTCTCTGCCTGCACCACCACATTGCCCAACCGCGGCCCAGGCGGAATGAAAATCTCAATCTCCTTCACCTTGGCTTTCACATCCTGCGAAAGCAACTGGTCGTAACTTGCCATTCGGGCCTTGCTCTTGGCCTGCCGCGCCTTTGGACTCTGCCGGATCCACTCCAATTCATGACTGAGCGTGCGCTGCCGCTGACTCTCCTGCTTTTCCTCGATCGCCAATCTCTGCTGCTTCTGCTGAAGCCACCCGGTGTAGTTGCCCTTATATGGAATGCCCTCACCTCGATCGAGTTCCAGAATCCACCCAGCCACATTGTCAAGAAAATATCGATCGTGCGTGACAGCGATCACCGTTCCCTGATAACGCTTCAGGTGCTGCTCAAGCCACCCAACACTCTCGGCATCTAAATGGTTTGTGGGCTCATCCAATAGAAGAATGTCAGGCTTGCGAAGCAACAACCGACACAGCGCAACCCGACGCTTCTCACCACCGGAACAACTACTGAGCGATTGATCCGGCGGCGGACAACGAAGCGCCTCCATGGCCATCTCCAGCTGATTGTCAATCGACCACGCATCCAAGTGCTCAAGCTTCTCTTGAACCTCCGATTGGCGGGCCAGCACCCGTGTCATCTCCTGCGGATCAAGCGGCTCGGCAAGCTTTTCATTTAAGCGGTCGAATTCGGCAAGCAGCGAGAATGTGGCTTCTGCACCCTCTCGAACTACTTCGATGGCGGTTCTGGTTTCTCCAAGCAGCGGCTCCTGCTCCAGATACCCAATGTCGTAACCCTGCGCGGCCCAAATCTTGCCATCAAACTTGGTGTCCACTCCGGCCATGATCCTTAATAGTGTGCTCTTGCCGCTTCCATTCAGGCCCAAAACACCTATTTTTGCACCGTAGTAATACGAAAGAGAGACCCCCTTCAGAATCACTTTGCGTTCAATCTCCTTTGTCAGCCCCTGCATGGAATAAATAATCTGTGTCGTTTCGCCTTGTGTTGTGCGTGGTGGCATGGTGGTTTCTCGGGGAATTCATGCTAGCCAAGGCGAGGCGCCGACATGGGTTTCCCGGCGTCAAGACCGGAATTTCAAGGCGTTCAAAGTGATCAATGAGGGTTACGCAAAGCAGTCGCTAGGGTTATGCAAAGCAGTCACAAGGGCTATGCACGGCGGTCAATTGTGTCGGCTTTCGAACCCAATTCGTGCACCCAATTCCAATCCAAACCTGAATAATTTGGTGTCTGTGCTCGCTCACTAAGTGCCTGATGGACTCATTTTGCAGGGTCAATTCATAATCCGCGCCATTGCAGACGGAAACAGACTTCGCCACAAAAACGCCGTTTTTGACTCAATAACGCCATTTTTGACATTTTGAGCCTCCGAATCATCCCAACAAAAACCGCATAAAATCCAAAAACCACGGATGAATATTTTGCCAAGTGTTCAATTCGGGTTATGTTGACTCCGGCTTCGTCGGTTCGGATCGTTCCTCCCAGAAGGTTTCGTATCCAACGAGGTTCAAAGTGTTCCCCTCGGGCTTTCCCAGCCCAACTTTCTTTCCCTTCCCTTTCTCGGAGTTTCCCAATGAACAAGATCGGACTCGCAAGTATTGCTGCTGTTGTTTTGACCAGCGGTGCCATGGCTGGTTTCAATATCGATAATGCCATCGAAATCACTGGTGCAGTGAAGTCATTCACAGGCACAGGCGGACTGGCTAATGCTCGTCAGCGAAGCCAGACTGACATCTACAGCACCAACTGGACGACTGATTCCAACGGCGCTTCATACACCGTTGGCAACATTTCGACCAACGTGAATGCTTCAGCCGCAGGCCAAGGTGGCTGGTGGTGCTACAGCAGTGGCACAGGTGGCAACAATGCCGCACTGACCAACTACAAGATCAACGTCGGAAGCCCTCCAGGTCGTACAGGCCAGAGCCTGTCCGTGAGTGGTTCCAGCACTGCTTCTGGTAGCCGTTACATGTATCAGGACTTGAACGCAGGTTGGTCTGGCCGCAATTCAGCCGAAAACACGCTCTGGGTTGAGTGGGACCAGTACATGGCTTCAACCGCCAGCACCACTGGCGTTCGTCAAGGTGGCGTTGTCTATGACACCACCGGTACAAGGATTCTTTGTGGTCTCTATGCGGACTACGGAACCAACTCTTCTGGTACCCGAACCAAGGGCACCATCTACGGCATCTCCAGCTACAACAACAACGGATCGATTGGTAACTACATCTTCAAACTCTCCGGAGTGACCATGGATGACGGCAGCGTCAGCCCAATGTTCGCAGGCAGTTGGAACCAGATCGCAACCAACTTCAATCAGGACACTGGAATGGTTGAGTGGTACTACAGCAGCGATAACTTCGCCACCTACACCGGTTTCTATGTTGACGGAGCAAGTGCTGGCTTTGAAGTCTTGGAGTTTGACTACTACGCCACCTCAACTACTGGAAACACCGTTGCTGGCGTTGCGACTCACGGTGACTTGGCTGTGTACACCACCCCAGCCCCAGGTGCAGTTGCACTCGTCGGCTTGGCTGGTCTGATGGCTCGCCGCCGTCGCGCCTGATGACACTGGGGCCTTGTGCCCACAGTTACTCAGGGAATCACTTTGCACCTCACCCCCCTGTCGGGCAACCGACAGGGGGTCTTTATTTTTGCGTGTGGGTTGACGGTTACCCTGCTTTGCACCTACATTCGCCCATTCGACTGCGGGGTAGAGCAGCCTGGTAGCTCGTCGGGCTCATAACCCGGAGGTCACTGGTTCAAATCCAGTCCCCGCTATTTTAAATGGGCCAACGCGAAAGCGAACGGCCGACCGGTTAAGAGAAGACGCCCGAGCCGAGAAGGCCTGGGCGTCTTTGTTTGGTAGGTGTGAAAGCACAAGTGTTTTTCCGAGTGGATTGAGGGGTCGTGGCTCTTGGGGTGGGCCAGAGGGACTGGAGTAATCACGCCCACCCCGGCCGTCGCAGCCCTTTACCGCCGCACCGGCGCACTACCATGATTCGAGTCGTTCATTAAAGACTTCAATAGACCGGAATCGTCGTGGGATGACTTTCGAGCCGCATTATTTATGCTTGTGGTGCGCGCTGTTCCGTTTCCACCCAGAAGCCTTAGCCCAAACACTCTTCCCCACCCCCTCTCGTCTTTCCCGTGGCTCCTTAATCGGCCGCGGCGGCACCTGCCAAATGCAGTGAGCGCACACTCCCTTTTCGCGGTGTCCATTACGTGTGAGAGGAGTTGCAGGCAGCTCTCCCTGACAAAATCGGCATCGATCAGCGAGTTGGATCCGTGGACCCGTCTGTACGGATAGAGACCTTGAAGCACCCGACTTCGATGCCTTCTTTCG
>CAMBXO010000004.1 GCA_945871915.1 Singulisphaera sp. GP187
TCAATCACTTGCGTTAGGCATTGCCCCACCGTGGCAACATTGTCCACGCCTCGATGAACCTGATCTCGGAATCGATCCATCTCCATCACTCCACCGCTCACCGCTGTCTGCATCTGCTGCACCGTGGTCTCAATGTCCAGGGTCGCTGCCGCCGTTTGATCCGCAAGGCGACGAATCTCGCGAGCCACCACCAAGAAGCCTCGACCGCTTGCACCAGCCTTCTCCGCCTCAATCGCTGCGTTCACGCTCAGCAGATTGGTTTGATCCGCAACCTTGGTGATCGTGTCCACAATCGCGTTGATACTGCGGGCCTTCTCGTTGATCGCTGCAAGCCGGTCCGCAACTCCACCGGTGGCCGATGCCAATTCATCCATGGTCTTGCCCATCGCTTGAAGACCCTCGCGACCCTGTACCGCCATCTGGGAGGACTCGCCAGCCGACACCGCGAGCCGTTCCATGTTCTTCAGCAGCTCGCTGCCGGTGGTTGAAATCTGCCGCACCGCCGCTGCGATCTCTGACGAACTTGATCCAAAGCTTTGCGCCACTTCTTCCTGTTGGCGGCTCGATCCAGACATTTGCGTGGCCGTTCCAGAAATATTCAGCGTGACTCCCCGAACGCGGCACACCAAGTCATTCAATCGACGCGTCATGTCGTTCATGCTGCCCAGCAACTCACCCGCTTCATCCATTCCCTGCACCTCATACGACCTCGTGAGATCACCATCCGCAACATCTCGTGCCGCACTCGCCGCCACGCGAATCCGCCGCGACAACTTCACCGCCATGCGAAGCAGCAATACCAGCATGAGAGTGACGCCCACCCCGCCAACAATCAGACTGATCCGCAATTGACTCCACACTTCGCCGGCAAGGCGGCTCGCCGGAACCTCGACCACCACACTCCATCCACCTGTCGCAACCACCGCAGCCGCGTGCAGCGTTTGTTGTCCCGTGATGGGATTCTGCACGAATGAAATGGAGTTTCCCCCTTTCTCTGCAAGAACTTCAGGCAGCACCGTGGCCCATGGCGTTGAATGAATCGGCTTGAGCTGGATGGCCTCCATTGCACGCGCCAACGATCCATCGTCATGGGGATCACCAACCGCACCGGCAATAAAATTTCCCTGGTCACTCAGCAACATGACATTGAGCCCACTCGATCTCGCAAGATCCACCAAATTTTTCCGCTGCGTTACCAGCGAGAGATCAAGGCCACTCACTCCTGCGAATTCTCCATTGATCACAATGGTTCCAATAGCCGAAGTCATTGGAACACCCTCGTAGTCGTATGGTTCGGTCAGATACAACAGGTGCGACTCCACGCGTCCGTCACTCTTGAACACACCAGAACGGAACGCCTTGAAACGTTTCAACGGCTCCTGATACCACTCGGCGGTTTCCATTTCACTGAGTGGTTTCAGTCCAATCCCGCGTTGATTTGCGTTGTCCCGAAAGTAATAGGGAATCAATCGACCCGAGTCAGAGAGTGATTCCGCTGGAAGCGCATCAGGATGATCGCTGCGAACCAATTCAATGGCCAAGGAGTCCTGCCCGTCAGCGTTTGGTTCGTATCCATAACAAATCCCTTCATATTCTGGATGGGACTCCAGCGTTGAATAGAGCAACTGCATACTTTTTTTCCGGTGACCGAACAGGGTGGTTTCCGCAGCGAGGGAAAGCGTTTGGACAATGTCCAGAGCGTCTTCATTTGCAGCACTCACAAGTGCGGCCGCTTCAATCGCTTTGCCTGCGGCCACCCGCCCGCTGGCCGCCGTAAGTTGATCCTTTGCGCGGAGAGCGTCGATCGCCCCAACGATTGAAACCACCAATGCACTCGGCACGACACCAAATAGAAGGATCTGCCGAAGGAGTGTTGCCTGCATGGCGCCAATCACTCCGCGAGAGTAGTGCATTGCGAATCCGTGTGGCGATGACCGCTCACTCTGATCGGTGGTCATGCGCCGCGGCGGTGCTTGCCTGCAATGCCTCTAACTCGTGCCGAAGATTTTCGGATCGACTCCGCGCCTCAGACTCGCGAGCCTTGGCTTGCTTGAGTCGCTCATTGAGTTCCTGATCCACTTCGAAACGGCGACGATTGGCAAGCTCCTCGCGAGCCATCAAGCGATCTCGTTCCGCTTCGGCCGCCGCCCGTCGTGAACGCAAGTCCTCGGCTGCCGCCTGAGCTCGATCGACAACCTGCTGCCGTCGCAACGAAAGTTCCTTGGCCCCCTGCGCCGCCTCGGAGGCCATGGCATCTGCATGGTGCGTTTCCAATTCAAGTTTCAACGCTTTTTCAGCAGTTTCAACGGCCGTTCGAAGACGCATACATGCGTCAGCCCTTTCTTGAACTCTGCGTCCCTGTTCGTCCGCCATGGCCCGGTGACGATCCAAGGCTCGCTCAGCTTCGATCGCGGCCTGCTCAAGCCGTTCCGCCTCAGAATCCGCAAGAGATGCCTGCTGCGTCAACTGCTCAGTTCTCTGCAACGCAACATGACTCTGCTGGCGGAATTCTTCTTCGGCCCGCTCAGCCGATTCAAGCGCCTGTTGAGCCTGATCAACTTGACTCTGTGCCTGTAAAGCCAGCACCCGCTGCTGCTCCGCTCGCGCCGCCACAGCAAGCATGGCCTCTCGATCACGCCGAGCACATCGATCCGCCTCAATAGCTTCCTGCCGTTCGCGATCTACTTCGGCACGAGCCTGCAACTCCACGGCCCGTTCCCGTTCAAGTGATTCAAGTGATCGCTGCAAGTCACTCCTGGCAACGGACGCTTCGTCGCCAGCTCGCCGAGCCATTTCAAGCATGTCATCGCAGCGCCGCATCGCCTCAGCAGCCGCACTGCGTTGCCGCTCCACCTGTTCATCCACCATGCGTTCGTGTTGGAACGCACTTTCTGCTCGCGCCAGCGCCGCCTCGGCGGCCTTGCGTTCACTCTCAAGTGATTGCAGCGATTCCTGTGCGGAATCGCGATCGGCATCTGCGCGACGCATGGCTTCGTGCGCAAGTTTTTGCTGAGCTTCAGCTCGCTCGAGCGCCTGCTCGGCGATGGCCCGCGCCGCGTCGGCTCGTCGATGCGCTTCATCGGCATGCCGCTGCTGCGCCTCGGCCGCAGCACGGGCCTCGGATGCGGCTGCCCGCTCACGGTCAAGTCGATCCAAAAGTGTTTGCACCACGCCACGCTCGAGCATGGCTTGATCGCTGGCCTGCTGCGCCGCAATGCGTAATCGCTCCGCACGATCTTCCACCTCACGCGTGACGGTATGGGCTCGCTCTGCACGGGTCACTGCCTGTTCCGCAATCGCATGCGCGGCGGCTCGCCGTGCATCCGCTTCGTCGGCACGCGCGATTTCCTGCGCAAGACGCTGATCGGCCTGCTGTGCCGCCATACGCTCGGATTCACCGACTTGGTTTAAACGCTGGGCCTCCACGGCCGCATGCGCTGCCGTTTCGCGACGAGCCGTTGTGATTTGACTGTGCCTTGCAAGTTCCGCTTCGGCTGCAATCGCCTGCGTTGCCAGAAGATCAGAATGATGACGAGCTTCGAGCCCACGCTGCCTTGCATGTGCCGCAGCCTCCCGTGCCTTGGCGGCATCGCCCCGATGGGCTTCGGATTTCTCAAGCCCCTCTTTCAATGCAGCCATTGCTTCGAGAGAACCCGCGTGCTCCCGCTCGGCCTGTGCCAATTCTGTCTTGAGATGTCCAACCGCTGTGGCGTAAGAGAACTGCAAATGCTCAAGGTGCTTTTGCTTCGATTCACGATTGACGGCTTCTCGCTCACGCCGCTCCTTCGCCTCGGCTTCCAAACGCAGAAGGGCTTCCGTCCTAGCGAGAGTCTGCGCCGCTTGATGCTGTTCTCGCTCTTGCTGCTCTGCAAGTTCCCGTTGGAACTCCTGTTGACGACGCGCTTCTCGTTGTTGCTCTCGTGTGGATCGTGATGACGCCAACTGATCTCGCCACGAAGTCAGTTCGTGACCAAATCGACGAACCTGAGTCGAGTCGACTCCTTTGGCTGTCATGGCCTGCATGCGCTCTTGAAGCAGTCGATCGAACGCGGCGTCCGCAACATCCCGCCATGAACGGCGATACAACTCCAACTCCAGAGCGGGCGTCTTGAGCAGAACAGCGATCGCCTTCAGGGCACCCACGGCATCATTCTGATGGCGGCGAATGAGGTCGCTCAACTCCACCGGCATGTCAACGGTCAGTCGTGCTCGCGAAAACAATTCGCCGGACGCAAGAATTGCTGCGTGCGTGTGCGCATCGACAACCTGGCCGGAACTGAGTCGGCGCAATTCCCATCCTGCGAGATGGGCCTCGTAAGTCTTTGCGTTTCCAGCCATCGCTTGAAGGTGAGCAATTTGCACACGCGTGCGAAATTGAACCTGCTGTAATTGATACCTTTAAACCCCTGTTTTACGCAAAGTGCGTCCTATAATTTCGTGCTTTGCAGAACTCACCAAATTATCCACCGAGTGATCACCTTAAACAAAATCAAACATAACCTTCGAGTGTTTTCGCAAGCCGGCATTGTCCCCGAAACATTCAAACACCCTAATGGCAACTCAAACTCTTCGTTTCTCAAACCCCAAGGCCTGGTCGGCCCTTCGCAAGTCATTTCGATTGCGGCTTGTTGAGGCCGTGCGATCGGCTGGCGGATGTAACGCCCAGCAGCTTGCCAAGCAATTCGGCGTCAGTTCGCCGCTGATGTATTACCACCTCAAGTTGCTGGTGGCCGCAGGCCTGCTGACTCACTCTCGCGGCAAACGATATTCCGGAATGGGCGGGACCTTCCAAGCGAACTCCGACCACATCGAAATCCTTTTTAACCCCTCTAACAAGGGACAAACCCACAAGCGGAATCAATTTCTGCATGAGTGGTTTTCGGATGTTCTTGAAACCAGCCATGCCGATCTCTCCACCGGCATGACCATGCGATGGGAGCGATTGACGCCAACCGAGTGTCGGAACATTGGTCAACACATGCAAGCGATTCAGGCAGTGATTTCCGGTGCAGCAAAGCGACGCATCCAGAGGAACGACGCTCGAACATCCTCACATGTTGTCATGATGGGTTTACAAAAAGTCACCCACCCCACTTCGCCATCACCCGCGTGGCGGTGTGGGAGCACTCGGGGGGGCTGACGCACCACCTGCGGTCGATTGTGCCGGTGGCTTTGCTTGCGTGGACGGCGGTGGTGCAACGGGTTTCCCCGATGCTGGTGGCGATGCTGGGGTTGCAGCCTTTGGAGCCGCGGGCTTTGCAAGTCGATTGGTGATTTCCTGCGAGCGAGGTGTCGGGCGAGTGGCCAAGACTGCGATTGCTTTGGCACGCTCCGCTTCCGCTGCATCCGTTTTTTTTGCCTTCAACAACACCGCCACCAAAGACTCGCGGGCTTCCCCTTCAAGGACCGGCTCTTTCGTGGCTTCAGCACTCTTGATCGCCAATCGTGCAAATCGCTCTGCGTCAGCAGGTGCCTCAGCGACTGCCGCTGCTTGCACCATGGCCCATGCCACCGCTGTATTCCATTCGACGCTTTCCATCGGTTGCGCTGCGAGAGCTGTGACCTGCTTCACAATCTCGCGAGCTTCGGGCAATCGATCCAACCCTCGCAACGATCGCATCTCCTCGGCCCAGACCATCATGCGTTGCTCCGGCGCAATGGCTTCACCCTTCCCCTTTGTGGACGCTGCGGCTCGCATGCGCTCGGCAGACTTGACCGTGGAGCGAACCAACTCCAGTGCGTTAGAAAACTTCTTCTGATGGTTTTGAAGATGCGCCTTGGAGAGACTCGCGTCCACCCAAATTCTTAGGGCAACGCTCTCGGATTGGGAGATATCCACAGCGGCTCGTGACGCTTCGATCCACTGATCGGCGGCTGTTTCCCACTCTGGCAAAGTGAGTCGCTCCGACGCAATTCCGCAGGTTGCGGCAAGGCCGTATGCCACATCAAACTGCCGCTCCCATTCGTCGGGTTTGGCCTCCACGCGCTGCCTGGAAATGTCCAAGTAGGTCGCCAATTCAGCCTCGGCGTCATCGAAACGGCCAAGATCGAATAGGTCGCTCGTGCGAAAGAAGTGCGCAAGCATCCAATCCCGTTCGAATCGGGCTTTGAGACTCCCATCCTTGTCATTCTTAGCTCCGCGTCGAAACACAGAACCACGCACTTGCTTCAACTGATCATCAATGGCGATGGCACCCGCGAAGTCTCGCTCTTGAACAAGCACATTCCGCATGCGGGCCAGACTCGTGCCATGGTCACGAAGCATGTCCACTTCATCCGGTTTCTTGGCGGCGTCGGCAGCCGCCAAGGCAAGACTCTCTGCCAAGACTTGCCGAGCCTGGGGTAATTCATTAGCCGCCAGAAACATGTCGCCTCGAGCCCTGAGCGCAAGCATGAGCGTGCGTCGATCGGCGTCTGATTTCGACTTGGACTCAAGCGATCTGGCAAGTTCAACTAACTCGCTGGTCAACGGAAGACCGTCCCGAACATTTCGAGACCGTTCCATAAGGCCCGCTCGTTTGTAGAGCGCTCGAACCAATCGCAAGGTTGCTTGCGCATCCGTTGGGTCGGCTTTCAATTGCTGACGTGCGCTTGCTTCGGCATCAACCAACACTTGCTCTGCTGCCTTGGCTTCAGCCGCATAGTCAGCGACATTGGAACCAAGACCAATCACTTTCTTCGCCGCTTCCGATTCCGCTGTTTTTTGAATCGCTGCGGCTTGATCGGCAGCCGCCTGTGCCTCAGCCGCCTGTTTGGCGTACACCCACCATGCAATCGAACCTGCAACCGCAACCACACTGGCGGTCGCCAACATGACGCGAATTCGATTGCGGCCAAGCCACTTGGTAGCCCGATACCCAGCACTGTTGGGGCGAGCCGATACTGGACGGCCTTCCAGAAATGCATCGATGTCCGCGATAAGTGCAGGCATGGACGCATACCGACGCGCCGTTTCTTTGCGCATAGCCATCAACACGATGTTGTCCAGATCGCCACGCAATCCTTTTCGCAAACGATCTGTTGCGCTACCAGTCGATCCACCAGTCGTGGTCTTGCCATCTCCCTTTACCACCGTCATCGTGCCCTTGTCACTCGGGCGCAGCGGCATGGTCTCGCACACCTGACGCCGCACTTCGTCAAAGGGAAGATTGGTGAAATCAAAAGGTGGCCGCCCCGACAGAATTTCATACATCATCACGCCAAACGAATAGACATCGGTGCTGGCCGCCAAGGGCTCGCCACGCAATTGCTCTGGACTTGCATAGACCGGTGTCAACGGCCCGATCTCACCGGGCAAAGTCTGGTGGCTTCGATCGTTGGCATTCACATCGGGGTTCACAATCTTGGCAATTCCAAAGTCCAGTAGTTTGGGAACACCGTCCACACCAACAAGCACATTTGCCGGCTTGATGTCTCGATGCACGATCCCCTTCTCGTGGGCGTGTGCCAGCGCCGAGGCAATCTGCCGCAGCAGCGAAAGGCGTTCTGGAACCCCGAGCGTCTGACGCTCGCACCAGGCTTCAAGCGTGAGTCCCTCAACGAACTCCATGATGAAATAACTGCGACCGTCCTCCGTCACTCCGCCCCCAAACAAGCGTGCAATGTTCGGATGGTTGAGGGTGTTCAGCACCTTGCGTTCAAGGTCGAATCGCTCCAGCACCGCTTCGCTGTCCATCCCTCGCTTGAGAAGTTTGATGGCCACACGGCGTTTGAGAAGATCGCTCTCCTGCACCGCGAGCCAGACATCGCCAAACCCACCGGACCCAAGTCGTTTTTCGATCTTGCAGTCCGCAATGCGATCCAGTCTCGCTTCCACCCGCGGAAAAATTCCTTCGCCAATTCCACCGCCCGGTGAATCCTGCTGTTGGCCGCCTGGAATCGTGCGGTCGCTCTCACTGTTGCCGGGAATGGTTCGGTCCATATCTCCAGCCGGCAGGATCGTGCGTTCGTCCTGCGGCTGACTGCGATCTTTGGATGGATCCGTAGGGTGACTCAACGCGACCTTGTATCGACAGAATACGACGGCAGCCTGCTTATCGAACCCTTTCAATGGCTTTCACCCACTCCGGCTCAGAACAATGTGGGTTTTTGAATCTTTCGGGTGGAACTCTGCTCAATCCCGGTTATTGTTCAGCATGCTCACTCGACTCGCCCTTTTTGCGTGCATTCTTGTTGGACTCACCATGGTCACACGACCCGTTGTGGTTCAGCGTGCGGGCCCCATTCCGCCGGCTCGTCTGGTGAAGATGAAGATCGTTGACCCTCGTCCGTGGGAAGCCATTCCGATGAACATCGTCAACGGAGTGGGCCAAGGCACCTGCGAAATGTCCATCATTGACACGACCAAATTTCATCCGCAGATTCAGGAGCCGGTCGCTGGCGCTGAAAGCGTTCGCAAGGGGCTGCTCCTGACGCCGCACAAGATTGGACGGGAACTGCCCGAAGGCGCCGCGAACGATCTTGTTGCTGTGGAAGAGGTCAATGATTCGCGATCTCAGACGCAAGCGATGTTCACCGGTATCACCAGCACGGGCTGGGATCCACCTGATTGCACCTTGGCAGTTGGTCCCAACCATGTCATTGCAACCGTCAACAGCAGCATTGCCTTCTTTAGCAAAGCTGGAGCCAAAACCTTTCAAGTCTCGCTCGATAGCGCCGGCTCGCCAGGATTCTTCGAGCCCGTGGGCGCAAGCAATTTCGGTTTTGACCCCAAGGTGATGTACGACCCACATTCAGAACGATTCGTCGTGCTCACGCTCGAGGAATACGATGCGAGCAGCACCTCCTATGTGGATATTGCGATCAGCGATGACAGTGATCCCAATGGTGTTTGGTACAAGTACCGAACCAGCAGCGTGGTCACCGTCGGTGGCGTGAATTACTGGGTGGATTATCCCGGGCTTGGAAGCGATGCCAATGGAATTTATGTGACTGGAAACCTGTTTGGTTTCGTGGACGGGTTTGCTGGCGGATGGGTTCGCAGTTTCAACAAGACGCCATTGCTCACTGGTGGGACGGCGGTGTATGCCGACCTGGTTCTTTCCACCGCCGTCAGCCCGCAGGTCGCCACAGCGTGGCCTGACAATCGCGCCCTGATTGTCAATCGCGTTTCCAATTCTGTCTTGTCACTTAGCGCGATCAACAATCCATTCACCACACCAAGCATCATTTCCAAAACTCTCGTCGTTCCGTCCGCACCAGCTCCGCCCGATGCTGGTGCAAAGGGAACCACCGCGGTGCTTGACACGCTTGATGGCCGCATCATGAATGCAGTGGTGAGGGATTCAACGCTGTACACCTGCCATGCCGTTTCAGGATCCACGCGCGCCTTGGCTCGCTGGTATCAGATCAATCTCAATGGGTGGCCAACCACGACCACCGTTTCGCCAACACTTGCCATGAGCGGAAGCATTGCACCAACCAGCACAACCGAGTCCACTTTCTTCCCAGCGATCAATGTGAATGCTCGCGGCGACGTGGCGTTGGTGCATGCGGCAAGTTCGACCCTGATCTTCCCATCGGTGCGTGCGGCCACTCGACACGCCACCGACGCTGCAGGAACCATGGGAGAACCCATTGCGCTTGGCAATGGAGTGAGCAGCCCAAGCGGAACCGGGGTCAAACGCTGGGGCGACTATTTCGGATGCGTTGTTGATCCAGTCAACGACTGCACATTCTGGGGCATCGGTGAATTGCGATCGGCCACGGCGTGGTCAACCGTCATCTCCAGTTTCACCATTGCGCCGCTGGCAGATATCGATCAGGATGGATCGGTGAATTCCGGCGATCTCTCGTTGATGCTCCTCAGTTTCGGCGAGTGCGCCTGCTGCCCAGAGGATCTTGATGAGAGCGGCTCGGTTGACGGCGGCGATATCGCCATCTTGCTGCTGGATATGTGAACTTTGTAAAGCCAGTCTGCGTGCGTGTGCAACAACAGCACGCGGCGGTTAGCGTGCACACATGCACGATGCCATTGCACGGCAAGTCAGCGGTCTTGTGTGCGTTGGATTTGATGGTCATACGCTTCCGTCCGAGACGGCCGAGTTGCTGGCCAGTGGCGTTCGCAGCGCGATTTACTTCAGCCGCAACTTTCAGAGTGCCGAGCAACTCGCCCAGTTAAGCGAGAGCATTCGCCGTGCGGCGGGCCGTTCGGTTCTGATCACCGTGGATCAGGAGGGTGGCCGGGTGCAGCGATTTCGCGGTGCCGGTTTTGCAGAACTTCCCTCTGGCCGTGAACTGGGCCAGCGAGGCGATTCCGCGGTGCGTGCCGCCGCCATGAACGCCGCTGACGCGCTGCACTCGTGTGGCATCGCCATGAACCTGGCTCCGGTGCTGGATGTGGATAGCAATCCGGCCAACCCGGTCATTGGCGAGCGGTCATTCGGCCGTGATGCGGCCTTGGTCGCGGCGTGCGGCGTGACATATGTGAACGCGCTGCAGTCACAAGGAATCGCGGCATGTGGAAAACACTTTCCTGGCCACGGCGACACCAGCGTGGACAGTCACCTAGAACTTCCTCGCCTTTCTCATTCCATGGACAGGCTGTCCGCAGTTGAACTGTTGCCGTTTCGCGCGGCCATTCATGCGGGAATTGACGCCATCATGACGGCGCACATTGTTTTTGAGGCCATCGATCCCGCGGTGCCGGCAACCCTTTCACACGCCGTTGTGCATGGCCTGCTTCGGCAGCAGCTCGGCTTTGATGGCCTTGTTCTCACCGATGACTTTGAAATGAAGGCGATTGCCGATCAAATGGAAATCGGCGAGGCCGCGGTTCGTGCCGTCGAAGCGGGATGTGATCTTGTGTTGGTGTGCCATCGTCTTGATCGACAGCGGCGCGTCATTGAGGCTTTGGCCGAGGCGGTGCGCACTGGGCGGATTTCGCTCGATCGCATCGAGCGGTCTCAGAGCCGTTTGAACACTGTCATGCGGCATCGATCCTGCACCAAGCACGCTCTCTGATTATGATCTCAACCAAGGAGACTCTCGCATGTTAAAAATAAAAATTGCTGCGTTCATTCTGCCGGCACTCGCCCTTCTGATCGGTGGCTGTGGCGCCAGCACGATGAGTGCTCGCATCAGTGATGCGCAACTTGATCTGGCGACGGTTTCAGCCTCGAAAGAGACTCCCAAGAAGGATGACTGGAACAACATGAAAGGCATCGCGATCATGTCCGTTGGACAAGGCGGCGTTGGCATTGGTGGTGAAGGCGGCGGCGGCGTGCTTTTGAAGCACAAGGGAAAAACGTGGGGCGCTCCCTATGCGATTAACGCGGCAGCTGGCTCCATTGGATTGCAACTCGGTGGTCAAGTGAAGCGATTCCTGGTTATTTTTTATGACGACGGCGCCATGACTGACTTTGCAACAGGCGGCATGCAATTGCTGGCGGTTGGTGAAGGCACCGGCGGCGACGCCACAGGCAATACCCGCGCCAAGAGTGCGCAGTACAAGTGCTTTATCGCTGGCTCTGGACTTTTCGGTGGCTTACAACTTGGCGGACTGAATTACACCCCAGCCAACAAAGTCAACGCTGCGGCGTATGGGCCCAACGCATCGTCGGAGGACATTTTAAATGGCACGGTTGCCATGCCAGATGGAATGACCCGACTCACCAGCGCTATTGACGCGATGCGCTGACGCTGGGTCTAGGCACTTCGTCGAGGTGGAACAAATACATTCGCTGCAAGCAGGCCGGCTACCAGTGCGCCGCCGATCACCAGCGCCGCGATGGCCCATGTGGCTCCTCGGGATGGGCTGTCCATAAACAACATGGAAGTTCCACGCATTCCGATCGCTCCTGGAACAAGCGGTAAAAGGCCCGGGGAAATCATGGTGGTTGCGGGAAGCCGCATGATTCGGCTGAATCCATTGCCAGCAATGCCAACCACAAACGCGCCGACGCAGACACCCAATTCTGGCCCCAGCATGATGGCGCCGGTTCTCGCTCCGTACAAACCAAGCAACGCTGCAAGCATGATCCATCCTGCATCTCGCCAGCGAGCCTGCATCAGGAACACGCTCGACAGTGCCATACCAATCACGGCCGGAAGAACACCCAGCCAATCCAGCGGCGGAAGCGGTGGCTGCATATTGGCCAGTGGAAGCGATGAAACAATTCGATCTCCAATGGCCGCTCCAAATCCAAGAGCCACCAGCGTCATGACCGCGCCCATCAAGCGACTGCTGCCTGAAGCCAAGTTGAGTGTGGCCAGTTCCAGCAAAGCTCGCGTCATACTGAAACCGGGCAGCAACACCACGATTGCCGCCAGCGTGACGGCGCCCATGGTGATGGGTGGCCAGATCATGGCAATACACCACGCTCCAACCGTTGCAACAATTCCAGCAAGAAACTCAGAGAGGGCCGCGCGATCACGCCGAGCATTGACCGCCAGCGTGAGGGCACCAACAATCAATCCAATCATGGCGCCGGCAATCGCATCTTGAATGCCACCGCCAAAGAATCGTGTTGCGGCCATCGCCGAGAGACCGAAGGCCATCCAGATGAACCACCGATTGAAGGCCGGCGCTTGCGCGCCCAACTCGCGAAGTGCCGCAGCACCCATGCTGGGTTGCATGTCGCCTCGCAATACATTCTGCTGAATCACTTCCATGGCATGGAGTCGCGATAAATCAACCGATCCGGGATCCACGCGAAGATTCACCACCCGCTGACGTTCCAGTGGGCCAAACGCTAGGGCTAGAAATGTTGGAAGGCTGAACATGGTCGTTGGTACGCCAAGCCGAGCCCCGCAGCGAGTGACCTGCTCTTCCAATCGATGGGCCGGCGTGCCAAAGCGATGAAGATCGCGCGCAAGCTCCACCAGAAATCGCTCACTATCGGAAAGCGAGGTGGATTCCGAAGTCGGCACGGATTGGGTGAGCTCAGGCATCGTTCGGCAATCCTATGTCGGCAACGATTGCACATCCGTCATGGCGTTAGAAACGGAACAATCGCGCGGCGTGTGAAATCGGGCTGGTCGTGAAACACCACATGTCCGGCGCTGTGAATGGTCATTCCGCTCGAATCAGGAATTCCCTTCAGAAACACTTTCAACATGCTGATATCTGTCACACGGTCCCGATCACCCCACACAATCAGCGTTGGGGCTTTCACCCGTCCAAGATCATTCTCGAGTCCGTTTAAGAGAAATGGCTTGAGGGTCTCGGCAATCTTCAGCGTGTTTGGTCGGTGAGCAATGGCTTGTTGCGTCAAGTAGGCGCGGAATTGCCATGACATCAGCGGCCGGCGATCAAACACAAGGTCGATCATCCTTTCAAAGTCTTCTTCCGACGCGATGTCAAGTGGATTCTCACCTCGATTGACTCGCTCCATAAATGCGTTGCTCCGTGCGGCCCGAACTCCGGCTGGGGCAAGCAACACCATGCGATGCACGCGGTCTGGATGCGTTGCGGCAAGACGCACCGCGAGCGCACCGCCCATACTTGTTCCAAGAAGGTCGAACTGCGTGGCTCCAACTGCATCGGCGAAGGCAATCACTTGGCGGACGAGAAAATCCGCATCATGCACCTCGCCTTCATGAAACGGATGCCGACCAAAGCCGGGAAGATCGGGTGCCACGCAATGATGGGTGTCAGCAAACCACGGCATCATGCTCATGACCGCTTCACGGCTTGTACCGAATCCGTGCAACAGGATCATCGGACGATTCGCTGCGCTGCCTGATTCCAGGTAATTCCATGGGTGTCCATGCACATCCACGCTGTTTTGATGCACGCCAAGTGATGCATAGGCAATCCGCATGACGATCGGAACAAACAGCGATGGCGTGAACCACACAACGCTTAGCGCCACGATCACGGCGCCAATCCCCACACAACACCATTTGAACAATCGCTTGGTTCTGGCCGAAATCACGGTCACCAGATTTCCGCGAATGTCATGTGCACCCGCTGCATGCTCAGGTGTGCGCCGCAGGTTGATGGCAACTCAGGCAATGCAGCGTTCCCAGACCGACCACCAGCCACCTTGCCGAGATCGGCACGGCGCGGCAACCGCTTGCCTGCTCAAGTCGCTGACACGCAACATCATCGCTCGCGCCACCGAACACCGGCACGAAGATGGAACCATTGGCGAAAAGAAAATTGGCATGGCTCGCCGGAAGCATCCGCCGCCCGCCAGGACCGAATCGGTCGGCGGGAAAGTCGTAGTGCAAGGAATCCGGATGGGGCAACTCGACCAGTTCGAGTCGCTGCCCTCGTTCATCACGCGCCGCCTGCAAGGCCAACCAGTTGGCTTGAAGCATGGCGTGATCTGGGTGTCCTTCATTGGCTCGCACTGCGGCAACGACATCTCGCCGTACAAAACGAGCCAAATCGTCCACATGCCCGTCCGTGTCATCCCCCTCGATACCGCCCGGAAGCCATAGGTGATTGGTCACGCCGAGCGACTCGCACAGGGTGCGCTCAATGTCTTCACCTCGCGATGATGGATTGCGATTGGCATGTTCCAAACACTGTCGAGTGGTGAGCAATGTTCCGTGACCGTTGCTGTCAATGCTTCCGCCTTCAAGCACAAAATCATGATGCCACATAGGCATTTTTAATTCAGGCGCCATGAGATCGGGGACTGAATCATCAAGCGAACGGACTTCGTACTTCTCTCCCCAGCCATTGAATGTGAAACTATGCGCCGCCACCCGGCCATGAACATCCTTCACAAACACCGGCCCAAAGTCTCGAATCCACGAATCGTTGGTTGGAATGCCTAACGCTTCAACGGTCCGAACTCGAACAACGCGTTCCAACTGGTTTCGCCAATGCTGCCACTCAGCTTGGGCTCGATCCATACATCCGGGCCACGTTTCTTCGTTGTGGGGCTGCACCAGCCACACACACTCCAGTGGTTCCCACTCGGCGGGCATACGAAAACCTTGGCTCGCAGCTGTGACATCTGTTCGAACCGCTTCAACCATGGACTTCATGAGCCAATCCCATCGACAAATCGCTGAGAAAGATCGCTATAGGCATCCACTCGACGATCGCGAAGAAATGGCCACCCGCGTCGCATGTCCTCGATGCGAGCCAAATCAATTTCGGCAAGCAGCACCTCTTCACGATCGGCACTGGCTTCACAGATCACTTCGCCACCGGGATCCACCACCATGCTTCCGCCCCAAAATTGCAAATCATCTTCGTTCCCCACGCGATTGACCGCCGCGACAAAGATGCCATTGGCAATCGCGTGCGCGCGATGCATGAGTTGCCACGCCTCTCGCTGCTGCGCACGATCCCGTGGTGTTTCACCATGCCACCACCCAATCGCCGTTGGATACACAAGAATTTCAGCACCACGAAGGGCCGTCAATCGCGCGGCCTCCGGGTACCACTGGTCCCAGCAGATGAGCATGCCAATGGTGGCGTCACGACCTCGCACCGCTTGCCATCCAAGATCGCCGGGGGTGAAATAAAATTTTTCAAAGTACCGCGGGTCATCCGGAATGTGCATCTTGCGATAGCGCCCGGCAATGTTGCCCGATGGATCCATGAAGACCGCGGTGTTGTGATACAGGCCCGCGGCCCTGCGTTCATAAATGGAACCCACGATCTCGACATCGAGTTCCTTGGCCAAGCGACCAAGAAAACCTGTCGTCGGCCCTGGAATCGGCTCGGCAAGATTCATGCGATTGGAATCTTCAACCTGACAGAAATAGGCACCGCAAAACAGTTCCTGCGTGCAAAGGATTCTTGCTCCCTGCCTTTTGGCATCGCGAGCCATGCGCTCCACACGCTTCAAGACTTCCTCTCGTGGTTCAGAGGGGGGAGCAGCATGTTGCAACAGGGCGATGACAGTCTTAGCCATGATGGTCTCCGTAGCGAATGAGTGTAGCCCGATTCTTTCAATCTCCCGTTATGCTTCGCGCATGCCAAGATGGTGGTTGGTCACAATAGCGATTGCCGGCGCATGGCTTGTGGCATTGAGTGTGATGCATCTTGGCGTCCTGACGCGGTTCTCGTTGGGCTCGATGCGCCCCTTTCTGGAACATGGTGTGTTTGCGATTTGCTTGATCGCCAGCTTTCAATGCGCTCGCACCGGCAGCGCGGCGTGGTGCGGAACGCTTGCATTTCTTGCGGCACTTCTGAACACCTTGGCCCCACCCCAATGGCCACAAGGATGGGAACAGCCCTTTCACATCTGCGGTGGAGTTGTAATGCTGGCGTTTAGTATCCGCCACTGGAAGTGACGGCCGGCGCGGCAGGATCTGCGGTCGATTGACTTACCGACTGCACCGGTGGCGGCGGAGCCTTTCGCATATCAAAGAGATAGGCGCCACCCGGTTCGATACCAAGATTTTCGTTCCGAACCCGTCCCACAACAATCCATGGCCACTTGGCCGCAACGGCTGTTCCGAAACTTCGAGGACTACTGAGTGCCTTGGGCTGCAAGCGATGGGTTTCCACCCACTGCGTGCCAGATTTTTCAAAGACAAAGACTCGCCCCGACTTGTCTTCGCCCTGAACTGCACTTCCGTCGCCAACGATCACGCGACCACCACTCACTTCCAATTCAAAACCAAATCCGCGACCTCGCACGACATCGACACCTGGAATGATTTCCGCCTCAATCGACCAGATGCCTTCATGGCGACGGAACACAAAAACATTCGCTCCCTCTGCAAACGGATTCAAGGACTGAACCGCCATCAGATCGCCTTCGATGGCAATTGAATTGCCGAATCCGAAAAATCGGCTGTAGGGAGTTCCGGCAATGTCTTGTTCCAGTTTCCATCCATCAGCACCTCGCCGATAGATGCAGACCATTGGGCTATCAAGACTCGCATGCGCCTTGGTCGACTGAAATGGCTGCAGCGCGGTGGGATATCCGACCGCCAGCGTGTCACCATCCAACGCGATCGAAGCACCAAACCAATACGGCTTCTTCGCAGCATCACGACTTACGGCCCCTTCCGCTTGCCACCCATCGGGTGTTCGTCGAAAGAGATACACCTTTGGACTCACCAAGTAATCCTCGTCCTTCAAATTGGGCCGTGCATTGATCTCGCTCACTGCAAGCAGGTCGCCACTCATCGCGATCGCTCCACCAAAATTCACCCGAGTGGCACCAGAGGGCGCCTTGATCAGCCCTCGTTGTTTCCAAGTCTCTCGATCGTTCACCCGCTCAAACCACACCAGCTCGCTTGATCCAACTTTGCGAACAATAGGTGTCACCAGCGTGTTCGCCGAACACGCCAGCCTTTGAAGAACAAAATCCTCTGGTCGCAGCGAGCTGACTTGCGGCATAAACGGCTCGCATTTCCATGTGCCATCTGTCTGCGGAATAAATGTTGCGATCTGTCCGTCACTTCCGGGTCTGCGGGGAATGCAGGCGCCACTCACAATCAAGTCCTCCCCAGACAAGGCGAGAACATTTCCAAAGGCCGGGGAAACCGTTGGAAGGGATGCCTCGACCGTAAGCGTTTCCGTCATAGCACTTCCCGGAGCGGTCGGTCCTGCAATCTGCGGAATGCCTGGGTTGATCTGTTTCACCACGACATCGCTTTGCGGTTGCGCATGCGCGACCAACAATGCAACAACCGTTCCAAGAAACATGGGATTCATTCTGGTTCCTTTGTCGGAATCGGATTCGCGGATCGCTCGGCCACCACTTTCCTAGGCCGAGAGCTCTCCTTCATGGCACAGCACACATGCTCAACAAGAACGCCCTCATCTGGGAGATTGTGTTTGCCATACGCATCACGCGGTGGAATGATGCGCACGCCAAGGTCGTGCAGGGTGCGCAGATTTTTCACAAGAATGCTGTTGTGCATAGAGCCATGCATGGTGGGAGCAACAAGAATGTGAGCCTGTCCTTGCTCCATTCGACCAATCGCCGACGCCAGTGTTGCACCGACCACACCCTCGGCCAATCCGCACGCCATCCGTGCAATGGTCGCTGCGGTGGCTGGTGCCACCAAATAGATATCGGCTGGCGCGGCGTCTGAAAGATGCTCTGCTTGTGGCGAAAGCTTGACGACGACCGGATTCGTTGTGCTCCACTCCAACGCATCTTGCGTGACATATCGAAGGGCTTCTTCGCTGCAAAATGCTGTGACCACCGCTCCCTGCCTGCGGAGTGCTCGCGCAACCAGTGGGGTCTTGAACGCCGCAATGCCTCCAGTAACCAGCAAGGCAACGCGAACACCTTCTAAGCGGTCGCCCTCTCGTGGCACTTCGCGATCGCCAAGATCACTTGGGGTGGGAGGTGGAAAGTGAAATGGGCCCATCCAATCATGGTAACGGCTCGCCGCTATCTTTCGACTCGTGACCACTGCCCCCACTGCTCACTGCGGCTCATGCACAGTGAATTCCAGCAGTCCGGAAACACATGGCGCCGCAGGCCTTTGGGTGCCAATCCTTGCTGGCCTTGCCATTGCGGCGGCTTTTGCCACAGAGAGCAACTGGATTGTGGCGCCTCGTGAAGTGCAATGGGCATTTGTTGTTGTTGCCTATGTCGTTGCCGGATGGAACGCGATGATCCGCGGAATTCAGTTGGCGCTTCGGCTTCACTTGGATGTGGATTTCCTCATGGTCGTCGCAGCGATCGGCGCTGCATGCATTGGAAGGTGGCTCGATGGCGGTCTCCTTCTCTTTCTCTTTTCTCTGGGCAATGCGCTCGAGGACTACGCAATGGGGCAGGCTCGCAACGCCATTCGGGCTCTTGGAAAACTGACTCCACGTGTGGCACGCCGGCAGCGAGGCTCCATTGAGGAAGAAGTGCCGATTGAACAGTTGGTGATTGGCGACATGGTGGTGGTGCTGCCTGGCGAACGCCTGCCGGCTGACGGTCGCATCGACAATGGGACCAGCGCGGTGGATCAAAGCCCGATGACTGGTGAAAGCGTCCCCGTGGAGAAATCCGTTGGAGACGAAGTTTTTGCCGGCACGGTGAATGGCGACGGAAGCCTTCTGATTTCGGTGACGCGGCTCGCCGCTGATAGCACGATGGCTCGCATGATTGTCATGGTCGAGTCGGCGCAAAACGAAAAGGGAAAGACCCAGCGAATCGCCGAGGCGTTTACACGCATCTATGTTCCATGCGTGGTTGCCGCGACCATTGTCGCGATCATTCTTCCGACTTCGCTCGACTGGCTTGCCTTCCATGAGGCTCTGCTTCGCGCGATCGCCATGCTCGTTGGTGCAAGCCCTTGCGCTCTTGCGATTAGTACTCCCGCGGCCGTCCTTGCAGGCGTTGCAAGAGCTGCCCGTTTCGGCGTGCTGATCAAGGGTGGATTGCACCTTGAGAGCCTTTCCACCATTCGCGCGATCGCGATGGATAAGACGGGCACGATCACACTTGGGCGACCTGAGATTTCCGAAATCGCAACGGCGCCTGGCGTCGACCCCATGCGCCTGCTTGCACTGGCTGCGGCACTTGAAAGGCGAAGCGAGCATCCGATTGCGCGTGCTCTCGTCCTTGCAGCCGATTCCCGCGGCGCCCCGTCGCTGATTGCTGATGATGTGGTTGCAATCCAAGGCAAGGGTCTGCAGGGCAATCTGAATGGATCGCTTTTGCAAGCGGGTTCACCTCGGTTGCTGGCTGAAATTGCTGAGGGGGTTCCACCGTCTCTGCAAGAGACCATTTCACGACTGGACGCGGCTGGACACACCATCGTCTGTGTTGTGCTCGATCGAGTCCTTCAGGGAGTATTCGCCCTAAGCGATCGACCGCGGCCGGAATCAGCCAAGGCCATCGCTCGATTACAGTCGATGGGCATTCGCCCCATCATCATGCTCACGGGTGATCGCCGCGCTGTGGCCACTCGCATTGGTGCGGAAGTTGGCGTGGACAGCGTGCGAGCGGAACTCATGCCGCAGGACAAAATTGAAGCCGTGCGAGAAATTCTGCACACCCATCACGCCATGGCCATGGTGGGTGATGGCATCAACGACGCTCCGGCGTTGGCGATGGCGACTGTTGGAATTGCTATGGGTCGAAGCGGAACAGATGTGGCTCTGGAGGCGGCGGATGTGGCGTTGATGGCTGATGACCTTGGTCGGCTTCCATTTACGGTGGCTCTGTCAAGGTTTGCACGGAGCGTGATCCGTCAAAATGTTTTCATCAGCATGGGCATGGTGATCGCTCTGATTCCGCTCACGCTCCTAGGTTTTGTCAACACCACGCTTGCAGTGATCATGCATGAGGGCAGTACCGTAGCGGTGGTCTTGAATGGACTTCGCCTTCTGGTATGGAGAGACACAGACGCTCACGAATAACTCTCTGCTCCCTCACTCCGAATAGGACGGCTCGTACACCTTGGAACGAACGAACGCCGCGACATCCTTGGGGCGCTCGACTCCAGCAAACCCCTTGTCAAAGATCATCGTTGCTACTTCTATGGCCTCCCGCACCAGCGTTTCGTGAATTTCAGCTACTGGTGGATAGATCAACCCCACTCGCAAATCTTCGTCTGACACCTGCTCCGCAAGACTTTCTGCCGCGCGCAGAAACATGTCGTCCGTCACGCGACTCGCCTGCGTGACATACACCGCCAGTCCGATGGCTGGATAGATATAGACATTATTTCCCTGCCCTGGAACAAACAGTTTGCCCTGGTAATGCAGCGGCGAAAATGGACTTCCGCTTGCAAAGATCGCTCGACCCTTAGAGTGCTCAATCGCCTCACGCGCGGTGCACTCACTCTTAGAAGTTGGATTGGAATAGGGAAAGATCACTGGCCGATCATTGAGCCTCGCCATCTCCGCAATCACTTGCGGAGTGAACGATCCTGCAACGGTGCTCACACCAATGATCGCCGTTGGCTTGATGGCCTTGACCACATCAAGCAACTCCCGCATTGGCGGATGTTCATGTACGTAGGGCTTCTGATACTCCGTCAATCCCGCAGTCGTAGTCGTCACGAGTCCCTTTGAGTTCATCAGGAAACATCGCGACTGTGCTTCCTTCAGGGTGAGCCCCTCGTGGGTCATTTGCAGACAGCACAAATCAGCAATGCCTATGGCGGCACTTCCCGCGCCGTAAAACACAATGCGATGATCTCGCAGGCGATCCCCGCGGATACGAGAAGCACCCATCATGCCTGCAACCGCCACGGCCGCCGTGCCCTGAATATCATCGTTGAAGCAACACACACGCTCGCGATAGCGCATCAGCAATGGAATCGCCGTCTTGTTTGTGAAGTCCTCAAACTGAATGCAGCAGCGAGGAAAGACTTCTTGGACGGCCATGACAAATTCATCCACAAACGCGTCATACTTTGCACCGGTGATGCGTCGCTGCCGCAACCCGGGATACAGAGGATCGTTCAGAAACGCTTCGTTGTTGGTCCCCACATCGAGCGTGACCGGAAGCGTGACCTCCGGAGGCACGCCGCCGCATGCCGAATACAGGGAAAGCTTTCCAATGGGAATTCCCATGCCGCACACACCTTGGTCGCCAAGCCCAAGAATGCGTTCGCCATCGGTGACCACAATAAAACGCACATCCTGCTCCGGCCAGTTGCGCAAAACATCTCGAATGCGCCCCTTGCGGGGCAGCCCGATATACAACCCGCGCGGCCTGCGAAGAATGTGGCCGAACTTTTGACACGCCTCGCCAACGGTCGGCGTGTACACCAGCGGCATCATTTCGGCGGTCTCGCTTCGCAACAATGTGTAAAAGAGCCGCTCGTTATGGTCGGCCAGTTCGTTCAAATACACATACTTATCTAGATCGGTGGTGCACTGCTGCAATTGCCGCCGCACCCGAAGCATCTGATCACTTTGACTTGCCACGCCATCGGGCAATAAGCCCACCAATCCCAGTGCGTCGCGCTCAGCCTCGGTAAATCCGGTTCCCTTGTTCAATCGTGCGTTGTTCAGAATGTCGCGACCCTGTGCCATCGCTTCAGTCTAACCACGGCACGTCACATTGAACCAAGCGTCACACGCGCCGCAGCGGTTCGCGTCCAAATGCCCTTCAGCATCGCCTCGCGAAGTGCACACGTTTCACGCACGGCCGTTGCCGAAAACTCGCCAGCTGAAAGCGTGATGGTGTACACACCTGTGTCATCCACACATTGCTTGGATTCTTGCCGATACCGAAAGGTGGCCACCTCACCATCAAAGGTGTATTCACCGATGATCGGCTTCGGCTTAGGGCCAGGCACTTCGAGAACCAAGATGCCAGTGTCCTCACAGGTCAGCGACACGCCCTCAGAATTTCGCCATGAACCCGCGAGCCCGTCGCTCGCCACGCGAGGGGGTGGACCCTTGCACCCTGCAAGCAACGCTATGAGAAGTAGAACCCACGGGCGCATGAATCAGAACTCAACAACCAGTTGAATGGCGAACAAGTTGGACCCCTGTTGCTTGCCATAGTCCTGACCGATGTAACTGTATTGCGTCTTGAATTGCACAAAGCGATCAATCTTCCAACCGATGCAGGCATCGATTCGCCACACATCGTTGTCCCAACTGGTGGTGCCTCCGGCGGGGTTGTCAATGTCGCCGTACAACTGTTGATTCCAACGGCCCGCCAGCCAGAATTGTGGAGCGAATTTCCATTTGCCCTCGATGAAATAACTGTAGGCACTCACGCTGTAGCCACTGAGGTTCTCCGCATAGGGGACCTGCCACTGACTCCACGCAAATTCTCCCCAAAGCTCTACTGAACCGTGGGCGTAACTAATATCTGTTCCCACGACGCTTTGGATGCCGTCATTCTTTTGTGCCGTCGCAGTAATCGTTGGACTGCTTGTAAGGTAGTTCCCGCGGCTGCCGCTTACGCCCAAATTCCACGCGGCATCGGGTCGCCATCCAAGACGCGCCGTGACTGTTGGATACTGAAAGCTTTTGTCCCAAAATTCCCAGTTGCTCGGCCGGCTGCTTAGGCTGGCGTTCTTCACTTCCACCGCATAGTCGATGTTCTGCACGGTGCCTGCGATCTGACCGCCGCTGGTGTAACTGGGTCCCCAAATAATTGGCACCCATTTCGTCACCGGATCTGCGGAATCCTTTCGGCCAATAAGCCTCGTTCGCGTCGGCGAAGCCGTGACATTCCCTGCACCATCCGAAATGCTGGTCATGCCCTCATACATATAGGGGGCGTTGATCAACGGGCTTTGAAAGCTAAAGTGCCTGTTCACCCATTGCCCATAGCAAGTGGCGAAAGTTCCACCCTTGAGGATGAGTGCGTCGGTATCAAACGGTTTGACCACCGCAAAGTATTCATCCAGGTTTGCATTGGGAGACAGATCAACAGGATCAAAGCCACGATAAACCTGTCCCAGAGCGACAAATGAGAAATGCTCGCCAATTTCCATGGATAACAGTCCACTGAGGGAGGGCCAGTATGTCTGTGACTCACCAGTTTGAATCAGCGCTGGCGGCGGTCGGTCAAAAACGAAATAGTCCTGTGTGAGCCAGAGATCACTGTTGAGTCGAAATCCACCATCGGGAGATTCGATCGAACGGAATTGCTTGAAACTCTCCACCATGTCTTCAAAAGGATCGCCAGCCGAGAGCTCGTGTGCTTCCAAGCCACTTTCGGATTGATCGGGCGTCATCGGCCGATCAAACACGCCCTTGCTCGACGGAAGAACCTGCGCCGTTGGAGCGGGTACCGCCGGTGAATTCTGCAAGGCCTCGCCACTTGGAGCTGCCGCGAGCACAAGATTGACGATCGTTGTTGTAATCATGCGGGCACCTCTGAAGAATCCAATCGATACACCTGTACTGGCGTTGCGAAGCCTTTCATCATCAGGGGATCAAGTGTAGTCGCCTTCGAGTCTGCCGCAAGGTGCCGATGCACTTGGTCGTCAACATAGACGCACATGGCCGGAGCCGCCGAGCAAAGTCGTGCGGCAAGATTGACCCTCTCGCCTAAGACCGTGTAATTCAAGCGTTGGATACTGCCCATGCAGCCACCCACCACGTCGCCACAGGCCACGCCGATTCCCACTTCGATTTTTTCCTTCGCTGACTGATTCATCCTCGCCCGCGTTGCCACCATGTCGAGCGCGCACCGAGCAGCTCGCAGCGCATCATCTTGTCCTGGCTTCGGTGCCCCAAACACCGCCATGATCATGTCGCCCACAAACTTGTCGACCACGCCGCCGTGCCGATACACCACCTCGGTCAACGCCGTCATGTGCTGATTCAGGAGTTCAACCACTTCGTGTGCGGAAAGGCGATTCACCAATGGCGTAAACCCTCGGATGTCGCAAAAGAGAACGGCAACCTGAAGCGAGACTCCGCCAAGATCCACCGAACCGCCAATCATCTCTTCCGCAATCTCTGGATCGGCAACAAGATCAAGCAGACCCCGATACTTATCCCGCAATGTCAGCCCGTGCGTCATTTCATTAAACCGAATCGCCAGCTGCCCCAGTTCATCCTTTCGAGTGATTTCGACCCGAGTGGAATAGTCGCCGCTTCCAATGCGTTGTGCTGCGTCGCCCAACAAAGCCACGGGTTTGGCAAGATTCCTTGCGATCATGACGGCCGCCACCAATCCCACGACGAGACCGAGCGAACCGGCAGCGACACCGCTGAGCAGCAGCCTGCGCACCGCCGCATGCATGGGCTCAAGACTGGCTGCAATCACCAATTGAACCGAATCATCGAGAGGGTCAAGTGGCCTTCGATACGCCACCCACGGCTCCCCGTCGATCTGCAATCGAACTTCGGTTCCCTGCTCGTTGGATTGATTCGCCGAGCGATCACCGATCGAAGTTGCCAATGAATTCGCTTCCGGTTCCGGAAGTTTCCACCCATAGAGCGTTTGACCAATCAGCAATCCGCTTTGCAATTCGCCGCCACCAGCAATGGATCGGAGCGGCGCTGGACGAAACTCAAAGAGCATCGCAAGCGAACCAATCACCGTGTGGTCGTCCGGATCAATCACTGGCGTCAACAGAACGGCATAGGGCACACCGTCAAAGTCGAGATAGCTGATGTGCTGTGCCACCAGTCCGTGCTCGCCCGACCATTTCTGAAGCACATGTTGACTCACCGCAAGATCAAGAGCGGGTGTGCCGCACCCCGGCTCAATCACATTTCCCTTGGCATTCAGAAACAGATAGCCGTCACTCGCCCGGTCACTCACCGATCCAGACTTTGCGTCGATGAAAAACTCGCGTAATTCGTCGTCGGCCACTTGCGAGAGAACTTCGGCATCACCCGAATCCATCGCGGCAAAAATGCGTGGACTGCCGGCAAGTCGCCGACACCTTGTCTGAACCGAACTCATCTTTGCCGCGCGGACATCCACAATGGATTGCGCCCCAGATCTGAACAAATTATGCAGCGTCGCTAGATAAGCCTGCCGCACTTGGGAGGCACTTGCCAACATGCTGCCTCCCGTGGCTACCAACACAACCGCAAACATGCACAGCGAGAGGCGTGTCGCAAATTTCATGGGCAAATCACCCGGGGCTTCGCCAATCGACGGTGGCCGTCTCTCCCGGCTTGAGTTCCACCGTGTGTTCGACCGTTTCCTTTGGACTTAGCCACACACGAAAGGTGTGCTTGCCAGCGGGCAACCCCTGAAGGCGAAAGTTGCCCTCAGCATCAGTCGTGGCAAAGTAAGGCGACTCCACCACCACAATTTCGCAGCGCATGTGATCATGAATTTCGCAGCGAAGCGAAACCGTTCCGGGCTTGTCAAAGACAACGGCGGGCCGCTCTTCACCGGGGCGATAGCGCCCGAGATCCAATTTCTTTGCAGCGGAATAGCTAAACACACTGTGGTAAATGGGATCGAAATTTGGAAACAGCACCGGCGTGCCAACCTGCACCACCAAGATATTGGGTCGAAACTGAATCCCACGCTGTCCAAGAATCACGGGCTCAGCTTTGGAAGTGTCCACCGGCGGAAACGATCCTGTCATCCACACCGCGCTCACTTGTGGATCTGGCGGTTCAGGCCGATCCGTTGATTTGCCCGCGTACGAACTCACTGAGCTCGAACGCACTTTTCGCGGAAGCACGGTCACTTTCCCCACAACCGCGCACCCACCGTCTGGCTTGGGCGGTGTGATCGATGCTGGCGGGGTTGATGGAGAAGAATCTGAGTTCTGCGAAAACGCGACGGCCGCAAGGCAACCCAATCCAAGGACGAGGAACCCAATCTGAAGCGGTTTTCGTGCCTCGTTCATATCGTGGCAGTTTATCGAGCGAAGTGGGGTACCGCCAATTTCAAAATACCGGTTTACTTTTCAGAATTTGAATTGGATGGTGTTGAAGTCGGGTGGGGTCACCAGACAAAATCGCAACGGCGTGGCGCATTTTCACGAACCCGTTGCTGAAGGAGGAGCCGGCTCGAGGTGGGCCGGCTTTTCCCATTGATGCAGCAGATTTTTGCCGCCGGGTGCCTTGTACTTACCCCGTTGGAAACACATGCGGCTGCTCTGGTTTCGGTAGAAACCGGTCTCGCTGGACAACCGCTTGCGTTACCCCCTCCGCACGAATCCCTAGATCCACAAATTCAATGACGCCTTGCGATGGAGGGAGATCGCGAACCTTATCCCGCAGGACTTCCTGCTCCAGCATTCGGTACAGCTCCCGATCAGAAAGATGGTCGGTGTGCAGCAGATACACCCCAAGATCCGCCAGCGTCTCAATGACTTCCCAGAGATTCTGCTGCACATCGCGATCACAAAGACCTTCCTCACGAGGCATGCTGACTCCCACCTCCTTTAACTGCTGAAGATTGGTGGTCATGGGCGCTAACTCAAAGTCGTATTGAAGCGTCCAATACAAATGATCGGTGGGTTGCCCGGTGGCCTTGGCATTTTTCACGAGAGCTTCGATCGCCCGTTCTCGCTCTGCGGCTGCCTCGGCACGCAGCCCCCGCTTGCGATGCCTTGTTGGCGGCCGGTCCTGATGTAGCGGCCTGTCCTGATGCGTCATGATCATGTGACCTCCCTTCACATGCACACCCTATGTGCGTTGAATGGGCCTACCCATGATCAGCCCTTTTTTCTAATGGGATTTCAACATTCTGTTTCGCACTCGCCCTTCGCTTTTTCCCGGCTCCACCACACAATGCCCCCATGAAGGCCGCTCTCACATTTCTTGGATTCGCCATTGCAGCGTGGGCTCTGTGGCGGCTTCTTGGAAAGCAAGAACAGAACGATGCCGAGTTCACTCGACGCATCGCTGCGGACGATCGCAGGGCCAAGTCCAACCTAGAAGCCGATGCTCGCGATTCGCAACGCACCAAAATCCATTCATCGACAACGGACGAACGGTCTTAGGCGCGCGCCGCGTCTGATGGAACCGACTTGCACGCAAGAGTCTTGGCACGCATCTGCACAAACTCCCGTTGCAGGCTGCGACCAGGGCATGCTGTTCGTGCACCAGACCACTCTTGATGGCTGCGAACACGTGAAACCGGAATTCGATATTTGGCCATCAAGGCAGCAACGATGGTTTCGCACGCCTTCAGTTGCTCTGGACTGGGGCTCTGCTCATCAAAATTTCCAAGGCAGCAAATTCCAATGTTGCCTTCGTTGCAGTTCTTCACATGAGCACCCTGCCACTGAATCGCCCTGCCCTCCCACACGCGACCGCCTCGATCCACAACATAGTGGTAGCCGATATCGCCCCATCCCTTGCTTCGGTGACCCGTTCGAATGATCTCAATGCGAGCAGCCGAACTGGTCTGATCCTTTGCAAGAAACGGACTCATGCCATCATGGTGCACCGTGATGTAGCGAGGCGGCAACATGGGATTCATCAGGGATGGAATGCACGGCCCCCGACTCCACCCATCACGATCCATGACAAATTTGAAGTCCTTCGGACTCTTTGCAACGACCGTCGCACGAACGGGGGGTTTCTTCGCAACTTCATCGGGCCAGATTGGTTCCGGAACCTTGCTGGTGCGTGCTGGGTTGGTGGCGCACCCTGCGGCCACCAATGCGCCGACCGCTCCAAGAGCCAAGAACCCGCGTCGTGTGAGTGCAGTCACACCACCCAAGGCGGCGTCAAGAGAAAAATTGAATTGGCCGTTGTGTGGTTGCATCGTGCGGAATCATTGCTGCAAAGCATGGCATCGGACACCCGCCTAAGCCACCTCCACACTTTACGCAACCATTCACAATTTGTATGCCCCGGCTTCAAAAAACACTGCGATCAATCGATCTTTTTTACTGCAGAGAAATGGCATTTCACCCTGCAATTTATTGACATTTCAAGTAGAATCCGGCATTCCCTCAAGGGCTCTGCGAGAGCCGAAGGGCGAAGCCGTATCAGACCTTCGTTCAAGGTCATTCAAAGCCCCCCACGCCGTGTCCAGCATGACAAAAAAAGCTAAGTCTCACCCCGAATCCAAGAGTGGTGATTCGCACTACACATCCGAAAGTATTCAGGTCCTTGAGGGTCTCGAGGCCATTCGCAAGCGGCCCGGCATGTATGTGGGCGGAACCGGTCTCGAGGGCTTGCACCATCTTGTGTATGAGTGCGTGGACAATTCGATTGATGAGTGCATGGCTGGTTTTGCAACCGCCGTCTCGGTGGTGCTTGGCGTGGATGGCAGCTGCAGCGTGAGCGACGATGGCCGCGGCATGCCGGTCGATCCGATGAAGCATGAGAATCCTTCGATCCATGGCCGTCCTGCCGTTGAGGTGATCCTGACCGAAGTGCATGCGGGTGGAAAGTTCGACAATAACGCTTACAAAGTCAGCGGAGGGCTGCATGGCGTTGGTGTGAAATGTGTCAACGCTCTGAGCGAATGGACTGAGGTTGAGGTCACCAAGGACGGAAGGCTGTATCGCATCAGTTTTGAACGCGGAGTCGTCACCGAACCACTGCATGTGGCTGATGAACACCGCGGTGGCTCCAACGGGACGAAGATTAGCTTTCGACCCGATCCGGAAATTTTTGCTGACACCCAATTGCGATTCGAAACGCTTCAGCATCGCCTGCGAGAGTTGGCCTTTCTGAATACCGGTGTCAAGATTCGGCTCATCGACGAGCGGGTCGACGCGACTGGTGCCACGCGAGAGGAAGTTTTCTTTGATGAAACGGGGCTTGCTGGATATGTAAAGCATCTCAACGCCTCCAAGAACACCAATAGCCCGGTAATCGTTGTGCATCGAGAAGACGCAGACATGGGGATGCACTGCGATCTTGCATTGCAATACACCGACGCCATGTCGGAAAACCTGCTCGCCTTTGGCAACAACATTCCTAATCCAGATGGTGGGACTCACGTCACCGGATTTCGAAAATCGCTCACTGTGGCCATTAACGGCTACGGCAAGCGCATGGGTCTCTTTAAGGAAAAGGACTTCATTCCCACTGGAGATGATCTTCGCGAAGGTTTGACGGCGGTGCTCAGTGTGAAGATGCGGAATCCGACGTTTAACAATCAGACGAAAGAAAAACTGCTCAATCCCGAAGTGGAGCCCTTCATCAGCGCTGCCATCACCGAGCAACTCGGAGCGTGGCTGGAAGAAAACCCTGCAGAAGCCAAGTCGATTGTGTACCGAGCCAAACTTGCTGCCGAAGCACGCGAAGCGGCTCGCAAGGCTCGCGAACTCATCAAGCGCAAGGGGGCTCTTGATAGCGGTGGCATGCCGCACAAGTTGTCCGATTGCAGTAGTAACGAAGTCGAAAAAACTGAAATGTTTATCGTGGAGGGTGATAGCGCAGGTGGTAGTGCCAAAGGCGGCCGCGATCATGTGCATCAGGCCATTCTTCCGCTGCGTGGAAAATTGCTCAATGTGGAGAAGGCCCGCCTTGACAAGGTGCTTGCCTTTGAAGAAATCCGAACATTGATTCAGGCCTTGCAATGCGGCATTGGAGAGGATTTCGATGCGGCCAAACTTCGGTACGGTCGCGTGATCATCATGACCGACGCCGATGTGGACGGCAGCCACATTCGCACGCTGCTGCTGACTTTTCTCTTTCGCCAAATGCCCGATCTCGTCCGCGGTGGAAAAGTATTTATTGCACAACCGCCGCTTTATCAGGTGGCACGCGGAAAAACGGTGGAATATGTGCTCAACGACCTTCGCATGAACGAAGTGCTGGTGGAACTGGCCATGCGCAGCAATGCCACACTAAGTTTGCGAGACGATGTGGGCGAGGTGTTCGCAACGGTGAATGGTGATCCGCTGCGGAGACTGATTCGAGACTTGAACCGCCTCGAAGAACTTACCCGTATCAGTTTGTATCGGGGCATCGAGTTCCCACGACTTTTGCAGGCACGCAGCACTGATCCGGAAAACAAGGGCCGCATGCCCGGATGGCAATTGGTGTATCGAGCCGGCGACGAACTCTTCCACACCGAAGCACTTGCTGCGGCGCGCGTGCAGGCTCTGGGCCTGACCTTGGTGGACATTGGTGCATCCAGTGATGTGGACCCGGCCAAACGCGCGACCCTGCGCGTGCTGCATGAAAACCGCGAGATTGAGCGGATCCTGGAGCAGTTGGCCAAGGTGGGCCTTTCATCGGATGACTGGTCTCTGGTGCAAGAAGAAGGCATCACCGGCGAAAAACTTCCCACCAAATTTGCGTGGACGGTTGATGGCGAAAAAGGCAAGCCAGCCGAGACGGTGGAGGTTGCGAACATCCCAAGTATTTTGCAGAAGCTGCATGAGGTTGGGCGACGCGGCATCGAAGTGAAGCGATTTAAGGGACTGGGCGAAATGGAGGCGGTGCAGTTGTGGGACACCACCATGGACCCGGCTCGTCGCACGCTTCTTCGCGTGACATGGGATGCGGCAAGTAATGCCGATGCGCTCTTCAGTGTGCTGATGGGTGAAGATGTGGAGCGACGTCGCAACTACATCGAGAAGCATGCCCTCGAAGTCAAGAACTTGGATATTTGATTCAGCCGATTGTTCGCGGGTCCGCGTGCAGCCGGTGTGATTATCGCGCGACCGGCGATGGTGTATGTGCGCTTCGCACATCCGGAACGCCTGCTTGCTCAAAACCCTTGGCTCGCAAGAAGCACGCATCGCAGTGACCGCACGGAGTTCCGGTTTTGCTGGGGTCGTAGCAACTCGTCGTCGCGCCCATGTCGACACCGAGTCGAACCCCAAGTCGCACGATGTCCGCCTTCGTGAGGTGCATCAGAGGCGTGTGCACACGGAACCACTTTTCACCTCGTTGGGCGGCCTCAACGCCGGCCTTGGTGCCAAGATTGGCCAGACTCTCGAATGCCTGCACAAATTCCGGACGGCAATCTGGGTAGCCGCTGTAGTCGAGGGCATTCACGCCAATTGCAAGGTCGCGAGCCTGTAAGACCTCCGCAAGTCCCATGGCCATGGTGAGAAATACAGCATTGCGAGCGGGGACATAGGTCACCGGAATGTCGTTGGCGTGTTCAACATCCCGATCCTTCGGCACCGCCATGTTTGAGGTGAGCGCGCTACCACCAAAGGCGCCAAGGTCTATTCGCACCACGCGGTGTTCAATCGCACCCATCGCCTTGGCAATGGTTGCGGCGCATTGCAATTCGTGTCGATGCCGCTGGCCGTAATCGAAACTGATGGCGACACATGCAAACCCGGCTGCCTGCATCCACGCCATGGTGACGGCGCTATCAAGACCTCCGGAAAGAAGCACCAGAGCGGTGCCCCCCTTTCCTTGCGGATCATTCTGCGGGTCGTGTTTCATGGGCAAGTCGCCCGAAGGCGCGAAGGCGAGTATAAACCGAGGCAGCATGGCGACCGTGAATGCATCCATCACCTGCCTGCGTTGCAACTATCAGTTACGAGGTGCGCCGACATTGGGATTTTGCCCGGAATGCGGTCTCTCAGTTGCGGCGAGTTTGGCCAGCAGTTTTGATCCTTCGCTGCGATCGCTGGCCCCATTGCATTCACCTCGCCTTCTTGCTGCAGCGGTGATGACCAACGCCGTCGCAATCTTGGTATGCGTGGCATCGCAATTGGGTGCTCCCATGCTGATGGCGATTGATTCCATGACCAATCGAGTTAGTTTGTTCCCTGTGCGACTTCGACTGCTGGCATGGATCGCATCGGCGTGTGTGCTCACCGTGGCGGGCATCATGAGCCACATCGCCATCTCGCGCGGTGAAGCCCACCTTCGAATGGAATTCGGCCGATGGAGATTTTGGTTCCTGCTTGGAACATGGCTCTGGATGGCTGGAACTCTGCTCATTTCGGCCGCTGCGTGGAACGCGTCAGACATTCCATCTTCCGTTCGCCACTCGTTGTCGGTCATCAGCATTGCAATCCAACTGCCGGGCATGGCCATCATGCTGAGCGGATTCAGCGTTCTGCTTGCCATAACCGGGCGGCGCTCTCAGGCATACCGCGAAGCCGGCGCTGCTCGCCAAAGCGTTCATCTGCTCAATATCAATGCCGGTTTGCTGGTCGGGTTTGGATTTGCAGCGCCCATCCTTCGAGAACGAATGCAATGGGATTTTCTAGCCATGATGACCCAGGCACTCACTGCGTGCATGGCCGCTCTATTGCTATTCGGCTCGGCTTACCTGGTGGCCAATGCGTGGTGGATCTGCAAGAGTTTGCGAACGCCGCTCTTGACTATGGAGGAGTTTCTCGACGAACCCTGATCGAGTGGGGCCGGACATGCGAGCAGCAAACCGGTCGTGGATTTACTGCCGAGATGGCAGAAAAACTATCGTGAGTCACTGTGCTTACCGGACTTCTTCTGTTCGAGACCAATTGAATAGGATTCCTTCGAAGGTCCGACTCTGCAATGCAACATGCTGTCAATAAGACACTTATGAAGATGTTCCGCCAACAACAAACCTGATCCCTTGGCGGACCGCTTCCCTAATTTGATCTAGGCTTGAGGCCGTTCCCGCCCTACTTTGGCACGCCAGTTGATAAGGGTTTTCTCTCGCCTCGGCTTACGCCTGGGCAATATGACGCTGAACGAACCACTTTCAGGAGAATGATCCAACCATGTCTGCCAAGGAAATCTCATTCGAAACCGATGCCCGCAAGCGACTGCTTTCAGGTGTTGAAAAACTCTCCGCCGCCGTCAAGAGCACGCTAGGTCCGCGTGGCCGCAATGCTGTGCTCGATAAGAGTTGGGGCGGTCCAACCGTAACGAAGGATGGCGTAAGCGTTGCGGAGGAAATTGAACTCCGAAACAAGGTGGAGAACATGGGAGCCAAACTGGTCAAGGAGGCAGCGAGCAAGACCAGTGACGATGCCGGCGATGGAACCACCACCGCAACCGTTCTGGCAGAAGCCATTTTCCGCAGTGGTCTGAAATACATCGCCAGCGGCGCCGAGGCCAACGCCTTGGTACGCGGCATTCGAAAGGCCGTCACGATCGCCACCGAACAGATCGCCAGTATGTCCAAGCCTGTTGCAACGGTGAGCGGTGGCATTGCAGCCGTGGCCAGCATCAGCGCCAACAATGATGACGAAGTCGGCAAGATGATGGCGGATGCATTCAATCGGGTCGGCAAAGATGGTGTGATCACGGTGGAAGAAGGCAAGGGCCTTGAGACCATCGTGGATGTGGTCGAGGGCATGCAGTTTGACCGCGGTTACTTGAGCGCCAATTTCGTGACCAACACCGAAAAGATGACCGTGAACTTCGACAAGGCTCTTGTGCTGGTGTACGAGGAGAAAATCGATTCCATTACCAAGCTTGTTCCGTTCCTAGAAAAGGTGATGGACACCAAGCGACCGCTGCTGATCATTGCCGAAGATGTCTCCGGCGAGGCTTTGAGCGCGCTGGTGATCAACAAGATGCGTGGCGTTCTGAATGTCTGTGCCGTCAAGGCTCCTGGCTACGGCGATCGCCGCAAGGCCATGCTGGAGGACATTGCAATCCTCACTGGCGGTCAAGCCATTATGAAGGACCTTGGCATTGATCTGGACAAGGTCACCATTTCGCAACTTGGACAAGTGAAGAAACTCACCATTGACGCTGACAACACCACCATGGTGGAAGGCGCCGGCAGCACCAAGGCCTTAAAGGATCGTTGCGAGCAGATTCGCAATGAGATGGAACTGACTGACAGCGATTACGACCGCGAGAAACTGCAAGAGCGTCTTGCCAAACTTGCAGGCGGCGTGGCGCAGATCAAGGTCGGCGCCAGCAGTGAGACCGAACTCAAGGAAAAGAAAAGCCGCGTCGAGGACGCATTGCACGCAACCCGCGCCGCGGTCGCTGAGGGTGTTGTTGCTGGCGGCGGCGTCAGTTTCATCCGTTGCATTCCAGCGATTCGCAAGGCTCGTGTCACACAAGAGGGCGATGCCGCCTTTGGTTTCGATACGGTCATCGAAGCCTTGAGCATGCCTTTGCGAACCATTGCGGAAAACGCTGGTGAAAAGGGCAGCGTTGTCGTAAGCAAAGTGGCCGATCTCAAAGGCAACGAAGGCTTCAATGCACTCACACGGACCTACGGCGACATGGTGAAGGATGGCGTGATTACGCCAGCCAAAGTCGATCGCTGTGCTTTGCAAAACGCTGCAAGCGTGGCGTGTCTCTTGCTCACCACGGACTGCACCGTGACCGAGGCTCCCAAGCCGAAGGACGAAGCAGGTTCTGACCACGCCCACGGACACGCCCACTGATTCTTTCCACGCATTCTCATTCAACAAACAACCTTCTCAATAGGAGACACACCATGGCCACCGTACGACCGCTCGAAGATCGAATTCTTGTCAAGCCTCTCGATGCAGAAACCAAGACCAGCAGTGGTCTGTTCCTTCCGGAGAGTGCCAAGGAAAAACCCATGCAGGGCAAGGTGGTCGCCACCGGCCCAGGCAAGTTGCTTGACAACGGTAAGCGCCAGGGACCGCTCGTGAAAAAGGGCGACACCGTGGTGTACGGCAAGTATGCCGGCACTGAAATCGAAATCAAGACCGTCAAGCACATCATCGTGCGCGAAAGCGAATTGCTCGGCCTGATCGAAGGCTGATCCGCTACGCCACCCACCATTCTCGAAAGGAATTCACCATGTCCGTTAAGCAAATGAAGTTCAAGGAAAGTGCACAAGCCGAATTGAAGCGAGGCGTCGATCAGATTGCCCGCGCTGTCGCGGTCACCATGGGACCAGCCGGTCGCCATGTGGTTGTTCAAAAATCTTTTGGCAGTCCTAATGTCACCAAGGACGGCGTGAGTGTTGCCAAGGAAGTTGAATTGCCCTGCCCATTTGAAAACCTCGGCGCCAAATTGGTGCATCAGGTTGCCAAAAAGACGGCTGATGTTGCTGGTGACGGCACCACGGCAGCCACCGTTCTGGCGGCCGCCATTTTCAATGGTGGTCTGAAGTATGTGGCCAGCGGCGCCAACGCCGTTGCGCTGCAGCGCGGCATTAACAACGCTGCCTCCATTGCGGGCGAAGCGATCACAAGCATGGCCGAGAAGTGCAAGGGCCGAGCTGATCTGGAAAAGATCGCCACCGTGAGCGCCAACCACGACACCCATTTGGGCAAACTGATTGCCGAAGCGATTGATCGCGTCGGTGCAGAAGGCGTGGTCGAAGTTGAGGAAGGCAAGACCGCAGAGACCACTCTGGAATATGTCGAGGGCATGAGCTTCGATAAGGGTTACCTCAGCCCCTACTTCATGACTGATCCCAAGCGAGCCGAATGCACTCTGACCAATCCCCTGATTCTGATTTACGAAAAGAAAATCTCAAATCTTGCCGACTTGCTGCCCCTTCTCAATAAGGTGGCACAGGCCAGCAAGCCATTGCTGATTATTGCAGAGGAAGTTGAGAACGAGGCTCTCGCCGCATTGGTGGTCAATCGCCTGCGTGGCGTTCTGCAAGTGTGTGCCGTGAAGGCTCCCGGTTTCGGTGATCGCCGCAAGGCCATGCTGGGCGACATTGCCACCTTGACCGGCGGAACATTCTTTGCAGAGGACATCGGTCGCAACCTGGAAGATGTCAAACTTGAGGAACTCGGAACCGCCAAGCGCGTTGTGGTCAGCAAGGATGAGACGGTTGTGGTGCAGGGCGGCGGCACGAAGAAAGAAGTCGAGGCCCGTTCCTCACAGATCAAGTCTCAACACGATCGCAGCACCAGCGATTATGACCGCGAGAAACTCATGGAGCGATACGCCAAACTCACCAGCGGCGTGGCTGTTCTGAATGTGGGTGCCGCAACAGAGACGGCGCTGAAAGAGAAAAAGGATCGTGTGGACGACGCCATTCACGCTACTCGCGCGGCTGCCAAAGAGGGCTATGTGCCCGGCGGCGGTGTTGCGTTCATTCGCGCCATGGAAACAGTCGCAAAGGCTCGCGGAAAAGCGGATGGCGATGAGAAATTTGGTTTCGACATCGTTGCCAACGCCATGCGAACTCCCTGCTGGCAAATTGCTTTCAACTCTGGCGTCGACGGCGATGTCACCGTGGAAAAGGTGCTTGAAGGCAAGGGCGGATTCGGCTTCAACGCAGCGACTGGAGAATTCCAAGACCTGGTTAAGGCTGGCATCATCGATCCCGCATTGGTGGCCCGAACGGCTCTCCAGAATGCGGCGAGCGTGGCTGGCCTTATGCTGACCACCGATGTGCTGGTCACTGACTTGAAGGACGATGCCGAACCTATTGAGGAAAGCACCCACTGACACAGACCATGTTTGATCACGGGACCGGTTCGGCGATGATGTCCGCGCCGGTCCCTTTGACTTTTCTGAGACACCTCCATGGCTGAACAGCGCTGCTACTACCAGATCCTGACGGTCGAAAAAACGGCGAGCAGCGACGAGATCAAGCGCAGTTATCGCAGACTTGCGATGAAGTGGCATCCGGATCGCAATCCGGGCGATGCACAAGCCGAGATCGAATTCAAGTCGTGTGCCGAAGCCTATGAAGTGCTTGGCGATGCGGAGAAGCGCCGTCTCTACGACGCGCATGGACACGCTGGTCTGCGCGGAAATCCGCACCATGATTTCCGCTCCATGCATGTTGAAGAAATCTTCTCCATGTTCAACGACATCTTTGGTGGCGGTGGATCGCGTCGCAGTAGCGGCGGAGTTCCTCGGGGCTACGACCTGCAGACTGAAGTCGAAATCAAACTGGTCGAAGTTCTCAATGGCTGTAAGCGAGAAGTCACTTTTTCGCGGGCTGAAGTGTGCGGCACTTGCCAAGGCGACGGTGCAAAGCCCGGCTCCAAACCCATCACCTGTGCAACTTGCCAGGGCCATGGGCAAGTGCAGCAAACAGGACTCGGCGGCATGTTTCGCATGGTGACAACCTGCCCAAACTGCGGCGGCGGCGGCAAAGTCATCACCGACAAGTGCGCGGCGTGTCGCGGTAACGGCCGCGTGCGGGTGAACAGAAAGATTGATGTCACCATTCCTGCGGGAATTCAGGATGGCCAGGTGGTACGGGTGCAGGCTGAGGGTGAACCACCTCGCCTTGAAACCAGCCGTTCAGGCGCAGGCGTGCGAGGCGATCTGCATGTGGTTGTGCATGTCACCAATGACGATCGGTTTGAGCGGCAGGATGATGACTTGGTCATGCCGCTGGCGATTGGGTATTCGCAAGCAGTGCTTGGCGCGGTGGTCGAGGTTGTTTCCTTGGATGGTCCGGTGCACATCAAGGTGAAGGCCGGCAGCCAGCAGGGCGATGTGGTTCGTGTGGACGAGCGTGGCCTTCCGAATCTGCGCACCAAGCGTCGCGGAGGATTGATCGCCATGCTCATGATTCATGTCCCGCGAAAAATTACGGATCGGCAACGGCAACTTCTTGAGGAATTTGCCAAGACCGAAAAAGTGGATGTAAAAAGTGCGCACGAGGGCGGGTTTTGGCAGAAAATGAAGGAACTGAAAGAGTCGTTCACGGGGAATTAAGGAAGAACCACATGGATGCAACCAAGGACCAACCCAACGACATGCACGACGAGGCGGCAACGGAATCGAACGAGCCAATTGATCGCATTGCAGCTCTTGAATTAGAAATTGCAGAACTCAAGGCATCACGCTTGCGTGCACTGGCCGATCTTCAGAACACCGCGCGTCGCGGCGTAGAAAACGAAAGCCGTGCACTATCGCAAGGTGTCATGGGAGCGGCGCGTTCCATTCTTCCTGTTGTGGATCATGTTGAACTTGCATTACAGCAATCAGGCATGACACGCGAACAGGCAATGCATGGATTGTCCATGCTTCGAGATGAATTGACCAAGGCACTTGAGAAAGTCGGTATTGAAGCGATTCAACCGGCCGTTGGTGATGCTTTTCATCCTGGTGTCCACGAGGCCGTGATGCGGCAAGCGGCCGAGGGTGTTGCGGCAAACCACATCAGCATGGTCTTGCAATCCGGGTATCGGCTTGCGGACTCGGTGCTTCGGCCCGCCAAGGTCGCAGTGCAACCGGAAGAATAAATTCGCGATATGCCGACCTATGAATACATCTGCGACGCCTGTGGCCGCACCTATGAGCGCTTTCAGTCGATCTTGGCGCAACCGGATCGCACATGTCCAAAGTGCGGCAAGCGAAAAGTAAGGCGGAAGATCGGTCTTGGAGCGGGTGTGCTTTTCAAGGGAACGGGCTTCTACGAGACGGATTACCGCAGCGACGACTACACCAAGGCGGCGAAGGCTGATCGTGCGCCAGACAGTTCCAAGACTGCGGATGCCGCCGGCGCAGACAAAGCAGCGGCGAAGTCAGATGCAGCGGCCCCTGCTCCACCGGCCGGCACACCCGCGACCAAGGAATCGAAGCCCGGAAAAGAATCAAAAGATTCCAAGTCTTCGGAATCAAAACCTGCGGAGGGCAATGGCCAATCCGCAGACGCCTCAAAGCCCATCAAGGAGCCGCGTGTGAAAAGCGTTCATCCATCTCGCGACGGTCGCGGCCAAGGAAATCTGCGCCGCACCACGCGTGCAACTCCGCGTGCACGGCGCAAGGGATACGCCGCCAGAAAATTGCTGATCGCTGGCGCCGCAATGATTGTGGTGGGGTTTGTCGTTGCCGTGCTGTGTCTGGACTCCATCGCGAGAGTTGGAATCGAAGTTGCTCTGAGCCATGTCTTAGGTGTTCGCACCACCATTCGCAGCACAAGCATCGCCCTCGTTGGCGAACGCACAAGTCTTTCAACGGTCGATATCGCGAACCCCGCCGGCTACACAGACCCGTTATTTCTCACGGTGGGCACCGCTTCCGCAACGGCCAACTTGAGCACCTTTCTTGCCATCGGCGATGGCACGGCCACCACCATCAACGATGTCACCATCCAAAACATTGTGCTCACACTCGAGCACGACGCTTCGGGCACCCTGAATGCCGCCCGCATAGGCAACACATCGCAAGCACAGTCCTCCAGCGCGACGCCGGCATCTGGCACGTCATTGCATGTCACCGTCAAGCAACTCAGGCTCGAACATATTTCGATTCATCTTCGCAATTTGGTGGGTGGCAAGGACGGCGTGGTCACGGTGTCTCTGCACGACATTGTGTTGAACAACGTCAAGAGTGACGGCGATTCCACTGCACTGGCGAATCACGTGAGCGACCTTGTCATCGGAAGTATTTTGAAAGCAGTCATTGCTTCCAATATCCAAGGCCTCTCATCCGAGGTGCTCGGCGGTTTGAACGATGCTCTCAAGAACAGCATTGGTGAATTGCCCAGCGGCATGAGCGGCCCGTTGGAAGCCATCCGTGGCGGAATCGGTGATGCCATTGATGGCACCATCAATGAAATCTTTGGCGGCAAGTCCAGCAAGCCAGAGAACTGACGCGCCCTCGACCGATCCAAACTCACCACCCATAGACTTCTTCCATGCCACTTCGTTTTATCGATCGAATTCTTCAGGATCTCTCCCATGCAGGGGACCGCCCGGTGCAACCTGATGCCGTGGCCAAGCGGCTTCGCGTTTCCAGCGATGATCGATGGGCCTTTGACGAAGCGATTGCCAATCTTGCAAACCTTGCTCGCGTCGAAATGGACGATCTTGGCCGCATTCGCCTTCCCAAACATGATGACGAAATTGTTGGCCGCATCTTTGTCACGCAAAAGGGACACGCCTATGTGAAGCCCGACAAGTTGTCGCACGAAGGCGATGTCATGATTCCACAGGGTGATGTGGGCGATGCCATGACCGGTGATCGTGTGCGTGTTGTGGTGGCGCGGCGAACGCGTGGGCGGCGTGAGGCGGGGCGAGGCGCCGCACCAGCCGAGAACACCCTTGGGTGTGTTGTGGAAATTGTGGCTCGCGGTCGCACTCGCTTTGCCGGAGTCTTGCAGCAGGAAGGCCGTCAATGGTTTGTCATGCCAGATGGTCGTGCGTTGCGAGAATCCATTTTGGTTCGCGACCCGCACGCCAAGGATGCCAAAGCCGGCGACAAAGTCACGGTGGATCTCACGCGGTTTCCGTCCGAGGCGGGGTCCGCCGAAGGTGTCATCGTTGAAGTGCTCGGTGAAGCGGGTCAACCCGATGTCGAGACGGCGGCCACCATGGCCACCTTCGGCCTGGTGGAACAGTTCTCAGATGAAGTGCACGATCAAGCCAGCCGCGCTTCAATCACCTTTGAGCGTGAGGGTCAAGGACCGTGGAATGATCGTCTTGACTTGACCAAGGAACTCATTTGGACCATTGATCCGCCGGATGCACGTGACTTTGATGATGCGTGCTCGGTCAAATTCAATGAAGCGGAAGGCATCTGGGAACTTGCCGTTCACATTGCCGATGTCAGCCACTTTGTGTCGTTGGGTTCTGCACTAGACCTTGAGGCTCGCCGCCGCGGAAATAGCGCGTACTTGCCGCGTCGTGTTGTGCCGATGCTTCCCGAAACTCTCTCCAACGGAGTTTGCTCGTTGCAAGAAGGTGTGCCGCGCTTCTGTAAGAGCGCCTTCATTCGCTTTGATGTTCGAGGCCGCGTGTTGGATGATCGCTTTGCACAGACGGTCATCCGAAGCGCCAAGCGGCTCACCTATTTGGAGGCGCAGCATCTGATCGACGATCGACCCGCAGAGGCGAAACGACATGCTCGAAACGAAACGGAACCATCTGACGCTGTCGTGGCCAATCTTCGACTGGCGAACAAGCTTGCGATGTTGCTCAAAAAACGCCGGACCGCGCAGGGGCAACTTGTTCTCAATCTTCCGCAGAGTGAATTGATCTTCGATGACAAGGGCCATGTGATCGACGCCAAGCCCGAGGACGACGCGTTCACTCACACTCTGATCGAGATGTTCATGGTGGAGGCCAACGAGGCGGTCGCTCGCCTCTTTTCGTCGAACCAAATTCCGTTGCTTCGACGCATCCATCCGCCGCCAACTTTCAAAGACATGGAGGAACTACGCGTCTTTGCACGCACGGTTGGATTTCGGCTTCCAGACGAACCCGAACGAGCTGATCTGCTGCAACTTCTTGAACATTCGCGCGGGTCAGATTCTGCGCGCGCCGTGCACTTTGCACTTTTGAAAACGCTCGCCAAGGCGACCTATGCACCGGCACTCATTGGCCACTACGCACTTGCCAGCGAACATTACGCACATTTCACAAGCCCGATCCGTCGCTATCCCGATCTGACTGTGCACCGAACGCTTGAGGCATGGCTGGAACTTTCTGACAATGGCCGCGCACCGCCCGGCGGTCGCAAACGCCGCGACGCCAAGGCATCCATGGAAGCGGATCCTCGTTGTCCCACGGAAGAATTGCTCGCCGAGATTGGTCGTCATTGCAGCGAAACCGAAGTAAACGCCGCGGGTGCTGAGCGGGACCTGCGCAACTTTCTTGTCTTACAGTTTTTGAAACTGCATCACATGAATGATGAATTTGAGGCGCTGGTCACGGGCATGTCACCGCAAGGCGTGTGGGTCAGCATCAACCGTTACCTCGCCGATGGATTGGTGCGTTTCAACGCGCTTCCGTCGAGTCGTGAACGGGCCGATCGCTGGATTGTGAATGAACGAACGGGCCGGTTGGTGAGTGGGCGAAGTGGTTCAAGTGTCGGCCTTGGCGACACCGTAAAAGTTGGAATTCTTGCCATCGACCTTGCCAGTCGCACCATGGATCTTTCTATTACCAAACTCGGTCGAGCACCCGCGGCTCCTCGCGAAGCGGAATTCAAGAAGGTTCGTGCCGGTGGCCCCAAACGAGATGGCCGTGATCCGAGTCGCGATCTGCTTGGTCGAGAAACCACTTCGTGGACCAAGGGACACAAGCGAGGTTTCAAACGCGGTCGTCGCGGACGAAAAAGTTAACGGTTGCGTTGCCGAAGCCCGCTACGCCGGCACTGGGCAGGCACCCATAGCAGCTGACGGGTGCAGCACAAAGCACTCATGCAGAAAGTCTTTCATGCATGCAAAGGCGCGGCGATCTGCAAGCATGCAAAACTGCATGCCACTCGATGGATCAGTAGCCAAAGGATTCGTAAACGCGTGACCACGGCTGCCGAAGACCATCGCGTTCCAATCGCATCCAGCACGAGTCATTTCATCGGCAAAGGCAAGCATGTCCGCGGGCTTGGCAAACGGGTCGTTCCAGCCATGACACACCAATACACGCGTAGACATGGGGCGAGTGTCTTGTGTTCCAGGGTTTGGTGGTGACAGCAATCCGTGAAATGACACCACGCCTTTCACGCCATCAAGCCTCGCGCGAGCAAGATCCAGCGCGCATAGGCCGCCGAAGCAGAATCCGATTGCACCAATGCGCTGATCGTCCGCCAGCGGGTGACGCTTGGCCATGTCCATCGCGGCCACCGCCCGTCGCAGCAACATGCCTCGATCCTGCATGAACGGTCCCATCAAGGCAGCATTTTCCTCGGTCGAATGGCCACGGCGACCTTTGCCGTACATATCCACGGCCACGCCGAGATATCCGAGTTGCGCAAGAAATTCCGCTTTGCTTCGTGCAAAGTCGTCCTGTCCAGCCCACGCGTGAAAGACAAGGACAACCGGACGCTTACCGGAAATAGATGCGTCGTGCGAGACAAAGGCTTCGCAGGCAAGAGTGCCATCGGTGTAGTCGATTGTTTCTGATGTCACGTTGGCATCGTACCGCTGGCGGTTTTGAGAGCGCGAATTCCATGAGGGCGATCGCGCGATCAGCCGATCATCATGCGGAAACTGTTTCAATAAATAGAAGGAAATTGGGCAGAGGTTTCTATCTCAACAGGAAGGCGTTGTACTGTTGCGACATCAATCCATTTACGCCGTGTGAGCGGCAAGGAGGAGCCATGGAAGGCACAAATAAATCCGCCACTCTGGCGAGTGTGGCTGCCACCTGCGCACTTTGCGCGGCTGCAGCATGGGCTCCGGCAAGCACGGAAGGCTTGCTGGGGTCTGTGGGTTCGGCGAAGCCAATACCCCGAACTCCATTGTGGCAACAGGTTGCTTCGATTCAGCCGCCGAGCGATGCTGATTGGACGATTGGTCCGGCTGTGGCACTCAAGGGGCAAACCCTTGCAGTTGGGCCGGGGAGAGATTGGGATCTTGGAGTCGACCGCGGGCCCGTACATATTTTTCAGCATGCACATGACGCGTGGAACGAAACCGATGTGCTTTCGCATCCAACAGACGATCCACACGCATTTTTTGGAGCCTCGATCGCGCTGACGGACTCGTTTCTCGCTATCGGATCACCCTATGACAGCAGCGAGGGATTTCAATCAGGCCGTGTTTTTGTTTACCGCCGTCTCGGCGAGCGATGGCTGATGGATGCTTCGCTGCAGAGACCAGAATCCATGGCCGGAGATCTTGCGGGCGAGGCGGTCGCGATCGATGGCGACACCATGGTCATGGGGGTTCCAAAGGCTGATATGAATGGCGCTGATACTGGCGCGGCCGAAGTGTTTCAACTTCGCCAAGGCGCGTGGATCCATATGAACACGCTCACGCCTCCAACCCCGCAAATCGGAAGTTTGTTTGGCCTTGCAGTCAGCATCCATGAGGACCGCATGTTTATTGGTGCACCAGGCGATCACACGCTCGGCCCCGCTACCGGTCGCGTGCATGTCTTTCGCCGAACGGCTTCGGGCTGGACATGGGATGGATCGGTGCTGTGCCCATCGGGCGCAAGGGCTTGGTTCGGTGCATCCATCGCCGCAGCGGAGGGATGTGTGGTGGTGGGTGCACCTCGAGCCGCCCGTTTGCCAAGCAGTGAAAGTTTTATCCGCGGTGCAGCGTGGCTGATCGAGCACCGAGATGGTGCGTGGACATGCGGGCAGATGCTGGTGCCGAGTGGTGCATCGGACGCGGATGCCATGGGGTGCGCTGTGGCCACCGATGGTCGCACCATTGTGTGCGGGGCAAGCGCTGACAGCATTCGCGGCGATCAAGTTGGATGTGCGATCACCTTTACCCAAGGCAGTGGTGGTTGGATTCCCCATCGCCTCGATCCGCCGAGTGGGCAACCCGGCTCGCTCATCGGACATTGCGTTGCAGTGAATGGTTCGTGGATCGCCATCGGGCGGCTTGGGAATCCAGAGAATGATCCGGCGCCTGGAGAGGTGTCACTCTTCCAGTGCCCCCAAGAACCAAATGAACCCCCTCGCATTACCCGTCGACTGGATACATCCGTTCAATCACGCTTCGCCATTGAGCCATCGTCTCACACTCGATAAATGCCGCGCGGACATCCTCACGGCGTGGGTGGTGTGCAGAAAACTTGATTCCAAATTTCCGCATGCGACGGCCCGCGCTGCGTTCACCATGGATCACCTCCGCAAAGCTGCAATGTGCAAGGAGAGCCTGGCGTTGTTCGGAAAGAGTTGGTTTGCGGGGAGCATGACCGGCCATCATGTCACGCGCTTCTCGAAAGATCCATGGATTTCCAATACAACCACGCGCCACACTGACTGCATGCACGCCACAAAAATCCAGCATGGCGAAAATATCGTTAGCACACCAAATGTCACCACTGCCGAATACCAATCGATCGCTGCGCCGGCGGACAAGGTCGCGTAGCACTTCCCACTTGGCATAGCCCTCGTATTTCTGAACCACAGTTCGCCCATGCACCGTGGCCCAGGCGTATCCAATTTCATATGCCTTATCAAAGATGCATTCAAATGCGTGTGCCATCTCTGGCGCGTCGTCCCAACTTCGACGAAGTTTGACGGTGCAGGGAATTGTGGGCGGCACCGCTTGTCTCACAGCTTTCAGCACTTCGATGGCCTGCTGAGGCTCCCGAAGAAAGTGGCCGCCCCGACTGCTGCAACGAATTTTTTTCACTGGACATGCCAAGTTCACATCCACAACGTCATAGCCCATCTTCACCAGCAACAGTGCAGCGGCTGCCATCTGGTCGGGATGTGTGCCCATCACTTGACCGGCAACGGGGTGGTCATCAAGACTCGCCACCTTATTGTCGTCAACATCGCCAAGACCAACTTCACTGGCGATCAGATCCGGATCTTCCTTGCGACGACCCTTTCCGCCGAGCAGCAAGGTGCGATCGAGGAGTGCTTCGGTAATGCAAAACGGTGCTCCGTGCGTTCGGGCCACAAGGCGCATCGCTCCATCGCTATACCCCGCCAGACCAGCCTGAAAGAATGGTGCGTCAAAGCCAGGCACCAAGGCTGGAATGCGTGCATCGACTTGGGTGCGACGCGCAATGTCACATGGAGCAGCGGACAGTTGTCGCTGGATCGGCGGTGCAGGATTGAGCTCCACACTCATAGTCTGCAAGGATAGCGCAGCTGGCTATCCTCACTCAAACATGTGCAATCTTCGCGCAATTTTGATCGTGTGCGTCGGGCTCATCGGAGCGTGCCGAACGGTTGCGTATGAACCCGCAAAAGCCACGCGTCCGTATCCACATGAACTCGCTCAAGGATCGGTTGCGCAAGTGCAGGTCATTCCAGGTCCAAAGAGTGTTCGCTTAGTGAATGCAACGGCGACTAGTTATTCCAACTTCGATTTGTGGCTCAATCAGCGGTATGTCACCCATGTTCAGGCACTCCCTAGCGGGCAAACTGTTGAAGTTGCGCTCGACCAGTTTTGGGATGAACGCGGCGAGGCACCCTTTGCGGGTGGCTGGTTTCGTTACTACCAACCAACTCCGATCGTGCTGATGCAGATTCAGAGTGACGAGAAGAGCCCGCTTGTTGGTCTTGTGTGCGTGCTGCCGGAAGTTGTGCGGGAGAGATAACGAGGGACGGGGGTGACTGGTAACTAGGGACGGGGGTACTTATTGGACATGGCAAAGCCATGTCCAATAAGTACCCCCGTCCCTAGTTACCAGTCACCCCCGTCCCTAGTTACCAGTCACCCCCGTCACCTCTCTACAACCCCTCCACTTTCCAACCGGCTCGATAAGGCTTTTGCAGAATCGATGTTGCAGCAGGCTCATTCGAAAATGCTATCGCTGCCGCGTCGTACTTCAGATCTCGATTCGCAAATCGACTGGCCGCCGCACCAACACTCAGACTCTCGCACAACAAACCGGCAAATGCAAAGTTGGCTTCGGGTACAGATTTTCCAAAGCATCCGTCAACCCAGTGGTGCCAATGATTGCGCCTTTCAAGTGCCGGAAGCTTGAGCCCCAGCTTCCCCTTCTCCGTATTCCAAACTTGAGGCTCGTCTGTCAACACAATCGCACCCGACTTGTCCCGCTCGGGATCCAGTGGACACAGCATGGACCCCTTCTCACCAACGACAACGATTGCATTGCCGCGCACATCCACATCATCTGGAATGCCAAGGCTTGAATTCTTGGGACGGAGCCCGCCGTCATACCACACCACTTTGATTCCACCCGGAACCGTCATGTCGGTGGATTCATATTGAAGCGTAATGGTCTCCTTCGTTGGATACTCGTCATCCGTGGCATCCGTTGCATCGCACCGCACCGACACTGGATAGCCCAACTTGGCTGCAAGGAATGGATAGTCCATGATGTGGCAACCCATATCGCCAAGGGCTCCACACCCAAAGTCGTAGGTCCCTCGCCAATTAAACGGCGTATATCGATTGGAAAGGTATGGACGCTCCGGCGCCACACCCAAGAACAAATCCCAGGACAACCACGCTGGCGGCGTTTCACTTCCTGGCGGACGTTTCTCACCCTGCGGCCACCATCCGGCTGGCCGATCACTCCATGCATGAATTTCACGAAACTTTCCAACCGCTCCCTCGCGGAGAAGTTGCAACTGCTGCCTGCGACCAATCGCCGCCGATCGCTGAGTACCCATCTGCGTGACCAATTTTGGATGCGCCTTGGCAAATTCCGCAAGACGACGATTCTCCAAGGCCGAGTGCCCGAGAGGTTTCTGGCAATACACGTGCTTGCCCATCTGCATCGCGGTCATTGCAATCGGTGCGTGCATGTGATCGGGCGTGGAAATGGACACGCCGTCAATTCGATCACCCAGTTTGGCAAGCATCTCTCGCCAGTCTGAAAACCATGTCGCATTCGGATACTTACCAGCCAACTTCTCCTTGCCACGAGCATCCACATCACACAAGCCAATAAAAGTGACACCCGGATGGCCCGAAAGTTCTTGCAAGTCCGATTCGCCCATTCCTCCGACTGCGATCTTGGCAAGTTGCAATCGCTCGTTCGGACCGGGGCCTCGCAACATGTGTCCACACGACATCAGCGGCAGCGCCGTACATGCGGCGGAGATTCGTAGGAATTCGCGGCGAGAAATGGGGCGACGAAACAACACATCCGAACCGTGATGTGCGGCAGGATTTCTCCGATGAGTCGTTCGTTTCATGGCGAAATCGTACCGAGCCGTGGCTCAATCAAGACCGAATTCTCGCTCCGCACCCTTAGGCGGAATCAACCATCGGTCGCTGGCGGCCGACCACCTGCGCCGCCCTGATCTCCACCGTTTGATTCACGATTCCGACCGCCTCCCTGATTCCCAAAGTCAGGTCCGCCCATGCCTCGCATCAATTCACGGCGTTCATCGCCTTCAATCACGCCATTTCCATCCTTGTCAGCAGCCTTCGCAGCGGCCTTGGACTCTTGCGGCATGTCGGCAATTGTCCAAGTTCCAAATGGTCCGTTTCTGCGCCCACCATCGCGACTACTTGCCTTGGGAAGTTTGGCCACCTGCTCTGGAGTGAGTAGCGCCGAAAGTCGACGAATGTAATTCTCAGAAACTTCTCCGCGCTTCGCAAAGAGCGAATCCGTCGGATCCTCTTCTCCGCCATCGAAGAACCGGGAGCCGCCGTTCAGAAGTCCGCTCGCTCGAATGGCATCCTGTTTCAATCGCTCGGGCTCACTCTTGCGCATTGTTTGCGCGATGCGCTGATTCATGACATCAATTTCATTGCCATAGAGCAATGACAATTCTTCGACCGCCTTTCGAACATCGGGTGTGAGATCTTCCATCTCCAACGCGCCCTTGATCGACCGTTCAGCTTGTGTCGGCCGATACACCCTTCCAAATGCGGATGCCAGCGCCGCCTTCTCAACTCGCTGCCCCTCGTCCGGCGGAAGCGCGGCCGCGATGGCTGCCCGAAACTGGTCATTGGTGTTCCGAACCGTGTTTCGCAGATCAATCATTCGATCCGCAAGTTGTTCCATCGACTTGGCATCGCTCTCCTGAATGGCCTTTAATGCCTTGCTTTCATTCTGCCCGAGATATTCATTGCGATGCTTCAAGGCCTCATCGAGGCGAATCTCATATTCGTCAAGAATCGTGAGCAACTTGGCAAGGCTCTCCTTGGAAATACCTGCCTCATCAATGACGGAGAACAGATTTACGCTCTCGCCACTCAGTCGACCTCGCGAAAGCGACTTCTCGCGCCGAAGGAATCGTTCGAAAGCTGCCCAACGCTCCACCTGCTCCACAGTCAGCGTGCCCCGAATCCCATCAAGAAGTTGGATTTCCATTTGCGTGCGGAGCTTTCTCCATTTCTCTGCGGCCTGAGACATTTCCGTTGCAAGACGACGCGATTCATCGACCGCTCCGCTTGCCTCACGCTCCTTCTGAAGTGTCTCAGAGACTTTCTGCATCTGTTCACGGAAATATTGCCTGCGCATTTCCGGCGGAAGTTCTCCCCCCGCTTCAACTGCCATTTGTTCAAGATCAGCCTGAATCTTCTGGAACGACTCTTGAAACTTTTCGCGATTCCCGCCGCCCATGAAACCCTGAAACATTTGCCGCATCATTTCACGCTGTTGTGCCTGTGCCGCGTCGCTTGCTTCAGTGAAGACCGTTTCGTAATCATGCACCAATGTTTCAGTGATCGCTGTCTGACCTTCACTCAGGTGGAGTTCATCTCGAAAGAGCGGCACATCTCGACGCAACACATAGGGCTGGAACTGCTCTCGCAACTCTGTCACAGAATCAAGCGAACGGCCCATCGGACCAAACATTCGATTTCCGCCACCGCCTCCACCCCGGCCCTGTCCATCTGCACCACCATCCTGACCGCCACCCCGTCGGCCCGTCTGCGCGTCACCCTGTGCCGGCCGAGTTGAATCAGCCGCAGGAGGATTTTGCGCCAAGGCCGCCGTGCAAAGAAGCCAAGGGGCCAACGAAGAAACAAGGATTCGAGTCATGGTTTTTTCAACGATCATGAAAGAGGGTTATTTGATCAAGGGGAATTGGATGCAGGTTTTTGCCAAAGAGGTCCGATATTGCCTCAGCAACCACCTTGGCCAGGAAGCAAGAGCGATGCGTCGACTGCATTCGACCAGAACCAAAAATATACCCGAGGAATCCAACAAGAATGTTGGGCAACCGGTTCAAAGACCTTGCATGATGCTCATGATGTCTAGGCAGCAACATCCGTGGCGACTCCTTGTTGGAGGCATTCTGAGCCTTGGACTTTCGCTTTCATCGCACGCCGGGTGGAGTGCGATGGGAAAAGTGAATGCGACTCCTGCCCTCTTGAATGAAAAATTCGGCTGCAGTGCGTCGATTGATGGCGACTGGATGGCCGTCGGAGCAAGCGAAAGTACGGTTGGCATTGCACGCGCAACGGGAGCCGTTCACCTTTTCAAGAACACGGACGGAACCTGGGTCTACAAGCAATCTCTCTTTCAAGAAAATCCGCTGATCTTCCAAGCCTTCGGAAATGCGGTTTCGCTACGAGGGGACACGCTGGCGGTTGGTTCGTGGGGGTCGTCATCCTTTGCCGGTCGAGCATTTGTCTACACCCGCGGCGGAAACGATAACTGGACTCTTGTTGCAACTCTCGATCCATCCGATCCGCAACCCTCTAAGCCCGCGCTCTTCGGGTGGAGCGTGAGCCTTGACACACCAACTGGTCTGCCACCTGTCATTGCCATCGGACGGCCGAACGATGGAACCACCAGCAAGGGCGCTGTGTACATGTTTGAATTCGACGGGACTGCGTGGACTCAGGTGGCAAAATTGCAAGCGGCGGTTGGTGCAACGGGCGATCAACTGGGAACCAATGTTTCCGTTTGTAACGGCACACTTGTCGCAGGTATTTCCCGACGCCGACGCGCCATGGTTTTTCAGCGAGAGAGCGGAGTGTGGGCCTACAAGACAGAGTTGCAGGACTCCAACAGCGTTGCGAGCGATGGCTTTGGCAGTTCCGTTTGCAGCGGCGGAACATTTATTGGCGTGGGGAGCCCCAATCGAATCAGCGAGGCGGGTGCGACAAAGGCCGGCGCGGCGACCGTATTTCAGTGGCAGACTTCTGAATGGAAACAAGTGACTCTTCTGACACTTGCCTCACCGCAGACCGGAGAAAATTTTGGATACGCCATGGCAGCGGCAGTCACTGGACCGGATGGCCTCCCGTTGATCGCAATTAGTGCGCCGGGCTACGACGCTGCGATGAAAGACTCTGGCGCGGCATTTGCATTTTCGCTGACCGCTGAAGGATGGACCGGCGCCTCCACGGATCTGTGGTCGCCGCTTGCGATTCAGGGACAATTCTCCGGAAAGACAATGTCTGCAAGTCGCGATGGACTCCTTGTGGCACTTTCCAGCGAATTGCCTCGCGGTTCAATCGGCGGAGTCTTTCCGATGCAATTCCTACCATCAGCCGGAGGAAGTTCCGCCGGGTCTGCAGGTGGATCATCCTCCTCCGAATCAAGTGGCACAGGCGGATCTGGCGGAAGTTCCAGCGGCGGCGATTCGGGAGGTGATGATTCTGGTTCAGATGGTGCAGGGTCGGATCCATCAACTTCCATTGGTTCTGGCGGACGGCCGCGTCCGCTTCAACCACTTCCCGCGTTGCCTGCAAGCTTTGGTCAGGTCACCGACACCATCATTTTGGATCATGGTTCGCAACTTTCTGTCGTTGGTCTGCTAACGGATGGGGTGCAGCGATTTGCAGGACCGGAGGTGGAAGTGCTTGCGACCTATCCAAGCACATGGAGTCTGCGAGCAACGGGCGATGTCAACGGGGATGCAAGCGGCGACTTTATTTGGCAAGACGATACGAAAAATGTTCGGACATGGGTGCGAGATGGAACAACATTCTTATCCAAGAACACGCTGCGAGTCCTCGGTCCTGCGGAGACCATTGTTGCCAGCGTGGATTTCGATGGTGATGGAGTGGACGATGTCGTGACACGCGACGCCGCCACAACATCGCTGAACGTGCTGCGAATGCGGGACGGCGTTCCAACAACTGAGTTCGTTGTTCCACTTCCCAGCCTCGAATGGCATGCCGTACCTCATCACCTTGATGGTGGCATTCTGATCCGCAACAGCGTAAATGGAAATGTTCGTCGCGTTTCGCGCAATCCAGTGACGGGTGCGATTACTTCAGCCGAGGCACCTTCTCCAGATGCCGACACGGCGATCGAAGGCACAGGTGATGTGGACGGCGACGGAAATCTGGATATGGTCTGCCGAAATCCTGGCACAGATGAACTTTCCATTTGGAGGCTTGACATCCACGGAGACCTCATTCAGGCGCGCGATACCGGCATCGACGGCAGCGCGTGGAAGGTGGAAGCGGTTCGCGATTGGGATAACAATGGCTGCGACGATTTGCTGGTGAGTCGCGGAGGCAGCGGCAGACTGGTGGTGCTGTATATGCACTTTGAGCAAGGCGTTCCAAAGATTTTGAAGAGCAGGCTCATTGGCAACACCGGAGGCTCGCGAATTGTGGATGTAACGAAGCGCTAAAGCTTGTTCGTAGGTGGCGACATTCCGAAGGCTCGCCGGGCGCCTGAGAGATTCATTCGGAAAAAGGCTTCGTCAAGGAAGGCCTTCTGTTGCTGGGGTCGCACACCCGCTGACGCGGCAACGGACAGTACGAGGCTCTGGTAAGCGGCAAGGGTGTGTGCCTCGTCATGCTGTGACGCAGTGAGTTCACGCAGCCACGTCGTTTCCTGCTCCACACGATCCATCGCTCGCTGAAGAAATGCTCGCGAGGAAACTTGGTTCGTTGCAACGCATGCTCCATGAGTGAGCCACACATACGTTGGAGATTCAGCGATCACGCGGCGCAGGCTGTGAATCCACGCGTGCGGATCAAATTCCGGGGGCGGCATCGGTATGGCAATACACTCTGAATCTGGAATCAGAATTCCGCCAAGATCTCCCATGAATGCGTGGCGATCACCCGCATGATCCAGCAGCCACACAATGTGGTGCCGCGCGTGCCCGGGTGTGTGAAGAGCCCGAAATTTCAATCCACACAGGATTCGTTCGGAACCGTCATCCATCGCGTCGATCTGTGCTTGCGGAATCGGTAGCGGTTCTCCATAGAATCGCTCGAACAATTCCGCATGCACACGGCGGCTGCTTGAAATGAGCTTTGTGGGATCAACAAGGTGTCGGTCGCCAAACGGATGCACATGGATTTCCGCACCAAGCTTTGCAAAGTGCCCCGCCGCCCCTGCATGATCTAGATGAATGTGCGTTAAGAGAACATGTCGAATGTCTTGTGCAACGACGCCATGTTGCACCAGACCAGCCATCAAAATTTTCTGTGTGGCGGCGGGGCCTGTTTCGACAAGAACATTTCCATCCAGTCCATGAATCAGGAACGCGTAGGCGGCACCCTTTAGCCCCATGTAACACACATCGATCGCTTCCACGATCTGTCGCGGCGCACCGGTCATGTCGTGCGAGCGCTCCGAATCATGACCCGAAGCGCTCCAAGCATTCCAAAGAAGGCACATAGACCTACCGATCCGTACGCAAGTTTGATATCCGCAAGTCTTCCACCAAGGACATCACGACCTGGAATGAGTTCGATGCCAACCATGACTGCCAGACACAGTGCCATCCAGCCATCCACGCCCCGAGTCACCATGAATCCGAGCATGGCTGCAGAAGCGAGTGCGAGAGGCGCAAAGTGATAGTTGCTTGAATGCGGTGCGATCAGAACATAGGCACACGCAGTGGCCCCGCACAGGGCTAGGGCATGAAGTGGTGCCGAGCATCCATCTCGTTGCAGGCGAGTTCGCACGGCGAGCGATGTCTTCCACGCAACCAAGAGAAGAGATGAAACGAGCAGCAGGCTCCACACGCCCAGAACCATGCGGCGTCCGCCATCACTGACTTGCACAATCATGCATTCATGATCAAGACCGCGATCCGTCGGTGTTGGAATCATGAGGCGATTCAGGATTCCGGTTCCGCTTTGGTTCAACGGGTTCCACGGATCCCACCGGCCCCCACCCGCTGCCAAAAGGTCACCGCCACCGGCTGCAAGTTGAACCCATGCAATGAAATGAGCTTTGCCGGTGCACGCAAGTGCGACAAGGTCAAAGCAGACGGCCGCCAGTAATCCGGTCACGCACATAGCGAGTGCAGCACGCCATCGTCGTTGCGCCACGAGGACCGGCAAGAACAGAATGGGCATGACCTTGCACGACGCAGCGAGGCCGAACGCCATGCCTGCGCAAGTTTCACTCGTTCGTCGTGGGCGATCTGATGTGATCGCAAAGCCGCGGGCCGTGAACCACGCCCCCATGGCAATCAACATGCACACCAAGACATCATGCGCCTGATACCCCAGCGGAACAATAGTGTGCCCAGCCGACGACACCGCTAACACGCCGACAAACAAGAAGAACATCCACGGTGTCTTGACGGCTCTGCGAAAACTTTCGTCAAGCATGAGCGTCTTCCAAATGCATCGCGCGGAAAGCACTGCAGCCGTGACCAGCATGATGCACCACGCCATTCGAGCCGCGGCGATCGGTAGCCATACCAGCGGAATCACTGGGGTGGTGAAGAGTGGTGGATATACCCACCACTCGGCACCAGGCAGAGGGAGTCCCTCAACGACCCGGTGCATCGCTGGCAGATAGCAACCCATCAATTCTGATTGCGATCGAAAGGACAAGAGCGGCACAAGCACGGCACAGGCCATCAGCCATCCCCAAAACCACGGCCGCCGCCACATTGCAGCAAGAATTCGCTCAACGGAAGTGGCGGCAGCGATCGGCATTTGGAGTTCAGGCTAGCGTTTCGTCATTCCACCAGTGCTGCCGGAGCCGAACCAACGTTTTCTTGACGCGATGAAACTCTTATCCTCCAACCGAATGCTTCGGAGATCACCATGATGACCACGGCCATTCTGACAATCATCGGAACTCTTGTCGGTGTTGTGGTCGGATGGATTCTTGCGTCCTCTCGCAATAGATCGCCTGAAGACAGTGTCGAACAAGAATTGCGTGTGAAGTTGCTGCAGAGTCAAGCCACCGGAGATCTTGACAAGCGACAGGAGTCGATCGCCGGCATGCTGAAACCGCTGGCCGAGCAATTAAAGATGTATCAGGCTCGACTCCAGCAGAGCGACTCGGAGCACAACAAAGCGATCGGTGAAGTCAGGAGCCAGCTTGAAGCCCTTGGTCAACGCAGCCAAACGCTTGCAGATGAAACGAGTCGCTTTCGAATGGTGCTCTCATCGAGTCAGGCACGCGGGCGATGGGGTGAAGAAACACTTCGACGACTCGTGGAGGCGGCCGGCATGAGTGTTCATTGCGACTTTCTTGAGCAGTCTCAGCAGGCTGATTCTCGACCCGACATGATCGTCAACCTGCCCGGCGACCACAAGATCATTGTGGACTCCAAGGCTCCGGACTTTACGGTGGTGGATCAATTACAGGCGGCAACGGAGCAAGATCGAGCCGCAATCCTGGAAGCTCACGCCGATCGAATGCGGACAACCATCCGAGATCTCGCACGTCGCGATTACCAATCAAGCTGGGACAATGCCCTTGATTATGTCGTGATGTTTGTTCCCGCAGAAAGTATTTTCAGTGCCGCGCTTGAAGCCGATCCCAATCTCATCCAATGGGCGGCGCAGCAGCGGATCATGCTTGCAACTCCGGCTTCCCTCATTGCCCTGCTTCGCTGCGTGAGTGTGTTCTGGCTTCAGCATGAACAGTCGGAGAATTCAAGGAAAATTGCAGACGAGGCCAGCAATCTCTATGGGCGAATTACGGTGCTGATGGGGCACTATGCCAAGATTGGCAGCGGCCTCGAAGCCGCGAACAAAGCCTTTAACAGCCTAGAGGGCAGCTACCAGAGAAGTGTTCGCCCGAGTGCTGAACGGCTTGTCGAACTTGGCGTGGACTCCAAGGGCAAGCAACTGCCTGACATGAAGCAGATTGAATCCACTCTGCAATCGCCTGCCAGCGAAGTCTGAGTCTGGATCACTGTTCAAACACTTCGGCCAAGTCGCGCTCGCATGCATTGCATGCCTTAATGTTCAACAGCCCTGCACGCGTGCGACGATAGAGCAAGTCCTCAAGCGTGCGAGCCTGCTCACATTGCAATCCCCATACAAGCGCGGCAAGTGTGTACGGAAGTTCCGGATGCAGCGGCGCCGCGAGATCCGGTTCCCTCTGCATAAGTTGCTTCAGCATGACGGCATCTGTTCCGTACACCTGCAGCCACTCTTCGGCGGGCCACGAAACACTGCTTCGCTCCAACGCGCCGTGTACTCGCATGTTCACCGTGACACATGGCTTGGATGGCAATCCACCCACCGCCGCGGCCTTGTCCACTCCATCCTCTGCCATCTTGCGATAAGTGGTCCACTTTCCGCCCATCACGCTGACGAGTCCACCCTCGCTGACATGCACCACATGCTCTCGGCTCACTTTCTTGCTGGCCGTTCCATCGCTGCCGCCTTCATGCACCAGCGGCCGCATTCCAGCAAATGCAGCAAGCACATCGCTGCGTTGCGGAACGCGCTGCAGATACCGCCCCGCGTTTTTCAAAATGAATCCGATTTCCTCCTCGGTGGGCTGGGGATCCACTTCAGCCTTCGGCATAGGTGTATCGGTTGTGCCAACAAGCGTGTGACCATGCCATGGAATGACAAAGAGAACGCGACCATCGTCGGTGTGCGGAACCATGATGGCTGTTTCACCTGGTTGAAAACTTCGATCAAGGACCACATGCACACCCTGTGCAGGCTCGATCATGGGCGTGATCGATGCCGACTCCATTGCACGGATCGAATCAGCAAAGATCCCGGTGCAGTTCACCACCACCGGCGCATGAATTGACCATGCTTGATCACTCTCTGTGCAACGCACGGTTGCGCCTCGCACCTTTCCGCCCTGTCGAACAAGGCTCGTCACTTGGATGGCGTTCACCGCTACAGCGCCATGCGCGAGTGCCGTTTGAAGCAAACTGATCGCAAGTCGAGAGTCATCAAATTGGCCATCGAAATACTCGACTCCACCGCTCAAACCTTCGCGATGCACATTAGGAATACGGGCGATTACTTCTTCACGATTCAGCATGCGGCTTGGGGTCAGATTCAACTTGCCCGCCAACGCGTCGTACAACTTCAGCCCCGCGCCATAGAAGGGGCCCTCCCACCACTTGAAACTCGGAACCACAAATGGCAGCGGATGGACAAGGTGCGGCGCATTCTGATGCAGCAGCCCTCGCTCACGCAGCGCCTCCTTCACCAATCCAAAGTCCATCTGTTCTAGATAACGCACACCGCCATGCACCAACTTGGTGCTGCGGCTGCTGGTGCACTTGGCCCAGTCATGCTGTTCCACAATGGCTGTTCGATATCCACGACTTGCAGCGTCCACGGCCACACCAAGCCCCGTGGCACCACCGCCGATGACAAGAACATCCAGCGTGCAATTCTGCAACTGTGCAAGCTGAGTATTTCGCTTTGCGTCGCCCTCTCGCTTTGCTTGCTTCAACAGATCAAGAGCTTTGTGACTGAGTTTCATTTGCTTGCGGCCGCTCCGTCATCCCACTTCAGCGATCGCTCAACGGCTCGTCGCCATTGTGTGCGTGAAGCCATGCGTCGATCTTCACTCCACTGCGGAGCGAACGTGCGATCGACCTCACGAATCTTGTCCACCTGCGATTGATCTCGCCACACACCAGCCGCTAGGCCCGCCATAAATGCAGCACCCTGTGCTGTGGTCTCCACAACTCGTGGGCGCTCCACCGGTACGCCAAGTAAGTCGGCTTGTAATTGCATCAACAGATCGCTGGCCGATGCGCCTCCATCCACGCGCACAATGTCTAGGGCCTTCCCCGCATCCGAAGTCACCGCATCCATGAGATCGGCCACTTGGTGGGCGATTCCCTCGAGTGTGGCGCGCGCAATGTGTGCGGCTGTGGTTCCTCGCGACACACCAATGATCGTTCCGCGAGCGGATGGATCCCAATAGGGTGCCCCAAGCCCCGTGAAGGCAGGCACCATGACCACGCCCCCTGAATCGGGAACACTGCCGGCAAGACCGTTGACATCTGCCGCACTCTTGATAATTCCAAGTCCATCTCGCAGCCATTGAATCGCACATCCACCCGCAAACACGCCCCCTTCGATTGCATACTTCGCGCGTTCACCAGCACGCTGCCACGCAACTGTGCCAAGCAAGCGATGCTCACTTCGCGCCACGGTTTCACCGACTTGCATCAACATGAAACAGCCTGTTCCAAAGGTGTTTTTTGCCATCCCTTGGCGGGTGCACAATTGTCCAAAGAGCGCGGATTGTTGATCGCCGATCAACGCACGAATGGGAATCTGTGCGCCAAACACGGCAGCCGCAACCACCCCAAATTCCGCGTCGCAAGGTCGAATCACCGGCAACACTTCGCGAGGAACATGAAAGAGTTTGAGCAATTCAGAATCCCAATCAAGAGTGTCCAAGTTCATGAGCAGGGTTCGACTGGCATTGGTCACATCCGTTGCGTGCACAGTTCCGCCGGTCAGGTTCCACAGCAACCACGTGTCGATCGTTCCCGCAGCAAGTTCCCCCTTTGCGGCTCGCGTGCGTGCACCCGGAGTGTGATCCAGAATCCACGCGATCTTGGTGGCGCTGAAATATGGGTCAAGCACCAGCCCGGTCAAGCGTGAAACATGTGCTTCCATGCCATCTCGTTTCATTTGATCGGTCGTCGCTGCGGTCCGACGATCCTGCCACACAATCGCCCGTGCAATTGGCCTGCCTGTGGCCCGATCCCATACCACCGTCGTCTCACGCTGATTGGTCACGCCGATTGCGACAACGTGCCTTGCCTCAATTCGAGCATTCTTCATCGCTTGCCGAGCCGTCTCTAATTGCGTCTCCAAAATTTCCATCGCGTCGTGCTCCACCCAGCCTGACTGTGGAAAGTGCTGACGAAATTCCTTATGGGCCTCTCCGCAGATCACACCCTGATCGTTGAACACGATCGCCCGAGAACTTGTTGTCCCCTGATCCAACGCGAGAATGTGTTTGGTGGTCATGCCTTGCACCCTTATGGAACAGTTCAGCCGATCCGCCACGTCACTGCGTTACATCACGCTGCCTAATCCAATCACCCGACGCCACGCACTGACCTGTCCCAAATGCATCTGCAAGTGGCTGCCACACATAAACATGACCGCCGCTCCAATCGTCGGAAGGATTTCCGTCATTCGACCACCCATCGGATTGGGTTTGGCGAACAAATCGTCGGAGACGCTTGGCAACACATCTGCAACGGCGGCATAACGGGCCTTGAAACGCTCCATAATCGGCTGTTTTTCTGGATAGCGACCATCCTGTTCCAGACATGGTGACCCGTTCTTGAACAAAGCCTCCCAAGTCGGATCGACCGCTTGCACCAAATCTTTTCGATCAATCATGCCCAGAACAAACTCTGGGTAAATCGCCAGATGGCCCATATTGAACAGCGCAGAATTCACACCCTTCATCGGCATGTGGCCAAACTTGTCCGCCGGAATGTCCGCGCAGAGTTTTTCGCCGTAACTCATGGCCATGCGCAAATTTGAGGCAATCATCGAGCCGAGGCCGAGCATCGTGGTGGTTGTCATCACTGAATGCTACTCAATCGGCGTAATCACCCTTCGCTTAGCCACCAACAAAACGATCCGCCACACTTTGCGCGGCCTCTAAGTCAGTGCATCGCCCGACAATCACGCGGCCATCGCCAAACACGGTCAACTCATAAGGTTGCCCCTCTGCGTTCACCGCATCCACCAACTCACCATGCAATCGATCGCCATGATGATCAAAGTGACCGTGCCGACTTAGCCGCTCTGCAATTCCTGAAAGGTTGACCGATTGGCCAGACCCGTGCGGAGGAAGAACCTGAACGGCGCCACGACCGCACACATGCGCCGTTCGTTCGACCGCCGCATTGAGGAACTCAAATTTCTTTTGCGCGCAGCACGTGCAGGCTGGATCACGCGGAACAGAAATAGTGGTGATTCGATTGGTTTCAAGGTCCGCACTCCATAATCCGTGCAGAAGCAGGTCTTCGCGGCCCGCAGCCAAACGCAGCACCTGCAGGGCCGCAAACGACCCAGCCAGACCAACCACTGGCCCAAGAACTCCGGCGGTATCGCATGTTTGCAGCACTCCGGGTGCTGGCATTTCAGGAAACGCGCAGCGAAGGCAGGCATAGCCCGGAACAATCGCCATCGACCGACCTTGCATGGCCACGGCCGCGGCATGCACAAATGGAATTCGATCTCGCACCGCTAGATCGTTGAGCACCATGCGTGACTCCATGTTGTCAAGCCCATCCGCAATCACATGAACACCGCGAGCAAGTTCTTCCGCGTTCTCCGGACCGCAATGCTCGACACATGCATGAACACGCGTGCCTGTTGCAAGACTGCGAACGCGGCGTGCAGCGGCTTCGGCTTTTGGCACACGATCCGCGGCATCCTGTGCCGTGAACAAAACCTGCCGATGCAGATTGCTTGTTTCAACAATGTCGCGGTCGACGAGTGTGAGTTGTCCAACTCCCGCGCGTGCGAGCCACTCAATCACCACCCCGCCAATCGCTCCGCATCCAACCACCATGGCGTGAGATTCAGCAAGTCGCCTTTGGCCTTCGACTCCGAGCCAATCAAGCAGAATCTGTCGTTGGTGCATCTCGCTCACCGCCCCATTGTCCCGTGTTGTGGCAAAAAGAGAAACGCCCGCCGACATCGGTCGACGGGCGTTGTGCCTGCTTTCTTAGGAGTCACTTACCACGCAAAGTGTGCAAACGCCTTGTTGGCATCGGCCATGCGGTGAGTGTTCTCTCGTGTCTGGACGGCCTTGCCTTCGCCCTTGGCTGCGCCAAACAATTCGGCAGCAAGCTTCACGTGCATTGGCTTACCTTTTTCATCTCGCGTTGCTGCAAGAATCCACCGGAACGTCAGACTCTGCTGACGGCGACGATTCAATTGCATCGGCACTTGATAGTTGGCACCACCAACTCGCTTGGAACGAACTTCCACCATGGGGCGCACATTCTCAAGAGCCTTTTGGAAAACTTCCATCGCGGTGCGAGGCATGTTTTCGAGTTTTTCTTTATCAAGCCTTGCTTGAATGGCATCAAAGGCGTTGTAAACGACCTTCTGTGCGGTGGCCTTCTTGCCGTCATACATCAGACAGTTGATGAACTTCGCCACCGTGAGATCCTGGTAGCGAGGATCCGGTTGCAATTGCTTTTCGCTATTCGTGATACGTCCGCCCATTGTGGGGCTCCTCTCTAGGCTCGGCGATTCCGAAATGGAATCCATCGTTCACCGCAGGTCGGGCAACATGCCCAGAGGCGAAAGCCTGCGATTACTTGCCGAAAATTGTTGGGCGCCCTCGTGGCGCGTGAATGTGACTGTGAAACACTCCGATGAAATCGATTACTTCTTCTTGGCAGCAGCGGCGGCCTTCTTCTTCACGCCATAAAGCGAACGGCCCTTCTTGCGACCATCCACACCGAGGCAGTCCAAGGTTCCGCGAACCACGTGATACCGAACGCCAGGTAGATCTCGAACGCGACCGCCACGAACAAGCACAATGCTGTGCTCCTGAAGGTTGTGGCCTTCACCACCGATATATGCGGTGACTTCCTTGCCGTTACTCAAACGAACGCGGCACACCTTGCGCAACGCGGAGTTTGGCTTTTTAGGAGTGACGGTCTTCACCTGAAGGCACACGCCACGCTTTTGTGGACAACGAACAAGATCTTTCACCTTGCTCTTGGCAGGCTTGTTGCGTCGTGGGTGGCGAACGAGCTGATTGATCGTGGGCATTCTGGTTCCTGTGAAAGTTTTCTGCCTCAGAAAGGCGAATCGGAGAGTCTAGCGGAAGTCGGCCTTTCTCCGCAAGCACTTCCAAACCATGGCATGAACCAAAGGCCTGCTGTTTTTGCTGTAAATCCAAGGGGGTCACGCCCGCTGCCCGAAGCCGGTCCGCCGCAAGCGGTCAATGGCCGCCACCGCCATGGCATCGCAACGCGTGTTTTCCGGGTGCTGATCGTGGCCGCGAATCCAATGCGGGTCAATGTGGTGCAGCGATCGAAGTTCATCGAGTCGCCTCCACAGATCGTCGTTTTTTACAGGTTTTTTTGCAGCCGTTTTCCAGCCCCTCGCTTTCCATCCATCAAGCCATTCACTCAATCCTTTGATGACATACTCGCTATCAGAAACCAGACGCACGCTCGATCCGCCGGAGATGGACTCCAGCCCCCGAATCACCGCGAGCAATTCCATTCGATTGTTCGTGGTGTCCAATTCTCCACCACTCTCCTCGCGATCGTGCCGCAATCCATCTCCCCGCACAATAAAGGCCCAGCCACCTGGGCCAGGATTGCCGGAACAGGCTCCATCTGTAAAAAGTTGAAAGGCTGCCATGGGAGCCTGCGAGTGTAAGAAGTTGCCAAAAGCGGCATTCAAACGGCGAGAAATCTATGGTTGCGTCCCAAATTGGGTTATCGGATTCTTGGAACACCTTGACAGAAATCCGCGTTTGACTAACTTGCGGGGTTCCGATTGCGGGCATTTCCGCTACGGAATTCACACGAGGACGCCATGACACCAGCCTTCCGTCAATCTCCAGGTCGAACCCATCGCCGACGATCGCATCAAGCGATCAAGGCCGTTCATACTGTGCTCTGCCCAAATTGCGGAAGTGCCAAGCGACCGCACACCGCCTGCTCGAGCTGCGGCTACGTACGCCCGGGTTTGCAGGTGAAGAACACCACTACGGGACAGTAATCCATGCGTCTCGGTGTGGATGTCATGGGTGGCGACAATGCCCCTGACGAAATCCTGAAGGGTTGCCTTCAGGCGCTTCCAAAACTTCCGCCAGAGGATGAGTTGGTTCTCTATGGCGATCGCCGCATCATCGAAGAAACGCTGAGCGAGCGAGGGGTTTCGGACAAACGCATTTCAATTGTTGCCACCACTGAGGTGATTGGAATGAATGACTCGCCGGTGGATGCGATCCGAAGCAAGAAAGACTCAAGCATTGTTGTGATGGCTCGTCACGCAAGCCCCAAGGCAGAGAATCGGCTGGATGCGATTGTCAGTGCTGGAAACACTGGCGCCATGGTTGGTGCAGCACAAATGCACATGCGCCGACTTCCAAATGTCATCCGACCTGGCATTGCGGTCACCGTTCCAACTTTTGCTGGACCGGTGGTGCTGATTGATGTGGGTGCGAATATTTCGCCAAAGCCAGTGCATCTTGCTCAATACGGCGTGATGGGCGAGGCCTACGCACGGGCGATTGTCGGAATTGCAAATCCGCGAGTGGCCATCATGAATGTTGGCGGCGAGGAGCAAAAGGGAACCGACGACATGCGTCTGGCTCGCGATCTGCTTCGCCGCGCCGAGGGTGGCAACTTCACGGGCTTTGTCGAGGGTCGAGGTGTCTTCAACGGAGACGCCGATGTTGTGATCACCGATGGCGTTGTTGGAAATGTCATGATCAAACTGGCTGAGGGACTTTCGAGTGGAATTTTTCGAGCGCTTGCTCGCGAGGTCCTTGAAGTCGACCCGGAACTCGCCGCTCGCCTTGAGCCTGTGGTCAAGAGTCTCTACGCCAAACATGATTATCACGAATTCGGCGGCGCACCGCTGCTTGGCGTCAATGGAGTCTGCGTGATCAGTCATGGCAGTAGCCATGCTCGCACCATGATGAATGCAATCGTGCGCATGCGGCTCTTTGTTCTGAGCGGCGTGAATGCCAAAATCAGCCAGCGTCTTGGTGAACTTCGCTCCATCGGTGTCGATGCTGAGGTACCCGCGTGAGTCAACGCCCCGGCGCCGTTGGCGTCCGGATCGCGGGCACGGGGAGCGCGGTTCCGGAAAGACGCCTGACCAATGACGATCTCTCCAAGATGGTCGACACCAACGACGAATGGATCGTGCAGCGCACGGGCATCCGAGAGCGTCGCATTTGTGACCCAAGTAAAGAAGGCACTTTTACACTCAACCGCGACGCATTGAAGAATGCGTTAGCGGCCGCCAATATGAGCGGTGCCGACCTTGACTTGGTCATCGTCGGCACATGTACGCAGGAAATGAATTGTCCAAGCGTTGCTTGTCGAGTCGCTGGCGAGGTGGGTGCCGTGGGCGCCGGTGCATTTGATGTGGTGGCCGCGTGCAGTGGCTTTGTGTATTCGATGAACATTGCTGATTCCCTGATTCGATCCGGGCGATTTCGACGCATTGGCGTGTGCGGCGGCGATGCCATGAGCAGCGTGATCGATTATCAGGAGCGATCGGTCAGCATTCTCTTTGGAGATGCAGCGGGCGCGGCCATTCTTGTGGCCGACGACAACCCAGATCGAGGCTGTATTTACCAGCAATTAGGAAGCGATGGCCGAGACTGGAGCGGTTTGTATCTACCCCGCCGCGCCGCAGAAGTTCCAGAGGCCGACCGCGACAATCCAATTCGCCTTGGGTGCCTGCGCATGAATGGACGCGAAGTCTTTAAGTTTGCGGTCACGCGCTTCCGGCAAATTATCGAGGATTCATTCAAGGCCACGTCCTTGACCGCTGACGACATGAGTCAGATTATTTGCCATCAGAGCAACATCCGAATCATCGACAGCGCCATTGAGAAATTGGGTCTGCCTCGCGAAAAAGTATTTGTGAACATCGACAAATTTGGAAACTCCAGCGCCGGCAGCGTGGGCTTGTGCTTCGATCAATTGTGGAGGGCGGGAAAAATTCCACAGGGCAAGCCCATGATGATGGTTGCCTTTGGTGGTGGCATGACGTGGGCCAGTGGGGTTTGGAACATTTAGGTATTGGATTTCGCGACACGAACGGCAGGAATATGCACATGACGCATCAACACATTTACCTCTGTCCAGGTCAGGGTGCCCAAGCCGTTGGCATGGGCCAGTCGTGGCGCGATGAAAGCCCGGCAGCCGCGTCGATCTTTGCCAACGCAGACGAGATTGTCGAACTTGATGGCGGCACGCGGCTGAGTGCGTTGTGCTTTCAAGGGCCAACGGAACTGTTGAATCGAACCGATGTCAGCCAACCAGCCCTTTTTACCTGCGGAATTGCCTGCCATGCAGCCATGCAAGAGCGAGGCGGCCGCATCCCTTTGGCTGCAGCACTTGGATTATCCCTCGGCGAATACACCGCCCTTCAGATTGCTGGCGCGTTCAGTTTTTCAGAGGGTCTTCGACTTGTTTGCACACGAGGCCGACTCATGCAGAAAGCCGCCGACGCAAGCAAGGGCGGCATGGTGGCGCTCATTGGCGCCGATGAATCACAAGCCAACGAGGTGTGTGCTTCAGCGGCCAAGGGACAAGTTCTGGTGACTGCTAATTTCAATGCCACCGGCCAAATCGTTCTGAGTGGCCATGCCGAAGCATGCGATCGTGCGGTAACACTTGCCGGAACCATGGGCCTTCGAGCCACCCGCCTGAGTGTTGCCGGAGCATTTCATAGTCCACTGATGGCGTCTGCTGCAGAGGGAATGGCTCGCGCGCTTGAGCATGTCGATCTTTGCCCACTGACAGCTCCTGTCTGGAGCAATGTCACCGGCGAACAGCACGCGGCCAATGATTCCCACACGCTCAAGTCATTGCTGGTCGAGCAAATTGTGAAACCTGTACGCTGGGACAAGTGTTGCCTGAGCATGCTTGCATGGCGCACAACACAAGGAAACGGGGCAGAGACTTCACTTCACGAATTGGCTCCGGGCAGTGTGCTTCGCGGCCTGATGCGCCGCATCGATCGAACCGCTGAGGTGATCACCCATGACACAATCGAGGAACACAACCGTGCGAAAGTCTGAATCCATCGCTCGCACATTGCTCATTCTGACGCTCTGCCTCGCTGCATGCGGCCAAGAAGAATCAGCGCCGCCACCTGCGGCAGTTGCGAAGGCTGCACCGCCACCGCCGCCTCCTCAAGCCGTCGAGGAGCCGATTTCAGAAGTCATCGCACGACTCGGTATCGATCCGCGCATCAAGATGGATGAGAGCGAGCGGCCAAAGACGCCCGACCCTTCTGGCGACGGGCTGCGGCTTGAAGCAACGCTGAAGTTTTTTGATGCGATGGTGAAGGGAAATGCCGAGGCGCTCAAGCCCATGCTTTCTGACGACGATCAAACAACCCTTGCATCCATGCAGAAAGACGGCCAGTGGAAACGAGTGAATGCGGATGTCACGCGCGTCGTGGTTGGATGTACCAATGGTCAGGAGCCCGACACCTTTCTTGCACTTGGCGTCTTTACCGTGGGCGATCGTTTTGAAGCACAACTGTGGAGCATTCAAAGCCCAATGGGCGGCGAACAAAATAAGTTTGTGGCCATGGCGAGTCCAACGGATGTCATGGAACAACTCAAGGGAACCAAGGCCGAACCTCGCGTTCAGCAGTGGCTGAAGATTCTGAAGGATCTCGCTGACAAATCCAAACAACCTGATGTTGTTGTGGACCTTCCACAACAGGATCGCTCTGTACAAGGCGAAACGCCTGCGGCCGCACCGGCTCCACCGCCTCCGGCCACTCCGTAATCGCAGCGAGGTCAACTTCTCACTCGGCCGACTCGATTCGCTTTGTACACGTCAATAGGTTTCGAGACATCGTTACCATTCCACAAGGAGCCTCTTTATCGAACAACGCGTTGCCATCGTGACTGGAGCAAGTCGTGGAATCGGCCGAGCTATTGCTGAGCGGCTCGCGCGCGACGGACGCATGGTGGTTGGCGTTGCCAGAACTGCTGAGGCGCTGGCTGATGTGGTCTCCGCGGTTCAAACCTCAGGAGGTCGCATGGAAGGCCGCAGTTGCGATGTTGGTGACAGCACGGCACTCACGGCACTGGTTGAAGAGGTCGCAGAAAAATACGGCCGCCTTGACATTCTTGTGAACAATGCGGGCATCACCAACGATGGCCTGTTGATGCGAATGAGCCTAGAAGACTTTGAATCAGTGATCCGAGTCAATCTGACGAGCGCCTTTGTGGCATGTCGTTCAGCTGTTCGCCCGATGATGAAAAACCGTTTCGGCCGCATCGTGAATATGGGCAGCGTGAGTGGACTCACCGGCAACGCTGGGCAAGCAAATTATGCGTCCGCCAAGGCTGGATTGGTCGGATTGACCAAGAGCATTGCAAGAGAACTTGGTTCCAAAGGCATCACTGCCAATGTGGTCGCGCCAGGCTTTATCGAAACAGACATGACGAACGCGCTTCCACCACAAGTCAAGGAAACCGCCCTTCCGAACATTCCGCTGAAACGGTTTGGCAACCCAACGGACATTGCCGCGGCCGTGGGGTGGCTGACTGGCGAAGACGGCGGCTATGTCACTGGACAGGTGATTGTTGTGGACGGTGGCATGGCGATGTAATTCACCCCGACTGTCACCTCATGGCGGTTTCTGGCTGCTTGCGATACCCTGCAGCCCCAAGGCTCTGTTCAAGGGCCGCATCCATTAGGAGAAGCGACAGTGACTGAATCAGAGATTGAAAATAAGGTGATCAAGATTGTGTCCGAGCAGATGAGCGTTGAAAAAGAAACGATCACTCGTGACACCAGTTTCACCAACGACCTCAATGCCGACAGCCTCGACACCGTGGAAATGGTGATGGCGCTCGAGGAGGAATTTGATATTCAGATTCCAGATGACCAAGCTGAAAAGATCCTCACCGTCGGACAGGCCGTTGAAATGATCTCCAAGGGCCTCGCTGCGAAGTCCTCGTGAATCGTGGACTGATCGCCACGAGCACAACATTCCCATGCTTCGGACCATCACGCTTCGCCGCGTCGTGGTGACGGGTCTCGGAGCCGTCACCGATATCGGTTTGGATGTGCCGTCTTTTTGGAGCAATCTGCTTGCGGGCCAATCGGGCATCGCCGCGATTCTTGGCTTTCCGCAGAATGATGATTGGACCACGCGGTTTGGCGGCGAGATCAAGGGCTTTGACCCAGAGAAACACATGGGCGTTGATGGCCGAGAAGCCAAGCGCATGGACCGCTTCTGTCTGTATGGGCTCGGCGCCGCCGTGGAGGCCGCTCGCGACTGCGGGATTGACTTTACAACCGGCAATTTTGAACGGCGCGGCGTTGCCATCGGCAGCGGAATTGGTGGCATTGACACCATCGAAACCAGCCATCTGAAATTGATGCAAGGCGGACCACGCAAGGTGAGTCCCTTCGTCGTTCCGCGACTCATGGTCAACGCGTGCGCCGGGCAAGTCAGCATTCGGTTCAATCTGCAGGGTTCAAACATTGCAACCGCCACAGCATGCGCGACTGGATCCCATTCGATCGGGTCTGGGTATCACATGATTCAGCGTGGTGATGCCGATGTCATCCTGGCTGGCGGTGCTGAAGCCGCCATTGGTCCCGTTGCCATGTCTGCGTTCAGCGCGATGAAAGCACTCAGTACTCGTAATAGCGATCCAACTCGAGCCAGCCGGCCCTTCGACAAGGATCGTGATGGATTTGTTCTTGCGGAAGGCGCGGCGGTTGTGGTCCTTGAAGAACTGGAGCACGCCCGCGCACGGGGCGCTCGCATTTACGCAGAGTTGCTTGGATATGGATGCAGCGGAGATGCTTTTCACATCGCGGCTCCCGACCAAGAAGGCGCGGGGGCATTTCGCAGCATGGTGATGGCACTCAAGGATGCTCAACTCAACCTCGATCAAATTGCCTACATCAATGCCCATGGAACCAGTACCCAGCTCGGCGACAAAGCCGAAGTTGCGGCTGTCAAGCGGCTCTTTGGTGCTCACACATACAAACTTGCGATGAGCAGCACCAAGAGCGTCACGGGTCATGCACTTGGCGCGGCAGGCGGCATTGAGTCGGTCGCAACCATTCTGTCCATTGTGCACAACACGCTTCCGCCCACCATCAATCTAGATCATCCGGACGAAGGCATGGATCTCAATTTTGTTGCCCATACTCCGCAACAGCGTCCCACTGATTTCGCCATCAACAATAGCTTCGGTTTCGGCGGACACAACACCAGCCTTGTGTTCGGTCGGTATCGCGGCGACTAAGTCATTCAAAGAGACCCCGACCAATGCCACGCAACATTCCCATAGGCAATGGCGAAATGCTGGTTGCGTTCGATGACTTGTATCGCATTCGTGATCTGTATTGGCCGCGTGTCGGGCAGCCAAATCACACTTGTGGGCACCTTCAGAGATTCGGGATTTGGGTGGATGGACAATTTGCGTGGGTCGACAGCGCTGGATGGACCAGAGAGCTGCGATACAAGCGCAACACGCTTGTGACCGAGGTTCGGCTGCGACATGAGCGGCTCGGTCTTGAAGTGGTTTGCAATGATGCCGTCGACTACTTCAGCCCAGTGTTTTTCCGCAAGGTCACCGTTTGTGACATTCTTGGTCGCGCCCGCGATGTTCGCGTTTTCTTTCATGCTGATCTCTCGGTCGACGAAAGTCCCGTGGGCGATACCGTGGCGTACGACCCCGGTACCGGTGGACTGGTCCACTACAAAGATGATTGCTACTTTCTGTTCAACGGTTTGCACCCGGGCGGTTGGGGCATTGGGAGTTGGGCCACAGGTGCCAAGCGCATTGGTGACGCTGAGGGAACGTGGCGGGATGCCGAGGACGGACTCCTAAGCCGCAATGCAATTGCGCAGGGCAGCGTGGACAGCACCGTTGGATTTCATTTGCCGATTGCGGCAGGTGGAAGCGAAAGTTGCACTTACTGGATCGCTGCGGGCAAGACCTATGAGGCCGTGGCACAACTGAATGACAAGGTGCGGCTTAAAACCCCGCAGCGCATGATGGACCGAACTGAGTCCTACTGGAAATTGTGGAGTCAGAAGGAATCGATCGCTGGCGATCCATTGCCGGATCATCTGGCTGAGATGCATCGCCGCAGTTCCCTCATTGTGCGCACACAAATCGACAACGGTGGCGCCATTATTGCGGCCAACGATTACGACATCACGCACTTCGCCGGTGACACGTATTCGTACATGTGGCCGCGTGATGGCGCGTTGGTTTCGTATGCGCTCACGCTTGCGGGCCAAAGTGAACTCAGCCGGAACTTCTTCACGTTCTGCCAACGCGTGCGTCACCCAGACGGATATTTTCAGCACAAGTACAACCCCAGCGGAACCCTTGCAAGTTCGTGGCATCCTTGGCTCACGGAAAAGGGAAGGCTGCTTCCGATCCAGCAAGATGAGACGGCACTCGTTACCTGGGCGTTGCGCAAACACTTTCTTGCGTTCCGCGATGTTGAATTCATCAAGACGCTCTACAACCCGCTGGTCGTCGACACCGCTATCTGGATGCTGGATTACCGCGATCATGCAGGGCTACCCCTTCCAAGTTGGGATTTGTGGGAAGAGCGGCGAGGCGTGCACTTATTTACCGTGTGCGCCACCATCGGCGCTCTGCAAGCCGCCGGCAACTTTGCAAGCGACATGGGGGCCATGGATCGTGCGGCAGAATTTAGCGAGGGGGCAGAGCGCATGCGTGGAGCCATGCTGCGACACATGTGGGATCCCGAACGGCATCTCTTTGCACGCACTGCTATTCCACATGGAGATGGTTCGTACCGCTTGGACTTCACCCTTGATGCGTCAGCCTTTGCGCTCTTTGCGTTTGGTGCACTTGAAGCAAGCGATCCGCGGGTGGTAAGTCACATGCAGGCGATTCGGGAACGGCTCTGGGTGAAGACCGACATTGGCGGCATTGCACGGTATGAACGAGATCCGTATCACCAGGTCGAACGGCATGCGCTTCATGATGTGCCTGGAAATCCATGGATCATTTCCACGCTGTGGTACGCACAGTGGCTTATTGCCAAAGCTGCCACCGAGCCAGAACTTCGAGAGGCGCTGGACTACCTTGAATGGGTTCATTGGCGGGCGCTTCCCAGCGGCGTGCTTGCGGAACAATACGATCCGTATTCGGGAGCGCAGATTTCCGTGAGCCCACTCACATGGAGTCACGCCACGTTGATGACCACGGTGAATCAGTATCGTCAGAAACATGCCGCCATCACTGGACAGAGTGCGGCGGGTGCCACTGTTTCAACAGACGAACCAGCTCGCCATCGTCTTCGCGGGTAACACGCGGCGTCCGCATGGACGACTCACGGTGCGCGGAACCTACAAAACGTTTGCTGCTACAAAATGTCCGCTGCCAGGCTGGCCAGTTCGCTGCGTTCAGTCTTGTTCAATGTGACATGACCTGCAATGCGTTGACCTTTCATGCGCTCGATCAGATACGAGAGCCCGTTGCTGGCGGCATCCAGATACGGGTTATCGATCTGGCCGATATCCCCTGCAAGCACGATCTTGGTGCCGTCACCAACTCGACTCACAATTGTCTTCACTTCATGGGGCGAAAGATTCTGAGCCTCGTCCACAATCATGAACTGGTGAGGAATGCTGCGACCGCGAATGTACGTCAGCGGCTCCATGACCAGTTTTCCGCCTGCAACCAATTGATCCAATCGCTGTTCAGTCGTCTTGCTGTCCGCGTCACTGCCTCCGCCGCCCCGCGTACTCAAGAGATAGGTCACATTGTCAAAGATCGGTTGCATCCACAGGCTCAATTTCTCGTCCTTATCGCCTGGAAGAAATCCAATATCACGACCGAGCGGCATGATGGGTCGCGCCACCAACAACTTGTCGAATCGCTCCTCACGAAACACTTTGTGCAGACCGGCTGCGATGGCCATGAGCGTTTTCCCAGTACCCGCCAGCCCGATCAGCGTCACAAGCCGTACTTCGTCATCCAGAAGCAAATCCAATGCCATGGTCTGCTGCACATTGCGAGCCATGATTCCGTAGATAGGTTTGCGTGATCCGATCACGGGAATCAGATGCCCCGTGTCCGCCAAAACGCGAGCAAGTCCGGTGTGGCTCTCGTCAGAATCATCTTGAAGCGTGACGAATTGATTGGCCACAAGGTCGTGCGCCTTGAGTTCCATCCCCTCGGGGCGATTGAGAATGAGCCCGTCGAGTTGTTCAATACTTAATTGGCGTTCCTGATACAGCTCGTCGATGGTCTCGCCCGGGCATCGCATGGTGGCATACCCGGCGTACAGCCAATCGGCATCCACCCGATCTGCTTCAAAGTCCTCACTGGGAATGCCAAGCGCGTCGCACTTCACTCGAGCGTTGATGTCCTTGCTAATAAAAACCGTACGCATCCCCTGCTCATGCATGCGATGGGCAACTCCCAAAATCCTGTTGTCGGCCAGATCCAAGTCCAATGCAAAGGGCGTGGTGCGATTGCATCGCTCGATTCGAATAACTCCCCCTTGATCGTTCCACACGACACCCTCAAAGAGCCTGCCGATCGTTCGCAATTTGTCCAGCGCCCGAATGGTGCTTCGCGCATTGCGACCAGTCTCGTCATTGTTCTTCTTGAACTGATCGAGTTCCTCAATCACCTGCAGCGGAATGACAACCTCATGCTCCTCAAACTTGTAAATCGAATTGGGGTTGTGCAGCAGCACATTTGTGTCAAGAACAAAGTGCTTGCGAAGCGCTGTGTCGTCTTGATGGCTCGACTTGGCTTTCGGCTGGTGCGAGCCGGACTCGGACGGTTGCCGCTTTGCGGCGTTCGGAGCTTGCTTCAAGGTGTTGACCCCTGCGAAACCTGCAATCCTGACCATGAAACCGATCCCTTTAGATCGGCTCATCCGACATAAGAACATATGAATTCCACGAGACGATTTGTCAAGTTCACACTCCCTGAATAGGCATCGACTGTGGTGTGACTATCATCGTTCACCATGAGAATGCTTGAATCATCCAATCCAGTCCTTGCCCAAGGTCGCCTCGGGCCCGCCCTCCACAATGCCTCTGCCGAACAGGCGACGGCTACGGTGGGTGGCGTCGTCAACAAGACAAGCCTTTGCATCGGCGTGGCTGTTGTCTTTGGAGCCATCGGAAATTCCGTTGTTCAGGCCAACCCAGGATTGCTTCCTCTTATCAGCATTGTTTCCTTCGTTGCAGCTCTTGGCGTTGGCTTTGCCTTGTACGGTCGACCCGCATGGGCTGCGTTTCTGGCACCGGTCTATGCCGCGACACAAGGGTTCTTTCTTGGTGCCATCGCTTTGGTGCTCGATTCCATGCTTGCGAAGCAGGGAATTAGCGTTGCAGGCGGCGTGGCCCTTCAAGCCTTTGTCATCACCATTGGAGTCTCTGGTGCGTGTCTATTTCTCTATCGCAGCGGCGCCGTACGTATCAGTCAACGCGGCGCATTTATTCTGTGGGTTGCCGTGCTTGGCATTGCAGCCACCTACCTCATCTCATTTGTGCTCTCGTTCTTCGGCGTCAGCGTTCCATTTCTTTCACTACCCACCGAGGCTGGTGGTAGTAACGCCGCGTATATCGGCCTTGCCATCAACGGTGTGATCTTGCTTGTGGCGGCATTCACTTTGCTCGCCGACATGCAGCAGGTCGATCAAGCGGTCTCCGGCGGCGCGCCTGCAAGTTGCGAGTGGTATCTGGCGTATGGACTCTTGGTGAGTCTGATCTGGATCTATCTGGAGAGCATGAAGATGGTTTTCCGACTGGCCATGATCTTCGGCGGCAAACGAGACTGAGCACATCAGGCCACTGAAGGAGGCTGGAGCAATGATCGGTGAACTTGTCTTGGCATTGGAAGCCGTCGCGCCGTCCCGCCTCGCCGCTGAATGGGATCGAGTCGGCTTTCTTCTTGGCGATGCGTCGCGGCCCCTGCGAAGCGCCCTGCTCTGCATCGATCTCACGGAGCAAACACTTTCCGAAGCGATTCGATTGCGCTGTCAAGCAATCGTTGCCTATCACCCGCCGATTTTTGAACCCATTCACCGCCTAACAACGGGGCAATCGCGAGAATCGCTTCTGTTGAGGTGCGCGGAACACCGCATGGCCCTCCTCAGTCCGCACACGGCCCTTGATGCAGTTCAAGGTGGTGTCACGGATTGGCTGACCGATGCGATTGGACGGGGCGAACGATGGCCGATCACTCCCGCATCCGAGCATCACCCACGCGAGCGCCTCAAGGTGGTCACCTTTGTTCCCGCCTACGCAGTCCACGTCATTCGAGACGCCATGGTGGCTGCAGGAGCCGGACACATTGGTGGCTACACCGCATGCGGATTTGAGTCAGCCGGTATTGGAACTTTTATCGCGGGTGCTGGAACCAAGCCAACAATTGGAAAGCACGGACGGCTGGAACGCGTGCCCGAGGTTCGATTGGAAATGGTCTGCAGTGAGCATGAAAGTGTTGCGGTCATTCGTGCATTGCGTCAGGCACATCCATACGAAACACCGCCTGTCGAACTGCACCAATTGAAAGCACTCAGTGATTCCGATCAGGGGCATGGGCGAATCGTGCGCCTTGATCGACCGCTTGCACGCCAAGAGATTGTCACTCGCCTTCGTCGCGCACTCAGAATTCCCAAAGGAACCATGCAGATCGTTGAGGGGTCTGGAAAGAAAACGCACAGCCTGATTGGGGTGGTTCCTGGCGCGGGATTCAGCATGTTTCCAAAGGCTGTGGAACAAGGTTGTTCCATGTTCATTACTGGAGAGGCTCGCCACCACGATCAACTTGCTGCACACGCACAAGGCTGTGATGTGGTGTTGGCGGGCCATTCACAGACGGAGCGAGGTTTTCTGCCACACCTGGCCCGCTTACTGCAATTCCATCTTCCAAAGGTTCGCATGCATGTCAGCCGCGTGGATGCGCCGCCTGCAAAATGGGCCTAAGTCAACAGTTGCGAGCGATTCATTGTGCCGCTTTCCGCATTCATTGTGCCGCATTGACCCGTGCAGGTGCAATGCTCATTCACTTCCAACAACTTCGCGCGCAAGCATGGCCGCTCCAAGCAAACCGGCGTCATCGCCGAGCTCGCTTCGAAGCACTTCGCATTTTCTCAGGCTTGAGGGGAATACATGCTGTTCCACACTCTCTTTCACTCGATGGAGCCAGGGCTTGCCGAGTGCCTCGGTCACGCCGCCCCCCAGGATGACCGTTGGAACGCTCAGAACCGTCAGAAAGTTTGCAATCGCAAGCCCCAGAAGATCCGCCGACGCGTGCACGACACTTGTCACCAGTGGATCGCCCTTCTCCATACATTCAGCGATGACTCCACTACCAATGGAAGTCTCTTCGCCGTCATCACTGCGCTTGAGAAATTCTCGCAGCATGGTGTCGGGATAGTGGCCAAGGAGCAGCATCATGCTTCGCACCATCGCCGTGCGACTGCAGTGCTCCTCAAGTTTCCTGTGACCGGGGCCCGCACCCGGAAACATAATGACATGCCCAATCTCGCCGGCAGTGTGAAGCGGGCCTCGCCACAACTGACCGTTGAGCACAAGCCCGCCTCCAATTCCGGTGCCAACCCACACGGAGATCAAATCGCCTCGGCCCTTTCCAGCGCCCACTCGACTCTCCCCAAATGTTGCCACATTCACATCATTGTCCACCACCACGGGACGGTCGAGTTTTTTCGAGAGAATGTCCCGAAGCGGGACACGCTTCCACCCAAGATTGCCCGCATGTAACACAACACCGTTCTTCCAATCCACGGCACTCGGAGCACCGACTCCAACCGCCGTAACGCTCTTGAATGAAATCTTTGCGTCATCGCACGCGCGACTGATGCCTTCGATGATCCGCTCGATCACCTTGTCGCGACCCTCCATGGCCTTGGTCTTGCGTTTACACCGACCAAGCAATCGGCCCTTCTCGTCAACGACACCGATTGCAATGTTTGTGCCACCGCAATCCACACCGACCACGGGTCCACTCAGGCGATTCTTGCCCATAAGCGCACAGCGTAGCGAAGGCTGCGTCACCGGCGATACACTCGATCGCTGCATGAGCACATCGCACGCGCTCACCAAGGAAGAAGTTTCGCATGTCGCCACTTTGGCACGGCTTTCCGTGCCGCACGAGCAACTTGAAGTCATGCGCGGTCAGTTGGCGGGCGTGCTGGGGCACGTGGCCAAATTGACGGCCATTGATGTCACTGGGGTGCAGCCCATGACCACACCCTTTACACAGATCAACCGGCTGGATGCGGATGTACCTGGACCCTGCCTTGAACTTGCGGACGTGCTTCGCAATGCGCCTGTCGTGGAAGGCCGCTTTCTGGCAGTGCCAAAAGTTCTGGTGGACGAATCGTGATCGATTTTTCTTCAGATGCGACCGCCATCCGCGATGCGGTGCGAGGGCGATCCGTGAAAGCAGTCGAAGTTGTGGCCATGTTTGTTGCAAGAGCTCACCAAGCCAACGCACAACTTCATGCCTTCCATGAAATCCTGGAAGAAGATGCAATGGCACAGGCGCAGGCCGTGGATGCGGCCATCGCCGCAGGCCGCGACCCTGGTCCACTCGCTGGTGTTCCAGTTGCGGTTAAGGACAACATTGCAACCCGCGTGGGTCACACCACTTGTTCCAGCAAAATGCTGGCGAACTACCGATCGCCCTTTGACGCAACCTGTATCGAACGATTGCAGAGAGCGGGCGCCATTGTCATGGGCAAGACCAACATGGACGAATTTGCAATGGGTTCAAGCACTGAACATTGCGCCTGGGGTCCTGTGCACAATCCGTGGGATGTGTCGCGCGTTCCCGGTGGCAGCAGCGGCGGCAGTGCGGTCGCGGCAACGGCCAGTCTTTGTGGTGTGGCCCTTGGCAGCGACACCGGCGGAAGTATTCGCCAGCCCGCGTCCCTTTGCGGATGTGTTGGTTTCAAGCCGACCTATGGGCGAGTGAGTCGATACGGACTGGTTGCCTTTGGGTCGAGTCTCGATCAAATCGGACCGCTGACACGTAGTGTGCGAGATGCTGCATTGACCTACGCGGCAATGGCCGGTGTGGATGTTCGAGACAGCACAAGTGCTAACACCGTTGTGGAAGATCCGCTTGGCGAACTTGAACATTCCATGAAGGGGCTTCGAGTTGGCGTGCCACACCAATACGCAAGTCAAGCCAACCATGAACAGGTCAACACCATTGTGCAGAGGGCTTTCGATCGACTCAAAGCCGCGGGTGCAACGATGGTTCCTGTTGATCTTCCGCTTACCGATGTCGGCATTAGCACCTATTACGTCATCGCTCCGGCAGAAGCGAGTGCCAATCTTGCTCGCTTTGACGGCGTTCGATATGGTCATCGATCGGCACCTCGTGCGGGCGACACACTCGACGCTCTTTACGCTCGCAGCCGCGGCGAAGGCTTTGGTCCTGAAGTGCAACGCCGCATCATGCTCGGAACGTATGTCCTCAGTGCTGGTTACTACGACGCGTATTACGGTCGGGCACTCAAAGTGCGCCGCCTGATCAAAGCGGAGTTTGACAAAGCGTTCACGCAATGTGATGTCATCGCCGGTGCGGCAAGCCCCATTCCTGCATTTCGCGCCGGTGGCATGACGGATCCACTCCAGATGTATCTCTGTGATGTGTACACCGTCAACACCAACATCGCAGGCATTCCGGGAATCAGTGTTCCGCTTGGATGCATTGGAGTGGAGGGCACAGACTTGCCTGTTGGATTGCATTTGCAGGCACCCGCGATGGCTGATGCAAAACTTTTGCGCATCGCCCGCATGGTTGAGAAACTTCATCCAGAAGCTGCTCGTCCGCCCAACAAATACGCGACTCACTGAGGACGCAGAATTCCACCGTAGACGCTGAGTTCCTTCCAAAAGGATTCCCGCAGTTTCGATGATTCGGATTGGAGTTCGTCGAAGTACCCCATGACGACCACCACATCTGTTACGCCATCTTTCTCATTTCCATAGACGGTCATGGTTCCACTCTCATCTCGAATGTTTCGCAGCAAGAATTTCAGGCCGCCATCCACTTTCATTTGCTCCACCACCGCCGTTTCACGACTCTTGGCGGCGGCTGTCGCAGCCTTGGATGCATCACTCCATCGCCCAAACTCACCGGCCTTTGCAAGTGGTCGGCGCGTGGCCGCAGAATTTGGCGGCGCGCTCTCCTCCATAACTTGAATCACTTGGGCCTGCTCGGCGGATGTCAGTTGTCGGTTGGTGGACGCCATTTCACCGGGCATGCGCACATTACTGTCGACCGTCATCTGCGTTGGCGCGCAACCGTGGATCGCTGACCAAGCTGCAAGACATGTGAGAACGAATGCAAACTTCATTTGGTCTGCAACTTATCTGCTTGGCACCTATGTTGTCCACGGGCTGCATCGACGACTTGGATCGTTGCCGAAGACACCGCCTGATCCCCCAGGTCTTTCAGCCTGATCCATTCCATGGGTGTCGTGGAAGGGAACATGGCCTCATACACCACAAATCGGACTCGACGATGGGTTGTCAGAAACTCAAACGATGCAATTTCCAGTTTCACCTTGACGGGGTCGGCTCGGTGCTGGATCACTTTCAATGGCAACCGCTTCGCTGACTCAATGACCGGTGGCGCAAGCAGCCCCTTCCACAAACCTGTCGGTCGCTGCTGAAGCCCGACTCGACCATTCTTGATTTGCACAAGAGCATGAAACACCACTGCCGTTTTTTTAAGACCGGGCTTAGGAGGTGGAACACGATCCTGTGACTGATTCGCAAAGGACTTGCACTTGGCTCGCAAGGGGCACTCACTGCACTTCGGCTGATGCGGAGTACAGACCGTTGCACCAAGTTCCATAAGACCTTCATTCATGCGGCCTGCGTTCTTGGCCTGCATGACAAGATGGGTTGCTTGATTCCAGCACCATGCTTGCCCTAGCCGATCGTGAACAGAGGCGCGACGATCCGCCAACCGACTCAACACGCGGGCCACATTGCCATCCACGATGGGTTCATGCTGTTCAAATGCAATACTGGCCACCGCGCCAGCCGTGTAGCGCCCCACTCCCGGTAGCGTGAGCAACTCGACAACTGTTCTGGGTACACGCCCCGAATGGATTCTGGTGATCACGCAAGCGGCCGCGTAGAGCGAGCGGGCTCTCCGGTAGTAGCCCATGCCCCTCCACGCCTGAAGCACGGACCGCTCGCCCGCCTTGACCATGGCCGCCGGCGTTGGGAATCGCTGCTTGAACTCTCCAAACCGCTCCACAACTCGTGATACCTGAGTCTGTTGAAGCAACGCCTCGCTCATAAATGTCCCCCAGGGCGTTGACCGCTTTCGCCAAGGCAAGTCTCGGGCATTTTTGGAAAACCATCGTTCAAGGCGTCGGGCGATCGTCCGCCCGTCGAAACAAGGCCCGTTTCCCTTGGGTCTGCATGAAACCGTTTCATCGCCCCGTACGGACGCTGCCTTGCGGCTCGTTCCTGATCGCCGTAACCTACCGCACCCTACGATTGGACCGACAGAACCTCGTCTCGAATTACCCATGGCAAAGCTGTTTTACACGCAGGAAGAAGCTTCAGTGAAACTGGGAAAATCCCAGCAGGAACTTGATGCGCTGGTCAAACTTGGAAAGCTTCGCGAATTCCGCGATCCAACGACAAATAATTTGATCTTTAAAGTCGCCGAAGTGGACTTGATCTCATCCGATTCTGAAGCTGGGCTCAGCCTTTCACTTGCGTCTGATCTACCAACCGACAGTGATAGTTTCGAATTGGATCTTTCCGATTCGGACGAAACGGATCAATCCACTAGCGGCAAGTCGTCGAGCCCGATCGGACTTCAAGCGATTCCATCCGAAGCCAGTGCGCCCTTGGAGTTGGACTTTGATCTGGACTCTGATTTACAAACCACTCCAATTCCCGCTCCTGCCGATGACTTGGCAATTTCTTCTGAGCCGACTCTGGAGCTCGATCTTGACCTTGGTGGCAGTGAAGCCTCTGGATTGGCGGCTGCTTCGGCGGCATCGGGTTCCGCGCCCAACAAACACGAGGAGCCGCTCGGTCTTGACTTCTCTGGAAGTTCGGGATCCATCGCTCCCGCAGGTTCCGCCGTGAACGCTTCGCCAGAGCAAGGTTCAGCTCCTGCTTTCGAGCAGACTCTTGAACTCGACCTCGGTGGAGACGAGATTGGTATGGCGGGATCCAAGGCACCTCGCTCAAACAATTTGGAAGACAGTCTTGGAAGTGTCGGAGTTGCGCCCCAATCCATCGGCGACCTTGGTGCAACGGACGATCTCTCGCTCGAGTCACCTGGGGCGATGGGTAGCAATACAGACAGCAATGCCGGATCATCGATCAGTGATCGCGTCACGCTCGATGGCCCGGGTTCCGGCAGCGGTTTGATGGATCTCACGAGTGACAGCGAAAGCAGCAGCATTGGCGCCGCGCTGATGGACGAGGCTTTCGCGTCGGATGACAATTCAGAATTGCCCGCCAATGCAAGTGGAATCTTTGGTGGCGAAGGCGCCGCCGCTGGCGGAGAGAGCGGCGCCGGCATGCCAGCCGCGGCTGGTGTCGCTGTGGCCGCAAAGGCCGCAGGCGTGCCCATCTTTACATCCGCTCCAGTCACAGCCGAGGTTTACTCCGGAACATGGAGTGGCTTAGCCATTGGTTTGTTGTTGCCCAGTTTCCTTGCTCTTATCGCGGCGGCGGCCATGGTGGTGATGAAGAACCTGGGAGCAACACCAGAATTCGCAGTCATGTATGCACAGGATGTGTGGATGTTTACCGGCGGTCTCGCTGGTGTCATCGCCGTCTCAGGTGTCATCGGCTTCTTTGTCGGCAAGGCGACCGAGTGATTCACATCGGCGCCTTCTGGACTCTGTAATGCCATCCCGCAACGTGTGGCTCTCCCCGCTGGGTGCCGATCAGTGGATTCCGGCCACGCTCGTTTTCATTCCAGTGATCACTGCGTGCATCGCTCTGGTCAGCCACGGTGAATCCGGGTGGTGGATTCCTGGAATTCTTTCGTTCATGGTTTGGCTTGGCTTCGTGCTGTTCTTCCGAGATCCCAAACGAATTCCTCCTCGTGCGCACGATGGTTGCATGATGAGTCCCGCCGATGGTCGCATCAGCGCCATTACGCATCTCAGTCACCATGAAAGCGTGAATGGCCCCGCCACCGTTATTCGCATCTTCCTAAGTGTGTTGGATGTGCATATCAATCGAGTGCCCTGGGATGGACACGTCATGTCGCAAGTGCATCGACCGGGTCGCTATTTGGATGTGCGAAATCCACTGAGTGCGCAGGTGAACGAAAGCATGCTTCTTTCACTTCGCGCGGCGGATGGTCGGCTTTTTGGAATACGGCAAGTCTCTGGAGCAATCGCTCGCCGCATTGTGTGCTTGCCTCGTGTCGGTGACCGCGTAATACGAGGCGATCGCCTTGGCATGATCAAGTTTGGTTCGACCACCGAACTCATTCTGGCCGAAGCGGATGCTGCGCACATTTTGGTGCGCCAAGGTGATCGAGTGGTAGGTGGAATCACCCCGCTGGCTCGATTCGCTCATTAAATTCTGTCGGATTGATCGTCCATTTCACCCTCTGGATCACCATCGAAGGAACTCGGTGGCCAATCCGGCATCGCGCGAAGGTGAACGCGTTGAATCAATCCAAGATGATTTCCGAGGATGGTCCGCACGGAATCCAAAGCGGCAAGTGCGGGCACCGGGCGTGCTCCTTTGGCGCCCAGCAACAGAATGGCGGCATGGCAGTTTCCATCGCTCCGACACGCCGCAAGCATGGCCCATCGCCCTGAAAGTTCGAACACATCATCGTCACTACCCCATTGTGAAGCATCGTCGATCGACAGAATGCTTCCGCTGGTCATCAGTCCAGGAAGATGCTCTCGCTCCACACGAGCAACCAATCGAACGAGAGCATCCGCGTGGTGACCAGTATGGCCGCTGCATGCCGCCAGTCCAACGCCGTGGGCCGACCCGGCAAGCCAAACGGAAACCATGGCATCCGGAAGACACCGAGTAATGAAATCAGCAGTTTCGCGAGCAGCACAGAGTGGATCAAGTTCTCGTGTAATGGATCGCTGCAGCATCTCCAAACCAATGACGGGTGCCGCAGATTGTCCGTGATGCGGAAGTTCATGGATGAGTTCGGCAAGATTGTTAGTGCTCGCATAATCCGTTTCGCAACGATGCACAAGACGACGCAGCACTTCAAGACGCTCACGCCGTTCCCGTGTCACGCGAGCCAATTGAACCGCAACATGGGCCTCTCGTGCGAAGGCTGGCGCCCCAAGCGATGCTGAAATGGCGCGAACGGAATCCGCTGTTGTCGCAGCGGATGCCTTACGCGAGGCACCCCGTTCACATCCTTGTCCGATCAAGAGCATGCTGGTGCATGGTGAGAGTCGGCGCAAACGCTCAAGCGTTTCGGAATCGCCCGCTGCCGTCTCCGCGGACACAATCACCAGATCAATCACGTGCTCAATGCAACGCACAAACGCGCGATGCGCATCCGGCAACACTTCCACCCGAAACCCGTTGGCAACGAGTGTCTCAAGCCAATCCGGCCACCGTGCCGCATCGCCGATCGCCACGACATGGCTCGCCGACTTCGCTTGCTGTGGGCCAAGGTTGTTGAAAGGAGAATCCTGCACACTGCCATGTCGACCTAAAACACGGACGACTTTTGCAGTGCATGGACCGAAGGTCTAGGTTTTTTGCCGAATTCCGTCTGTGCAGGCAGCCTTCCGCTGCCGCCACAGTCGCACGGCTTCAGCTTCTCGCGGATACAGCGGTAACGCCGCGTCAGGCGGCACCACCACGCCCTGCAAAAGCAGCCGCTGTGCAATCCGAGCCACTGCTTCTGCAGTCACAGCAAGCGGAACAATGGAAATGCGATGGTGAACCGCCCGGTCATGCCAAGACGGCGGAAGGTGTGGATCGGCAATCAAGTACTGCACATCACCCGGTTCCCACTCGCACGCCTCACGCGATCGCATCTCCGTCGGAGGTGCGCCGCGATCAGCTGAGACACGGGCCGACCATGCTTCAAGTCCTTTGCAAGCAAGAGCCACCCAGCATGCTGCATCGACTGGAAGGGTTCCGGCCAAACGCGAAGCCTCGGCAGCTGCGGCGGCGGCATTCACCTGAACCAAACGGCACCCCAGTGCGAACGACATGGCTTGAGCTGTTGCATGTGCAATTCGTAAACCGGTGAATCCGCCGGGGCCCTGATTGAGTGCCACCACTTCAATCTGGCCTGGCCCAATCTTGGATCGATGACAAAGCCGATCGATCGCCGGCATCAAGTCATCACGATCTCGATCCGAAGTCTCAACCCTTTCAACCAGAATTTCATTTTCACTGAGCCGAAGTGCAACACTCTGTTCGCGCTGACTGGTTTCGAGAGCCAGCATTACACCTTTTGCCGTCACGATTCGCACTCACCAATGGAAGCCAGCGTGACGGCCCTGGACACAGCGTCGCTCGCAGTGGGTGCCGTCTCACTTAGGTCGAGCACCAAAACCATGCCGTGTTCATGGTCGGAGTTGATCAGCAACAATTCGGGGAACGGTGACTCCACCCCATCTTCCACATGCTTATGCCCCGCAATGAACAGTTTCACATTCCACGCTTTGGCCAAAGCCTTGACCGACGCTTCGGTCTGGCCGCGACCCCACGTCATCGACCATGCACTTCCAACAACGGCCTCAAAGTCCGCATCCACCAAGTCCCGCGAAAGAATTCCTAGATCAAACTGCGCCATGGTTTGCGGTGATGGAAGCGAATGAGAACAAAAAACGCCGTTGGCGGATCGAATGGCCAGCGGCATGGCGCGAATAAATACGCCGATCGCGGCATCGACCATCTCGGCGTCATCCCCAAAACTCCACTCCAGACCATCTCCAAACAATCGCGTGTTTTCACCGGCACCCTTACTTACTTGCTGCCCAAATGCTTGAGCAATTTCGTGGTTTGCCAGCATTGGGTGCACACCCTCCGGATGCTGCATTCGCAAGATGGCAACCTTGGCAAGCATGCGCCAACTCAAGTCAACGCCGTGCATCAATGTGTCGCCATGAATCAGTTCGTGAAACACCACATGGTGGTCCGGTTTGTCTAACTCTGCATACTCCTTCACTTTTTGAAAGTGAATCGGATGGTCGTGCAAATCTCCGGTCACAAGAAGTCGCCCGTGGTCTGGAAGATGAACGCAGCAACCCTTTCGCCGTGGATCCGTCCTCATGCTGACTGCGGCTTGTTCCAATACCTCGGACACTCCTCGCGCGCCAAGACGATCGACGGCCACGCCGGTCACGGTTGTACCCACGCCGCCACGAAGCAGCGGCCGTTTCCGGTGGCGGTCTGAATGGTTACCGGTGCGTACACCAGTCCGCTCGCCTTGGTTGAAAGCGTGAATCGCATGGTCAACGTAGTGAAGGAGTCCTTCGCGGTCGTTGTAAGCAATTGTGCGTGCGCATCAGGCGAGGAACTCACCACACTTTGCACTTCGTTCCACTGCGGTCGCGAGGGTTTGCCCTTGGGTGCGCTCGATTCATAGGTCACCGAGAGATCCGCAGAACCGCCAGCCTTCATGACCCCCGCCAGCACGATGCTTTCCGGCAGAAACCAGCCTCGCATGTCTGCCTCTGGATCAAATCGAATCCCTGTTGCTTCGTTTCGAATCCGAAGTGGAATCAGCGGACAATCTTCGCGAGAGGTCTGCACGATCATCCATTGACGCAACTGCTCGTCGGCCACCATGCTGAGATCCCATCGAATCAAGTAGTGAGACCTTGGTGCGTCCTTTGACGGATCAAAATCTGCAAACACGGGCGCCGCGCCGTCGACGGCAATCACCTGAAATGGTTTTCCATCACCTGCGGTGAGATCAATGACGCCGTTTCGTTTGCCCTTGAGCGCATCAAGAAACGGTGGCGAGGGCTGCACCGGCATCGTCACCATGCCCTCCATCTTTGCAATCGCGGGCTTGGCCTGTCCAGCGAGGGTCACAAAAACTTTGGCATCCTTTTTCCCGGGCGATCGGGGCGCTTCAAGCGTGGCTTTCAATTCCACACTACTGCCTGGAGCAATTTCGACCCCCGTAAGATTGGTAAGCGTGGTGCACTTGCAACTGGGAAGGGCGCTCGCAATCTGCAACGGCTTGTCCGAGCGATTATGAAGCGTGAAGATGCCCACCTGCGACGAACCCGGAGCAATGGCACCAAAGTCGATCGACGTTGGTTCGATCACCAGTGATTCAGTCGCTGTGGATTGCGCTCCGCCACACAGAGAGAGACCCAGAGCGATCATGATCATGAACCGAATCGCTGTTGCCATGCCCTCAGTCTAGGGCACTCTCGGGTCTGCTTTAGGGAGCCTGTCCCGCTGAAAATTTGGGGGCCGCCCTTTCAATCAATTCCATTGCTTCAATCGCCCGTTGCTGCGCTTCAATCATGTCAAACACTGCGCCATCAAGACGAAGCTGGTCGCCATCAGCGATCGCTTCGGCAACAGCGGGCAGCGTTGTCACGCCATAGCCATCGTCTCGATCGCTGGCCAGCAGCATGTTGCGAAACCATGGTCGTTCGCGCAGGCCTTCATCCGAAAGAAACGCTCGCTGTAATTTTCTCACTCCATTGCGAAGGCGATATTCGTCCTGAAACCGAAGGCGGTCTGTTGTGGTGATCCATTCGTCGACCACGGCTCCGCGTGTTTCCAATTGCACAAATCCTGGCAGAAGAGATTCCACCGAATTTCGCATCGCTGGATCTTTCGTCTTGCCAAGTAATTCACCAACGGCTTCAATTCCCATGGTTCCAAACGAGGCCAACGACCACGAAGTGAGTGGAGACTGCGCGGCCAGGCCTGCGGCAGCAATAGCAAGTTTGGTGACCATGGTTGCTCCCTCATAACCCTCACCGACCGTGGCGCGATACCAACCCACGGTGTCGTAATTGCTGTGGTAGCTCGTACCCGGCGCGCCATGCGCCGAAATAGAGATGCTTGGAATTCCAAGCCAGCACACAAACGCAATGTGGTCGCTGCCGCCTGCGACTTTGCCGAGTAATGGTGGCGAACCCTCCCGCTTCACCAGCCTTTCATGCACGGTCATCGAAGCATCAGCCGCTGCGGGAACTTTCGCGGCAGCCTCCACGGCTACCCGAGACGCGCCAGGTGAAACCGCAAGACCCGGCTCCGCCCCCATGGCCGCCATGTCAAGGTTGATATACAGAACCGCGTCTTCACGAAGTTCTCTGGCGTGACCCTCGCACCACTCGGTGCTTCCGATGATTCCAAATTCTTCCGCGCCCCATGCCGCAAACACCATCCCTCGCCGCGGGCGATGGCCTTTCTTTGCAGCGGCGGCAAAACTTTTTGCTGTTTCAAGAAGACACATGGTGCCTGCTCCTGGATCCGCGGCCCCAAATCCCCATGCATCGTGGTGACACCCAACGATCACAGATTCCGATTCTGCATTTTCCCCGGCAAGCGTTGCAATGACATTTGCACTGCTCCCAATGAACCGCTGCTGCTGCACTGCCAAGTGCACTTTCCATCCCGCCCCGCTTTCAAATCGATAGGGCAACGAAAGCCCACCCCGCCACGACTCGGGTACATCTGCACTTTGGAAGCGCGCAAGAATCATGCCAGCCGCCGCGTATCCGATCGGTTGCACCGGAATGGCTGGCAGATCAAGCGCGGCAGGATCCGTTCGAGTGACATTGCTTGCCGCAAATACTCCGGGGGTTCCGGGGTCACCGGGATACGGAAGCGTGTTCACGGTGCCCCGCTGAATGCACCCGTCGTTTGCCCATCCGCCACCATCGGGCCACACTTTTCCCTTGGTGAATCCAGAGTCAGCCGGATCGGTGTACAGAATCAGGCCGACGGCGCCGCGTTCTTGTGCCACCCTGGCCTTGAGCCCACGAAAGCATCGACCGTAACGGGCAATCACAATCTTGCCTTTGACCTCAATGCCCAGTGACTGCAGCGTATTGAAGTCCTCTCGCGTGCCGTAGTTTGCATACACAACCGGTGCGGTCACATCGCCACTTCCGCTGTAGGCGTTCCACCCGTAGGAAAGATCGGGGTGCGCCGTCGCAGGATCCTGCAAGAGATTGTCTTCCCGCACCGAAAGCGCCACCACACCGCGACGCGCTGGCGGAGCCCCTGCTGCAGCGGGCGGAACAACCGTGCCTGCACTCGGAACATCATCCACAATTTCAAGTTGCGCGCTGATCGGCCGTGACAACAGACAACGGAAAGGTTCGACGCGGGTGACAAGCCCCATGGACTCGAACGCCTGCCGGATGCGTTCGATCTGGCGAACATCACCATCGGTTCCAGCGACATGTGGCTCGGTGGTGATGAGTTCGTGATAACGACGAAGATCGGCAACGGTGACTTCAGACAACACAGAGTCAACAAACTTTGTCGCCCCGACCGAAGCAGAGGACGCGCTCCCCGCACTCGGCGGAGTTTGGTTCTTTGCAGTTGTCACTGGGCTCGGATCCGCAGCATGCGACTCCACCAGCACGGCAGTCGTCAAGATGAGAATGATGAATAACTTTACAGATGAGAACTGTTTCATGGATCATGGACTCGAAATCGGTTCGGTGGACCTGGCCATTTGCGAAGCGCGGAAAACATCGGGCCATGGGTTGGTGGCGTGACATGCCCGACCCGTGGTCTCCACATAATCCTGGTGGTATGCCTCGGCCGGATAAAATGTTGTTGCAGGTTCGATCACGGTAACGATTGGATTCTTTGCAAACCGAGGAGTCAATTGCAGGCTTGCCTTGAATGCCTGAGCCTCCTTCAATTGCTCCGAGTCCGTTGTCAAAATGGCGCTGCGATACTGGTCGCCAACATCAGGGCCCTGCCGATTGAGTTGCGTGGGATCGTGCATTCGGAAGAATCCATCTATCAATTGCGTGAATGACACCTGACTGGGGTCATACACCACCTTCACCGCTTCAGCGTGGCCGGTTCCATGTCCACACACCTGCTCGTACGTTGGATTGGCGGTTGTGCCATTCATGTAACCGCTCTCCGCACGCACCACCCCTGGGCACTGTTGAAAGCGATGTTCAATTCCCCAGAAACAACCACCAGCAAAATAGGCGGTCTTGGTTGGAATTGGCTGGCTCTCAAGTGGAAACGGCTGACCGGATTCGACAAAGTGAAGGGCCGCAGAGTTCAGACAATAGCGAAGGCCGGAGGGCTTGGGTCCATCTTCAAATACATGACCAAGGTGGGAACCACACCGCGCACACTGAATTTCGATTCGATCCATTCCATGATTGGAGTCTTTGAGATTTCGAATGTGGTCTCGATCAATTGGCTGAAAAAAACTTGGCCAACCGGTTCCGGAATTGAATTTGTGCTCGCTTGAGAACAACGGAAGTCCACACACCACACAGGTGTAGACCCCGTTTTTCTTGTTGTCGAGAAGATTGCCGCAAAACGCTGCCTCGGTTCCGGATTTCTGAGTCACGCGGTGTTGCTCCGGAGTCAGTTTCTTAGCCAGAAACTCAACCTGCGACGGAGCGAGTGGTGTGATGTTGAAACCACTACGAGAGATGGTGACGGGAGCGGCGTTCATGGGTGAGCCCTTCGAGTCGATCGGTGGAGTTTGGAGTGATCGGCCAGCCATGGCCACTGTTGCCGCCACCATCGCACAGGTGAGTCCGATGAGATACAGGTTTGCAAAGCGGCGCACGATCGATTGATTCTACGGGATTAACCCATGAAAAAAGGTGCGACGCCATTGGCAGATAGACTTGATTTCAATGCACAGGCGGATTCAATCGCGATGGGTTCCACGGACTCTTGCAATACTGGGCACCACGGCGTGGCTTGCGGCTGCATGCAAGACGCAGCCGCCACCCGCAATCCCATTGTTTCAAGGCTCGGCAGAGACTTCCGTGGCGGCCAAACCGACTCGGCCGCCTATCGTTACGAATTCCTTCACCGCGGACGCGGTCATTCTTCCACCTGATCCAGAGGCCCAAGGATTCGGCGCCGCCATTGCAGTGGCCCAACATGTTCTGGTTGTCGGTGCGCCGCAAACTCGCCAAACGGGTGCTGCGTGGGTGTTTGAAACCAACGACCTCAGCAAGCCGCCGCTTTGTCTTCTTCCGCCACCGGGGCTGCAAGTGAAGGGGTTTGGTGCTTCGGTGGCCATCGAAAAATCAAGCCACTACATCGTGATCGGCGCACCTGCGTCGGATGTGGACGGCTTGAGCGAGGCAGGACGAGTGTTTGTCTGGCGCCGTGACGGATCGGCATGGACTTTCGTCTCTGCCTTTCAGAGCAACGATCCACTGGAACATTCCAAACTCGGTTCAAGTGTTGCCATCAACCAAGACAGCATGATCGCGGGTGCGCCATGGACGGATATCGGAAGTGCACGAAGCGAGGGGCTGGCACTTGCATGGGTGCGCGATCCAGTCAAGGTCTGGCACTTGGCGCAACAGATGAAACTTGCGACCACTGGACCGTTTGCACACTTCGGCAATTCCATAGCGTGCGTGGATCGAATCACCATGCACAACCTGAAGCCAATCAGCGAAGCGCTCGCCGTCGTTGGATCACCTGGTGCAAAAACCACGGGTGGTTCGCGCGTTGGCACCGTTTCGATCTTTCGAAGTCTTAAGGGGAAATGGCGCAACATTCCCACAGCCCTATTGGTCAGCAAAGACCCAGAAAGCATGGATCAATTTGGCTGGTCCGTCGCAGTTCATCAGGAACTCATCGCGGCAGGCGCCCCAAACTCAAATCTTCCGGATGTCACGGACTCCGGAAGTGCGCATGTTTTTCGTCAGGGCACCGACTTGGGATGGCGCGAAGAGTGTGAGGTGCATGCGTTTGAACCGCAGCGTGGATCGCAGTTCGGATTTGCGGTTGGATTTTCAAAGGACCGCTTAGTCGTTGGTGCTCCACACGCTCGAGATGAAAACCTTTATGAATGTGGACGCGTGTTTTCTTATTACGCCAAACCCAATGCGAGTGGATATAGAACGGCTTGGGAACCTTTCTGTGAAATTCGGCCGGCGGCTCTTGTTGCGGGAGGAAGATTTGGTGCGTGCATTGCCGCCACAGATGAACTTGTTGCGGTCTCCGAACCCTTGGCTGGGCGAGGCCGAGTGCATCTCTTTCGCGCTACCGAGACTGGATTTGGAATTCCGTCGAGTGCCTCAAGGCCTCCATCCGCACATGAAGCAGCGATGAAAGAAGCCCCCGCGGTTCCATCAGGCCAGACCGCTCCGCCTCCGGCTCCAAGTTCGCTATAGTTGCGTTTTGTCGGACAGGTGTCCGAGCGGTTGAAGGAGCAGCATTGGAAATGCTGTATACGGGTAACTGTATCGTGGGTTCGAATCCCACCCTGTCCGCTTTCAGCGGCGCATGAAGCGCCGCTCAAACCGACGGAACACCGACGCCTAGGCAGGTGGTCGGAGACATCTCGACGGGCTGTAGCGCAGTTTGGTAGCGCGTTTGACTGGGGGTCAAAAGGTCGCAGGTTCAAATCCTGTCAGCCCGATTTGTTTGAGAGTAAAGCCCTTCGATGAGCACATCGAAGGGCTTTCTCGTTGAAAACACGGCACTTGCGCCATCGAGGGTGCAGTTCAAACAGACGATTTCGAGGATTCGCCGCTTCGTGGCGTAATCCGCAGAAACCCACGTGTTTTGCAGTGTTTGCGAGAGTTCAAACACCTTGGCCGCGAGTTCGGCCGTTTCGTCGTGGGAGCGGTCCAAAAGTACAACCTGCCGGCGACGCGCGGCGGCCAGAGCGTGGTAGCCCAGCGTATCGCTTCGGCGCAGAACAACGCCCTTGCGGCGACAGGAATCGTAAACCGTGCCAACGCTGATACCGAACTCGTCGGCGACGCACTGGACGGGAGCGCCTTCGGCCACCGCGGCAGCGACCCGCGAGGCTCTCTCGGCCGATTCCTCTCTTGAAAGGCTCGGTTTGGCAACCATTTCAGGCGAGTTCAGTACCCCCTTGGCCTATCGAGCGGTCGGCCGGAGACGACGGACCGACCAAATTTATGAAGCGGGAGACGCGCCCCCTCTCCCGCTCCAAACCTCGCCCTCTACCCCAACGAGCAGTATCGAGACTGCCCCCACGATCCACGGCGTTTCTGTGCCAATTCGAGACGTGACTGAGTTTCGTTCCGCGGAGTAGGGAAGCGGCGTCACTTCGCCTTGACCTACGGGAAGGGTCGAGTGGTCTACGGGTCGCGTAGACCGAGCGACGGGAGGCGTGGATCGGCCGCTGGCGACCGTGGCCCGAGCTTCAGGTATTCTAAACTTGGATAGTTTGAACACCCGGCATGCCCCTTCGCCGTGACCATTCCGACCCGCTGCCACTCTTCGTCCACTTGGCCGAGGCGAACGGCTCTACCTCGCCCACCCATCGCCCGACCCGGCTTGGTCTCGCGGTCATCGACTACAAGGAAGTCTCGGGAATCCTGACCAAGCCCAAGGGCTTCATGGCAGGCTACGACTTCACCATCAACCCCTATTCCGGCTGTGCTTTTGGGTGTGCCTACTGCTACGCAGCGTCGTTCGCACCCGATGAGCGTTCAGCGGACACTTGGGGTCGATGGGTCACTGTCAAAGAGAATGCGCTGGACTTGCTCAAACGGTCGCGCAGAGACCTTCGCGGCAAGTCAGTCTACATCAGCAGCGTGACCGATCCGTATCAGCCCGTTGAAAAACAGCTCGAGCTGACCCGTGACATCCTTCGCGAGCTGATCCACCATCAGCCGCGCCTTGTCATCCAGACTCGTAGCCCGCTCGTGGCACGAGACGTTGACCTCTTCAAACAGTTCGAGGTTGCACAGGTCAACATGACCGTGACAACGGACTCAGAAGATGTCCGCCGAGCTTTCGAGCCGGGTTGCCCGGGCAATCAACAGAGACTGGAAGCCATCGCGGAGGTGTGCGCCGCGGGTGTCCAGTCATGTATCACAATGACGCCGCTCTTGCCGGTAGTGGACGCGGAGGGATTCGCCACGCGACTACTGGCCACGGGCGTAAAGAGATTCATCGTTCAACCGTTCCACTCAAAGAAAGGCCAGTTTGCCGCTGGCACAAAGGACACTGCTACACCGCTCATCGAGCAGTACAACTGGACCGGAGCAGGGTACATCGCTGTTCGTGACGTGCTGCGCCGACGGCTGCCGCAGTTGGGTGAGGGGAAGGACGGGTTCGCTCCGGTATGAACAAGTTTGAATCGCACTTCAACGGCTGGCTGCGCCCCTGGCAGTCGCAGCTCTGCGATGCCTGCGGCGATGCCATGCAAGATGGAATCGCTCCGCTGAGCGGCCCCGAACTCGATGGAGCAAACAAATCTCTCAACAATCTCTACGCCGACACGAGCTCCGGTTGGGCATGCGCTGGCGGCGATTGCGACTACTCGCTTCCCGGAACGGGGCCGCTATACACTGGACACTGGCATGGCAAACGCGTTCACGATGGCCTTTCCGTTCTACTGCCACTCTTGCCGGTTCTCTCCGCCCGCCCCGTTTGCGTGATTGACATTGGCGCAGGAACGGGAGCAGCACTTTGGGCATGGACACTGCTAGCTCGCTGTGCACAGGAGTGGGGCTCTCCGCTGCCGGTGCACTCGTGGTACAGCATTGACTGCAGTCAGAGAATGCTCAAGCAGAGTGATCGATTGTGGGGGAAGCTCTGCCGTGTGCTGCCCAATGCGCCCGAACTGGTCAATCGCCAACCGGCGGCCCTTTGCGATTGGAGAAACCATCCGCCACTTCCGACGGGCGCCCTTGTTGTCGGGAGCTACCTGTTCGCGCGCGCGGATTTGACTAATCCCGCCGCAACGGCTGCCGCCTTTGTCGCCTTCCTGACCCGCCTTACTGCGTCAGGGGTCGTGCTCTGGACAAAGCCCAACAAATGTGCTGTCCAGGATGGGGTGAAGACGCAGCTCGTCGGCTGGATTGATCGCACTCCGCTGAAGCTATTTGATTGCGCACTTCAAGGACAGATGCGGAAGTGCTTGAGTGTCGCCCAGGCCAAGTTCGTTGAAGTGAACTTGCCACGCGACCCGGAGTGGAACAAGCGCCTCAATTGGGGCTGCGCTCCTACCAAGGTTGCCAGGCTCGCAATGACCCGTTAGAGCGGCCTTTGTCCTCCATCAGCGCCCCGGCTTGTGCATGCGCAAGCCCTGTCGGTCCGCTCCGCTCAACTAGGCAGAGCGAAGTGGACAATGAAGTGCTCGGCTGGCTTGAAGAAGCCGCGGCTCTGGAGCCGCAGCCGAAAGCGAAAGCAAAAAAAGCCGACCCGGCGCTGAGTGCCGCCCTTCAATCAGCTTCAACCCCTTTGGCGCTCAGCAAACGGCGTATCCCCGGCTCCCAGACCCTAACGCCCTCCAAGAAAAGTTCTATTGGTGTACTGTCACCCCGATTTCCCTGCTCACGTTCGTTCGCTCTTTCCAAGGCGAGGATGGGTGCGATCAACACCCATTTGGACCGCGCCAAACATCGCGGCGCAGACTTACTGCCCCTGTGCCAGCGAGTAGCCGGCCTTTCCTGCAAAATTTCGCAAGAGCGTGTACGTGCTCACCGTGTAACGACGGGCAATCGCTTCAAGCAGCGCCATCACATCGCTCTGTTGAATATCGCGTGAGCCCGTTCGCAATTCAAAACGCACACACCACGAATCGACACAGTCGGTGTAAACGCTTCCGCTTGGCCAAACTTGCGTCCCACGGTTGGCGATCATGGTCAGATGAAACGGTGTTGTCTTAGCGATGCCCTGAAGTGACCCTGCCAACTCAGAGAGTTTCTCACTGCCGTCAAGCGTGATGTCCGCGCCAACCACGCGTTCCGGCCGCTTCGCGAATGTGCGAACTTCCTCGATCGAATCGGGTTTCACTGGCGGGCGATGCGTCAAGTGATCCACGCCATCAACGACTGGCTTCACGTGCCGCGGCTGCTGTCCCAATCGCTGGATAACCGCCTTGGCAAAGTCGCCAGTGCTGAGCGCCGGCTCGGTGGGGTCACCAAAGTCCGCCGTACGAACTCCCTGCTCCAATGCGGCAAGGATTGCATTTTCAATTCGAGCCGCATGACCCAGTAACCCCACATGCCTGAGCAACATGATGCTTGAAAACATCAGCGAGCAAGGATTGGCAACGCCCTTGCCTGCAAGATCGGGCGCGGTACCGTGAACCGCTTCAAAGATGCTGATGTGATTTCCGATGTTTGCACTTGGAGCAAATCCAAGTCCGCCAACCAATCCTGCCGCAAGATCGCTGACGATGTCTCCCTGCAAGTTTGGAAGAACAATCACACGATACTGCTGTGGCCGCATCACCATGTTCATGCACAGTGCGTCCACCAACACATCCGCTGTCCGAATCTCCGGATATTCAGAGGCCACCGATCGAAACCGTTCCAGAAACAGGCCGTCAGTCATCTTCATGATGTTGGCCTTGTGTCCACAGTGCACGATGTCAATGCCAGATTTTCGTGCAAATTCAAAAGCGAATCGATGCACGGCATCGCAGCCAGGTGCGCTCGTTAGTCGCTTGCACTCCATCACATCATTGGAGATCTGGTGCTCAATACTTCCATAGGTGTCCTCAATGTTTTCGCGCACGATGTAAAAATCCACTCCGATACCCGCCATGCTGTAGGGAGTTCTGACCCCCGGCAATGATCGAAAATGTCGCAGGTTTGCAAAGGCATTCCAAATCTTTCGGGCCGTGACATTGATGGACTTGCCGCCGCCACCGCTCATGGTTCCCATGGGTCCCTTCAACAAAAGGCCGCAGGACTCAACGGTTGAAATGGCTTCGCTGGTCATCCCTCGCGTTTCTCCGCGATCAAAAATGGCCTTGCCCATCTCCACCGGAACCAACTCGATGTTGTTCAAAGCCCCTGATGCGCGAAGCAACGCCAAAGTTGCGTCCATGATCTCGGGACCGATGCCGTCGCCAGATGCAAGTGCAATTCGCATGAATTCTCCGTAGCCACAAGCGTAGCCACCCTCATCAAGCCATGTGTTCTCTTAACCCACGCTGACACGGGGTCAGTCGATATACATTTGCTGCGCTTGGACCATTTCATCAAAATGATCGATGAGGATGTGCGCAATTTCGGGATCAAAGTGCGTCCCGGCCTCTTCCTGAATCGTTTTCTTGACACGCTCCGGTGGCCACGCCTCTTTGTACACCCTTGATGACATCAGTGCATCGAAAACATCCGCAATGGCGACAATCCGCGCAAAGAGTGGAATTCGATCTCCCACGGGTTCATGCACATCCTTTGATTGCTTTCCAAACCGTTCAACAGATTTCGTGATCTCGTCCAGTTTCGGATAGCCCGTGCCATCCCACCACGTTTGGTGATACAGGATCACATCGCAAATCGATTCATCAAGCCGGGTTGAACACTCGACCAGCATGCTGGCCCCGATCGCAGGATGCTGTTCCATGATTGCCCGCTCTTCCGGAGTCAGTTTGCCTGGCTTTTTTAGGACAGCATCCGGAATGCCAACCTTACCAAGGTCGTGCAGCATGGCCGCTGTGCGCAACAAGTCCACCTGCTTTTCAATTTCAATACTCGGCAGATGGCGCCGTACAGCCCAATGCTGATACAGCCTTGCACTCACTTCGGCCACACGCTTGACATGCGGCCCAGTTTCCTTGGGATCGCGCATTTCAGCTGCCCGAATCATGCGCAGAATCATGGTGCGGGTTGCCTGGGATCGTTCAAGTGCTAGTGAAGCCATTCCCGCAAAATGGCGGGCGAGTTTCTGATCAGTTTCCGTGAAGTCAACTGTGTGATGCGCGCCTTCCGGGCGCGGATTGATCAGTTGCAACACACCAAGCAGCCGCCCGAAGGCATCATGCAAAGCAACGGCCAGTACCGCTCGCGTTCGAAACCCAGTCGCCGTATCAAACGAACGATTGAACTGAAATGGTGACGAGGCGGGAATGTCGTAGGCATCCCGTACCACCACCATTCCATCCACAGCGCCCGCTCCAGCAATACTGCTTCGGTCAATCGGAAGGTGGACCGGACTTCTCTTGGCATCCGGAAATCTGGTCTCCACATTCAGCACATCGTTTTGGGCGTAGGTAAATACCAATTCGTTGCCTTCAGGCAAGAGAATGCTCCCAGCTTCGCACGAGAAGATCGCCCTCGCCTCAGCTAGCAGTCGCCGCAGCAAAATGTCCAAGTCAGTCACTTCTCCAAGAATTCGAGAGACGCGTTCAAGCATCTCCATGCGACTGTGCTCTTGTTCGACCAGCCTCGAATTACTGTCGAGAAGTTCAAGAATTTCCTTATCTTCCCGTGGTAACCGATCAATCATGCGGCGATTCCGTTGCGCGGTTTCATAGACCCTGATGTAGTGCTTCAACCTTGCAATCAATTCACGAGCTGCTGGCATCTTCACAATAAAGTCGCACGCGCCGGCATCAAAGGCTGCACACTTGACTTCAGCTTCATCCATAGAAGACAAAATCACCACCTGCATGTCCGCCAGTTCGGGGTGCTCCCGATAGCGGCCCACGATGGAGAGACCGGACGTGCCCGGCATTTGCAAATCCTGTAACAGCACGGCGGGCTTCAGTCGTTTGGCAACTTCTACGGCCTTCGAGGCGTCGTTGCAGAAGTGCAGCACCCATCCCGGTTCGGTCTGTGTGATCTTTTGAACCGCGGAAGCGATGATTGGTTGGTCATCAACAAGAAGAATCGTGTGCGTCGTGGATGCGTCATTCGCCATAGCCAAGCCCCCTCTCCACCTTCCACGGGACAGCCAAGCGCCCAAGATTTTCTTCGGAAGTCCTTATGAGACAACCCAACGCCTTCATTGTTTTGAGAGAATACAAAGCGATTGCCATGGATGCAGCCTTGCAGGGAATCCTTGTGATTGACAAACCTCGCGGCATGACCAGTATGCGTGCCGTGGAGTGTGTGCGCAGACTTCTGGGTGGACCCAAGGCGGGTCACGCGGGAACGCTCGATCCGCTTGCTTCGGGAGTGTTGGTGATTGCGATTGGTCGCTCCACCAAGGACATCCCCAGTCTCATGGGCCTTGAAAAACTCTATGAAACCGAGATCGACCTCAGTGCAACAACCAACACACTGGACACCGAAGGCGTTCGCCAACCAGTCGAATTGCGTGGGCCACCTCCGACTCGATCAGAGATCGAAGAGAAACTTGTTCAATTTCGCGGAACATTTCTGCAAGCACCACCAGCCTTTAGTGCTGTCAAGATCAATGGCCGGCGTGCCTACGACATGGCCAGAAACGGTGAAGATGTTCGTCCCGCGGAACGAAATGTGACCGTGCACGAACTTTCCATCGTGGGGTATTCGTGGCCTGTGCTCAAACTTTCGATTCGATGCGCCAAAGGGTTTTATGTGCGCAGCCTCGCCCGTGACCTTGCACAATCGCTTGGATTGGCGGGCCACTGTCTCTCCATTCGTCGATTGGCGGTGGGCCCTTACAGCGTGCAGACGGCGATGGCGATTACCGATTCTCCGCAGCCGCTGAGGGCTGCGATTCAGAGCATGAAGCCTCTGGACGATTCGCTGTAAACAAGAGTGTGGCCATTCCGGCCAGCAACAGCACATCGGCCACATTGAATACCCATGGAAAGAGTTCGGCATTTCCTCCGGGCCAATGCAGCCCCCATGGAAGATGGCACCGTGGCGTCATGTGAAGAAAATCACGCACCGCACCAAATGCCAGTCGGTCATACAGGTTTCCAAGCCCACCGGCCAGAACCAATCCGATTCCGATGTGTGCCCAGCGTGCTCGATCGGTGGTCCACCATCCAAACACGCTGACCGCTACCACAATCGCGATGACCGTAAAGACAACAAACACGGCGCGGCGATGCTGGCCGATTCCAAACACCGCTCCGTGATTCAACACCAGGCGAAAGTCAAGAAGGTCCGCGGGCAAGACTCGAATGCCTTCGTGCCACGGCAAGCGATATCCGGGGTTCCCAGCAATTTCTTCATGATGCAATTCAACGGGCTCGCTCGCTACGCGCTCGAACGCCCATGATTTGGTTAGCAGATCGCAACCAACGCCAACAATGGTGACAAGTAGAAGCGTTGCCCATGCCCGTGGAGATCTCCATGCAGGCATCTGAATCGCCCTGCCGCCTGTTGGAATTGTCACGCCTTCGGGCGGCACGATTACTTCGCCACACCGCGCTCAAAAAGCCGAGCGGCCTCAACCGTGAAGACCGCGAGCGGGTTGGCATCCAACCTCGCCTTGGGAATCGGCTTGCCCGTCAACTGACACACCCCGTAAATCTTGTCGGAAATGCGGCGCAGCGCCACATCAATTTCCACCAGTGTTTCACGGTCGCTGGCCACCATGTTCAACGCAAATTCCTGATCAAATGTGTCGGTTCCCACATCTGCCATGTGCAGCGGCATATTGCTGAGATTGCCCCCATTTGATCGTAGCGCTTCGTCCTCAAGGCCTTCCACGCGACCAATCAATTCTCGCCGGCTTGCAAGAAGAATGTCGCGGTAGGCATCAAGGTCTTTCTGTGAAAGCTTGGTGCGAATTGTGGAGACATCCACATTCTCCTCAGTTTTTGCTTTGGCGATCGCTGCAGCAGACTTGGTTTTTTTCTTGTTGGAAAATGCCGCCTTGCCACTCAGAATGCGAACATGGCGACCATTCACCATGACACGCCCGGCACTGTCTGCTTTTTGGACCATGGCCACAGCCGCCACACTGAGCGCCGTTGCATAATCAATCTTTGGTGTCTTCTTGCCCTTCTCTTCAACCGGCTCCTTCTTGGGCATTGGTCGCGGCGCATTCTTTCCAATCGGAGGCGGCGGAACTCGATTCGGGTGCTTCTTCGTCGGCGGTGGCGGCGAGCTTGGAACAACAGCAACCACTGGCTTGGCCGTGTTGATTGGTTTCATTCCGGGCTTGGTTGGCAGCAGCACACCTGGCTTCGCGCCCTTCCCCTTCACAAGTGGAGAGGTCTTGGCGGAGGGCGCGTGCTTGGCCGCTGATTTCTTGGATGGTTTTTTAGTTGGCAAGTCGTAATCCGGTTGTGGAAAGAACTCGTAAGAGCGTAGGGAATGAACGGGTGTTTGGAATCGCCCCGTTCGAGCCACTTATTGTCCTTTAGTTTGCCCGTCGCGTCAATCTGTTGAAGATGCCTGGGGCTCCAAAAGCACTCAAAAAGCCCTGCCAAACACTATCCAGCCGTGTGACGGATGGAGCCGATCGATCGAAAACGGTCAAATCGAAGCCTGACCAGAGTCTCCGGAGCGATTCGCTGAAGTTCTCGAACCGAGTCAACAATCCAACCCTGCAAACGCTCCGCAGTTGCTTGAGGATCCCGATGTGCCCCGCCATGCGGCTCCGGAATGACGGCATCCACGAGTCCGTTTTGAAGATTGGATTCCGAAGTCAACGCAAGCGACGCGGCGGCCGCGTTGTTGGTCTGTTCGTTGGCCTTCTTCCAAAGAATTGCGGCACAGCCTTCCGGGCTAATGACTGAATACCAACTGTATTGAAGCATGGCCACTCGGTCGCCGACCCCGATTCCAAGAGCACCGCCGCTACCACCCTCACCGATAATGGTGCAGACAATCGGTGTTGGCAATCGACTCATTTCGCGAAGATTCATCGCGATGGCCTCCGCCTGTCCTCGCTGCTCACTCTCAAGACCGGGATACGCACCAGGCGTATCGATCAGCGTGACGATGGGGAGTTTAAATTTTGCTGCAAGTTGCATCTTCAAGAGTGCTTTGCGGTAGCCCTCGGGATTGGCGCAGCCAAAGCGACACTTGATGCGCTCCTCGGTTGAACGACCCTTGTGGTGCCCGACGACCAGACACTTCAAACTACCGATGCGAGCAAACCCGGTGACGATGCTCGGATCGTCACCAAAGTTTCGGTCCCCATGCAATTCGCACCAGTCCCGACAGATCATGCGGACATAGTCAAGCGTCTGCGGTCGTTGCGGATGGCGTGCCACACGAACGGTCTGCCAAGGCGAGAGATTGGCATATGTCTTTGCAAGCAAACTGTCTCGTGCCTGACGCAGTGTTGCAATTTCGTCCGCAAAGGTCTTAGCGTCCGGCTTCTGCTCAATGAGATCAATTTGCCGCTGGATCTCGTTGATGGGCTCCTCGAAATCCAGTGAAACAAGGCCGGGAGTGGACATTGGGGCTAATTCTAGCAGCACTGCACGGCATTCCCATGCTCGATTGAAATAGGCACAATGAGTCCATGATGCAACTTGCCGTGGCTGGATTTGGAAAAATTGGCTCCGCCATCACACGTGGGGCGCTGACTGCTGGCGTTGTGCAAAAACATCAAGTGGTGGTATGGGCTCGCAGCAAGGAGCGACAAGCCGAAGCACAAAGCTTTGGTCTTGCACTGGCTCCGTGGCCTGATGTCCTGCGGTTGGCTCCGAACATTCTTCTCGCACTGAAGCCGCAGGCTCTTGCCGACATGACGGCCACGCATCACCCAATTGCAAAGGATGCAACAGTGATCAGTGTGATCGCCGGATGGACATGCAGCGCACTCGCGCAGCGACTTGGGGTTCAGCGCGTCATTCGAGCCATGCCAAGCGTTGGCGCTTCGGTGCGGGCAAGCACCACAGCGATCGCGACCACCGACGCCGACGCCACGTTTGCAACTCAACTCTTTTCGGCCGTCGGACCAGTGGTGCATGTGCCCGAAGCGTTGATCGACGCGGCCACCGCAATTACTTCCAGTGGCGTTGCGTACGCCTGTTTGTTTATTGAGTCCTTGCAAAACGCTGCAGAAGAAATGGGGGTTTCAAAAGAAGCGGCGAGATTGCTGGCCCTTGGTGCGGCTGACGCGGCCGTGGCGTGCCTACGAGCGGGCGACATATCAGCGGCTGCGTTACGAAACAGTGTGACCAGTCCGGCTGGAACAACTGCGGCGGCCCTGCGAGTATTGACCGATGGCGGATTTGAATCACTCATTCGGAACGCCGCCATGGCGGCCCGTGATCGGGCGGCCGAACTGGCACATGTAGATCGCTCTAACTAAAAGTCACGGCGGGAGAACACGCGGCAACCCCACGCCAGTACGGCAGCCTCAAATGCCAGTGACGTGCCGACCACCCACCAAAGGCTTCGTCCATGTTGGTCGCGCTCAATGGCGGCGGTTACATCTCTTTCCCTTGCACGCGTGGTTCCAAAGTTTCCATCTCCTCGACGGCGAGACCTTTTCGATTGCGTTTCGTCTTCATCGTCCGCTGCGGCCGCTTCCAAATTGGCGGCGTGAACCGTCCAACGCTGGAGAAGTTGCGCGGTCTCCTCTGTCTTTGGAAGAATGCTCTTGGTGATAAATAGAATCTGATGCGCCTTGGAAAGCGTTGCCAGAGTGCTGACAGCCTCCTCGCGTTCAAGCGTGAGATCGCTCGTATCCACGGCGACATCCTTCTCTCGCTGCGTTGCAACCAAGCGATCGATCGCAGCAATTTCTTCAATCTGTGCGATACGAAAACTATTCACAAGCATCTCACTCAGATTCAAACTAAAGAGAAAGCCCCAAATGAGAACCGTCAACAAAAGGGCCGCGATTCCGCTTCGCGTCACAGTTCCGATGAGTGCGCTGATGGCAAAGAGATAGGAGTACAGAAGCGTGACCAGCGGAATGGCTAGGAACACCCCGGGCTCCCATGCATCGCCGCGCACACCAATGACCACAAAACTGGCAAGGCAAAACATGGTGATCTGCAGTGCGGTGAACAGAAGGCCGCCGACAAACTTGGAAAGGTAAAGCTGATACCGCAGAATGGGTTTGGACAAAAGAGTTTCAACCGTTCCGCTGGACACCAATTCCGGAAAGAGACCGGCACTGGCCACCAGCGCCAGCAGACACGCCAGCCACGCGAGCCAGAACCGAACTCCGAGGGCGTAAAACACAAGTTTGTAAAACTCGCCCGGCTCAAGAACCGTTGAGTTCACAAAGGGAATTTCCAGAAGGATGCCGAAAATCGTCATCCCCTTCTCGTTGATTCCAACCATTGCGAACGCGGCCACAACCACCGTGGACAATCCGAGGCTGAGCCAAAAGAGGCGCTTGCTTGAAAGTTCGCGGTAGATGTCAATCAAGATCGCGGTGAACGCTCTCATGGTGCGGCCCCTGGTGGCAGCGCTTCACCCGAAATCGGATCAGTCACGGCTCGCATAAAGAGATCTTCCAGCCGCTGCCGTTCCGCCGTGAGTGACTCGATCACTCCGCCGCGAGCTCTGGCGAAATCAATGGCGGCCTGCGCACCCTGTGGTTCGGACGATGGAATGATGTAGTGCGCAAGCAATGGATCGGCTTGGTCCACCACCCTCGGAGTTTCACAACCGGGCAATTCCATGATCGAACCGCTCCACCGAACCTGTAACACATAGCGACCCTTCAATTGAAGGAGGTCATTCAAATGCCCCTGCGTCACAATGCGCCCCTGCAGCAAAATGGCCACGCGATCGCACACCTGCTCGGCCTCACTCAGCAAGTGACTGTTCAAGAACACGGTGCGGCCCTCGCTTCGCATTTTCACCAACAAGTCGCGTATTTCCTTGCGGCCAACAGGATCCACTCCATCCGTGGGTTCATCTAAGAACACCAGTTGTGGATCATTCACCAGCGCTGCGGCCAGTCCGGCGCGTTGCCTCATGCCTTTACTGAATCCGCTCACGCGCCGATCTTTCCAATCTCGAAGCCCGACAGTTTCCAAAAGTTCGTCAGCGCGTCGTCGCCGATCCACTCGTGAAACACCCGACAGCGACCCGCTAAATTCGACCGCTTGCCGCGCCGTGAGATACGGAGGCAAACGATGCTGCTCCGGCAAGTACCCCACGCGTGCAAGCGATGCTTTGTCACCAATCGGCCGACCAAGCATGGTTCCCTGCGCGAGGGTGGGTTTCACAACCGTCAGCAGAATCTTGACCAAGGTGCTCTTGCCCGAACCATTGGGACCCAACAGCCCAAAGATTTCGCCCCGCTCCACCCGAACACACACTTCGCGAAGGGCATGAATCTGCCCCTTGTAAGTCTTTTTGACTGAGGTCAAGTCAATCGCGGCTTCAGGCATCAATCCGAGTCTACGGACTTGGCGTTCGCTTCATTCACACATGGCGTATGGGCGGTGTGTGCCGTAAGCGCCACCCGACGAACGAGAAACAGGGTGCGAAATCATCAAGGAATCAACGGCGATTTCGCACCCCGTTCACCTGCAACTCACATCACTCAAAAGCGCGAACATCCACGATCTGGCCATTGAGCCGCGTGGCAAGCAGTGGAAACGTGGAGTCGCCATCAACATGCCACGTGCCGAATTCATCGGTGAACTCGATCGGGTGCATGCCTTGTCGCATCGCCTCCCCTGCAACAACTGAAAGATCACCGGACGCCACGACTTCCCATTGCCCATCGAACGCCCGTCCGCTGAGCGTGGCGGAATTTATTGACAAATCGATTTCAAATCTGAGTTCGTCCATGTGCAGCGGCTCGTCCTCCTGCAATTCGCACGAACGCAACACATTGAACGGTCTCTTGGTGTCCAGTTCCACATCGGCCGGCGGGCGAGCCGCCTTGAAGTACAGCGGATCGCCAAACGGCGGAACGACTCGGTAAATCGTGGTTCCATCCTCCTTTTCGTAAATCTCAAATGGAATCTGATCATCCGTTACGGCCCGACCCTTTAAACGAAACCCGGTCGGGTTGAATTGAAAATCTGGATCAAATGTTATGTCCCGCTGCGTATACGTGGTGCCGTCAGGATGCACCACGGTGACGTCCCGTGTTGCGCACCCAACAATCAACACAGAGAAACTGGTGATTGCAAAGCAACTCAAGGCCCACCCAAACAATCCGTGTTTCGATTTCATAACACATGCCCTCCATGCATGGTGTGCGAAGTTGGAGCCGGCGGCCCCAATCTGCACGCAGGGTGCCTACGCCAACTGATGCGACTGCAATGTGTCCCTGTTTTTCCAATACAAATCCCAGCCCTTTCACCTATCCGACTCTTGCGGCAGCCCTGCCAATTTCTAAGGGACTTGCTCTCAGGGCGGAAGTGCCCTTCAATCAACGCCATGGTTCCGTTTCGCACCCTCAAGGACTTTGTGCTGGCTCTCGAAGCCGCAGGTGAACTGGCTCGGATCGCCAGCCCAGTCAGTCCATTGCTGGTGCCGGGTTGCATGGCTGAACGCCAGTCTCGCAGCCGCTGTGCACATCCATCCTTAAGTGCCGCGACATTCGACCCCGCCAACGCGAGCCTTGGAGGACGAGCGATCCTTTTTGAGCATGTCGATGGCTGCGACTTTCCGTTAGCCATGAATCTCTACGGAAGTGCTCGTCGCATGGAAATGGCATTGGGTGTGCATGAGCATCCTCGCGGGCTTGAATCCATCGCTGACCGAATCGCGAGCCTTTCAAAGCCGACGCCTCCACACGGATTGCGTGAAATGCTCGCAAAGGCCAAGGAGTTCTTGCCGCTCCTGCGAATTCCGCCACGCAGCGTGAAACATGGTCGCTGCCAGGAAATGGTCCAACTCACTTCAAGTGGCCAGGTAGATCTCAGGCGTTTGCCAATCATCAAATGTTGGCCCTTGGATGGTGATCCGCAGCGAGTCGGTGTTTCGGTTACTGCTGAGCAATCCGGAACCGCTGGCGGTGGTGGTCGCTTCATCACCTTTGCGGGCATGCACACCATTCACGCCGCCGATCGTGAAGCCGCATCACCGGCGAGTCACAACATTGGCATGTACCGCAGTCAGTTGCTTGGGCCAACCACACTTGCCATGCACTGGCACATGCATCACGACGGCGCCGCACACTGGCGAAGTTGGAAAAAACTTGGGAAGCCCATGCCGATCGCCATTTGTTTTGGCGGCGAAAGCGTGATGGCGTACGGCGCCACCGCACCGCTTCCACCTGGGATCAGCGAGTTGCTGATGTGTGGTTTTCTCAATGGTCGTGGCATTCCACTGGTGAAAGCAAAAACGGTTCCGCTTCGCGTGCCAGCCAATAGTGAAATCGTGATTGAAGGATGGGTGAGTACCGAATGCGGACCGCCTGACTGGGATCCACACGGCAACGAACCCCTCGGTCCCGGCGCCATCTTTGAAGGACCCTTTGGTGACCACACGGGTTTCTATTCGCTTCCAGATCGCTATCCGATTATGCAGGTGACCGCCATCACGCACGCCCGCGATGCGATCTTTCCCGCAACGATTGTTGGTCTTCCCCCCCAAGAAGATTTCTGGATGGGTAAGGCGACCGAGCGCATCTTTCTTCCGCTGCTCAAAACGATCGTGCCTGATGTGGATGATTACCACTTGCCGCGTTTTGGTTGCTTTCACAACGCTGCGTTTGTTCGCATTGACAAGGCGTATCCAATGCAGGGTCGTAGGGTGATGAACAGTGTGTGGGGCGCGGGCCAGATGGCGTGGACAAAGATGATCGTTGTTGTGGACGAGGGTGTTCCCATTCATGATGAGGCACAGGTGCTGTCGACTGTCTTCAAGCGATGCAATTTCAAGCGCGATGTCGAAACTATTCATGGCCCTCTGGACATTCTGGATCACTCCGCCCCGGCGCACGGCGCTGGTGTGAAATTGGGTTTCGACGCAACCATCAAAGTGGCCGGCGACGAGGCATTTGGTCTTCCGATTGGTGACCCGCTTATGCCGTCAGCCGCGGAATCCGAGGCATTTCTTGGCTCTTTGCGCACCATGGGTCTGAAAGCTGAAATGCCCGCGTGGGGACATGGTCGTTGCATCTTTCTTTCTGTGTGCAAGAGCGAAGCGGGTGATGGAGCCGAATGGATCTCGCGCATTGCCAAGACGCTTCCAACGGCTCCCGGCCTTGCCGACATGATGGTGTTGGTGGACGATGGCGTGGATCTGCACGATTGGGAGCGTGTGCTTTTCTTTATGGTCGCCAATGCAGATTTTGGTCGCGACCTTTACAGACATGGCCATCGCCTTGCAATTGATGCAACACGAAAACTTCCGGGCGATGCGCGCGGGGGGTACGCCGTGCGGCGATATCCGCCACTGGTCGGTTTTGATGACGCCACGATGTCACGGGCCAGGACAGTGGAGCAGGCATCACAGTTACCCGTGAACGAACCCCGTGCGTGCTAGCATTCATCCCCAATGACTGCGGCTCCAAAACTAGATCATCCCACGCTTCCACTCGTCAAGGAACGATTTCCGGAAACCACTTTTCTGGCTGCGGAATTTCGCGGACAGACAACGCTTGTTGTTCCCAATGAAACACTGCACGATGTCGCCCGCTTTCTGTGCGACGATTCTCGTTGTCAGTACAACTTTCTTGCAGATGTCACCGCGGTGGATTACTTGGAGTATCCCGCGCCGCAACCTGGTCGCTTTGCGGTGGTGTGGAATCTTCTTAGCCACGCCTTTGATCGCCGAATTCGGTTGAAGGTTTTCCTCTCGCCATCCATGGACACGACCGGCATTGATGTGGATCCGGCCCTCATCGTGGACAGCGTCACGGATTTGTGGGCTGGTGCCGAGTGGCCCGAGCGAGAGGTGTATGACATGTACGGAATTCGATTCCGCAATCATCCAGACCTTCGTCGCATTCTGATGTGGAAGGATTATCCCGCGCATCCACTTCGCAAGGACTATCCACTGCGAGGCCGCGGTGAACGCGAGCATTATCAAAAACTCGCTCGCAATTCTGTTTAGGGCGCTTAACGCGGCTGCACGATTTCACACACAGCAACCGGTGGAGCAACTTCTTGTTGATTCATGGCCGTTTTCTGACCAGAAAGGCCGGTCGCGCCGTGGATTGTTCAGAAATTACAAAGAACCGCGCATGGATCGCCCGATGAATATGGTTCTGGTGGATCTGTACCAAAGCGGGAGTGTCGTTGGGAAGCGACCTCCTGATTCGTTTGATGGCCACGGGAACTGGCCTCAACGATCTAAGCGGGCGATGGAAGGGAACTCGTCGCCCACCAACCAGCAGCAGGAACTGGCCTCCGTTTGGGGCCTTTTCTGTTTTTCGGTTTCTGCAAACGCCTAGGCGTCAGGGTTGCGTTGTGACTTCGCCGCGAAAGGTGATGTCATCCGCTTCCAGCGTGCGATTGGGCCCGGCGCTTTGCAGCGACCAATTCCAAGTGGGTGACGATCCACTCACTTGATACTGAAGCGGCGTTCCCCAACCGTCACTCAAAATATCCGTTGGAAGATTGAGATCCGCCAATGAACTTGGGGGCGCATTGTGCTGCCGTTCATATGTGCCGATCGCGCTGTCCACTTGGAAAAGATGGTCGATGGTCTCGATGGCTGGCAATCCACCGGCCACAACAAATGCAGCGGAACTCAACAGGGCAATTCCACCAGCCAATGCAAGTGCAATCGCGGGGAAGAAGACGCACCCACCACAACTTCCTAAGAGTCCAATCACCACACCCGCAATCGCAAAGCCTCGCGGCGACCGACCGATCGCAATCAGACTCAAAATGAGCCCGACCGGGCAGAGCAATCCGGCCGTGAGTGCAACTCCAACAAGAGATGTGAGAAAACCAGCAAGCCCCAACGTGTTGGACGCGGGCGGTTCCATGGGCGTGTTCTGAACAAAAATCGGTTCGCGCGGGTTTTGCATGTGACGAATACGCTCATCATAGTCGCTGGTGTTTGGTGACTCGCTCATGGCAGAACGGCGTAAACTCATCGCGACTCTTTGTCCCGGTAGCTCAGTTGGATAGAGCGGGAGCCTTCTAAGCTCCAGGTCGCAGGTTCGAATCCTGCCCGGGACGCTTTCGCGGATCGTCCGCTGCCCGAAGCCGTTTCAGCCCATACTTCGATCCGTGCAAATCTCTTCTCGCACATTCAGCCTGAAACCATCGCTGTGGCGAACGGCTTGGTTCGTCGTTGCACTGCTGTGGCCGGTGGCCATGCTGAACTACCTCGATCGCCAGATGCTTGCATCCATGAAGTTTTCGGTGATGCAAGACATGCCAAGCATTGCCACCGATGCAAACTGGGGATTCATGCTCGGACAATTCAAGTGGGTGTATGCGTTCTTAAGTCCACTCGGTGGATTGGTCGCCGACCGATTTGGGAGGCGCCGCACCATCGTGGCAAGTTTGTGTGCATGGAGTGCCGTGACATGGTTCACTGGCCATGCCACCACCTACAACGAACTGTTGTGGACACGCACATTGATGGGATTCAGCGAGGCGTTTTATATTCCTGCCGCGCTGGCTCTGATTGCAGATCATCACGAAGCACGCACGCGATCGCGCGCCGTCGGCATGCACCAGATGGCGATTTATGCAGGCGTGATGCTGGGCGGTTTCGGTGGATATGTGGCCGATGATTCTTCGCTTGGATGGCGGTGGGCCTTTCACGCGGCCGGAATCACCGGCATGGTGTACGCCCTTCCGCTTGCACTGCTTCTTGGACGAGCAGCCTCACCCAGTGCAGCAACTCCGAAAGTTCACGATCGAGTGATCGTGTTGCTGGGCACCTTACTCAGAAGCCCAGCGTTCCTACTTCTGGTGGCGTGTTTCACCCTGCCGGCGCTCGCAGGATGGGTCGTGCGAGACTGGATGCCCGCAGTGTTGAAACAACAATTCAATATCGGCCAAGGGCAGGCCGGTGTTTCGGCAACGCTCTATTGGAACATCGCCGCGTTGTGCGGTGTCATGCTCGGCGGATGGGTCGCGGACGCATGGCAACGCGTGCATCAACGGGGCCGTATTTTCACCAGCGCCATTGGTATTGCATTGCTTGCACCGGCGCTTTTTGGTGTTGGTAATTCATCCTCCCTTTCCATGGCGGTTGGATTCCTCACACTCTTTGGCCTTGGCTGGGGCCTCTTTGACTGCAACAACATGCCGATCCTCTGCCAAATCGCACAACCCTCTGTCCGTGCAACGGGATACGGATTGATGAATTTTGTCAGCATCGGCTGCGGCGGCTTGGCCGATTGGGGATTTGGAAGTCTTCGCGATGCGCAGATGCCGCTCAATGGAATCTTTGCGATATTCGCTGCCCTCGCCCTCATCGCCGCTGGCTTGATGTTGTGTATTCGACCGAACGCCACGCAGTCCGCTCCGCATGGAACGTGATCAGTTATCCAACTTGGCGCCCTCATTGATCCACGCCTGAATGAGTCCGATCTGCTGGGCGGTGAGCCGTGCCCCCTCTTTGGGCGGTGGCATGCGCTTCTTGTTGCCATCGGGCTTCATCACAGCGATGAACATCTCACTCTTGGCTGAATTGCCCTTCATAACAACGGCCTTCTTGCCAGTTGTCTTGATGAGTTCGTCCATGTGATCAAATGCAATTCCATCTTTCGCTTCTTTGCCACTGTGACACTCAAAGCAACGATCCTTCAAGAGCGGCATGAGATCATCCTTGAAACTCACCGGTTTACTCGGTGCAATTGGAGCGGTCGGTTTCGCTTGGTCTGCTGGATCTGAAGGCGGCGCTGCGACAAAATCTGATTCTTGATCGATGCGTGGATCACCACGAACCGCGCCGGGGCTTGCAACAAAAACTTCGACAGGCTTGGGTCCATCGGCTGGCTCTGCTGGCTTATCCGTTGGCTCTGCTGGCGTATCGGTTTGCTTGGGGGCAACCGTTGGCTCTGCTGGCTTATCCAATGGATCTACCGGCTTAGCCGTTGGATCCGCTGTTTTCTCCGCGGGCTCTGCCGGCTTATCTGTTGGCGGCAGCGATGGCTCGGCTTGTTCAGCCAATTTGGTATTCAACTTTTCGCCAGCGCGTTGCCATGTCAGTTTCAATGCCGCTCCAAGCGGTTCCGTGACATGCCCGTCCCCCCATTTCATTTCACCGCCAAGGTGTCCAGACCATGCGACACCTGCGGCAACAACGATCGAAAGCAATCGGGTTGCTGCCACCATGCCCGGCCTGGCGTCCGTTCGGGACAGACTTCCAATCGCAACAAGAATGATCGCCGCGATGGTTGTGCCAATCGAACTCCACCTGTGCCATTCAAGCCACTCCTCGTTCGTCTCTCCTTCGGCTAGAAACCATCCGGTGAACGATGCCGCGATCGCACATCCCGCTCCCAGCCAGAAGCAATGAAATGCAAAGTCACCAATTCCTTCTTCACCTCGAAACCAATGCCACACCACCGCAATGACGCCGATGACAAGCAGCGCAATGGGAAAGTGAAGGACAACGGGATGCAGTTGAGCAGCCACTTCAAGCCACGCAATGGCCAGCGGATCCTGTGCGATTTGTGCGATCAGCATGAAGGACATGCTAGTGAGAACGCTGCCAAGGCCCGGTCTTGCACAAAGCAATCTGAGTTGATGGAGAAAACGCGAAAAACAACAAGGGCGTGAGTCGCCCGGATTTCGCCGAGCGCCCACGCCCTTTTTTGCATGTTGACCTCAACCCATACGCGGTCGAGGTGTTGACCGATCCATCTAAATTCCGAACCCAGAAACAAGCCTGCGCCACCAATGCAAGCCATAAAGATGAAGACCATCGGAACAGACCGATAGCCTCATGAGCCACACTCCCCAAGATCACTGGGATCTTGGTGTGCACAAATGTCGCCGTTTTTTGTGCCATGTCAAGGAAAATCGTTCAGAGATTGTTCAAACACTACGAATTCATTGCTCGCAAGACGGTCACGGACGGCGCAATGGATTCATAACACCGCCTGAACTCGATTTCGACTCCCAAACCGAGTCCCGGTAGCTAGACCGAGCCAAGCGAATGGAAGCCCAATGGCTAGGGACAAACTCGCCGCAATGATGGCTTCCCCATGTTGGCCGGTCCGTTCAAGGTCATGGACCTCTAGGCCAAGGGTGCTGAATGTGCTCATTCCGCCGCAAAACCCTGTAATCAACAAAAGTGACAGCCGATGAGCCCTGACCTCGAAGGGATTCAGGATTTCCGTCTTGATGACCGTCTTGTCTGAAAGAGATCCAAGCAGAAACCGACCGAGCGAGCCTGCCAGAAATGATCCAAGCGTGTTGACCATGCTTTGTCGCCGCTGGCCTCGCTGCCATTGCTCAACGCACTCGACTGCAAATGCACTGAATGTCGTGAATCCCCCGAGCAATCCTGTTGCAAGCGTGGCTGAGAGCCAATTGAATTGCCCCAAGGACGATGGCCAGAAGATGGCCAAGAGGAACACTCATCTGGCCACACGACACCGTTCACACGTTGCCCGATCGCACGGTTCGGTATGCGCGGTGGCAGTTCCGCCCAAGTTGCGTTCGATGGCCTCTTCCAATTGCGTGGCAATGGTGTGTGCCGCGTGCAAGTCGGTTGACGAAGGCAACTGCACATGAAAATCCACCCAATGCTCACGACCGCTGTGGCGACTGCGCACCTTATGAAAGGAACAGATTTGCGGCGACCCACCGCCGGATTTGCAATGGGTTCGCAAGAGTTGCTCAACCCGTGCCAAATCTCCCTGATCCTGTTCATCCATCAGATTTCCAAGCGAACGGCGCACCACTCGCCAACCGCAACGAATCAGCCACATGGACATGAGAAATGCGATCAAAGGATCGACCCATTGCACGCCAGTGGTTCGAACAAGAATCAGACTTACCATTGCCGCTCCGGTTGTCCACGCATCGGAAAGCAGGTGCAATCCATCCGCTTCAAGAGCTGCGCTGCCACCGACTTTGCTCAGACGAAGCAACCATCCCCCCACCAATCCGTTGACAACAGCGGTTCCTGCAAGAAGCATCAGACCCATGTCAATTTCTTGAATGAGCGTTTGCCCGGCGCGAAAGTCCAGAACGCATTTGAACACCAATGCACCTGCAGCGGCCACGATCAGTCCACCTTCGACACCTGCGGAAATAAATTCCGCTTTCCCGTGCCCGTAGGGATGCGTCGTGTCGGCTGGTCTGTGTGCCATCCACACGCTCCACACCGCAAGCACCGACGCAGCGACATTCACAAACCCCTCAAGAGCATCGCCAAATACCGCCGTGCTTGAGGTGATCCGATAGGCGATCAACTTGACCGTGACAAGGGTGAGAGCCACGGCGACGGCAATCCACGCGGCTCGGCGTTCCACGGCACCCAGATCCATGCGGAAAGGCTACCCCTTGGATAGGCTTTGCGAATTCTCTATGGCTCTTCAACCCATTCGCCAGATCGCCGTCGGAACAGACTTTAGCCAACCTGCAGCAACGGCTGTTGGTTGGGCATCTGCACTGGCTCGTGCGCATGGTGCAAGCCTTCTGCTGATTCATGCCTACGCCAAAGCGGATCAGGGACTTTCACCATCTGAAACGCGAGCCGCGCTGTCGGGCATGGCTTCCATCGAAACGAGTCACGGACTCCATGTGCATGTGGAAATGCGAGAAGGCAGTGCGGCCAAAATTGTGAGCACGGTGGCTCAAGACTCTGGAGCAGACCTGTTGGTGATTGGGAGTCGCGGTCGCAATCCAATCAGCCGGCTTGTCTTGGGAAGTGTTGCCGATGCAACACTGAAGCAAGTTCGCATGCCAACGTTGATTGTGCATCCGAAGGACGCCGCACGAATACCCCGTGCAAACTCGCTGCTCGTTGGAATGGATTTTTCAGAAGAATCTGACCGAGCCGCTGCGTTTGCCCAGCGTCTTGCGGCGCCGCGTGAAACGGCACTTGTCACGCTGTTTCACTCGGTTCTTGTGCAAGGTCCATTTGTTGGTGTGGAAATGCCCGCGGTTCCCATTATGGAACCAGCGGAAAATCTGACCCCAGCCCGTGAAGCACTCGCACAGCGCATCAAGTCCATGGGAAATGAAGGCATTCGGATGGAGGCGCTGACTTGCCTTGGTGCTCCCGTCGAAGCGATCCGCGATGTTGCCGAAGATCGGAATGCCGATCTCATTGTGGTGGGAACAACCTCGCCGACCGGGGCCGCCAAGATGTTGCTTGGAAGTGTCGCGGCTGACTTGGTGCACCAAGCCAATCGGCCCGTGCTGATTGTGCGATGATCCGCAGCACACTCGGCATCATTCTCTGTCTCACGGCCTGTGGATCTCTGCTCCCTCATGAGAAACCGTCGGGGCGTGCGGCCCCGGGATTCCTGAGTTCATACAACAATCTTCGACCAGATCAGACTCGCCCCGATGTGTTGGTGTGGCGATTGGATTCTGCGGATTTCGCGTCGTATGACTCCGTCTTGGTGGAGATGCCGCTCCTCCGGCGTCGTGCAGATGATTCGTTGCCGTCCCCCGTCGAATGCGCTGCGTTGTGCACGCAACTTCAAGGGGCTGTGCAGTCCGCGCTTTCGCCGCACTGGAAACTGATTCACGAACTGCCGTCCGATGCGCAGTCGCGAAGTCAGGTCCTTCGGGTCAAGGTTGCGGTCACCAGCGCGTTGCATGACAACGGTGACTTGCCTCCAAATGGTCAGTGGCAGTTATGGACGGACCACCCACGAAACTTTGCTTTCGAGTGCGAAGTGCTCGACGGATCGAATGCTCGTCCGCTTGCGAAATTGGTGTCGTTTGATCGCACGCACCTGATTCAACACACACAGATCACTCCGTGGTCAGACATTCAGCCGGTTTTCCCAGCGTGGTCGGCCGATGTGGAATGGCTTATTCGCCCACGCAAGCCGCCGGCTTAAGAACTCGGTGGCGCGTCCGCTGGCCGCTGCGTAGCAGTTGCTTCATCGGTTTCAACATAGACATCCAACACTTGCCCCGGCAGCACTCGCGGGTTGGTTTCTGTAAATCGATAAATCAATTGAAGCACACGGGTATCAATGCGCTCCGCATTTTCACCGGTGAGTGTGCGCTTGGGAATGACCACCGGGACGGTGCGCACATATTCGATGGGAAACTCAACATGCTTGCCCCCTCGCAACATGGCCACGGCCTTTCCACTTGGAACAAATCTCCACGCGTCGAGTTCATCCACATCCACTCGAATGTGCAATTGAGAAAGTTGCCCCAGCGTGACCAGCCCATCGCCAACGCCGAGCCCGGCTGCAGCAAATTGTCCCGGTCTCGCGGTCACACGAAGAATGGTGGCATTGATCGGCGCTGTTACTTCGCACCGCTGGACATCTGTTTGCAAAGCACTCACTCGAGCCTGTTCCAACGACACATCGGCTGCCGCCACTTCCAAGTCCTCTGGGTAGGCGCCCTTGCGAACTTCGCCGAGGTCTGCAACCGCTTCGGCAAGGCGAGCCTTGGAATTCGCCACTTCAAACTCGTGTGTGGGTCGTTCGTTTGGGCTAATCGCGGTGGGATCCGTGATCTGATTCAGCCGATCGAGTCGCGACTGCGCATCTCGAAGTGCGGCCTCTCGCTGATCCACAACGGCCTGAGCCTTGGCAAGATCTTCGGTGCGCGGAAGCGATTTCAACTGGTCAAACTTGCGGCGAGCCACTTCTAATTGTGCCACTGCCGATCCCAACTGACTTTTATACATGCGCTGATCGATGACAAAAAGTGGTTGCCCCTTGGTGACTTCGTCGCCCTCTTTGACGAGGACATCTTGCACAATTCCACTCAACGGAGTTCCCACACTCACCACTTCGGTTTCCGGTTCAACCAGACCGGAGCCAGCCACACGCGTTCCGAAAGGACTTCGTGTTGGTTCACCACTTGGTGATGCAGTCGGCACAGGTCGTGCCTGCCGGTTCACCGTGTAGGCCGCCAGACCGATGCCGGCGATTGAGGCTGCCAAGAGAATCACAGAACGAACTCTCATGCGGAATCTTTCTCGGCAGCGAAGGCTGCTCTGAGTGCTGCAATTTCAACCTGCGCATCCGTAACGCGAGTAACGCGACCATCATCCATGTGGACGATGCGATCCGCAAAATGAAAAATCCGATCGTCGTGGGTCACAATGACCACCAATCTATCCTCTCGGCATCCCTGTTCGCGGACAAGTTCCATCACGCGCTGGCCAGTGGCTCCGTCAAGGGCGCTGGTGGGTTCGTCACATACAAGTATGCGAGGCTCATGCACCAAACTTCTCGCCATGGCAACCCTTTGTTGTTGCCCGCCGCTCAACTTGTCCGAACGGGAATATTCACGCCCTTGCAGCCCCATGCGTTGCAGCATGGCTGCTGCCCGTTCGATGCTTGAATTGCGTGAATCGCCTCGAAGCAAAAGTGGAATGGCTACATTTTCAACCACACTGATTTGTGGAATCAGGTTGAACTGCTGAAAGACAAATCCTATGTTGTGCCGTCTCCACAGCGTGCGATCGTGATTGCTGAGGGCGTCGGGGTCCACCCCAGCCAACTGCAGCATTCCACCGTCACGAGAAAGTAGACCTGCCAGAATTGAAATGAGTGTGGTCTTGCCACAACCGCTCGGACCAACCAGCGCCACCATTTCGCCATACCGCGCGGTGAGATCCACCCCACGAAGTGCGGTCACGGCCGCATCGCCGGTTCCGTAGGTCTTCTGAAGACCACGTGCATCGATGGCTGCCATCTCGATCATCCGCTGAAGACCTCCTTCGGATCAAGGCGGATCACTTTCAGCATGCTCAGAGCGCTGGCACCCACCACAATAATGGTGACGGCCGTCGCACTCATGATCGGCAGATGCCACGTCAACTTGAAAGCCAGCCGATCCGCAGGAATCGAAAGACCAAACGCTGCCGTGAGTCCGAGGCCTAGACCAAGCCCAAGCACACCAGCCGAGAGTCCCTGCAACGCGACCATGCCGAGCAACTGGCGGCTTGTGGCGCCCATCGCCTTCATGGCTCCGAAGTATTTTAAATTGTCGAGCGTAAAGTTGTAAAACATTTGCCCGGCGATGGCGACACCAACAAGAAACCCAAGCACAATCGCCATGCCGAAGTTGATGGGGATGCCCGTTTGCGTCATCCAGTAATTCAGCGTTTTCCAGCCAAATTCTGCTGGTGTGTAGGCGCTCAGGCCGGTTTCGGCAGCGATGCGTTGCTGTAACTGCACAATGTCCTGTCCAGGTGCGGCCTTCACGATCACCATGCTGAGCGTGCGACGATTCTCAGGAGCAAATCCAATCGCACGACGATAGGTGGTGTAAATGGTTGGAACATTCTGAAACGTTGGCCGCGTGTCAGCGATCCCGACAACTTCGGCACGCCGTTCGTTGAGTTCCAAAATGTCACCAACGCGCATCGGTCGCTTGGGGCCATTGGGATCATCGGTTGCAGGCTGCATCAATTGCTTGTTGGCGCCACGCAACTCCACAAAGATTGCATCGGGCCGACGAAGATCTTCCACCTTGCCCTCCACCACTAAGGCCGGCGCACCAATCAAGGTTGCATCATCCACACCAACCACATCGCAGAGTTGCCGACCGCCATTTGGAAGTTTTGCTACAAGAATGCTCTTGAACAACGGGCTAGCCCATTCGACTCCTCGCACGCTCCGCACGCGATCCAAAGCCGTGACTGACATGGGTTTGGTGTCGTCGACAAATTGCAGCGTGGGATCCGCCACCCACAGATCCACTTGAGGAACCTCCTCAATCAGCGCGTAGGTTCGTGTCATAAGGCCAACAAAGATGGCGCTTTGCTGAGTAATCAGGAGCGTGGCAAAGGTGAGGCCAAGCAGAATGCCGTAGAACTTGGCGCTGTCGCCAAAAAGCATCTTCAGTGCGATTCGATGCATGTCTAGAGCTCGATCTGAACGCCGAATTCAACAACTCGATCGGGCGGCAAATTGAAAAAGCGGATGCTGTCAACGGCTTGCCCGTTGAGATGGGCGAAGAGTCGCTTGCGCCACCCGGACATGGGGGCGTCGCCGGTTGGCAAGACCAACATGCGCCGTGCAAAGTACGTGGTGGTCGCGGGATCCCACTTGAGGCCGTGTTCACGAGCTCGTTCCAAAAACCGCGGAATGTTCGGCGTTTCCATGAACCCGCACTGCGCCGTCAATTTCCAAAACCCATCGGGCATCCACTCCACTCGCACTTGTCGCTTGGGAGAAACCACCGGAACATGCGCAGGCTGAACACTGATCAGAATGACCTGCTGGTGCAACACATGACTGTGTTCCACAAATGCTGCTAACGAAAATGGCGTTGCGCTGCTGGTGGTCAGAAACACCGCTGTGCCTGGAACCCGCGGAACCGCCTCACTCCATAGACCGGCGAGAAACTCGTGAATGTTTCCGGCCGACTCCGCCATTTTTCTTCCGATGTAGTAGGTGCCCTGCATCCAGGTGTTCATGACGATGGCAACTGACATGCCGATGAGCAGCGCAAACCATCCACCCGACGGGAACTTCAACAGGTTTGAAAGAAGCATGGAGCCATCAATCAGCAACAAGACAGTCATCATGATGGCGACCTGCCAGCGTTTCCAACGCCACAGGCGCCGTGCGACAAACCCAAGCAGAATAGATGTGATGACAAATGTCGCCGTCACTGCCATGCCATAGGCGTGCGCAAGATTGTCGCTGGTCTCAAACCAAATCACTGTAATCACGCATCCGACCAGCATGATCAGATTGACGGCCGGAAGGTAGATCTGCCCTTCTTCGCTTCGACTGGTGTGAATGACTTCAAGCCGCGGCAAGAACCCCATGCGCGTCGCTTGTCGCGCAATGGTGAACACTCCGCTAATCATGGCCTGACTTGCAATGATGGCGGCGGCCGTTGCAAGCAACACCAGAGGCATGCGAAACCACACCGGCGCCATTTCAAAGAACGGATTGAAGCCGGCGATCGAACCGGTCTGCAACTCACCCGCTTGAATCTTGGACAGCGTAAAAGCTCCTTGGCCAAAGTAATTCACAAGGAGCGATGGAAGGACCAGTGCGTACCACGCAATCCGAATCGGTTTCAGTCCAAAGTGCCCTACATCGGCATAGAGCGCCTCGGCACCGGTGGTCACCAACACCACTGAACCAAGCAGTGTGAAGGCATGCCACGGTTCTTGCTGAAAGAGCGCAATCGCCCATGCGGGGTTCAGCGCCCGAAGCACATCCGGTTCCTGGCGAATTCCGTGAACCCCAAGCACAGCAAGGATGACAAACCATCCAATCATCACCGGCCCAAAAATGGATCCGATTCGCTTTGTTCCAAACTGCTGGCCGAAGAAAAGAAGCACAAGAATCACAAGGGTCAGGGGCATCACAACAAGATCGGTCCACCCCATAGACGCATCCACTTTGTCCAGCCCCTCCACCGCCGAGAGCACAGAAATGCTCGGCGTAATGATGCCGTCGCCAAAGAGCAGTCCGGCTCCAAGAATTGCCAGCAGCGTGAGCCATATCTTTTCTTTATTTGGACGCTCGCCCAAACTTCTGGGAATCAACGAAAGAAGTGAGAGAATTCCACCTTCTCCATGGTTGGTCGCACGAAGCACCACCAGCAAGTACTTCATGTTCACCATCAACATGAGCGCCCAAAAAATGAGGGAGAGTGCACCAAGAACAAAGGTTGTATTCAACGCCCCAGACGCGCCGTGATGCAGCACGCATTCCTTCATGGCATACAGCGGACTTGTGCCGATGTCGCCAAAGACCACGCCAAGAGCAGCGAGTGAAAGCGCCGCCGAACTGGAACGCTTGATTGAATGATGCCCTTCCTCGTGCTCCGAGTGGTGCATGGAATTAGGTTGGTCTGGGTTGGCCTGCATGGTGCGGCCGCGATGGATTTCGCAATGATACCTCACGAACCGTTATGCTTGTACCCCTTATGGAGAATTCATCACATGTCCATGACTGACAAGGGTTACAACGAACTTGAGCGAATCTTTCATGAGCGCGACGCAGCGTGGCTTGCCGCCAGACGCGAGGCCTTGAACCGAGAGCGACAAGCCTTAAAGGAGAAATCCTCCAAGGGTGCTTTCTGGATGATCTGCCCAAAGTGTGGTGGTCAGATGAAAGAAGAAAGCCTGCATGGAGTGATGATTGATCGATGCGGGTCTTGCGCGGGCATTTATCTTGACCGCGGAGAATTCGAGTTACTGGCTCGCGCTCAACAGGGTGGATTGAAGCGCCTTTTCGGCGCATCCTGAAATCGCCGCTTTCAGGCGATCGCTTCTGCCAACTGCACCATCAAGCATTCAAAGGCTCGCGCGGGCTCAGGTGCTGTGCCGTTTTTTGTCGATCGATCGGTTTCGATGGCCATGCAATACAGCCTTTCCGCCTCTACGGGGCGAATGCGGCGAGCCGCGCGAATCACGCTCGATGTCGACGGCCCCCACAATTTCAACGCCTTCGAAACCGCCCCCTCACTCTGCCCCTGGTTCAGAAGACAACTTGCGTCGTGCACCTTTCGTGCCAGGTCCACAAGGCTCCAACCGATCATGACTTCTGGAACGCGGCTGATGCGAAGCAATTCATCAAGTTTGGTGAGCGCCGCAACTGCATTGCCTTCGAGTACTGAAGACTGAATCTCCCACGCCTGTTCTTCGCGCGAAAGCCCGGTGAATTCTTGCACGGTTGATCGCGTAATGATGGCCTGCGTTTGCCCTGGCTGTGCAACAGCCGCAGCGAGTTTGCCAAGTTCGGAATCCAATCGGCCAAGATCTGGACCGAGTTTTTCTACAAGAAGTTGCGCTGCCGCGGATTCCAATTTTGCCCCGTGCCGCTTGGCAGCCCGCGCCTCGCACCAGAGCATGGCTTCTTGAACCGATGGGTTGTCGCACTTGATCACCATGCCAACCTTGGCCACCATTTTGTCAAAGTTCCCGGGGCGCCAGCCACTCGCCGATCGCATCAGCAGCGTGGACGCTTGACTTGGATTTGAGGCATACGCCTCCATGGCACGACGGCGATCTTCAACACCCATCAACACCTCGGCGTTGTCCACCACCACAAGTTTGTGAGGGGAGAACAATCCAGCCGTACGCAGGTTGTCCAAAATATCTGCCAGACTGGTTGTCGTTCCATCCAAATCCAAGCGATCGACGCCACCAAACCGCTCGTGGAGTGCTGCTTCCAGTTGCCGCCCGCGTTCAAGCCGAAGGAATGCGTCTTTGCCATGCAACACCACCACACGCATGTCGGCATCGGGAGTTGACTGGGATTTCGCCGCCATGCGTTCACTCTAACCGGAAGAAGGCATTACATTCCCTGCGCACCAATGATCGAAGCAAACTTTGACGGTCTTGTGGGGCCAACCCACAATTACGCAGGCCTGAGCGAGGGCAATTACGCCAGTACGGCGAATGCTCTTTCGGAATCTCGCCCACGGATGGCTGCGCTGCAGGGCCTGGCCAAAATGCAGGTGATTGCGTCGCTTGGCGGCGTGCAGGGATTTCTTCCGCCCCATGAACGCCCCGCCATGTGGGTTCTGCGCCATGCGGGACTCACGGGTACCGATGCGCAGATTCTTTCTGCCGCAGCCCTGCAACAACCCGCACTGCTGGCGCAGGCCTACAGCGCAAGTGCGATGTGGACCGCCAACGCGGCAACGGTTGCTCCTGGCGCCGACACTCTGGACGGACGAACCCATTTTGTGGTGGCCAACCTCCGCGCCATGCCGCACCGCCGAATCGAACCGAGTCAGACCCTTCGAACTCTTCGCACAGTTTTTCACGGTCGTGATCGCTTTCAGATTGACGAGGCGCTTCCAGGCGATGGCGCTTTCGGTGATGAGGGCGCCGCAAACCACACTCGGCTCACCAATGCTTCGGGTGTAAGCGCGCACCTGTTTGTGTACGGCACCAGTGCCGCATCCGGCGCTCGAGCAACTCGCAACCCTGCTCGCCAAACGCTCGAAGCCAGTCGGCGCGTCGCCGAATTGCTGCAGTTACCAGCCGATTGTTGCGTGTTTGCGCAGCAATCCCCCAAGGCAATCGATGCCGGTGCATTCCACAATGATGTGCTCGCGGTTGGCACGGGCACCACCCTTCTCTTTCATCAGGAAGCATTTCAGGATCAAGCGGGAACACTTGCGTCGCTTCGAAAAATTCTCGGCAATGAATTTTCGCCAGTCATGGTGACGACTGATGAACTTTCACTTGATGAGGCGGTGTCCACGTATCTGTTGAATTCACAACTCCTTCACACATCGTCTGACAACCTGATGCTGATTTGTCCCAATGAAGTACGCGAACATGATCGCGCCAGAAATGTGGTGGATCGTTTGCTCGTCGATGCGTCTCAACACATCACGTCTGTGGTGTATCTGGATGTACGTGAAAGCATGAGGAATGGCGGTGGCCCAGCGTGCCTCCGACTGCGAGTTCCCGTGGCCGATGCCTCCATGACGGGAGTTCATCCCAGATTCTTGCTCACTCCAGAGCGGGCCTTGTGGTTACAGGGATGGATCGAGCGTCATTATCGCGAGGTGCTCAGGCCCGATGACCTTGCGGACCCCGAACTTCTTCGCAGTGTTCGCGATGCCCTTGATGAACTCACTCGGTGGCTAGGTGTTACGGCTCTTTATCCATTTCAAGGGGCCTCGCCACCCTAGATGATTCGCTGCACCGAGGCGCCGTCATCGCACTATCATTCCGCCTTCTATGTCGCAGACCCTTCGAATGACTTCGTCCGAGATGCTCGCCGGACTGCCGCGCGAGCTTGTCGCCTCCATCAACTATCAGCGCACGCGCGAAATGACCATCGATGAGCTTTTGCTCGAAAACCGCGTGGTCTTTCTAATCGGGGAGATCAATCAAGCCAGTGCGGCGCGTGTGATGATGCAGATGCTGTATTTGGAAAACCAGAAGCGTGGACAGGACATCAACTTTTACATCAACAGTCCCGGTGGCGCCGTGGATGACACGCTGGCGATTTACGACACCATGCAGTTCATCAGCAGCGAAGTCGCGACCTTCTGCATCGGACGCGCGTATTCCGGTGGCGCGGTGCTGCTGGCAAGCGGTCACAAAGCCAAGCGGGTCATTCTTCCCCACGCCAAAGTCATGATTCACCAGCCTTATGGTGGAGTCGGTGGTCAGACAACCGACATTCAGATTCAGGCTGAACAAATTCTGAAGGACAAGCGGACCCTGAACGAAGTTCTTGCACGCCACACCGGTCAAGCAGTCGACCGGATCGCCAAGGACGCTGAACGCGACAAATACTTCAATGCAGATGAGGCCAAGGCGTACGGTCTCGTTGATGAAGTCGCTTCCTTTCCTGACAAAGGCAAGAAGTGAATTTTCCACACCTCACCACTCCAACGGAACCAGCCATGACCCTTGTGCCCATCGTCATCGAGAAGACCGGCCGCGGCGAACGCGCCTACGACATTTACAGCCGTCTCCTGAATGACCGAATTATTTTCCTTGGCGGTCCGGTGAATGACATGATGGCCAACCTTGTGGTTGCGCAACTTCTCTTTCTTGCTAATGAAGATCCCAAGGGCGACATTCACTTGTATGTGAACAGTCCTGGCGGAAGTGTGACCAGCGGTCTGGCGATTGTGGACACGATGCGCTTTCTGCCTTGCGAGGTGGCCACCTACATCATCGGGCAGGCCGCCAGCATGGGAAGCGTGATTGCATGCAGCGGCGCTAAGGGAAAGCGGTTTGCACTTCCCAATGCGGAGAATTTGATGCACCAGCCGCTCATTGGCGGCGTGCTCGAAGGTCAGGCCACCGATCTAGAGATCGAAGCCAAACACATTCTGCGAATGCGTGATCAGCTGTATGAGCTGTATGCACGACAGACTGGCAAGAGCAAGCAGCAGATTTCTGACGACTGCGAGCGCAACAAGTGGCTGACTGCGGATGAAATGAAGACCTACGGTCTGATCGATCGAGTGCTCGACAAACTCGCCGTCAAGGCGCCGACGGCACCGCGCGATTGATTCGCGGCATGGTGTCGGGTTGAACGCGCCACCACACCCACGGAAGAACGACCGCCGCCACAACACCGATCCACGCACCTGCAATCGCGTCGGAGAGAAATACCGTTCCCAGAGCAATCTCGGCTGCGATCACCATGGCCACCGTCACCGCACCAAACACGCGTGACGCTGGCCAGCGAAGCCGGCACGTCCACGCTGCGGCAGCAATGGTGGCGCACCGCACACTTGGAATCAGATGGGACCATGTTGGTGCGCCGGAACCGTCCATGAATCTTTCAAACCCATTCGCAAGCAGGTGGATGAAACCGCATACAAGGATTGCAACGGCGATCTCAGCCAGCAAAAGAAACGCCCAGCGCGCGGCATGCCGTGCTCGAAGCGCCGCCGCCGCCAAGTAAATCGATGCACACACAAGCAGCCATGCAGCAGGCGAACCCAGCCCTGACACGCGCGTGAAAAGTGTGGGCCAGTTCGCTTCCATCCAGTGACCAAATGGAACATCTATGAACGCCCATGCGACCGCAAGAACGGGAACGAGGCCAAGCGAAGTTCCCGCAAAGAGCGTGCGCCACCACCATGATGCAAACAGTGGAATGCCGTCCGGTACGCGCCTGTCAAGAATATGAAACGCCTCAACTCGGGACATGGTGGCACGATACCCACCATGACTCGCTCAGTTTGTGCTTCGTGCGATTTGCGATTCGGTGCGCCGGCGCCGCATGGCCGCCAGCCCAATCACCAGCACTGAACCTGCAGACGGAACAGACTGTGGTGCTGCGTTTGACCCAAACACCCATGCATCTCGGGATCCGTCAACAAGTTGCCGGCTGTCGGAACCGATCATGGAGGAAACCCATTCGCCATTTCCGTCCGCAGTCCAGTAGTGCCAGAAATTCTCAATCGGCCACAGATCGCCCTCACCATTGTTGTAGTCGCCATAGATGCCAATGCCGGTCACAAACTTTCCAAAACTAAAACTCTGATATTGCAATTGCCCTCCATCAAGCTCGGCGGCAACCATGGAAAGAGCTTGAAATCCGTCGAGTGCACCATCCCAATGCACCGTCACGTGATGAGCATGGCCATTGTCAAAATCAAATTGCAACCACGCAGAATTTTCGCCACTTCCTAGTGTGGAACTGCTCACAAAACCGGCCAAAGCATTCGACACACCGAACAAACACACCGCGCTGGAGACCAGCAATTGAATTTGCATTGTCATGGAGAACAAGAACTTTCTGCCAGCCGATCGCGCGGCGAGCTGCGAATACGAAACTCTCTGGCGATAGACCCGACTCGCCTGCCGCAATCGCTTGCGACTGGCATACGGTGACGCGTTCGTGGCGGATTCTCACCGCCTTCCCCGCCTAGGGAGCCACCCGACAACGACTGTCGGCTCAATGCATCCTACCGAAACCGTTTGTGCATGTCGTCAGAACCTTGAGAGTTTTCCGTACCATGGAACGCATGGCCGACCATGCCGCCGATCAAATGATCGAACGATTCCGTGGTGACTTTGAGCGCGTTCGCGCAGAGATTGCCAAAGCGATCGTGGGTCATCCCGATGTCATTGAAGGGACGCTGGTGTGCCTCTTTGCCAATGGCCATGTTCTTCTTGAGGGAGTTCCTGGACTTGGAAAGACGTTGCTCATTCGCACACTCAGCCAGGCGTTGCAATTGAAATTCAGCCGCATTCAATTCACTCCCGACCTCATGCCCGCCGATGTCACGGGCACAACCATTGTGGTTGAGAGCGATCATGGCCGCGATTTTCAGTTTCGCAAGGGTCCAATCTTTTCGCAGATCTTGCTTGCCGACGAAATCAATCGCGCCACACCGAAAACGCAAAGCGCGCTGCTTGAAGCCATGCAAGAACGCAGTGTGACGGTTGGTGGCGTCAGTCACCAATTGGAGAAACCGTTTCTCGTGATGGCAACGCAGAATCCGATCGAGCAGGAGGGAACTTATCCACTGCCCGAAGCCCAGTTGGATCGATTCTTCTTCAAGCTTCTTCTTGGCTACAGCAATCGCCAGGAACTCGCCACCATTCTTGATCGCACCACAACAACTGCTTCGCCCACCATCACCGCAGTCTTGAATGGCGAGACCATTCTGGCTCACCAGCAACTGGTGCGTCGCGTGCGCGTAGAACCCGTGGTGCAGGACTTTGCAGTACGGCTCACGCTTGCAACCCATCCCAAGAGCCAATTTGCAACTCCTCTTGTGAACCAGTATTTCCGCTTTGGCGCGAGCCCCCGTGCTGCACAAACCATTGTGCTCGCGGCCAAAGTCAAGGCACTCTTGGCGGGTCGGTCGTTTGTGAACTCGGACGATCTCAAAACGGTGGCGCTGCCCGCCATGCGTCACAGGGTTCTTACCAACTTCGAGGCGGAAGCTGAAGGCAGAACCACCGACGAGATTCTGCAGAACATTCTTGAGACCGTTCCGGCCACCGCTGATTTGGCAGTGCGCTAGACCTCGATGCTCACACGGAGACCCACCATGCATGCCATCACCGTCGCCGCTGCCGCCATACTTTCATTGACACTGTCTGCCATGGCGCAGAATGTTGATGGCGGGCCTGAAACAGCCCGCGAAGTGAAACTGCCAGCAACGCCTCCTGCGAACTCACCAGCCACACCGCCAGCGGCGAAATCGGAACCGGCTGACAAAAAATTTACGGTCTCTGGCGGTTACCTCCACCAATTCAATACCTCGCTGAACACTGGGGGTAATTACGCGGCCGATCGTGCTTATGCGGCGTTTGCAAGCCGCTACCAATTGTCCGAGACGCTGCGACTGGATGTCGACCTTGGATATGAGTTTGACCACTATCAATTTCATGGCACTGCACAGGGGCTTGGCAGCACCCTCAACACCGAGACTTTGAGCGTGGTGCCGCGATTCACTGTTTCACTGGACGATCACTGGACTGTCAGTGCGGCGCCAGTTCTTCAACTCTCAGGTGAATCGCAAGCCAACGCTGGCGACACGATCACTGGTGGGGCCATCGGAAGTTTTCGCTACGCCTTCGATGACACGCATGTGCTTGGTCTTGGATTGCTTGTGAAAAACATGCTCGGCTCTGGCGTGCTTGTTGTGCCGGCGCCATTGGTGGATTGGGAAATTAAAAAAGGTCTTCGACTGAGCAACATTCGAAGCCCGGAAGCCAATCCATTTGTAAGTATTGAACTCGAACAAGAATTGTCAGAGCAATTCGACATCGCCCTTGGCGGTGCGTGGCAATTTAGGCAATCGCGTCTTGAAGACAGCGGCGCTAATCCCAATGGCGTGTTTCAGGAATCCAACACCGCCATCTATGGGCGATTCGAGTGGCACCCCATACCATCGCTGCGGATGGATCTGCTTGTTGGAACAGCGATCTATAGCCGCGTTAAAACTCTGGACGGTGGCGGAAATACGCTTACCAGCACCGGCGGCGACCCTTCGTTGGTGCTTGGCGCGTTCATTTCATACAAATTCTGATTGGCTGCGTCCTCACACCGCCGCTGCGACCAGTGATCGCAGCCGCTTCCCCGCCTCAATCACATTGTCTTGAGAGTTGAATGCACTCACGCGAATAAATCCCTCCCCGCAGCGACCGAATCCTGCCCCTGGCGTGACAACAAGTTGAGACGCGTGCAGCAGCTGGTCAAAGGCCTGCCAACTTCCAAGTCCATCGGGGCATTTCAACCACACATAGGGTGCGTGCACACCGCCCCAACACTGCAACCCCAATTCTTCAACGGACGCTCGAAGAATGCGCGCGTTCTCAAGATAAAAATCGGTCAGTTCTCGCATCTGGCGCCGACCCTCTGGAGTGCACAGCGCGGCAGCCGCCCGCTGCACCGGCCAACTCACGCCATTACTGCACGTGCCCCAGTGCCGCATCCACAATCCATGCAGTGGAATTCGTTTGCCATCTGGACAGGATCCCGTCACCTCTTTGGGCACAACCGTGTAGCCGCAACGCAGACCGGTAAACCCGCCGTTCTTGGAGAAACTTCTAAATTCCACGGCGCAACTGCGCGCACCCGGTATTTCAAAAATGCTGCGAGGGATCGATTCGTCACGAATGAACGCCTCGTACGCAGCGTCAAAGAGCAGCAAGGCGTCGTTGGCCTGCGCCCAATCAACCCATGCCTGCAATTCACCACGCGAAATCGTGGCACCCGTCGGATTGTTTGGAAAGCACAAGTACACAACATCGGCTCGCTCACTCGGTGGCTTGGGAACGAATCCATTGGACGGCGTCCCATCCATATAGATCAATCCGGTGTAGCGATCTGACGCGTCACACGCGCCAGTACGCCCCGCCATCACATTGGTGTCGACATACACCGGATACACCGGGTCCGGAACGGCAACACGATTCTCGTTTCCAAGAATCCGAAGAAAGTTGCTGGCATCCGGCTTGCTTCCATCGGACAAAAAAATCTCGTCGTTGGCAATCTGCATGCCTCGATCTCGAAACTCGCTCTGCGCAATGGCCTCACGCACAAATTCGTGTCCAGTGGGTGGGCCATATCCGCGAAACCGCTTTCGATCCGCTAAATCGTTTGCCCCCTCATGCAGCGCCGCCACGGCAACGGCTGGCAATGGCTCCGTGACATCGCCAATACCGCAGCGAATGATGTTGGCTGCTCGATCCGGGTGCGCCGATGCATACGCGTTCACACGACGAGCGATTTCGGGAAACAAATATCCCGCAGACAACTTGAGAAAGTTTTGATTGATGCTCGCCATGGAACGATCAGGAAATTGCGACAGGCTTTCTCTTGCTCTTGGTCCGTCGTTTTCGCTTGACCACCACTCCATTGGACTTACACAACCGTGTGGCCAAGGCTGGCGGAATGTTGGTGAGAACAAACTCTTGAACACCTTGATGCTGGCGGCGCAGACTCTTGCCCACCGTTGCAATACCTTTCAGTCGCTTGCGGCCACCAGAGCCCACCAGCGGTGCTTTGAGTGTGCGAACACCCGCGTATTCAAAATAGGCTAGTTCGCCACCTTCTCGAAGCAACGAGAGCATGGTTCGAAAAATGGAACGGACAAGCGAAGGCGGAAAATTGTTGAACGGAAGACCGCACACAATCAGGTCGTACGGACCATCGAGTTGCGCCCGTTCAATTGAAGATTCATGCAAGACCACCGGAATACCACTACGCCGACTGCGAAAGGGTGCCAGAAGGCGCCGCTCAAGACTTGAGCAAAACGCTGCATTCATTTCCACAATGTCAAAGCGGTCGCCCGCCCGCAAGTGGCGAAGGATGCGTTCGGTAAAGGGCCCTGTGCCTGCGCCGATTTCTAAGACGCGACGGTGTCCGTCAATCTTTTTCAAGCCCTTGGTCATCGCCCTCGCTAGGGCGGGGCTGCTCGGCCACACGCTTCCAGTGTTGCGGATATCTCGAAAGGCTTCGCGTACGAAACGGAACATGGCTCCAGTCTAACTGTTCAGCGCGCCCGTTCCGCTACATCGCTGGAACAAAACTCTCGTCACCCTTGAGGCCCAGACAGAAGCCCGCGAAAATTTCGCCGATCTGCTCAAGGTCTTTGATCGCTGTCATCTCAACGGTGGTGTGCATGTAGCGAATCGGAAGACTGACCAGTCCGCTTGGAATGCCGCCGCGTTTCTGAAAGATGGCATCCGTGTCGGTGCCTGAACGCCCTGGGGTCGCGGCTCGCTGAATTGTGATGTCCCGCTTGGCAGCAACTTCGAGTAATCGAGCGGTCACTTCGGGCTGCGCGGGACCGCCGATTGCAATTTTTGGTCCCCCACCCAATTTAAAGTGACCATGCTGTGCGTGATTAATGCCGGGACTATCCGTTGCATGTCCAACATCGGTGACCAATGCAACATCGGGGTGCAGTGCCTCAGCGATCATCGAAGCGCCGTGCAAACCAACTTCCTCCTGCACGGTACTCACGGCCACCACGCGCACCTTCAAATCCTTACGCCGCTCGGCCACAAGGCGCAGACCCTCCGCAGCTGCAAATGTTCCAATTCGATTGTCCAAGCCGCGAGCAACGATCAACCCGTCCCCCATCAGCATGCTGGTGTCCATACAAACACCGGGATCACCAATGTTGACCATCGCCTGAGCCGCCGCCATGTCCTTGGCACCAAGGTCGATGTACAGCTCGTGCAACTTTCTTGGCTTCGCGTCACCGTTCTTCTCTTGCAGGTGGATCGCTGTTGCCCCAATGACACCATGCACCGGATTTTTCACTCCGGGAACCGAACTCTGAAATTGAATGCGCTTGCCCACAATGCTGCCCGCATCGATACCGCCAATGCTCTTGCAATAGACATAGCCATTGGAGTCAAAGTGATTCACCATCAAACCGATCTCGTCGGCATGGCCGCACAGCGCCACCGTGATCACCTTTGCGCCAGCCTTGGCTGGTTGAAGGTCGATCGACGCAAAACAATTTCCATAAGCGTCGTTCCACACCTTGTCCGCAAAGGGCCTCACATAACTCAGCCAGACTTGCTGGCCGGCTCGTTCAAAGCCACTTGGACTGGGGGTATCAAGCAGAGTCCGCAGGAAGGTCAGCGAGTCGGGGCGCATGGGGAACGGAATGTATCCGTTACAGCCTTCGCGAACCGCCTCGCCGACCCCCCAGACGGATAATCGGTGGTAGGCAGAATTGTTCAGCCAGCCTGGCGATCGGCAAGGCGAGCAAATGCCGCCTCAAAATCGCCCAGACTTCTGGCAATCGCCCTTGGCTTTCCAGTGACGCTGTTCATCTTTGCGGCAGCAATAGGAAACGATTCCGCATGCGAGGCGGATGATGGTTCAACCATCACTCGACCCAGCCGGATGTTCCTTGCGATTTCCACATTGCTGTCCATGCGTCGCAACAGGTCGCGCAGATGTTCGAACTTCGACATCGAAGTCGCTGATCCACGGTTTTGACCGTTTGAATTGCCGTTCCCATTCCCTTGTAGTGCATCCATAATGACTCCCTCCCTTTAAAGAACCCTGTTCGGGCCATTCCCTGTCAACTCTCTACACAGTGCATTTCAATCCGGCGAAAAGCAAGAATCTCGGTCTTTGCCCGCCGTTTCAGTTCAACCCCATCTACGCAGTTGGATACATTTTTGTGAATCGCCATTTGACAAGGAGAAAGACATATGCCAAAGGCCCTCGCTACGACCCTTTTTGCTCTGTTGACTTCACATGCTGTGGGGGCTGTTGTTGATCTGCCCCGGTATCCAGCCGCAATGCCGGATGGATCAGCAGTGATTTTCAGCTGGCGGGGCGACCTCTGGAGGGTGGCGGCCACGGGCGGCGAAGCAACGCGGCTGACAACAAATCCGGGCGACGATCTTCGTTCGATTGTGACGCCCGATGGATCCACCATCATTTTTGAGAGTTCTCGCGAGGGTTCTCGAAATATCTGGTCGATGCCGATGCCTGGCGGAGAGCCGAAGCAAATCACTTTTGGCGATACCCCCGTATTGCTCGGCGGGATCAGCGTGGATGGAAACGGAAAACTTCTGGTGATGGTGGATTCTATGCGCGAGGGCGATCTGTATCGAGCGCCGAGGCCCTACACGGTTCCATTGGAAGGCGGCCCTCTCACGCGATTGAACGATGCGTTTGGTTCACGACCCACTGCCAATTCACAGGGCGCCGTTTTATTCGAGCGAGGCGGAAACAGTTGGCTTCGAAGGGGCTATCGTGGACCTGATGCTCGCGATGTGTGGCTGTTCACTGCTGGGGTGCCTGCTGAGCAAGCGTTTCGACGACTTACCAGTTGGCCTGGCAATGACGGCCAAGCCCAGTGGGTTGCACCCGATTCATATTTGTATCTCTCCGATCGTGACGGCGCGGTCAATTTGTATCGAAAGACGCTCGCCGACTCGCCCGACTCCGCTGGCCAGCAATTGACGCAGTTCGCAGATGATCTCACCGGATTTGACGTGAGTGCCGACGGTTCAACGGCGTTTCTCACTCGATGGAACCAATTATTCCGGCTCGATCTGTCCAAACCAGATGCAAAGCCTGAGGTTTTCGCCATTTCTGCAGCAGCAGACGAAACGGATCCGGTGGAAGTTCGCAAAGTGGACAAGGACATCACCGAAGCGCTTGCAAGCCCTGACGGAAAATCCATGGCCTTTGTTGCGTATGGCGACATCTTTGTTCGCAGCCTTGACGAGAAAGCCGCGGCCGTGCGTGTGACTTCGCCGCCATTCCATGAACGCGACATTGCGTGGAGTCCAGATGGCACTCGTCTTTTCTTTGTGTCAGATGCAAGCGGCAACGAAGACATTATGGAAGCCGTGGTCTCGCGCACACGAAGTGAACTTCGAAAGCAAGCCAAAGCAGCGGCGGCACCGGCTGAGACGCCTACTGCACCGTCTGATGCAAATGCCGCAACGCCTCCGAGTGAAGTGGTTCCAACACCTCCGGCCCCGGTGGACCCTCGACTCGATCCATCTCGATGGACTGAAGCGATTGCGTTTGATCTTCGCCCGGTCGCCGCAACACCCAATTCCGAACGCGAGCCGCAGTGCAGTCCTGATGGAAAATCCCTTTCGTTTCGCAGGGGCGGCGACTTAGTTGTTTTGGACCTTGCTTCAGGAGCCGAGCGCGTTTTCCGCAAGGGATGGGATCAAGAAATCGAGTGGAGGTGGAGTCCAGACTCGAAGTGGCTTTGCTTTGCACAAGATGATCGTGATTTCAACCGTGATCTTTGGATTGCTCCTGTGGATGGGTCGGCTGAACCCGTCAACCTTACGCGTCACCCAGACAATGATCGCGCACCCAGATTTAGTGCCGATGGAAAGTTGCTTGCTTTTCTTTCCAGTCGCGTGGACAACGAGGCTGATGTCTACACACTCACGCTTGATCCATCCGTGGACGCTTTCTCCAAGTCGGAACTCGAGGCGTACTTCAAGGATGGAACCGAGGCGGCGAAAAAGCGCAAACCACTTCCCGGCCCCAATGCCAAGAAGGTGGGAAAGAAAGATTCCAACGACAAGCCCGACGCGGTCGACAAGGCCGATTCCAGCGACAAGAAAGATGCTCCAGACAAGGAAGACGTTGTTCCTGAACCCCTCCGGTATCGCCTTGACGATGCATATTTGAGAGCCAAGCGCATTTCGAAACTCCCCGGAGATGAGACCGGTCTTGATATCACCCCCGCCGGCGATCGCCTTGTGTTTTCGGGCAATGACGGTGGAACGCCCGCCGTGCTGAGTGTGAAATGGGATGGCACCGAACAAAAGAAAGTGGCGCCGGGTGGACGGTCAACCCAAATGAATCTTGCTGGCGACAAAGTGACCATTTTGCAAACGGGCCGGGTGTCCATGTCACCGCCAGCCGGTGGTGGCGAACCCAAGGCGATCGACTTTACGGCAACAACTCAAATCGATCGGCGACCCTGGGGTGATCACCGTTTTCGTGAAGCGGCCCGAACGCTCGGCGACGCGTTTTACGATCCAACAATGAAGGGGCTGGACTGGGCCGCACTCACCGAGCGGTACAACACGCTGGCCTCCGCTGCTCGAACCGACAATGAATTCGAGTGGTGCATGACTCGCTTGTTTGGCGAACTGAATGCAAGCCATCTTGGCGTGAACATCAAGCGCGACGAAGATATGCCCACGCGCAGGCCGGTCGGACGACTGGGCATTCGAACCAAACCCGTTCCCGATGGCTTTGAAGTGCTTGCTCTTCTACCTGAGGGCCCTGCCCTACGGAGCCAAACACCGCTGCAACTGGGTGATGTCATGACCAAGATTGCGGGAGCCCCAATTGCCGCCACCGATTCACTTGAGTTGCGGCTGCGAGGGCGTGTCGCTGAGGAACTTGTCGTAACGGTTCGTCGCGCGTCGGCAGATGGCTCTGGCACCGTGGAGGTCGATTGTCTGATTACGCCGATCTCCGCGGAGGAGGAAGCTCCGCTTTTGTATAAAGCGGCCGCGGCGCAGGCAGCGGAGTTGGTGCGTGTGTGGAGCAATGGACGGCTTGGGTACATCCACATTCAGTCGATGAGCCAATCCAGTTTGGAGGACTTTGAGCGTGACTTGTGCGCCGCGGCACAAGGCAAGGATGGATTGCTTGTGGATGTTCGGAACAATGGTGGCGGTAGCACTGCAGACCGCGTGCTGGCTAGTCTGATGACGCAGCCGCATGCGTACACCGTGCCGCGAGGAGCGGACGGCACTGATCACAATGGCTATCCACAGGATCGTTTGTACATCCAGCGATGGACCTTGCCCGCGAACATGCTCTGCAATGAAAAAAGTTTTTCTAATGCAGAAATCGTGAGTCACGCCTTCAAACACTTGAAGCGAGGCTCGCTTGTTGGTGAACAAACCTATGGTGGCGTCATCAGCACGGGTGCCACATCACTTGTTGACGGTACGTCTGTTCGGCTCCCCGTTCGCGGTTGGTACACCCCCGATGGTCGCGACATGGAGAACAACGGCGCCACACCAGACATTCGAATTCCGGCAAACCCCGTCGACGAGTCCGCCAATCACGATGCACAATTGAAGGCGGCCGTGGATGACTTGTTGCGGCGAACCGCGTCGCCATCGGCGGTCACGGCCAGCGTAATTCATGACTTGAAACACTGACGCGGCGGCGTAGTTACTTGCCAATGTCTTCGTTCAGTCGCCGCAAGTCTTTGGCGCCCTGTCGCAAACTGTCCTGCACACTGGCCAGCAAACCCAGTAATGGAAACTTGCCGCCAAGTGGGCTTGCACCTAACCGACGCAGCAAGGCGTGAGGCACATGGGCTTGCGCCGGCAACTCCTCAAACTCTGCAAGTTTGCGACCTGGTCTCCAAAAGTCATCAAGACATCCCTCCAGTGGAGGAAGCTGTGCTTTGTGTGCCGGAAGTTGTGGCGTTTTGTGACTCTGAGACACCCCAGTCGCGTGCATGGCGCGGGCTTCTTGCAGTCTCTCGAGAAGAATTGTTCCTGAAAGACCTCGCAATGCAAAGACGGCGAGCGGATCCACTTCCAATCGCTCCGCCAGAAGGCTTGCCACCGCGACGGCGTGCTTGCAAGGCAATTTCTCTCCACATGTGCACTCGACTTGAAACTCGTCATTGAACTTTGGAAGCAATGCCGTACCACATGCAGCGAAAGGTTTTTCGATGTCTTGCGGCATCTCACCCACCAGCAGACGCGCCGCAAACACGGCTTCGCCCGCCATGGCTCGAACGACGCCCATCCATTGTTCCTGTGTGGTATGCGGAAGTGACAGACGAACGGAATACGGCCGCGCGGCTCGACCTTGCACCAACGCCTCCACAAACCCCTGCTCGATACTGAAACTCGCCACTTGGCCACTGAGTGCATATTCCATTCCGAGAACTCGTGCACCCAACGAGGCGCGACTTTCGATCGCGTCCATAAAGGCCTTGGCAAACCACGGCAGTCCGTTCACGCCGTCCTTGCGACGAAACTTGATTCCGTGACGCACGCGCCGCGGAACATCTTGCTTGTGAGGCTGATTCTGGGCTGGATTGGCGCTCATGCTTCCTCCAATGCGCCGCTGCGAAGCGTAAGAATGTCTCGCAACTGTCCGGTGCTCATCTCAGTCAGCCACTGCTCACCGCTTCCAATAATCTGCGTTGCAAGTTCAGTCTTCTGCTCGATCATTTGATCGATGCGCTCCTCAAGAGTTCCCACGCTGATCATCTTGTGCACATTGACGGTTCGCAATTGTCCGATTCGGTACGCCCGATCCGTGGCCTGATTTTCCACCGCAGGATTCCACCACCTGTCATAGTGAAACACATGATTGGCGGCCGTCAGATTCAAACCAACGCCACCGGCCTTCAGGCTCAGAACAAAAATTCGGGCTGTGCTCTGTGGATCCTGGAATCGCGCCACCAACTGTTCTCGCTTGGCTTGCGGCGTTCCTCCATGGAGAAAGATTGCTTCGACATCCAGTTCGCGGTGAATCATGGCCATCAGAAGGTGCCCCATCTGCCGATACTGAGTGAAAAGCAACGCCCGGTCGCCGGACGCGATCACCTCGTCCATCATCTGCATCAATCGAATGCTCTTCCCGCTTCGCTCAGAGAGTGCGCGATCAGAATTCCCCGTATCGATCGCCACTTCGCCACCTGACTCCGCGGAGTCACTCATGGCATCAAGGCTGGAGGGCGGCTCTTGGGATTCGGGTGTTGCAAGTTCTCGCAAGTAATGCCCTGGGTGATTGCAGATCTGTTTCAGTTTCACCAGCGCGCTCAGGACAAGCCCGCGCCGCCGCAAACCTTCGGCTCGATCCACCTTCGCCAGCATCTCCTCCACCACTCGGTCGTAAAGTGCCGCCTGCTCTCCGGTCAATGGAACATGCTGTCTGGTTTCTATCAACGGCGGAAGATCGCTAATCACATTGGAATCCGTTTTGAGCCGGCGCAAGATAAATGGCCGCACCAATCCTCGAAGCCGTTCGGCTCGGTCCTTATCACGATGTCGCTCAATCGGAACGGCAAATCGCCTTCGAAAATCTGCAAGCGGCCCGAGATAGCCCGGTGTGCAGAATTCCATAATCGACCACAACTCAGTCAGGCGATTCTCAACCGGCGTGCCGGTGAGCGCGATGCGATGACCTGACTTGAGTGCGCGGATCGCAGCAGTCTGCTTGGTCGGTGGGTTCTTGATGTGCTGAGCTTCATCAAGGGCAACCCGTCTCCAATCAATCTTCTGCAGACTCTCTTTGTCGCGAGCCACCAGCGCGTAGGTGGTCACCATGACATCAGTCTTTGCAACGACCGCTTCAAGCTTTTCGCCGGTGGGTCGGTCGAGACCGTGATGCACATGCACCGTGAGTTCCGGTGCAAACCGAGTGAGTTCGCGATGCCAATTTCCAAGCACACTCATGGGACACACGAGCAGCGTTGGTCCAATGCGGTCCCCTTCGGGGCAATTCTCCCGCTCGTGCTGAAGCAGAGCGATCAATTGAATAGTTTTTCCAAGGCCCATGTCATCTGCCAAGCATGCACCAAGGCCGTATCGATCGAGGAATGCCATCCAACTCAGACCAGCCAATTGATAGGGTCGCAACAAACCTTGGAACAACTTTGGTTGCGTCATCATTTTTAATTTGTCTGTGGAATCCGTCGGGCCAAACAATTCCGCCACCCATCCGCGAGCATCCATTCCAAGAATGGGAAGCCCCTTCGCGTCGTCCTCCGCACCATGCGCCAACCGCAAGGCTTCAAGCAAGCTCATCTTGCCACCTGGATGCTGCTTCAGAAATTTGAGACCTTGCTCAAGATCTTCCTGTCGCACCTCGACCCATCGTCCATTGAGCCGGATCAACGGGCTGCCCTTCTTGGCCATGGCTTCAAACGCCTCAATCGATAGCGGCTGATCACCCAAGGCAATCTGCCAGGCGTAATTCACAACACTATGAAGGCCAAGACCGCCGCGACGCGCACCACCCTGTGATTGCAGGTCGTCCGGGTTCATTCCCTCGCCCTCGATAATGAGCCGTGCCCCAACCCGTGTACTGGCCTGCGACCACCAATCAGGAATGAGGCACTTCACGCCACTCTCCTCGATGACCGGGCTCATTTCTCGCAGGAAAACATACGCCTCGGCCGTCGTGAGATCCAGTCCAGTCGGCGTGGGCTCATCCATGGCATCTTCCAACTTGGTCCAAATGCGAGAGGCTCGCACAAGTTCGCTCAACAAAAGTTCGGCGGTTTTTTCGCCACCATTTTGTGCGCCGCCCTTTCCGGACGCCTGCTTCCAAACGGTTGCAGCATCAATCATGGTGGGCGGTTCATCCGTTGTCACCAAGTGAAATTCCAATCGCCAGATAACCGGCTCGTCGTCACTCTCTGTTGCACCACTTCGGAGAGGTGGCGGTTCGATCAACTCAAGCAGAAGGCGCATCGGACGACCTTCACCAATGTCTTCTAATGCACCAAGCCATTGACGCGCGCCTCGCACAAGCGTTACATCGCCTGCCGCAAACTGAGGCACAAGCCGATTGACACCCAGCAATCCCTGAAGCCACGCCACATGCGTATCACTTCCGGCATCACGATCAGCAATCGCCTCAAAATAATTTTCTTGCACAAGAATGGTTCGCGAGAAAGCATCGATCGACGTGCCTAAGAAGTCATCGAGCACGGCCCAACCATCGGCCTCATGACTGTCTGCGACTGCGCGACACAGCGGTGGCATCGCGGCAAGCAGTGTGCCCGCCCTTTCAGCCGTATCTAAATCGCTTAGCCATGGACGCCACTTCGCTTCCATGTGGCCCATTCGATCCTGCTGCACCGTAGGAACAACTCGCTGATCTTCAAGCAATTCAAGGGCGAATCGACCAGCGGCGCACCAAAATTTAAGTTCGTGTCCGCCCTCGTGATCCACATCGCCATGACGCGTTTCATAGGAAAGGAGCGCAGAAAGAACTTGATTGGCCGGAATCGCAAGCGTGGAAACCTCGCACGCTTCAAGACACAAGTCTCTGTCTGAATCAAGAACCAAACCAAGATCGGCAATCAAGCGATCGCTTGGAGATGGGCGCTGACCACAAAATGGAAGCACCAACGGAAGCGCTGCTTCAACGGCGCCGTCCATTGTCATCCCGGCCTTGGATGCAGCGGCAGAAATCTGCGCCGCCGTTGCTGCGAATGGATGCTTCGCGAGTGCCTCGCCACCTGGACTTGGAGCAACAACTCCGCTTCGATATTTTTCTCCGCACTCTGCCCAGACATGCATGGCATTCCCGTGCCAATTTGCATGCAGGACAATTAATGTGGAGTGGTTCTCGGGAATCATTGCTTCAAAGAAATTCATGATTGCGCTGGGACTCGAACCCAGGACCTGCCGGTTAAAAGCCGGCTGCTCTACCGACTGAGCTACGCAACCGCGCGGACCGCATAGGATACAAAAATTCGGGATGCCCCCCTACAGGCCAATGAGAGAATTGGTATTATAGGACTATTGTCCGGCATGCGGTTCCCAGAACTCTTTTATAGGAACCGTTTGCGAATGGACGAATATGGGCATAGTCCGAAAAAATTTGCCTAATTCCAATAACTTTATTCACATCTTGCCGTCTTAAACAGAAATTAGTGGCTGATAAGGAGTGTTACTTGCCGCCTAGAGTCGTAATGGACGCCAATAACCACGGCAAACCCAAGGAAGAGAACTCGAATCATGGAATCCAACCTCCCAATCGTCGATCGCTTTACCGCTTACCTGCTGGATGAGCGCCATTTCAGTCCCTACACCGGCCGTTGCTACGGTCTTGATTTGCACCAATTCATTGACTTTATTGCCAGTGAAAGTGGATTGGACATTTCACTTCCAAATGAAGCGGCTGCTTTGGCATCCGGCAAGGCCGATCCAAATGGAAAGACACTGACCGGTCGTCTTCTGGCGTGCCAACCTGAACCCGTCCGCGGATTTCTTCAGCAGATGAGTGATCAAAAATATTCGCCAGCCACCATGGCACGAAAGATCGCCACGCTTCGCTCCTTTCACAGATGGATGGAGCGCGTTGGATTGACCACAAACAATCCAATGACGCTGATTCGTTCACCGAAACAACCCAAGCGATTGCCCAAGGCGATCACGGTGGATCAGATTGAACGGCTTCTGTTGGCGCCCAATTCCAATGACCTGCTTGGGGCCCGCGATCGAGCCATCCTTGAAGCCTTGTATTCAACCGGCATGCGTGTCAGCGAAGTGGTTGGTCTGAATCGTGGCGACTGGATCGTGGTCACCAATAATGAAAAGGAGTATGTGCAGATTCGCGGAAAAGGAAAACGCGAACGGACAGCTCCTCTTGGCGGTCCTGCCATTGCGGCCATTCACAACTATGTGAAATTGCTCGACACAGAAAAAGCTTCCATACACAACAAGCCAACGGCTCCGTTGTTTGTGAACAAGAACGGAACTCGACTCAGCACACGATCTGTTCGCCGAAAGGTCGCAAAGTATCTGGTGCAAGTTGGATTGGATCCGGACATTAGTCCACACACAATCCGTCACAGCTTTGCAACCCACCTGCTCGCCAATGGTGCCGACCTTCGGAGTGTTCAGGAATTGCTCGGTCACCAAAGCCTGAGTAGCACACAGGTGTATACCCACCTGACCTCTGGGCACATGCGAGAGTCCTATGACAAGGCTCATCCTCGCGCTGAAGCAGGCTGATTCACCAAAGCAGCGAGCGCCTCACTCGCTCGTTCCAAAGCAACCGACTCACGCTGGGCCACCGATGTCAGGTGGCCCAGTTTTCTTCCTGCACGAGGTGACTTGCCATAGAGGTGGAGTGACACCTCTGGTGGAAGAGCAGCGCGTGGATTGTGAACCTCGCCAATCAAGTTGCACATCACTGAAACACATGGCGAATCCGTAGAACCCAGAGGCCGGCGCGCGACAGCGAGAAGGTGGTTTTGAAACTGGCTCGTGCAGGCACCCTCAATCGTCCAATGGCCGCTGTTATGGACGCGCGGAGCCATTTCATTGGCAATCAATTGCCCTTGCTCTAGGAAAAACTCCACACACAACACGCCTTCGTGCCGCAGTCTTGACAAAACGGTGCGCACTCCCTGCTCAGCTTGGTGCAACACCACTTCGTCCACTCCACTTGCTGGCGAAACTGTCTTCTGCAGAATTCCATGCTGATGGAAATTCTTGCAGGGTTTCCAGAGGCGAATGTCCTCGTTTCCATGTGCATCTTCCCCGCGCACACCCAGAATGCTGATCTCGGATTCAAATGGAATCCATCGCTCAAAAATTGCGGGCACGCTTCCAAGTGCATTCCACGCCAATTCCAATTCGTGCGGCTTACACACCTTGGCCTGCCCCTTTCCGTCGTACCCCATTCGGCGTGTCTTAAGCATGGCTGGCAACGCAACCGCCTCCAGTGCCACTCGAAAGTCTTGTGGTCCATCAATCGGAGCAAATGCCTGCACTCGCAACCCACACCCATTGAGAAATTGTTTTTCAAGCACACGATCCTGCGCGCACGCAAGGGACTGGGAACTCGGCCGCACCGGAAGGAGTTGTGCAAGACGATCCACGGCGGCGAGCGGAACATTTTCCCATTCAAATGTGACGGCATCGAGTCCCGCCGCGAATCGCTGAAGGAGTGACGAGTCGCACATGTCACCAACAAGGTGCTCGCCAAGCCCGCTGACACACGACTCAGACTCGGGCGAGAGAAACCGAAAGGTGAATCCCATTGGACCACCCGCCTGCGCCAACATTCGACCCAGTTGACCGGCGCCGAGAACGCCAATGTTCATGTGGACGCCCGAGATGGATCGGGATTTGAAAGCACCGCCTTGGCGCGCGAGGCGCGATCCTGAACGAGGGCTTGTGCAATCACTGGGTCATGGCGTGCAAGAATGGCGGCTGCAAACAATGCAGCATTTTCTGCTCCGGGCTTTCCGATGGCAAACGTTGCAACAGGAACTCCAGCAGGCATCTGCACAATGGATGCAAAGGAGTCGATCCCTTGCAGAGCTGATGAGAGCATCGGAACTCCGAGCACCGGAAGCATCGTCTTACTCGCACACATACCTGGCAGGTGCGCCGCACCACCAGCGCCAGCAATAATGACGCGAAGCCCGCGATGCTCGGCTGAAGATGCGTACTCAAAAAGTAAGTCGGGCGTGCGGTGAGCGCTCACAACTTTCGTTTCAAACGGAACACCAAGTTTCGACAGCATCGCCGCCGTGTGCTGCATCGTTTCCCAGTCGCTCTGGCTGCCCATGATCACGCCGACCAAAGGCGCGGCGTCAGAAGGGTGACTCATGACAACATCCTAGTCCATGAAATTGCACCAGAGAGACGCCAGACTTGACTAGTCGCAGAATCCGTGACGCTTGAGATGCTCCCGCATCCCCAGTGCAAAACGTCCGCGAGCGATGACGGCAATCGTGTCGTGCGTTGCATCGGGAATAATTTCGATGAATCCGGTTCCGACATGCGGCTGGGCTTCACCCGCCAAGGCGGAACGCAGAAGATCGATTTTGTCCTTGAATTTCTTCACCGCTCGCTCCAAATAAAAATTGTCGCGATCGCCAACCAGCACATGCACTTTGTTGGCGAGCACCGGGCTGAGTGTCTTCCATCGACTCTCGATCAGCCTGGAAATGTCATAGGCGCTCCAGGTTTCATTGACCACTCGGTGATTGATCACCCCTGACTCTGGGTCGGCAAGCCGCTTGGGCATTCCGGTTGCTGAATTCGGCATGCTGAACATGGCATTCCACGCATCCCATTGCTGCCCACTTCCGCCGTTTGGATCGATGGCATGCTCCATTCCAATCTCCTCCCCCACGGTCATCAGAACCCGCTCCATCGGTCCAACGGGGCGGCGGTAACTGCTTCGCTCCGCACCCTCGGGATCAACAAACAGATTGTCGTCGCGATAGAGATTGCATTGTCCAAACGCAGAAAAATCCACTGGATCCGGCGCACTGGACCAGCATCCGCCAAAGACATCTGGATTGGTCAGCTGCAACCACAACGAACTCCACCCACCACTTGAATGACCCGTCAGCAGACGCGCCTCGGATTGACGAATGACTCGAAAGCGATCCTCAATCAATGGAATCAATTCCTGAACAAGTGCGGCACCCCGCGGCCCGTTGACAACGCTATCTGCAAATCCGTGGTGACCGAAGGGGCCTTCGGGATCAAGAACCACGTACACACCCTGGGGAACAGTTGTTTCACTGTGCGGCATTGCCAACAGTCGCTCGGTGTCTGCCGCAATGGTCATGCGACCGCCGAAACCTGGAATAATGTAAATGGTGGGCCACATGCGGCGCGGAAAATCCGGATCGTGGTACCCGTGTGGCAGCACCACCGCAGCTCGATGGCGCACAACGCGTCCAATCGCGCGAGTCAACAATGGACTTGGTTCATCAATCTCGACCACGGTCTTGGACTTTGGAAGATTGAGAGGCTCAATGGCTTTTTGAAGCTCGATCTCCACGACATCATCGCGATCCGCCGAAAGTGTGATTTCGATCGGCTTGGAAATTAGATTTCCAGCGGCATGAATGGCGCCCTCATCGCGGCTGCGCTTAAACACGGCCTGCGCCACAAATCCTCCCTGCAATGCGTCGATCCCAGAAGGCCATGCAACGGTCGATTGGTCAAACGACACTGCAACGCCAGGTTGCAAACCGGTCACCGCAACACTCATGATGGGTTGCGGATCACGAAAGAAGGGTCCATCCGCAGGGTCACCTCGTTCAGGCGACCGCTCGCTCTTCAGGAACACAATCATGCGGCCCGAGGTGGCACCGTTCTCCACCAATCCAGCCTTGTCGACTGGCAGTGTGACCACAACACGATCCGCCGCCATTGCGTGCGCGGAAACAGTGAGCGATATCACGCATCGCATAACACTGGCTCGCATGAGGATGGAATGCTAATCGCTAGAATCGCCCCGCTCATGTGGTTCGCTCTTGCATCTCCACGCTGGCTCCTCCTAACGGCACTCCTTGTGGCAACGGTTGCCTGCGAAGGGGCTTCGCCGATCGAGCGACATGTCGACCGATTTTTGCGAGAAGGTGGCGACGGACTGTTCGGGCCAACCACACCTATTCAAGATTTGACCTTTCCGGAAGCGCCGGGATTGGTGCATGTGGTGGTGAAGAACGTGGAGGGTGATGTGCGCATCCGCGGCACACGAAAAGATGCGAGTGGCCCAACAACCGTACATCTTCGTCCGCATGCCATCATCGATTCCAATTTCAAGGGGACCGCGGCATTGGATGAGATGAAGTGGAGCGCGCACATGAAGCCGCAGCCGGATGGCTCACGCATTTTGGAGGTAACGATTGCGACCCCGGATCCATCCGCATGGTTTGTTCGCTGCGAAATCGAAATCGACACACCACGCCTCGGAGATTCGACGGTTGTAACGGACCATGGTCGGGTGCTGGTGAGTGACAACCATGGGGGTGTGAGCGTGAAGACCACACGTGGAGATGTGCGTGTGCGAACAGCGTGGCCCATCACGCAGCCCTGTCGAATTGAGACCTCTGATGGCGATGTGGAGTGGATCGTGCGCGGAGAATCCAGCGGTGCTTTCGACTGCGAAACCATTGGTGGAGAAATGAATGTGTTTGCACGTTATGGCCGCTGGGTTGCCGTTCATCCACGCAACGATCACAACTCGCTTGTGTCCACACTGAACTCGGGCACCAATCCCATTGTGATGCGAGTTACGGATGGCGACATCTATGTGGTCATTGTGGAAGATCCTCATGACACCGGAACCTTTATTCGCCCCTAACGCCTTCCAATGGTTGACTCGCCCCACCGGTGAACCGCGATGAAGGAAGTGCAAGACCACTGGTTTCGACTTGCCAAAGAACGGGGCTATCGCGCGCGAAGTGCCTTTAAGTTGCTGGAGCTTCAAGAACGACACAAACTCATTCATCGAGGCGATCGAATACTTGATGCGGGCGCCGCACCTGGCAGTTGGACACAGGTTGCCGCCGACATTGTTGGACAACGCGGACGCGTGGAGGCTGTCGACTTCAAGTTGATTGATCCACGTGGGCTTCCGCCCCACGTTGGTTTGCATCAGGCGGACCTTCGAACGATTTCTTCGGAAACCTTGGGCGGCCACCTTTTTAACGCGATCATTTCCGATATGGCCCCCGATACATCTGGAGTTCCCATGGCTGATGCCGCGATCAGTTGCCGCCTGTGTAACGAACTGCTTGACCGATGCCGTGCGCTCTTGCGACCTAGCGGCAACTTGCTCATGAAAGTTTTTGAGGGTGCCGACTATCCGGAGTTGCTTCGCCGCACCACGGGGTTGTTCAACAAGGCCGGCGCATGCAAGCCCAAGGCAAGTCGGGCCGAAAGCGTGGAAATGTTTATTTGGGCAAAGGGCTTTCGTGGTGTGAATGACGCCGATGTGGCGGACGCGCCCCACATTCGGCCACCACCGGGGGCGGGATGGAGTTCAAGTTCTAGGTAGTCACCCACTAGAATCTTGGCGTGAACAATCCAAGTTCAGCATCTGAATCGGACCGGCGCAACGCACCGCCCGTGATTGCCATCACGATGGGTGATCCAATGGGCATTGGCCCAGAAGTTGTCACCAAGGCCTTGTGTGATCCGGCCATTGCCAGGCTTGCAAGATTTGTTGTGTATGGGCAAAACCAATTATTGGTGGACGCTGCAGAGCGAGCCGGACTTCGAACCTTTTGGTTTCGTGTTGCCAAGGAAGGTCTAGCCAATCAGCGAGGTGTTGCTGCGGAGCCTGTTGTGATTGACTACGCACACGAAGATGCCTTACCAAGCCTGCATGCTCCAAGCCGCGCTGGCGGTGTCCTCAGCAAGGCTTTTGTCGAGGATGCAATTACCGATGCTCTGCGCCCAGCGGGTGATCCTCGCCGCGTAGATGCCGTCGTCACGGGGCCAATTTCGAAAGAGAGTTGGAACATGGCGGGGTTCCGCTGGCCCGGTCACACGGAACTTTTTGCGGCCCGATGCAAAGCAACGCACTACACCATGCTGTTCGAGAGCCCACGTCTGCGTGTTGCCCTTGCAACCGCTCATGTTTCGCTGATGGACATTCGCAACTTGCTGACCATTGGTCGAGTGTTTGACCCCATTGATCTCGGCGCGGCGCATTGCAGGCGTTTAGGCATTGATCGACCGAAGATTGCCGTCTGCGGCCTGAATCCCCATGCGGGCGAACATGGATTGTTTGGCGACGAGGAACGTCGCGTGATTGCTCCAGCGATCGAGATGGCCCGCAATGCTGGGATTGATGCGCACGGACCATTTCCTGCCGACACCATCTTTATAGATGCCGCGGCTGGCAAGTGGGACTTGGTGGTGGCGATGTATCACGACCAAGGATTGATTCCCGTAAAACTTCTTGGCTTTGACCGAGCTGTGAATGTGACGGTGGGGTTGAACATGGTGCGAACCAGTCCGGATCACGGAACAGCGTTTGACATTGCCAGTCGAAATGTGGCCAGCCCCAACAGCATGAAAGCTGCGATCGAGCTTGCGGTGAAACTCTGCCGTCAGCCTGAGGTTGCGCCCGAACGCCGAGCCGATCGCACGCGAGAGGGCTTGGGCGATGGAGCCTTGTCAGGCGGAGCAGCGGACGAGGACAACGGGCCTGCGGACTGAGCTGGTTCCGTGGTCTTGACCCCATCGCTTGTTTTCTGAGCCCGCGCACCACGACGACCGGTGGCAGCCATCGCTGCTGCCGCAATTGCCGCAGCGCCACCCGCTCCGGGTACCGCAGTGCCATCAACTCGCACATTGTCAAAGCGAATATTGCCGCTGCTACTTGTTGCACCGTCCACGCGAAGACGAATGCGAGCCTCGCCATGATTCAGAAATGCAAAACCGGCAAGACTGAACTGATGCTGCTGCCACTGCGTCGAACTGGCATCAAAAGTTCCTGCACTCAGCCACGCGTTTCCGTTCCACACCTCAACCACGGTCTGTGCAAATCCGCTTGCGCTTCGCCGCGACGCAAGACTGATGGAGAGTTGCGAAAACCCGGTGGTGGCCACTTCGACAACCACACTTTTTCCGTTTTGCCCAAGCCCCGTAAGGGCCAGAGCCATACCGGAGAGGTCGCCCGAGAGCGCATTGACATCGGTGCCAGCGAGTGTGGAAACACCACTGGTGAATTCAGCAAGATTGACGGTACCACTGCCGTTCTGCGCCGGCACAACGGCTGCAACGGTTGAGCCCAATGCATTGAAATTCCAACTTGCAACCACCGCCGCGTGAGTCGTCGCCGTGCAAAGCCACACACCCACCGCCGCCATGAGGCCTGCGGTCCAACCATGATTCGCTCGCTTCATGCTCTCCTCCTGTTGTTGAATAGGCGAAACACTTCGCCACGCGTGGTGTGTAGTGCACACAAACCACCTCGCGAGAAGTCGCTCCCTTTTTTCGAATACTTTTTTTGTCTGCCAACGATCGCACGCGGCGGAGGCAGAACCTAACTCCGAAGATGGTTCGGATCGATCAACCAAAGCCAATCATCAAAGAGAAACTCAAACCTGGCTGCAAGCAGGGCGATGCGGCCCATGACGGTGAATCCGAATGCCGCGCCAAAAGTAATCATGAGGTACCACACGCCCACACGCGCGGCACCACCAATGACCCCCTTGTGCTGAACGCTAAACAAGAAATACACAAGCCCGCACACCACACCCACCAACACCAGTGCGTTCGCCAGCGTTGCCCATGTGGTGGCATACCAATCGGTTCCTCCGGTCGCAGACGGAACCACTTCAACGATCGGTTGCATGGTGGCGGCCGCTTGGGCCATCAAATCGCTTTCAACATGGCTCACAATCTTGAGCCCTGCCGTAACACCAACAATAAAGGCGAGCGGCCACGCAGCAATCCACCCCCCACGCGGTGCCAACCTCCACAGCATCATCACGCCCAGCACCAGGGCAACCCACATGCTGATTTGTTGCACCACGTCTGATGGTTGGAGCGATGGAAGCACCAATTTTGAAACAAGGGTCGGTGTCAGTGCGCCAAAGAGTTTCGGCACAAGCGTCTCCCAAAACCCAATCACCATCCAGTACGCGGCGCTCACGCCAATCACCGTTGCTTCAGCAAGTTTGTATGCAATATTGTCGGCATACAGAAAGCTCATGATGGCCAGCGTAAAGAATGCGCCCAGCCACAAACCGATGGTGCGTGGCCATGAGAGACTGATGGAGTCCTGTGCAGGATTTGCTGCGCGCGCCGCAAAGAATTCCTTCGGTGCCACCTGGTTCCACTCGACCCATTTCATGGTGGCCTTGTCAGCCGGAACTTCCTTCCAGATGGTCTGCGAAACACCCTGTGCGCCGGCCACCTGCTCTGAGCCAAGCGACACTTCAACTTTTTTGACATAGACGCGACCAAGGCCCTCGCCAGTCAACCCGCGGGCGATCAGCAACGCTGCCAGAACACCGCACATCACCAGCCATGTCTTGCCTTGCCGCGTCATCGCTGCGGCCTCCGCTTGCCGGCAAAATAAATTCCATTGCCCGCAAGAATCAGCGACACCATCAATAAGTGACCAAACAACTGCGGTGCCATGCGTCGCTGCGCTTCCAGATATTTTGGAGCCGGCACGCCACCCATCGCCTCATTCACAAGCGATTCATATTCAGCGGCTCCCTTGATCGCGCCAAGAAGACCTGCCAGTTGAACGGGGTAATAGGGATACAGTTGCGGCGCGCTCACCCCGGTGCATCCGGCCACCATCTTCACTTTGCCTTGGCAAGCGCTGATGACATACTGAATCCATTCCTTGTTCCCTGGATATCCGGCCCCAACATTCACGATAAGCGGAAAGTCCGACACGGTTTTGACATCTTTCAAAATTTCAATGTCATTCGATGGCTGCCCACGACTGTCCACCGGAAATGCTTTTTTGAAATCCGTCAGCACCACTTTCATGACACCTTCGTTGCCCGCCTGATATCCAAGATTGACAAAGTCAACACCTTCACGCATGGTGGGAAAATCACTGCGAACAACTTCCGCAAGCGTTTCTTGTGCCAGATTGCCTCCAAGCGGCCACAGTGCGATGCACACGATGCGAAGTTTCTTCGCAGCGCATTGCCGCATAAGACTGGTGGCCATCGGCTGCAACTCACCAGAACTTGCGGGGTCATAATCAAAACCAAAGAGCACGCGACTGCCCTCTGGAAGTGAGTCGATCGCTCGGAAGACATCCCTTGCCGCGGGCGTCGCGGTTTCCGGAAATGTTCGCCCTGTGATGCCGATCCACAAAATTGGAATCGCTACTGCAAGTCCCATCATCAGAAACACCCATCGCCGATCCATGGAATCCAGACGGAGCCAGAAGTTCATCGGTCTCCTCCTGTTCCCATCCAACTTCGATCCACGCCAAGCAAAATCCGAAGGCTGGTGGCCGCAACGCCCAGAGCAATGCCCACAATGATTGCGCGGTTGCCAGCGGTGTTGAAGACCTGCATCACATACACGCTTAGGTTTTCCAATCTCAATCCGCTGGCCCACTCCGGCAGCCAGCCGGTCAGGATGACGCCGGCAAATGTTCGACCCAGCAGAACAATGAACGCGGTTCCCAGCAACAGTCCAGCCTCCAGATTTTTGGCGCGAAAGGCCCGGAAGGCGGCGCTGGCGACATAAAAGGCCAGCAATGCAAACATGGTGCTGGTGAGCGGCACCATCGCGTATTCATAAAGCCAACCAAATGGCGATTCGGGCGTGGTCTGCTTGCCGCTGAAAGTCGCCAACGGAAAGTCGCGGCTTGGATTCACGCCAACTTTGAAAATGCCGGCAATCAACGTGACGGCAAATGTGGACAGCGTGACAATCGCAAAGCCCCACCCCGCGTCGCGTCGGCTGATCTTGGTGAGGTTGGCTTTCAAAAGGCTGCCCGCACCAAGCACAAACGCGATCGCGGCAATCACATTGAACACCTCTGCAAAGGATTCACCCATGCCTTCGATCGGTTTTCCAAACGCACTAATCAGCATCACGAAACCGCCAAGCGTTGCGATCCAAATTGGAATGGTTCGCCGCAGAATCATGGGGAAACTCCCAAGGCGCGCTGGAGCAAGTGATAGGCCTCAACCAGAAACGATGGTGATCCGCAAATGGCCGAGACCGTGGCCACGGCGGAACCAATCACAATGAACGCCAGCACCGCAATCTTGGCCGAATCCTGTGCCTGAAGCGTTCCAAGTTGATCTGGCTCGCCGCTCAGATACGCGCTGGCCGCAAAGAATTCCTCGCCGATCAAGGTGTAGTCGCACGCGGCAACAAAGAATGGCAACTGGCTGCTCTCGGCTGTCCCGGCGATCTGAATGGCGCCAATCGAGTTTCCGATTTCGGAAAAGATAAGACTCTCTGCGAAAAAACATCCCATATAAAAACAAGCCGCTGGCTTCTCTCGCAACATTTTTCCACCGACATAGGCCGCGTAGCCAAACTGCTCGTCGGTGATGTAATTGATTCGATCGGGCTGAAAGGACTCCGGCCGACCCGCTGCAAGGCAACTGGCCTGCACTGCATCTCGCGCCGCCTCCATCACCAGTGAACGACTGGTTGGGGCTTCGATCACGGCGTCGTAGTGCGCTGCCGTGGTGGCCACGCGACTGAGCATGGTGATGCCCGCCACCGTCTGAATGTTGTCCATGTCCTGAATGCCCGGAATAAACAACACCGGCCGACCCATTTCCGTGGCGCGACCAATGGCTTCGTCTACGGCTTCAAGGGCGGCAATCCTGCGAATGGTCGGCAATTTCCCGCTTCGAGCACGCGACACAAAAATGGTGGTCGCAACTCCAATCCCCAAGATCCACATGCCAAGTGGAAGACGATGTTCATTGAAGAGTGCAGTCGCTTCAATCGGCGCCGTTGTTGCACTCGGCGCACCTTGGGCTGATTCGACTGGCACTTGGGTAATGAATTCGGCAGCCGCAACGCGAACGAACACCAGCATGGCTACCAGCAATACGGCACTCCGCAATCGATTCTGAAATCTCCGGCGCAAAACTGCGCGGGCGGTTGAGTGCATGGGTTGCAATGTATCGAGAAGTCAGCCCTCGATGCGTTCCACATTGGCGCGCGGCACCACAACGGTACCGCCACGCTCCAGCGACACTTCGAGCACCCGCGCTCGACTGCCGCTCTCAAGCGTCGCGGGCCGCTCAGGCAAGGCCGCCACCCGACCAATCAATCCAAAGTGCGGGTCGCGAATAATGCGAATCCAGGAACCCGCCACCAACTCGCCATCCACCGGTGCATCGGCTGGTGTGCTGTCAGCCGATGGTTCCGTGGGGATGATGATCTCCGGGCGCATCACACCTGCTCGAATTTGCGTGGCGCCATGCACGCACGCCAACTGTCCCTGATGACTTTCAAACAATTCAAAAGTGCGGCGAGCCATTGCAATTTCACCAAAGCCCTCGGTGATGATGAGTGTCACACCACACTTCTCACTACCGGTGATGGCCACGCCAAGGTCATACCCAAGAAAGTCGCGCAAGTCAGAGTCGTCAATGCCGCCGCTGACCACCGCCACCGCTCCAATTTGTTTCGCGCGCGCGATCGCCGACGCCGTCATGCGGGCTCCACCAATCACCACGCATCCCTTCATCTGAGGATGAATCGAATCTGCATGCAGTTCCTCCTGTGGCGATTTGCACGCCATCACCACCTTGCCGCGAGCTTCACCGCCCACGCCAAAAATCCCCTGCACCAGCGCCGCATGGCTCTCGATCACCGCACCTTCCCCGGCCAAGACCTCGATCACGCGACCCGGCATGTGCGCCACAACTTGCACCGGTTGCATGGGCCCGCGAATCAGAACCAACCCACTGGAGTCACTCACGCTCTCAATCGTCCCCGCGGCGCTGGCCTTGACCTCTGTCTTCATCAGACCAAAAATTCCTTTGCTGCGAGCAAACACTTCATCCTTGGCCACCTGTTCGCCAATGTGTTTCAGCATGAGTTCAGGAAGGTCACGCGGCTGACACGCCAGAAGATTGGCCACCTTCATTGGCGTGACATCGCCTTCTAGGTGGGTGTGCGCCACCACCGTGTCGCCCGCAATGCAATCACCAACGGCAACCAGAACGCTTCCGTGTGTGGGCAACACCCGTCGCATGCGATGCACGCAATGCGACGTCACTTTGAGTCCTGGGGTGTAGGCCCTTGCCATCCGAGGAAGGTAGCGGGGTTGCACCCGGCCAATGTGGTTCCCGAGTTCTCGGAATCAACTGAGTTTGATGGTGGTCAAAACGAAGAAAATTGGGTCAAAACGGCATTATTCCCTTTGACTGGCCCGCAGAGGTGGTAAGTTACGGTGTCAACTCTGGTTTCTAAGAAGAGAAGGATATTATGGCCACCTTGATGCCACCTCATTTCATCTCCGTGTTCGTGCTCACCGCCACGTCATGTGTGGCTGGTGTTGCTTTGGCTGCCACGGCTCCTGCAGCAAGTGGACCTGCTGCAAAGACTTCCAGTCGCAATGTCATGGGTCATGGCGCTATCGCTGGTCCATTGAATCAACAGGAAGTCACGGCCAGTTACACCCGCCGATATGCCCTGGAGTTTGCGGCCGCGCCAGTCACCCTGCTGCCGCCCATTGATGAAGTGGACATGATGCTTGAGGATGACAACATGCCGCAACCGGCGCCGCTGCGGTTTGCTGTGCAGCGACCGATCGACGTTTCGATTTCGGATGGTCAATGGATCAATGTTCCTGGCGGACGCATCTGGCGTTTGGATGTCGAAGGCATTGGATCACTGAACACTCGCATGCACCTAAGCGGCCTAGACCTTGGTGAAGGTCAGGAAATTTTCCTTGACTCCGCAAGTGATGCCAATGATTCGGTCGGACCGTTGACTGGCAAGGGCGATTTTTCAAATGGTGAAGCGTGGGGTGCTTTCACTCCGGGTGCCGTGGCTCGCATCGAATGGTTCGTGCCCGAAGGCTCCAATCCAACCACACTTCCGTTTGAAACGGCTGAGTATTCGCAGGGCTATCGAGACATCTTTGGCATATTTGCCGATGAGGTTTCCATGTTGGCTCAGTGCCACAACGATCCTGTGTGCTACGCATCGTGGACCAACCAGTCGAATGCCGCAGCCAAGATGACTTTCACAAGCGGCGGCGGCAGTTACCTCTGCTCTGGTCAGCTCATGGCGACCACCGCCGCAGATGAGACCCCATATTTCAGCACGGCCTACCACTGCATTAGCACACAGACGGAAGCCAACAGTTTGAATGCGCGGTTCTTCTACCGAGCCAGCACCTGCAACGGATCCAACAACGCAGGAACCAATGTGGTGGGTGCCGATCTTGTCTCGACTTATTCCGCGAGTGATGCAACGCTGCTCATGATTCGAGGGGCACTGCCATCGTCGGTCTACTGGGTGGGATCGTTGACCACCAACCCCGCCACCACCACGCCCATCGTCAGCATTCACCACCCCGGTGGCGCCGAACAGGACATCAGTTTTGGAACCAAGACGTACACCACCGCCAATTGCGGATCGCCCTCCTCCAACTGGCATCGAGTTGGATGGACGACCGGGATTACCGAGGGTGGCAGCAGCGGATCGGCACTGTATGTGGAGAGTTCGCAATTGCTTTGTGGATTGCTGACTTGCGGAACCAGCAGTTGCACCATTACCGCTGGTTGGGACGGTTACAGCCGCTGGGATCTCGCGATGGGAACCGGTGGGTTCTCTTCCTTTATCGCAGCAGGCACTGACGATACGCAGGAGCCAAATGACAGTTGCGCTGCGGCTCGCCTACTCACGCCGGCCACCTATTCCGCTCTTGTTGTGAAGCGCCTCGACAGCGATTGGTACGCGATCGATGTACCCATTGGCAGCACGCTTGTGTTGAGCAGTACCTACACCCACACCAATGGCGATGTGGACTTTCGATTGTGGAGCGGTTGCGGCGGCACCCTGCTGCAAGATCGCACCGGCAATGTGAACAATGAAGGCTTTACCTATGTGAATACCAGCAGTTCCACGCGACTTCTGTTGGAGGCCTATCTGAGCACGGACACACGAAATGATTACTCGATGATCTTTAGCGTGACCACGCCAGCGCCAGCCAACAACGAGTGCAGCGGAGCAACCACATGCACCGATGGCACTGTTGGATTCAGTACGGCAGGCGCTACCAACTCTAGTTACACCATCCCAGCAAGTTGCAATGTTGGCGGTGGAACGGCCATCAATAAAGATGTGTGGTTTGGATACACCGCCAGTTGCACTGGCACCGCCACCGCGAGCACCTGTGGGCAGGCTGGCTTTGATACCAACATTGCGGTCTACAGCGGTCCGTCGTGCCCTGGAGCTTCATCGACGGTGCTTGCATGTAATGACAATGGAAGCGGTTGCTCCGGAAGCACCAGTTCGGTGTATTGGGATGCGGTCGCTGGACAAACCTATTTCATCCGAGTCGGCAGCCCCGGAACCGGCAGCGGCAGCGGCAGCCTGACGATGAGTTGCGTCAATCTTTGCCCAGCCGATCTTGATGGCGACAGTGCGGTGGGCGGAAGCGATGTGGCACTCTTGCTGCTTGACTTTGGTCCGTGCGCCGGTTGCAGCGCTGATCTCGATGGAGATAACGATGTGACCGGTTCCGATCTGGCGTACTTGCTGCTTGATTTCGGCAACTGCCCCTAAGTCCGTCGGCTACGCAAGCGATTGCACGATCTGTGCACGATTCACGTCGTGCTATTTGCGGATTCCAAGGTCTCGATTCACCTTCACCTTGCGGCCCCGAATCGTGGCACCTCGCAATGCCTTGATCACGCGGGCCACATCCGGTTCCGGCAATTCCACAATGGAGTAACTCTCGGCAATTTCAATGCCGCCGATCCCACGCGGATTGACATCGGCCTCATTGGCGATCGCACCCACAAGGTCGGCGGGCCGAATACCCATACGGGTTCCCGCTCCGATGTAAATGCGAGTCATGGCGCCTGCCGCCTGCTTTTCGCCGGAGTCGCGGCCCGCAAACTTGCCTCCACGCGGGGCGTCCCATCCACGAGTTTTTTTCTCTGGACGGCCTTCGCCACCATCAAACTTTTTCTTGCTGGGCTTGCCGTCAGACTTTTTCTCTCGTCGAGCACCATCTCGCGGCGCGGACTCTGAATAGCCCTCTCGTTGAAATGTTCGGGGCTTCGAAAAATTCTCGGTGGAAGGAATATCCAACTCATCTTCCTGCGCGGCATCCCCTGCTTCCGCTTCATGCGCCATTCGCACGGCGGCGGCGGCGACTTCTAATGGATCAAATTCTGTCGCCAATGAATCCACGACAGTACGAAATCCCTCCAGACCTCCGGCGGTCAGCACTGCACGGAGTGCGTCCTTGGTTCCGTCAAGGCGACGCGCCTTCACATCTCGTGGAGACGGAACTGATGCAATGAGAATCTTTTGCTTGGTGAGCGATTCAATGTTGCGCAGCAATCGTTGTTCGCGAGGTGATGCAAAGGTGATCGCCGCCCCTTCTCGACCGGCTCGACCCGTGCGACCAATGCGATGCACATAACTTTCTGGTGAGGCCGGAACATCAAAGTTGAACACATGCGTGATGTGGTCGATATCAATGCCGCGAGCTGCGACATCTGTTGCCACAAGTAGGTCCACCGTCGCCCCGCGAGCTTTTTTCATCACCCGATCACGCTCTCGCTGCGACATGCCGCCGTGCAAGGCCTCCACTCGATATCCGCGACCCGCAAGCCGCCCAGCCAATTCGTCAACCTCCAGCCGAGTTCGGCAGAAAATAAGTGCCAGCGTCGGGGACTCAAGGTCCAACACGCGGCCAAGTGCCGCAACCTTGTGCGCGCGCGGAACGATATACGCCGTTTGCTTGACATTGGGCATGGAACCCTTGGTTGCCTTGTCACGCGGAATCAGAATGCGAGCAGGATTTTTTAGATGTCGCTCAGCAATCGAGGCAATGCGAGGTGGAAGTGTGGCGGAGAACAATGCCGTCTGCCGTGTCGTGGGCGTGGCTTTCAGAATGGCTTCAAGGTCTTCTGCAAAACCCATGTCCAACATTTCGTCTGCTTCGTCAAGCACCACGGATTGCAGTGAGCTCAGGTCGAGGGTTCCTCGCCGAAGATGATCCAGTGCGCGGCCCGGTGTAGCCACCACAACATGCGCGCCGCGTTTCAGGCCCATGATTTGTCTGTGAAACTCTTGCCCACCGTAAATCGGAACCACCGTGGCACGAAGTCCCTTGCCGTATTTGTGAAAAGCCTCCGAAACCTGAACCGCCAGTTCGCGAGTGGGCACCAGAATCAAGACAAACGGTTTCAGTGGCGGTGGCTTTGTTCCCGCGACCCGCTGTAACAATGGCAAAGCGAACGCGGCGGTTTTTCCAGTTCCCGTAGCCGCCTGTCCAAGAAGATCACGACCCTCCAACAATGGCGGAATGGCGGACTTTTGAATTGGTGTTGGCTCCTCGTAGCCAAGCGCCGCGAGCTCTGCAAGAAGTTCTGGGCCAAGACCAAGTTCGGCGAACGGTGCGTTCATTGCGAAAGGTTAGCCGCGCGTCGGCAGGCGCGGGACTGATTCCATCAACTTCCTTTCACTTGCGATCCAACACCAACTACCAATGCACATCGCTGTTGTCATCAACAATCGCGTAGAAGCCATCCCCTTCACGGCGCAACTTGCCTGCATCCGCAAGAGCCTCCCAGACTTCGATGGGAATTTCCCGTGGTGGAACCATGGATTGAATCCGATGGTTGGCTCCGCCGCTCATCGGACCGACACCGAGTTTGGATTCTGCATCCAGTTGAGCAAACTTGACACGGCGCCGAAAGATTTTCATGGCGTGGTGCATCGCAGCGGGGTCGACCGCCTTTCGTGTTGCCGCGGGCGGTGCGTCAATGGTCGCTGGTGGCTCTTCGCCTCGTACCAGCGACAGCGTGCGATGCAGATCAGCAAGATCTCGCGAGGCAACGAGCCGCATGATGGCCTTCGGATCCACCTTGGCTTTCAGAAGCAATTTGTGCAGGGCTCCCCAATGCGGGCCCGCGGTGGCGGCATCACTTGTTTCAATGGCCTGTGCCTTGGCGGCAATTTCGGCGAGCAAAGATTCTGGGGGCGGTGCCATGGACGGTCACTCTATCAATGTCAGCGGACACATCACATCTGTGGCTGGAATCCTGCCGCGTCAAGGATGGCTGCCGCGCGATGAACATCTGCTGCCTTCACAAAAACAAGGTCTCGAGTGAAAGTCGATACCAGCAGAATGTCGATGTCGGCGTCACGCATCGGGACAGCAATCGCAGCAAGAAACCCAACGCAATAAACGGGATTCGAACAGGTGATCGAAAACATGCGCCAACGCTCGGGATTCCTCGAAATAATGGTGAGATCGGCCAGTCCTTCGTCGGTGGTGGCCACGGTGATTTCAAATGCATCCTGACACACAAAGTGGTGCCGCTCGGGGTGACCAACATGCGATGCCTTGACATAGTGCAGCGTCTCTGGCTCTAAACGACAGGGACTACCGTCAATAATTTTCTGCGTGCTTTTCGGAGTCTCTCGGTGCGCTCCGACACGCGTCTGGTCATCCATCAGCCACTCCAGACAAATTCAATTGGAGCGTCGATTTCCGCCGCCAGACTCTTGTGGACCGGGCACGACTTCGCTGCGGTTTCCAACACGGATCGCTTCGGATGATCCGGAGGCAATGGAACAACGACCCGCGTGATCAATTTGGCAATGCGGCGAGGCGGGGCCGCGGACATTTCCTTTTGCGTTGTTGCGGTCACACCCTCCATCGGCACCCCGTGAGCCTTCGCGGCAATCGCCATGATGGTGAGGGCGCACGAGGATAAAGCCGCACCGACAAGATCCGTCGGAGAAAAGTATTCCCCCTTGCCATGATTGTCCTTGGGCGCGTCGGTCACAAGCGTTGCACCAGATGGGTCGTGCGTCACCGTGCATCGGAGATTGCCGTCATAGCGTGCGGAGACATTAAGCATGTGTGTTCCTCCTTGTGTCAATGGACTCACATCGAGGGTTGAAGTCAGTCACGTCTAAACCATTCAGCGTACTCTCTTGAACTGCGATGCAGCCACGATGTGATGTAGGCGACGGCCATCCAAGCATATTTTCCGCGATCCTGGGGGTCGGGGCGGTGGTGGCATGTGCCTTCATTCTGGCTTGGCCTTTGTTTGGAGGCATGATCGCAATCAACGATGACATCAAATTTATCCGGGTTCCAGCACATTCCCAACCCATCACCAAACAGATCGCAACGGCGTGGACAAGCTCACCTAGTTTCCGTCCATTGGAAATTCTGGTGGCCGCGGGCTGCGATGAGCGAACGCTCGCGTGCCCTACGGTGATGCCAGTGCAAGCAATCGGAATGGCACTGCTGATCGCGGCCGTTTTTGCCATAGCCAGAATCACTCTCCCGAATCGACCATGGGTTGCGCCCATTGCCCTCATGTGGATTTCGATTTCACCCTCCACCACTTTTTCTCTTTGGCAAATGGATGCGTGTTCGCAAACATGGTCCGCCGCACTCGGTTCGTGGGCGTTTGTGCTGTGTTGGCGATCGTTGCTCGCCGCGAAGTCTGGCCGCATTGCGTGGCGGTTCCTCGCGCTGCTCACACTGGTGATGTTGATCGGCGTGAATATCAAGGAAACTTTTTACGGCTGGAGCGCGGGGATCGGAATTGTTTTCATCGGCGCTCTGCTTCGGCTTTTGGTGACCGATCGCAATGCAGCCTTGCGAGGTGCAATTGCATTGCTGCCGGTTGTTGCACTTCCATTGGCCCACGCGTTCTTGCGATGGCGTTTCGGCGGGCTGCTTCACGCCCCTGATTCGGCAGTGGACTCTCGCTACACCATGGAACTGGGAATGAATCTGTTCAACAATGCCGTCCATTCGATCGCGGGATCCATCGGTACTGGTTCGTTCGCGCTCCTTGTGGATGACCATGCGCCGTGGGTGCTGCGAGGCCTACCCATTCTTGCGGCGCTCGCCGAACTCGCGTTACTGGTGGCATTCGTGGAATTTTGCGTGCTTCACCATGGTCGCCAAGCGTGGCTTCGCTACGGGCCGGTCGCCGCCTTTCTTGCCGCTGCATTCATTTCGCTCGGTGTCACGCTTCCGATGAGTTCTGTCTCAGAACTCTATAGCTTCGGTGCAAATGTAAGTTTTGGAGTCCTGCTCGGCGTCGTCATCACCGAATTATGGAATGAGCCTTCTGTAGAGGCACATCGCATCACCCGCGCTGTAGCGGTGATCTGCGGGAGCATGGTGCTTTCCATCGGCCTGTACGGATTGGTTTGTCGCGCACAACAGAGCCATCATCTGTGGAAGTGCGCAGCAGCAGCCAATGAACAAATCATTTCCTTTATGGATTCACGGCCAGATCCAAAGCCCTATCAAGCGGCTCCGATGTCCATTCTGTTATTTGAAGAACCCTATCGAATGGAACGCTCGTACGGCGCGTTCATCATGCCCACAGCGCAAGCCCTTGCCATGATTCACACCATGGAGTGGATGAACCAACTGCATCCACGGCACATCACAACCATGTCGTATGAGCTGCCCAGCGCAACGCCGACACCGTACGAGTTACTGATTGATTGCAATTCCATGTCTAAAGCGAATAGCTGGTAGGTCGCTCTGACAACTTGGTAAGAAAGAGCGTCTCGTGCACCACACGAAATAGTCTTTCGTCGATCACCGGGTTTCAGAAGTGGCTGACTGCGTGTACGCTTTCAATTCACTGCATTTCTATGCAGTTTGCAGCACGCCAACGCATTCCATGACCGCACCGCTTTCAACGCAACGCTCTGAGACTGTCTTTCAGGACTTCAAACTTCCCCTGCACCGGGATGCCGCGGTTGCCGAAGCCAATCGGTGCTTGTTTTGCAGCGATGCTCCGTGCATTCAAGCCTGTCCAACTGCCATCGACATTCCTCAGTTCATCCGCAAGATCGCCACAGACAATGTGCATGGCTCCGCGGCGACCATTTTTGATTCCAATATTCTTGGAATGAGTTGCTCGCGCGTGTGCCCGGTGGAAGTGCTCTGCGTTGGCTCGTGTGTCTACAACCACCTTGAACAACCGCCCATTGCCATCGGCAAGTTGCAGCGGTACGCCACCGACCTTGCCTTTGAAAACGGGTGGAAGTTTTTTACGGCTGGCCCATCCACCGGCAAGCGTGTGGCGCTGATTGGTTCTGGTCCAGCAAGTCTTGCGGCGGCGCATCAGCTGCGACGCTTCGGTCACGCCTGCACCATTTTTGAGAAACGATCGACGGTTGGCGGCCTGAACAGCACCGGCGTGGCCCCCTACAAAATGAAAGCGGATCGAAGTTTGGACGAGGTGGAGTGGATTCTTTCGATCGGTGGCATTGAAGTGAAGACCGACGTCAGTGTGGGCACCGACATTTCGCTGACGTCATTGGAAAAAGATTTTGATGCAATCTTTGTTGGCGTTGGCCTAGGTGCCGACACGGCTTTGGGTGTTCCCGGTGAGTCGCTCGCGGGTGTTCATGGGGCCGTGAGCTGGATTGAATCCATGAAACTGGGTTCCGTTGGAATGGCCGCCGTGCAACGAGCCGTTGTGATTGGTGGTGGAAATACCGCGATTGATGCTGTGCGGGAAACCTTGGGGCTTGGAATTCCAAGTGTGACCATGCTGTATCGCGGAACGCACTCTGGCATGAGCGGCTATTCCCATGAATGGAAGGCCGCCATGGAACAGGGCGCGCAGGCAGTGTGGCAATCGGTCGCAACAGCAATTGAAGGAAACGGGCGCGCTCAGCGTGTGAAATGTGTGCAAGTGGACGACCACAAAGCACCGATTGCTGCAAGCGACTTCACACTGCAGGCCGATTTGGTGCTGATTGCAATTGGTCAATCCAAACTTGCGTCCATGCTCTCCAGCCTCTCGGGGATCTGTATCGACAAGGGTTGCATTCGTGTGGACACAAACGGATTCACCGGCCGCGACAAGTGGTTTGCCGGAGGCGACTGCGCAAACGGTGGTAAAGAAGTCGTGAACGCAGCAGCCGAAGGAAAGGCTGCCGCCATGTCGATCAATCATCACCTGATGGGACACCACGCTCATGCCTGATCTCTCCACCAGCACCGGCGGAATCCATTCGCCAAATCCATTCTGGCTTGCAAGCGCCCCACCCGCGAACAGTGGCCTTCAAATCCAGCGAGCCTTTGAAGCCGGCTGGGGTGGCGCGGTATGGAAAACACTTGGTGTTCCCATTCAGAATGTCAGCAGTCGGTTCGGCGGTCACACCATTCGAGGTGTGCAGGGAGCGGGATTCAGCAACATTGAACTCATCACGGACCGAACCCTGGAAGCGAATCTGCGAGAAATCGCAGAAACCAAGCGGCTTTTCCCTAAGAATCCGATCATCGTTTCGCTGATGGAGGAAACGGAGGCATCGTGGCGCGATCTGATCAAGCAAAGCATTGATGCTGGCGCCGATGGATTGGAACTGAACTTTGGTTGTCCACACGGCATGTGTGAGCGCGGCATGGGCAGTGCAGTCGGACAAGAACCGGCGATCAACGAGCGCATCACATCGTGGGCGGTGAAATACAGCACCGTTCCGGTTCTGGTGAAGCTCACTCCAAATGTCAGCGACATCGTTCCGCACGGCTTGGCCGCCAAGCGAGGCGGTGCGAAGGGTGTAAGTCTGATCAACACCATCAAGAGCATCATCGGTGTGGACATTGACACTTTTGTTCCGCAGCCCGTCGTTCGAAATCAGAGCACCAACGGCGGATACTGCGGTGCCGCCGTGAAGCCCATCGCCTTGCACATGGTGGCAGCACTCGCTCGAGAGAAAGACTTTGGCCTTCCGATCAGCGGCATCGGCGGCATCACCAATTGGCGCGACGCCGTGGAATTCATTTTGCTCGGCAGCAGCACGGTGCAAGTGTGCACCGAAGTGATGTTGCGCGGCTACCCCATCGTTCAGGACATGATTGATGGTCTGCAGCAGTACATGCGAACGCACCATTTTTCGCGTATCGATCAAATGATCGGTAAAGCCATTCCTGCTTACAGCGAATGGGGCGATCTTGACATGAACTATGAGACGGTGGCCAAGATCAATGCTGACAAGTGCATTGGCTGTCAGGTGTGTGTGGCGGCGTGCCACGATGGTGCCCATCAGTGCATCCATCCGCAGGAAGGCACGCGCGTTCCACGCATCGACGAAAGCGAATGCGTCGGCTGCAATCTTTGTCAGATTGTGTGTCCGGTTCCTGACTGCATCTCCATGGTGAGTGTTGACAATGGACAGAAGCCGGCAAGCTGGAACGATCATGTCACTCACGGAACACAGTTGAGACCCAAGAAGGGCGTTCACTGATCTAAGACAAGGACCCGATCATGACCACCAAGAGCAAAATTATTCGCTGCGGACTGATTCAATGCAGCAACCCACTCAATGACGAGAAGCGGCCTGTTGCAGAAATTCAAAAGGCGATGGTGGATAAGCACATCCCCATGATTGAGGAGGCCGGGAAGAAAGGCGTGCAGATTCTTTGCCTTCAAGAGATCTTCAATGGCCCCTACTTTTGCCCAAGCCAAGATCCGCGCTGGTACGAAGGTGCCGAGGCGGTGCCTGGCCCAACAACCAATCTGATCGCCAGCATTGCAAAGAAATATTCCATGGTGGTCATCGTGCCGGTGTACGAACGCGAGATGAGCGGAGTTTTCTACAACACCGCTGCGGTCTACGACGCGGACGGTAGTTATCTTGGCAAGTACCGCAAGCAGCATCTTCCACAAGTCAATCCGGGTTTCTGGGAAAAGTTTTTCTTCAGGCCTGGCAACGGTGGTTACCCCGTCTTCAACACGCGCTATGCCAAGGTGGGCGTCTACATCTGTTACGACCGACACTTTCCGGAAGGTGCTCGCTGCCTTGGACTGAATGGCGCCGAAATTGTTTTTAATCCATCCGCTACGGTCGCCGGGCTTTCTCAATACCTCTGGAAGATCGAGCAGCCTGCCCACGCAGTAGCCAACGGTTATTTCATGGGCTGCATCAATCGGGTCGGAACCGAAGCGCCGTGGAACATCGGAAAGTTTTATGGCAGCAGTTACTTTGTCAATCCACGCGGCGAAACGGTGGTGCAGGCAAGCGAGGACAAAGATGAACTGGTGGTGGCCGATCTTGATTTCGGCTTGATCGAACAGGTTCGCAATGTCTGGCAGTTTTACCGGGATCGACGGCCCGAGGCGTACCCCGAGATTGTGCAACAATAGAGGCCATGAGCGAGACCACACTGATTCGCGGTGGAACGGTTGTGACGGCAGATCGCCAATGGCGCGCCGATGTGCTCGTTGCGGGCGAACGAGTTGCGGCTGTTGCCGAGAGTCTGCAGGCTCCAAGCGGCTGCACAGTTATTGATGCGGATGGCGCCTTTGTGCTTCCGGGTGGGATTGATCCGCACACGCACATGGAACTTCCATTTATGGATACGGTGACCGCCGATGATTTCTTCACCGGCACTGCTGCTGCAGCATCAGGCGGCACCACCATGATCATTGACTTCTGCATTCCGTCTCCAAAGCAGAGTTTGCTTGAAGCCCTCAAGACATGGCACGCCCGCGCCAAAAAGGCTGCGACGGACTTTTCATTTCATATGGCCATCACGTGGTGGAGCGATCAAGTTCACGCAGAAATGGCTGAGGTGGTGAGATCGGGCGTGACAAGTTTTAAGCACTTTATGGCTTATAAAGGCGCCATCATGGTGGATGATGCCGTGCTGGTGCAGAGTTTCCTGCGAGCACGCGATCTTGGTGCTCTGTGCACGGTGCATGCCGAACATGGTGATCTGGTGGTTCATTTGCAGAATGAGTTGTTTCAGCGAGGAGTGACTGGGCCAGAGGGTCATCCGCTCTCGCGTCCACCTGCTGTGGAGGGTGAGGCAGCCAACCGAGCACTGGCCATTGCCAATGTTGTTGGCGTGCCGCTGTATGTGGTGCACACCTCGTGCAGTGACGCACTGGATCCAATCATTCGCGCGCGTGGTGCTGGCCAGTGCGCCTTTGGCGAGGCGCTGGTGCAGCACCTTGTGGTCAATGACAGCGTGTATCAAAATCCAAATTGGGATCAGGCCGCGCACCATGTCATGAGTCCGCCATTTCGGTCACCGGAACATCAAGCGGCGCTGTGGCGAGGATTGCAGGGCGGTGGAATTCAGGTGATTGGCACCGACCACTGCGTCTTTACTACAGAGCAGAGGCGAGCCGGGCGAGATGACTTTCGCAAAATTCCTAATGGCACCGGCGGCGTTGAAGATCGCATGAGCGTCTTGTGGCATCACGGCGTCGGAACCGGGCGGCTGACGCCCAGCGAATTTGTCGCCCTCACCAGCACGAATGCGGCTCGCATTTTTAATTGTCATCCTCGCAAGGGAACCATTTCTGTGGGAAGCGATGCCGATCTTGTGGTGTGGGATCCCAAGGCAACCCGCACAATCCGCGCCGCAACGCACATGCAGAAAAATGACTTCAATGTGTTTGAAGGAATGCAGGTCACTGGAAACGCAGTCGTCACACTTTGCCGCGGCAAGGTTCTGTGGCAGAATGGAACCCTTCGCGCTGAACGCGGATGGGGACAGTTTGTTCCGCGAGCCAGTTTCCCGGATTATTCGCAAGCACTTGCCCGACGCACTTCACTGGCTCAACCAACCGCTGTCAAGCGATCAAGGAGTCCTTCATGACCGCCGTTTCACCCTCCTCCACTTTGGTCGGCCCCTTCTCTGGACGCAGCGACGACTTTGTTACCTATGCCACGGCTCGCAACTGGATTGGTGGCCTGTGGTGCGACCCCAAGAGCAACAAGAGCATTCACGATGTTCTGAATCCGCGTTTCGGAAAAGCGATTGCACAAGTCAAGCATGGCGGAACTGATGATGTGGATTCTGCTGCGAACACCGCTGCCAAGGCGGCACTGGAGTGGTCGCGCTGGCCGATTCGTGATCGCGCGCATGTGTTGTACCGGCTGCGTGAACTCATGCTCAAGAACATCGACGAACTCAGTTGGCTGGTCAGCCATGAGAACGGGAAAGTGTTTGCAGAAGCGAAAGCGGAGGTTGAAAAAGGAATCGAGTGCGTGGAATTTGGTTGCTCGCTTCCAAATCTTGCCGCGGGAAATCATCTAGAAGTCAGCCGCGGCGTTGCGTGCGAGGTTGCGTATGCACCGCTTGGAGTTGTAGCGGGTGTGACACCCTTCAATTTTCCAATCATGGTGCCGCTGTGGATGCTTCCGCAGGCGCTGGTTGGTGGAAATGCGTTTGTGCTCAAACCGAGCGAACGTGTTCCGCTGTCAACGATGCGGCTTGCGGAACTTCTCAAGGATGCGGGGCTTCCGGCGGGCGTTCTGAACATTGTGCAAGGTGGAAAAGAGGTGGTGGAAGCGCTCTGCGATCATCCGCTAGTCAAGGCGATCGGATTCGTTGGTAGCACCAAGGTGGCCAAAGCTGTGTATGGCCGAGCCAGCATGCATGGAAAGCGTGCGCTCTGTTTGGGTGGAGCAAAGAATCATCTGATTGTGGTTCCCGATGCCGATCTTGAGATGACCGCCGAAAATGTGGTTGCGTCGTTTACGGGTTGTGCTGGCCAACGCTGCATGGCCGCAAGCGTGCTGCTGGCGGTTGGTGATGTTGATCACATTCTGAAAGCTGTACGAGATCGCGCGGCCAAAATCCAGATTGGCAAAGACCTTGGTCCAGTGACTTCACAAGCTGCTCGTGATCGAATCACGGGCTTCATTGATGCCGCTGAAAAGCAAGGCGCACGCATTGTGCTTGATGGCCGCAAGAGCAGCGCAACTTCCGGTGGTTTCTGGGTTGGCCCAACGATCGTGGACGGAGTCACGCCCGATATGCCCGTTGCGCGAGAAGAAATCTTTGGTCCAGTTCTTAGCGTGATGCGTGTGCCCAATTTGGATAAGGCCCTTGAGATTGAAAATTCCAATCCCTACGGCAATGCAAGCAGCGTGTACACCAGCAGTGGCGACATTGCCCGGCGGGTCATGGCTCATGTCGAAGCAGGCATGTGTGGTGTCAACATTGGCGTGCCTGTTCCTCGTGAACCATTCGGTTTCGGCGGATGGAACGACAGTTGCTTTGGTGCGGGCAACATCACGGGGTGGGATGGCTACCGCTTCTGGACGCGACAGCGCAAGATCACTAGCAAATGGGCTCTCCAGCGTGATCAGAATTGGATGAGCTAGGGTCAGGCAGGCGTCCGAGGGTCGTTTACCTGCGTTGACGCATCTAGATCCCACTGCACATTTGATTTCGGGACTTGGCTTGGCACTCATGCCACCCAAAAGTGTCCAATAATTGACTTCGGATGTGGTTGTTTCCAAAAAAGAGACGTATTTTTCAAACTAAATCAGTTTGATTGTTTGCGTTTTGAACATCTTGGTGTATGGTGCGGCGACCTCTTTTGGCGTTGTTCTCCACGTTCCTCACTTGAAGTTCTCAGGAAGTCCCATGAATCGGAAATTAGTTGGCTGTTGTGTTTTCGCAGCGTTGTGCGCCGCATCGAATGCGAGTGCCGGTCTGTTTGTATCCACTGGCAAGACCGGTGATCAAGTGCAATGCGACGTAAACCACACGCAGCATTGGACCTACTCGGTGTCGACCGATGTGTCTGGTATCGATGGTGCCCTCTTGACCATGAAGCGTGGTTCCCAGACCTCGAGTCAGATTTCCTTTGTGATTTTCGAGGGCACCTTTGATGCCTTTGGTAGTGCCACAAATCTGCTGAGCGTCACGCTGGCATCCAACAAGTTCACCCAATCATTCAATGGGGTTCAATTCAAGGCCACGGCAATATCACTCTTGGCTGGGCATGTTTACACCGCGGTCCTCTCCTCCAATGCAACGGATTCACAAAACAAGGCCTATTTCATTAAGGGTGGCAGCACAGTGCCGCTTCAATTTGTCAATAGTTCTGGCGACCCTGTTTTGGGTGGTTCAATCATTACGCCTCCAGTAACGCCTCCAGTACCAGCCCCTGGCACAGCCGTCCTTCTTGCAGCGGCAGGGCTTTGCGTACGCCGACGGCGAATCGCTGGATAATTTGGCCTCACTGCGTTTCTGCTGAAACTTACGGTGGTTTCGTGATCGACCCGTCCTGTTTTTCTGCCGCGCGGGCAATAACAACACCGGTTTGAGCCAAATATCTGGGGTCCTTGGATTTGTGCTTCAACTTTCCTTGCAATTGATTGCTCGCCTCTGATTTCGGGTCACATTGCAGTCTGCGGGTCAGCCGCGTTTTGCCCGGAACTTTTGGAGGGAAAAGGAATGAAATCAAAATTAATCGTTTGTGCCGGAGTTGTGGCATTTGGTGTGGCATCAGCCGCACGAGCCGCACTCTTTGTTTCAACTGACCAGACCGGTGCCAATGTGCAATGCGATGTCAAAAACACGCAGCACTGGACCTACTCGGTTTCTCAGGATGTGTCAGACATTGTTGGCGGTCTCTTCTCCATGAAGCGCGGACCGGCAACCTTCAGCACAATCTCGTTCGTCATCTTTGAGGGGACATTTGCCGACTACGGAACAAGTTCAAACTTGCTTTCCGTAACGCTTGGACCAAGCGACTTTACACAGCAATTTTCTCTTGTCGCGTTCTCGTCGACGCCGATTGAATTGGATGCAGGCAAGGTCTACACAGCGGTGCTCTCATCCAATGCTCCCGATCCGCAGAGCAGTGCCTATTTCATTAAAACAGGCAGCCTCATGTTCGTCGATGACACAGGCACTCCAGTCGGTGGAGGACCAAGCATCATTCCTCCCGTTCCTGCACCAGGTGCTGCGCTCCTTCTTGCGGCAGCAGGACTTGCTGCACGCAGGCGGCGGCTAAGACGATAAGTCGCGGACCCCGGCGGGATTTTCTTCGGCTTCTTCGTTTGCAACCGAAGTCGTGGGAGACATTTTTATTGTGATACCTTGACACTCGATGCCTGTTGAGGTGCGAGAGCGAGAATGTGCCAGTGATGTGATTGCGGTATCGCTTCCCCAATTTCAATCAACGAACCGTGCCGCGTCTCAACAACGCATTCGCCTCACTGCATCAGCACATGTACCCGCCGCTCCTCAAAAGGTCCGCGATGGCGGACGCATGTTGGACTCACACGGGCGAACGATTTTAGATCTGCGCATCAGCATCACCGATCGGTGCAATTTTCGCTGCGTGTATTGCATGGATCCCGATGTGCAGTTTCAACGACCCGAAAACCTGCTGACACCCGCCGAAATCATCCGCGTGGCGCGTGTGGCTGAGACACTTGGTGTGCGCAAAATTCGCCTCACGGGCGGCGAGCCAACACTGCACCCGCAACTCACAGAGATTATTGCTGGCATTCGAGCCGAAACACAGGTGGAGATCGCCATGATCAGTAATGGGTCGCTGCTGACCCGCCACAAGCTGGCCCAATGGAAGCGAGCGGGGCTGAATCGAATGACGCTCAGCCTGGATTCCCTGCGAGCAGAGCGCTTTGCACGCCTGACCCGTTCAACCGTGACACCGGATGATGTTCTTGCGGCAATTGAACTGTGCCTCGCCGAGGGATTGACCCCGTTGAAGGTGAACGCGGTGCTTGTGCGCGATCAAAATGATGATGAAGCCGTTGAGTTGGCCCGATTGGCTCGAACCTTTGGCATTGAAGTGCGATTCATTGAGTTCATGCCGCTGGACTCTGCGCATGCATGGGACCGCTCGCGTGTAGTCACCGCCAAAGAGACCCGCGAAGCGATTGAAAGTGTTTTTCCATTGACGCCAACCGATGCCGACGAACCCCACAGCACCGCACGCACATTTTCTTTTGCGGATGGTTCGCCCGGACACATTGGATTTATTGCGCCGGTGAGCAATCCGTTTTGCGGTGCCTGTAGCCGGCTGCGTTTAACAGCGGACGGCCATGTGCGGCCCTGTCTCTTTAGCACACAGGAGTGGAGCGTGATGAGTGTGCTGCGAGGCGGCGGGAGTGATCAAGACCTGTCGAACTTTCTGATGGATGTGACGTGGACCAAACTTGCGGGGCACAACATTTCATCGCCGGCGTTTGTGCAGCCCGCTCGACCCATGTCTGCTGTAGGTGGCTGAGGCACACGCATGACCGCGCCGCCGTCAATCGTTTCACTTTCTCCGCCTGCCTCGCCGCACGAAGCCTTGAAAGCAGTGTGTGACCGAGTTTCGACTGTGCCTACGGAACTGGTTCCGCTTGCCATGAGTCGTGGCCGCGTTGTGGCACAAACGATTTGTGCGGACCGTGACAGCCCACCGTTGCATGTGAGCGCCATGGATGGATACGCAATCCGCATGCAGGACCTCAAAGACATGGCCAGTGCGCATGGGCTTCCGATCGAAGCTGTTCACTCCGCCATCATTGGCCAACCCCCCGCCGCGATGCAGCCGGGATGTGCTCTGCACATTGCAACCGGTGCACCTGTTCCGATCGGGGCGGAGGCTGTCGTGCGCTATGAAGATGTGGCGATCACAAACCAACGCGTTCGTCTGACGGTGGACACATGCTCTGTCGCGCACGGTGCCAACATTCGCAAGCGAGGCGAGAACGCGCAACGCGGCGACACCATTGCACAGGCTGGCCAGCTCATTGGGCCGGGGCTCATTGGTGCCATGGCTTCATTTGGCGTTTCGCAGGTGTGCGTGAACCGTCGCGTTCGCGTGGCTTTGTTGACAACAGGCGATGAACTTGTGGGTGCGCATGAGCCAGTTCAGCCCTGGCACATCCGCGACAGTAACGGCCCAGTTCTCCAGTCGCTGCTTGGATCACATGCATGGATCGAAGTGGTCTCACACATTCGAGAACAAGATGATGCTGCCTCGCTCACCCACGCGCTCAACCGAGCGTTGGACGATGCAGATGCGGTCATTGTGACCGGCGGCGTTTCGATGGGCCACAAGGATTTTGTGCCGCATGTCGTCAGCAAGGTGGGTGCTGAAACTATTTTTCACAAGCTTCCGCAGAGGCCCGGGCGACCGATGCTTGCGGCAATTCGACCGTCTGTTGGAACCGAACCACCGCGATTGATCTTGGGGCTACCTGGAAATCCTGTTTCCGTGATGGTGACCGCACGCAGACTTGGTCTAGGAATGCTTGGCGCCATGGCGGGGCTTTCCACTTTGCACTTTACGGGTCGCGCTCGCAACGTGGCCAACGCTGACGGCGCTTCAATTGCCATGTGGTGGTATCGACTGGTGACAGAGGGCGTAAACACCAGCGGGCACAGTGAACTTCGATTGCTTGGTGGCAAGGGCTCTGGCGACATCGCCTCGGCCGCATTAAGTATTGGGTTTATCGAGGTCGCGCCGAGGGAACCAACAACCAGCACGCACAACTTTTTCGCTTGGACCACTTCATAGCAACTCGACTCATGCGAAGCGATGGAAGCCTGCGGCTTGGTGGCCCAGATTAGGTACGCTGACTTTCATTCGCGGCGTCTTGAACCACGAACACACTTCATGCACACTCCTCCTCAATCTTCGATGTCTTCCGCAGACATGATCTCTGCGTGCACCAAACACAGTCTCTTTTCGTGGAGCGCCACCGGCAAAGTTGACCCATTGCCGATCCACCGCGCCGAGGGAATTTATCTCTACGGACCCGAGGGACAGCGATGGCTTGACTGGAACAGTCAATTGATGAGCGTCAACATTGGCCATGGCCACCCCAAAGTGATCAAGGCCATTCAAGATCAAGCCGCCCAATTGGCCTACGCCTACCCCGGCATGGCCACAGAGATTCGAGCCAAACTCTCGCTGCGGCTAGCCGAATTGGTGCCGGGTGATCTGAACACTTTCTTCTACACACTTGGCGGCGCCGAGGCAAATGAAAATGCGATCAAGGCTGCGAGACTTTTCACAGGCCGCAACAAAATTTTGGTGCGGTACCGCAGTTACCACGGCGCGACGCATGGTGCGATTTCTCTCACAGGCGATCCTCGCCGCTGGCCCACCGAGCCGGGCATGCCGGGTGTGGTGCGCGTCATGGATCCCAAACCGTACGACTACAGTTTCGGCAACACCGACGAAGACATTGTTCGCAACAATCTCACCTATCTGGAAGAAGTGATTCAGTACGAGGGGCCCAAGAACATCGCCGCTATGTTCATTGAAACGGTGACCGGCACCAACGGAATCCTTCCTCCGCCAAAGGGCTACCTGAAGGGGCTGAAGTCGCTGCTTGAAAAGCATGGAATTTTGCTGGTGACGGATGAGGTCATGTGCGGATGGGGTCGCACCGGCAAATTGTTCGCGTTTCAACATGGCGACATCGTGCCTGATATTTGCACCATGGCGAAGGGATTGACCAGCAGTTACTTGCCGCTCGGCGTGATGGCGGTGAGCGATCGCATTGCCAACCACTTTCGTGAAAATGTTTTCTGGGGTGGCCTCACCTATAACGCGCACCCGCTTTGCCTCGCCTGCGCGCTGGCCGCCGTGAATGTGCTGGTGGATGAGGGCATGGTGGAGAACGCTGCTCGCATGGGAACGGTGATGCGTGGACACATGGAGCGACTGGCCACGAAGCATCGTTGCATTAAAGAACACCGAAACATCGGGCTGTTTGGAACGATTGAACTGTGTAAAAACTCCAAAGGTGATCGCTTGGTGCCCTACGCCGGATCGCATCCGGTCATGGCACACCTTGGAAAGTTTTTCAAGGACAACGGACTCTTTACCGTGCTGCAATGGAGCACGGTGATGTGCAATCCGCCACTGTGTATCAACGAGTCGCAGATGGCCGAGGGCTTTGGAATTATCGACCGCGGGCTTGATCTTGTGGACGCGGTGTTTGAGGGCTAGGAGAATTGGACACCATTCCAAACTGACTGCCTCGCATTCCTTGTCGATACACCACCGCCGCGACCGCGAATCCGATGAACCATGAGTAGGGATAGATCGCGTCCCACATGTCGGGTCCGCCTGAAACCACTTTGACACTCCGCAGGAATCCAATCACATTGGGCGCCACACCTGCGCACAGCGCAAACAGAGCGACCGCGTTGACTCCCGCGTAACGACCGTTGGTGCGGTACAGGTCGGGCACATCCAATTGGCGGTGCCGAATCATCCAGTAGTCCACAATCATGATGCCAGCAATCGGGCCAAGCAGTGCGCTATACCCCACCAACCATGTAAAGATGTATGCATCTGCACTGGCGAGCAATTTCCAGGGCATGATCAGAATTCCCAACACGCCCGTGATCACACCGCCGGTCTTGAAACTGATGAGTCGCGGCGCGCAGTTGGCAAAGTCGTTGGCTGGGCTAATCACATTGGCTGCAATGTTGGTGCTGATCGTTGCTACAGCCACGCCAAAAAGGCTGAGAACCGCAACCAGAAGGCGCGATGACTCGCTCGCTAAGAGCGGCACATCCATCCCCGGTGGCGGCGTGCTGCTGGTGATATGTGCAAGCACCACAACTGGATCCCACAGAGTTTTTGGATCGACTCCCTTGAGAAGTGCCGAAGCCGCACTGGTAATGACCACAGCCATGGCACTAAACGCGATCATGGTGGCAGGTAGTCCGAGCGTTTGCCCCAACATTTGTTCCCGCTGACCTCGGCCAAAGCGTGTGAAGTCGGGAATGTTCAAACTAAGCGTGGCCCAAAATCCAATCATGCCTGTCAGGCTTGGCACAAACACTTTCCAAAAGTCTGCATTGGTTGCAAACGACGAGGGCTGATCGAACATGGTCCCCAGTCCGCCTGCTCGCGACACCATCCAACCCAGCAGCCACAGACCCATCAACAAGATCAACGGTGCCGACCAGTTCTCAAACACGCGCACGGCATTCATGCCGAACAGAATGATGCCGATGTTGATCACCCAAAAGATGCTGAAAGTGATCGCGCTGGGAATACTAAGACCCATGATGATGGCGCCGCCGCCAAAGTGATCAAACGCGGGCCACGCCGCAACAAGAAATGTGCGAACGGCTTCGCCACCGATATAGGTTTGAATTCCAAACCATCCACACGCCACAATGGCTCGCAGAATGGCCGGAACATTGGCACCTACGGTTCCAAAACTGCTGCGTGCAAGCACCGGAAACGGGATTCCATACTTGGTGCCCGGATGCGCGTTGAGCAAAATGGGAACAAGCACAATCAGGTTTCCAAGTCCGATCGTGAGCAATGCCTGCCACCAATTCATTCCAACTGCAATCAATCCACCCGCAAGCAGATAGGTGGGAATGCAATGGGCCATGGCAATCCACAGCGCTGCAAAGTTATACGTGGTCCACGTGCGGCGGCCTGTGGGGGTGGGCGCAAGATCGCCATTGAACAATGGACTGGTGGCAATATCGGCAGGGAGTTCCGCCAAGGCTTCGCGCGTAAGGGCTGGATCGTGCATCGGTGAAAGTTACGCTGCCGCCGCTCGAAATATTGGCGCGTCACCGCTGACACCGGACATAATTTCGATCGACCCCGGCGGTACGCTTCGACTGTGCTTCCACGAATCAATCCTTGCCTACGGCGGATGGTCGTTGCAGCCTTGTTCGGAATCACCACCCGTGCAGGTGCGCAGACGCAGGTGGGTCCAACCCTGCAGCGCGCAGGTGTCGTCAAGGAATACATGCTTCCCGACAAGAGCGGATTGATGCCGCCAGTTTTTTACGAACCCTGGGACAGCATGGACGGATTTCGTCGCGCCCAGTTTGGTGCCGACATCCTGAGTCCTCGCACCTTTCTGCCACTACTTGAGCCTCGGCCGGTGGAGAGCGATCTTGACTTGTCCCACTCAATTGACGCCCCCTTTGACTTTGCTCCAAGTAGTCCTTCGTTTCCTGATCCATTGGAGTTACCGCTTCGACCGCTGCGAGCCGCGTCCGCACAGTTGTACGAGCGTTGCAGCACGCTGGCCAACATCTATTACACGCTCGCGCTGCAAAGCGTTTCGCGCACCCTGCCCGGACAGGGCAATCTTGCCGGTATCGGGCGGCTTGATGTCAACTTTCTTACCGTGCTTGCAGACACACCGGGCCTTGGAACGAGTGCCATCCAAATTCTTTTTCGGCAAGGCAATGTGATCGGGCAGCCCAGCAGTTGGACACCACAGGGCGCAAGCGGAACATTCTTCAACATGAACGCGCTGGATATGGGCAACATGAGCACGCTGAATATTTTGTCTTTCCAGCAGGGGTTCGCGGACAATCGCTTGGTGCTCAACATTGGAAAGATGCACCCCAACCAGTATTTCATGCTGAATTTTTACGCCAACGATGAATCGAGACAGTTCATGAATCTGTCCTTTGACGGCAACAGTGTCTTTATGCCGGCTCAGGCCACCTACTCGCCTGGTTTCGTGATGCAGTCCGTTCCCGTGGAAGACATGTATGTGAACGCCGCCATCTTCGACATCGCTGACTATCCCGGCAATTCATTTCAGAACATTGGCGAAGGGTTGTATTGGGCTGGTGTCGAGGTGGGCTGGACACCCAACTGGCTTGGAACTTTTTCGCGCTACAACATGACCTTTGCCACCACCAATGCGGGCACGGAGTCGTACGACGGATACTGGAATGTCACCGGAATCAAGCAGACAAATTCCATGATCGGCTTCCTTGCACAGCAGCAATTCGGGGATTGGCTTGGCGCGTTTGTTGAGTATGGCCTTGGTCAAAGCACCGGCGCGGTGGCGCAGCAGGAATTGAGCGTGGGCCTTTCGATTGTTCGACCCTTTGGTCGCCCCGATGATGACTTTGGGATCGCGTATGCGTGGACCAAACCCAATCAGGTGTATGGCGATCTGCCAGTTGGCAGCGACCCGCCGAGCGCGGCGATTCTGGAAACTTTTTATCGCTGGCAGATCACCAACAGCATGCAGTTGTCGCCCGATTTACAGATTTCATTCGACCCTGCAAGTGGGGACGGCAGCCCGGTGGTGTCGTTGGCTCTACGACTGCGAACGCAATTCTGAGTTTCCGATTACGAGGGGTCTTCGTCTTCCTTGCCGAGTTCTCGGAAACGAAAGTTCTCCATGCCGACCATGCCGCCAGCCATCAAGCCCTTCTCGGCAGCGACATACAACGCGATACCGTCCTGAAATGGTGCGACACCGGTTGCGGCCTCATCGCCCGCAACTGCCATGCCTTCGGCCTTGCCTGTGAGCAAGCCCTTCTGAAATTGCTTTAGCACATCAACATTTGCAAAGACCAGAAGCATTTTCTTTCCCTGCCCACCGAGTTGAAGGCCAAGATTGAAATTGTTCACCGCGGCCCAACCGAGTTGCTTGCCTTTGGCGTTAAAGACGGCTCCGCGCCCAAAACTGCCACCGGTAAAGATGATGCCCCACTGCCCCGTGCCGGGAAACACTGCGTAGCCCGCAGAATCCTGAATTTGTTTGCGCAGGTCTGGGATTTGCGTTTCAAAGAACTTCAAACCGTCCTTTGCCTCCACAACAAAACTCGCACGATCATCCGTGGATGGGGCGACATTACATGCGGTGAGTTGCGAGAGCGAAACTGAAAGGGCGATCAGGAGGACGCGGTATCTCAATTTGAAAGTTCCTTTCACAAGTTCGCTCAGTGACATCTCGCGGGATCCTATCGGCAATCAGGCAAAGAGACCGACCGCCGCATTCCATTCAGCAAGCACGGCGCGACGCGTGAGGTCATCTTCTGGAAGGTGGAACGGTCGCCCCCGAGCGTCGAGCAAGAGTCCAATCGCGCCGCCACGCACGGTCCGAGTGACTGGTTTCCCTGGCCCCTCGCCCACATCGATGCTTCGCTCCGGTTTGACCTCCACGCGAGCGGTGCAATCACTGCCGAGTGCCACGCGAAGAATGGTTCCACCATTCACGACACCCGAGGCGTTGGCGGCGTTTCCACTTACCACAGTCATGTTCCATGCGAAACACGGCTTGCCGCGCTTGCCTTCACCCTTGGCACTGACCGCCGTCCCAAGTACCACAAGGCAATCTTTTTCGAACACTTCCATCGCGGCCTGTTTGTGAACGCTGGCCAGCACGCCGAGGTGCGGCATCATGAAAATGCTGTCCTTGGCCAGTTCGGTAAATCCTTCGGGTTCAAAACTGTCCAGCAGCATGAGCGCGGTCTGTTCCATTCGAGGCGCATGGCTGAGCACGCCACCCGAGGCCACCAGCAAGTCCATGCGCATGCGATCAACCACACTTGCACCACTCTCTTGCTGCAGGAAAGCGTCGCCCACCGTGCGCTGTTGCTGCACCCCCTTGAGCGTTGTTGCAAAACTGCGATGTTGCTCAAATGCAAGTCGCAGCGCCTCGCGCGCCACCGCTTGCTCGAACACCAAGGCCTCATGCGTCTGAGGAATGGTGGTCGGTCGAATCATTTTGTTCTTCACCCGATTGCGAAGTTCACGCTCATCCATTTCGAGATACACCCATCGCAGCACATTTTTCATGCCAGCCTCGGCGCACACATTGCTGATGCTGTAACTCATCCCAAGATTGGCGCTGACCGTGCGATTGAACACTCCGCCGTACACACTGAACACATCCGTGGTGGCTCCGCCGATATCCACACACACAGCATTGATTCCGCGTCGCCGAGCAATCTCTTGAAGAATGTCGCCCACCGCACCAGGTGTCGGCATGATGGGCGCATCGGTCCATTCAATCAGTCGGTCATAGCCGGGAGCATGCGCCATGACATGTTCCAGAAACACATCGTGAATCCGCTCCCGTGCCGGGCCAAGGTTTTCTCGCTCCAATGTGGGGCGAAGATTGTCCACCACGCTTAAGTCGAACGCCGGGCCAGCAAAGACACTGCTGACTGCGTTCGCGGCGTCCTTGTTGCCGGCAAAAATCACCGGCAATCGATAGGCGCCACCAAACCGAGGTCGCGGCTTGGCGGGCGCAATCAGTTCGGCAATCTCAACCACCTTGCGCTGATCGCCTCCGTCGGTTCCACCGCTGACAAGCACCATGTCTGGACGCAATTCGCGAATGCGCTGAATTTGCTCATGCGGCTTGCGGCGATCATTTCCGGCGATCGTGTCCATCACGATGGCGCCGGCACCCAGCGCCGCGCGTTTGGCACTTTCGGCTGTCATCTCTCGCACCACTCCAGCCACCATCATTTGAAGTCCGCCGCCCGCGCTACTGGTGCTGACATACATGTCACACCCATCCGGATCATCTGTTGAGGTTCGACGAAGAATGGTTCCGTCGGCTCGCACCAACTTACGACCGCTGAGTTCCTGTAATTCCGTCACTGAATTGGTGACGCCCAGCGTGACATCGGCCAGCGGTTCTTCGACCGTGGTTGGCGCTTCGCCACGATGTGTCTGACGAAAGGCGCCATCCCGCTTCTCAATCAAAATGGCTTTGGTTGTGGTGCTTCCGCAATCGGTCGCGACCACGATTTCAATTCGAGTTGGATCAACGGATGACGATGCGGCACACACACTCAGAGCATACGCATGCCTGAAAAGCGTGACACGCTACGGTTGCGTTGGAGGTTGCGCCGCACTCTGAAGTTCTTCAAGTCTTTGCACCATCCACGGAATCGCCCCTCGCTTTTCCATGTAACGAGCCAGCCCCTCCCATGCATCGGGCTCCATCACCACTCCTACGAAGGGCGTGAGTGTGTGCATGCTTTGCCCCGTGATCGCACCAAGTGGTTTCCAACTCTCCAAAAACAGAATGGCCGGTCCCGCCATCTCGCGCTTCACAATTCGTTCAAGAATGTGCTCGATGCGTTGTCGCTCCGCAGTGTGCGGCGCCACCGCCCCATCGGCTTCAACGGCAAATGCGTGGCGCATGTTGGCGAGCCACCCGCGTGTTGCACGATCGTTGCCTTTGGTCACTCTACGACCCGTGTTGCCGAAGGAATGAATCGACTGCACGCCGCCGGACCTCGGCCGAAGCGGGGTCGAATCCCAAAAGAATTTCCACGCCGCAAACACCGCCAATGCGAGAAAGCCTTCTGCCTGATCCATCGCGCGAGGCTCGAAGAAGTCCACGAGTTTCTTGCCACATGACGCCATGCACATCATTCCATCGCAGCATGCGTACCCGCAGCGGTTCGTGAACCGTTAGGCCATCTGCGTTCAACACATAGTCCGTCGGAAGGAGAAAGCGTTGCAAGGAAATCACAAGGGCAAGCCCCGCGACTCCACCAATCCAACTGTCGTTCATAACGCTTCCAACCATCCACCCGAGAGACACCATGGCAAGCACTGCAAACACCGTTCGAGACGGTCGTTCACGCGCCGGCCACACCGTCCAGGCGAACGCCTGCTGCGGAACCTCGCGTTCAATGGACGCGACGACTCCTTGGCGAATGAATTCCACGGGAGCAAGCGTGGTCATGAATCGCAGAATAGCCGGATCAAGCCGATTTTCGAAACAAAATCTTTCTAGTATGCGCTGCATGAGCGGCTTTCCGACCACCATGGCTCTTTCGTTTCGAGATTTCTCGGCCGAAAAGGCGTGTGCCGAGCATCTGGATTCCATCGACCCACTCTCGCGATTTCGGGATCGATTTGAATTGCCGCGCGATGCAAGCGGAAACCCGGTGACTTATTTGGTTGGAAACTCGCTCGGACCCATGCCCAAAGCCGCCCGCGCGTTGGTGATGCAGGAATTGGACGCATGGGGCGGCATGGCCAGCGAAGCACGATTTCGAGGTGCGCGACCGTGGTACCGCTATCACGAAATGTTTCGTGAGCCGCTGGCTCGATTGGTTGGGGCGCAGCCTGACGAGATTGTTGCCATGAATGGCCTGACCGTGAATCTGCATTTGCTGTTGGCAAGTTTCTGGAGACCGCAGGGTCAACGCTCGCGCATTCTTATGGAGTCTGGGGCTTTCCCAAGCGACACCTATGCCATTGAGAGTCATGTGCGCGTGCGCAGTCACGACCCAGCCACCGAGGTTGTGAAGGTGTCGCCGCAGACTGGTGAGGCGTGCTTCACCACTTCGGATTTTGTGGACGCGATCGAGCGTGAAGGCGATCGGCTTGCGTTGGTTCTTGTTGGTGGTGTGAATTATTTTTCGGGACAAGTTCTCGATATGGCGGCAATCACTGCCGCGGCGCACAAGGTTGGCGCACTGTGTGGCTTTGACCTTGCACACGCTGTCGGCAATGTGCCGATGCAACTGCATGACTGGAACTGCGACTTTGCAGCGTGGTGCAGTTACAAATATCTCAACGCGGGATCCGGGAGTGTTGCCGGATGCTTTGTTCATAGTCGACACGCCAATGATTTGCAGCGGCCACGCTTGTGTGGCTGGTGGGGAAGCGATCCGCAGGAGCGTCTTCGCATGCTTGATGCGTTTGTACCCGCACTGGGTGCTGATGGCTGGCAAGTCACCAATCCACCAATTCTCTCAAGCGCGCCATTGAAGGCGAGCTTGGATCTTTTTGATGAGGCCACGCTGCCGATGCTGCGGCAGAAGAGCAAGGCCCTCACTGGCTATCTGGAATTCATGTTGCGGAATGCTGCGCCGAAAGGCTGTTCCGTCATCACGCCTGTTGGTTCCAATGAACGCGGTTGCCAGTTGTCCATTCGTATTGGCGGAGATGCTCGCGCCGCATCGCACGCACTCCACGACCTCGGATTCTGGTGTGACTTTCGCGAGCCAGATGTGGTGCGAGCGAGCCCGACACCTTTCTTCAATACCTTCTCCGAGGTTCATTCGTTTGCACATGCACTGGCAAGCATTGTGCGAACAGGTTCGTGAGTTCTCACAACGCTCTCAGGCTTGCCTGCGGACCGTTCGTGACCGTTTCGGTTCACTTCACTTTCAATTTTCCATTCATCAATCGCCAATGGCCCGGGTAGGTGCACACCAGCGGATAGGTACCTGGTTTCTGTGGGGCAAAGAACCACATCTCGCCTGTGTGACCGGGTGCAACCAATCCCATGACTTGCAGAACCTTTGGATTGTCAGGCACAAACTGCCGACGCTTGCCCAAAAGACCCTCGCCCATTTTTTCGGCCGCGACACCGATCTCGCTGATGGAGTTTGGCGCAACAAGCAACATGTTGTGCTGCATGGTGTCTGGGTTTTCCATTTTCATGCACACCAACGACGCTGGCGCCACGGTGAATTCCTTGGGGTCCCACGCCATACGGCCAACAACCGAAATGGTTTTCAAACGGATGGGCTGCAACGCCTTCACTTCCGCCGGTTGTTGATCGATTGGCAATGCGAGCAGCGCCCGTGCTGCCGCGGCACGAGGACGCGGTGTTGTTTCACTCTGCATCTTGGCGAGCAGCGAACCAATCAGTGGCTGCAACTCCGTGGCCGGTCGAGATGCAAGCACTTCTGCTAAATCGTTGGCCGCCAAACAGGTGTCGCATGCCTGAATGGCCTTCCATGCAGCCGCTGCCACGGACTCGTGCGCAGTCTTTGCCTGCACTTCCAAAGCCTGCACTCGATCCGCCGCGCTCACGCCGGCATCTTGAAGTGGATCCAGATCAGCCGGAATTGGTTTGCCGTCGGTGACCGCATCAACCGTATTGGTGTGCCCGCTGTGAGTCGCCTGTGGGTCGGTCGGTGGCTGTTGCGTTCCGTGCTGCAACGCCGCAAGAAATAAAATCGAAAGGACAACGAGAGTCTGCATCCCTTCAATCTATCGCTTCACTCTCTTAAACGAGGTGGCTGATGGGCGGGGCGGCCAATTGCGATGCCATTGCGAGGTTCATTGAAAACGGCTCTCCGTATGATTCGATTCTGTGCCTGAACTCAATTGGCAAAGCCCGTTGTCCATTTCAGCATCCCACCGAGTCTGGTGGACGCACGATGCACTCTCAAACAACGGTGATTTTTGGCGCGAGGTGCTTGCCGGGCTTGAAGGTCACTGTCTTGCATTTGTGGATTCCGGCGTGGCGGCGGCGTGGCCCAACTTGCCTCAACGCCTGCATGAACTTTTTCAAAAGAGTGGTGCATCGCTTCACCTGCACGCAATCGAATCCATGCCCGGTGGTGAAATGTGCAAAGACGGATTGCAGCATGCGGAGCGCGTTGCCAGAGCGTGCTTTGAACACGGTGTCAGTCGCCGCGGATGCGTGATCGCGATTGGCGGCGGCGCGGTGCTTGACACCGTTGGCTTTGGCGCGGCCATGGCCCACCGAGGTGTTCCAGTTATTCGCGTTGCGACTTCAACACTCTCGCAAGGTGACTCGGCGATGGGGGTCAAGTGCGGCGTCAACCAATTCGGCCACAAGAATGCTCTTGGCACCTTCTGCGCACCACACGCGGTGATTTGCTGCGAACGCCTGCTCAGCACGCTTCCCTTTGAGCATTGGCTCGGCGGATTCAGTGAGGCTGTGAAGATTGCTCTGTTGAAAGACGAATCTCTTTTTTCAGACATTGAATCTGCTGCACCGGCCCTTGTGGCTAGAAACATGGATGCCGCTCGACCAATCCTGCGGCGAAGTGGTCAATTGCATCGCGACCACATTCTTAAGAGCGGCGATCCATTTGAGCAAGGCTCGTCGCGACCGCTCGATCATGGACACTGGGCGGCGCATCGCCTTGAGGCGTTGAGTCACTGGCAGTTACCGCATGGGCAAGCTGTGGCCATCGGCATGGCGCTTGATAGTTGCATCGCCGCGCATCTTGGACTGTGCTCCGAACAGCACTGCAATCGCCTGCTCCACTTGTTGCAGTCTGTTGGGTTGCCTTGTTGGAATCCGCTTCTCAATCCCCTCTCTCGATTGCACGAAGGACTGGAACACTTTCGACAGCATCTTGGCGGACAACTCGCTTTGGCGCTGGTCACTGCACCCGGAGCGTTTGTGGAAGTGAATGATCTTTCACTTCCGGCACTTCAGGCCGCTGTGAATCGACTTGAGGCGATGCAACGACAAACGACCGGGCGACATGATGGGACCTGACCCATCTCGCCGTGCCCGCACTCATACACTGCATGGATGAACGCGCCGGACAAGCCACCGCTTTCAAGCGAACAGCTGATCCAACTCGGATTCATTCAGGCCCGAAGTCGCCTGGTGGATGTGGCAGCCTTTCTTGATCGCGTGCAGCGGGCTGACTCTGGAAGTGGTGGATCCCGCAGCGCACTGGAAGATGAACGAGTCGCCGCCATCCTTGCAGCCATGCGGCTTGCATTGGATGGTCAGCCTGAGCGAGCCCGGCGCATCCTTGAATCCTTCAGCGATCTTTCCACTGATCCCGTCGCGCACGCCGATGGCAAGGCCGCGCGTGGAATTCCCAACAAGCCGTAGACCATGTTCATTGATCCACATGTGCACATGGTCAGCCGAACGACCGACGATTACGCCCGCATGGCGGTGGCGGGTTGCATTGCCGTCACAGAGCCCGCATTTTGGGCTGGCTACGACCGCAGCAGTCCGCAGGGATTTGTTGATTACTTTCGGCAACTCACCGAGAGTGAACCGCTTCGCGCCGCCGCCTATGGAATTCGTCACCACGCGTGGATTTGTCTAAATCCAAAGGAGGCGGAGGATCATGCGTTTGCGAAGGACGTGATGGCGCTCATTCCAGATTTTCTGAAGTGTCCGACAGTTCTTGGCATCGGTGAGATTGGACTGAATCGAAACAGTCGGACGGAACTTGCGGTCTTCGAAGAACATTTGGAACTCGCTGCAAAGTTTGACACGCTGGTGCTGGTGCACACTCCGCACCTTGAAGACAAACACAAGGGAACAAAACTGATCCTTGATGCCATTCGAAATCAGGGATCCTTGAAACCCGGTCGCGTGTTGATTGATCATGTGGAGGAACACACCGTTCGTTGCGTGCTTGACGCGGGATTTTGGGCGGGCATGACGCTGTATCCGGACACCAAGTGCACCGCCGAACGCGCGGTGGACATTATGGAAACGCACGGCACCGAGCGATTGTGGATCAACAGTGCTGGAGATTGGGGTCACAGTGATCCACTTGCGGTTCCAAAGGCGGGAGTCACCATGCGAGCGCGCGGTCATGGCCCAGATGCAGTGCGCCGCATCACGCTTGAAAACCCTCGCACATTTCTAAGCCAGAGTCCTCGCTTTAGCGACCAACCACTGCGACCAACTGCACCCGATGCCATCCGCTGAACACGGCGCTCCCCGCAAGTGGCTCACGCTTCTGGCAATGACCGGAAGCCTGTGCATGATTCTGCTGGATGTCACGGTGGTGGGCGTGTCGCTTCCTGCCATGCAGTCCGATTTGCATCTCACAGATGTTCAAACGCAATGGGTGGTGAATGCCTATGTCTTGGCGATGGCAAGTCTGGTTGCACTGGGCGGTCGATCCGCGGATGTGTTTGGAAAAGTTCCAACATTCCTTTTCGGTGTGACACTCTTTGCCGGTGCAAGCATTGGATGTGCACTGGCAAGTGGCGCCGTGTCGTTGGTGGGTTGGCGTGTGGTGCAGGGCGTTGCCGCGGCCATCATGCAGCCGGCAAGTGCCAGTTTGGTGGTGGATAGTTTCGCACCAGGCGAGCGCGGCAAAGCCATGGCGGTGTACGCGGGCATTCCGATGGTTTTTCTAGCGGCTGGTCCACCCATCGGCGGCGCGCTCACGCAATTTGCTGATTGGACTTGGAACTTTTGGATCAATGTTCCGATCGCTGGGGCGGCATTGGTGATGACTTCGATTGCCAGACCCATTCAAAAGCCTCGGCCGCGTCAGGGTCGCGATCCAATCGGCACGATCATGCTGCTTGTTGGTCTTCCCTGTTTCATTTATGGACTTATGCAGGCGCATTCGCAAGGATGGGGCAACCCCGTGGTGTTGGCGACGATTGGTACGGGCGTTGTCATGCTTCCTGTTTTTATCTCATGGGAGCGTCGCCATCCCACGCCACTACTTGCTGTGCAATTATTTGCGGACACCGGACTATTGGTGAATGGGTTCATTCTCTTTGCTGTGCAATTTGCAATGAACGGGCTGGTGATTTTTGGAAGTTCATACCTGCAGGTCGTGCTTGAGTTCGATCCGTTTCATGCCGGGCTTGCGCTGCTTCCGCTGCTGCTGCCAATTCTTGTCGTGATTCACATTGCTGGTCGCATGTATGACCGCGTGGGCATTCGAAAGCCAGCCTTGATTGGTACCGGCCTCGCCACACTTGGCATGGCCTTGCAAACGATTGTGGCGCCGATGGAAAATTATCCGCTGCTTGCGCTTGGCATGGTGATTCTTGGAACTGGGATCGGCTTCGTGATGAGCCCAACGAATGTGGACACCATGAGTCGCGCCGGCGCTGCTTATCGCGCTCAAGCATCTGGCCTTGCGCAAACTTGTCGACAAGTGGGTGGAACACTTGGCATTGCGGTGGTCGGTGCGGCGATCTTGATGACGGAACACTCCATGATTGATTCGCATGTGCAAAGCGAAATTGTTCCAGCGCAGGCCGACGCAACGAGGGACTTGATGCAACATGCGGCGAGAGGTGACACCGCCGCACTGAATCGCATGAAACTTGAATCCAAGTCGCTTCAGGCAACCGAGCATCGCATCGTCGGTCAAGCGGTGGCGGTGGGTTGGGGCATTTCGACTGCCGCCTTGGCGATGGCATTTGTTGCGTCGTGGCGTGGCTTTCCAAGGAACGCTGGCCTTACACTTCAAACCATGCCTCGACCGATCATTGGAATTTCATGCGATCTATCGGAGGCGAACGCGTTGGTGAGTTACCGCGTCAATCGACAATATGTCAAGACCGTGCATGAAGCGGGCGGTGTCGCGGTGCTTCTGACACACGAACCCGGTGACGCTCTTGAGTTGATTGATGCCGTTGATGGCGTCTTGCTAACGGGCGGTCGCGATATTGATGTTCGAAAGTTTGGCCAAGAACTGCATCCGAAGGCTGAAGTGATGGACGCGGACCGGCAGGCCGGTGAGTGGGCTCTGCTTGATGCGCTCGATCAGCGGCCAGACAAACCGGTGCTCGGGATTTGCCTTGGCATGCAAATGATGGGAGTGCATCGAGGGTGTCCATTGGTCCAGCACATAGCTGATGTGATTCCTGGTGGCGAGCGGCATCAGGGAAATCAGCAACACGAGATTGAAGGCACGATTGGCAAGGGGACAATCACCAGCAGTCATCATCAGATGCTTGGCGCTGCCGGCCCGTTCACGGTGCTTGCCAGAAGTTCGGATGGATGTGTTGAGGCGATTGAGTTGCCAGGGCGAGCTTTGTATTTCGGTGTGCAGTGGCATCCGGAGCGCACCAAAGATGCGGCGCTTGGTGTGGGTATTGTCAAGAAACTTGTCGATGCTGCTGCAATCGCTCGTGCGGCACGCCAACAGAAAGTGAATTCATGATTGTGTTGCCAGTGGTCGTGTTTCTTGCGTTGCAATCCGTTCCCGCACCTACGCCACCTAGCGCGCCCGAGCCGCCGGTGACTCCTGCGGTGGCGCCTCCATTGCCAACTTCGCCGGCTGCGCAGCCAATTTCGACCTCATCCGGAAATGCTTCGGCTCGACAAGTTCTGCTCGTAGGCGGTCGTGCTCCACCGCTGTCGGTGGATTCATGGGTGAAGGGCGATCCCGTCGGGCAATTTGAAACCGGCAAGGTGTACGTGGTCGAATTTTGGGCAACTTGGTGCGGCCCATGCATTGGGCAGATTCCACATCTTGCGGCTCTGCAGAAAAAACATCCGGACATTTCTGTGATCAGTGTTGCCGGACTGGAACGCGGTATTCGACCAGTTGCTGGTGCCGAGGTCCCCGCCGTGGATCCACGGCTTCAACAGGTGCGCACATTTGTTCAAGCACGCGATGGTGACTTTGCATATCGCGTTGCCTTTGATGGTGACGCGTCCATGGCTCAACAGTGGATGGGTGCGGCGCGGCAACGCTCGATTCCATGGGCGGTCGTCGTTGGCAAGAACCAGCGCATCGCGTGGATGGGACATCCTCGAGAGTTGGATGCGGCGGTTGAAGCGGCGATTGCCAAACCCTTGCCACCACAGACTGATCTCGCACCTGCGCCGCCTTCCCCTCCGACTTCCTCGCCACCTTCATCACCATAAGTCCGACCCATGGCAGCCATCGGTTACTGCACCAATGTTCATGCCGGTCGCAATCTGAAGCAACTTCGCGAGAGTTTGTTTGGCCCCGTCTGCCGCGTGAGGGAGTTACTCGGTTCCGATCCACTTCCTATCGGATTGTGGTTGAGCGCCGAGTCGGTCCGGCAATTGACCGATGAACCCGAACAAGCAGACCGACTGCGAGATGATTTACTTGACCGGGGCGTGCATGTCGCGGCACTGAATGCCTTTCCGTATGGGGATTTTTCTTCGGCGCAGGTAAAAACTCGCGTGTATGAACCCAACTGGGCCAATACCAGCCGCGCCCTGTTCACGCTTGCGGCCGCCGAGATTCTGCCACGGCTGGTACCGCCTGGCACCACGCACGCCAGTATTTCCACGCTTCCGCTTGGGTGGCGAAAAAGTTTTACAACCGAGGGCTGCGGTGCCAGTGTTGGGCTGGCGGCTGCTCAACTTGAGCAGGTCGCCCGCGCACTCTCTCGGCTTGAACAGCGGACGGGCGTGTGCGTGACATTAGACATTGAGCCGGAGCCTGGCTGCGCGATTCAAACATTCCAAGAACTCACCGACTTTTTCTCCCACTGCCTCCGCCCGCGCGCACATGAACGCATCTTGCACCGCCACCTTGGAGCATGTGTGGATGCATGTCATGCGGCGGTGATGGGTGAATCGCCAGAACACATTTTCAATCTCTGTCATGCAGCGGATCTTGGTGTGCATCGCGTGCAACTTTCTTCGGCTCTCTGTGGCACATCGACTGCGGAAGATCTTGCATCGCTCCAACAATTTGACGAACCTCGCTATTTGCATCAGGTGGTCGTCGGGTCGTGCACCGAGCCGACTGGTTGGCCCGACATTCCAGACTTTCTTGCAAGCCATCCAATGCAACCGTGGCGATGTCACTTTCATGTGCCCATTTTTCTCGGTCAAGTTGGGTCGCTTGGAACCACCACGGCAAATCTGCAGCCGTTGTTGGACTGCGTGGCGCGAGACGGTGGTCGCCCATTCATTGAGGTGGAGACCTACGCATGGAGTCAACTCCCACATCCTGCCGCATCCACCCTTGAAGAGGGCTTGGCACAGGAGATTCGCCATGCGCGATGCCTGCTTGCGAAAGCGGCCGATTCCGTAGAGCCTTCCACACGATGACGCACGCAGCCACGGTTTCCCAACGCACCGGCGGACTTGACTCGTGGCTACGGCTCGCCCGCGTCAGCAACGCTCCAACCGTGATGAGCAGTGCGATGGTTGGTGCGGCTATTGGCAGTGCACATGGTCTCGATGTGCTTCCACCGATGGTGCCCATGGTTCTTACCGCGATCGGATGCACGCTGTTGTACATGTGCGGAATGGTGATGAACGATTACTTTGATCAACCGCTCGATCGACGCGAGCGACCACTTCGCCCGCTGGTGTCGGGTTCCATTTCAGAGAACGCGGCATTGATGTTCGCCATGATTCTGCTTGCGAGTGGCATAACGCTGCTCACCCTTGCCAGTGCAGCATCCATTCCGTGGTCGCTGCTTCTGGTTTCTTGCATGCTGGCGTACAACCTGCTGCACCGCAGCGCGGTGATTGGGCCACTTCTGATGGCCGCGTGCAGGGCGTTGGTTCCCACCATCGCCGCAATCGCGTGTGCGCCGGACCAACATCCCGATTGGAATATCATTGGGTTTTTCGCGCTGCCGCTCGCTGCCTACACCGCCGCAATTTCAATTACCGCTCGCCACGAAATGCTTCAGACTCCGGAGACGGATTCGACGCACTCGGTTCGCATTGCAACCGCTGCAGCCGTTGCAAGTGTGTGTGCCCTCCTGCCGTTTGGTGCGATCGCTTTCCATGTTGTGCGAATGCCGCAAGCGGGGTCGATCACCACCTATGTCTGCTGCATTCTTGTTGCCAACTGGATGTTGCTGCGTGGTATTCGCTGGATGGTGCTGCCCCGTGGTGTTCCACGAGGTGTCATGAAGTGGATCGCGGCGATTTGTGTGATTGATGCGGGTTCTCTTCTGCTGCTCAGCCAACCTCTCTTGGCTGGTGTTGCCGCTCTTGCCGCAGTGATGACGGTCGGAATGCAACGACGCATCATGGGTTCCTAAGTGATGTCGGCTGTTCATCCATCGGGAGCGCAACGCACCGTTGTCATTCTTGCGGCAGGTCTGTCTCCGCGCCATCTGAACTCACACATGCCAAGCGTGCGCGAGTTTGTTCAGTTGCAGGGTGGTGCGCGAACGCTACGGCCCAGCTTTCCTGCGGTCACCTGCACCAGTCAAGCCGATCTTCTCACCGGTCAGCCGCCGCGGCATCATGGCGTTGTTGCCAACGGGTGGATGGATCGGCAGGCAGGCGAAGTTCGGTTGTGGCGGCAATCCAATCAACTTGTGCGCGGTCCCATGGTGTGGGAGCGTGCTCGCGAGCGATTTCCCGGGATGACGGTTGCAAATTTGTTCGGCTGGTTCAACATGTGCAGTAGCGCCGATTTCATGGTGACTCCGCGACCGCAGTACGGAGCGGATGGCCGCAAGGTGCCGGACATTCTCACTACGCCCGCTTCGCTGAGGGATCGGCTGCAGGCAGAACTTGGCGCGTTTCCGCTTTTTCATTTTTGGGGGCCGCGAGCAGATATTCGAAGCAGCGAATGGATTGCTCAAGCAACGCAACGTGTGATGAAGTGGCACGACCCGGCACTCACCATCACCTATGTGCCGCATTTGGATTACATGCTGCAACGAGAGGGACCCGATGGGTCGCATGTGCCGCAAGAATTACGAGAATTGGATCGCGTGCTCGCAACGCTGCTGCGTGCGTGTAGCGATCGTGGTGCCAAGGTGATTCTGTGTAGTGAATATGGAGTCACGGCTGCTACGCAGGTGGTGTATCCAAATCGGGCGCTGCAACAGGCGGGGTTGCTTGCCACGCGCCGTGAGTTTGGTGGAGACGCGCTGGATCTTCAGAACAGTACGGCCTTCGCCATGTGCGATCACCAGATTTCGCATGTGTACACGCAGCATGATCGTGCGACCGCGGCGGCAAAGGAAGTCTTGCAGTCATTGCCCGGTGTTCAGAGGGTTCTTGAACAGCACGAACTTGCTTCCGTGGAACTTGACCATGCTCGCAGCGGTGATCTTGTTCTTGTGCCCAAGCCGGGCGCGTGGTTTGCCTATCCCTGGTGGAGTCATGAATCCGATGCGCCGGATTTTGCACAGACGGTTGACATTCATCGCAAGCCTGGATTCGATCCTTGTGAGTTGCTGACTGACTGCACCGGCAGCCAAGCGGTCATGCGAGTAGCGATGTTTCGGCTTCGCAAGGTTCTTGGATTTCGATCCATGCTTCGATTAACACCTCTCGATGCAACGCTGGTCAAGGGAACGCACGGGCTCGCGGAAACGGAGTCCGGATTGGAGCCGCTCCTTGTGGCCGACGGATCGTTGCTTCCGGATCACACGCATTTTCCACTGCGATCGGTGCATGATGTGATCCTGCGGCATCTTTCGGGGGCGCACTATTGAAAGTGGTGTGGAGCATGCTGGTGCTGGTCGTGGCAAGCGCCGTTGCGGCGTGGTTGTGGCCTGCACCAGCGAAGGTTTCTGAAACCAGCGAACCGGACTTGCAACCGGCGCCCGTATCGGCGCCTGCGCCCGCAGTCGCATCCGCACCGACGCCAACACCGGTGCCAGCATCCGCGCCAGTTCCGGCATCTGTGCCCGCGCCGGCACCCTCCGCGCCCGCTGAAGAACTCCCGCACCTTGCCACAAAACAAATTGACTTGGCTGATCGCTTCACCGTGGGCGGATCCGGAACAGAGATGGATCCATTTCGCATTCCATGGAGTCTTCTCAAGAGCGCAGACGAAAACATGGATCTCAATGGACCTCGCGCTACGCCTCCGGATCGGCTGCAGTTGTTTCATGATGCGTGGATCCAGATCAGCGGCTACTTGGCGCCGCCGCTTTGGGGCGAGGAAACCAGCGAACTCCTCGTCATGTTCAATCGCTGGGATGGTTGTTGCATCGGCCTGCCGCCCACTCCATTTGATTGCATTGAGGCACAATTGGCGCAGCCGATCAAACTTGGTGCTCAACACAGCATTCGGTACGGAACCATTCAAGGCAAACTGGTGGTGCAGCCGTTCAAGGCGGGCAGTTTCTTGATCGGTCTTTACCGTCTTGAGAGTGCGCGCACCGACGAGATGCAGACGAGATGATGCTCGGGCTTGTCGCGGTGACCATCACACACTGATCCTCGCGTCCGATACGTACCCCCGTCCCTTGTTTTGGGACGCGTGGGTAGGGACAATGCCCACATGCTTCAAATCGGCGCCCTCACGCTGCAGACTCCTTTGCTGCTGGCCCCCATGGCTGGCCATTGTGACTTGGCGTTTCGAATTCTTTGCCGCGAACTCGGCGGCGTCGGGCTAGCAAGCACTGATTTACTCAACAGCCACGCGCTCTTGCGTGGGGCCAAGCGCTCACTGGAATTGGCCGCCACCAACGAATTCGATCGACCATGCGGAATGCAGTTGTACGGAAACTGGAGCGATCCACTTCCGGAAGCCGCCGTGTGGGCGGTCGATCACGGCGCACAATTGATCGACATCAACATGGGATGCCCCGTGGACAAGGTGGCCAAGAAGCACGGGGGTTCACTGTTGCTGTGCCAAGTGGGCGACACGGTGCAGTTAGCGGGCCGCATCGTGAACGCTGTGTGCAAGCACACCAACGGTCGCGTTCCAGTTACAGCAAAAATTCGACTCGGATGGGACCCAGATCGTTTCGTTGCACCGCAACTTGCCCGACAACTGGAAGATGTCGGTATTGCGGCTGTCACCGTTCATGGCCGATTTACGTGTCAGATGTTTAGCGGCGAGGCGGATTGGAACCGCATCGGTGAGGTGGTTGAAGCTGTCAAAGCCATTCCGATCATTGGCAATGGTGACATCACCGAACCTCACCACCCTCGCGACCGCATGAGACAAACTGGGTGTAGCGGCATCATGATTGGACGCGGTTCCCTGCGGACCCCTTGGATGTTTTCCCAAGCCTGGCACCTGCTGCAAACCGGAACCGCTTCCACAGAACCAAGTTTCAATGCCAAATGCCGGGTCATCCTTCGCCACATCGAATTGCTCGAAAAGTATGTCTCACAGGCCACGGCCCTGGACTGCATGCACAAGCGAATCAGTTGGTATGGCAAGACCATGGGCCACTGCAAACCAATGAAAGATGCGGTTCGGCTTGCCAAAAGCACGCTCGCCATGCGAGACGCCATCGAACCATGGATAAACAAAGACCGAGAAGTATGCCCAAGCCTCGGTTTTGGGCCACAACTGACGCATAATTGAATTTTCTGTTTGCTATGCAACAGTTTCAAAGCATCTTCCGTACCTGAAGGTGAAGAGTCATTGGAACGGCTACGGTCGAACCATTGAACCAAGTTACTACATAACGATGAACCGTCGTTCATCGTGAGAGAGGGAAAGAGCCAAGGCGCCATTCGTTTGCGTCCTTGAGGAAGGAAATTGGAATGTTTTCGACAAAGAGAAGGGAAAAGAGCCTCGCGGTTGCTGTGTTGTTGTCTGCGAGTGCGTTTGGCTTCACTTCCACGCAGGCAAACGCCGCGTTGTTAACCCTATCGAAGATCCTCACCAACAACACCAGTCTCCCGCAGAACTATGAATTTTCAGAGTCGCTCCGGGTCACCGATGCCATTGCCATGGCCAGCGTTAAAGGCAGCATGTCCATGGTGGTGACCGATTTCAATCGAAATGGTGCCTACCTTAAATCGGACGGCGATATGTTCTATTCGGGCTGGATTAATGGTGTGAGAAAAACAAGCTTTACGCCGGGCGGCGGTCCGATATTTCAACTCCACGCGTTAGCTCGTGGAATGGCTCAGCTCACCGCCGAATATGGAACTTCGCCATCCGTCGATCTTGGACATGGGCTTGCCATTGATGACTTGATCGAAATTAAGTTCAATTTCAGGCTTTCAGCGGGTGACCAGGTCGCTTTGACCGGCACCTTTCATGTTGTGCCAACTTCGAGTGTTCCCGCGCCTGCCGCGGGGCTTGTGGCGCTGGCAACCCCGCTGTTGGGTCTGCACCGCCGTCGAAGGACCGAGAACGCAGGGTAATTCCTGCCTTTGTAATGATTGCTACTTGCACTTGTGTGTTCTGAATCTGACCGTGCCACTGCTTGCCGAGTATTGCCTGTGATTCCGCGGGGATCGGCAAAAAAACTAGGAGAGGGAAAGATGAGACATCGAACGATTTTAGCTTCCGCCGCCGCAACCCTTGCAGCCACAACTGCAATGGCCGGACCACTGCTTACGGTCAATGCGTCCGTTGGTGGGTTTATCCCAATGATCGTCCTATCAAATGGAGCCTCAACTTCATCTACTGGCAGGTACAGCTACATCGGCGGCATCGTCAACGCATTCCCAGATCCAAGTTGGGCGATTAGTTGGGATCTGGTTGGCGACGACACCGCCGTCTTTCCGACAACGACCTTCATTACCAATGGATTTCGAGTTCAGAACTTGACGTCCAGCTCGCAAACTTACGACATTGTTGTGGCATTGGCCTCATCTGGCCCCTCCGACTTGACGCTTGATTGCAACGCCCTCTTGGGTGCCACGCTGACAAACGACGCTGCAGGCAACACTGCAACTTTGGCAAGTCTTGGAGCCACGCCAATGTGGGTGGGACAGATCAATGGCATAAGCAGGGCCACCACCGGATTGAACGCAAACTCTAGTTTCTCAACGACCACGACCCGAACCGTTCCGCCTGCAATTAGTGCATGGAGTGGAGTCGTAGACGGCACTCTGCAAAGCGTTGGATACCGAATGCAATTCACACTCACCGGCAAGAGCACAGCGTTATTCACCGGATTTTGGGATGGTGCCGTTGTGCCATCACCCGGTGCCATCGCCATGATCTTTGTGGCTGGTGGATTCGCATCCGCTAGACGGCGAAAGACTGACTAAAAAAACTTCGGTCGCGTGGCTGTACGCCGCGATCGAACATGAACCACTCCCCGTTGCGATCCGAGCTCTCGATTTTCGAGGGCTCAGGTCGTTTTTAGCGATTTGGGTTTTTCAGTTCTCCGCCCTGTGGCAGATCTTCAATGCGAGCCAGACCGAACACTTTTAGAAATTCGGTTGTGGTTCCGTAGAGCATGGGCCGACCAAGTTCTTCAGCGCGACCGGTGATACGAACCAGCCGCCTCTCCAGTAATCCCTTGAGCACTTCGCCGCACGCAACCCCGCGAATGGCTTCCAATTCACTTCGCAGCATGGGTTGTCTATACGCAATGATGGCAAGCGTTTCGAGTGCCGCCGGTGTCAGCCGACCCTGTTGCCGAAGACCTCGCACCCTTGCAAGCAGCGGTGCGAATGCTGACACGGTAAGCAGCTGGTACCCACCAGCAAGCCGTTCGGCACGAAAGGCCCTGCCATGACTCTGGTAGTGGCTGTTCAATGCTTCAATGGCTTCACGAACCTGTGCTGCGCCAGAATCCTTGCCCTTTCCATGCAGGCCAAGCATCTCGGCCAAACGCTGTTCTGTTACTGGCCGATCATTAGTCAGAAGCACCGCCTCGATGCGTGCTCCAAGAGGTAGATCAGCACATGGAATCTGATCCAACTCTGCACTCAACTGAGCGGCTTCATGAACTTCTGAAGAATCGACTCGACTCATGCCGGGTTCAATTTCGGCTGCCGCGTGAGCGGCCAGCGGCGACTTTGGCGTAGGCAAGTTGTTGGGCTCGCTCGGATGCGGCGCGCGCCGACGCACTGGTTCCGCCACTGATGGCCTTTGCGTTGGCGTGTTGCAGTTCTTCTTCGGACTTTTTTGGATCAATCGCATCAAGCGTCAGGGCCGTGTCGGCAAGGAGTGTGAGTTCGTCACCCTGCATCTGCGCACACCCACCATCCAACAAGAGAGTCTTGCTACCGCTTGCAGTTGTCAGCGTAAAAATTCCCGCGCCAAGTCGCGTAAGAAACGGACTCGCGCCAGGCATCACGCCCTTCTGACCATCAAAGGCTTGAAAGCTGGCGTAGGTTCCCTGTTCACGAAGACACACGGACTGAGGCGTGATGACTGAGCATTGAAAGGTGTTTGACATGGGGGCTCCGAAGGGGCAAATGGTAGCAACCGCCTTGGAATCTGCTGAATTCAGCCTGTTGCTGCGGATGGCGGCCCACGTGTTGCAAGCGAAAAATTTCGCCACTCCGGTTGATTCGTCACTTCGTCGGCAACAAGTGGTGCCAGCCACTCGGGCATGTGAATGGGCGTCGATTCGGTTGGAAGTTCAACCTCAACCATCCAGAGCGGCCAGTCCAGAAACTGATCCAGTTCCCATGTCAGGCCGTGGTGCACAAACCGAAACCGCTTCTTGCGAATGCGTCGCCCGATGGTTCGTTGCCACAATGAATCAAAGGTTGCCTCGTCAATCTCGTGTTCAGTTTCTTGTCGCACCAATCCACCGCCACGCTTGACTGTGTGAACCCATCGCACGGCACCCGATGGCGACTCGATTCGGCGCACTCGGCCTTCGGCGAAATCAGATGCATCCTTCGGTTGCACGGGGAGATACCCCTGTTCGATTTTCCATATTTCACAATTGGGCGGAATGATTGGCGGGCCTCGCAGCCGCCATACCCGTTCAATTTCAAGTGGAGCGCTCCCCATTACCGAGCCGCCGCGGCAGCGCGACCGGATTGCGTCCATTGGGCAACCATGGCCGACAGCGCAAGTTTTGGGTTTACATTTCCGCGCACATTCTCCTCGAAGCGTTCGATGGATTGCGTTGCCTCTAAACATGCTGCAACCGGTTCATGGTCACTTGCTTCGCACACGATTCGCAATCGCTCTCGCAGATGAAGGCCTGCAAGTTGAGCGACGATTCCGAGTCCTTGGCGATTGGCCGCCTCTTTGCTTGCGAATTCGTTTTCCTTCACGATGGCTTCAGCCAGCGCAGAAACGCGATCATGCATCAACTCTGCAAGTTCGCCAGGGAATTCTCCACGGTCCATCGCAGTGAAGTTGGGATGAAATTCAATCCACCAATCATGCAACGACTGTTGTTCGGCCATCTGTGCAGTGCCGGGGCTTCCATCGGCGAATTTCAACAACCAGTCCCGTGTAGCCCCCTGGCTCTTCACATTCCCGGCCGCACACCACTGCCGCATGCACTCCGCACTCAGCGGTCCAAAGGCCACATGATGACAACGACTTCGAATCGTTGGCAAAAGTCGCTCCATACGAGTGGTCAACAAGAGAATGTGCGTCTGCGGCGGCGGCTCTTCCAAGGTTTTCAACATGGCGTTCTGACCATCGGGCTCTAGCAATTCGGCCTCATCCACAACGAACACCTTTCCATGACCTCGCGTCGCCGTGCGAAACACCGGCGATGTGTGCATTCGCCCGTCGCTATCCAATCCACCAAGAAGCAATTCACGAAGGAGATCAAGCGGAATGTTGAGCTGCTTGCGCTCACGCAGTTCGCGGCTGGCACTATGACGTGCAAGTTCCTTTCGGATCACCGTGAAATCTGGATGGCTGCCTGCATCAAGAAGCCTTGCCGTCTCGCTCTCTAATGGTGGTGCCAAGGCTGCACGGTGGGCGGCTGTCACAGTGGGATCCAGCACAAGCCCTGCAAACAGCCGTGCGGCAAGCATTTTCCCCACACCCTTTGGACCATGCAGAATCCAGCCGTGGTGCACTCGATCGCTCGCAAGTGCAGCAGCGAAAGTCTTTACCGCCGCAGGTTGCCCATACAACGGAGACCCCAGCGGATTCATTGTGGGATCTCGATAAACATGCTCTGTTGCCGTTGCAATGGTGTGTTGGGCGGCGAGCCCTTGAGCGGCGGCATCATGAGCTCTTCGCCATTGACAAGCATGGCGGGAAACTGCTTAAAGATTTTTTCGACGGCAGATGAAAACAGCGTGCTGCGGTGGTCATAGTTGCTGCTATCAAACACGCCAACCGTCACGATGCTGGTTCGCTTGTCTTCATCGTGATGCACATAGGCTTCGCTTCCCTTCATGCGAAGCGCTTTGCAATACCCCTCCGCGCGTTTGGCGATGTCGTCCATCGTGAGCGTCTTACTTTCAAAATCGCTCCACATGGCTACTTGCACGGTAAAGAGTGGCCGAACGCCTGGAAACTTGGCGAGGGCACGAGAGAGGTCGTAGGGACTCGCCGCAACGGATGAACTGGTTTGCACACGACTCAAATACGCCCGCGAAAATGGCTGTGTCTGCCCGTCATTGGAAAGTGCCTTGATCTTTTCAAGCAACGGCCTAGCCAGCGGATCGGTCGGCCCTTCGAACTGCCCCACCAGCAAGACCGACCCCTTTGGAGTGCTTCGAACATAGGCATCCTTTAATTCTGGATACATGCCGGCAAAGCGGTCCCGTGCTACGCCAGCCATCTGTTCATGCCCCTCATCACTAAAGGTTCCAAGAACGACCCCCCATCGAGCAGGCCCCTCTGGAACAGGCTCGCTGTCAGCCGTGGGTTTGGCGGCAGCCTTACCCCGTCCAGCAATACGACCTGGAATACCGGTACCCGGAACCGTTGGATTTCGGCGCTGATCCGACGCGTTTCCGTCAATTTCATCGCCCGGCTCCATCAGTTCCTGGCCGGGTCGAGGTGGGTTGGAAGGCGTCGCTGGTTGGGTAACTGGCGGAGTGGCGTTTCCGCCTCCGTTTTGAGCATGGCAAAGAGAGGCCAGAGGCAGCCAAAGAAGCCCGGCTATGGCAAGCAGACGGCCAGCGGTTTTCGGCTGCAAAGCCCCTGCAAGAAACCCCTTAGGAAATATTCGACTCGTGCATGATTCGTTCAAGTGTGGAGCCTATGAATTCCGATGCTATCCATACGGTTGCGGTAGTTCGCGACCCACCAAACCATTACCTACCGCAGGACGCGGAAGGCAAGCAGTCGGGCGTGGACCAAAGGATTTGGACCCCGCACGGCGCGGAGTATTGTTCGCATGTCTGAAATCAATCCCATCTCAGGAACACATGGTGCTCCACTTCCAACGCCCATTCAGCGCACTCAAATGGATGGCGCGTCGATGGCTACGGGAACCTCTTCAACGCACGGCGCCGCGAGGGCCAACCCACAGGATCGCGTGGAGTTGTCCGATCATGCTCGCCACCTTGAGCGGCTGAAGCAGATGCCAGACATTCGGCAATCCAAAGTGGAGGCGGCAAGAAATGCAATTGCCGAGGGCGTGTATGAGACCCCGGATCGCCTCCGAGCGGCTCTGCTGAAAATGCTGGATGAGATTGACGGCCCATAAGGGCCAAACCGACATTAAAGGGACATGACAGGGGCTCGTTTGAGCCCTGTTTTGTTTTTGTTCTCAGTGCACCCATTCAATTGGGTGCATCGGCGACTTACCATCGCGGTTCTAATCAGAACCCAACCCATGAAACCATTCATTCACCGAGCCGTTATCGTGAGCTTTGCCAGCATCGCTTGCACCGCCATTGCACAGTTGCCCCCGCCAGTTGCCATGCGGCCAGCCGACTTGCGAAGGGATCTGCTTGAACACGCAACCATTGTGGTCAAGCCCGGCACCCGCATTGAAGATGGTGCGCTGCTTTTAGAAAATGGTTGGATCACGGCAGTAGGCAAGGCCGGCGAAGTGAAGGCGCCGGTCGGCACAACGGTGCACGATCTGAAGGGGAAGACCATCTTTGCGGGGTTCATTGACGCTGGGTTGGTGGTGGACAGTGCAGCCACGGCGAAAACGCTGAGCGATGACGCCAGTGCTCACTGGAATCGCAAGGTGACACCCCAGGTTCGCGTGATTGACATGCCGCCAGTTGCTGACGCCACTCGCAAGGAACTTCGCGAACTTGGTTTTTGTATGGCTGCGGCGCATCCAAACACTGGCATCTTTCGCGGCGAGAGCGCAGTGGTGTTGCTTGCCGAAGACGACCGCGAAGCCGAGGCGATTATTCCGATGGCCGGACAGACGATTGCTTTCTCGCACATTGGTGATGATGGAGCCGAGGATTCCAAATATCCGGCCGCACTGATGGGCGCCATGGCACTTGTCAGGCAAACCTTGCTTGATGCTCAGTGGCGTGCTGCGTGCGATGCGGTGTGGGCACGCCAACCGCAGGGCAATGATCCGCCAGAAGCTTCGGCTGCTCTGGAAGCGTTGCAACCTGTGATGCAACGGAAGTCCGTTGCCATTTTCGATGTTTCGGATGAGCAAGACTTGCTGCGAGCCGTTCGAATTGCCAAGGAGTTCAACTTGCAGCCTCGCGTGCTTGGAAGCGGTCTTGAATTCAGGCGGCTTTCAGAAGTGGCCAAGTCTGGAGTTGCCGTTGTGGTTCCCCTTGAGTTTCCAAAGACTCCCGAAGTCTCTGATCCACGCAATGACGACTCCGTTGGACTGCGCGAACTTGCAACCTGGGCCATGGCGCCCCGCAACGCACAATTGCTTCTGGATGCTGGTGTGCCGGTGAGTATCGGAACCCATCGCCTGAAGAGCCGCAGTGATTTCCCGGCGAGGGCTCGACGCGCAATGAATGATGGACTCACCGAGGATGCATTGCTCGCCTGCTTGACCACCAATCCAGCGAGCCAACTGGGTCTTGCGCCTCTTGCCGGAACATTGGAGGCGGGTCGCATGGCAAATCTGGTGATTACCGACGGTCCTCTCTATGGAGAGAAGACTCATGTGCTGTCCACATGGGTCGCAGGAAAACCGACGACGGTTTTTCAGCCTGTGCAGTTTGCATTGTCCGGCCCAATCACTTTCACAAGTGGTTCAACGGAAATGCAGGGAACCATCGACACGACAGCGAAGACAATTCAATTTGAAAAATTGCCGCCAGCCGTTGTTGCCGCCAAGCCGCCTGAGCCAGCACCCAACCCGGAAGCCAAGAGTGAGCCGCCAGCACCGGCCGTTGCCGCAGCGGAAGCACCCAAGCCACCAGAGCCAGTGAAGTACGCCACAGAGAAAGTGGAATTTAATCCTGATCGAGTGGCCTTCACGCTCAAGGGTGAAGCCATTGGGGCGAGCGGAACACTTCGCTGCACCGCGACCATGGTGGGTGATGGTGTGCAGGGCATCGCGGAAACCAACGATGGGCGGACCATTCCATTTTCAATGGTTCGCCGTGAGCTTCCCCCGCCAGCCGCAACAGACAAGCCTGCAGAAGTTGCCAAGGCTGAGCCAGCCAAGACGGTTGATCCGTTAGCGTTTATCCCCCGCATCACACCGTTGGGTGATTATGGATTGGAATCGCCGCCCCAGCAGCAAACTGTGTTGGTTCGCAATGCCACCGTGTGGACCTGTGGACCCGCGGGCATACTTCAGAATGCCGATGTGCTGGTGCAGGGTGGAAAGGTGGTCGGCGTTGGCCAAGGTCTGACCGCACCCGCCGAAGCGATGGTGATCGACGCCACTGGCAAGCATGTCACACCCGGTCTGATTGATTGCCACAGCCACACAGGGATCACCGGCGGCGTGAATGAGTGGACTAAGAACAATACGGCCGAGTGCCGAATCAACGACTGCATTGATCCCAATGCACAGGGGTGGTATCGAGAACTCGCCGGCGGACTCACCGTTGCCAATCAGTTGCACGGAAGCGCCAACCCGATCGGCGGACAAAACAGTGTGGTCAAATTGAAATGGGGCGGCACCGCGGATGACTTCCGTTTTCCTGATGCCATTGGCGGAATCAAGTTTGCCCTTGGCGAAAATGTTGTGCGGCCTCGCAATCGCTACCCCAACACTCGTATGGGAGTGGAGTCACTGCTGCGTGACAACTTTAGGGCCGCTCGCGAATATGCCGCAAAACATGCTGCCTACAAGGCCTTGAGTGCCGAGGCTCGTGCCACCACCATGCCGCCGCGACAGGATCTGCAATTGGACACGCTGGCCGAGATTCTGGCTGGCACGCGGATCATTCACTGCCACAGTTATCGTCAGGACGAGATTCTGATGCTCTTGCGATTGGCTGATGAATTTGGTTTTCGAATCGGCACGCTTCAGCATGTGCTTGAGGGTTACAAAGTTGCGGATGAAATCGCCAAACATGGCGCTGGTGCAAGCACCTTCAGCGACTGGTGGGCCTACAAAATGGAAGTCATGGACGCCATAGCTTCCAATGGATCACTCATGAACAATGTTGGTGTGGTGGTGAGTTTCAATAGCGATAGTGATGAGATGGCGCGCCGCATGAACATGGAGGCCGCCAAAGCTGTTCGATATGGAGATTGTTCGCCAGCCGAAGCGTTGAAGTTTGTCACGCTCAATCCGGCGAAACAACTTCGCATTGACAACCGAGTGGGAAGCCTGGAGGTGGGCAAGGACGGCGACTTTGTGATTTGGAGCGGTGATCCCCTTTCCAGTTTCTCCGTGGCCGACAGCACATGGATTGAAGGCGCGTGCATGTTTGATCGCACCGCTGCCACCGCGATGCGTGAGCGAGATCAAAAGACTCGCGCCAAGTTGTTGGAGCTTGCCGTGATCGAGGGCGACAAAGTGGGTGCCATGAAGGCGCCGGAAGCGACGAAGGAAACCAAGCCTGCCGAGGGCAAGCCGACAGAAACCAAACCAACCGAAGCCAAGCCAACGCTGCTCACCCGCATGCTTGATGCCCGGCGTCACGCGTTGATTGATGAAGTACGCCAAGGACGGGATCCCATGTCGATTGGGCCCGGTGACTGTGGATGCGGCGGAAGTACCGATGGATGGAACTTGCTTCTGGAGAACTCTCGATGAAATTCTTGTCACACCTAGCGGCCATCGTGATGGCCACCACCGCTCTGGCACAAAGTGAAATGCCCGCGGCCCTGCCTCAGCAACATCCGATTGCTCTTGTGAACGCTCGCATTGAAACGGCTCGCTCGGGTGTTGCCGCCATTGAAAAGGGCCATGTGATCTTTGACAAGGGCCGCATCGTTTCGGTCGGCGAAGGCTCTCCCGCTGCGCTACCACCGCAGTGTCAGGTGATGGATTGCACCGGCCTCACCGTTATGCCGGGGTTCATCAATGCCGGAAGCCAATTAGGGTTAGTTGAAACGCTGCAAGTTCAAGCAACGGATGATCGAACCGAGTTCGGCAAGTTTCACCCGGAAATTCGCGCGTGTGTTGCCGTGAATCCAGACACCACGCTCTTGCCAGTTGCGCGAGCTGGTGGCGTTCTCAGCACATGGCTGTTTCCGCAGGGCGGCATTGTCAGCGGACACGCAAGCGTGATGCGCCTGGACGGCTGGACGGGCGAGGATCAGACCATTATTCCTCGCGCGGGCTTGATCGTGCAGTGGCCGGTCACTCAGACAATCAACGCGCCGTGGATGGATAAGAGTGCAGAGGATCAAAAGAAGGAATCCGCTAAGCAATTGCGTGAGATCGATCGTTTCTTCGAACAGGCAAAGGCCTGGGTGACCGCCTATGAAGCCGACCCAAAGGGCACGCCCGGCGATCTGCGATTTCAAAACATGATCGAGGTCATTCATGGACGCGAACCTGTGATCCTGACAGCCAACTCACCGGGTGCAATCGAAGACTCGGTTCTGTGGGCGGTCCGACGCGGCCTGAAGCCGATCATCTGGGGAGGGTCGGGAGCTGACCAGTGCTTGCCGCTCCTTACAAAACATCAGGTGCCAGTCATCGTTGCAGGTCTCCATCGACTCCCTCGTCGAAGCGGCGGTTCAATCGATGACATCTACAAACTTCCCGCAATATTGCATGGAGCCGGTATTCCGTTTTGCATTGCAACCGCAAGCGATCCCTCCAACGAACGCCACCTGCCAGACCACGCGGCAACCGCCGTGGCGTACGGATTGCCGCCCGATATTGCCTTGCAGTCCATCACACGCTCGGTCGCTGAACTCTGTGGGAGCGGCGATCGCCTTGGCTCCATTGAGGCTGGCAAAGCAGCAACCCTACAACTGGTGAGTGGTGTTCCGTTGGAAATGACTACCGAACCGCTGATCGCTTTCATCGACGGTCGCCGCGTTGATCTTGGAAATCACCAGTCTCGCCTCGATGAGAAGTATCGGGAGAAGTACCGACGAATGGGACTGCTGCCAGCGGTTTCTGCAAAGCCAGCAGCCGCCGGTCGCTAGCCTTGTTTGCGTGAGTGCATTCGAAACACTTGGCGTTGACCCCATCCTGCTCGCTGGCCTACGACGGCGCGGAATTGAAACTCCGACCGCCGTCCAACAGGGCACACTGACTGCGGCGCACGAGGGCCGCGACATTCTTGCCGTGGCTCCAACCGGCAGCGGAAAGACTCTTGCATTTCTTTTGCCCATTGCCAAACGCCTGCGAAGCGTGGCCCCGGCTCGAGGCGCGCGTGGCGCCATGGATCCATCGCAGCGACTTCGAGCCTTGGTGCTTGCACCGACTCGCGAGTTGGCCCTGCAAATTTCCAAGGAGGCCGAGATTCTCTTTGGCGGAACCGTGCTGCGCGCAACAGTTGCCTATGGCAAGGTGGCGATCAGTCCACAAGTGAATGCGCTCGCCAGTGGAACCGATCTGCTGGTGGCAACTCCGGGCCGCCTGCGAGAGTTGCTTGCCATAGACGCCTGCACACTTGCCTACTTGCAATGTTTGGTGCTTGATGAAGCAGACCGCATGCTGGACATGGGTTTTCTGCCACAAGTGCAGGCCATCGCGGATCGCTGCCCAACGCTTCGGCAGACGCTTCTCTACACCGCCACGCTTCCCAAGGCAGTTGAAGAACTCGCTCGCGTGCTTGTCAAGAAGCCGCTGCGGTTCGGCGATCGGATTACAGCATCTCGATCCAAGCCGGTTTCATTTGATGCACCAGATTCCGTCAAGACACAATTGTTGCTTCACTTGCTCAAGGATCCGTCTCGTACAGGTGTCTTGGTTTTTGTCCGCACTCGCCGTCGTGTTGGCTGGGTCGCTGAGGCGCTCCATCGAAATCGCATTCCAGTTGGAAGTCTGCACGGTGATCGCTCGCAGAAACAACGCGAAGCGTCGCTCGATGGCGTGACCAGCGGCCGCCTTCGTGTTCTGGTTGCTACGGATGTCGCCGCACGCGGGCTTCATGTTCCGGCACTTCGATGCGTGGTGAATTACGACCTTCCGTTGGTGGATCAGGATTTGGTGCATCGCATTGGCCGTGCTGGACATGGCGGCGGATTTGCGGAAGCGTTTGCATTTGTCGACCCTGAGGATCTGGACCGGTGGAAACGGTTGGCCAAGATGTGCGACATGGACTCACGTTTGGATCGACTTCCCGTCGAGGTGCGGCCGCCCGAACGCGTAAAGCGTTCGCTTCCAATCTCTCGTGCAGTGGACAGCCGCCGCGTCAAAGCTCGCAATGAAAAGCGTGCCAAGCGCGAGAAGTTGGATGAGTTTCGCAAGCGTCGCGATGTGCAAGCGGCCAATCTTGGGCGCCTTCGCGGCAAGCAGGCGGGCAAGCCTCTTGATTTCTCCGTGAAACCAGGTCGTGGTGTGAAACGCACATGAAATCACTCTTGCAGTTGGGAATGGAATGCGTTGTCTCGGTCATCGTGGCCGCGCTCATGGTGATCTTGATCGCAAGCCTGTGCATGAATGCCATGGTGCTGCGTCACTTTGAGGGCCTTGACATGTGGTTTCAGAATGGTCGAACTCCATGGCAGACATCACGGCATCAGGGTCTTGGGGTGTGGTGGGTCAACATCACGCAATCCATGTCGCCATTGCTCGGTGAAGTGGCCGAAGACACGCCTCCACCAGACTGGGCACGCGATCTCTGGGGTCGATCCAACGAAGTCGGTCCAATCCGACTTGCCGCGCTGTCGGCGGGGTTTCCTTTGCCCGCCGTTGGCATTGCGTGGCAGGGCAGAACGGCCTCGGATTTCTTTCCACTGCCCGCAGAACTTGATATTTCCGGGAATGCGATTGACGCCGCCACACGCCGTTTTTCTGAGGCGCCATGGAGCCATGTTCGAGTGATTCCGCGTGGCGCACTTGTGGATGGCGCTCCCTGGTTTGTTCTTTCACTCTGGAGTTTGCGCCGTTCCGGAAAAAGAAAACGCCCTGTCAATCCACCGGAAGCAGCGGAACAATCACTCGCACCAGAATCATGAGGCCGGCTGCAAGAGCCGCCATGCCAAGCAACACCTGTGCTGTCATGGTGAACACCTCTCGCCAATAGTGCTGCATGTCCGGAACTCGGATGGCTTTCCAAATGGTGCTCACGCCAAGAACGAGCGGAATCACCCAAAACCACCACCAGGCAATCATGCCAGGCATGGGCTGCACAATTGGAATCCATGCGACCAGATTCATCGAGCGACCTTTCGTGGGCCTCGCATGGCATCCAGCAACGCAACCACATTCATCAGGCCGCCCATGGCGATGAAGAGCGTTCCAACTTCATTAACGAAACCAACACTCTTGAAACTATTGATTTCTGCCGTTCCACCACCTGGCAATGAGAGCGGAAGCATGACTCCCACCTGCCCCTGCTTCAGAAAAAAATTGTTCGCAGCATCCGCGACAAAGGCAATCGGACCATTTCCGGCCTGCGCGATAAACCACAAATAGTCGTCCCGACGATCCACGCAATCGAGACCACCAGCCAAGAGTCCCAGCAGAAAAAGGCCAAGAACGCCGAGCATGATGCGTCGGCCCCGATCCGCCTCTCCATTCTTCCAATGTCCAAGACCCGGCCAAATCCACCCCAAGACGCCAGAGGCGAATTGCACCGGTCTATCCTGTTCATCATCGATCATGGTTGCTTCATCAGATCGCTTGAAGTGCGTGTGAGTGGTAAAGTGTAACCGTGAACCACGCGGCTCGAGCCGCGGCCACATGACGACAGGAGACTTGCATGGCACCCCACGATAAGAAACCACATCCCGATGATGATTCCGACGCGGAAGTTGTTGATCGCCGCGTTGGTATTGATCGGCGTTTACTTCTTCCGCCATCTGCAAGCAATCTGGAGCGCCGCCGTGGTCCAGGTCGACGATTGACCGACTTTGTCAAGAGCGCCGAGGAAGGCGAGATGAACAAGGAGCAGTTCCTGTTCCTGCTTGCGATCGATACGTTCAAGCGAGTCAATCACCGAACCTTTCCAACATGGACGGATGTGCTTGAGATCATCCGTAAGTTGGGATATCGGAAGACCATGACAACCGAACTCAAGTTGGGGCCACAGGCCACCGATTGGACCGAGAAGGCGGACGCCCCGGCCGGTGTTCACAAGCCGGCGGAAAAACGCGAGGAGTGATCGGGTGATTGCAAGGCTGTCCGATTTCGAGCACAGCCGCCCCTTTTAGATTCTTTGAAATGGCCCCGGGGTCAGAAAATTAAGTTTTCTTGGCGTACCAGTCAGCGTTGATCTGAATGTACTTCTTCCATTCATCTGGAAGGTCTTCGCCCGGGAAAATGGCTCGAACGGGGCATTCGTCTACGCACAGACCACAGTCAATGCAGGTGTCGGGGTCAATATAAAGTTGTGTGGCCGAAGAAAAAGCGTCCTTCTCACCCTTCGTTGGATGGATGCAATCCACGGGACAGACATCCACGCACGAGGCGTCTTTGGTTGCAATACAGGGTTCGGCGATGACATGTGTCATGGAATGCGATTGGAAGTGAAGTTGGGTCACCCATGCTAGCGAGAATCAATCGATTGCTCCGTAGATGCTAAGCACCTCTCGAACCACACGATCCATTTGCGGAAATTGGGGCAGCCATCGGTGACCGCACCCTCAAAAACACCGGGGATTTTCGCTCAAATGACATCAAGTCCAAAAACCATCGAAGCCGGCACAAGGCCGGCTTCGATGGGACTGTTCAATACAACTGCGAAGTTAGCGTGACTTCTTCTTCGAGGCCTTCTTCTTAGCAGCCTTTTTCTTCTTGGCCATTGGATGGCTCCCTTATGGTTACGCGAGGTGTCGGAGCGAGGAGCCGTCGCGTAACGGAACACGACTCCAGCGATACTTGTACCTTTATCGGCACACTTTGTGAAGGGCCTCCACGAAAAATTTCCTACACAACATGACTCGAAGCGCATCAAGCAACTCCAATGACCAGCGCACACCAGTTCGGGTGGTGGTGTTTGGAGGGGGCGGACGGATGGGATTGGCATTGCAAACCGCGCTCGCTTCAAGCGCAGAGTGCACACTCGAATCGGCTATTGATAAGGATGATCCGCCACCAAAACGGGGAGACTTGGTAATTGATTTTTCCTGTGACGAGGGAACAAAAAGTGCCTTGGCGACTTCAGAACGGCTCTCCGCAGCAATTCTGATTGGTACCACCGCCCTGTCAGACAGCACGATGAGCGCGATACACAATGTGGCGACGCGCGTGCCAGTGATGGTGACATCCAATGCGTCACTGGGGGTTGCGGTGGTGCGGCAGATGGCTGAACTTGCAACCCGCGCGCTCGGTCCATCATGGCGCGTCAGACTGGTGGAGACCCACCATAAAAATAAATTAGATTTTCCATCCGGAACGGCTCTCTCACTGGCTCAGAGCATTCGGGACGTCGGTGGCTCCCTTCCGAATTCAGCAATCGAGTCCATTCGAGAGGGCGACATTGTGGGGCGTCATGAGATTGAATTTTCGAGCGATCACGAGTGCATTACCCTGCAACATGAAGCTCTTGATCGCTCGCTCTTCGCCGAAGGAGCGTTGCAACTTGGATTATGGCTACGAAATCGCTCCCCTGGCCTGCACACCATGCAGCAATGGATGGATGACCGCTTGCAGGAAAGTAAATCCAGTTGAATTCCATTCAGATTGAACGCCTCGACAACGGACTTGTGGTCTCTTTTGAACCCATCGAAGGCATGGCCACGGCAAGCATGTGTTGGCTGATTCCTGCAGGAACCGCGGGTGATCCAGAGGGATCTGCTGGCGAAGGTCAGTCCACGATCTTGAGTGAGTTGATCTTGCGGGGTGCTGGTTCGTTGGACAGTCGCGCCTACAGCGACGCTCTGGACGCTTTGGGTTGTGAGCGTCGAACCACCGTGAATCCATTTCATGTGTTGATGACCGCCACGGCTCTTGGATCTCGATTGCCAGACGCCATGCCTTTGCTTGCCGATGCTGTTCTGCGGCCCCGCTTCGACGAGGAGCACCTGAAACCGGTTCTCAAGCTGGCGTTGCAAGCCCTCGAAGGGCTCTCCGATGATCCGCAACATCTGGTCATGTTGCGATTAGCTCTGCGTTTTCTGCCTGCGCCGTACAACCGAACGGGGTATGGGCATGCCGATGGATTAAGGGGTGTGACAATCGATCAACTGCGGCAGACCTGGAAGCGGCGCGCCGTGCCAGGTGGATGTGTGCTGGCGTTTGCAGGTGATGTCAATCCCAAACTGCTTCTGCCACAGTTGAAACAATTGTTCAACGGGTGGAACGGATCGGCCACCGAAGCACCAATCACCGAACCAGCCACGCGGGGAATTGACCATTTGACACTTCCAACAAGTCAGACGCATCTGGCTCTTGCGTTGCCGGCCCCCATTGAAGCACACCCCGATGCCATGGCTTTGCGTTTGGCAAGCGTGGTGCTTGGTGGTGAATCAAGTAGTCGACTATTCACCGAAGTTCGTGAGAAGCGAGGGTTGTGCTACAGCGTTGGTGGCAGCGTGTCGCTGGGACGCGATCGAGGCATGTTGCAGGTGTATGCAGGCAGCACGCCGCAGCGAGCAGCGCAGACGCTGGCATGCATCCGCGGCGAACTTGATCGCATGCAGCATGGCATTACACAAGAAGAATTCGATCGAGCCCGCACCGGGCTGAAGGCTCGTATTGTCATGCAGGGCGAGAGCGGCGCCGCACGTGCAAGTAGTGCTGCGGGTGATCTGTTTCGCCTTGGAATTGCACGATCGCTCCAGGACATGGCTCGGGCCATTGATGGACTAACCCTGGCATCGGTGAACGCTGCTCTGGCAACCCATTGGGGAGCTGGATGGTTGAACAACCTCACGCTTGCCACGGTTGGGCCGGCTCCTCTGGAGACAGATCGGTAGACTCGATTCACCATGGCCGTGCAGTTGTCATTGCTTTCGCCCGGAACACGCGTTCGCGTTACGCAGCAGATGCCACAGACCCATGCAGTGTGGAGCACTGTTGTCGAAGGGGTTGTAGTGAGGTGGCGACAAAGTCGAACCGGGAGTTGGTTCGCTCATGCAAAAGATGACAAAGTATGGCTCGATCGCCTTGAAATGAGGCGTGACGATGGTGAGCTCATGACATTGAATCTCGACCAATACAGCCTGATCGAAAAGGTGGGCGAGCCGAACTGATTTGATGTTTCGCTACCGCGGCAATGCGGGTGCTGGTGCCACGGCGGGCTGACTCTGTGGGACCTGCTTGTTCAACTGCTGCAGCTGCGCTTCAATTCGGTCAAGTCGATCCACGATTGGAGTGAGTTCTCGTGGGGCGGTGGTGACTTCGGCGTCCTGTGCCAGGCCCGGCTTGGAAAAGGTTCCTGTATGGATCGGTCGCACCATGTGCTCGGCTTTCCATGCAACAGTTGTCAATGTCACGGTCTTGGATGCGGGCCCCCGTCGCACGGTCAACGAAATGGTGTCGCCGGGTTTCATGGTCTTCAATCGATTGCGAATGCTGTGCGGGCTTGCATCCTCAGAACCATCCACGGAAATCACAATGTCGTGATCCTCCAGTCTGGCCTTGTCTGCTGGTAAGCCTGGAATGACATCCACCAGAAGCGTGCTGCGTGCGGCCTTGATTCCCGCGTGCTTCGTCAGGGCGGGTCCTGGCTGTTCCATGGTGACGCCCAACATGACTGAGGGCGGCGTGAGCACGTTGCCACGGACATCTACATAAGAACCATCCGCTCGCGGCGTGAGATATGCAGGCTTGCCGGACACGACGATTGGTTGCGGTGGCGCAGGTGCGACCTGTTTGGAATTGCTGTCACATGCGGCCAAGGTCAGCGTGACAACACACGATGCAACGGCGAAGAATCGAGCGGATGACATAGTGGCCATCCTACAACGCGATGCGCCACGGTCGCCGATATCCTGCCCGCGTGCCATTCCGCCGCTTGATGCTTGCGCTTCTTGTATCGGGTGTCGGTGCTATGGGTTGCGAAACGCGCCCGGTGATCAACGAGTCCGGCCCTGCGGACGAAGCCTTGTGGAAGACCGAGGCGTGGCCCTACCGTCCGGCATCGATTCGGCTGCATCCATTGAGTCGACTGGTGCACACAACGAGCGGGGATGTGCTGGAGATTCGCATTGAATGCCTTGATGATGAGCACGATTCGACTCGCACAATCGGTGTACTGAGTGTTCAGGTCAAGGGTGACGAGGGAGCTGAGCCGCAGAAATGGAATCTCTCTGATCCAAGGGTCAATCGTGCGTGCTGGGATGTTGTCACGCGCACCTACACAGTCCGTGTTCCACTGCCGGCCGGGTTTATTTGTGAGCCTAATTTGAAAATTGATGTGAATGTGCAAGTGCGAACTGGAACGGAGACGGTCCTTTCGGATCGTGGTCAGGTCGTCTGTCCATGACACCACGGCTGGAGGCGTTTCGTGCTGATGGATGGATGCTGCTGGCATCGGCCCTGTGGGGTGCGGCCTTTGTTGCGCAAAGTCACGCCGCGGCCCATCTGGATGCCGCCTCCATTGTTGCAATTCGATTTCTGGCGGGTGGCCTGTTGCTTGTCCCAGTCGTCATTGTGCGTCGCAAGAGTGTGCGGCAGCGATCACCGATCGGTGTCGTGATGCGAGGTGGTATTGGTGCTGGAGTCGCCATGCTGATTGCGGCCATCTTGCAACAATGCGGCATTGAGCAGGGTTGCACCGCCAGTGCTGCGGGCTTTATCACCGGGCTTTATGTGCTGTTTGTTCCGATCTTGGGACTGATCGGCGGGATGCGAACCCATCTCTCTGTGTGGAGCGGCGCGGTCGTGGCGGCGATTGGGTTGTACTTGCTCAGCGTGGCACCAACGCTTTCGATGTCGCCTGGGGATTCTCTGGTTCTGCTCTGCGCAGTTGCGTGGGCGATCCATGTGTTGGTGATCGGTCGGTTTTCGCCCCGCTGCGATGCGATTGAACTTGCAGCCACGCAGTTTCTGACGACGGGCTTTTTGGCTCTCCTCATGATGGACCGCGTTCCATCGCCTGAGGCAATTCAGGCTGCCATGTGGCCGATGTTGTATCTAGGGCCGGTCGCGGTCAGCATTGCATTCACATTGCAAGTTGTTGGTCAGCGGGTCGCGCCACCGGCGCACGCGGCAGTGATCTTGAGCATGGAGGGTTTGTTTGCTGCGGTGTTTGGCGCAATCCTGGCTGGTGAGCGGCTTGGTGCTGGTCAATATGTCGGATGCGGATTCATGCTTGCGGGTGCGCTTTTGGCCCAGTGGACGGAGCTGCGTCGAAGGTCAAATCCCGGGGAAACTTGCTAGAATTCGCCCTCCAATTTGGGGATTAGTGTAACGGTAGCACAACTGACTCTGACTCAGTTAGTCCTAGTTCAAATCTAGGATCCCCAGTTTAGGTTTTGTCAAAAACGCCCCGCGCCACCTCGCGGGGTGTTTCGTTTGTGCTGTGCGGTTGCCAACCAGCTCAGCCGCTCCTGACTTCCCAACGAGTGAGTGACGTGTAAGTGTTTAGCATCGATTCATGCGCGTGGTCAGCCTTCTGCCTTCTGCAACAGAGTTGCTTTGTCGTGTGGGTGGCGAGCAGTTGTTAGTGGGCCGAAGTCATGAGTGCGATTTTCCGGAATCCATTGTGCATGTTCCAGTTCTTACAAGTCAAAGAATTCAAACTGGAAGCAGCGCGGAAATTGATCAGCACGTGCGTGCGGCACTCCATGATGGCGGTGGTGCTGGGTTGTACCGCCTCAACGAATCGCTTCTGAGAGAGCTAAGGCCGGATGTCATTTTGACACAGGATTTGTGTGAAGTGTGTTCGGTTGATTTGCAAACCGTCCAACGGGTGGCGGCCTCCATGCAGCCGCGGCCCGTGGTTGTGAATCTCAATCCGTCAACACTTTTGCAGGTGTTAGATGATCTGCTGCGTGTTGGTGATGCGGTGGGTCTTGCATCACAGTCGCGGCATGCCATGGTGGAATTGCGTGAGAGTTACTGGTCTGCTGTCGATTTTGTTAATGCGTTTGTTCCGGGGCCGGAGGTGCTGTTTCTTGAGTGGTGTGAGCCCATGTTTTGTGGTGGTCACTGGACGCCCGGATTGATTGAAGCTGCCGGTGGGAAGCACTCGCTTGGAGTTGCGGGAGCGAAGAGCCGAAGAATTTCCGCGCAGGAAATTTTGGAGGCTGCTCCGGATCGCGTGGTGATTTGCCCGTGCGGCTTTCAATTGGATCGGGCCATGCAGGAACTGGATGTGCTACGCACAACGCATTGGTGGCCCCTGCTCCCGGCAGTTACTCAGCGGCGACCCGGAGCCATTGCGGTTGTGGACGGCAATCAAATGTTCAGTCGGCCGGGACCTCGATTAGTGGATGGGTTCCGTTGGCTCGTCGGGTGGATCAATGATCGACCGGGGTTGATACCGAACGGCTTTCCGGTGCATTACGAAAACTGCTGACTTGGCAGGGCGGGGATGGGGGGCGGTGACAGGGGCGGTAACTAGGGACGGGGGTCGTTATGAGTCGCGGCAAAGCCGTGACTCATAACGACCCCCGTCCCTAGTTACCGCC
>CAMBXO010000005.1 GCA_945871915.1 Singulisphaera sp. GP187
GCCAAGAAGTGCGAAGGCTCCAGGTGCTGGCACGGCTGCAAAGGTGAAGAACTGACTCGCTTTGTAACTTGCCGTGATCGCACCGCTAAAGGTGGTTCCACTGTTGTCGCTGGTGGTGCTTCCGTGGCGACCAGTCATGTTGCCTTGGAACTGCATCGTGATTGCCTCGGTTGAGCCGGTGACATCAATCGCGAAGCGACCAATCATGAAATGGAAATCCAGTGTCGAACCGGCCATTCCGTTCGATACACCGGTACCGACAGCGGCTGCACGACCTTGCAGAATTTCGCCTTTGCTATTGAGGTCATTTCGATTCAGCGTGCTGCCCAAATAGGCAAGACCAGCCTTAGTACCACCAGGCGCCCAGATGGCGTTGTAAACACTCAGGCGTGCAAAGGGGTTCTGCGCAGCAGCGGATCCGCTGTAAGCACCAGAACCAACGCCCGTTGGAAGCCAGCCTCCGTTGAAGCCGTTGTTGATGTAATTGCTATTTGCAACGGTGTATTGCGCAAAGTCGGTTGCACCCGTAATGGCACCTGCGCCAGCGATATCTTTTACGGAGCCAGCAAGATTGGTTACGGTTGCGCCCTGTTGGCGAGCGCCTGCGGTGACAAAACTGTCCCAAGCCTTGCCGCTGGTGTTGGTTGGAGCCCAACTGCTGTTGTCAGTTTGCACAAAGATGTCGCTGGTGACGGCGGCCCCAGTGCGGACAGCTTTGCTGGTGGCCAAGATAAATTCGAACGAGGACAAACCTGTGAGCGGATTACCGACATCCGACACATTGCTGTTGCTGCTCTTAAGGTAAATGTCTAGGACTGAGTAGGTGCGTCCGCCATCTGCAATGGTGTAGGTATCCGCCACCATGGTGGGAGACACTGTTGCAAAGGCGCTCGAGGTAATTGCGAGTGCCGAAGCCGACAGAACAAAACGAGTGTTCATTTCTTTCCCTTTCCCTCTCTTCAGGAGGAATCAAATTGTTGTCAGGAGTTTCTCTCCCCTGAACCGACAGCCACAATGCTGAAGGAGCAGTTCCCTGACGAGTGATCTTCCGAACAATGCGTTTCAATGGTTCCGTTTGAAAGCGCGTAAATCGAAAAATGAGTTCGAAATGGGAAAAGTTGGATGGACGAATGGCTAGAGGACTGCAAAACGCCAGTTTCCACGCCTGCCGCCCAGTATTATTAGTCAGCGGTTTGGACGGTTTCTGCACCCGTTTGGATGCACTTTCCGTTGAGCAGCAAAGCCGAAGCCGATTCAAGTCGCACTTGAACCACGCGTCCAATCATGGATTCGGCCTGCATGTTGGGCGGCGCATCCAATGCAACAATCAAATCTCCGGGTGTATGCCCCCGCATGGCTCGTCGTGTGGGTGTTGCGAGTCGATTGTTCCATTTCAACTCAACTCTGGATGCTTGGTGCGGTGGTGCCGGCATTTCCGCAAAGACCTCTTCAATCAGAACTGGCACCGTACGACCGACCCATGCCGCATGCACCCGTTCACTGGTCTGTGTCTGAACGGCAAGCAACTGATTGTTTCGCCATCGCTTCACTTCTTCGGGGACATCGTCTGGAAATCGCGTGATGGCCGTGGTCCCCGGCCGCGGCGAATACTTGAAAATGAAATTGTTCTTAAATGGAAGTGACCGAACCAAATCGCAGGTCGCTTCAAAGTCTGCGTCGGTTTCGCCGGGGAATCCAACGATCATATCGCCCGCAAGTGTTGCGTCTGGCAGTATTTCAAAGACGCTCGCCACAAACGCCTCGTACTGGCCACGGGTGTAACCGCGATTCATGAAACCCAGAATGCGATCGCTACCGCTTTGAGCGGGAGCATGGAGATATCTGCAAATGCGAGGGCAATCTCGCATCACTTCCAGCACATCTCGACCGAAATCTCGCGGGTAACTGGTCACAAAGCGAAGTCGCTGAATCGCCGGCACTTCATCGTGAATTCGCTGCAAAAGGCGAGCAAAGGTGGTGACGCGACTTCCAGCGGGAATGGCCTTGCGAAAGGCTGCCAACCCCGGCCCCACCTGCGGAGCCTCGCGACCCTGCACCGTGATGGCTGCCCCGTGTTCATAACGGTAGTGATTGACGGTTTGCCCTAGAAGCGTGACCTCAATGGCACCGGCATCGGCGAGTTGGCGGCACTCATCCACCACGGAATCAGGGGGGCGATGCACCTCGGCACCACGAGTATTGGGAACCACGCAGTAGGTGCAGAACTTGTTGCACCCTCTGGTAATGCGTACCTGCGCCGTATGGCGTAATCGCCCCGCGATGGCCGGATCAAAGGCCCTCGAGAGATCAAGCGTTTCAAGATCGTCTTGCACCGCACTCAGCACGGCACTTCGACGGGTTCGATTGCCCGCAAGGGCTACCCGTTCCGCCTGACTTGCCGCCTCGCTGCGTCGCGCGGCATCCAGCAGAGCCGGCAGCCGATCCAGTTCGCCAGGGCCGCACATCACATCCACTTGTGGAAAGCGGCGAAGCATGTCCACACCATCTCGCTCGGCCATGCACCCGATGACCCCAAGTAAGAGTTTTTCGCCGGCCGCCTTTCGCATTCCGATCAACCCAATGCGGCTGTACGCCTTGCTTTCGGCATGCTCTCGAACGGAACACGTATTGAACAGAATCACCTGTGCGTCTTCAGGTTGTTCCACCATTCTGTAGCCCACACGGGTGAGCTGCCCTCGCACCAATTCCGAGTCCAGCTCATTCATCTGGCAGCCAAAAGTCTCGAGGTAAACGGGGGTACCGATCATGGGGGGAAACGAGTCTACGGTGTTGTTGGTGGCGGGAGAGCGTTTTTGCCCTTGTCTAAGGCTCTTGGTCGATATGCACAACCTATGCGTGCAGGCCAAAGCCTTCTGTTTCTTGTGATCGCGCTTCTGGTAACGGGAACGGTGCTGGTGAACAGTGCCGGTCTTTCGTCCGCCGGCGGCGAAGGAACCACGCTGCAGGAATTGCTTGTTGGTCGAAACATGTTGTTCGCTGTGGCGGCTGTTCTGTCGTTATGGGTGGGAACCAAGATTCAAGTGGATGGTTTGTTTACCCGCCGAGGACTCTCAAGCCCCATGCCGTGGCTGCTGGGTGTGATGTGTGTGGGTCTACTGTTGGTTCATGTTCCGGGCATTGGTCGTCAAGTCAATGGTGCAAACCGTTGGATCACCGTTGGCCCCATCGGTCTTCAACCAAGCGAGATTGCCAAGTGGGGCATGCCGTTTCTTGTTGCGTGGCACTGCTGCAGGCGAACCGGTGCGCTGGGAGAATTTTGGCGAGGCTTTATTCCACCCTTTGTTCTGGTCAGCGCCGTTGCCGGACTGATTGCACTTGAAGACCTTGGCACGGCGGTGCTCATCATGCTGGTGGCGTTGGCCATGTTGGTTGCGGCGGGTGTTCGATTGTGGCATGTCGGGCTGCTGCTTCCCGCAGCATTGACCGGTTTCGTTGCCTTGGTGCTCACGAGTCCGTATCGCGTGAATCGAATCTTGGCCTACATCGATCCATTCGCTGATTCGCAGGGAAAGGGTTATCACATTATTCAAAGCATGGCCGCGATTGCTGGCGGTGGATTGCCAGGCCGAGGGCTTGGTAATGGAATTCAAAAGTTTGGGTATTTGCCGGAAGCCACAACGGATTTCATTTACTCCATCGCGTGTGAAGAACTTGGCATCGGCGGGGCCATCGGCATCATTGCGTTGTTTGCATTGCTTGCGTTGACGGGGTTGTCGATTGCAACCAGCAGCGCCAAATCCCAGAGTGCGGACGGGATCGTGCAACGGATTCCATTGACCACCAATTTTGAATCGCTGGTTGCATTGGGCATCACGCTGACCGTCAGCCTGCAGGCATTGATTAATGTGGCTGTGGTTACTGGGTTGGCTCCAACCAAGGGCATCGCGTTGCCACTAATTTCACGGGGCGGAACCGGTTGGATTCTGACGGCATTCAGTTTGGGCATGGTTGCATCCATCGCCAAAGTGAGTGAACGGCGGCGCCGCTCGCTTGAAATGGCTGGAGTGGTTCAACCGGAGCGTTCGACTATGGAACCGCACCCTGTGTGAGTGAGGCATGTCCACCGTGGCGTCGCGAAACGAAACAGGATGCATCGCCTTCGCGGGCGGCGGGTCGGGAGGGCATCTCAGCCCCGGTCTTGCAATCGCTGAACGCGTCTTGACGATTTCGCATTCGACGGGAACGCTCTTTCTTTGCAGCCAACGGGAGATTGATTCGGTGATGCTGCACGAGGCCGGTGCCAAGTTTGTACAAATCCCCGCACAGCCACTCTCGCTTCAGCCTTTGAAATTGCTGCGATTCATGCAAGCGTGGCCAGGAGCAAAGCGTGTGGCGCATGAAGCGTTGAAGGAGTTTGGCGTGCAACATGTTGTCAGTCTTGGCGGATTTGTCACGGCGCCGGTTGTACAAAGTGCGCTCCAAGCTGGCGTGCCCGTGACTCTGTTGAATTTGGATTGCACACCGGGAAGGGCCAATCGGTGGGTGGCTCGCCGAGCCACTCGCGTGTGGAGCGCCGTGCACGCGAAAAATCTTCCCCAATGGGATGGTGAGGTCACAGGCTTCCCCGTTCGACGAAGCGCGGTGTCTTCGGGGGATGTTGCCGAGTGTCGTGTGCAACTTGGTCTAGAGGCCACGCGGCGAACGCTTCTGGTGACCGGCGCATCGCAAGGGGCCACCTCGCTCAATCTCTTTCTTCCGCACTTTGCCGAGCAGCACGCTTCGTTACTGGACGGGTGGCAGATTCTTCATCTCGCCGGTTCGATGTCAGACACTCAGATTTTGGCGTTGAGCCATCGCTACACCGCTGCGGGCGTTCGATCTCGCGTGATGCCGTTTCTGCATCGCATGGGGTTGGCGTGGGGAGCGGCCGACTTGGCGATTTCTCGTGCAGGAGCCAATAGCGTGGCGGAGGTCGAATTGAATTGCGTGCCGTGCCTCTTTGTGCCCTATCCCTATCACCGAGACTTGCATCAGCGTGAAAACGCTCGAGCCCTTGTCGAGGAAGGGGCCGCCGCCATGGCTCGAGACGCCATCGATCCTGCAGCCAACATGGGTTCTATGGGGAAATTGTTGGAAACGCTGATTGCCGATGGACCGACGCGTGATCGCATGCGGGCGGCGCTGCAGTCGCGGCCGCGAATCGATGCGGCTCAACTTCTGGCGCAGCGCATTCTGGCATCTGCGTGATGACGAAGGCAAAGCATGATTCGTGTGAGTGTTTCAAATGCGTACGATGCGCCAAAGATGATTCCGTCGCCGCTCTATCAAAGGCTTGAGTCGTGCGTGGCTGAACAAGCGAATCGGCTGCACGACAATGTGGCTAGAGCCGCACGTCCGGCCAGCGGCGACACGCCACCATGGGTGCCCGCGGTGGCATGGATGGCCTACGGACCCGACGAGGGAGATGCATGCGTTCAAATTGCAGCGGATCTTGGTTCTCCCGCAGCGGAATACGCCGTAATTCGACGAGGTGTTGGCGTGATGGATGGCTGCCATCGGGGCACACTTCGAGTGCGGGGAACCGACCGTCTTTCGTTCTTCCAAAGAATGGTGACGCAGCACGTGCAGGACATGAAGCCCGGAAGTGTGCGTGAATCGTTCTGGCTGAATCGCAAGGGGCGAGTGCAGGCCGATCTTTTGCTCGCAGAGTTTTCGGATGTGATGCTGATCGATGTGGATCGATTCGCCGCGGCCGTAACCGCTGCGGAGTTGAAAGAATTTGTGTTTGGTGAGGACATGCATATTGAAGATGCCGGGCAGTCCATTGGGCGACTCTCGCTTCACGGCTCGGCGGTTCTGTCCATCCTGATGACCTTGGGACTGGAGCAGGGCGCTCTCGCTGAAAATCTTTCGTGTGCCGCAATGCAACTTGGCGCGCATGCCATCTTCCTTGCCCGGCGCGATCAAGCGGGAATTCTTGGAGTGGAATTGTTTGTGCCGGCCGGCAGTGAGCCGGAAGTTTTTGATGCGGTGCTGGCGGCGCGCGGAGAGGGGAGTTCGCCCATCCGCCCCATCGGTTGGCACGCGTTCAATGTGGCTCGGATCGAAGGCGGCACGCCGCTTTTTCGTGTGGACTTTGGCCAATCTGCATTGCCTCATGAGACTGGATTGCTTTCCAAGAGAGTGAGTTTCAAGAAGGGGTGCTACCTGGGGCAAGAAGTGGTGGCCCGCATGGAGAGTCTTGGGAAACCGAAACAGAAATTGGTGGCCCTTCGCATGGAGCAGGATGTTCTTCCGGTGTGCGGCGCCGTAGTGCATGTGGAAGCCGCGGATGGCGAGCCCATTGGAACGATTACCAGTAGCGCCCCCTCGCCCATGCTGAGCAATGCGTGCGTGGCCTTTGCGTCGATCAAGAATGCGTGGTGTGAACCCGGCCATCGAGTGCGAGTGGCCGCCGAGGGCGCATGGGCCAGCGCGGTGGTGCAGCCGACTTTGAGATTTCTTCCGGGTGGTACCCCATGAACATGCAGATTGAGCCGGAAGCGGTGCTGTTTTTGGGCGGTGCGGTGCTGACCGTTCTTGTCACGATTGCAGTGGGTGTGTTGGTGCGGCGAGCGTTTCGCGAGGAACGGTTGCGGGAAGAGAAAGAGCGTCGATGAGCCGCGCTGAATTGGTTCGAGTGACCGAAGTCGGTCCGCGCGACGGATTGCAGAATGAAGACGGGGTCGTTTCGGTCGCCGACAAAGTTGCGTTCGTCAATGCATTGATTGCTGCGGGGTTTCCCGAGGTTGAAGTCACCAGCTTTGTCAGCGCCGCGCGCGTGCCGCAATTGGCTGATGGCGCCGACGTGATGCAGCGCGTGCAGCGGCGAGCGGGAACACTGCTGTCGGTCTTGGTTCCTAATGAGCGGGGTTTGGCGGCGGCCCTTGAGGCGAAGGCTGACAAGGTTTCCGTTTTTGTAAGTGCAAGCGAGGGCTTCAGTCAGAAAAATGTGAATGCGTCGATTGATGTGTGTTTGCAGCGGCTTCGGCCCGTTGTGCAGCAGGCTCGAGCGGCGGGGCTTCCGGTTCGCGGATATGTGAGTTGCGTGGTGCGATGTCCCTTTGACGGAGCGGTGCAACCGTCCAGTGTGCGGCGAGTGAGTGAGCAACTGCTTGAAATGGGCTGCACCGAAATCGACTTGGGTGACACGATCGGTGCGGCGGAACCGGAACACATTTCTTGTCTACTGGCCGCAATGCAGTCGCTATGCGAGCCGGCGTTACTTACGTTGCATCTGCATGACACGGCTGGCAAAGCCGCCGCGTGCGTGGAGCGAGCGTTGCAGTGCGGCCTTCGAAGTTTCGATAGCAGCGTTGGGGGTTTGGGTGGCTGTCCGTTTGCACCTGGAGCCCCTGGAAATATTGCAACTGAAACGCTGCTTGCCACGCTGGAACGCCTTGGATTTCGCCACGGTATTGACCAAGCCGCCGTGGCTGCGGCAGGTGGTGCAATGCGTGAAACCTTGAAACGAGTCCAAAGGGCGTCTGCTGGAAAGTCCTAGAGGGTCGGACTTCGAGTTTCAAAGGCATTGGAAGAAACGCAGGATTTGGTTACACTGCACGGCTCGTCGCCTCCGAACGTCGGAGGCTCTCACCATCGAGAACCAGGACGCACACACTATGTCACAGTTCAACGCACCATCCGAACGCCGCACGATCAAGGGCCCAGTCGATTACAAGAACGCGGACGAATTGCGCCGCATGATGACCGGCAACGGGAAGATCATTGGCCGCAAGCGACTTCAGTTGCCAGCAGGCGAGCAGAAGATTCTTGCAGTCGCCATCAAGCGTGCTCGCCACATGGCCTTGCTGCCATTCACGAACGCAACAAGTTGAATTTGGAAGTGCGTCACGCGCAGGTTGCCACGGCTGTTTCGTGCGCGTGATTACCCAACGCGCTGGAAGCCCACCAACCGCAGGGAACGCGTGATCCATATGCGCACCCACAAGCGTCGCAATCCGGCATCTCTGGGATGGTCAGCCAAACCACGTCGCACCCAGGATTGGGCTTCAGACAATGTGCCTTGCTGCAATGCAGAGAGTGCAAGGTTGTACGCCGCTGCACGATCGGTGGAATCCACCTCGTGCAGCGACCGACTGGCTTGATCGCCACCCGGTAAATCGTGCGATTCGTACCTGCTTCGTGCAAGGCGACGCAGCACCGCAGCGTCTTGGGCGCATGCAGGAAAGCGAAGAGCGGCGGTAAGCGTGCGAGCGGCCAATTCTGGTCGGCCGGCACGCAACATAAGGTCGGCAAGTGAGAGAGCGGCCTGCGGTTGATCCAGCCGAGGGTCACTCTCTGGTGGAACCCGCTCAGCGTGGATTTCCAGAAGTCGGGCGGCTTCGTTGAATTCGCCTCGTTCCAGTTTCGCGTGCGCCAATTCGATGCGAAGCGACGGATTCTCTGAATCCAAACGCAGGGCGTGTTCGAGTTCGATGCAAGCTTCATCGAGTCGCCGCGCCCCAAGAGCCAGCGAGCCCACACGCCATCGGGCCTCGGCACTTTCAGGATCCAGTTCAACGGCCCGGCGAAATTTTTCGGCCGCCTCGGGAACGCGGCTCATGCGCACCAGCACATCTCCAAAGGCAAGCCATGCATGCACATCGCCTGGGTGGTGGCGCGTTTCTTCCGTGAGCAATTCAATGGCACGATGCGGCTGCCCGCTGTCGGCGGCAATCTGCGCCAATTGCACACGCACTCGTGCAAGGGCTGGTTCCAGTCGAAGCGCTTCACGCAAACTCCATGCAGCTCGATCTCGTTTGCCTTCAGCAAGCAAGACCGCCGCCATGGCTTGAAGCGAAGCGGGAGCGGCTTCGACATGCTGTTGCGCCAAGTAAAAGGCAAGGCTTGCATCGTCTAGTCGACCGAGTCGACGCAACGACTCAATGCGGAGTGCCCACGCGGCGTCGAGGTCAGGCTTGCAATTGGTTGCCTCTTCTGCCCATTTCAATGAAAGTTGCCAACGATCCAGCGCCGCCGCGGCCACCGCTGCGGCCACGCGTGGTTCCGCGTGATCTGGTGACCGATCGCTGGCACTCTCGAAACAATGGAGCGCTTCGTCAGTGCGACCAAGCGCCTGAAGAGTGACCCCCAAATTCATTCTCCACGCGCCGCGTTCGGGCTCAAGTTCGATGGCCTGTCGCAAGAACGATTCCGCATCCGTGAAGCGACCCTTTTGAAAGTGCTCTCGCGCTTTGTCGATCAGCTGTTCAACGCGATGCTCTGGATCCTGCCACTCGTTCATGGAACAAGCATAGGGCCAAGGCAATTCAGAAGGGAAATGCTTTGCATGAAATTCGCACCCGTGCCGAGGCGCCAGATCGAGTCAATACACCTCGATCATGCACCGATGCGTTGGACGAACCCGTCGCTTCAGATGCTCTTCGGTCCACTCTCGCGGCGGAACATCGGCAATCACTTCATCCACGGTGAGGTAGCCTGTGCCGAGACCCTTCTCGCCCAAGATGCGAAAGAGACCCATTTGCATGCCTGCAAGACCGCAAATGTAAATCAGCGTGCGAGGATTTCGAAGCATGCTGTCGTAATGGTCGCCCAAGCGGCGCTCCAGAAACTGGTGGGTGTATTCCCCCTTGCCGCCGTCGTTTCGCAATTCACGGCTGATGACGGGGTGATAATGAAAATTGGAATGGTGAAGTGACAGCTCCTTGAAAAGGTCGTCGTACAACAGGTCGGTGGTGTAGGGACTGCCCATGACCAACTCAATGCGACTGGTGCATTTCTTCCAATCGGCCCTCCACGGGCTGTCCGCTGGTGGACCCTGAAGCAATTCCATGGCCATACCCCGAAACGGTGCGATGCCGGTACCGGTGGCTAAGAAAAGAAAGTCGTGTTGGGACGGATCTTCTGGAAGGACAAAGCGCTTCCCCGCGGGGCCAGAAAACGAAACGGAGTCGCCCGGTTGTAAATCGCAGAGGTAATTGCTGCAAACCCCAAGAAAAAGGCGGTGATCGCTCAATGGATCGCTCTTTCTTTGGGGCGAACGCTCGCTGATGAGGCGCTTGGGCGTTGTGGCCAGAACTCGGCCGTGACCATCTTCGCCCCATGTTGGGCTGGCAATGGAATACAAGCGAACTTTTTCCGGCTTGCCAAATGCATCAAGACCAGGTGGCAGCACACCGAAACTCTGACCAGAGCGGAAATTGCCCGCCATCTCGGTTCCGCTGACATCAATGCAGACATGCCGCACAAAACTGGCGGACTTGCCCTTCATGCACAGGCCGTTACTGACCACGGTTCCATGTGCGGGGGCGGTCGGCGGAATGAGATGCATCTTCACTTCGGGCAGGGTGGGCTCGCCCACAAGATGCACGGCATTTTTCATGGACGATATCGTAGTGGCGTGCAGGGATTGTGTCCCTGCAGATGGCTGCTGACCGATGGAGAGAGTTCTTCTCCTACCGACTCTGACAAGGAACGACTCCATGGAATTTTTTCGTATCGAAGGCGGTCGCAGACTCTCCGGACGCGTGCGAATTGAGGGGGCCAAGAATGCCGCGCTGCCGCTGATGGCCGCAAGTCTTCTGACCGACCAACCCGTCACACTTCGCAATATCAGGCCGCTGGCGGACATTGCCAACATGGGTCGGCTGCTTGAGGAACTTGGTGTGGACATCAAGCCGGTTCCTGGCGGGTTGACCATGCAGAGCGTGGATGAGAACCGAGTTCATGCTCGTTATGACATTGTGCGAACCATGCGAGCAAGCATTTGTGTGCTTGGACCCATGCTGGCTCGCCGTCGTCAGGCGCGCGTGAGCATGCCAGGTGGGTGCGCGTTTGGTCATCGCCCCGTCGATTTGCACTTGCGCGGATTGGAGGCACTCGGCGCAAAGATCGAATTGAAAGGCGGAGACATTCTTGCATCGGCAGATCGCCTGAAGGGTGACACCGTTTTTCTGGGTGGACCGTTTGGCAGCACGGTGCTTGGCACGGCCAATGTGATGAGCGCGGCGGTGCTTGCAAGCGGTCGATCCACCATTGAGTGTGCGGCATGCGAGCCGGAAATTGTGGAGTTGGCCAACATGCTCAACTCCATGGGGGCTCGCATTTCCGGTGCGGGTTCGCCGCGGTTAGTCATTGATGGCGTTGAGGAACTGAGTGGAATCAACCATGTGGTGATGCCCGATCGCATTGTGGCCGGCACCTATGCCGTGGCCGCCGCCATCACCAATGGCGATGTCATTCTGGACGATTTCCCTTATGACGCGCTGCTGGCAACCGTCAACCATTGCCGAGAGATTGGCGTGCATATTCAGCGTGTTTCGGGTGACGATCCAACGCGCTGCACGGTGCGGGTGACCAGTGAACGCAATCTCAAGCCGACCACCATCACCACGCAGCCGCACCCGGGATTTCCTACGGACTTGCAGGCCCAGTTGATGGCGCTGGTGTGCATGGCCGAGGGCAACAGTGTGATCACCGAGAAGATTTATCCCGAACGGTTTATGCATGTGGCCGAGCTCATGCGGATGGGTGCGCAGTTGTATCGACAGGGGCCCACCGTGGTGGTTGCCGGCGGTGGCAAACTGATCGGTGCGCCGGTGATGGCCAGTGATTTGCGAGCCAGCGCGAGTCTGGTGCTGGCAGGTCTTGCGGCCGAAGGCGAGACGATTGTTCATCGCGTGTACCACCTTGATCGCGGCTATCACCAAATGGAAGAAACGCTCAACGCCCTCGGCGGGCGTGTGGAGCGCATCAAAGAAGAGAAGCCCGCGGCTGCTGAGACGGATGGTTTACGAGGCGAGGGAGTTTCCACCATGTCGGCGCAGTTCGTGCAAGACGATCGCTAACGCGGTTGACACATTCAGGCTTGGCGGGCCTTCGCCCTCGGCAGCAAGCGGATCAAGGCTTGACTCAATTTCCACGCACGTGTCACAGGCGTTCAGGATTTCTGCGCCAACGCCGCGACCTTCTGCACCGACAACAATTGCATTGCGAAGGGCGGGCCGCCATGCGTGGAGCGGGGTGGCAGACGCAGATTGTTCCACTGCGGTGCAGGTCCATCCGGCTTCTTGCAACTGCTTCACCGCCGTGAGTGAATCGGGAACACATGCGAAGGGGACACCAAACACGCGGCCCATGCTGATGCGAATGCACTTCCGACCGAGTGGATCAGCACAGCCCGGCCCCAGCACGACCGCCGAGGCTCCGAGGCACGCCACATTTCGAAAGAGCGATCCGATGTTGTCCACATGCACCACGCCGTCGGCGACCACGATGCAACCTTGATCCGCATGGTGCACAGCCAGCAATTGAGCGAGTGGTTGCCCGGTCTGATGCACTCCCAGAGCCAAGGCTCCATGGTGAAAGCGATATCCGCTGTGCAGTGCAATGTCTTCCATACTTCCCTGCACGATGGGGCATTGCACGGCTTCGGCCAGCGGTACAAGGGACGCAACATGTTCGGGTGCAAGCAGAACACTGACGGGTTGCCAAGTTCCATGCCGGCAGGCTCGAAGAAACCTGGCAACGCATCGAGGGCTTTCGACAAGGAAGAGATTGTGCGAGCCACGCAAGTCGGCATCGCGAACATTTCGGTAGGGGGCCAGTGAGGCGTCGTCGCTCCACAGGGCCGTCATGTCACGGCTGCTGTGAAAATGAAATGAGGCGCTCGATGGCACTTCGGAACTGTGCCACCGCATCGGCGGCCTGTTGCTGCAAGGTGGCGCTCATCACGGGATCGATCGGTTGCACACTGTGGGCTAAAGAGTCCAAGGCATCGCATGCATGACGCAGTGAACCGGTGGCCGTGGCAAGTTGGCTGGCGGCTTCCAACCGTTGCAATCGAGTCTCGGTTTCCTCATTGGGTTTCCCAAAGAGTGCTTTCAGCAGTGAGCCCAGCAAATCATCGAAACTTCGAGAAACTTGCCCACCCATCAATGAGGCATCGGCCATGCAGAACCGGTACGCCTCCATGGAGGTTCGACCGGCGTCAGAGAGTTGCGTCCATTGGGCCTTGGCACGCGTCCACTCACGAGTGGCTTGATCGCTGAGTGTTTCAAATCGAGGAGTCAAATCTTGGTCCATGCGATCCTTCAACACCTTCAAGTCGGCCTCCACTGCATCGGCGTCCGCGGAGCCGGACTTCCACGCGTGCTGAATGTTGGCAGTCAACGATGGCGGATCGGCTGGTTCAGTCGAATCGCTCAGACCAAACTTTGCAGCAAGACTCTGGAGTTGCGTTCGGATGGGTTCAAAGAGTTTGTGAAATCGCTCGTAGTCTGGATTGATTTGCGCGCGGAGCGCAACCACATTGCCTTGAATCTCGTTCCACTGCGTTTCAATTTTGGGAATGAGATTCTCGGAGTAATAACTTCGCAACGCTGCCGAACGGCTTGGAAGCGTTTCAAGTTGCGCGGCAACCGTGGTTCCCACAAGGCCACACAATCCGACATCTGGTGAGGCGGCAACCAAGACCGTGCCTTCTGGCAGTGGCACGCGGACGCGAATGCCGGTCGGATCGCTGCCCATCGTCAGGATTCCGGTTTCGAGAATGACCAGCGACACATCGCCACCCAGAATGGAAGCGTTCCGTGCAATCTTGGCACCGAACCAGAGTTTGATGGTTGGATCAAGTTCGAACGTGACCAGCGTTCCACGGCTTTTTTTGCGGGTCTCAGCCTCCACGGATTCTCCAACCGTGGCGCCTGCGGGGACTTCACCTGATTCGACACGCGTGACCCGGCCCCACACCAGTCCCCCAATGGTGACTGGAGTCCCTCGCTCAATGCCAGAGGCATCTTGTCCCACCTGAAATCCCAGTCGATACATGTTGCGCTGTCCCCACTGGTGGAGCGAGACAAAGCAGAGTGCTGCGGAGACGCCAAGGATCAGAGAGAGCGTGACGAATCCGACTCGAGTTTCGCGGATGGGATTCGGTTCATGCGCCGACATGGGTGCTACTTCGCTTCGCCACCCTGCGATGCCGGCGCGTTGAGAACGTCATACAGCCGGCGCTGCGCTTGGTCGTAGCGACTCATGGCATCCACGACTTCGCTTTGCACTTGCTTGCGAAATGCTTCGTCTTTCTCCAATCGCCCCGGCATGGCTTGCACCGCCTGCTGCAAGCTTTCGCCGGCAACTCGCAAATCCTCGGTCGCCATGGCAAAGCTTCGGGCAGCGTCATAGAGATTCTCATGGGCCATTTCGCCGGGCTTGGGTTGATAGAGCAACTTCCATGGGCTGTGCCGAACTTCGATCGCGGCCAATTTGAGTTGCGATGCAACCTGGCGACTGTCTTCAAGGAAGGTCGCAAGATTTGGCAGGTCATAGATAAGTGCATCTTGGACTTCCTGCAGGCTGATGGCCAGCGAATCTGCTGCGGTGGCGCCGCGATCCAGCAATTTCTGCAGAGCAGGCACTCCCTTTGTCTTTAAGTCTTCGGACATGTTGCGAGCATTGGCCAGCGTGATCACGGCGTCATCCATGAATCGATTGATTCGAGGTTCGTTCTCCTGCAACAGGTGATCCGCGCGGCCTGTGAATCCTGAGGTACTAGTCAGCGTGTCCCCGATGGGCTTTCGCCAGGTTTCGTAATCACCCTTGAAAGCCGCAATCGTGGTATTGAGATTGGTGAGCATGGGAGAAATATTCGCGGTGTATTCCTTTGGAAGCGTGTCGTGAAACCATGCAACCGTTCCAGCAAGATCCGCAATGATTTGCTTGGCCCGCTCCGCATTCTCCGGGCCCACAAGACTGGCCAGCATGCCGCTGCCCTCGATCGCAGGAATGGCGCCGCCAACGGGCACCTCGGCCGCACCGGGATCGCCGACGCTAATGAAATTAATGCTCGCTGAATTACCAAGCAGACTTGGAACTCGAATCACTTTGGCGCTCGATTGCGGTTTGTCTGCAGACCAGTACAGCGGGACCACGGAACTCAATTCAATGTTGACCCGGATGCCTTTGAGCTGATTCAGCCCATGGTCAATCTGCGGCGTGAGCGACACCACTTCGCCAGCAATCACGCCGCCAACGCGAACATCACTTCCCTGATTGAGCCCGGACACGCCATCGGCCGTTGTAAAGTCGATCGCATAGGTGTGTTGTGTGCCAAAGAGATTGACTTTGAGCAGAACAAAGGTGACCGTGAGAAAAAGGGCAACCGTCGTGACGACAAAGATGCCGGCGCGGACGCTGTTGAGAGGTCCAGATTCAGCCATCGAGGAAGGGTAACGAAGTCACGCAATGACTGCAGACTGTTATGCAATAACTGCAGCCTGTTTCGCAAAGACCGCACTCATTGCAGGGTGCACGCCAGCGTTTCACGCGGTCGCAGTTGCCTGCGGACCACCGACCATGCTTGCATTGGTGGGATATCGCTTCAAGGCCGAAAGCAATTGTTCAATTTGCACATGGGGTGGCAGGCTCAGCAGCCGGCGGCGAAGGGCGGTGACCGTTTTGAGTTCGGACTCTGACAGCATCAGATGCTCTTTGCGTGTGCCGCTTGCGGCCAAGTTGATTGCAGGGAAGAGTCTCTTTTCACTGATCGTGCGATCCAAAATCAGTTCCATGTTGCCAGTGCCTTTGAACTCCTCGAAAATAATTTGATCGGCTCGGCTGCCCGTATCCACAAGGCACGAAGCGATGATGGTGAGCGAGCCACCCTCCTCGCAGCGACGTGCGGCACCGAAAAGTTGTTTGGGAACTTCCAGTGCTCGATTGTCCAATCCACCGCTCATGGTTCGGCCGCCTGAAGCAAATCGGCGATTGTTATTAAACGCCCGGCCAACACGGGTGAGCGAATCCAAAAGCACCACCACATCTTTGCCCGCTTCCACCATGCGCTTGGCTCGCTCGATGGCCAGCATGCCCAGTGAGGTGTGTCGCTCAACATCCTGATCATTGCTGCTTGCAAGCACATGTGCGGGAACATTTCGCTTGAAGTCCGTCACTTCTTCGGGTCGCTCGTCGATCAACAGTGCGATCAACTCCACCGTGGGATGATTGCGCTTGATTCCAAAGGCAAGGTTTTGCAACAGAATGGTTTTGCCCGCCTTGGGTGGCGCCACGATCAGGCCGCGGGTTCCAAATCCGATGGGGCAGAAGAGATCGATCAAGCGGCACGCCGGCGGACAGCCGGGATATTCCAGACTGATTCGAGGGGCGGGATCGAGTGCGGTTAATTCCGCGAACACTTTTCGGCTGGCATAGTCGCCGGGGACAAGTCCCTCCACCTGCAGAACATTGACGGCCACTGGCTTGATTCCGTTTGGACGATTGGGGGCCTGTCGCTCTTCGATTTCGACGGTGACTTCTTGCCCGGGGCGCAAGTGAAATCTTTGAACCAATTCAAAAGGCACATAGGGGTCATTCGGGTTTTCAACAAGCCCGTTGCTGAATTGTCGAATGCGTCCATCACCGCCTGCCGGAGGCAGTTCAAGGATCCCTGTAAGGGTGTTCATGCTGTCGTTCCAAAGTGCCACGAAATTCTCTGTGAACTGGACGACCCATCCATGGATCGATTGCCGACGGGCCCTCGTGGACCCCATCTCCAGTTCAATTTGTGGCAGGCGTCAAAGTGGAAACCCTTGACACCCGGTAGTGAATCATGCGGCGGCTTCCAAGTCAAGCAGGTTCTTGGAAACTTCGGCGGCGGTTGCGGCATTGGCCAAAAGCAGGGCCACATTGGCCTGCAACGACTTTCCGTGGGTCAATGTGCACAATGTGGCAAGCAAGAAGGGTGTGAGGGCTGCTCCGGAAATCCGCTGGTCACGGGCCTGCTGTGTTGCACTTTCCATCGCCTGTTCAAAGACCTGCCTCTCCAATGCAAAGGCTTTGGGACATGGTTGAACCGTTAGCACGGCTGACCTGAGACCAAGTTTCCAATGAGCCATCGCCGCCGCCGCGACATCTCTTGGGGTCTCGACCCTTGCCGCAACCGGCAGAGTGACATCAGGGACACAGGTGAAACATGGAAAGTGCTGGGTGCCAAGCCCAAGTACGGGAACGCCCAAGGAGTCGAGGCATTCGAGCGTGGCTGGAAGATCGAGAATGTTTTTCGCGCCGGCACAGACAACAACGACGGGTGCGTTGGCGAGTGCCGCGAGGTCTGCACTGACATCCAGATGTTTGGCCCATCCTTGGTGCACGCCTCCAATACCACCAGTTGCAAAACACTTCACGCCACTTGCAAGACATGCTGTCAACGTTGCGGCAACAGTGAGCCCGCCGGTTGCACGATTGGCGATGGCCGCACCAAGATCGCGCGAACTCAATTTCAGTGCGTTGCGATCACTGCCAAGGCGATCAAGATCATGGTCCGAAAGTCCCGCACGCAATGTGCCATCAAGGAGAGCCATCGTGGCTGGCACGGCACCGACGGCGCGCACACAGCGTTCCATGGCGAGGATGAGTGCAATGTTGGCTGGTGCGTGCGCATCCCAATGAACGTCTCCAACATGCGACAGTTCAGGAATCGATTCACGGGGAAGGCCGTGGGTCACCACAGCGGTTTCAAGAGCGACCACCGGGCGATGCTCGGCGAGCGCGGTGGCGACCTCGTCATGCAATTCAATGCAGGGCTTCGACTTTTTCATCAACGACGGCGTGTAGCCACTCGGCCACCAAGCCGCTTGGGCGGAAGCCCCGACGGAACTACGCCGCCTGGATACTTTGTTGGATCGGCCGCATTGGTTGCAGGCGTTTGAGTTTCGTAGCGATTGCGAGTCACAGCGAGTTCGTCCTTGCGTTTGGCCTCAAGGTCTCGCCGGGCAGCCACTTCACCTGGAACCGGTCCGGCAACAAAATCCGCGTATTCCTTTCGGGGAATTTCGACATTGGTGAGCATTTCAATGCTGGTCAACAATTCGCCCTGATCTGGACACACCAAAGTCCATGCGATGCCTCGGCGGCCGGCTCGAGCGGTGCGGCCGATGCGATGCACATACACCTCGGGGTCTTCGGGTATGTCGTAGTTGATGACATGGCTAATGTCATCAACGTCCAGACCGCGAGCCGCAAGATCGCTTGCAATCAATACAGGCAACTCGCCGCTGCGAAGCTTGGCCATCACTTTGTCGCGGGCATTTTGATACATGTCACCGTGGATCGGATGCGCGTCGATGCCCTTCTTCTGAAGATAAGCGGCCACTTCGTCCACGGTTCGCTTGGTCCTGCAGAACACCACCGTGAGCTCGGGCGTTTCGTGAGTGAGCAAGTGATGCAGCAGCCGCCGTTTTTCCCAATGCTCCACCGTCAGGTAACTCTGATCGACTTGGCTCACCGTGAGGCTTTTCTCGGTGCTCACAATCTTTTCCGCATCTCGCATGTAACTCCGAGCGAGTTTTTCAATTTCGGGACTGATGGTCGCCGACACAAATATCGTTTGCGGATGCTGCTTCATGGATCCAAGAATCCGGCGAATGTCATCTCGAAATCCGATGTCCAGCATGCGATCCACTTCGTCCAGCACCGCCATCTTCACTTGGTTGTAGGGAAGCAGGCCCCGTTCGTGCATGTCCATCACTCGGCCCGGAGTCCCCACAATAATGGCCGGCCCCTTTTTCAATTTGGTGGCCTGTGCATTCACCGAGTTGCCGCCGTACACCGCAACCACCGCGTGACCGCTGTGGCGAGCAAATTCATGGATTTCTTTCGAAACCTGAATGGCCAGTTCTCGAGTGGGCACCAAGACCAATCCGGAAAAAGGAGCATCCGAAGGAAGCCGTGCGAGCATGGGAAGCGAGAAAGCAGCGGTCTTGCCGGTGCCGGTCTTGGCCTGTCCAAGGCAATCCCTGCCAGAAAGGGCAACCGGCAGCAGCGCCGATTGGATTTTGGTGGGGTGTTGGTAGCCCTTGGCTTCAAGAGCCAAGAGCAGCGGGGCGGGAAGGCCGAGATCGGCAAACCGCACATGAACATCGAAAGTTTCAGAGTTGGACATGATTTGGGTCGATCGGTGATGGTAAGCGAAGCCGAGAGACGATACAACGGAGGCCGTGCAACCCCGAAGTGAAGTGCATGTCGACTTGTCGGCCATCGACCACAATCTGGCGCTGATCCGAAGCATGATTGCTCCGGGGAGTCGGCTGGCCGCAGTCGTGAAGGCCGATGCGTATGGACTCGGTGCGGCCCGGATTGCTCGCCGCATGGCTTCGCATGTGGACTTGATGATCGTCTTCGGTTTGGATGAAGCCGAAGTGGTGCATGCCGCGGCACCCACCACACCCTTGCTGGCCATGATGCCGATCGATGGCATTGATCCAGGCGGAATCGCGCATGAACTTTTGCTCAAGGGGCTTCTGCACTTGGTGGCCCACGATGCACAGCAGGTTGCATTGCTGGAGCGAGTGGCCAACGAACTCGGCGTTCGCATTCCCCTGCACATCGAAGTGGACACCGGACTGGGTCGAGGTGGTTCTTTGCCAGAGCAGGCCTTACGGTTGGTGGCCGCCATCAAAGAGAGTGCGCATCTTTCGGTCGCCGGGGCACTCACGCACTACGCCAATGCGGGCGGAAGCGAAGCGGCTTCCGATATTCAGCGAACCCGTTTTGAATCATGGATTGCGTCGGCCAATCTTCCACCGGAGTGCGTGGTGCATTCCGCCAGCACCTTTGCGGCGATTCGACATGATCGCTTTCACCATCAGATGGTTCGCATTGGACTCGGATGGACGGGTCTTGCATTTGAGGGAACAAGAGACGGGAAATTTCTTTCGCTCGTTCGTTCTTTGCGTCCGGTGTTTAGTTGGCGAAGCCGTGTGATGCAGGTTCGCAACCTTCCTGCACAGGCAACCGTGGGCTATGGAAGTCGGTGGGTTGCTCGCGTTCCCAGCGTGATTGGCTTGTTGCCTGTTGGGTATGCCGATGGCTACCCCTTGCTGCCGATGGATCCACGCACGTTGCGTCCGCCGCAATCAGAACGGCGCATTGTGCGGGTGGCTCGATCTCACTCGGAGTGGGAAGTGGTGCCCGTTATTGGTGCGGTCAGCATGGATCAGATTGCAATCGATCTCACCACGGTCGCGTCGGTGCTTGCAGATGGTGGACGAGGTGCAACGGTGGAACTGGTTTCGGCCGATCCAGCTGCCCCGAATCACGCCGCTCGATTGGCGGCCATGACCGGTCAGCATGTCTACGAATTTATGTGCGGCATTCCCGCTCGCGTACCGCGGATGTATACCGCTGCGGAAGAACCGATTCAGGTTCCGGCTGTCGACAAAGAAGTTGTGGCGCGGCAGGCTTCCTGACTCGCGGCGAGGGGATCGCCTACAGTGTGACTCGTGACAAGCGTTGCCTCACTCGACACACCTGTGTTCACACATCGACCGCCATCGACGGCGGTCATGCGCCTTGGCGTTGTTCGATACTTGAATACGCGACCCTTGATCGCGGGTCTTGAATCGCTTGCGGGATTGCATTTGCGAAAAGAAGTGCCTGCCGAACTGATCGGAACGCTTGAACGAGGTGAGACGGACGCGGCACTGTGCTCAAGCATTGACTTTCAGCGAGCCGATCGAGACATGGTCATTCTGCCGGTCGGGCTGCTTGGGTGTGACGGCCCAACGCTCACGGTGCAAGTGTTTTCGCAGGTTCCCTTGGCCAGCGTGCGGCGGCTTCACGCAGATTCTGAAAGCCACACCAGCTGCGTGCTGGCGTCGATTCTCTTTTCAGAGTGCTTCGGCACGAACATCGAGATCGTGGATGGGGTTGCGGCGCAGCCGAGTGACATGGAGGCGGTGCTGCTGATTGGAGACAAGGCGGTTCTTGCACCGCCAGATGCCGAGCGGTTTTCTTATCGCATGGATCTTGGAGAGGCATGGCATTCGGTCACCGGGCTGCCATTTACCTTTGCGTGCTGGATGGCTCCAATTCCAGAAACGGAGACGGCGCGAAAGAGGCTGGAGACTTTATCGCATGTGTTGGATCATCAAAGGCGACACAATGCGACCCGGATCGCCTCGCTGGCTGCCATCGAGGGTCGTGAACATGGTTGGCCAGCCGATCTCAGTCAGCACTATCTCTGCACATTGCTTCGATTTGAATGGAACGCCTCGCAACAAGCGGGGTTGGAATTGTTCTGGTCCAAGGCTGCCGCAGCCTCGCACTTGAATCGCGTGAAGCCATTGAAATTGCTGGAGATTCCGTGCCGCCAAAGGCTCGACTCCGTCTAGCAGCCGTTTCGCACCTGGAGCGGCAACTTGAGTTTGCGCCCAGCGCAGCGCTGCGTCGTATCGCCCGTGCAGCGGAGAGTTTGACGCGGACCATTCACGGCGATCAACTCTTCAGCGAGGCATGGCTGGTGGAGCATGTGACCCGCTTCAAAAGCCGAGACGCCGATACCACGAAATCACTTGTGGGTAAGGCACTCGCCATGGATCTTTCGGCGCTGGCCTTACGGCTGTCGGAGCGGGCACCGCTGCGAGCAGACGACTTGCCCGGTGGAGCGGTTGTTCTGAAGGATGCAGCACAGTCATTAGGTGTGAGCGAACGATCGCTGCAACGATGGAAGCGGCAGGGGCTGGCCATGGTTCGCATTGCATCCCACGGAGGCTCGCGAACGGCAGTCTCTGGCGACGCGGTGGCGTGGTGCAGGAAAACGCTTCTGCCTCATGCTAGGAGCAACGATCGAGATCCGCACAGGCATGCTCGCATGCTGGCGTGCGCCGCCAATCTTGCGAAGCCCGGTGAATCGCTGCACGCGTTGGCTCGCCGAGTGGTTGCAGAAACTGGTGGATCGATTGCTACGGCACGGCGTGTTGTGGCGCTGGCCGAACGGCGTGGAACGATTTCACGGATGGGTCGCCGAACCGCCGTTCGTCCACACCTTCGAGAGACGGCGTGGCGAGCGTGGCGGCGCGGTCTTGGTTTGGCGGACATTTCTCAGGCTGTGTCTCGAAGTGATTCGGCAACCATGCGACTGGTGCGACGGGAGCGACGAGATCGACTTCGGAAAGTGCGTATGAAGGTGGAGCCGCTTGCGTCATTTGCAAAGGACCAGAATGGAATTCTTTCTCTTGAGCCAAAGTCCGTGCGATCTGGTCTCAGTTGTGAGGTGTGGCCAGCCGAGGGGCAAGCGTTTTTGAAGCGGTTTTTCCCGAGCCAATTGGACACGGATCGGCCACGAGCCGCCGACGCGCAGCGTGTGGTGGCCTTGCGGTGGCTGGTGTGGAAGACTGGCCGTGATCTTGTGGCCTTGAACGGGTCAGACCCTGGTGAACAACTGGATGTCATCGAAACGCGACTCCGCTGGGCCGCACGAATTCGGTTGTCATTGATTGAGCGGGCGCTCCCGGGTGCTCTGTCGAGATTGCAAGCGATGCATGGTGGACCGTTGTCGAGTCTTCCGCCCGTTTCTTTGCGGCGAGCGTTGGCGGCCGCAGTCGCTGCGTCCTGTCATGTTGTTGACGCTGCCATGGTGGGCAGTCAGGTGATGGAGCGTCTGCGGCTTACATCTCTTGCGGCCAAGGCGGTGGAACAAGCCGTGACTGGCGCCGCATGGCTGAGTTCTCCACGCAACCACGACGAAACGGTTGTGGCGATTTCCACAACGTGGCGAGAGCGAAGCGTGCCGTGGTGCCATGTCATTCCGCTGCGGGATGATGTGGCCGCAGCGGCCTGTGCCAGCGATCTTCCTGGAGCACGGTTGCTTGTTCTTCGCTTTGGATGGGATGGCTGTGCACCGCACACGGCCAAAGAAGCGGCTGCCACAGTTGCACTTGATTCGCGACAGGCGGCGCAACTTGCAGCCAAGGCCTTTCGAAGCCTTCGCCGAGTTGTTGCAGCCAATGAATGAGATTCAGCGCTTGCTGAACTGGAAGCGTTTGCGGGCGCCAGATTGGCCGTACTTCTTCCGTTCAACCTTGCGGGCATCTCGGGTGAGCATGTTGTGCTCCCGAAGCACCGTTTCCTGTGTTGGGTCGTAGGCCATCACGGCTCGAGCCAACGCCAGCAACACAGCGCCCGCTTGTCCGGTGACGCCGCCACCGGTGCAGGTGGCTTTCAAATCAAGCGAACCCTTGAGTCCAGTCTTTTCCAGAACGGCAAGAATGTTTTTGCGATCTCGTTCGATCACAAAGAATTCTTCGAGTGGTCGTTCATTGACCAGCAATTCGCCCTTCCCTGGCTTCACGCGAAGTCGAGCCGTGCTTGTCTTGCGGCGACCAGTGGCCCACCACCATCCGAAGCGGTCAGCGGATTCCTGTGCTCGAATGGGTCGAACAGCAGTGCCGATGGAGGCGGTCGTTGGGGCGGTAGCGGTAAAGGTGGTCATGCTCAGGCTGTCTTCTTGTTCTTGAGTCGAGATTTTACGACAAGTTCTTTGGGTTGTTGGGCGGCATGTGGATGCTCGGCGCCTTTGAACACCTTCAGGCGGCGACGCATCGTGCTCCCCAAAGGCCCTCGCGGCAACATTCGGATAATCGCTTCTTCAACCATGACCACTGGATCATTGGCCATCAGGGTTCGATAGGTTCGAACGCGAAGGCCGCCTGCATAGCCGCTCCATTTGCGGAGCGTCTTCTGATCGGCTTTGCGGCCAGTGAGTTCAACGGCGGATGCATTGGTGACAACAACCGCCTCGCCACAATCCACATTGGGTGTGTAATCAGGGCGATGCTTGCCCATCAGCACTGTGGCAACTTGCGTGGCAAGTCGACCAAGCACCTTGCCGCTTGCATCCACATGACGCCATGTCAGCTTGTTCGTACCGGGCTTTATGAATGTGGTCTGGCGTGGCATGGGTATCTTTCTTTGGCGCTTTGGGGCGGACGGATAAGGATATAAAAATGCCGCGTACTGTCAAGCGGATTTAAAGAAGTGCCCCAAGGCAGAACGCGTGAGTTCATCTGGCGGTTAGGCTTGAAAACCATGGTTCAGAGCCGCCACAACGCATTGATCTGGCTTCTTCTGGTGCTGCTTCCAGCCCTGTGGATCGGCATTGGCGTTGCACATGATGCCCAGTTGGAGGAAGTGCCCAACGACCAAGTGGATGAAATGCCACCGCCTCTCTTGAGTCCGATCACTTCGATTCAGGGTCGTCTGATTTTTCTGATGGGTGGTGAGGCACTTTCTGAGCCCGACCCTTTAGGGACTCGTCCAATGTCGCAGTTGGCGGCGGCCATTCTTTTGGCGCAGGCACACCATGCGGACGAAGCACAAGAACAATTTTCCAAAGCCTGTGCCGCAACATACGACGCGCCGGAACCAGACTTGGCCAACGCCGTGCATGCTGTGATCGAAGCGTTTGCATTGAAGAAGCACTCTCCAGCGGAACCAGTTGCGGTTACATCAGAGCAGTGGTCGATTCTTGAATCTCGACTGGAATGGTTCGGTCAAATGGCCAAGGCCCAACTCACCGGTGATGCCAACGCAACGCAAGAATTGGATGCTCGAAGCGGGGCTTTGTTGCTCACCATTCTTGCCGCCGGGGGCTGGTTCTTGATGGCTGGACTCGCCGGCCTTGTCTGCATTGTGGTCTTGGGATGGCTGGCATTCACCGGCCGGATCACCAGTTCCATTCATGCCGATCGCTCCGTGCGTGCCGTACTTGGCGAAACATTTCTTGTGTGGATGATTCTCTTCCTTGGTTTGCGATGGGCGGCCTCAGCATTATTGGTTAGCGACGAACCCGACGCCATGCAGATGTGGCTCTCCGTTGTGTTGTCGTTCGCAAGTCTTGCCTCGTTGGCGTGGGCACGATGGCGAGGCGTGACGTGGTCGTCATTGCGAAAAGCTGCGGGCATTCAGTTTTCTGGCGGGCTTCTGCGTTTGGCCGGATTGAGTTCGATCAGTTATGCAACGGCTTTGCCATGCATGGCCGTTGGTGTGGCGATCGGTCAATTCCTTTCAACCATTCTGGAAGGCCAGAACTTTCAAGACATGTCGCACCCGGTGCAGGAGATGCTGCCAAGCGCCGGGCTCCCATTGTTGATCGCGCTTTTCTTTGTGGCAACTGTTGCGGCACCCATTGTTGAGGAGATCGTGTTTCGGGGATTGCTCTACGGGCATGTCCGGCAGCAGACATGGAAGTGGCCGAAATGGTTGTCGATCATGGCGGCGATGCTTTTCAGTGCAACTCTCTTTGCCGCCATTCATCCGCAAGGTGTGCTAGCAGTGCCAGCCCTTGCAGGTGTCTCCATTGGGTTTTGCATCACGCGCGAATGGTCAGGAAGCGTGGTGCCCGGAATGGTCGCCCACGGATTTCACAACGGTGTGTTGCTGGCGTTGAATCTTTTGCTCAACGCGTAAGCCAGCAGAATTACCGCGTGGGCGATGGAGAGGCTGACGATCCAAGTTGCACAATGAGATCTCGGATCGCCAAGGCATCGGTAGGGGACATGCCCGAACGCTCTGCGTTGAGTTTCTCCAGTGCACCGGCTTGTCCAGATTCGGCGAGCCAACCAGCCACTTTGTTCTGAAGTGTTGCGATCCCGTGCAGCGTGGCGGTGCGTCGAGTGACGAACGTGGACTTTGGCTCCGCTCGTATCAGTTTCACCACGCCGCTTGAACCACCGCACGCCAGCAGGTTGCCGTTATGCGACATGGAAATGCTCTGCACCGTTCCAATGCCAAGCGTCAGCACAGCAAGTTCCTTGCCGCTCTGCGCATTCCAAAGGCGAACCGATCCATCGCGTGATCCCGAGGCGATGGTTTGTCCGCTTAAGTCAAAGGCAACGGATTCAACTTCGCTTTCGTGACCCTGGCACAGGGCACTCTGCTTGCGTGAAGTGACATCCCACACGCGAAGGGTGCGATCGTAGGAAGCTGTGGCAATGGTCTTGCCGTCCGCTGCAAATGCAAGTGCGTGAACCGGGCCCTGGTGACCACTGAGCAATCCAAGTTCCTGCCGAGTGTCCAAGTCCCACATTCGCACAATGCCATCGGCATCCGCCGACGCCAGCACGCGGCCGCTCGGGGAAAAGCACAGTGCATACACACTCGCCGTGTGGCCCTTGAATTGTGCAAAGACTTTTTGGCTTTCCACATCCCAGAATTGCACCAACCGATCTTCGCCCGCAGTGGCCAAGGTGCGACCATCGGGCGAGAAAGCAACGGCAAACAGCGGATTTCCGCTGGCGATCAATGGGTGTTGCAATTGCCCGGTGGCTGAATTCCAAATCGACAATGCACCATTGCGTGACGCGCAGGCAAGTCGCTTTCCACCGGGACTGAATCCAATCGCCTGCACCGCGTCGCCACGCCCAGATCCAGCAAGCACCGCGAGTCGAAGCGACGCATCGGCGTCCCAAAGTTGAATCGATCCATTCTCACCTGACACCGCAACAAGGCCGGATGGTTCTGGTGCACACGCCACTGCATACACCGGCGAGTTGGAAACCTTCCATGTTTCATCTGTCATGTCGGACGTCGAGTCCCAAATGCGTAGAGCGCCGTCGGTTGAACCATTGGCCCACGACTTTCCGTCCGGCGCAAAAGTCAAACAGGTTGCGTGCATTCGATCGACCTGGCTCTGCGGCAAGGCAAGGCCTGTGGACGGATCGGCTTGAATGCAACCATTGCTTGTTGCCACCACCAATGCAGCGGACGTGCTGGGAGCCCCGCGAGGAGCAAACGCAATTCCGTGAATCGATGCACCAAGCGGCGTGGCGGCTCGTTGTGTCCAGTCGAGCGTATTCCAAAGTGTGAGCGTTCCATCCGTTGAACCATCGGCAAGTGTGCCACCATCTGCACTAAAAGCCACGCAGGTCAGAGCATCGGGGTGGTTGTCCAGTGTGTGCAGCAGCGATCCGTTGGCGGGATCCCACACGCGAACCGTCTTGTCGGCTGATGCACTGGCCAGTTGCAATCCGCTTGGACTAAACGAAACGGAACGAACAGCCTTGTCATGCCCGTTGAGTGTGTAGGTGCAGCCATGCGACAGAACATTCCACAGGCGTACCGATCGATCGGCAGATGCCGACGCCAAAGATTTTCCATCCGGCGAAAATGAAATCGAGCGCACCGCGGCGGAATGTCCCTTGAGTTCACCGAGCGGCAGTCCGCCCTGACTCAACGGATCCCAGAGTCGAATGGAGTTGTCATCACCGCCAGAGGCCAGCGTGCGACCATCGGGACTGAAGGCCAACGTGTTCACGCGACTTCCGTGCCCCTTGAGTTCGGCCAAGGCGGTTCCGCTTTGCGAATTCCAAAGTCGAATCACCTCATCATCTCCCGCCGTTGCAATCGTTCGCCCATCCGGGCTGATGGCCACGGCGTTGATGGGTGAATCATGAGCTGCAATCAACAGCAATTCAGGATGCAGCGACGCCAGCAACAGTTGCATCTCCAAGCGACGGTTGACCTGCGCGATGTTCAGTCCGGCAATCGATTCGACTTCGTGTGAAACAATGTCGCCTCGATGGTCCGTCATGGCCGCCGTGCCTCGCCGAACGGCACTGACATAACTCTCAGAGGTCAAGTGTGCCAGCGCGGCATCGCTCCGAGTGCGGGCTTGCTCGGCTTCCGTTCCGCGCGAGCGAGCTTCCTGCAGGGCGGCCTCGGTCTTCACTTGTTCGCTCGCAATGGCGGCATTGGTGCGTTCCAAGTCCATGGCCAGTCTTCCAACAACCACCAGTGCGATGGCCAGAACACCAAACGCAGCAAGAATGGCCGAGGTCACCACGCGGTGACGCCGTGCAAAGCGGCGAAGCGTTTCGGCCACACCCGGCGCGCGAGCAGTGATGGCTTCACCATCTAAGTAGTGCGAGATGTCCTGTGCAAGACCGCTGGCATTTCCATATCGCTTGGCCCGATCCTTGGCCATGGCCTTGCCGACGATCACCTCCAAGTCGCCGCCAAGCGATGAATCATCGGTGGAAAGTCGCTGCGGATCCTCCTCACGAACAATGCGAGCGGCCTCATGGATCGCCAACTTTCGCAGGGAATACGGAAGCCGATTGGCCAGCAATTCATACAGCACCACACCGAGGGCATACACATCGGTGCGAATGTCCAGGTCATGCGGGTCCGCATCAAATTGCTCCGGGCTCATGTACTGCACCGTGCCGATCAACTGCCCAACATCCGTTTGCATGGTGGTGGCTGCCATGTCGCTATCGGTGGTGCGAGCCACTCCAAAGTCGATCACTTTCACATGCCCCGAACCGTCCACCAGAATGTTGGTTGGTTTCAGATCGCGGTGAATCACACCTCGTTCATGACCATGCGACACGGCCTCACAGGCCTTCTGAAAAAGTTTCAGGCGGGCACGCGTATCCAGTACATGATCCCTCGCATACTCGGTGATGGGCTTGGCATTGCTGATGTATTCCATGGCAAACCACGGAACCGCTTCGCCGGATTCGGGATCCGTCCAGTTTCCAACTTCATAAATCTGTGCGATGCCGGCGTGCTTCAGGCGTGCAAGCACCTGCGCCTCAAATTCAAACCGCTTCAGCGCGCTGCGACTGGTGACACCTTTGCTCATCACCTTGATGGCCACGGTGCGACGGGGGTTTTCTTGGCGTGCTTCAAACACCTTGCCCATGCCACCTGAGCCGATGAGTCGCTTGATAATGAATCCACCAAGGCGGGAACCCTCTTGCAAACGCGAGGGCGTTGGCTTCTGAGGCGACATGGGTGTGAGATTCGTTCGATCAGGGTCCTGATCGTGGCGTGAAGAAGAAGTCGGCGGTTCGGGTGTCATGAAGGACGGCGGCCCATTGCTGAACTCAATTCTGACATGTTGCCGGTGGGTGTGTGCAGGCGGGTGCAGGCTTCCTGTCCGATCGGCCACCACGGGATCCGTCTGCGCGGTCTGTGCAGGTGGCTGGCGTGCCTCCTGCGAATCTCAGGTGAGTTCAACGGTCCAGTAAGCCTCGTCAAGAAAGGCCTTCCAACTTTGGTAGCGAGGACTTCCCAGTCGCAACGAGATCGCTGGATTGCGCTTTGGCTTGACGGCTGATCGAACCAACTTGATTCCCGCTTCAGCCGGAGTACGACCGCCCTTGCGAGCGTTGCATTTGACGCAGGCGCACACAAGGTTCTCCCATGTATTGCCACCACCTTGCACGCGGGGCACCACATGATCCAGCGTGAGTTCCTTGGTGCTGAAATGCTTGCCGCAATACTGGCAACGATTGCTATCTCGTGCATAGATGTTGCGGCGATTCAGTTTGACCTGCTCCTTGGGAAAGCGGTCGTAGCCAAGAAGCCGAATGATCTTTGGAACTGCAATCACTAGGCGAGTGGTGCGAAGCCAATCGTGCTCTTCCATCTCAAATTCACGCTGAAATTCGGCTGCTTCGGACCAACTGGCAAGGTTGTAATTCAGGTAGGCACCGTTCTCCACGGAAATGACTTCGGCAACCTGCTTGCACAACAGGGTGAAGGCCCGCCTCGCATCCACAACGCGAATAGCGCCGTAGAGTCGATTGAGTACCAGCACGCGAGAGTCGAGAGCAGAGACCAGTGCAGTCATCCGAACGAACCTCCTGTGATGCCCTGTGGATCCTCCAAGGGTTGCAGGAGTCTACATCGCAGATGCCAAGGAGCAATTGCGCAGTGCAAAGGTTATGCAAGGTTCTCAGGTTTTCAGACCTTGCAACCAAGCCAGGCGAGTTGTTCGGGCAATCTCTGCGGCATCACAACGATGGGAGTCTCGGCTGGCACGTGGTCTTTGATCAGTTGCAGCACCTGATCGCGGGGAAGGATTCCATCTCCCAGAGCCACTGGAGCGAGCAAATTGTGTTGATCGATCGGACCAAGATCTTGCAGAAGAACAATGGCTGCACGCGGCCCGAGTGTGGAGAAAATTCGTTCAAGATGATCCGGGAGGTCTTTCACCATGTCGGGCGAAATCAAGTCCGCAGGAGCCAGCGAAATGTGCAGTCCAATCCCTGCGTTCTCTCGAAGCAGGCGCATGCATCCCGGCACATCGCTGAGCACATGGCGATGGTGAGGCCGCAGGCAGAGAGCCTGCGCGGAATTTCGCAAGGTGGTGGTGGCCGCCTGCACGAAAGCATCGAGCGAAGATCGGCCAGGGCTCATCCAGTTCGGCGGGTGGATTGCAAAGGGTTCTTCTGCAAGCGTTCCGCTCCAACACCAGAGTCGCGAGGAAGGCGTCTCAACGGTGGCTACCCATGTGGGATGCAAGGGATTCCCGTCAATCCACGCGGCGGCAACGCGGTCGGGTTCTCCCAACTTGCACACAAGCCCATCGCATGCAGGCGCTGTCGCCTTGGCAAGGCTTGCCATTGTTCGTGCGTCATGCATGACATGCAGGTTCACGCCACAAGAGTAATGCCCTGCGTTACGCTTTCCAGAATGCGACGAATCCTTCTTCTCCTTTTCGTGGTTCTCATTCGGTCCGCGATGGCGCAGTCATCCGCAGCGGGTGAGGCGGACGGTTTCAAGTCCATCTTCAATGGAGTGGACCTCGATGGATGGGTGAATGTGAATTGCAGTCCGAATACTTTTGTGGTCAAGAACGGCGAGCTGATGTGCAGCGGCAAGCCCACGGGCATTCTTCGCACGGAATCGATCTATCGCAATTTTGTTTTTGAAATGGAATGGATGCACGAGGCACCGCAGGGCAACAGCGGGTTGTTCATCTGGAGCGATCCGCTTCCGGCGAGGGGGCAGCCCTTTACGCGCAGTGTGGAAGTGCAGGTGATGCTCACCGATGATGTGAAAGATGAGAAGGGGAATCTTCTCTACACCGGGCAGGGGGATATTTTTTCCATTCATGGTGCCAGCATGCAGCCTGATCGACCGCATCCAATGGGATGGGAGCGATGTTTGCCTGCCGAACGCCGCACCAAGCCAGCAGGTGAATGGAACGCCTATCGAGTGACGGCGAACAACGGCGTTTTGAAACTGGAAGTGAATGGCAAAGAAGTCAGCGGCGCTTCGGCCATCGTGCCGCGCGAAGGATTTATTTGCCTTGAAAGTGAAGGCACGCCGATTCGCTTTCGCAATATTCGCCTCAAGGCGTTGCCCGACGGCCCGGCCCTGTCGCCCATAGAGAAGTGCAAGCCCGATGAGGGATTTGTAAGTCTGTTCGATGGAACGCTCAATGGATGGCGGGAACAGAATGGCATGCAGGGACACTGGACGCCGCAAGACTGGCGGCTGGTGTATGACGGTCGTGGCGAAACTCTTTGGAACACTCGCGTGTTTGAGGACTTTGAGTTGATCTGTGATTGGCGGTGGACCGGTGCAAGTGTCAAGGCGCAGGTTCCTGTGATTCGGCCTGATGGAACCATTCCGGTGGATGCACAGGGAAAACAGCAAACGGTTGAGGTGGATGATTACGGCGATTGCGGAATTCTTCTTCGCGGCAGTGACAAGGCGCAGGTCAATATCTGGAGTTGGCCGATCGGGAGCGGCGAGGTGTACGGATATCGCAACGATGTCAACTTGCCGCAGGCCATTCGCGCCGCCGTCACACCAAGCCAGCGGGCCGACGCGCCGGCGGGCAAGTGGAATCGCTTTCGCATTCGGCTGCAGGGAGATCGTTTGACGGTGGTCCTCAACGATCTTGCCGTGATCAACAACGCCGAATTGCCGGGCATTCCAATGAAAGGCCCGCTTGGCCTGCAGCACCACGGCGCAGCGATCGAGTTTGCAAATATTTATGTTCGCGAACTTCCCCGCGAAGTTTCAGCGGCTGTCAAGCGTTCGGAGTGACGGCGTCGTTGCCGCGATACGAACACCGGCTGGTGCAGGTTTCTTGGACCACCACTTCGCAAAGCAATGGAAGCGATTTCTTGAGTCGATCCCAAATCCATTTGGCAACCAATTCGCTTGTTGGATTTTCTAGGCCGTGGATTTCATTCAGGCAGCGGTGATCCAATTCCCGCTCGATGGGTTCGGTGGCCCGCTTGATGTCTGCAAAATCCATCAAGTAACCCTTGGCGGCGTCGACCTCGCCTTCCACCGAAATTTCAATTGAGAAACTGTGGCCATGCATGCGACGGCATTTGTGGTCCGGTGGAAAGCATGGCAGCCAGTGAGCCGCTTCAAAGCCAAAGGTTTTGGAAAGTCGAACCACCATGTGGGTCGCCGGCGTGAGTCAAAGGGGACGGCGCGGCGTCGTGCGCCGTCCCCATTGAACTACTTCGTCTTGGCCTTCTTGCCTTCTCGTTTCGGGGCTGCAGGTGCAGGGGCCGCGGCGTCCGCAGAATCCGCCTGATCACCAATCGTGTCGGTCGCAGCCAGCGCGGCTTCGAGCCCCTTGAGACCGCGGCGCTGATCTCGCAAGCGACGGCTCTTACCGGTTCGATCCCGCAGGTAATACAGTTTGGCCCGGCGAGCATCCGCGCGCCGAACAATATCGATTTTGCTGAGGCGTGGCGAATGAAGTGGAAAAATTCGTTCCACACCCTCGTTGGCCACGATGCGGCGCACCGTGATGGTCGCATTCACGCCGCGACCCTTCTGTGCAATCAGCACGCCTTGGAAAATCTGCACGCGCTCCTTGTCGCCTTCGATGATCTTGTAGTGCACATCGATGGTGTCGCCTACGGAGAAGGCGGGGAAGTGCCCGGCGGCCTTCATCTGGTTGGCAGTTGTTTGTTCGATCGTTAGTTGGCGGTTCATCACACGTCTCTCAATCTGGATCCGCATGCGGATCCCAATGTCCCGTGCAGCCTTCCGAATCCTTCGGAGGACGCCGCGTGGGCTCAGATCACTTGGGTTCTTCACGACCCAGGGGTGATCGTTCCATCAGATCCGGACGACGCATCTGCGTTCGGCGGATCGTCTGCTCGCGTCGCCATGCTTCAATTGCAGCATGGTCACCCGAGAGCAGAACCTCGGGAACATTCCGACCGCGCCACGAGCGCGGGCGGGTGTAGTGAGGGCAATCCAAAAGCGGATTGCCTTGCTCGTCGCGGCGGCTGAAGGAATCCTCCGCGGCCGAGCGATCGTGGCCAAGCACCTGTGGCAGGAGCCGGACCACTGCGTCCACAACGATCAGTGCCGGCAATTCTCCACCCGACACGGTGAAGTCGCCGACGCTGATTTCGAGAGGGCGAAGTTCTTCAATCGCCCGCTCGTCAATGCCCTCGTAGTGGCCGGCGATCAGCAGCAATCTGGGCTGCTGAGCAAGCCATTCCACGCGGGATTGCCGCAAGGGTTCTCCTTGCGGCGTAAGCAGCACGCGGCACGCTGCTTGCGTATCCAGTTTTTCAACCGCCTCGACCGCGTCGACGAGGGGGTCACACAAAAACACCATGCCGGGTCCGCCGCCAAAGGGTCGATCGTCCACCTTGTGGTGGGAATCGGTGGCCCAGTCACGGATATTGTGCAGGAAATACTGCACCGATCCGTTTGCGGCGGCCCGTCCGAGGATGCTGGCGGCAAGTGGTGCCGTCATCATCTCCGGAAAAATCGAAAGGAGGTCGATGCGCATCGCGCGGCCTCCACAAAGAAGGGCTCAGCCCTCCTTTTTCTCCTCAGTCTTCTCAGCAGTTGGTGCGGCAGCATCCTTGGCTGGAGCCGCTTCAGCAGCGGGCTTCGGATGACGGCTCACCATGCTTCGAACCTTGAGAGCCTTGATGGCCGCTGCAGGAATGGTTCCGCCAGCTTTCTTCACAAGATTGGCAACGGTCAGACTCGGCTGAGCGCCCTTTGAAAACCAATGTTGCACTCGCTCAAGATTGATCAAGTACTGCTTGCCTTCGGGGGCACCGGGATCGAACCACCCCAACTCTTCAATCACAGCGCCATCACGTGGGGCGCGCTTATCGGTGGCACAGAGACGATAGAACGGTTTATGAATCCGTCCGAAACGCTTGAAACGCAGAACAACCATTGGAGAACCTCGTCGGCCGTCGTCGCGGGACGCGCCAGCCACTTTGGCCAGCTCGCCAATCCCGGGTGTCGGTGGAGCAACCCGATTCGGGTCACTGTGCCGACACCTTATGAACGGACAGGTGCGAATCGACAAGTGTAGCGAAATCGAGCCCACCCACCAAGGGGGTTGATGATTCAAACTTTCAGCCGACCCACAGGGCGACTTGGTTGGCCCATTGGATGGACCACATGCGGCACGCATGCTCGATGGGGGCGAAAAACCCAAGCATTCCAAAGGCAAAAATGGCGATCCATCCAAATTGCTGGGCCTGCGGGCTTTCAATGATCGGCCGCAGTGGTGCGAAAAGTCCTGCAAAAACTTTGCTGCCATCAAGTGGCGGAAACGGAAGCATGTTGAATGCGGCCAGAAATAAATTCAGCCATCCACCCGTGAGAAGGAACACTTGAAGATTGTCATAGGCAGGTGTGGAGGATGGCCCCTTGACTATCCACACACCAAGAGCCGTGAGTGTGAGTGCCGCAAGAAGAATGTTCATCGCGGGGCCGGCCGCACTCACCAGCACATCGCCCAGCCGTTTCATTCGGAACTTCCACGGGGCAACTGGCATTTGTCCCCATGCGAAACCCACCAAAAGAAAAAACAGAAGCGAGGTGCCGCCCATGTGAACCAGTGGATTGAAATTCATGTGACCCGCGTGGCGCGGCGTGTCATCGCCTTGCCACATGGCCGCCCATCCGTGCGCCAGTTCGTGCAGCATCACACTGACCAGAACCCAGAACACCCAACTTGAAAGCAACACGGGGCTGCGTTCCCAAAGATCATGCATCCACCAGCCGCTTGCCATGGCAGCAGGATAGTGATTGCGTTAGGTGGCGTAGGAAAGTTCACCGCCGTGCATGCACCACCGAACTTTGGGCGGATGCGTAACCCAATTGCAGCGGAAGGGGTCGCGGTCGAGTGAAACCAAGTCGGCGGACAGGCCGGGTGCAAGGCGACCCGTTCGATTGTCGCATCGCAAACACCGTGCGGCGTCGATCGTGTAAGCGCGCAGCGCGCTGTCGGGCGAGAGATTTTCCTGCGGTTGGCAGGGGTCGTTGCCGGCATCCAAACTGGTGATGGCCGTGCGCATGCCCGCGAGAACATCGGGCGGCACAATCGGCCAATCGCTTCCAAAGGCAAGCATGCCTCCAGCCGCGGCGATGGAGCGGAACGCAAAGAAGCGATCGCTTCGATCGGCTCCGAGTGCAATGGGAAGCGTGGCGGCGTCAAAGAATTTGTGCAGTGGTTGCATGCTGGCCCAGCGACCTTTCATACGGTGAAGATCAGCAGGATGAATGGTCTGTGCGTGTTCAAAGCGAATCTCGGCACGCGAGGTCGGCCTTCGAAGTTCGACTGCGTCGGCCGCGTCAAGGGCAACCCGCAAGGCCGCGTCACCGATCGCGTGCATACTCATTGTGAAACCGCGTCGCACGCCCTCATCCAGCCACTGCTGCAACACTCCGCGTTCCGCAAGTTCGACCAGCATTCCGAAGTTGCTTGGATCATCGGTGTAGGGTTCCAACATGCGAGCCGTGCGGCTGCCGAGAGTTCCATCGATGAATGACTTGAATCCAATGATGGCCAGTGCATCATCGCTTTGAATGCAATTGGCAAGATTCCAGTCAAGGGGCCACTCGCGATCTAAGAGAGTGGCTCGGATTCGAAGTGGAAGTTCGCGACGAAGCGGATCAATCGCTTCGGCAAGATCGCGCGCGTAGTCCATGGTGCCAACGGTCGCGATGCCGTGTGCGGCGAGCGCACGCGATGCGGCGCGCACACCTTCGCGACGCTCCTGAACGGTTGACTCGGGGACACATGATTTGGCCCACTGCCACGCGGCCTGTTCAAGAAACAGGCCCGTTGGCGCACCAGTTGCGTCTCGCTCCACGCGACCGCCGGGAGGGTTTTCACGCAGATCAAATCGAGTGGCCACCAATCGAAGCGCGGCTCGATTCAGCACGCACGCATGCTGATCCATTCGCCATGCGATCGCGGGGCGGTCGGCGAGCGGGCCAAACCAGTCGGCATGTGGCATGCCTCCGCCCCAACGGGTTTGATCCCATCCGTGTGCCTTCAGCCACCGGCCTGGTTGCAGGGTTTGATGTGCTGCGGCGATTGCCTCAGAAAATTGTTCTCGCGAACCAGCGTGTGAGAGATTGGTTTCAGTGAGTGACAATCCACCAAGCGTCAGGTGAAGGTGCGAGTCAATAAATGCCGGGCCAACCCACGGGCCACCGTCAAGGTCGTGGTCGGCGGATCCGCTGTCCAGCGTTTCGATCCGTGCGTTGTCGACCACCAATGATCTCGCTAGTGGTCGTGCTTCGTCGGCGGTCCAAATGTTTTCGGCTCTTACTCGAATGCGCGGCATGGGAGTATCGTAGAGAGATGAAATGGACCGTTCGATTGCTGCGTCCGTTTGTGTTGATCCTTGCAACCGCGTGCGGTGATGGGGTTCCGCAGCCCAAGCCACCAACGCCGGTTCGTTCGGCATCGTCATCTCCATCTTCAGAAGTGCAAAGCATCAGCACGGCAGCCAGCGATCCGGCCGTCATGCAATGCGGCGAGTTGGAATTTCCTAAACCACCTGAATGGGAATGGGTGAAGCCAGCCGTTGCATTTCGAACGCTGCAGTATCGAGTTCCGCACGCGGCGGGTGATGGCGAATTGATCGTGAGTGCCTTTGCGATTGGTGACGGCGGTGGCGTGCAGGCCAACATTGACCGGTGGCAGAAGCAGTTTCAGGGTGCGGATGGAATGGCCGTTGAAGTGACCAAGTCAGAACGCACGGTGGCGGGAATTCAAGTGACTCGTGCGGATTGCGCCGGATTGTTTTTGGGAATGGGAATGGAAAAAGGAAAACCTGGCATGGCACAGTTAGGGGCAATCGTGCAGGGGCCACAGCAGATGATTTTTATTCGACTGATTGGTCCGCAGGCAACGGTTGACGCATGGCGAAGTGCGTTCGAGCGAATGATCGACGGGCTGGTGGTGGAGAAGTGAGGGTGGGGGGGCAAATAACAACCCCCGTCCCTGGTTATTGGAAGCGGGTGTTGACTTCGTTCCAGTTCACCACATCCCACCAACTCTTGAGATAGTCGGCGCGGCGATTCTGGTACTTCAAGTAGTACGCGTGTTCCCACACATCCACGCCCAACAGCGGCTTGCCAATGGCATCCACCAATCCGGTCATCAGCGGATTGTCTTGATTGGGTGTGCTCATGATCGCCAGCGACCCATCCGGTTTCTTGATCAGCCACGACCAGCCACTTCCGAATCGTTTCATGCCGGCATCTGCAAGTTTGGCCTTGAAGTCATTGAGATTTCCAAACGCCTTGTCAATGGCCGCCGCAAGCGGTGCGCTCGGTGCTCCACCTTTGCCCGCAGGCGCCATCAACACCCAGAACAGCGAGTGATTGAAATGCCCGCCGCCATTGTTTCGCACCGCACCCTTGATTGAATCTGGAAGCGACCCAACACCCGCGCAGATTTCTTCGATGCTCTTTGATTGCAAATCCGCGTGTCCTTCCAACGCCTTATTCAAATTGTCCACATACGCCTGATGGTGCTTGGTGCGATGAATGTTCATCGTGAGCGCATCGATGGATGGTTCAAGGGCATTCTCTGCATACGGCAAGGCTGGAAGTGTGAAAGGCATGAAGTGCTCCTGATGTTGTTGGTTTGAAAAGTGTGCCAATCCGCGAGAACCGCTTCCGAATGCCGCAAGGGCACCAAGCCCGGCAAGCGAGCCCTTGAGAAAATCCCTCCGTGGGGCAAGGGGTTCGGGCATGTGCAGACGATAGGGTTGGTTGACTCACTCCGCCACCGGCCGCGAATCGGCGGTGTGCGTAGGCTTCGTGCATGCAAGGTGAGGACCGAGCCATGGATGCCGCAGCGAATCGAGCAGGCGAGGGGTTGCGAACCGCCGAAGATGCTCTTCGATTTGCACTGGATCGCGGTGATTTGGTTGAGCGAACCAAATCACTTCGGCATCGCCTGCGAACGGTTCTGGAAGCGGTGAATGCGATGCATTGGATGGTGCATCGAGATGCCGCCGGAGATGTGGGCCAGCATGTTCACGGCTCGCGAGAACATGATCGCCAGGGTGTGCGAGGGGTTGCGATCGCTGCCATGAAGCGTTCCATCGAGGCTCTTCGATCGCTTGAAGAGTTTGGAAAGTTGACCGAGGGATCGCTCGCTCGAGAGTGTGCGGCGCTTCGGTATGCCGCGTATGACCTTGAACGAGATGTCATGCTTGCATTTGGTTCACCGCACCGCCGTCAGCCGCGGCTGTGTTTGCTGATCACGGAATCGCTTTGCACACTTCCGTGGAGGGACACACTCAAAGCCGCCATCGATGGTGGCGTGGACATGGTGCAGGTACGAGAAAAAGATTTTACTCCTCGCGCCCTCCTGCAACGGGTACGCGAGGTGATGGCCCTTGCCAAGCCACGGGGCGTTGGCGTGATTGTGAATGACTCTCTTGATGTGGCGATTGCCGCGCGCGCTGATGGTGTGCATCTTGGTCGCGACGACTTGCCATTGATCGAAGCTCGTCGCATTGCGGGGCCTGAGTTGTTACTTGGCGCCACGGCTCATGACCTTTGTGAAGCGGCCTCTGCAATCGAAGCCGGCGCGGATGTGCTTGGCATTGGAGCCATGTTTGCCACACCGCTCAAGCCCGGTCAACACGCGAGTGGTCCCGGGTTTCTCAAGGAATTCATCGAGCGATTCCCTCGCACGCCCCATGTGGCCATCGGCGGAATCCATTCTGGAAACATGGAGGCGCTCACGGCGGTCGGTGTACGGGGCGTGGCCGTTTGTTCGGCCATCTGTTCATCCAAGGATCCGGCTTCGGCGGCGGCAGCGATGTGTGCGGCGATGGCGGGTGTGTGCCAACCATGAGTCGCGCACTGGCCCAGCTGACCCTGCTGGGAACAGGAACCAGTTCAGGAATTCCGGTGATTGGCTGCCGCTGCGACACCTGTACCAGCAGCGATGCCAAAGATCGTCGGCTTCGCACGGGGGCCTTGCTCCGCTTTACATGCGATCAGGGAGAGCGGCGAGCAATCCTTCTGGATGTTCCCCCTGATCATCGCGAGCAAAGTCTGCGGGTGGGATTGGATCGTTGTGATGGCATCGTTCTGACGCATGCGCACGTAGATCATATTTTTGGCCTCGACGAAGTTCGTCGTTACAACGCGCTGATGCGACGCGCGATTCCTGTGTACGGTGATGATCCAACATGGGATCAGTTGCATCGGGTCTATCGCCACATTCTTAGTCCCCAGGAAAATGTCAATGACAGCTTTGTCGCCGAGTTACAGGCGCACCGAGTGCGCCACGGTGACAGGGTGAATCTGCATGGAGTTCAAGCCACGGCATTTACGTTGTGGCACGGCAACTTGGCGATTCTTGGTTGGCGATTCGATGGACCGACCGACGACCCGCTCTTTCCGCTGGCCTATTGCACGGATGTGAATCGCATTCCATCGGAAAGTCAGCCGATGCTCATTGGGGTCCGCACGTTGGTGCTGGACATGCTGCGACCGCGGCCTCATGACACCCATTTCACATGCGACGAGGCGATTGAAACGGCCCGACAGATCGGTGCCGATCGAACCGTCTTTGTGCACATGACCCATGACATTCGCCACGAACCAGTGAACGCGGGGCTTCCGCCCTCCATGCGACTTGGGTTTGACGGCATGACGCTGCCGTGATGGATCGGCGGGGTCGCCGAACCCACATGTCCAATGGCATCGTTTCTCTGCATGCTGCAGTGAAGATGATTCGGCTAACATCTCGACCCCATGGCACAGATCCGAGAGATCAAGAAGCGAATCGTTGCGGTCCGGACCATCCGCCGCATTACCAAAACGATGCAGATGATCGCAACCGCCAAATTCACGGCGAGCCTGTCTCGCGCCAAGGCTGGGCGACCCTATATGGAGCGCATTCGGCAATTGGTGGCCGAAGTGGCGGCCCGCGCTGGCGACACATCGCATCCGCTTTGCATGCCACAGCCCAAGCCATCCAAGCGAGAATTGATTCTTGTGGTCAGCAGCGATCGCGGTCTGTGCGGCGCCTACAACGGACACATCTTTCGCTCCGCTCTGAAAGCCATCAAGGCTTCGGCTGCGGCGGGCAATCATGTGGAAGTCGAAGTGGTTGGCAAGAAGGCGCTCGCCTTTCTCAAGTTTCAAAAGATTGCAGTCGCTCAGCGACATGTCTTTGGTGATAAGCCGCAGTTTGCACAGGTGGAACCACTGGCCCAGCGATTGATTGATGACTACCTCGCGGGCAAATTCGATTCCTGCCGCGTGGTGTTTATGCAATTCATCAGTGCCAGCAAGCAAGTGCCCGAAGTCATGCAATTGCTTCCCATGAGTCTCCCCGTTGCGCCGCAGACAACGGCGGCAAAATCTGCGATGGGTTTGTATGAGTTCAGTCCTACGGCGGATGAATTGCTCGGCGAATTACTGCCGCGGGCCGTCAAGGTGAGTTTGTTTCAAGCCATCATTGATGCCATTGTGAGTGAGAATGTCATGCGAATGGTGGCCATGAAAAGTGCCACGGACAACGCTGCGGGTCTTGGTCGAACACTGCATCGCAATTACAACCGCGCGCGACAGGCTCGCATCACCACCGAACTCACGGAAATTGTTTCCGGCGCTGCTGCGCTGGCGTAAGCCCGGCCGTCAATTGGCGGACGGTTTATTCGGCGGAGGCTGCGCCGCGGTCTGTGCGGACGAAGGCGCATCAGCGGGAACCGCCACACCGGTTTCCACATCGTTGCCATCTCGCTTCCAGGCTTTCAGTCCACCTTCCAGGGTGAATACATTGTCAAAACCAATTTCCATCAGTCGCTTGCTTGCGGCCTTGCCGATGGTGTCTTCCCAATCGCTGTCATACACAATGAATTGGTCATACCCCTTCAGAATGAGTTCGGCCTCGTTGCTCATGCGCGGAAACGGAAGACTGATCGCGCCGGGAATGTGACCGGCCGCAAACAATTCTGGAGTCCGCGGATCCACCCACACCGTATTCAGTTTTTTATCAAAGAGTCCTGGAGTGGTATTCACCTTTTCAACGGCCTGAAAGGGCGTTACGAAAACCAAATCCCGATCACTGGTCTTTCGCGTGCAGCCTGCACACACCACACACGATGCGATGGCCAGAGAAACGATTCTTCGAAGGAGCATGGTCTGATTGTGACCGTCAGACCTTCGCAGGGCAACTCGCACATTCGGTGTGCTGTTGGCCTTTGGCCCATGATTCGTAGGATGCCGGTCTCATGATTCAGGCTCTGCTGGTTCTCATGCTCGCAACGGTTCTTCCCATTGGGAATACCGAACAAGTTCGCGTTCACGGTGTTGCGTGGCATCGATTACCTGATGGCCGCGCCGCCATGGTGGTTCGCTTTCATGTGAAGCCAGGGTGGCACATGTTCTGGACGAATCCCGGTGATTCGGGTGCACCACCTGAAGTGAAAGCAATCCTGCCTGCAGGTTGGAAGTTGGGCGAGCCCATTTGGCCGCGGCCTCGCATTCTGGATGACGACCACGAAACGGTATTTGTGCATGAAGGCGAGTGGGCGTGGCTGTTGCCAATTCACAGCGATTCAGCAGGAGCCACGCCGAATTTCGAAGTGGAATTGCAACTGAAATGGATGGCCTGCCAGGACGCATGTGTTGTTGGGCGAACGAGCGTGCGAGTGGCCGCACCGACTGGCGACCTCACGCCACTTCCACATCAGATGGATGGTGGTTCGTATCCCACCACACTCGCCGCCGGAGACAGTGCCAAAGTTGTGGACCATGTCCTGCACCTTGACCTTGCGGACACCGGTCATGGTTCCGCCACTTTTCTTCAAGGTGTTGATCCCGGAGTGGATGTCGTTGGATCCAATCCGGTTGCATGCACGGTCGAGCAGGGGCGGATCACATTGGCAAACGATTTACGCATTCGCGCCAACAATGCAAGGGGAAAGCCCTTGGCGATTCATGGGCTGGTGCTTCTGGGAACCAAGATCAGCGATCCATGCATTGCCATTCGCCTTCCCATTTCCGATACAAACGATCCCGTTCAAGGGCAACCGAGCCACTAGCCTGTCGGGGCGTGGGTACGCTTTCAACAAAGGAATTTCCACCATGAAAAAGAATTGCCTGCTCTCCATGTTTGCTGCGTCCGTCCTTGCACTCGGTGCCGTGGCCATTGCCGCGAATAGCGAACAGGACAAGAAACCATCAAAGGAAGTCAAAGCAGAGAAAGCCGAAATCGGCAAGCCCGCGCCGGCGTTCACGCTTACAACCGCAGAGGGCAAGAGTGTTTCACTCTCCGACTTTGCAGGCAAGACCGTTGTGCTGGAATGGTTCAGCCCCTATTGCCCATGGAGCGGCATGGAAAGCGACGACAGTTACTGGAGCACCGGGCGTGCGGCCAAAGTGGTGAGTGGCATCAAACAGGCCGATCCCGATGCTGTTTATTTGTGCATCAACAGCAACTTTGACGGCTATGACGGAAAGAGTGCTTCAGAGAATGGCAAGGACAGTATGGCCATCGTTGGCTCCGTCGGGGTTCCAGTTCTCTTGGATCTCACGGGCGTTGTCGGCAAAGCGTACGGAGCCAAAAGCACGCCGCATGTTTTTATTGTGAACACCAAGGGTGTGCTGGCTTACATCGGTGCGCCAACCACCAAGGACGGCAAGGAATTGTTTGCAGTTGAAGCCGTCAAAGCGATCAAAGAAGGCAAGGATCCCAAGCCTGCTGAAACCAAGAATTACGGTTGCGGTGTGAAGTATCAGAAGAAGGCGTGACGACGACTCTCTGGTGTTCGCTGCTCAGCCCTGTCCGGTGGGCATGATCACATAAGTGAACTCTTGACCCACTCGGAAAACGCCGGGCTGGTTTGGAGCCTTCATTTCCAGTGTGATCTCTTCGCTGTCAACAAGTCGCAGCGCCTCAGTGATGTACCCAGGATTGAAAACGATTTCGATGGGCTGACCTTGGTATCCATCAATGGACATGATGATCTCAGCCTCGCCAACTTCGGGTGAACTTCCGCTGATCTTCAGTTCGGTGGCGGTGAACCCCAGTTTCACACCCTTGGATTGTTCGGTGGTCAGAATGCCGGCTCGCCGCACGCTTGCCAGGAGTTGCTGCACATTACAGGTGACCTTTCGATCATGCTCCTTGGGAATGACATCTTCAAAGGGCGGAAAGGTGCCGTCGATCAAGTTGGTTGTCAGTCGAGCGGCGTCCGGACCCTGCCCAACAGTAAACGAGAGTCGCCCGTCAAGGCGCGCCACCGCCACCACATCATCCGGCTGGGACGCCAGGCGATTCAACAGACTCATGGCCTTGGGGGGCACAATGGCGATCGTGTCCGCATCACTTCCGCTGGTGCAATCGCCTTTGGTGACCACAAGGCGACGACCATCGGTTGCCACCAATCGAAGCCGCTTTCCCTTGCGTTCCATCAACACGCCACCCATGGCAAAGCGTGTGCTTTCGGTTGCAGCAGCGAACACGCTTCGCACTATAAGTTTGCGAAGGATTTCCGCGGTCACGGAAAATTCCACCGTGGACTTGGATTCTTTCTGGGATGGAAACTCCTTGGGATCAAACCCAAGAATGTGAAACTTCATTTTCTCCGCCCAAATCGTGAGCGCGTGCTTGGCAACTTCCATGCGAACGGTGGTTCCGGCACACTCGCCGATGACTTCGGCCAACTTTTTTGCAGGAACAAGCGCCTCGCCGGGCTCTTTCACTTCGACGGCGGCCACAGGCACTTCCACGGAAATGTCCTTGTCCGAGGCATGCAACGTGAGGCATCCGTCGCGTGCGGTCATCTTGATGCATGAGAGAGCGGGCACGGCGGTTCGGGCAGCCACCACTTGCTGAGCAATTTGCACGGCCGCCAACAGAACGGCCCGGTCGCAGATAAGTTTCATTCAAAGAGCCTGTCTGAAATGGGTTGATTCCAAGGCTGCACCAGCCTCTGCGGGCAGTGTAGCGGTGTTCAAACGGGTGTGATCGCGGCGTGGACAGTTTGCGACCGTGTGCAAAAGGTAAACTGACCTTTCTCCTATGGTGCTTCGCATTCTTCGGTGGACGAATCGCGCCTACGCATTTGTTGCGTTGGCTGTGTACATGCTGGCATTTGTTGTGGCGTTTGTGTGCATGTTCAGCTTTCCCGTTGGGGCATTGATTCTGGTGGTGCTTGGAGTGCTCAGTCTGGCGTTTGTTGCATTAGGTCGAGATGTCTTACAGGCGCTGGAACGCTGGATGAGTCGCCGCGCACTCTCGCAAGGTCGATGTCCGGCATGCACCACCGGTCCCATGTCGCTCGTACTGCAGGGAACCATTCAGCAATGCCGCGGTTGTGGTGCAAAGTTTGAACCAGACGGCTCGGAGACTCAAATGCTTGAGAGCGAAGAGGCCAACAAGGTCGCTGCATAGCGGGCAAGACCGCGAGCCAATCAATCTTGCGAAGCGCCAACATTTCAGATGTGCAACGCTGCGATTGATTCAGTCTGGCTTGACCGAGGCAAGCAATTCCATGCATTGCTTGGCAAGGCTTGCATGGCCGGCAAAAACCACCATTTCGCCGCGAGGCATGATTTCCACCACCAGCGGTGCCCCATCGCTGCAGAGCGTCAGACCGTGATCGGTGTCCTTGGCATTCTTCAAGAGATTCTTCACAAGATCCCTGAGCGTGTGCGCATTGGCTGGTCCAAACACCAGTGGATCACGCTTATTCATTTCGATACTGGCGCTGGTGTCCACTTCTCGCCATGCCAGATTGCTAGCCATGCCATCGCTCACCGCATCAAAGATCTCTCGCCATCTTCCCACCGGAAATGCGAAAGTTTGTTGCAGATGCATTTTGTGAACGAGCGCCTCGATGAAGTTGGCCAATGCATTGCGAGGCACTCGCTGAATCGTCGATGGAAGATCTCCGACTTCGGGGTGGTCGTCCGCGGCGATGTCGATCACCACAAGCGAATCATTCTCCGCAAGTTCAAGCCGCAGTTCTTTGGGTGTTTCGACAGTCTTCACGACGCCTTGGCGCCGCAGGTCTGCCCACGCTTCTTCAAGTTCGACGAATTCCACGGGTGTCTCGATTGCCCAGAAGGGGCATGTGCAATGTAGCCGCGATTGCTCGAAAGGGAAGGGGTCGAGGATGTACCATGGCACGAATGCGAACGATTCTGTTTCTTTGCACTGGCAATACATGCCGCTCGCCCATGGCTGAGGCGATCGCACGGCATGCACTGGACCATGGTGAAGTTGCAGGTGTGGTGGGAACGGTCTTTGTTGCTAGTGCAGGCGTTGCAGCGGGGGAAGGTTCTCCCATGAGCGACGAGGCAGTTGAGGCACTTGAGGCGTTGGGTATTCAGCATCACGGAACAAGTAAACCGGTGACCGCCGACATGCTTCGAAAGGCAGACCGAGTTCTGGCCATGACAGAGTCCCATCGGAATTCAGCCAGGCGACTGCTTGGGCATGATGAAGCGGCCAAAGCTCGCGTGGAACTGCTTGATCCGCAAGGAGATGTGGAAGATCCGATAGGTCTAGGATCGAACACATACCTCGTACTTGCCAAGCGATTACGCAAACTTATTCCCAAGCGGCTCTCAGAAGTTTTGATTGAGCACGCGAGCCGGTCAAAGTGAAATCTCGATGAACATTGCACTTGGATCAGATCACCGCGGAAACCATGTGGCCTTGGCGCTGATGCACCAGTTGCGAGCCGAGGGTCATACCGTGGCGATGCTGGGTGAGTGCAGTGGCGCGGCATGTGACTACCCGGATATTGCATGGATTGTGGCCAGTTCGGTTGCCAAGGGCGATTCGGATCGCGGAATTCTGATTTGCGGTACCGGCATCGGAATGTGCATCGCGGCCAACAAGCTCAAGGGCATTCGAGCAGCTTTGGCGCAGGATGAACTTAGCGCCCAACTCAGCCGCACGCACAATGATGCCAATGTGCTTTGCCTCAGTGCTGACTTGATTGGTCAGACGCTGGTGAAGCGCATCGTGGATGTGTGGTTTCGCACCGCCTTTGATGGCGGGCGGCATGAGCGACGGCTCAACAAGATTTCCAAAATGGAAAATGGCCTCGACCCTTCGGCGTAGGGGCGATCAGGCGTGTGACCACTGTCGCACAAGTTCCACAATCGTTCGAACGCCAAAGCCGGTGGGGCCTCTTACAAATTGATCGTTTGCGCTGTCCACGGCGGCCACGCCAGCGATATCAAGGTGACACCACGGCACCAACGGATCCACAAAGTATGAAAGGAACGCAGCACCCTGAATTGGATGCGCTCCGCGATTGGCCGCCGAATTCAGAATGTCGGCGTGCTGGCTCCGCATGTTGTCGCGATGTTCCTTCCACAAGGGCAGACGCCAAACTTTCTCGCCAGTGGTGGTACTTGCGTCTTCCACCCTGCGCCGCAATCCATCACTCTCGCAAAACATGCCGGCACTGAAATGTCCAAGGGCCACCACCACGCCACCTGTGAGCGTGGCCATGTCAATGATTGCGGTTGGCTTGAGTTTTTCGCAGGCGTAACTCAGGGCATCCGCAAGAACCAATCGCCCCTCCGCATCCGTGTTGGTGACTTCAACCGTGACACCGTTGTGCATGGTGATAATGTCATCGGGGCGATAGGAGTCATCACTCACCATGTTTTCTGCAGCGGGCAGAACCGCCGTGACCCGCATCGGTAACTTCATTGCGGCAATGGCCTGCATGGCGCCAAGCACATTGGTTCCACCGCTCTTGTCGTACTTCATGCCCAGCATGCCGTTATTCACTTTGAGCGAATAGCCGCCGGTGTCGAAAGTGATTGTCTTTCCAACCAGAATCAGATGTTCCTTTCGGCAACTGCGTGCCACCGTGCGTGGCTTGTATTCCACGATAATCATTTGAGGTTTGGCAGCACTGCCACGGCCAACATTCACCAACCCGCCCATGCCCAGCCGTTGTGCTTGCGCATAGCTGATGCTGCGAACTCGAAGACCAAGGCCCAGTTTCCGTGCTTGCCGCTCCATCCATGCCGGCGTGCAAACGTTGGGAGGTGTGGCACCCATGCGACGAGCGGCATTGACAGCCGTTGCCACCTTCACACCAACGGCCATGCCCTTTGCAAATCCAGCATCCGGACTACTGATGGAAAGTTTCTTGAGTGATGCGGATCGCTTGCTTGCTGTTCCATCAAAGAAGTCCACACGCCACGCTGCGATCATCAACGCTTCAGCAAATGCTTGCCCAAGGACGCGTGCTTCAAAGTGACGAGCGTCCAGTCCAACCGGAGCATGAACCGAAATTCCAATGACACCTCGTCGATGCAGCACTTTGGCAAGACGTGACGAAGCTTTGCGTAGCGTTGAGAGAGCAAACTCCCGTCGCGAACCAAGACCCACAACCAGATCGCGTGCGCCGGCGGGAACGCATTCACCCACTTCTGCCTGAAAGCCGGGGGTTGAGCGAGCCGCATCCAATGCAGCGGCGCCTCGTGCGCCCTTTGGTGGTTTTTCGCCAGCGAATGCAAAGTGCACTTGAAGTGGCTTAGACGACGTGGCAAGTTGGATCGATCGGTACATGGTTCGATGAGTGTAAGGACCCGCATCGTTTCGCAGGGGAGCGAAGTCCCGCTAGGCTCCTTGCATGAACGGCCGTTGTCGAGTGCTGGTGGTTGGGGGCGGGCATGCAGGTGTTGAAGCCGCTGCGGCTGCCTCTCGCGCCCTTGGCAGTGGTGCGGAAGTCTGGATGATCAGTATGGACCCGGCCCGCATTGGAGCCATGAGTTGCAATCCGGCGATTGGTGGATTGGCCAAGGGGCAGATTGTTCGTGAGATTGATGCTCTTGGCGGCATCATGGGAATTGCTGCGGATCATGCGGGCATTCAATTCAAGATGCTCAATGCCAGCAAAGGTCCAGCGGTTCGAGGCCCCCGCGCTCAGTGCGACAAGGAGGCGTATCTCGCCGAAGTGCAGCGACTTCTTGCAGGTCACGGCGTTTCGGTTTTGCAGGGACTGGTGGAACGCATCGTGGTTGAGAACGGTCGTTGCATGGGTGTGCAATTGCAATCGGACGCACGGGTCTGGAAGCCATCTCAAGAATGCATCGAATGGAATCACAACGGCGAGCAACGAGCCAAGCCCGTGTTCGTGCCCGATGTCACCGCCGCTTCACCGGGTTGTGTCATTCGTGCGGATGCAGTCATTCTGACCACTGGCACATTCATGCGTGCCTTGATGCACACAGGTGAAACACGAACCGCTGGCGGTCGAGTGGGTGAGGGCGTGGCGGCTGGAATTTCTGCGGCGCTGGTTGAACTTGGTTTTGAATTAGGGCGACTGAAGACCGGTACGCCACCACGGCTTCGGCGGGGAAGCATTGACTGGGAGTCGCTGCCGCCACAGTTCGGTGACGAGCATCCGCACATGTTTAGCTTTCTGCCCGCCCACACGATGGCGTGTGGACGCTTTCCTCACCTTCGTCAAGTGGAGTGTCGCCAAACGCACACCACACACGCAATGCATGAACTGATCCGCGCCAATTTGCATCGCGCGCCCATGTATGCCGGCGCTATGGAGACCAAGCAAGGCCCTCGCTATTGCCCCAGTGTGGAGGACAAGGTGGTTCGCTTTGCCGATCGCGAGAGTCACGCCGTTTTTCTGGAGCCCGAATGTCTGCACACCGACGAGGTGTATTGCAATGGCATCAGCACCAGTCTTCCGGCTGAGATTCAGGAGCCGCTGGTGCATGCCATGCCCGGTTGTGAACGGGCGCAGATTCTTCGGCATGGGTATGCCGTCGAGTACGACATGGTGTGGCCGCATCAGATTGATGCAACGGCCGAAACCAAATTGGTTTCCGGATTTTATTTGGCTGGACAGATCAACGGAACCAGCGGCTATGAAGAGGCGGCTGGACAGGGTTTGATTGCAGGAGTGAATGCGGCACGCCGCGTCATGGGCTTGGACGGTCTTCGGATCGGTCGAGATCAGGGCTACCTAGGGGTGCTCATGGATGATCTTGTTGTGCGGCAGCCTCGAGAGCCCTATCGAATGTTTACCAGTCGCGCCGAACATCGACTGAGTCTTCGCAGCGATAACGCAGACGAGCGACTCACTCCGATTGGTCGACAGTATGGTTTGGTGAATGACATGCGATGGAGTGCATTTGAAGTGGATCGAGATGCACGGGTTCATGTGCATGCAGCATTGCAACGGGCAAAAATCGACGGGCAGAGTGCAGCACTTTGGGCGCGGCGAGGCGACGCGACGTTGCAGCGATTGGCCGAAAGCCTGCCGGCACCGCCTGATTCAGCGCATCTTGACCGCGTGATGACCGACCTTCGATATGCCGGGTACCTCGTGCGGCAACACGCCGAGATTCGCAGGCAGCACGAAAGCGAACACATTCCAATTCCGCCGAGCTTTGATTCCACGCAAGTCAAGGGACTTCGGACCGAAGCGCGTGAAGTGATCGGTCGGTTTCGACCCGCAACGCTGGGACAGGCCTCGCGCCTTGCTGGTGTGAATCCATCGGATGTCGCACTGGTCGCTCTCTGGCTTCGACGCGGTAGTCTTGCCGCGTGCCACACGCCGCCGTAGCTCAATTGGTAGAGCACTTGATTTGTAATCATGAGGTTGTCGGTTCAAGTCCGATCGGCGGCTCTATTTCTCACACAAAGACGGTCTGCTCATGAGAATGCAGATGCGTGTGCAAGTCCTTTGCGGACTTCTTGTCGCTATTTCCGTCATGGCGGTTGGATTGTCGGTGGCCCGGCTCATGCGTTGGCAACTGGCTGACCAGACAAGCGATTGGACGGCGGCAATTACGGCCATGGTTGCGAGCGATCTTGAAGAGGATCATCTGACCCCTCATGACTTGGAGGCCGTTCCTGAGTCCGAGGCGAAGGTGCATGAACGCTTCGAACGATTGGGCAGAGTCTTAAGCGAAGTCAAAGGCGACGGTGTCACACTCAAACTCTTGGTCCCTGACGCGGATCGGTGGAAAATCCGAATGCGAGCCGGAATTCCAATTTCTGGAGCTCGAGTTCTGTCATTCGATCCGCTTTCGGTCACGCCGTTGGAGGGGTCTGAGCCGCTCTCCATGGATCATTCCGTGACCGGCTGGTACGAAGCGGAGGGGTTGAGGGCATTCGCATCTGCAACACCATTGAAAAACAAGTCGGGAGTTGTTGCCCTCACGATAGGCGACCTTGTTGTGTCGGAATATCTACAGGCACTCTTTTGGGTGGTGATCGGCGTGATGCTTTTTGTGGTGGGTCTCTCGGTGCCGGTTGCATGGTGGGTTACGCGTCGACTGGTTAAGCCGATCTCGGCGCTGAGTGACTTTGTCCACCGATTGGATCAGGGAGATTTCCATGCACGACTGGAACCCTTTGGTCCGCCCGAACTCAAGCGGCTCATGGTGGATTCGATCACCATGGCCAGAAACTTGGAAGACCGTTCATCGCTGGCTCGACATAACAAGCAGCTCTCGCATGAAGTTCATTCGGAAAAAGAACGCATGGCTGCTTTCGAGGCCACTGAAGTGGACTTCGCCGAACTTGCCGATCTTGACTTGCTCTTACGGCGAACCGTAGAAAGCATTCAGCGAACGCTTGGGTGCGAATGTGTGTTGGTGCTTGTCAAAGATGAGAGTGGTCTTGTGGTGTCTCAGGCGAAATGCGATTCCATTCCCGAACTGGCTGCCGCCCTGCGAGGGCAGTCGCCGGCCGCAGCGGCTTGGGCCATAGATCGCATTGGTGAGTATGAAGAAATTAGATTGGATCAAGCCGCCGAAGCCGGTCTGGATGCACTTTCCAACTCTTTGTTCGCCAAAAAACCGCTGTACTGTCTGCCCATGAAATCGGGTGCGGGCGAAGTGCTGGGGGCGTTTGTGGTGGTGGGGCCGAAACAGTCGTCGAATGATTCAGAGACAACTTTCACGGATCGTGATGCACAGAGCTTGCGTCACTCCGCGGCGTTTGTTTCCATGGCGCTTGAGCGAAGAGATTTCACAGATCAATTGTTGTGGAGAATGATCCGCATGGCCGAGACGCGAGATCCTCGTGAGACCGCCGCGCATGTTCGGCGTGTGAGTGGCATTAGCCTTGAACTCTTCGATGGCTGGGCACATCGTCACGGCGTGCGAGATGAAGATGCGCAATTTGCTCGCAGTTCGCTTCGAACGGCGGCCATGCTGCACGATATTGGCAAGGTCGGAATTAGCGATGCCATCTTGAAGAAGCCCGGGAAACTCACCGATGAGGAATACCGGTCCATGAAACACCACACGGTGTTGGCAGCGGCCATGCTTCCTGGAAAATCTCCGCAAGACGAGGCGTCACGCGAAGTGGCCTTGCATCATCATGAGCGATGGGACGGCTGCGGGTATCCCGGAGCGGTGGATTACTCCACGGTGGCTGACAATGTGGTTGGCCTGCTTGAGATGCCACTGCCAGAGAAGGGGCTGAAGGGGTATGACATTCCATTGTTTGCACGCATTGTGGCCATTGCAGATGTGTTTGATGCGTTGAGCAGTCGCCGCGCGTACAAAGAACCGTGGCCGGAGTTCAAGGTGGTGGAGACCATTACGGCAGAGTCCGGCAAGGGATTTGATCCCGACTTGGTCGAGATTTTTCTCCAACGCCTTCATCGAATCAAGGCTGTGTGGAGTGCGTATCCGGATCCACAGTGATGGATCGCAGCGTCAGCACGGTAAGACTTCGATCGGTCAACTGGGATTGCACCTGCGTTGAAAATCGTTTGGCAAGGCCTGCCGCACGATCTGTTCCCAACGCGAGTGTGACGGATCCTTCTGTGAGCCATTGCGGTAACAGGTTGCCCAGTTGTTCTACGCTGATCAGTCGCTGAGACTCTTGGGGAATTCCAAGTTCATTGTCAAATTCACCAGGGTCACCCAGAATCACGATGTCCGTTCGACCGGAAACCCAACCGATGGAATGTCCCATTGGGTTGATTGCCACCACTCGAATGGAATTTCGTAAGGCATCTTCCGCTTGTTGCAGAATGTCCCATGGTGCCTTGGTGGGGGAGAGCAGTGCAGTGGGCATGAACACGTGAACGCAGGCCAACAACGGAACGGCGACCCATGCGGTTCGCACCAGCCATTGCACAGCCGCGGTTGCTTGATGTGCAAACTCGTCAAGCCACGACCACGCCAAGAACACAATTCCAAAGAGAAACCATCGGGTGGTGGAGTGATCGAGCCAAAGGATTGGAGCCCCCCAATGGAGCCAATCCGCTAGGGCGAATGCAAACATGGCCACCGCCAAGCATCGCACAATCCATTGAACCCACCATGTCGCACGGTCACGAGACGTGGAAGTTCCCTCTCGCCACTGCAACAGTCCGATGGACAACATCACAGCGATTGCAGGAAAGAGTGGCAAGACATAAGTAGGCAACTTCCCTTTGCTCAGGCTCATGGCCAAGAGTGGTGGAACGATCCAGCACCAGCAAAACCGTAGCCCGCTCCGCAGGGCCAGGTGGCCGCGGAGTGCTTTCCATGCGCGAGGGGCAATCAGGATCCAGAATGTGCTGCCACCAAGTAGCACCACCGACAGAAGCCACCACGGTTGCAGGTGCTGATTGCTATCGGGAGACGCGAATCGCCGGACATGTTCGACAAGCACAAAGTAATTCCAAAATTCAGGTTCACTCTGATGCAGTTTCCATGCGAGCGGGCCAGCGGAGAGTGTTGCCCCAAGCAGTGGAAGCCACGGCATGGTGAACACATCACGCCATCGCTTCTGCCAGCACAGATAAGTAAACGCAGCCAGCGCGGGAATGGCTAGTCCCAACAGACCCTTGGTCAAGAAAGCCAACCCGGCCGCCACACCGCTGGCCACTAGCCACGCCGCACGCGGTCGGTGAGTGGATTCTGTTGCAACAAAAAAGAATGCAATGGCCAGCGTGGTCCACGCTGTAAAGATGGAGTCGAAAATCGCAACCGTTCCAATGACCATAGGAAACACCATCGTGAGTTGCACCATGGCAGCCAGTGGCGCGGAGACTCGTCGCGAAGTCATTTTCGAAGCCACCATGCCTGCAGCAAGGGCGGTGATCAGTGATGCGATTGCCGATGGGAGTCGGATGGCAAAGGCGTTGTGCCCAAAGGTGGCCACGCTTGCCGCGATGCACCATGTGCCAAACGGTGGCTTCTCAAAATAGGTGAAGCCCAGCATGCGAAGTTTGAACCACTCGCCGCTGGCCAGCATTTCGGTGGCCATGGCGCCGTAGCGAGCTTCATCCGGCGTCACCATGGGTCGAGCCCATAGCAGGGCGAGATACAACACCACAAAGATCAAGCCGACCTGAATCCACAACCTCCTCTGGCTCATCACTCGGCGAGTTTATGCGATGCAATCCGATCAGGCGTTCTGCGGATACTCCCGGAGAGGATGGCGCGATCAGGGTGCAGCGCCAACGCAGACCCATCCTTCACGACCCGCGATCGCGCCTCGTTTCACATGTCCCGTGGGATACGAGGAAAATTGCTTGAGCCAATCACAGAGTGGCTCAAAGGTGTGACCGGCAGCGATCGCGGAATCAAGAAATTGCTCAAACAAGGTCGCCTTCACGCCGCCTTCGCACTCCGCGTGAATGGTGAGGACATGGGGTTTGTTGTCGGCCATCCGTGCAAGAAGAGACGCGTTCCACTTTGCGTCCGCATCTCTTTCGCGACGAACTCCCTCGTCGTAGGTGGGCAAGTCCACCGGGACTTGCAATTGCGTCAACGCGGTGCCTTTCACCATCGGGAAAAATGGCGAAGCGATTCCGCGAGCGTCGCTTCGATAGCGAAAGGCATGGGAGGCTGGCAATGAAAGCAATCGTTCATCCAGCCGCCAGCCCGGAGCCGCAGCGGTTTCGGGTGGGCGGCGGTACACGCGTTCAAACGCTTCGATGGCTTTGTAAAGTTCGTCCTGCATCGCCGCCAGACTCAGCCGATCGGCACCCATCTGCCAACGGTGGTGATCCCATGCATGCACGCCTACTTCATGCCCGGCTTTTTCAGGCATGCGAAGCGTGTCAGCCAGATGATCCGAAATCACTGGCCCCGGCCACAGCGTTCCTCGCAACAAAATTTCCCAGCCATACAGGCTTGGCGCGCCGGAGCGAAGCATTTTGATTGCGAAGGCAGGCTTCAGTAATCGCCACGCATGCCGACCCATATTGTCCGGCCCCAGCGTGACATACCACGTGGCCCGGATGCCGCGTTTCGTAAGCGTGTGCAGAAGACGTGGCACGCCGTCGCGTGTGCCGCGAAAAGTGTCCACATCAATACGAAGTCCAATGCTCACGCGTTCATTATCGCTTGTGTGCCGCGGCGGTCGTGGCGGCTGCTCGAACGTGTGGAGTGGCCGTTCCCGATACGGTCAGTCCATTGCTCTTGGCATGCTGCCGCAGAAACCAATCGAGCGTTCGCTCGACGCTTTGACGCGTGGTGATCGTGGGTTCCCAGCCAAGGTGAGTCTTGGCGTTGCGAATGCTGGGGCGACGATGCTGCACATCTTCGTAGCCCTGTCCGTAATACCGAGTGCTTTCCACTTCGGCAAAGCCTGCGAAGGGTGGATATAGGTTTCGCAACGGATGGCGATCGAAGGCTTCCACCAGCATTTCGGCCAATTCGCGAATGCTGGCCTCATTCACCGGATTGCCAATGTTGAAGATGCGGCCATTGCACGCACCGTCCTTGTTGGCAATCACTCGCCACAACGCCTCGATGCCTTCGTCCACATCGGTAAAGCATCGCTTCTGCTCACCACCATCCACCAACAGAATGGGCGTGCCTTCAACAAGATTCAGAATCAATTGCGTGATCGCGCGGCTGCTTCCAATGCGAGCGGAGTCCAGTGAATCCAGCCGTGGGCCGATCCAATTGAAGGGGCGGAACAGCGAGAATTGCAAGTTGCGCTGAAAGCCGTAGGCCCAGATCACTCGATCGAGCAATTGTTTGCTGGTGGAGTAGATCCATCGCTGCCGATGGATGGGGCCGGTCACGCAGGTGCTGGTCTCTTCGTCAAATTCTCCATCGGTGCACATGCCGTACACCTCGCTGGTGCTTGGAAAGACCAGACGCTTTTGAAAGCGCACGCAGTCGCGGATCACGCGAAGATTTTCTTCGAAGTCCAGTTCGAACACTCGAAGCGGATTCCGCACATATTCGATCGGCGTGGCAATGGCGACCAGCGGAAGAATGACATCGCACTTTCGCACATGAAATTCCACCCATTCGCGGTTGATGCTGATGTCGCCCTCGACAAAGTGAAACCGCGGATGATCCATCAGCGTTCCCAAATTGTCTGAGTTCAGATCCATTCCGAAGACTTCATAGTTCTGATCCTGCAGGATTCGCTCGCTCAGGTGGCTGCCGATGAACCCGTTCACGCCAAGAATCAGCACGCGGGTTGGTTTGGAACTCTTGGTGCCAACGGAACCCTTGCCGAGTTTCATTTTTGGAACCAGATTGATTTCGCGAGCCAGTTGCTCGCCGCTTGCCCACAAGCCGTCGGCGGATTGCCCTTGAATAATTTCGATTGCCCCATTGCCGCACGCAATTGAAAGTGGATTCAGCGACAGCACTTCGCCGGGTGCGCCGGAACCGCGTGCGATAGCACTCTTCCACACAATAAATTTGCGGCCGCTGGCAAAGGTGAAGGCGCCAGGCCATGGATGTGCCACGCCTCGAGCGAGGTTGTGAATGGATTCCGCGCTGCAACTCCAATCGATTTCGCCATTCTCTGCACCGCGACGACCATTCACGGTTGCCTTGCTTTCATCCTGCGGTGTTCGCGAAGCCTTGCCTGATTTCACCAGAGGCAACGTCTCATCAAGCAGCGCTTCACTTTCGCGGGCCAACTGATAGGTGAGCGAACGGGCATCGGCCTCCGCGGCAATGGCGACTCGTCGCTGTGAAATGATGTCGCCGGTATCGGCCTTGTCCCCCATGTGATGCAGCGTGACGCCGGTTTCGTTTTCTCCATGCACCAGAACCCAGTTGATGGGGCAACGCCCTCGATGCTTTGGAAGCAGCGAACTATGTAAGTTCAAACAGCCCGCTGGGAACAAGGCTCGAACGGACTTGGGAATCAAATTTCGATAATGGAAACTCAGCAGCAACTCAGGCTTCATGGCCTTGATGCGCTCAATCCAGATTGGATGATCGAGTTTCTCTGGTGCATGCACCGCAATGCCATGTTCGGCTGCAAGTCGCGCCACGCTTGCGTACCAACTGCCCTCGTTGGGATCGTCTCGATGCGTGAACACCGCCACCACATCGAGTTGATTGCGAAGCGTTGCCCGAAGCGCCGCGGCGCCGATTTCGTGATATGCAAAGACAATGGTGCGCATGAATGGGTTTCCTTAGGAGTGAACGCGGTCGTGCGTCGTGCGAGTGGGTTCGCCGAGTGTTTCGCCCACGATCCGATCGAGAATGTAGCGGGGGCGTTCTCGCACATCGCTATGAATTCGGCCAACATATTCGCCCATCAATCCCAGCGCCACAAATTGAGCGCCGACGAAGAAGAACAGAACGGCAAACAGGGTGAAAATTCCCTGCCCGGCCCATTCGGAGCCGTAGGCAAAGCGAAGCACCAGCAGCAGGGCACCAAACACAATCGATAGAGACGAAATGCCAAGACCCATCCACGAGAGCAGGCGAAGTGGACCGGCGGTCATGCAGGTGAGCAGATCAAATTGCAGATTGATCAGTTTCATAAATGAATACTTGCTGGTGCCAGCGGAACGCTCAGCATGACTGACCGGAATTTCTGTGACGCGCTTGGCAAACAGATTGGCCAATACCGGAAGGAATGTGGTTCGTTCTCGGCAGGTCAGCATCGCATCAACCACTTGGCGTCGGTACCCGCGCAACATGCATCCATAGTCATGCAGGATCACCCCGGTGGAGTGCCGCACCATCAGGTTCACCATGCCACTAAAGAGTTTTCGAAACGTAGCGTCCTTGCGATCACTGCGAACGCTGCCCACCACATCAAAGCCCTCATCCATCTTGGCCACAATCCGCCCGATTTCTTCAGGTGGATTCTGAAGGTCCGCATCAAGCGTGATCAGAATGTCACCGTGGGCGTTGGCAAATCCGCACAGAATGGCATTGTGCTGTCCGGCGTTTCGATACAGCAGTAACGCCTTCACTTCACCGGGATACGCCTGTGCAAAATCAGTCAACATCTCCGTGCTGCCATCTCGACTTCCGTCGTCTACCAACAGCAGTTCCCACGGGCGACCCAGCGCGCGACCCGCCGCAAGCGTGCGACGCACCAACTCCGGAAGGTTTTCCCGTTCGTTGTAGACCGGAATCACAATGCTGACGGACGAATTCATCGAAGACCTCCAGCCACCGCCACGCGGCCGCGTGTGTTGGCCAGCGTTTCCTTGATGGCGTGAATCACATCCATCACATCAGCGTCTTGCATATCCGGAAACATAGGCAAGGTGCAGATGCGTTGGGAGTTCCATTCGGTGTTGGGCAACTGGCCCATCCACTGGCCTCGGTTTTCTCGATACCAACGATGCGTGTGGCTGGCAACAAAGTGAATTCCAGTTCCAATGTTTCTGGCCTTCAAGCCCTCCATCAATTCCGTGCGTTCCATTCCGGATTTTCGTTCGTCCACTCGAACCACAAAAAGGTGGCGAGCGTGCCGATGACTCCACGCAGGATCGGCCAGTGGAAGAATGCCGTCGATTTCTGCAAGATGAGTGCGATACTGCTGGCTGATCGCTTCGCGGCGTGCGATCAACGCATCAAGCCGGGGCAACTGACGCAACGCCAGCACGGCATTCATATCTGGCAAGTTCTGCTTGAAGCCGGGTTGCTGCACTTCTGAGGTGGGGCTTCGACCTTGTTGAGCGCGATCGTGCGCATCCAATTCCAAACCATGGAATCGAAGGCGACGCACCGTGCGTGCCAAGGAGGCGTCGTTGGTGGTGAGCACGCCGCCCTCGCCACTGGTGATGTTCTTGATCGGATGCAGCGAGAAAATCGCGGAGTCGGTTCCGCCGATCTCGCGACCCTTGTACTGCGTGCCAATGGCGTGCGCGGCGTCTTCCAAAAGTGTCACGCCCTTGGCGCGGCAGATTGCTCGAATGCCATCAAGGTCTACAGGTGCACCGGCGTAATGCACTGGTATGACAACCTTCGTGCGCGGCGTGATCGCTGCGGCGATGGCATCAGGGCTTGCAAGGAGTGTGTCGCGATCCACATCTACAAACACATTCGTGGCGCCAAGCAACTCGACCATGTTGGGCGTACTCACCCAGGTCATGCTTGGACCCACCACTTCGTCACCGGGTCCAACGCCGAGTGCCTTCAAGGCAAGGTGCATCAACGCCGTGCCGCTGGTTGCAGCGATTGCATGTACGGCACCGGTTCGCGTGGCGAACGCATCCTCAAGTGCAGCAACTTTTGGCCCCGTGGTAATCCAACCGCTTCGAAGCACCTCACTGATGGCGGCAATGTCCTCTTCGGTGATGTTTGGCCTGCAAAAAGGCAGGAAGGTGTTCCGCATTCGTCCATAGTAGGGGAATGGCCCCTGTATTTCGAAAGCAACAGGCCGGGGGAGTGAATTTGAGGCATTTTGTGCTGCAAAGTGCATGGTCTGATCCAAAGCGGTCATAATTCGGATATCCCGCTCTTGATTCTTGAACCGGTTTCCGGTATCCCATTTGCCATGTACGGCAAGCAAACTGAACGAGCGATCTCGGCCATGAGCCGTCTTGCAGAAGTGTGGGATGGCGGCAAGACCCGGCTTTCGTCTGTGCAGATTGCGGACAATCGAGCGTTGCCACGACCCATGGTGGCCAAACTTTTGACGGAACTTTCGCAAGCGGGATTGGTCACCGGTTCGCCAGGGCCCGGCGGGGGTTATGCCTTGTCGCGACCGCCAAAGGAAACAACGCTGCGGCAGGTTCACCAACTCTTTGAACGAGAAGACCTCAGCCGAACGTGTCCATTTGGTGGCGGCATTTGTGGGGCCGGGTCACCGTGCCCGATGCATCATCGGCTGGTGAGCATGCGTGAAAGTTTCGACGAGTATCTGAACGGCACCACCTTTGAGTGCTTTCGCGAAGCCGCGCAAGATCAGGGGCACAAGCCAGCGTTGACTGGTGCAGTCAACGGGCACCGCGAGAGTTGGCGTGCGCCGTTGACTCGCAAAGCGCATTGAGCCCGTGACGCCAAGTTGAGCGTGAAAAGTGAAAGTGGGGGCGCTGAATGTGAAACATGAATGAAAGTGGGGGGTGCTGCCGCGGAAATTCAATCGCTTTCCGTTTCAAAGAGCAGGCCTCGCTCGACCACTGTGCGAAACTCTATGGGCCCCGGGAAGTTCTCGTAATCATCATTGGGATGCGTGTGAATCCACTCGACACATTGCATCACGCAGGAAAACTGTGCGCGATCCCGCCAATCTTCGCCAAAGATGGTGTTGATACCCAGCCAAATATGTGCGTGGGCATTGCGATGAGCGAGCCCCGGATGCGGTTCGAGCTGTGATTGAATGGCCTCGGCCACCGCACGAACGCGAGCATTCACATCATGGAGCGAAGGCGATTGCACAGCCACCAAAGTACCGCCACAAGTCGCCCGAAGTGCAATGCATTGCCGACTCTCCGCGTGGTGGCTACCCTGCGATTCACGTCGGGGGGACAATCAGGGCGGATACTCAAGTGGTCAACGAGGACAGACTGTAAATCTGTTGGCTTAGCCTTCGGGGGTTCGAATCCCTCTCCGCCCACTGCACTGTAAGAGAGCGGCACCCTTCGGGTGGCGCTCTCTTTCGTTTCGCGGGCGTCGAATCCCTTGCATCACTCCATGTTCTTTTTTCGAGCGGGTACGGAGCCGCGACGTCGCCGAGTCCGTTCAACCATAACCCAGCATGATCAGAGCAATATCGCCAAAGTCGACCATTCCGCTGCCGTCAAGATCTGCCGCGCAGGTGCACGGACCAAATTCGATCAATGCCAGCGCCACGTCGCCGAAGTCAACCACACCGCTGCAGTCAAGATCTTCAGCCACGCAGGGGGGAACCGTTTCAACTTCAATGTGCAATTGGGCGGCCTGTGCAAGTCCAAGAACGACGAAGCCATTTTCCTTTGAATAGAACACTGGAAACGAGCCGCCCTGCTGCTGCACAATAGTGAGTGCACTGGCGGCGAAGAACACGCGACCCGCGTGCAGCCCCTGGCACAGGTAGGCCTGAATGCCGGGATCATTCACATCAACTTCAAAGTGCATGATGCTGTCACCGGGCACCAAGGCACCCGCGGCCAAACCGCTGATGGTGCCAGTGGCAAAGTTCCGCGCCTGAAACCCAAGCCGCGGATTATTTGAAACATCGCTCGGCGTACCGTCAACGTCCACCTCCGCGGCGAACGCGTTGCGCACGCCGGGATTCAAATAGCTCAGCCCGCCCTGAGCGAACACGGTTCCTTCGGCGAAGGTGTCGGCTGAGTGGCCGCCGCGAAACCCAACGCCGAAGAGCTCGACTGGCTGACCACTATCGCCGTCCACGGTGCGCCGCGAGTCGGTGCTTGGCAAGAACGTGGTCCAGTGATCTGGAGTTGGGTCGTAGTTGAACACCAAATTGTTCTGCACCTGGAGCGTCACTTCGGCGCTGGTCACGCGATACCCCGCCGCACTTCCACCTCGTGGAATCGCCAGATCGGTTTCAAATGCCAGAAGGATCTGCCCATCCCGCGCATCGAATTGCGAGGGCACCTCGCGATCGCTTCCAAACACGCTCATGGTCGCCCGGGTGCCGGGCGTGCTATTGAATGGATACATCCACCGATCAAGCTGGGGCTGGTCAAACAGCACATCAAAAGTGTCGGCAAAAGTGTGTGCGGCGAATGCGACGACAAGGAAAATGTGCAGTGCGATACGCATTGTTTGTGGCAATAAGCGTACACTCTTTGCCTTGCTGAATCCACCAAAGCATCACAAATTCGCGCAGCGGAGGGCTTTCACACTTGTGGAACTGCTCGTCGTGATCGCGATCATCGGGCTTCTTGTGGGCTTGGCGGTCCCTGCACTCGGCAGGGTGCGCAACAAGACTGGTTCCATTCGCGAGCTGGCCGCACTGCGGGGCGTGATCACAGCGTGGAATCATTACGCCACGGATCAAAAGGGATGGCTGCTGCCCGGCTTCTACGGCATGGCGCCGTTGAATCCTTTGCCGGCATTCTATGAGGATGGCGAGCCGATTCCGGCAGACGTGTATGGCAGTCATCGCGCCGTTGTAGCGAGATGGCCCTATCGCCTTTCGAAGTATCTCGACCACGATGCACATCACCTTGCCATAGACAGCGAATTGTCGCAGGTGGATGAATGCAGCCGTGGTGATCTGATGAAGAAGCTGTACTTCGGCAGCCTGTATCCGGCGTTCGGCATGAACACCATGTGGGTTGGCGGCGATCAGGAACGCTACGGCTTCATGGACTCGGACATGGGTGGCAGGCCAAACCCCTTTTACAAGTTCTACGCATCACGCCTTTCGGGAATCAAGCATCCGGAACGCATCATCGTGTTCGCCAGCAGCCGAACCAATCAGAACGCGTGCGGTTCTGGCGCGGTGCGGGAGGGTTACTTTCGCCTCGAAAGCCCGCAGTGGCTCGGGCCACAATGGAACACACAATACGACGACACGCTTGCCAACAGCAGTGGCAATGTGAGTGCTCGCTGGCACGACCAAAGCGCGGTGGCAACCGTGAATGGCGGCGTGGAACTTGTGCCAATGGACCAGCTTCGCGACATGCGTCGATGGGCAGATCAAGCGACCACCAGTGACTGGAAATTCAGGCCGAGGTAGGCGCAGTGAAAGGGTGTCGAATCCCTATTCGTCTAATGCAGCAGCCCGCACATCGTGAATCCACGCAGCTTTACTTTGTGGAGCGAAGTGCAACCCACGTCCACGCGGCCGCAGTGAGGTCAATGGCGGCAAACAACAAGAGACCCGGGCCAGCCATGTTGAGTACGACCAACATCACCAGCATGGCGGCAGCGAATGAACGCCCAGCCACAGTCCAGGGGATAAAGCGATCCAGTCCCGTGCGTGCAACTTGGATGTAATAAAAGCCAATGATGGAGGCCAGCACGCCCACAACCCGAATCCACACATCGTCTCCGGCTGTCAATCCAAAGAGGTGCAGAATCTGCCTTGGCATCAAAATGAAACCAAGCCCGGGTGCGAAGAACATATAAAGACCGAATACAAACAGACTGACGCGAGCCTGACTCATGGGGTCACTCCTCTTGTGAATGTGGTTGGCTATGCTTCGAATTCTTTAGACGCAACACTTGTCGTGACAACAATCGAAAATGCATGAGGTGTTCGGAGCACCCGGCTCGCAACAGCCCCTTGCACTCGATGCATGATTTTGTTGCTTCATCATTCATTCGGAACCGGCCCTTTCAAGTGTGTGTTGATGGCGTGAATCGTTTGTTGTTGCACGTGACCTTGCGGTCGATTCTTTCGCAGAAGTGCACATGCAATCCTAACTCACGCGATTGCTATCCTCCGAAAAATGGCTTCGTTTCGAAATAAGTACGCACTCATGGCGGTGGCAGGGATTGGCTTGGTCGCCTGGCTTGCCTTCGACTATCTGATCGTGAATCGTGACCCGATCGTTGTCGGGATTCTTCACTCACAAACCGGTCCCATGGCGGTCAGCGAGAGTTCGATGATCGACGCTGAGGTGCTTGCGCTCGAGCAAGTCAACGCATCCGGTGGGCTCCTCGGTCGGAAGGTCGAGTGGTTGATTGCCGACGGCGCATCCGATTGGCCTCGCTTTGCCGAGCAGGCCCAACACCTCATTGTCGATGAACAAGTCTGTGTGGTCTTTGGGTGCTGGACCAGTGCAAGCCGCAAGAGCGTGCTACCAGTCTTTGAGAAACTCGATCACCTTTTGATTTATCCGATGGCCTACGAGGGCCTAGAGCAATCTGACCACGTCATCTATACGGGGGCGGCGCCGAATCAGCAGATCACGCCCGCGGTGCAATGGTGCAACGAAAAACTTGGCGCCAAGCGATTCTTCCTGATTGGTTCTGATTACATCTGGCCTCACTGTGTCAATGCAATCATTAGCGATCAGCTTGCTGGACTTGGTGCCCAGCGTGTGGGTGAGTTGTATGTGCCATTTGGCAGTACCGACTTGGCGGCAGCGGCCCGCGCGATTGCGGCGGCCAAGCCGGATGTCGTACTGAGCAGTGTGGTGGGTGATTCAGCACTGGCACTTGCAAAGGAACTTCGCAAGGCCGGGATCCGTCTCGACCAGACGCCCGTGCTGACCTTCGCGCTCGCTGAAGATGAACTTCGATCGATTTCGCGTGAGGACATCGTGGGGACCTATGCCGCATGGAATTATTTCCAGAGCATCGATCGACCTGAAAATAGGGAATTCGTTCGCGCGTTTAAAGAAAGATATGGTCAAGACCGATCCGTCTCAGATGTGATGAGCACCGCGTACAACAGTGTGATGCTGTGGGCGCAAGCGGTGCGAGAGTCGGGGACGACTGATGTGCAGCAGGTTCGATATGCCATTCGACATCAAAGTCTCAATGCACCGGAGGGCATCATTGCCGTTGACCCGGCCACGCAGCACACCTGGCGGCCCGTTTCCATTGGGCGAATTCGACACGATGGGCAGTTCGACATTGTGTGGACCAGCAAGACCGCCGTGCGACCTGTTCCATTTCCGATGACACGAACGCGGAAGCAGTGGGAGGAATTCGTGAACGATCTCTACCAAGGATGGGGCGGAAAGTGGGCGGCACCATGAGTCCCGACATGCCCGCTGCGCACGCAAAGTTTGGAGTCCGTCGCTCGATCGCCGGTCGTCTTCTGCTTTGGTTCCTCGTTATCTCGCTTGTTCCCTGTGCTGTGCTGACAACGATTACAGCCCGTAGTGCGTCCCATGCTCGAGAGGAGGCGGTGCGAAACAACCTCATTCAACTGGCGGCTGAACGATCCAACGAACTTGAAACCTATGCGGTGGAGCGGATCGCAGACGCAACCATGCTTGCAACGGGTCCCATTGTCATCAGTGGCATGAAGGCCATCCTCTCGGGGGACCCCGCGCGGGCGGCTGAGGCCACGGCGAGTATCGGCGACATCGCCGCCAGGTTTGGCTACCTTGAATTTCTGCTGCTCGATGCGGCCGGAACGATTCGCTACTCACTCACTCCAGAGTTCAAAGTGTCGGCCTCGGTGCTCGCCGCTCCTCTGTCGACCACCGAACTTGCAAGTGGATGCCTTCGATCGAAGGCTTTACTCCAGACCGATCTGACCGCGTTTCAAACTTATACCGATCCGAAGGCACCGATTGCATTTGTGACCAGTCCGATCCTTGCTGATGGACGCGTCATCGGCGTTTTAGCCGCTGGAATTGGAGCAGAGAGAGTTTGGCATGTGCTGTCGAACATGAGCGGGCTGGGTGAAACCGGCGAGATTGTGGTGGGTGAGCAACTTGGCGACAGCGTGCGCATCACGGCGCCACTTCGGCATTCAATGGATGCGGCGTTCCAAATGAAGATTCCCCTCGGTGGGGGTGCCGGTCGCGGCTCTCAACTTGCCGCAAGCGGACAGCGGGGTGATGGCGTGGTTCAGGATTACCGAGGCAATGAAGTCGTCGCCGCGTGGTGCTACTTGCCAAGTTATCGATGGGGCATGAATGTGAAACAAGATTCCAGCGAGGCCTTTGCCGAGATTCGCAATCAACGCCAGACGATTCTCTGGCTGTCACTTGCAACGGTGCTCGGCGTGGCGTTGACAGCGATGGTGGTTGCGAGAAGCATTTCCCGTCCGCTGCAAACGGCGGTTGCGGTTGCTCGGCAAGTCGCCGGCGGAGATCTTCGCGCCACCGTCGGCGAGCATTCCAACGATGAAACTGGTTCACTGCTCGACGCGATTCAGACCATGACCAACGACTTACGTGGTTTGATTTCGCGCATTCAAGGTTCATCGGTGACCTTGGATGGAATTGCATCCGCCATCCAGGCAACCAGCGCCCAACAACAGCGGGTTGTTGCAGACCTTGGAGGCACGACCAGCGATGCGGTCTCAGCGGTTACAGAGATCACAGCAACCAGCGAAGAACTCTCGCGGACCATGGCCGAAGTGAACACCCTTGCGGCGAAGTCCGGCGAGAAGGCAGTGGAAGGCCGCAAAGATCTCGCAGGGATGGACGCCACGATGCGCACTCTTGACGCCAGCACGGCATCGATTAGCGGAAAGTTGGCCAAGATCAGCGAGCGAGCGGCGAGCATTACCAGCGTGATCACGACTGTGGTCAAGGTTGCGGATCAGACCAATCTTCTTTCGATCAATGCTGCGCTCGAAGCGGAGAAGGCGGGCGAGCACGGGCTGGGATTTCGCGTGGTGGCTCGCGAGATCACGCGACTTGCGGATCAGACTGCCGAGGCATCGCTTGACATTGAACGGATGGTGAAGGAGATGCAGAAGAGCGTGACCGCAGGGGTGAAGGAAATGAGCGACTTCTCAGATCATGTCAGCGGGGGCGTTCGCGAAATTGGTGTGGTCTCGGAAAAGCTCGGCGAGATCATCACGTCGGTCCAAGCGATTTCAGCCAGGTTCGGCAGTGTCGCTCAAGGAATGGAAGCGCAGACGCAGGGCGCGCAGCAGATTCGGTCGGCCATGTCCCGGCTCTCTGACGGAGCCAGCCGCACTGCAGGTGCCGTGGACGAATCCAATAAGGCCACGGTCGAACTGCGTGCATCGGTCAGTGAACTCAAGAATGAGGTCTCACGGTTTACCGTGTGATAGCGGTGGGCACCCGGTCACGCTTCGACCACCGCATGACGCGACGCTCAAGGATGAGTAGACTTGCCGATTCGCCTGCGAGGGGACCAGACCTCGGGCGCAAATTTGGATGCGGGGCGTAGCTCAGTTTGGTAGAGCGCTTGGTTCGGGACCAAGAGGCCGCAGGTTCAAATCCTGTCGCCCCGATTCCGTTACTCGAAACCGCAAGGCGGCGTCTTGGCTCAGCCAGGCTCCGCTTCCGGCGAGTGTTCCTGCACGCGGGCATTGGTTCCAGCGCGTTGAGAAAGTGTTTTTCCGTCACAATCGATCGCTCCATGTTTCGCCGCAAAATACCGGGCGATCTCGTTCATCTGTTCGATCCGCGTCAACTTCTCAAGAAACGACAAAGCGCGAAACGCTTCACGCTGACGCAGGCGGTTTCCCTCAAATGTTGTGTGGCTCCAATCCAGCGGTTCATCCATCGGTGGGGCCTCCATGAAGCAGTCGCAACTCGGCGATGTCGGCCGTCACCGGAACGATCGGCCTTGCCGGCGTGTCTGCCGAAACAGCAAGGATCGCGCCGAAAGCATACGTGCGAGAAGATCAGGGCGGTATCTGTTGAGCACTGTGCCAGCATTGCGTGTTTCGAAGTCGACAACACATCCTTGAATCCGTTCAGCATCCAGTTGATGATTCGCCGCTGCCGCTCGTTGACCGGCCGGCGGGCAAGTCATTTACCGCTTGGTGTGCGGTGAATAACTGGGTGATTCGCCGCAGGTGGCCCCCTCACTCCTGCACCGCACGCCGCCCACACCACTCTCCCCAGCACTTTCGAATAGCCGCATGGAAACGCTTGGAATACGCCGCTGCATCCACCAGCGGCGATTGCTGCATGTGCGATCGCAGCGTGGCCCGCAGGGTTGTGAGTGCCTTGGCATCCGCCGCCAGGCTCGCCGCAATTGTTACGAACGCCTGCGCATCCTTCGCAATCCACTCTGCGTGCCCAACCGCACTCACCAAACTTGCTGAAACACGCGACGCATGTCGATGCCCACGCACACACACCACCGGCACACCCATCCACATGGCCTCGCAAGTGGTGGTTGTTCCGTTGTAGGGAACCGTATCCAGTGCCACATGCACTCGCTGATAGAGACGCAGATGTTCTTCTTTACTTTTCGAGTACGCCACCAACTCCAATCGACTGGCTTCGATGCCTGCCTTCCTGAATTGCTCGATGATCCAGTTTCGACCAGCCGAATCGGAAAGTGTCTGTGATTTCAACAGCAGTCGTGATTCGGGCACATGCTTCAGTAGGGCAGCCCACATTTCCACCGTCTGACTTCCAATCTTTGCTGCATTGTTGAAACTTCCAAACGTAATCGGCGAGCCATCGCTTGGCATGGCGGGTTCCGGCGCATCACTCGGTGGCGTGTAGCAAAGAAAGCAGGGGTCCAGCCGCAAGAGTCGCTCCGAATTCAATGCCTCGCTTCCCACCGGATCAGTGATCGAATCCACCAGTCGCCAATCCATTGCACTCATGCCAGTCGAGTGCGGATAGCCGATCGCATTCACAATAAGCGGCGCAGGCTTTCGTGCCACCACACCAAGGCGATTGCCCTCGCTGTGACCACCCAGTTCAAGCAAGACATCAATGTTCCGTTCGCGAATCAGTTTCGCAATCGCCCCGTCGCTCATCGCGGCGCACGCATGCCAAGCCTGCACCGCAGTGCGAATGCGCGCTGTCATGGCATCGGTGTTGGACGGCGTCGCCGTAGAGAACACTTCGATGGCCGCAACGCTTGCGTCGTGCAAGAGAAGTGGCTCAACAAAGAATCCCACCGAGTGATCTCGAAGATCGCTTGAAAGAATGCCGATGCGAATGGGGCGAGCAGGATCGGGCTTCTTCGCAGCCGTATCCCTTAGCGTGCCGCCATCCATTGAACTGCGCCCGGCAACGCGCTCCACCATCAAGCCAAAGTTGTTGTGCGCCTTTGCCAACTCGCCCGGCTCGATTGGCAAGTAATTCATGAGCATCAGCAGACTTGAATGCAACTTCAGTTCGCCCGGATTGGCCGCGACACCCGCTTGCGTTATGCCAACTGCTTCATCCAGTTGCCCCGCGCGAGCCAAAGCAAAGGCCAGATTCGCACTGGTTCCAGGTGCAGTTGGCTCCAAAGCGTGGGCACGCCGCCCCGCCTCAATGGCCTTGGTGGTGTCATCCACTTGCACATACGCAACTGCAAGACTGAGCCACGCCAACATGTAGGACGGCTCCATCTGCGAGATGAGCTCCCACTGCGTAATGGCCTCAGCGATTCGGCCCGCACTGAACAACCCATTGGCCAGCGTGTTTCGATAGGCCATGACACCCGGTGCAGCAGAAACTAAACGCGCTAAGTGATGCAGCGACTGTTCATGTTCACCGGCCGCCTGCAGAAGCGTGCCCAAAAGATTGAGAGCCTCACAATCATTGGGCCGCAACTTAAGGTGCAAACGAACCGTCGCAATAGCCGCCTGCGTGTTGCCTGCCGCCATGTCCCGATTCACTCGCACCCAAAGGTCGTCAGCCATGCGGGGGTTCCTCAGACATTTCAGTGCACTTTACGGTGTTGCAGACATTCGAAGGGCGGCACTGGGCACCGCAAAGATTCGAAACCACCGAACGCTGGCTCGCGGTGGCCGGCGCTTTGATTTTCGGCCATCGAGCCATTGATGCACCAGCCACAGACCAATGACAATGGTCAGCGTCACTGCCACGGCGATCATGATCTGGTGAAAGCGACTGGTGATGCCAGCGTGTGCCGTGGCGTGATAGCCAAGCCACCCAACCATCATCTGCATGGGTGCAGAAATCATCACGCAGAAACATTCGACCAGAAGGAATTTCCACCACGCCATATGCAACAGGCCGCACATGGTGATGACCGGAGTGCGCGTGCCCGGAATAAATCGTGCCGCAAACAGTACCCATGCACCGCGAGCATCGATTTGCCACTTGATTTCTAACAGCCGCCGCGGGTGAAAGAATCGCCTGAACCATCGTGTGTGCATCACTCGTGTTCCAAAGTGCCTGCACATCCAGAACCAGCCTGCGTCGCCCAGCACAATGCCGAAATAGGCGGCGATTGCGAAGCGTGCGAAGAGCCACCAATCCGTTGCAGCGATCCATCCCGCAGGAATGAGAACAAGGTCTTCGCTGAAATGCAGACCGATGCCGCTTACGACGAAGGCCGTAAAAATGGCAATCGATCCGTAATCCTCAATTCCTTGCGCAATCCAGCCTGGCATCTCCGGTTCGCTGGAATCCGTTGGCGCCGCAGTCGGAGTGGTTGCGCTCCCAGTCTGATTCACGACCTCAGGCATCAGGGGTGCGTTGGCACACAGCACGCAGGCCAGGGCTGCACTAAGAAGAAATCGAATGGAAATCATGTCAATGCGAGTATAGAAGGGTTCAAGGTGCTCATACGAAACGCGGCCCGCTCTTGTGGAGCGAGCCGCGATGTTTTTAGAAATGTTTCACAACGCTCACTTCGCGTCGGATGGAATACGCATGCAGTAGAAACTTCGATACACAAACACCAGTGCAATGGCGAAGAACACCGCACCAATCCAATTCTTGTACGGCTGCACCTGGTCCTGCACCGCGATCTCCACGGCCAGCAAACCAAAGAGTGTGGTGAACTTAATCACGGGATTCAGGCTCACGGAACTGGTGTCCTTAAATGGATCGCCCACGGTGTCGCCCACCACGGTGGCCGCGTGCAGATCGGTGCCCTTCATTCGCATGTCCACTTCCACAATCTTCTTGGCGTTGTCCCATGCACCACCAGCGTTGGCCATAAAGATGGCCTGAAAGAATCCAAAGAACGCAATGGCCACCAGGTATCCAATGAAGAAATATGGATTGAAGAAGGGGAGTGCCAGAGCCATGCAGAACACCACGATAAAGATGTTGAACATGCCCTTCTGTGCGTACACGGTGCAGATGCGGACCACTTCCTTGCTGTCCTCCACACTGGCCGTTGCCTTTTCCAGATTGATGTTGTTCTTAATGAACACCACCGCACGGTACGCACCCGTCACAACGGCCTGCGTGCTGGCACCTGTAAACCAATAGATCACCGAGCCGCCGACCAGCAGACCCAGCAGGATTTCCGGTCGAACGATCGAGAGTTTGCTGACCACATCTCCATAGAGTTTGTCCAGCATCAGAATGATGCCGAACACCATCGTGGTCGCACCCACAACGGCGGTGCCGATGAGCACCGGTTTGGCTGTGGCCTTAAAGGTATTGCCTGCGCCGTCGCCCTTCTCCAACAGATGCTTGGCATTTTCGAAATTTGGCTCGAAACCAAAGTCCCGCTTAATTTCCTCGCGAATGTTTGGCTTCTTGTCAATCTGGCTCAGCTCAAAGATGCTCTGAGCGTTGTCGGTAACGGGGCCAAAGCTGTCCACGGCAATCGTGACCGGTCCCATGCCAAGGAATCCGAACGCAATCAAGCCGAAGGCAAAGATGGGTGCCGCAAAGTCGTACTTGTCAGGCATCAACTCCTGGATGTCTGGATGATTGCTGGCCCACCAGCCCAGTGCCATAAGGGATGCCAGGACAAGACCCTTCCAGAAGGCCGAGAAATTGCCTGCCACGAATCCTGACAGCACATTCAAGCTTGCACCGCCCTGTGCGCTGGCATTGGTGACTTCTCGCACATGCCTGCTCTTGGTGCTGGTGAACACCTTGGTGAACTCAGGAATCAGCGCGCCGGCAATCGTGCCAAGGCTGATGATGATGGAGAGCACCCACCAGAGACCGGGGTAGGTGTAGGTGGCGGTATCCACGGCGATGCCAGCCAAGGCATCACCCGCAGCATTCACCAGAAGACCCGGCTGTTCTGCAAGCACCACGACCTCGCTGAATCGCCCAAGCAGTGCATAACTTGCCACGAAGGTGACGGCGATGGAGACGATCGATGTAATCCACACAAGGCTGGTGAGTGGAGCCTCTTCATCGAAATCCTTTTTCGTGCCGAAGCGGGATTCGTTCCAGACTTCGTTGATGAAATAACTCAACAGGCTGGTGACAATCATCAGGGCACGCATGGCAAAGAGCCACACAATCAGTTTGGAGCAAACGATCTCTCCGGACGCGCCGGTGTCACCAATCGCCAAGGCCAAGAATGCAATCAATGCCACGCCGGTCACGCCGTAGGTTTCAAAACCGTCGGCGGTTGGGCCAACCGAATCGCCTGCGTTGTCGCCGGTGCAATCCGCGATCACGCCGGGATTCTTTGGATCGTCTTCAGGAAGTTTGAAGACAATCTTCATCAGGTCTGCACCAATGTCAGCGATCTTGGTGAAGATTCCACCGCAGATTCGCAGCGCGCTGGCGCCAAGGCTTTCACCAATGGCAAAGCCGATAAAGGCCGGGCCAACCAGGGCCGTGGGCAGATACTTCAGAATCACAATCATGAAGAAAAGTTCCACGCTCACCAGCAGCAGGCCAACGCTCATGCCGCTGCGAAGAGGAATGGAGAGAACGGGCAGGCCTTGACCCTTCAGACTTGCAAAGGCCGTGCGGCTGTTGGCGATGGTGTTGATGCGAATGCCGAACCACGCCACGCCGTAGGAACCAAGAATTCCAAGCACGCTCGCTGCCAGAATGACAAAGATCGAGAAGCCGTCCTTGTGCTCCAAGTATCCGAAGTAATAAAAGATGCATGCACCGATCAGAATCCAGAGGCCGGCCAGAAACTTGCCCTGTTGCCAGAGATAACTCTTGCAAGTCTCCCAAATAATGTTGGAGACATCCGCCATGGACTTGTGCACCGGCAGCGCTTTGGTCTGTGTGTACTGGTACCACCCGAACGCCGCAGCCAGAATGCACACAAGAAGGCCAAGCATCATCAGGTAATTGCCCTGAATGATCATCGAGCCAAATTTGAAGTTGGCCAAGTCGACCGATGGCACTTTGATGTCAGCCTCGCCAGCGAGTGCTGGCATGGCAAACAGTGCGGGAAGGGCAATGGCGGTCAGAGCCAACAGGCTCTTGTGAAAACGAGTCTTCATAAAGTGTGGATCCCTTTGTTGCGTCCGGGAACAGCGTTCCCTGTGAGGGCGGCAAGGATAACAAAGTGAGCAACTTTCAGCAACGGCACAGTTGATTGAGCGAACCGCCGGACAAGGTCCATCCATGCATGGATGAGAATTCACAATCCATTTTGTTCCCTGTTTACTCCCCAATGTGCATCAGAAATTCAGGATTGTCCGGCAATTCCGCAAAGGGCTTGTCATCCGCCTTGCCATCCTTCAGGTGGAATCGCAGAATTTTCTTCCCCTCTCGGCTTGCCACAAAGAGCCAGTTGCCCTGAACCACGATGGCCGAGGGAGCCTTGAGTCCGCCTTCGTCTTTCTTGATAAAGGGATCGACCGCTCCACTTGCAAGGTTCACTTTGAACACGCCATCAACGCCGTTATCCCCGATGAACATCGTTGTGCCGTCTGGTGTGAAAGCCAATTGAATCGGGTGTTTCAATCCATGACTTGCGTCGGCAACAATCTTGATGCGGCGGCCCGTAGTGGTGTCGTACCCGCTCACTCGCGCACCCGTGCGATCGCAGACATAGAGCAACCCATCTGGTGCAAAAGCAATTCCTCGTACTTCCGTAATGCCTTCGGGGCTGCTCTTGGCGTTGGGCACAATGACGCCCGGTGCTAAATCCGCAAGATGACTCAACGCCGCTGGTGGCGAGAGCGGCTGGCCAGCGTTGGGTTGCCCAAGTCCTACATAACGCGTCACGGTATTGGTGTCTTGATTGCTGACATACACCTGCCCATCTGGCCCAATGGCCATCTGATACGCGTGCACCATCGCCGGATTTTCCGGGCCCTGTTTGACGAAATCTGCAATGAACGGATACACGCCCTGATCATTCTTTGCACCAAAGTGCAGAATTCGGGTGTCCTTCATGAAAGCATTCATCGCAAGAAATCCGCCGTCTGGAAGCGGTGTCAACCCGCGTAAATCATGGGGCGCCGCGCCTGCGGGGCCGTCGGCCAGTGGTGCATTGACTGGCCCTTGCAAATGTCCTTCGCCGGTCAAAGCCCAAATGCCCTGCGGCTTTCCATCCACACCGTGCATCGTCAGAAGCCACTGAACATCCGTGGGCTTGACGGTGTGATCGTGCTTTCGCTTGTCGTTCTTGGAGTCCTTTGCGTCTGAAGGGGTCGAACTGCCAGCGGTGGAAGATGCCGAGTTGGCTGCATCGTCGGACTGATGGTCCTTCTTGTCTTGTTTGTCCGTCTTGTCCTCTTTGTCCGCTTTATCTTTCTTGTGATGCTTTGTGTCAGGATCATCGGACGGATTGGCCGCGGGTGCATCTTGTGTTGGTTGAGCCGCCGACACTTCAGAATCCCTGTGACGATCCTTGCGAGGCGGCTTGCCTTCACCGCAAGCCAGTGCCACGCAACACACGAGAGCAAGCGAGGAAGCGGCAAACGTGAATGAAGCGATGCGAACAGGAATCATTGGATGCCTTCGGTTTGGGTTGCTATGCGGCTGACCAGCGTGCAGGTTAGCCTGCACGCTGAGAACCACTATGAAGATCTCTCGATTCCAGTTGCTGCTCACCGTTGTGTTGACCATGTCCAGTGCGGCTGCGGTGTATGCCGGTGGGGAGGTTGGCCTTCTCGATGCCATGACGCAAAAGAGTGCGGTTGGATCGCATGAGCGACTTGGCAGCAGTTTCGATCAATTCACCCACCCGTGGTTCCTGATGCGGTTGGTGATCGGTTTGGTGCTCAGCATTGTGCTGTCGCTGGTTCTGGCCGTCCATCCGCGGCGAAGTACCCGCTTGGATCCGTTGAGTGATCTGGAAGAACGCAAGACGCTGATTCTGCTTGGCATGGTGGGAGCGGTGGTTGCGGAACTGGTCACCGTTGATAGCACGATGGCGCTGGTCATCTTTGGTATTGGCGGATTGATCCGCTTTCGCACGGTTCTTCGAAACCCCAAGATCACCGGCAAGGCCATTCTGGTGGTGCTGATTGGTTTGGCGTGCGGACTGGGCGAATTTGCGACGGCGATTTTTGTCACCGCGTTTTCTTGGGGTCTGATTGTGTGGCTCGACAGTCATCTGAGTGCGAGAATAAAAATCCGGGTGCACCCCAAGGTAGATCTTGCGGAAGCCCATTCCATTGTGCTGAACTATTTTCATACGCACAGTTGCCGAGTGAAAGCCATCAATAAGGTTGAGGCCAAGCATCAGATCACCGCGTTGGTTTACATTGCAACCAACGCAGACCCCAAAGCCATGGAGGCGGAGATCAAGGCCGCGTTGCCTCGCGCAGGCGAGGGGTGCGAAGTGGAAATTGAGGTCGAGTGATCCCTGCGATCGGTGCTCCGACGGCTGCGGGTGGTGACGCATCCATGCCGCGTGGGCTTGGCATTCGGGCGAAAAATGCGTGCGTTTGCTTTGGTGATGTGGTGGCCTTACGCCATGCGTCACTGACCATTCTGCCGGGCGAATTCATTTCTATTGTCGGGGATTCTGGTGGAGGCAAGACCACGCTTCTGCGCGCGATCGGTGGATTGCGTGCGCTGAGTTCAGGTTCAATCGAATTTCATAGTGCCTCGGGAGCGAATTGGATTCCAGGACCACGCGATATCGGTTTCTGTTTTCAGGAGGGACGGCTGCTTCCGTGGCGAAGTGTGTTGGCCAATGTTGCGTTGCCTTTGGAACTTGAGGGCGTTGCCAGTGGTGAGCGATTGGACGCGGCGAGAGCCATGCTGGAGCGCATGCGCATGGGTGGCGTGGAGCGACGCATGCCCTCGCAACTTTCTGGCGGCATGCGAATGCGTGTGGCGATGGCTCGCGCGCTGGTCACGCGGCCCCGCGTGCTGTTACTGGATGAACCCTTTGGTTCGCTTGATGAAGTCACGCGGCTTGCCCTAGAAGATGAATTGCTTTCTTTGGTGCGAGAGAGCGGCGCGACCGCCATTCTGGTCACCCACGCGATTGGGGAAGCGGTTGTGCTTTCCGATCGCGTAGCGGTTTTGCGGGGCCGCCCCGGATCTTTGCAGCCTGCGATTCCTATTTCGCTTCCAAGCCGTGACGACGAGGGTCGCTTAAGTGTGGAGTTCGCAAGTCTGTGCGCAATCGTGCAACACGAATTGCGTGGTTCGCAGGAGAGCAGCGTATGAAGCGAACACTCACCACCATGCTGCCGCCAGTGCTGGTGCTGGTGGCATTGCTCACGGCGTGGCAAATTGGCGTTCAGGTGTGGAACCTGCCGCGCTACCTGCTGCCATCGCCGTGGTTAATTCTGTGCAGCGCTTGGCAGGAGCAATCGAGATTGTTGGCAGGAATGTTGCAGACCGCCATGGCTGCAGTGGGTGGATTTGGGCTTGCGGTGTTCATTGGCGTGGTCACCGGAAGTTTGTTGGGCGCGAGCCAGCGATTGCAAAAAGGTTTCTATCCAATCGCTCTCCTGTTGCAAATGGTGCCGCTTGTCGCCATCGCGCCATTGCTGGTGATCTGGCTTGGCTATGGACTTCGCAGCACCATGGCTGCGGCATGCATCGTGGCCATTTTTCCGGTGCTGGCTAGCACGCTCGATGGCATGCGAGGCACCGATCCTGGGCTTCGCGAGATCTTTGCCATTCACCACGCCGGAAGATTGGCACGGTGGTGGAAACTGGAATTGCCGGGAAGTCTTCCCTCCATCGTGACCGGGTGCCGAGTGGCCGCAGGGCTTGCGGTCATTGGTGCGGTGGTGGGAGAATTTGTCTCCGGGTATGCGGGCGATCAGGCACCGCTTGGCATTGTGATCGTGTCCAGCATGCGAGAGGCACGAACCGATCTGGTCTTTGCCGCGGTGGGATTGTCGGCGTGTGTTGGATTCCTTTTATTCGGTATCGTCAGTGGTCTTGGCTGGTTGCTGTTACGAAGGTGGCACGCCAGCGCCGTACAGGAGAATTGAATCATGAAACCCATTCGATGGATTTTGGCTCTGGTGACATGTCTGATGGTGGCCACGTGCAACGACCCAACTTCCGCACCGGGGCTCGTGCAGATCCGTTTGCAACTTAATTGGGTTCCTGAACCTGAGTTTGGCGGCATCTACGCCGCAGAATTTGATGGACTTTTTCGCGAGGCGGGTCTTGAAGTCGAAATCATTAAGGATCCGGGCGGCGCCGCCGTGCAACAAATGATCGCGCAAGGTGTCTGCGATGCCGGCATTGTGAGCGGCGACCAACTCTTGCAGTTTCGAGAACAGGGTGGAGATCTGGTGGCCATCTACAGCGTGTTTGATCACACTCCCTATGGAATCATGGTGCACGCCGCGGGTGCGCCGGAAACGCTGAAGGAAGTCTGGCAGGGCACGGGGATCTTGGCGATTGAATCTGGGTTACCCATTTGGAAATTTGTCGATGCCACCTATGGAGCCTCAACACGCAAACAGGTTCCCTATGGAGGCGCCATCGCTCAATTCCTTAGCGATCCAACACTGGCGCAGCAATGTTTCGTGACCAGTGAGCCGCCGCTGATGGACATTCAAAAAGTTCCGGTGAAAGTTTTTTCGGTTAGCGATATCGGCTTTGATCCCTACAGCGCGGTGGTGGCCATTCGGCGAGATGGCATGAAACCCGAAGTGCAAAAGAAATTTGTCGAAGCCATGCAGAAAGGCTGGCAGCGATACATGGCAAACCCCGCTCAATACAACCCTCGCATCGCGGCGTTGAATCCAGCCATGGCTGTTGAAGCCATGAATCTGGGTGCCAAGCGCATGCAACCTTTGTTGCTTACGCCGTGGACGGCCGAGCACGGCATGGGCAGCATGAATCCCGCACGGTGGCAGGCCATGATCGATGTGCTGCACTCGGCCGGGGTCATCAAGACTCGCCCGGATCCGGCCGTGCTGATGCAGTGGCCGCTGGCATCAACGAAACCGTGATGCGCCGACCGCCGCTAACAGTGTTGCCCACCACGCTGTGGGAATATCCAAGTCAGCACTTTGACATGGTGGACGCCGACGGGTTTACCGTTACGGTGCAGGGCGACAAGGATTATGTTGGTGCAACACCGTCGTGGGTCATTTGGCAATTGCTCACGCGATACACCCGCGAAGGTGATGTGGTGCTTGACCCCATGTGTGGATCGGGCACCACGCTTGATGTGTGCACACACCTTAAGCGAAGTGGTGTGGGGTTCGATCTGTCGCCGGGTCGAGACGACATTCGTCAGGCCGATGCACGGCATCTTCCGCAGGCTGATGCCAGTGTGGACTTTGCATTTGTGGATCCGCCCTATTCAACGCATGTTGAGTATTCAGACAATCCGCAGTGCATTGGCAAGTTGGATGCGGGTGGTGCCGATGGCGGACAGGGTTATTACCAAGCCATGGATCAGGTGCTGCACGAACTGCATCGCACGCTCAAAAATCGCAGGTATGCGGCGGTGTATGTCAGCGATTCATGGAGAAAGCGGCGGGGCGAAGTCGGTGGTGGGGGCGGAATCCTGATGCCGATTGGCTTTGAATTGTTTGGGCGCATGCAGAAACTGTTCACCATGATCGACATTATTTGTGTGGTGCGACACAACACCAAACTGGAACGAAGCGACTACGCCCGCTCTGCGATTGACGGCAACTTTTTTCTTCGCGGCTTCAACTACCTGCTGATTGCAAAAAAAGTTGACGCTTAAGGCAAGCCGTCGTAGGCAACGGGGCGTTCCCGCCCCCAGTCGATCACGATGTTCCACGCAACGGGGTCGTCGCCGTGCAGGATGGCAAGCTTTCGCAAGGCCCGTGCGTCAATTTCCTCGCGGATGCGCAGCACCGTTCCAAGCACGGGTGCTTCACGCTCCAGCTGCGAAAGTGTGTCGCGGTTTGTGCGCATGGCATCTGTGACCCATCGCTTGCGGGCCTGGATCATGGCGGGCAACGCACGATCATTCTGTTGTTGTCGTTCTTCCAGAATCTTTTCCGCACGGAGCCGTGCCTGCTCATTCATGGCAAGTCCATGAGCCAGTTGTTCCAGCGCATGGGCGGGCGGCTTGCGTTCAAGAAAGAGTTCGGGATAGGCCCGCCGCCAATACGCCAGACGCAGCGAGCGGGCTTCGGCGGGCGAGATGGCCTCGCAAATCTCATCAAGGAGATCCCGTTGCACACGCATGCGCATTTCGGCACTCATGGCAATGGCTGCTATGCCACTCTTGACAACTTTGCCCATTTCAAATCCCATTTCTTTTTCACTTACGCCGCGCAATTGAGCTCGCTTCAGATTCAAGACCAGACTTCGCAACGCCTGCACGCACGCCTGACGCAGCAATTCAGCACTCTCGATAATGGGCACGCTGCTGTCAACCAACGCCATGTCGGCAATGGCGCGGCTTGCATCGCTGAGTTCCAATTCCTCGATTGTGGTGGCAAGGTCGATCGTGGCTTCTCGGTCAAGGCGAAAGAGTGTTTGAACCGGCATGTCACGCCAACCAAGCCCCGCAAATTCCGCCGCGCGTTCCAATCGCAGCCGCTCCACCTGCGGGTCATTCGAGTCAAGCCCCATCAAGGCCGCCGCATCGGCAAGAACCGGATCCTCAATCAGTTGAAGGCGTGATCGTGCGGCATCCAATTCGGCCACCGCCATGCGAATGCGCCGCTGCAATTCCGAAAGACTGCTCTCGTCACGAAGGCCTTCTTCCACCAGCTTCTGCATCGGCTGCAATCGACTCAAGCTGTCGGTGTAGACAGTGTTCCACCGTTCCTGCGCGTCACTGACCAGCAGTCGCATGGGGTCTTGGCGATCTGGATTGCCCTTGGCCAAAGATGGAATGCGAATGGCAGCCCACGCCGCAAAGTCTGAAGGCATGAGTTGGCCAAGGGCATCGCTTGACTTACGAATGGGCAATCGCTGGGTGGGCGGAATCGGATCGGGGTCCGGAAGCCCTCGCTGCAATCGAGCAGCAATGTCAGGATCAAAAATGGTGTCGAGTGTTCGGCGCAATTCGTCAGGGCTTTCTTTCTGCATGCGTTGCATGGACACTCGCATGTCTTCAGGCAAGGCCTCAAGAACGCGTGCATTGAGGAACTTCAGGAGTTGGTTTCGCTCCTTTCGTAAGTCCTTCAGAGCCGGGGCCTCGGGATCTCGCATGACAATGTCCGCGATCTGCTGACGAAGAACGCGGTCGGCAGTTTCATACACCTCGTTGGCCGTTCGGATAATCGCACGCGTGGCGGCGGGAATTGTGGTGAGTTCCATGGCAACTTCAGCGAGCAACTCCTGTCCATGGCGGGGTCGCCGCCGATCGGCCACATCCACCACCGCATCTCGCAGGCGATCAAGCGTTTCGGCAGGCAGCGTTGACCGAAGGCCTTCAATAGTGGAGAGCGCAAGTCGAATCACCGAATCATTCACCCGGCGAACACGCAGGCGTATCTGCTCCGTGACCAGTTTCTCATCCACCTTTTCACCGGCGGCCAGCAACCGCTGCCTCAACTCGATGGCTTGAGCTGGCGCATGCAGTTTGGCATCTGCCACCGCGCGAGCCAACGGTGCAAGCGACCGCGCATAGGTTCGCAGGGCATCCGCCAGTTGCGTGCGCCGCGCATCATCAAGCGGCAACGATGGCAACAACAAACGCAGGTCGATCATCGCAGGGCCATTGGCTTCGGCCACATTTCGCCAGCGATCAATCGAGCGGTTCACACGCAGATCCTCCATCGGCTCACTCCACGCAGGTCCAAGGCACGCCCCCCAATCATTCAGCAGCGCTTCATCGAGTGCTTCCATTCGATTCATGATGGATGCATGGCGTCGTGCAAAACCCTGCACCGTGTTCAGATCGGTCATCCATTCCCCAGGGTTCTGCGTCTCGAATGGATTGGACAACACATGAATGGAGTCACTCAAGCGCGTGGCATCTTCAGCCGCAAGCGAAGCCCAGTGGATCAAATATTGATCGTGTGCCGAATCGATGCACGCCCACTTTGCTTCGTCGTTCCGCAGGCCCATGTCCACAACGACCCGTGTTGACATAGGAATTGGGTAACTATCGAATCGCTGCGGAATACCTTCGCACCCCGTCAACCAAGGCACGAGCGCAAGCATCGCACAGGGCAGCCATCGAAGAACCAAGCCACGCCAAGGGCACATATGGGGATTCTGCACAAAAACTTGGCCTCTGGCTTCAGTCGCTCTTGGTATGTGCCGAAACCCTTGTCAAGCGACTTCTTCCGTATTTGTGTGACGAAGAACCGCAGAATTATTGAAGGATGACTTGCATTTTCGATCATTGAATGGAAAGGTTAAGGTGATGCATGACGGGCCTTCGGAGGGTTGGCCCGTCAGAGCCAGAACGGAACGCCGAACGCGGGAACGAACGGCGAATCCAGAAAACATGTTGAAGCTGAGGGGCTTCAACCGTCGGATTGGATGGAATGCTCGGACGCGAGGAGGGTCGCGCCCGGCAGACGGAGTGGGAGGAACTCAGATCAGAACGATGCAGGTGGTGGGTGAACGCGGTGGACCGCGCGGCGATGCCGCGCCATGCAGGAGGCAACGAATGGAACCAATCAGCGAACATGTCGTGTGCAGTGGAGCCCGAACGGATGCTAGGCGGCGCCGGGTGTGGGGTGTGTTCACCCTTGCTGTGTCAGCTGGCGCAGCCATGGTCGCATTCGTCAACGGCACCTTTCTTGGGAGTGCCACCAGCGGATTGTCGATCGATGCATTGCAAAGTTCATGGACCAGCGAGTTGGCTGCAGAGCTTCGAGGCGCGGTCCGTGTACCCGGTGACTATGCAACCATTCAACAGGCTATTGCGGGCTCGTCGGATGGCGCCACAATTGTGATCGCGCCGGGCGTGTATCACGAACGAATTTCACTTCGCAATCGCACGCTGCATCTGTGGGGGGTCGGCGGGGCGAAGGCAACTCGTCTTGTTGGAGATGGCACCGCTGGACCGATCGCCGATATTCAAGGCGGCTCGATTCAGTTTGATGGCATCGCCTTTCAAGGCGGTATCGGAGAGGCTGGTCGCGGGGCGTCCGTACTGGACGGCGCGGCTCGTTTCACGGACTGCCAGTTTCACGGCAACTGCGGTGGTGCCAAAGCAGTTGATGCGCAAGTTCGCTTTGAGGCCTGCAGTTTCTTGGACAATCGTGCGGAAATCTCAGGCGGTGCGCTGCAGTCGGAGCGCAGCGACATTCGCCTCGATGGCTGCACGCTTCAGGACAACGCCGCTGGAACGTGCGGTGGTGGCGTGAGTGCCTCGCGTGGCACCTTGGATTTGTTTGAAACCACGCTCTCAGGCAATCGATTGAACGGCGGCGCGTGGGGTGGCGGGTTGTATGCCGAGGGAACTGAAGTGATCGTGCGACGCGGTTCATTTCGTGGCAATACGTCCGGGGAGTCGGGAGCCGCCGCGTATCTGTTTGGTGGCCATGGGTCGCTGCAGCAAGTCGATTTCATGGACAACATTTCGCCAGCCGCATGGAGCGTTCATGGTCAGAACGCAAGCGTGCAAGTGACTGGTGGCCGGTTGCAAGGCAGTGCCATGAGCAATTTCGCGGGCGATGTAGTGAGCGATCATGTGGTCTTTGAAGAAGCCGCTGGCGAGGATTGCGATTCCGACGGGCTTCCAGATCGATGGTCGATTGACCGAGGTTGGACCAGGGATTGCGATGGCAATGGTCGTCCTGATTCCTGTGATGCCGATGGCAACGCCAACGGAATCGTTGATGCGTGCGAGCGATCGTTGGCCCTTGCTGACACCGATGCTTCGCTTGAAATTGAATTTCCACCAGTGGATCCGAACGTGCCTACGCCGTAAGTAATCGGATCGCTGAACAGACATCCACCGCTGGCCCGACCCGAGCCTCGCTGTTCGGGTCGGGCTTTTTTTCTCGTGTAAACTTGCATTCATGAAGGCGCGCCATGATGTCGAGCCCGATGTTGACCCCGGTCTGAAATCTCAGATCAATGGGTGGCGACGGGCATCCATCGCTGTGTCGCTTCCGGAAGTTCATGCAAGCGTCTCCGTGGCGAAAGACGCAAGTTTCTGGCGCAAAATGCTCGCCTTTGCCGGCCCTGGTTTGATGGTGTCGGTTGGCTACATGGACCCCGGCAACTGGGCGACCGATCTGGCTGGCGGTGCGCAGTTTGGCTACACGCTGCTCAGCGTCATTTTGATCAGCAACCTGATGGCCATTCTTCTTCAGCACCTTTCACTGAAACTTGGCATCGTGGCTCAACGAGATTTGGCGCAGGCGTGCCGAGATAGTTCATCGCGAACATGGTCGTTTATGCAGTGGGTGTTGTGTGAGGTGGCGATTGCCGCGTGCGATCTTGCCGAAGTGATCGGGTCGGCCATTGCGCTCAATTTGCTCTTTGGCATTCCACTGGTGGTCGGTGTCCTGGTGACCGTGCTCGATGTGTTGGCCGTTCTGTTTCTGCAGAGTCGCGGCTTTCGAGTTCTGGAATGCATCGTGGGCGGACTCATCTTGACGATTGGTGGTTGCTTTGCCTACGAAATGGCGGTGGCTAGCCCCGAGATTTCCAACATGCTGGGTGGATTGCTGCCCAAGCCCGAAATCGTCACCAACCCTGCGATGCTTTATATCGCCATCGGAATTCTGGGCGCCACCGTGATGCCGCACAACCTGTATTTGCACTCCAGCGTTGTGCAGACTCGAGCCTACGAACGCAATGACGAAGGCAAGGCGATGGCGATTCGGTTTGCAACGATTGATTCCACCGTGGCGCTTCTGTGTGCGTTCTTTATCAATGGAGCAATTCTTGTTCTCAGTGCGTCAGCCTTTCATGGAACGGCCCATCAAGATGTTGCGGATATCAGCGACGCTTACCAATTGCTGACACCGGTGCTCGGAGCCTCGATGGCTAGCACATTCTTTGCGATTGCTTTGCTTGCTTCGGGGCAGGCCAGCACGCTGACGGGCACGCTGGCAGGGCAGATTGTGATGGAAGGTTTCCTGAATCTGCGACTGCGTCCATGGATTCGGCGTTTGATCACGCGGCTGATTGCGGTGGTTCCTGCTGCAGTGGTTGCGGTGCTGTATGGCGAGAGTGGCGTTGGAAAGTTGCTCATTCTGAGTCAAGTGATCCTGTCTTTGCAATTAAGTTTTGCCGTCGTTCCGCTGGTTCGCTTTACCGGTGATCGAGTGAAGATGGGGCGATTCGTCAATCCGGCGTGGTTGGCAACCACGGCGTGGACGATCGCTGCCGTCATCATTGGCCTCAATGTTTTCCTGTTGTGGCAGACCGTACAAGGTTGGATGGGCGTGGATTGACTGGAGGCATACATGTACAACACCATTCTCATTCCACTCGAAAATTCATGTGCCGATCAAGCCATTTTGCAGCACATTCGGCCTCTGGCCAAAGTGCATGGCTCACGGTTGATTCTGATCCATGTGGCCGACGGCTTTGTGGCTCGCTATCAATCGCAATTGAATCTGCAGGACTCGGAAGAGATGAACACAGATCGCGACTATCTCAGTCGTCAGTGTGCAGAATTGTCACGCGAAGGCTTTGAAGTCTCTGCGATGCTTGAACAAGGGGACCCGGCGGCGCGCATTGTGCAAATTGCTGAGGAAAAGAAGTGCGACCTGATCGCCATGAGCACGCACGGGCACGGCATTGTGAAAGATGTGCTGCTTGGAAGCGTGGCCTCTGGCGTGCGACATCGAACGGCGATTCCAGTCCTGCTGGTGCGAGCGCCGCACGTCGACTGAATGTCGTGAACATGTCCAGTCACGGAAGCCCCCAGCAATGATTCACGTGGATGGGTCGCCCCGTGCAAGCCACGCTTCCTCATGGCTTGCAAGATCTCGTTCAATGGTTTCTCGTTCCTTCAGAAGGCGATCCAACTTGGCACGGTCACGCGAACACGCTGGGCTGACAAGGTCCATGTCGATTGCGGCACGCCGAGAAGTGAGTGTGGAGATGGCTGTCTCAAGTTGATCCGAAGTTTTGCTGTCCAGCGACGAACGCTTGCGTTTGTGGGTGGCTGGCGTGGCCGTGTGTTTGGCGGCGGTCTTGTTCGCAGTCTTGAGTCGCGAGGGCTGATCGGCGATTGGTTTGGCCGCGGGCACGGGTGGGGGCGGTTTGGCCGCAATCGTTTTGGCATCTGCAGCCTGCTTGGCTTCCCATTCGTCATAGGTGCCGTCAAACAGCGTGGTGTTGCCATGCCCATCCATCACGATCAGACGATCGCAGGTGCTTGCAAGCAGCGCACGATCATGGCTCACCAGAACCAGTGCACCATCAAACCCGCCGTCATCGGGATCCATGGCCAAGGCGCCCTCAAGGCGTTCCGCACTTGGAATGTCCAGATGATTGGTGGGCTCATCGAGCACCAACAGGTTGTGACCACCAGCGACAAGCCCCGCGATCACGGCCCTTGCACGCTCTCCACCAGAAAGTTCTCCCAATGGTTTTTCCTGTTCGACTCCTGAAAAGAGAAATGCACCGGCAAGATCACGGGCTTCCTGTTCGGTCAATGTTGAACCACCGGGACGAGCCGGAACGGTCCGCTGCAGGTGTTGCCAAATGGTTAGGGTGCGATCAAGGTGTTCATGCGTCTGGCGAAACCATCCGGCATGCATCTTGGGACTTCGTTTGATCAATCCAGAATCGGATTCAATCTCACCCAACAGCGTTCGAATGAGTGTGGTCTTTCCAGAACCATTGGGACCGATCACGCCAATGCGATCACCCGGTGCGATCACCAGGTCCAGCCCCCGAAAGAGCAGCCGATCTCCCAGTGTCTTGCCGATGCCTTCGGCCACCAGCACAGAATCGCCAACGCGTGGGCTATTTGGCAGCCGGATTCGAATGGAATCGAGTTCGATGGGGCGTTCAACCAACATGTCCCGCTTGAAACGGTCTAACCGCGTGGCCCGACCGCGGGCCTGCTTGGCTCGCTGCCCCGCTTTGTAGCGAAGGATGAATCGCTCTTCGCTGCGAATCTTGTCCAATTGTTTTTCGTGTACCCGCATCTGCGAGAGATGTCGCTCGGCACGCAATGAAACAAAGGCTTCGTAGTTACCGGGGTAACTCCGCACGCGGCCCTCATGAATTTCCTCAATGCGATGCACCACGCGATCGAGCAGTCGTCGATCATGGCTGATGATAATGACGGCGCCAGCAAAGTTGTCCGCCAAGAAATTTTCCAGCCACTTGCAACCATCAATGTCAAGATGGTTGGTGGGTTCATCCAGCATGATCACATCCGGGTTTTGAAGCAGCAATTTTGCAAGGCTCAGGCGGGCTTTCTGTCCACCGCTCAGCCCGGTGATTGGAATGTCAAATTGCTCATCAGAAAACCCAAGCCCATGCAACACGGCGTCCACCAAGTGATCATTGCTCCAACCGCCGCCTCGCTCGATGGTTTCCTCAAGTTGGACTTGTCGGTCGAGCAACCGTGCAAGTTCATCTCCCTGTGCGGTGGCCATCGCTTCAAACACATGTTCAAGATCCGCCTTGGCCTGATCGGCTTCCGCCATGGCTTTGGCCGCCGCACTGCGAAGCGTGTCCCCTTGGTCAAAAAGATGTTCCTGTGCCATGTAGCCCACACGCAGTCCACGCTGCATGCTGACATCGCCACTGTCCATCTTGGCTGTGCCGCAAAGAATCTTGAGCAGGGTTGTCTTTCCGCAACCATTGCGGCCCACAAGGCCAATTCGCTCGCCAGGTTCAAGTCCAAATGTGGCGCCGTCAAGCACCTGTTTGGCACCAAGCGTGATGCGAAGATTGCTGGCTGCGAAAATCGGCATGGGGGGCGGGAAGCGTAGCCCCCAATGGGCCAGAGCAGGTGGGCTGCACGCACTCCTTACCTATAAAAAAACACCCGAAACCCTCGTTCTAGGTGGCAGTTCCAACAACGCACGCGGCAGGATTTGAACCTGCGACCCTCGGTTCCGAAGACCGATGCTCTGATCCGCTGAGCTACGCGTGCAAGGGGGCACAAGTGTAGCGAGTGCCTTTACGGCAACACGCCAAGGGCCGTTTGGCAATCCCGTGCGAGTGAGTCAATCGTCAGCGGCCCGCCGACGGCTTGTCGCAACCAATGGTCAGGAGTCACGCGACCCAAACTTGTGATGCGGCGAGTCTCTGCTGCAAGATTTTTGCCCACAAGATGAGAGCGAATCTGATGGCTCATGACATGCCCGATGGTGTAGTCCGCCAGATACAACGGGTGTGCGATCATGTGCTGATAGGCGGCCAAAATGCGATACGGATCGTTGCCAAAATACGGCTGATAGAAGCGCGCCCACAGGCGATCAGCAATCGCCAAAACTTCCGTTCTCAATTGTTCCGCAGTGGAGTTTGGATTGGCATAAATCCAACGCCATGTCTGAAGTTCCAGCAGACTTGGGCCAGCAATCTGGCACGCCGCAAGCATGGTGGCAATCGAATCCAAATGAAATGCTTTCGCTGCTTGTTCAGGCGTTTCCAAGCCCAGCACGCGCCGACCCATGGATTGATACAGAAACGCAAAGGCTTCCGTGCACGCAGTATTGGGCACATTTCTCAGCAGTGGTCTGGGCGCAAAATGCGTGCTGCACAATTGCTCAAGGTTGTGACCCAGTTCATGCATGGCGGTGTCGAATCCATCCCATCCCAATTCGTGATCCAGGCGACTGGTTCGAAGCCAGGCTCCGTACTCCGGCAAACCGGGCCGCATGGCATGGCCACTTCCTCTGGCAATTTCCACTGTGATGCGTGAACCAAGAAACTCCGCATCGGCCTTTGCAAATCCAAGCCCCTGCAGAATGTCTGGAAGTTTCTTCTGAAAAGTCGCTTCGTCAGGAAAGAGCCGCTTGACTGCGGCATTCAATTCCGCTGCGGGCGTGACCTCGGCGACTTCTTCAAAATAAATATCGTGCGGCTCCAGCGGTCGGCCGAGCCGTTTGGCCATCCACTGTGCAAGGGTTGTGCGAACAGGGTGTTCCAGTAAGTCGATCAGCAATCGCTCGACATCGCTCTCTGGAATCTCTCTGGCGAGGTCAAACTTTCTTGCCATCGCGGTTGGCGCCTCGGGGTAGAGCGGATCAAACTTGAAAGCAAGATTGCGTTGCTGCAGCCAATGTTGGTACCGCTGCGGGCCATGCAATGTTCCGGGATCGCCTCCGCCCAATTGATTGGTCTGCGGATTCCAGTCCTTCGTGTTGCGGGCCTCCATCACACTTGCAGGAATCGTTCCGTCCATGTGTCGTGCCATCACCCACATCAACGCTCGCTGCCGGGTCAGTCCTTCTGATGTGCCGTAATTGGCTTTGATTTCTTCTCGCACGAGCCAGTGTGCAAGGAGTTTTCTTCCCGTTGGCATGAAACGCTTCCCAGTGGAATCGACGACAGCCTCAACCGGAATATGAAAGTTGGCAACAAACACATTGGCTTCGTGACTGATGCGTCGGGAAAGATCGCTCAGATCGGCTGGGATTCGAGGGCCAAAAGCCTGCGCCAACCTGGCCTGCGCCCAGTGGTCGATAGTCCACTGGCCGCCCTCCTTCAGCATGTGTGACAGATTGCTGCGTGGAAAATTGAGCAGGGCCACAAACGCTAATTGCTGCCGGTACATCTGATCTGAAAGATCTGGCGCAGGATCAAATTTGGCCAGCAGATCATCGACGCCAGGGAATGGCTCCACTTGGACATCCGTCCACCACCGCAGATCCCTGCGAATCTCGTACAAATGTCCGCTGATGCTTTCCATCGCCGCCTCGAGTCGATCAAGCAGTCGGCTTCGAGCTGCGGCATCTGCAACAAAATACGTTCGGCATAGTGACCCCATCGCTTCGTGATCGCCGTCGGCCTTGCACCAACGAGAGGCCACCTGTCGAACACCTCGTTCCGCATCGTGTCGATGTTGTGGGCCAACTTTTTCCACGATCGATTCAACGATCGAGGCGAGTCTGACATCAGAATCCATGGTTTGGGAAGATGGCTGCATTTCCCAATTCTAATGGCTGCGGAACTCGGTTTCGCCCTAGCGAGCGACGGCTGGCGGTGGCACTAAAGTTGGCTGAAACTTGCGAGCCATTTCATCCTGCCACGATGCGATCCGTGGAAAAAAGTGTGCGGCGGCACCTCGTTCGGGGTCGATTTCGCCCCGCACAACAAGCAGCGCGGAGGTGACCAGCAGCGTGAGCACCATCCATGTGAAGCGGCGGGCCCACGTCTGATTTCGAGGCGGTGAGGCAAGTTGCCGTAGCGCGCTGCCCATGGCACCAAGCCCAAGAAGCACGACTACCCATCGCAAACTTGGAAGAAAGGGTTCCAAAGGATCAAGCAGAACGGTCGCAAGGATTGCGAAGGTCATGGCCGAAAGAAATTGCGCGCGCCATGCTCTTGCGATGCTGCGGGGCTCGATCCACTCCGGAATGTCCCCCTGCATCAGTTGCTGGATGTTGTGTTGCAGGCTCTCCATGCCGGCTTCGGCAGGCTGCGCGACTTCACGGCGAGTCGCTACAGGTTGCGCCGACGGCGGTCGTTTTTGATCGGCACGGCGTTGAGCGTCGGCACCTTCAGAGGCCGCTCGTTCGAGGTCGGATTGAGTCTTTGTGCGGACAAGGTCAGGCCGGGGGCGGTCGATCCATCGTGTGTTGTTCACCCCCGGTTCTTGCAGCAGCATGTGATCCCGCTGTTTGCGGTACTCCATGAGCGTGATCCACTCGCCTCTGATCGATCGGTGCATTCGGCCAAGGGCGGGGCTATGTTTTTGGTACGCGTGCACCACACATGCTTCGAACAATCCATCAAAACCGGCTGCAATCTGCCAGTCTTCGGTGCCAACCGGTGCAATGCGGTCTTCAAGATCAAGATGCCCCGTCGAAACAAGCGCGGCGAGGCGAGACTCCGGAACTGAATCGTGTCGCGGACCATCTTCGCACCAAATTCGATAGGTGATCTTGTCCACGGAAAGTCAATGCCAGCATAACACACTTGCATTGGAATTCGTACTCTGTAGTCGCAATGGGTCGCCGAACATGTTCGAACCTGCTCGCGATGTGCATGGTGATTGCAAGCCTTTCATGCGAGTCGGTGTACCAAGAGAATTGGGGTCGGCTGAAACCCGGCATGACCAAGGAACAAGTTGAGGAGTTGCTTGGATCTCCCAGCAGTCACTACGAACCCAGAAGTGAAGATGGACGGGTCATCATTGCGCAGGAGCGTTGGCAGTACGGCGACAATCTGAGTTCGCTTGCAACGGGCGCCATGTTTCCCAGTGAAGCCCATCCACGCGCGTGGGTGGTGTATTTCAATGAGCAAGGTCAGGTGACCTCTTTCCGCGCCGCGGATTGGGCGCAGGAATAAATTCAACAAGGGGTTTCCGTGCGATTGAATGCAGAAGAATTGTTGCGGCGGCTCGAGGAGCGTGGATTTTCCACCGACGCATCGTCCATTCAAATGCTGACATCGGATTTACAAGAACAGGGCGATCGCCACGCACCCGACGACCCGCTTCCAAACTCGATCGGTCCCTTTGAAATTCTTGGGGAACTCGGGCAAGGTGGCTTTGGCGTGGTCATGCTGGGTGCGCAGCAAAAGCCGGTGAAGCGGTTGGCCGCTGTGAAACTTCTCAAGAAGGGGATGGACAGTCGAAGCGTGCTCACGCGGTTTCGTGCGGAGCAGCAGGCACTGGCGCTCATGGATCACCCCGCGGTCGCCACGGTGTTTGAGAGTGGCCTTTCTGAAGATGGTCGTCCGTGGTTTGCCATGCCGCTGATCACAGGCGTTGCGATCACGCATCACGCCGATCTAGAAAAACTGAGCCTGCTCCAAAGGCTCCACTTGTTTCGTCGCGCCGCCGAAGGTGTTCAACATGCCCACCAGCGGGGCGTCCTGCACCGCGATTTGAAACCCGCCAACATTCTGGTGGGCGTGGAAGGTGAGTCCGTTCAGCCGCGAGTGATTGACTTTGGAATTGCCAAGGCCGTCGAAGGATCCGATCCGCTTACCTCATTGGCCACGCAGGGCGAATCTCTTGTGGGAACGCCGGCCTATATGGCGCCTGAGCAAGTTGCAGGCAACGCCGAACTTCGGAGTGATGTGTGGGCGATGGGGGTCATTCTGGGTGAACTGTTGTGTGGTGCCCGTCCGCTGGATCGCGATCCGGTTCGCACCCCTGATGGATTGTTTGAGCCAGCGCGATTTATGCGACCCTCTCTTCGGTTTCAACGGTGGCTTCAACAGGACCATTCGGCCGCCAATCAAGCGGCGGCGTGCCGAGGTCTAACTGGCGAGGCGCTTGGCCACGCTTTGCGTGGAGATCTTGATGCAATTGTGGGCAAGTGTTTGGAAGAGGAACCGCAGCGGCGCTACGCCGACATGAGTGCCTTGATTGACGACATCGATCGGCATCTTTCTGGTCATCCGGTGGTGGCTCGTCCGGCCAGTGCGGGCTACCAATTGAAACGATTCGTTTGGAGAAACAGGCTGGCATCAAGTGCGGCGGCCATCGTGGCTACGTCGCTGGTGGCGGCAACTATATTCAGCACGCGAAGTGCGATGCATGCAGAGGCCGAAGCCCGAACCGCCAGGGCGGTGACGGATTTTCTGATTGAGACGCTGAGTTCGGCGGACCCGTGGAAGCAAGAGGGTCAGCGTGACATGCTCGTTCGCGATGCACTCGATGTGGCTTCACGGCGACTGGAAGCTGGAGAGTTTGCTGGGCAGCAACAGCCGGCAGCCCGGATTGCATTGGCCATTGGTGTGACGCGATTGCAATTGGGTATGGCACAGGAAGCTTTGCCGAGTTTGGAACGGGCTGTCGCGTTGACCAAAGAGTCGGTTGGCACACATGATTCGGCGTACGCCGAGGCGCAACATCGACTGGCACTTTGTCTGCAAACGCTCGGAAAGGCCACTGAAGCCGAGGCTCCAATGCGAGAGTCTGTCGCATTGCATGAACAACTGGATGGGATCGACGCGACGATCACCGTGATGGCCACCAATGACTTGGCGCTGCTCCTAAATGAACTGGGGCAACTTGAGCAGTCGGAACACATGCTTCGCACAACACTGGGCAGAATCCGTTCGCTGCCTGTTCGAGATGACAAATCTTTTTCGGCAACGGCCGGCAATCTTGGCATGTTTCTTCAAGGGAGTGGGAAACCCGATGAAGCGAAAAAATTGCTAGAAGAAGTGCTGCAATCCAATCGAGAACGCCTTGGACGGGACAACCTGGAGTTGTCGATGGACTACAACAATCTTGGGTTACTTCAGAAGGACATGGGTGACTTTGCAGAGGCCCAAACCAGCACGCAGGAATCCATCCGCATTCTTGAGAAGGGGCTTGGAACACAACATCACTTTGTTGCCTTGGTGCAAATCAATCTGGCCGAAGTCATGATGCGACAGGGGCAACTTGACGAAGCGGTGGCGGTGATCGCCAAGGCCGTGGCGACCTACCAGGCGCTCTACGGACCGAGCCATCCAGAAGTGGCTCGCGGAAAAAACATGATGGGGTTTGCATTGATCGATGGGAAAAAATGGGTCGAGGCGGAGGCTTCGTTTCGCGATGCCATCCGGATTTGGAAAGAGACTTTGGGAGTGGAGAACTCCAATGTGGCCTCCGCATTGGTCAATCTTGCAAGGGTGCTTCAGAGCGATGGGCGTCCAGTCGAGGCGCTGCCACCATCTGTGGAAGCTTTGCAGATCATCGAGAAAGTTGCCACGCCAGATGATCCTCGCCCCTGGGTTTTTCTTGGAAGGCAGGGGAGCATTCTTGCGGATCTCGGCCGTTGGGAAGAAGCCAACGCTGCGTTGGAAAAGAGTTTCCGTGGACTTGAATCCATTCATGCACCGGCGGGGCGACAGCAAGTGGTTCTTGAGGCGTTGGTACGGTGCAACAACAATTGGGGAAAAGCCGTTCCCACCGGTTCTGGAATCGCGGCCGCAATGCAGTGGCAACAGAAACTGGACGCGTTGAAGGCAGCCGCGATTAGGAGCCCTTGACTCGCTTTCGCAGCCAGACTCTTGCCGCGCGGAGGTCGCGTTCGACTGTTGGTTTACTGACACCGAGACGGGTGGCGGCTTCAGCGACAGAAAGCCCTTGAATTGCGACGAGGGCAATGACATCTGCTTGTCGAGGTTGCACCACCCGAAGTGCCTCGAGGACTTGCACGAGGTCGTTCTGTGGATCGGTCGACTGGGCAGCAGTGGCTTTGGTGTCCGCCGGTCGAGTGCGAAACTTGGCTCCGCGAGCTCGGGCGCGATCGATCAGCGCCCGCTTCATTGACAGTACAGCAAGGCCCTGCAACTGCTCAGAGTTCTTGAGTTGGTTCCGTTGCAGGAGCAGCCGAAGAGTTGCCTCGGCGACGAGGGAGGATGGACTGACGCGATCTGGTCCCGCAGCTCGCTGCATGAGTTGATGCTGCGCCAACACACGTGCTGCAAGCGTACGAAGCGTTTTGTAGTGCGAGCCAAGCATGCCAACCATCGGTTTGGTTTGGACGACTTTGTTGGAGACTTTTTTCATACCTCTGAATTCACTCTTTGGACTTCATGCACTCCGTACCACACCGACATCCCATGTGAGCCACCGCTCATTGCCGCTTGGCTCATGGATTGCCACATGCCGACAACAACCTTTCACCCCTTGCATCTCGAAATGTGGTCGACCCAAAAAAAACAACGAGCCGAACCTGCGAAAACCCGCGGAAGGACTCGATTGTGGAGGAGAACCGAACAAGCCACCACTCCACGTAAGAAATAACGCGTAGGGGTGCCCACAGAACCATCATGAATGGCAATAGATTCTTGAAACTCAATCATTGAACAAAAAAAAGAATGGCAGGAATCTGAATTCCTGCCTAGTTGAGGCAAATTTGTTTGCAAGACTGACTTGATATGAAATAAATTTCTTAGACGGCAACCGCCATTTTGTCTGCTTTCCTTCGGGCATCTTCCAGAGAACCAACATACATAAATGAGCCTTCCGGAAGGTCGTCACCCTCGCCATTGCAGATTCTTTCGAAACTGTCGATGGTGTCGTCCAGTTTGCAAGTGACTCCCGGCAGACCGGTGAAGACCTCGGCAACATAAAAAGGCTGGCTCAAGAATCGCTCAAGCTTGCGGGCTCGAGACACCGTGAGTTTGTCATCTTCGCTCAATTCATCCACGCCGAGAATGGCGATGATGTCTTGCAGATCCTTGTAGCGCTGAAGAATTCCTTGCACGCGCCGTGCGACACCGTAATGCCGTTCACCAACAACTTGCGGATCCAGAATGCGACTGGTGCTGGCCAATGGATCCACTGCGGGGTAAATACCCTTCTCAGTAATTTTTCGCTCAAGCACGATAAACGCATCCAAGTGACTGAAGGTGGTGGCGGGAGCGGGATCGGTGAGATCGTCTGCAGGAACATAAATCGCCTGCACACTGGTAATGGCTCCCGCACTGGTGCTGGTGATGCGCTCCTGCAACTGTCCCATTTCGGTGCTGAGAGTCGGTTGATAGCCCACGGCGCTTGGCATGCGACCCAGCAGCGCGCTCACTTCCGAACCAGCCTGCGTAAATCGGAACACATTGTCGACAAAGAGAAGCGTTTCCTTTCCGCTTTTGTCACGGAAATTCTCGGCCATGGTGAGGGCTGAAAGAGCGACGCGAAGACGAGCTCCCGGTGGCTCATTCATCTGGCCGAACACCATGGCGACCTTGTCAAGAACATGGGCCGTCTTGCCTTGGGCATCGGTGTATTGGGCTTCCTGCATTTCAAGCCACAGGTCATTGCCTTCGCGGGTGCGCTCTCCGACGCCCGCGAACACGCTGTAGCCGCCGAAGTTTCTGGCCACTCGTGCAATCATTTCTTGAATCACGACCGTCTTGCCTACGCCGGCACCACCAAACAATCCGATCTTGCCACCTCGAACAAAGGGGCACAGCAGGTCAATCACCTTGATGCCGGTCTGCAGAATTTCGGTCTTGGGGTTGAGTTCCGTGAATGCTGGCGGCTGGCGATGAATGGGTTCGGTTTCGGTTGTCTTGACGGGGCCGCGACCATCGACGGGTTGGCCAAGCAAGTTGAACACGCGGCCAAGCACGCCTTCACCCACAGGAACGCGGACGCTGGCGCCGGTATCCACGCACGCATCGCCTCGTCGCAAACCATCGGTACTGGCCAGTGCCACGCATCGAACCGTGCCGCCGCCAAGATGCTTGGCGACTTCGCCGACGAGCGTGCTTTTTTCGCCTCGGAATTGAAAGTCGATTGTGAGTGCGTTGTAGATGTCCGGAATCTGATCTTCGGGAAACTGTGCATCAAAGGTGCTGCCGATGACCTGAATGACCTTGCCTGTAGTGGCCATGAAACGGTTCTCGCGAAAGGGTGTATTGCCAAGGCTTCGTGAAACTCTTCACGATCGCCGAGAGGGGTTCAAGGATAGCCATGACCGCCGGAAGCCGCTATGGGGTTTGGAACTCAAGCCCGCTGATCAATCAGCAGGCCTCGAGCAATTTCCGTGGCAACTTCAATGCGATCTGCCGCCATGGTGTACAGCGGAAGGGCGTTGGACTGTCCAACAATTGGCGGTGCCAGGCTCGGATCGGCTGCAACGCTCACGCGTGCGGCGGCAAGATTGGCAGTATGGACAACGGTTGTTGGCACAAGCTCATGGATGTGAACCGGAGAAACGAGCACGCCGGGATTCTACTTGGGCATCCACGCCGGTTCTTTGGGCGGCGGGGGCGCGGGGTCGTTGCGTGAGGGAGCCGCTGGTTCAACCGGTGTGCCGTCCTTGGCGGCCTCTGCCGACGCAGTCTTGGATCCAATTCTCCATCCAAACTCTTGAGCCTTGGGTTCGAGCGGTTCTGCGAAGCGAGGCTCGATGCGAGGATCGACATCCAAGACCTGCGGTTGCGATTGCATGCCAAACGGTTCGCCGATGGCTTCAAACGCCGCGGGGATTTCTGCACTCCACCATAGATTGGCATTCAGTTGCACGGCACTGGCGGGCAAGGATTCTGGAGTGTCACAGAGATGTTCAATGCTCCCGGGTATCCACGAGAAAATGTTTCGTGTGAACGTGATTCGCTCCACCTCACCGCAGCCATCTTGCACCGAATAGATATTGCGACGAGGGTCGGTCACGGTGTTGGCTTCAAAGAACAATTGGTCGACGGAACCGATGCGTGCAAAACTCTCGGCCTCTGGAATATTGTTCCGCGAGACAAGGATGCGAGACGCAGGCGGTAGCGAAGGCTCGCCCGTTGCGCATGAACCAATGTCAAAGGCCGTTCCGACCCGAAGCCCGAAGGTGTTGACGCCAATCGAAACTCGGTTGCAGTTGCGGCCAATCACAATGCCCGTGGTCTGCGGAAGTTCCTTGCGAGTGTCAAACATGCTTGCGTTGAGGCTGATCTGATTGACATGGTCCAGAACCACCGCCGATTGATTCCATCCTTGGATCGAAAGATCAAAGCAGTCCACTCGCGAAACATTGCGGAGGCGAACCGACACCTGCTTCTCCAATTTCATCGTCTGCGTGATCTGCAAGGATGCAAGGCGGACATTGGAATCCCACGGCGCTGCATTCGCAGGCAGATTCGCTTCGCCTTCAATACTGATGGAGGCCACCGAGGCATTGCCGACCATCAGATTTCGCACAACCACATTGTGAGGACGCACCAGTCGAATTCCAAATTCTGCCGGCTGAATGAAGACCGGCTTGGAGGGGTCGTCGCTGGGCTCTCCGCAAATGACAACAGGCTTCATTCGTTCGCCGCGAACGTCGGTGAGGGTGATCGGCGGATGGATTCCCTGTTCAAGAACCACTTCATCCCCGGGACGAAGGAACGGCGCAAGTGAATCGAAATTCTGCCCCATGGTGATGCGAAAGACGCGGCCGCCCTGTGGATTGGTGGACGCAACTGGAAATGGCGGAGTTGCCTGCGCATCGACACCAGGCGACTGGATCGACACCATTGCACACAGTAGGGCCGCGTACATCATGCAAGCAAGCCTAGCCTCGACTTAGGCGATCCAGCGATCCATCGGATCTGGAACACTGATTCGCAGCACGCACGAGCCCTTTTTGAAGTGGGCCGTCATGCCTTCGGCTGCGGCTGGAACCAAGAGGGTTCGCCACGCACCCGCTTCGACTCGTTGCGGCTCGGAAATTGCAACACCACCGGCCAGCACGATCCAGCACGAAGGTCGCTGATGGGTGACGACCGGAAGTGCAGCATCCTGAAGTGCCTCGAGCCGCTCCATTCGGTAGTCGCGGGTGTTCAGCAGAAGTGTTGTTCGAAATTCCCTTGTAAGAACAGGCGGCATGTCGAGGGCATTCACCACTGGAATGGAATCCAGTTGCTGTTCGTTGCCAAAGAGCATGCTGGCGAGGGCTTGATCGATATGAAGGGGTCGGGTGGAATCGTTGCGATTCCAATCAAACACTCGAAAGGTGGTATCGCTAGGCGTTTGGATTTCCGCCACGGTAATCCCTTCGCCGAGGGCGTGACACAACCCGCTGGGCAAGTGGATGCAGTCACCGGCTCGGACTTTGATTTCGATGAGATACGGAATAATGTCACCGCCTCGCCGCAGTGTCTCGTGGAATTGTTCGCGAGCAACACCGGCTCGAATACCTCGCCAAATCCGTGCACCGGGTTGTGCATGCAGCACCATCCAACTTTCGTTCTTGAGCTGGCATGTGGCATCGGCCTGCGACAGGGCCTCGCTTGGATGCACTTGCACGGAGAGGTGTTCGGCCGTATCGAGAAACTTCACCAGCAGCGGAAACCGCCCGACGGGCGAAAGTTGTGCGCGACCCATGATGGATCGTTGATCGTGATGGATCGCGTCGTGAAGCGTTTGGCCGGCATAGATACCGGTCTCGATTTCGGAACTGCCACCCGGAGTCGATAGCTGGAGGTCGGCAAGTTCCCAGCTCTCACCGATGGGTAATGCACCAGCCTGCGGTTTCGCAAATTTTCCCCATTGAACAAAGGTGGCGCCTCCCCATGCTCGCCCTTTGGCGATTGGTCGAAGCAGCATTGGAGGCATCACATGCATAAGAGAACGGTTGCTCAGTGTCTTACATCGTCATGCCGGTGATCTGAGTTTCAAAGACCAGTTTGCCGTTGACCACACCTTGCGCAACGCTAATGAACCGTCGGCGATTCCGTTCCAGTTGCTTGGCCAGCAGATACAGCGTGTCGCCTGGAACGACTTGCCCACGAAACACCGTGTGATCGCAGTGGGTGAACCCCAGAAATCCATGCAGGTTGGCGCTAATGGTTTGCACAATGCTGCAAAGTTGGGCGGCCGCCTCGATCATGAGCACACCCGGGAAGAGCGGTCGGCCCGGAATATGGTGGGGCACCCAGAACTCGTCGTGGCGGATTTTTCTCATTCCAAGTCCAGTGGCAGAATCCGTGTTCATCCACACCACATGATCAATCATCCTCATGTGGCCTGTTTGGGGCAAAACCTTGGAAACTTCCTCTGCTGAGAGCCGAACCGCCGTCAGGTCCAGTTTTTCAAGGTCAAAAAGGAGTTCGTTTGCCAACAGGCGTCCTTCCAATTAGAGGTTGCGGGGGGAAGATAACGAAAAATGCCTTTTTGGGGTCTGATCTGACCAGATAGCCGTTCATTCGCTACCATGGCCATAACTGGTGGGACAACCCCGCCGCCAACCTGAGGAGGCATCCAACGATGGAAACCTATGAGACGCTGAAACGGAAGGTTGAAGAAGTTGCGGAGGACATGGCAAAGGCTTTCGGAGGCAATCGGGCAGCCGGAACGCGTGTTCGCAAGGCCATGCAGGAAATCAAGGCAGTTTGTCAGGACATTCGAGTGAAGGTGCTCGATGTGGGCAAAGCACCCCCGACATCTTGATTTGAGTTGATTGGAGCGATTTCTGGGGTGTTTATGGCCGAGGTTCAAGCCTGAGCTTGAGTCCCTCGATCGCATGGCCATGGCTCACGCTTGAAGGTGTTTCACCAGTTCAAGGCACCCTTTGAATGCAGGGTGAGTCGCGTCGCCGAGCAATTCGTAGATGGATGACAACGCACCCGTCGGCATGGCGCCAGCGTGTTCCATGCGCCGAAGAGCGGGTTCAATCTGTGACGGTTGACCAGCGGAAATGCAATCCGTGCAGACAAAGGGAATCCGACCGGCCGCTGTAAGGTCAAGGACGCTTTGCAGAACGCACACATGGGCTTCAATGCCGCAGACCAGAACGGTGGATCGGCGCGTGGCCGCCAGACGCGAGGCAACTTCTGGCGTGATGGAACTGAACATTGTCTTTGAAAATATTGGAGTTCCTGCCGGGAGTGCGGCGGTGATTTCCGGAACGGTCGGCCCAAGTGCTTTGGGGCTTTGTTCCGTCACGATGATGGGTAGATCAAGAAGTTTGGCAGCTTTGCACACGATGGCGGAGTTGTTGACGAGTCGTTGCCACTGGTGAATTGAATTGGCAAAGCGCTCCTGAATGTCCACCACCAACAGGACGGTGTCATCGATGCGTAAGCGTGGTGTGGGCATTGGATTTTTGGATTACACGCGAAGGGTCGGTTGATGACCAAGCGTGGCGGCATAACGACGGCGAATCGGCTCGGCAATCTCAGCGATCCAGCGGTCGGTTTGTTCCGCGCTTCGTCCGCAAAGTCGATTGGGATCGATCGCCGATTGGAAATCAATGCCCTTGAATGTGGCTTCTTGACTGAGGCTTTGAAGAAGCGTGTGAGGTTCTCCCTTTTTCACGCGGTCCATGGCCCTCATGGCGTGTGTGCGAATGATTTCGTGGGCCTTCTGACGATCGGCGCCTGCTTTGGTGGCCGCCATCAGCAATTCTTCGGTGGCCACGAACGCAAGTTCCTGTTGCAGGCGAGTGGCGATCACGGTTGGGTTGACCACCAGACCGCCAAGCACATTGGTCATGACTTCAATCGCACCGTCGAGCGCAAGAAACGCTTCGGGCATCACCAGTCTGCGGGCACTGGAATCATCAAGTGTGCGCTCCAGCCACTGCTCGGCCGCCGTGTTGAGTGCAACTGGTGCAAGCCCCATGACGCATCTGGCGAGACCCGTTGCGCGTTCGCATCGCATGGGATTTCGCTTGTAGGGCATCGCGCTCGAACCAATTTGATCGGTCTCAAAGGGTTCTTCGACTTCACGAAGGTGCGCCAGCAACCGCACATCATTGGCGCATTTGTGAATGGCAGTGGCGGCCAGTGCACATGATCCAACCACCGCGGCATCAAATGCGCGAGGCGAAGTCTGCCCACACACCCACCATGTTGCATCTTCACGCCATCCGAGTCGTTTGCAAAAGCCTCGCTCCAGTGCATCCACTTTTGCACTCTCTCCAAGCAGCGCCATGAAACTGGCCTGTGTGCCGGTAGCGCCTCGAAGACCCTTCAAACGAATGTGGCGAAGGCGCATCTCGATGTCTTCCAATGAAATGGCGAATTCCTGCCCCCAGAGTGTGGCTCGTTTGCCAACGGTCACAGGTTGTGCAGGCTGAAAGTGTGTGAATCCAAGGCACGGTAAGGATCGATGCGTTTGAGCGAATGCCGCGCAGCGATCCACCAAACGAGCAAGCCCGGCCGCCGTCAGTTGCAAAGCCTCGCGAAGGATGATGGCGTCGGCATTGCACACCACATCTTGACTGGTCATGCCCATGTGAATGACACCTTTCGCCGCCGGAGCGGCCTCACCAAAGGTGTGCACATGAGCCATGACATCGTGTCGAAGCGTGGCCTCGTGTCGTGCCGCGCTTGCAAAATCAATCCGATCAAGATTGTCTCGCATCTGGTCAAGCGCCGCCGGTGGAATGGGAAGCCCGAGTTCGTGTTGGGTTTCAGCAACGGCGAGCCAGATGCGTCGCCATGTACCGATGCGGCGTGCATCCGACCAAAGTTTCAACATCTCGGTACCCGCAAAGCGCGTTGCAAGGGGGCTCTGCCAGCGTTCGGTTGGGGCGAAAGAGTCGCTCACGACCCGATGCTATCGGGGTTGGTTGTCTTCTTTTTTCCGACGCAAGGTTCTGTTCCTGCAACAAGGCGTGAGATGTTGGCTCGATGTGCCAGCATGACGGCAAGGGCAATCAATCCGGTCAAAGCCATCGGGCGAAGCGGCGTTCCCGGTTCACCATTCACAGGCCACGGAAGCGTGACCGCGCACCACACCGGCATCAGCGCCGCGGAAATCAGACTGGACAGACTCACAATTCGTGTGAGTTTCATGGAAACGATCCATGTCAGCAGGGCGAGCAGTGCAGCCCATGTCAGCACCGGCCACATGGCAATCATGCAACCGAATCCAGTGGCAACTCCCTTGCCACCTTTGAAACCAATCCAAGGGCAGAACACATGCCCCAGCACTGCGGCGGCCACCATGCATGTCCATCCCCACGTCATGGCGGAAGTCATGTGCACGATGGGTGTGCCGAGTGCCCCGGTGAAAGTCCCAGCGAGCAGAACGGGAACACTTCCTTTGAGTGCATCGAGAACAAAACAGAAAATCCCCCATCGGCGTCCCAAGGCTCGTCCGACATTTGTCGCGCCCACATTTCCGCTTCCAACGGATCGCAGATCAATGCCATGCAATTTCGCCAGGATCACACCGAATGGAATGCTGCCGCTCAGAAAAGCGATTCCCCACCACATGGGCCACGGACTCAGCATGGAGGTCGTTTCCATGTGCTGAGATTAGCGGGGGAGTTGAAGCAGTTGCAGGCAGGCGTGTGTGACATCGCCCACGCTGATGCGATCCATGCCGCAGTAGCTGCCAAGGCGATCGGCGACGAGTTGTGCCGGAAGAAATGGTTCGGCAACCACATGGATTTCGCGAATGGAACCCGCTGGCTCGTGCAACAAAGTCCAACGCGGATCGGTGGGACCAAACAGACAGACGCATCGGGTGCCGAGTCCAGCAGCAAGATGCCGAGGGCCCGTGTCATTGGTCACCACAAGATCGGCCAAGCGGATGGCCCCTTTGAGGGACTCAAGCGAAACGCCTCGATCCATCAGGTTGATAGCTGTTTGGCCACTTGCTTTCACCACACCGGCAACCACTTCGGCTTCCGAAGGGCTTCCGGTGACGGCAACTGTTCCGTTGTGTGCCGTTAGCAATCGCTTTGCCAATGAACCGAAATGCTCGGCGCTCCATCGCTTGTCCGCTCGGTTGGCGCCAGGATTGAAAATGGAAATCGGTCGTGCAAGGCCCGCGAGAAGTTTTTCACCGGCGACGAGTTGCTCAGGCGTGCATGTCAATTGGACCGTGCGATCCGTGACCGGCGTCTGTGTTGCCCACGCAACAAGATCGGCGTACGCATCGACCGCACTCACCGGGCGACCACCCTTGGATTGCGGCAGTCCATGCGACAACATCCAGCCTCGGCCATCCCGTGCCCATCCAATCCGAGTGTGGGCGCCGGTTGCAAGAGCAAAGAGAGCGCTGCGTGGACTATTTGGAAGTAACAGCACACCGTCAAATTTCATTTTGCGAAAGTGGCTCGCGTGTGTGAATGGCCCCAGCCAACCCTTCATGGTGTGAGCGTGAAATGCATCGACACTTGGTAGCCCTGCAATCAGCGGTTCGAGCACGGGTTTACCCACGCATTCGATGCAGGTTTCTGGCAAGTCCCTTCGCAGGGCCCGCAGCGATGGAGTGCACATCACCATGTCACCGATCCAGGATGGAAGCACCACCAACAGTTTCTTCACGTGAGAGAGTGGCGATTTCATTCGCCCGCCCACAGTGGCGTGGAACCGCCGTGGACTTGCCACCATCGATCGGTCGTGCGTCGCAACTCGGCCGCCAACCCCAAGGCAATCAATTCGCCGCCTTGCACCGTTGCCGTGACGGCTTGGCGGCTCCACTCCAGTGACACCAGACGAACGCCGCTTCGCTCCGCCAGGGACTCCGCTGCAGTGGTAATGGCCGAACGAAGAACTTTATCGTTCAGCACATTGGGATTCGCCGCGTGAAGCGTGACGACGGATGCCAAGACGGTTGGTGCGTCCACCTGAAGAATGCGAGACGCGGCCTCATTAACATGCGTTGCAAAATAATCTGCGGCACTGTTTCCATGAGGCGAGCCAATCAAAATGGAGCGGCAACCTGCTGCGGCGCCTGCCTGCACATCTCGTTCTTGGTCGCCGATGATCCAACTGCTTGCGAGATCAATTCCGTGGTCAAGCGCCGCAGCCTGCAGCATGCCCGGCGACGGTTTTCTCCATGCATGTTCGCGGCGGTATTCGCTCACGGATCCTTCGGGATGGAACGGACAGAAATAAAATGCGTCGATGACGCACATGAGTCCGGTCGCCTGACACAACAGGGTTTCGAGCCGAGCATGCGTAGCCACCACTGCGGCCTCGTCATACTTTCCGCGAGCAACGCCGCCCTGATTGGTCACCACAATCAACTTGAATCCGTTCTCTCGCAGCGAGACCAAGCCCTGTGACACGTGCGGCAGCAGCACCACCTTGGATGGATCGCCAAGGTCTCCATCATTCTCCATAAGTGTTCCGTCGCGGTCGAGAAAGACTGCGCGGTCACGGGTGGTGGCCGGGTCTTTCGATCCGGCGGTCCCCTTTGGCAATGAGCTCACACCACCACCGCAGGCTTGGGTTCTGGATAGTGGGTGTGTGGCACTCCGTCGCCAAAACTGATTCCGATGGCACGACCTGCAGCAATCAGTGGATGGTCCAGCGGCACCAGTCGCTGCTTGCCTGCAGCGCAGAGCAAGTCGACATCACTAAAAATATTGTTCTGCCTGACCACCATCCGATTGCGACCGCCATGCATGAGCGTTTGAATGGCGTGGTATCCAAAGTGAGTTGCCAGAATTCGATCTGCTGGTATCGGAGTTCCACCTCGTTGGATGTGCCCCAGCACCGTGGTTCGCGTTTCCACTCCGCACATTCGCCCGATGGCCGCCGCAACATGTTGGCCGATCCCGCCCAGTCGCGTGGGTTCAGGACTGTGCGCGACGGTGTGCGCCACAATCTGTTCGCCGCCTCGCAGTCGAGCGCCTTCTGCCACCGCCACAATGGCAAAGCCAGGGCCCTTGCACATGCGAGCATTGATGTATTGAGCGACCGATTCCATTTCAACAGGAATCTCCGGAAGCAAGATCACATCACTGCCGCTCGCCAGCCCAGCGGTGAGCGTGATCCAGCCGGCATTTCTGCCCATGAGTTCGCAGACCATCACGCGATGATGGCTGTCGGCAGTGCTGTGCAATTTGTCCAGTGCTTCCGTTGCGGTGTTCACCGCTGTCAGAAATCCGAAACTGATTTCAGTCCCAACAATGTCGTTGTCAATGGTTTTGGGAACCCCGATCACATTCAGCCCCTTGTCCATCAAACCACTGGCGGCCGCCATGGTTCCGTCACCACCAATCACAATCAGTGCATCGAGGCGGTGACGATGTGCAACTTCAACGCACTGGTCAGTGACATCTCGAAAAACAGGTCGACCTTCATGATCGTCCCCCACATGATGACGGCGTGGATTGCAGCGATTATTGCTGCCCAGAATGGTGCCACCACGAACCAAGATTCCGGCCACGTCTTTGGCGGTCATTGGGTGGATGCGATCATCGATCAATCCCTGAAACCCATCTTCGATGCCTGCAACTTCGATGCCGTGCTGAAGAATGGCTGTCTTGGTTACGGCGCGAATGACCGCATTCAAGCCAGGGCAATCGCCACCGCCCGTCAGCACACCAATGCGGCGAATGTTGGATGGCGGAGTCATGATCGTCCCAAAGTCTAGCGGCATGCATGGTCGACGGACCCAATTGTGAAAGCGATACCATTTGGTGGATGGCCGCAGAACCACAAAAGAAAGACGAAGCGCCTGCAGATGAAGTGCATCCATCCGTCTTGGAAGCAGCGCGCCGCGCCAAACTGGATCGATTGCGAAACGAGTGGAACGTGGAGCCTTTTGGCGGTCGCGTGGAAGGGTTGGTTTCACTTGCCGATGCTCGCGGTGCCTTTCAAGAGGAACTGCAGGGGCGATTCGATGCGGAATCCGCAAAGGCCAAGGCCGATCCCGCGTACACACCCGTGGATTCGCGACCCACGCGTCGAGTGGCAGGTCGCGTGGTGCAGCATCGTGATCTTGGAAAGTTGGTTTTTATATGGCTTCGAGATCACTCCGGCGATTTGCAGGTGAGCCTGAGCAAAGCAAGCGTTCCCGAGCGTGAATTCGAGTTGGCCAAGGCCGTGGACTACGGTGACATTGTCTCGGTCGAGGGACCGGTTGGACGAACGAACAAGGGAGAAGTTTGTGTGTGGGCTCGTTCTATTTCTATGCAGTGCAAAAGTCTGGCGCCGCCACCGGGTAAGTGGCACGGCCTTGAAGACAGCGAGATTCGATACCGCCATCGTTCCACGGACATGTGGGCGACACCCAAGACGCTTGCAACCTTTCAGGCTCGCAGTCGCATTGTGAGTTTGGTGCGGCGCTTTATGGAGGCTCGCGGATTTTTGGAAGTGGAGACGCCCATGATGCAGCCGCTGGCAGGCGGCGCGGCGGCGAGACCTTTTGTGACAACCCACAACGCGCTGGACATGAATCTATTTCTGCGGGTGGCACCCGAGTTGTATTTGAAGCGACTGCTGGTGGGTGGCATGCCCAAGGTGTTTGAGGTCAATCGGAATTTTCGAAATGAAGGGGTGGATCGCAGCCACAATCCAGAGTTCACGGCGCTGGAGGCGTATGAAGCCTTTGGTGATTGCTGGACCATGCTGGAACTCACAGAGAGTTTGGTGCATGAAACCGCAGCGGCCATGGCTCGAGAAAATGGTGACGCGGCGCCGGGACCCACGCTTCCGTTTGGTGCGATGCAGATCAACTATGCCAAACCCTTTGTGCGTGTGACCTTTGCCGAACTCTTCAAGCGAGGAGTCGGCGTGGACATGTTTGATGAGGCAAAAGTTCGTGCCGAAGCCACCAAGCTGAACATCCACAATGCGGCAACGCTGGATCATTGGTTGTTGGTGGAAGCGATCATGAGCCACGCATGCGAACCGCACATTGATCCCACCAAGCCGACCTTTGTCACCGACTGGCCCAGTGCCATCAGTCCACTGACCCGACCTCGCCGAGACGATCCGCGTCTGTGCGAACGGTGGGATTTGTTTGTTGGGGGCATGGAATTGGGGCCCGCCTATACCGAATTGAACGACCCAGATATTCAGCGACAGAAGTTCACAGAACAATTGAAGGGCATCGGCGCCGAAGAAACAACATTCCGAACGCTGGACGAAGATTTTCTGAGTTCACTGAAGGTCGGCATGCCACCCGCAGGCGGCATGGGTTTGGGCATCGATCGACTGGTGATGCTGCTCACCAACTCGCCAAGCATTCGAGATGTGATTTTGTTTCCGCTGCTCAAGAAGTCGTGAATGGGTATGCGTGGCTTTCGAGCGAACCGTGTGCAATGTGGAATCGGCGCGATCATCTCGCTGGCGGGCGTTTCCATGGTGCAGCCCGTTGCGGATCAACCATTGGAGCGCTGGTACGAGGTTCGAGTTGGTGGCAAGCCGGCCGGATGGACTCGCTCGGTTGAAACGCGTGTGCCTGAAGGGTGGCGAAGTGAAAGTGAAACACGCTTGCGTTTGTCGCGTGGCGGTCTGATGCTGGATTCCACTTCAACAGGATGGATGATCGAAAACGAGGCCGGTCAGGAAGTACGTGGAGGTCGAACGCAGACGGGCAGCGGCCAGAGTGTGCGAGCGTCGTGGCGATATGAAGCCGACGCAATTGTGGAATCAACAATCGACGGCGATCGCATCACCGAACGACGCCTTCCGCCAGTGGCCGCCGATGCCGTGCCACCCCATGCCGCGGAGATTGCAGCGGAAGCCTTGCGCTCTGCGGGAACGGCTCGATTTTCACAGAATCTCTTTGAGCCATCGCAGGGGCCGGTAGCGCACGCCGTGCATGCGACTCGCGAGAAAAACGAAACCATTGTCACGCCGCAGGGCATGATCGAGACCACTCGGTGGCGTTTGGCGGGTGACTTGGTTCCAGCAGGGACCATGGAGTGGCGCGGAGCGAAGGGCGAACTCATGCGCAGCGTTTCTCCAACAGGGCTTGGCGACATTGAAAGTCTTGCCACAACAGAAGCCGCAGCCAAGGCCTCATTGGAGCGAGCTGGTTCGGCGCCTGAAGTGCTGGTGGCCAGTTTCGCTTCGCCGGATCGGCCACTGGCGGACGTGTCGAAGCTTCGTCGCACGCGCCTCAACATTTCGTCACTCGCCGCACCGCTCGACGCGCCGCCAAGCATTGGTGTGCAACGTGTGAAAGCCATGAACGGAGCGTTTGAAGTCGTTGTGGATCTGGATGTGCCCGCATTGGAGGCGACGGATGTGGATCGCTCAAACCCCGCGTATTTGGAGGCATCTCCCGCGATTGATTGCAAGGATCCCCAAGTGCTCACTCTGGCGCAGACGGCATTGGTGGATGCCTCGCCCGATCTCCAACAGCGAAGCGAGCGTTTGCGAAGCGCGGTGTTCAATCATTTGAATCGAAAGAATCTTTCAAGCGCCTTAGCTAGTGCAAGTGAAGCGGTCCGCACTCGAAGCGGTGATTGCACGGAGCACGCGGTGTTGCTGGCCGCCTTGCTTCGTACACAGGGCATTCCGTCGCGCGTGGTGGTTGGTCTTGTTTGGTGCGAGCGATTTGCTGGTGCGTCAGATGTGTTTGGATGGCATTTATGGACGCAGGCCTTGATTGCAGGGCGATGGATTGATTTGGACGCAACGCTTCCCGCAGGTGGTTCGGTCTTTCATCCAGGGCATGTCGCTCTTGCCACCACCGCACTCGCGGATCCGGCTGGAGATGCAGCGTGGGTTCGCTTGCTGTCGGCGATTGGAAATCTTCGAATCGAGGTCCTAGATGGTGCCCGTTAGCACCGTGCCGCGACTTCCGCCGCGTGATCCCTTGGGACACAAGGGCACATTCGGAAACGTTGTGGTGATTGGTGGTCACGCCGCCAACCCGGTCATGCTCGGTGGGCCGGCGCTGGCGGCGCGAGCGGCATTTCGAAGCGGGTGCGGATTGTGCACGTTGGCCATGCCGCAACCGTTGCTGGCCTCGGCGTTAGCTGTTGCTTCCAGTGCAACAGGCTGTCCATTGCCTGTCGATGAGACTGGCGAGTTGCAGCCATCGGGCGTTGCACATGTGTTCGATCCGGTTGTTGCAAGAAGCCACGCCGTGGTGGTTGGTCCCGGACTTGGGCAGAGTTTCGCAGTGCAACAAATCGTCCTGCGACTAGCAAGCACCGTCACTGTGCCGCTGGTAGTGGATGCCGATGGGCTGAACGCACTTGCCGCAACGGAGGATTTTGCACGAGATCTCACCGCACCAACCGTGATCACGCCGCATGCTGGAGAATTTTCCCGTCTCTCGCATCGATTGAACTTGCCGTGCGACCTTGAAAAGTCCGAGCTTTGGCCCGAGGCAGCACATCGCATGGCGCAGCGATTGGGTTGTGTTGTGGTACTCAAAGGTGCGCACACGGTGGTGAGTGATGGAGCACGAGTGTGGGTCAACACGCTTGAGGAACCAGCCCTTGCAACGGGGGGCAGCGGCGATGTTCTGGCAGGACTCGTGGGCGGATTGGCCGCGCAGTTTGTTGGCCGTGACGGCCACGGGCCGCTCGATCTTTTTCACGTGGCGTGCGTGGCGGTCTCGGTGCATGCACGGAGCGCAGCACAATGGGCGCAACTGCACGGCCATGCTGGGATGCTGGCTTTGGAAATTGCCGACGGCATTCCCGATGCGATGGCTTCGATGCGAGCGTGAGAGCACGGCGAGTTGGCGGATTGTGCATGGAGTGGTGAGGCGGCGATAGACTTTCGTTGATGACGAACACAGTGAACCGCGATTCCGGCGAGCCCATGCCGCACATAGCTATTCGGGACATGGTGGCCAATTCGTATGTCAATGGTGTGTATGCACTGGTGAATCCGCAGTTGGGGACCACGCGGCAAGGAAAGCCGTTTTTCAAAGCCCTCATTCGAGATGCAACGGGCGAAGTGCCGATTCGCGTGTGGACATTTGAAGAAGCGGCCATGAGCGATGTGACACACACGGGGTTTGTCTTTATCAGCGGACAAACGCAGAGTTACCAAGGGCAAGTGCAAATGATCGCCGAGACGATTCGCGGCGTTGAGGTGAGTCACACAGATCTTGCTCGCCTTCTGCCTGTGACCAAGGGCGATATCACCAGCATGATGCATGAGGTCGGTGAGTTGTTGCGATCCATGAAGCATCCGGGCATGGTGGTGCTTGCCGAGCAATACCTTTCGACCGCTTCACTGATGGATCGCTTTCGCAGCGCGCCCGCGGCGGTGAGTGTTCACCACGCATTTATTGGCGGACTGCTTGAGCACACACTTCAGTTGATGAAACTTGCCGACGCCATGTTGCCTCGATATCCGGGGCTCAATCGGGATTTGGTCCTGATGGGACTCTTTCTGCACGATCTTGGCAAGACATCTGAATTGGAGTGGGAAAAAGGCTTCAGTTACACGGTTGACGGCAATCTGATTGGGCATGTGGTGCGAGGCGCGGTGTGGCTGCACGGCATGGCGGCCAAGGTTGCAGCCGAACGCGGCGCGGTGTTGCCGCCTGAAGCCTTGCGAGTGCTGATGCACATGGTCATCAGTCATCACGGACAGTTGGAGCACGGTGCGGCCAAACTTCCGAGTACGCCTGAGGCCATGTTTGTTGCCATGCTTGACAATCTTGATGCCAAGGTGGCGGCCTCGCTGGTGGCCGCGGCGCGAGACAAGGGTGATACGCATACGCCAGGCCACGAATTCAGTGACAAGGTGTGGGCATTGGATGTGAAGGTGTATCGCCCCGATCCGTTGCAGCCAGCCGTTGTGTCGCCACCCACGCATGCCTGATGAAGCGTGCGGCGCAGCACGCCGGTCTTTATGCAGGCAAACGGGTCAGCAACGCATCTCGCAATTCCGTCATCAGATTCTTAGGAACCAAGGCAAAGCACCATGAACGGCGTGCCGCCAGCGTGCGAGCAATCCGTGCGGCCCCGGCCATTGCTTCGTTGCTGTGAAGCGACTCGAGTTCTTCAGACCGATGCAATCTGGCTGTGTTGCGTTCTCGAATCAACTCCTCATACATCGAACGCCGCCGCGGGTCTCGATGAGGTATGGACGAAATCATGGCCAAAGCTCGCTGACGCTCCGGACTTGGACCGGTCGAGTGCGTTTGAAGCAAGTGAGGATCGCACCATGCTCGACGAAAGGGGACGCCTTGTGGCATCGGGTCCTTTGGCATCGTCAGCGGCAAGCGAACATTTGCTGTGACCATCGCAAAGCTGGGTGGAATCCAACCTCGCCACGAACGCATCCACGCGTCGCTGGCAGGTTCATACAGACTGCCGCCAAGACCATGCACAAACAGATCGGCCAAGGCAGTGCGGGCGATGACACTCATGAAAAAAGCTCGCGGCAGCAAGGTTCCACCGCTTGCCAGCGCGGCGCGCGTTTGTGCTGCATTGGCCCGCTGCCGTTGGCCCTGTGGTCCAAGCAGCCAAAGCGGCAACTCGGCGTCCGTTCGCTGCACCCGAAGCGGTCGCGCGGATCGGGGAGCCATGACCAAAGCTTTGTTCAATGTTGTCGCACACGCCACAGGATCGTGCAGCATCGCTTCGATCAAGCATTTGGCAAAACTTGTTTGCATCAAATCACTTGCCCGCACAATGTGAGGCATTGCAAGCCATGGCTCTGCAAGTGACAGCATGGCAAGCGTGCCCTGCATGGCAGCATCGGTTGCGGTGGAATGTGTTGAGAGAGCCAATTGAATGGCGTCCAATCCGTGAACGATGTCCGGCAGAACGCCCGAACCCGCATCCACGGAACGAGGTGGTTCGGCAGGGCACCGCATGCTTGCAGTTTCACCACCGCTTCGAAGAAATCGATGTCCCCGCAGACCCCACCAACCATCGGGTCTTTGAAACGGCCACTCCACATGCATGCCGTCGAATCCATCTTGATCCACCATCACATGCACGGCCGTGGCGTGTTCGCGCTGTGCCACACCCTGCACCCACATGTTTTTCGCAAGGATGCCTGGATGCCACGCTTCGCTTTGATGGCCACACGCGATCACCGGAGCATCCGGAAGGTTGAGCGCCGCGCGGGCCTCACTTCGCCATTGGTTGATCGACGCGTGCTCGACGAACGACGGGGGTTCTGTCAGTGCGTGACCAGCATGCACGACGACCTCCACGCCTGACATGGCGGTCTAGGCTCCGTGGTGCCGGGCGGGGCATTCAAGTCCGCGCGAGGCCGCTGTAGCAAGACGATGGCGACAATGCCGGATTTCCCGGTGCATGGTCTCTCGATACAGATTCAATCGCCGCTCTGGATCGTCGAGTTCTGCGCCAAAGGATCGATTCAAATCTTTGTAGATGCGTTGCACTGGTATTTCCCGAATGCGAAGTCCATTGGCAACGGCCTGCACCCAGAATTGCATCGGAAAGTCGTAGCCATCCACGGAAAGGTGCAGCGTTCGAACGGCGGCCACGCGGTACGCCTTGAATCCACAGAATGCGTCCGTTAAGTCCAGTTGCAGCCGATCATTCAATTCGGCTGTCATGTTCATGTTCACTCGTCGCCGCTGTTCGGGAGCTGGATCGTCTCGATGATCCTCGGCCAGATAGCGACTTCCGCTGATCACATCCGCCGAAAGGTGCTCGATCGCATGCACAAAATCCGGAATCTGTTTCGGCTCGTGTTGCTCATCGCAATCCATTGTGATCACCCATGCGTAGGTGTTGGCATCTGCGTAACGAATGATTTCCTGCATCGAGCGGCCATACCCACGATTCTCCGAATGGCGAATCACTTCGATCGGATGGCGGGCAAGTAAGCCGGCGGTGGCATCCGTGCTGCCATCGTCAATCACCAGGACATCGCGCGCGTAACTTTGAACGCGATTCAAGACGCTTTCAATCGTTGCGGCCTCGTTGAAAACGGGAATCGCAAGAAGAATGGACGAGCGATCGATGGACATCTGTGCCAAGGGTAGGGGGAGTGTGGGGGTCTGGGAAGCCGAAAGCAAACATTCAATCATCGCGTGCCGCATGCATCATGCAGCGTTCAGCGATGTGTTACGGATCCAATCCAAGGGCATTCCAACGCTTGACAATGTCCGCACGCGTGGTCGGATCCATGCGAGAGCCGTCGGCCTCTTGCCTTCGAATAAAGTCACCCTTGTTCGAAAACCATTCACGGCTGGCGGGTGCATCGGGATTGGACTTCGCTTGGAGAACCCATGTACTTGAATCGCCTTCAGGTGCCCAGTGCATCCATCGCTGGCTGATTCGATTGGTACTTGGATCCAAACAATAGAAGGCAAAATCGCCTCGTGCATCCGCATTCCGTGGGAGAAGTTTTCCAACGATGAGTGCAATGGCCTGCGGCAAGTACACCTCAGACGGAAGGGTCCACGCCATGGGGTCGCCGACTGTTCCGGTGTCGGTGGCGACGAACAGCTGCGAGGGTTTCAGGGGATCGGTCGTGCGGCGCCGCAATCCGATTTGCTCGAAGCGCTGGCGAGGCCCGCTTCCTTTCTGCTCGCTGCGCACACTCCACGCTTCGCTCTGCAAGTCCCAGCTCACCCAATAATGTGCCACTGTTTCAACGCGATCGAATCCCTCGGGTCCAATGGTTCGTGCAACGAGCGTGACCAAACAGCCTTCTTCAACAGCTTCGGCATTGCTGGAGGTTGCTTTGCCACCTCGCTCAGCACTTGAGCGGGGCGAGGTGCGAATGGACAGATCAACCCATCCGATTTCTTCCTCGGCACCATCATCGGCCAACTGCCAAAGCCTGCGAAATTGGGAGCCACCATCTGCAATCGCTTTCAGCTTTTCTGGCGTGAACGCAGCAAGAATTGCCTTCCCGCGAAGCATGTGCTTGGCTCGCTCATCGTTCACGACATGAGGGTCGAGAATCGAAATGGTTTCGACTGATCGATCCAAAATCGATTCGACTTCCGCAAAATCCGCGGGGTCCGTCGCCACGCTTAGGGTAAGAAAAATGCCGTCACCCAGTTGCACCAGATACCAACCGGCGACGGAAATCGAAGTGTCGCGCGTGAGCGTGGCCCATTGCGCCATCGCTTTGCGCTGAGCCATGGAAAAAAAACGCTCCTCCATTTTTTTTGAAGTGACCCCTCCAACCGTAACGCTGCCGAGCGCGTGGACGGCGTGCTGCTCAAGTGATGTCGATTCGTCGGGTGAAAAAACAACTTCCACACGCATGCGCCACGTTGGCTTGGCGGTTCCGGCAGTCACTTGCCAGGCGGGAAATTCTTCTTGATCAAGGCGTTGCGACGTGGTTCCGATCGGCACGTGCATCGTGATGCCGATGGCTCCAAATTCCAAAGTTTCAAATCCTGATGCCGGACGAGTCGCTACGGCGGGAGGCAGAGAGGTTGCGGAAGCTCGGTCGTCGCCTGAATGTCCTATAATAGAACCTTTATCAGACCCATTTGTGGATTGTTGAATGGAATTCGTCGGGTGTGATGCGTGCGCAAATGCTTGCAGCACAAGGCAGTTCACTAGCGTGGCCAACTTCATCGCCTGTTTCAGCATGCATATCACTGTAACCACCTTGACGGAGAATGGAATTTGGGTAACTTTGCCCCCTCGCCTCTTTCGCAACAGCAGGGCACGGTTCTTGCGGCGGAAGGGCAAATCTCGTGAACGCAAGGCAAGAAAACGCCATGATAGGCGGCAAAATTCGCATCCGCATGGAAGCCTACGACCACCAGGCTCTCGACGCTTCGGCGCGAGAAATCGTGGATCACGCCAAGCGCACCGGCGCTCGAGTAGCGGGTCCTGTGCCGTTGCCAACACGTCGCGAGATTTACACCGTGAATCGTTCGCCCTTCATTGACAAGAAGAGTCGCGAACAGTTTGAGATTCGCACACACAAGCGCATCATTGACATTACGGATGTCAATCCACGCACCGTCGACGCGCTGAACCGCTTGGTGGTTCCCGCCGGCGTGTTCATCAAGATCAAGGCCTGATTTCAAGGGAACCCTCAATGACCGCCACCGCAATTCTTGGCAAAAAAATCGGCATGAGCCGCTGGTTCATGGCTGACGGCCAGAACATTCCAGTGACCATCATTCAGGCGGGTCCATGTGTCATTACGCAAGTCAAAACGGCCGCGTCAGACGGATACGCAGCCGTTCAACTTGCATTTGATGACGCCAAGCCACGCGCGAGTCGCCAACCCATCATTGGCCACGATGCGAAAGCTGGCAGCGAGCCCAAGCGATGGCACCGCGAACTTCGTCTTGACAACGACAAAGAAGCCGAGGGCTTTACGCTTGGTCAGACTTTGACCGTGCAATCGTTCGAAGGAACCAAGTTTGTGGATGTCACCGGCACAACCAAGGGCCACGGATTCACAGGCACCATGGTGCGATGGAATTTCAAGGGCTTGTGTGCAAGTCACGGTACCGAACGCAAGCACCGTTCACCCGGCAGCATCGGCGGCGGCGGAACCGATCGCGGTCGCGGCCCCAAGTTGAAACTCGGCAAGAAGATGAGCGGACATTACGGTGACGAACGCGTCACCATCCGAAGTCTCGATGTCGTGAGTATCGATCAAGAAAAAAATCTGCTGGTGGTTAAGGGGGCGGTCCCCGGAGCCAGCAATGGGTATCTCTTCATCCGGACGCCGAAGCGTCTTTACAAGCGAAAGGCTCGAATTCAGGCCGGTAAGTGACCTGAATTGCTAGGAAGGCCCGTTCGGGAACCACCTAGGCAGCAACAAGCAAACCAAAACCGAGTCGATCCCTACCGCCACCGTGAAGTGAAGGTGTCGGAGGGTAGGCGAGTGGGCCAAACGGCCAAAGGTCAATGATCATGATTGAACTCCCAATCCTAGATTTGCACGGCAAGAAAATTGACGTGCTCAAGATCGATGAAAGCACCCTCGGCGGAGAGGTGCGACACGCTCTGCTGAAGCAGGCGTACGTCACAGTGCATACCAACCAGCGCCAGGGTTCTGCAAGAACCAAGAGCCGAAGTTTGGTCGCAGGTTCCACTCGCAAGTTGTACGCCCAGAAGGGCACCGGAAATTCGCGCGTTGGTGCATCGCGCGTTCCTGGCCGCAAGGGTGGCGCCGTTGCGTTTGGCAAAACTCGAACACGCGAAGATTTCCGATCGCACATGACCCGCAAGATGCGGCAGCTTGCCAATCGAAATGCTCTCTTGGCCAAGTTGGTGGACGGCGAAGTGAAGTGCTTCAGTGCCCTGCAGTTCAAGCAGCCACTCACCAAGGATTTTGCCGCGGTGCTGAAAGCATGTGGCGTCGATCGAAGTTGCCTTGTGGCCATCGATGGCAACAATAAGAATGCCCGTCTTTCCGCCAGAAACATTGAGAATGTGACCGTCACTCGCATTGAGCAATTGAATGCATTTGACCTGTTGAACCACCGCTTTGTTGTGGTGGATAAGGCAAGTCTGCAAGCATTCATCGATGGGTCCGCGACTCATGACAAGGAGGCCGCCTAATGGAAGCCACCCACATCATTCGGCGTCCCGTGGTCACCGAAAAGGCCAGCACGCAAACGGGTGCCGCCAATCGTTACACCTTTGAGGTGGATGGCCGCGCTCGCAAGGATCAGATCAAAGCGGCGGTTCAACAGCTGTACAAAGTTCGTGTGCTCGCAGTGAGCACACAGATTCGTAAGGCACGGGACAAGCAGTACAAGTATGGACTGGTTGCCGGTGCGCTTACGAAACGGGCCATCGTCAAAGTGCATCCAGAGGACAAGATTGAGCTCTTTTGAGCTGAGGCATACCCATGGCGATTCGCGTCTACAAAAAAACCACCAACGGCCGTCGCAACGCAAGTGTGAACATGCACATTGAAGTGACACGGTCCACTCCTGAAAAGAGCTTGTGTCGCCCGCTGCCTCGGACCGGTGGCCGCAATGTTCAAGGAAAATTGACGGTGATTCAGCAGGGTGGCGGCCATAAGCGTCGCTATCGCCTGATTGATTTCAAGCGTCGCAAGGACGATGTTGTGGGAACCATTGCCACTGTTGAATATGACCCAAACCGAACCTGCCATATCGCCCTGGTGAAATATTCAGATGGCGAAGTGCGGTACATCCTGTGCCCCAAGGGCCTGACGGTTGGTGGCAAGGTGGTCAGCAGCAAGAATCAAGTTGAACCCGATGTGGGAAACTGCATGCCGCTCAAGCACATTCCGACCGGTCTTGATGTTCATTGCATCGAGATGATTCCGGGAAAGGGTGGGGCGCTGGTCCGATCTGCGGGAGTTGCCGCGCGGCTGACGAACAAGGAAGGTCGCTTGGCGACCTTGGTTTTACCAAGCGGCGAAATCCGCCAAGTGCTGCTGGAGTGCCGTGCCACCATTGGCGCTGTGGGGAATGCAGACAATGGCAATGTGGTTTTGGGTAAGGCTGGCCGCGCTCGATGGCTTGGTCGTCGCCCACGCACTCGTGGTGTGGCCATGAGTCACCATCAGCATCCACACGGCGGTGGCGAAGGTCGCTCCAAGGGCGGTCAGGTTCCCAGCAACGCCAGCGGAACATTGTCCAAAGGTGGCCGCACGCGTCGTCGCGGCATGTCCAGCGATGAACTCATTATTCGTCGGCGCTACAGCCGCCGCTATGGCCAATTGAAAGTTTGATTTAGGAGACCACCCATGAGCCGATCCGCTAAAAAAGGTCCGTATGTCGACGAGCGTCTTTATCGCAAAGTTGAAAAGATGCAGGCGTCGCAACGGCGTCTGCCGCTGAAAACCTGGAAGCGATCCTGCACCATCGTGCCGGAGTTCGTGGGCATCACCTTCCAAGTGCACACGGGTCGAAGTTTCTTCGATGTGTTTGTCACGGAAGACATGGTCGGTCACAAACTCGGTGAGTTTGCCGCAACGCGCATCTTTAAGGGACACACGAACAAGAAGGAAGGCATTGAAGGCGGAGCCAAGGATTCCGCAACAGGCTGATCGGAGAACGCTATGTCCTACACCAGTTCACATCGTTTCGCACGCATCGCCCCCCGCAAAGCACGGTTGGTCGCTGACTTGATCCGAGGCAAGCCCGTGGATCAAGCCTTGACCGAGTTGCAATTCACCAAGAAGCGGGGCGCGTTCTTCTTGCGTTATGTGCTTCGCAGTGCGATTGCACAGGCCGAGCAGGCCAACATTGATCCGGGCCGTCTGTTTGTGAGTGAGAGCCGCGTCGATGAAGCCCCAACGATCAAGCGATTCCAGCAGAAGGATCGTGGTCGTTCCCACCAAATTCTCAAGCGCAACAGTCATTTGATTGTGGGCGTGGACGTCCGCTGAAAGGCACATCATGGGTCAAAAAGTTCATCCATTTGGTTTCCGAGTCGGCATCACCGAAGCGCACAAGAGCCGTTGGTTTGCTCCCAAGGCGCTCTTTGGCGAGTTGCTGATCGAAGACTATAAAATTCGTAAGTACATCGATAAGCGACTCAATCGAACGCCGCCCTTTGCGGCGGTGAGCGATGTGCATATCGAGCGCACCCGAGAAGAATTGACCGTGGTCATCAAGACCGCGCGACCCGGCCAAGTGGTGGGACTCAAGGGTGCCGAAGTTGAGAAACTGACCGCAGATTTACAGACGCTGACCGGCCGCAAGGTGGGAATCAAGATCATCGAAATCAAGAATCCCGAAATCGATGCCCGCCTGATTGGCGAAACGCTGGCTGAGCAATTGAAGAAGCGAGCAAACTTTCGCAAGGTGCTCAAGATGCGTTGCGAAGGTGCTATGCAAAATGGTGCCTTGGGCGTGAAGATTCAGTTGTCGGGCCGACTGGGCGGTGCGGAAATGAGTCGCACGCTGAGTTCCCGCCTCGGAAAGATTCCGTTGAGCACGCTTCAAGCCAATGTGGACTACGCCATGATTCATGCCTTCACAACCAGCGGCGCGCTTGGAGTGAAAGTGTGGGTTTACAAGGGGATGTACAGCCAAGATCAGCCGGATGAAGTGATTTCGAACGCAGCGGGCGGTCGCGCTCGAGTTCGCGGTCGTCGTTGAGAGAAAAACAGAAGGATCCGCCATGAATTTAATGCCCAAACGAGTGAAGTTTCGCAAAGAGCACAGAGGCAAGCTCAAGGGCCAGGCCACGCGCGGCAACTATGTTGCCTTCGGTGATTACGGGCTGCAAAGCCTGCAGCCTCATTGGCTCACGGCACGCCAGATTGATGCGGGCCGTATCGCGGCGCAGCACTTTCTGCGTCGACAAGGCAAGTTGTTCATTCGCGTCTTTCCAGACAAACCCATTTCCAAGAAGCCACTGGAAACACGCATGGGTAAGGGCAAAGCAGATGTTGAGTACTGGGCTGCCCGAATCAAGCCAGGCACCGTGCTCTTTGAGATTGCCGGCGTTCCAATGGATTTGGCGAAGCAGGCCTTTGCCCGCATCGCGCACAAGATGCCTGTGCGGTGTCGCTTTGTGGAGCGAAGAATCGCCGTCTGAACGGAGCCCATTATGCAGATACACGAGATCAGAAAACTGACCCCCGAACAAATCTCAAGCGAGCTGGCTTCCCAGCGCCGCAAGATTTTCGATCTTTCTACGCAAGCCGTTACGCAGAAAGTCGCCAACACAAGTCTTTTCAAAACCGCTCGACAAACCATTGCCCGCCTGCTGACTGAGCAGGGGGCACGCAACAAGACCGGAGCCAAGGCATGAGTCCAGCTGCATCGATCAAAGTCACAGACAACAGTCCGCGCCGTATCGGCGTGGTCGAAGGCGATCGCCGCGACAAGACCCGAACGGTTGTGGTGGCATTTGTTGCCCGCCATCCCAAGTACGGCAAGTTCACCAAGCGGCGCACCGTGCTGCATGTGCATGACGAAAAGAACGAAAGCCATGTCGGTGACCGAGTCGAGGTTGCCGAGTGCCGTCCATTGAGTCGCACCAAGAATTGGACTTTGATTCGCGTGGTCACCAAGGCTCCAATGAAACTGCTTGCCATGACAGAGGAGGCGGGTCGCTGAAAAGCACCCGGTTGAACCATGATCCAGAAGGAATCACGAATAGAAGTCTGCGACAACAGCGGCGCGAAAGAAGCCATGGTGATTGGTGTTCTTGGCGTCAGCACGGCCAGAGGTCGCTTTACCCGCGTCACCATGGGTGTTGGTGACAAGGTGTTGGTCGCGGTGAAGTCAGCCATTGCAACGGGCGAAGTGAAGAGTGGCGACAAGGCCACCGCGGTCATTGTGCGAACCAAGTACCCAACGCGCCGTTCGGATGGCAGTTATGTCCGCTTTGACTCGAATGCTTGCGTGCTGATCGATGCCGAAGGCAATCCGCGTGGCTCTCGCATCTTTGGTGCCGTGGCCCGCGAACTGCGTGAAAAGAATTTCATGAAGATCGTTTCCCTTGCTTCGGAGGTTGTCTAACCATGCCTCGACACATTCGTAAAGGTGACACCGTCATCGTCACGGCTGGCAATCACCGCGGATCGGTCGGCGAGGTGCTTGAAGTGATCACCGATGCTGATCGCGTGGTGGTCAAGGGTGTCAATGTGCGCACCAAGAACCTTCGCAAGACCCAGCAGCGCCCACAAGGCGGACAGGTGAAGCAGGAATTCCCCATTCACATTTCCAATGTGAGCCCAGCGGTCGATGGCAAGCCCAGCCGCGTGAGGTTTGTGACCAAGCCCGACGGAAGCAAAGTGCGCGTTGCCGTTCGTGGCGGCAAAGAACTGCACACACTTCGCACCTCCCCTGGCAAGAAGGGCTGAACGAGAGAGCAATCATGGCAGCAACACGAGACATTCCCCGTCTGCAAAAGGCCTACCAGCAAGAGGTCATTCCAAAGGTTCTCAAGGAGTTTGGCTTGAAGAACCCCCATCAGGCTCCCAAGGTCGCCAAGATTATTGTGAGCACTGGCGTTGGCAAGCGATTGGAAAATCAGAAGCTGAAGCCGGAGCATCGCGACGCGGTGATCGACACCTATCGCAAGATCACCGGGCAAAACCCCATCATGATCAAGGCCAAGAAGGCCGTGAGCAACTTCAAGGTGCGCGAAGGCTCGCCCAGTGCGTTTATGGTGACGCTTCGAAGTGATCGCATGTGGAGTTTTCTGGATCGACTGATCAATCTCGCCATTCCCCGAATCAAGGACTTCCGCGGAGTGAATGACAAGAGTTTTGATGGTGGCGGAAGTTGGGCCATGGGTCTTACGGAGCAAGCTGTATGGCCCGAGATCAACATGGCCAATGTGCATTTCCTTCACGGCATGCATGTGAATGTTGTCTTTGAAAACAGCGATCCCAAGATGAGCCGATTCGTGCTCGCCGAACTGGGGATGCCCTTCGTGCGACCGGAACCCTCCAAGCAGAAGGCTTAAACCGAGACCACCCCTATGGCCAGCAAAAGAACATTTGTCAAAATGAAGCGGACCCCAAAATTCAGCACGCGCAAGCGTAATCGGTGCGAGATCACCGGTCGCAGCAATGGCGTGTACCGCAAGTTCCGCGTGTGTCGTCACATGCTGCGAGAACTCGCACTGCTTGGCATGGTGCCTGGCATGCGTAAGGCCAGCTGGTGAACCCGAACTGAGGAACCCACATGCCCCTGCACGATCTCACCGCCGACATGTTGACTCGCATCCGAAATGCTGTCAGCAACAACGCACGCCAAGTCATTGTCTTGGACAACAAACTCAATCGAGGTGTGGCCAAAGTGCTGCACGACGAGGGATTCATTCGCGGATTTGATCCAGTGGCCGACGGCCGCGGCGGTCTGATCCGAGTGGATCTGAAGTACGGGCCAGACGGCCAGAGCGTGATTCGTTCGATTGACCGAGTGAGTAAGGCCGGCTGTCGCGTGTATGCCGGAGTCGAAGAAATTCCAAAGCCGGAACAAGGTTTAGGAATCGCCATTGTCACCACCAGTCGAGGCGTGATGAGTGATCGCGCGTGCCGCGAATCGCGGCTCGGAGGCGAAGTCGTCGCCGTGGTTTGCTGAGAAAGAGTCAGAGGAACACCCCATGAGTCGCATCGGACGAAAAATAGTTACCGTGCCTGCTGGCGTGAAGGTTCAAGTGAACGCTTCCACCCGCGTGGTCGATGTTCAGGGCCCTAAGGGCAAGTTGGCATTTACCTATCGCCCGGAAGTTTCGGTGTCGTACAGCGAGGCTGACAAAGCCATCAAGTGCGATATGGATCCGGCCATTGTCGAGCTCGGTAACAACAAAGCCTATTGGGGCACGACTCGATCCTTGCTCAACGGCATGGTGCTCGGCGTGCAGAAGGGCTTTGAAAAGAAACTTGAAATCGTCGGTGTGGGTTGGAGCGCTCGCATGCAGGGCAAGAAACTTGTGCTTGCATTGGGTTACGCCAATCCAATTGAACTGGCGATTCCCTCCGATGTGGCGGTCAATATCAATGGGTCATTTCTGGAATTGAGCAGTCCAAGTAAACAATCGGTCGGGGCTTTTGCCAGCCACATTCGATCGAAGCGTAAACCCGAGCCCTACAACGGCAAGGGTGTGAAATATTCCGACGAGGTCATCCAGCGCAAGCAGGGTAAGGCCTTCGGTAGCTGATTTACGGAGCACCACCACCATGCCATCTGCAACACTTCTCAAGAAAATTCGTCGATCCCGCCGCAAGCTCGGGCTTCGCAAACGCGTCAACGGCAATGCCGAACGCCCACGGTTGACCGTGTTTCGTTCGATCAAGTTTATCTACGCACAGGTGATCGACGATGTCAGCGGCCGCACCGTTGCACAGGCCAGCGATCGAATTGCCAAGGGTGGAAACATCAAGGCCAAAACCGGAAGTGCCAAGACGGTTGGTGCAACACTGGCCGAGCGAGCGATCAAAGCGGGCGTCACCAAAGTGGTGTTCGACAGAAACGGTTACCTCTATCACGGCCGCGTTAAGGCGCTCGCCGACGGCGCCCGCGAGGGCGGCCTGAAGTTCTGAATCCAAAGGAAACACCATGCGAGGCAAGTTCGAAGAACGAAACAACGACTCCACAACCGTGGGGGTTTACCGCACCAGTTCCACCGTCGCCGGTGGACGCCGCTTCAGCTTTGGAGCGTTGGTGGTGGTCGGTGATAAGAATGGAAGCGTTGGACTTGGTTACGCCAAGAGCAATCAGGTTCCGCAGAGTGTGGAGAAGGCCCAGAAGGAAGGCCGCCGAAAGATGCGACGCTATCCATTGCAAGGCCACACCCTTCCGCACACCGTGGAAGGTCAGTTTGGCGCCAGCAAAGTTCGATTGGTTCCCGCAGCACCTGGAACGGGCGTGATTGCAGGTGCGGCTGTGCGTGCCATTCTGGACATGATCGGCGTGCAGGATTGCCTGACGAAGTGCTATGGCAGCAGCAATCCAAAGAATCTAGTCAAGGCCACCATGTTGGCACTCGACCGATTGCGAACTCGCGAAACGGTTGAAGCGGTGCGAGGCGTTTCGCTGGCGCATACCGATGTGGAAGAAGCCATTCGCAAGGGCAGTTCGGCAAGTCCGATCGCCCGTTCTGGCGAGAAGGCGCAAGCCCCAGTGAACACCGTCGGTGAAGAACGCCGGAGTGGTCGCGGTGGCGGTGGTGGTCGCGGTGGTTCAGGTCGCGGCCCCGGTGGGCCAGGTCGTGGGCGAGGCGGCTTTGATGGTCCTCCATCGGCACCTCCTCACAGCGAATCGAAACCAAGTGGCGAGAACGCTCCGCCAGCAAACTGATGTGCATGCATGAAACGAGATCAGGAGAACACTCCCAATGATGATTCACGATATTACTGAGAAGGTCGGCGCTCATAAAAAGCGAACACGCGTTGGCCGCGGCGAAGGCAGCGGCAAGGGCGGTACGAGCGGTCGAGGCCATAAGGGTGCCAAGAGCCGAGCTGGTTGGAGCAGTCGCCCCGGTTATCAGGGCGGTGCCACACCGATTGCTCGACGCTTCCCCAAGCGTGGGTTTTCGAACGCCGGATTCCGAACGTTGTTCCATGAAGTGAATGTGCAACTTCTGGAAAAGCATTTCGACAACGGCGCCGTCATCGATGCCAAGGCACTGGCGCTCAAGGGCATCATTCGAGATGTCAAACTTCCAGTCAAAGTGCTTGGGTCGGGTGAGCTCACCAAGAAATTGACCGTGAACGCGGCCAAGTTTAGCGCGACAGCCAAGACCAAGATTGAAAAGGCCGGCGGCACCGCAGCCGTTCCCGCCTAAAGAACCAGTCGTCGTGATTCAAGCCTTCGCAAACATCTTCCGCATTGCAGAATTGCGAAACCGCGTGTTGTTCACGCTGGGCATGCTTGTGATTTATCGAGTGGGGTTCTGGATTCCGTTGGTCGGCGTCGATCAGACACAGTTGGCTGAGGCGGCGAGCAAGGCCAGCGAAAACGCAACGGGCTTCGGTCGCATCGTGCAGTTTGCCAGCATCTTTTCGGGCGGCAGTCTGCAGCAGAGCACCATCTTTGGTCTTGGCATCATGCCCTACATCACTGCGGGGATTATCTTTCAGTTGCTCGGACAGGTGCTGCCTGGCCTTCAGGAATTGAAGAAGGAGGGGGCAGGCGGTCAACAGAAACTCTCCGAGTGGACGCGGTATGCAACCGTTGGTCTTTGCATCTTTCAAGGATGGATGTGGTTGAGTTATCTCCGCGGGCAAAACCTTGTGCAGCCGCAGTTTGATCAGGGAAGCACGCTGGTGGTCTTCTATGTGGCCGGCTTTTCAGCCCTGACCGCAGGAAGCCTTTTCTTGATGTGGCTTGGTGAACAGATCGACAAATACGGAATCGGCAACGGCGTCAGCATTATTCTGACCGCAGGCATTTTGGCCCGTATGCCTTCAGCCATTGGATGGGTGGTCGACAACTTTGATCCGCGTCAGAGCAGCGATGCCGAAGGCACGGTCGGATTGGTGGGCGTGCTCCTGCTTGCAGGCGGATTCATTGCTGTGACCGCAGGCGCCATCATTATTACCGTGGCTCAGCGGCGAATTCCGATTCAGCAAGCCAAGCACACCGTTGGCCGTCGCGTGTACGGCGGGCAAAAGACGTACCTGCCACTGCGACTCAATCATGCAGGCGTGATGCCGATTATTTTCGCCAGCAGTTTCATGGTGTTCCCATCCGCATTCTTTGGATGGATTGCCTCCAATGCACAGGCTGGCGGTGGCGAGATTGGATTCTTTGGACGCATCGGAATCTTTCTTTCCGAGGCGTTTCAGAACGGCGCGTATCCCTATGTGGTGCTCGAAATCGTGCTGATTTATTTCTTCAGTTACTTCTGGACCACCGTGCAATTCAGTCCAGATGAAATGAGCAAGCAGCTGCGAGATCATGGAAGCATGATTCCCGGCATTCGCCCCGGTCCGTCGACGAGTGATTATCTGGAGCACATCATGGAGCGCATCACCTATGTCGGTGCTGGGTTCCTGGCAGTGATCGCGATCATTCCGACGCTGGTCACGCAACAACTGGGCATTCCATTCAACGTGAGTCAGTTTCTTGGCGGGACCGGTTTGCTGATTGTGGTTAGCGTTGGATTGGATGTGGTGCAGCGCATCGAAGCAAACTTGCTCATGCGAAATTATTCCGGATTCCTTTCAGGCAGCCATCAGTCCAACGGTCCACGCATTCGGAGTGCACGAGCGTGAGTCGCACACCCGTTCAAGATCAGACGGTGTCCGCTCGCAATGCAATCGATGTCGAGCGAAGTTGGTGGGTGCGCCTTGATACGCGTTCGCCTGCACGGCTGGATCGATCTGCACGGAGTGGTCGGCGCTCGTCACCATCGGTTGTTCATCCCGTAGCCGAGATCAGAACGGAAGGGGACATTGAATTGATGGCACATGCGGGGCGGGTTGCGGCCATGGCTTTGCGTGCAGCGAGTGCTGCATGCGTAGTAGGTGCAACCACCGCGGCAGTCGATAGCGCGGCTGCGGGAGTGATTGCGGCCGAGCGATGCGAGCCTGCCTTCCTTTCGATGACCAGTGCGGTTGACGGTCGACGATTTCCTTCGGCGACATGTGTCAGCGTGAACGAGCAAGTGGTGCATGGTGTGCCGGGCGAACGGCGGCTGTGCGATGGAGATGTGGTCAAGGTGGATTGTGGTGTTCGGTATCGCGATTGGTGCGCGGATGCCACCGTAACGGTTGGCGTGGGCACCGTAAGCGAAGAATGCCGCGTGATGATTGCTCGCGCCAAAGAGATGCTCGCTGAAGCACTGAAGATGGTGCGACCGGGTCGTCGGTGGAGCCAAATTGCTGAACGCCTTCAGTGCATCGCCCTCGAAGGTGGTTATGGACTTTTGACGGACCTCATTGGGCACGGCATTGGCCGACAATTGCATGAGTGGCCAGAGGTTCCGAACTCCTTGAGCCAATCACTCCTCCAGCGACGAGACTTCACGCTGTTGCCGGGCATGACGATCGCCATTGAGCCCATGCTGGCTTTGCTCGATCACACGCCAGTGCAACGCGATGCAGATGGTTATCCGATTGGCATTGCAACGCGATTGGCATCCAATGGATGGACGGTGGAAGCCGTGAGCGGTCTTCCCAGCGCACACTTTGAGCACACCGTGGCGGTCACCGCCAGTGGTGCGCGTCTTCTGACTTCTCTTGAGGAGGACCACTCCTAAATGGGTAAGGAAGACAAGATCACCCTCGATGCCGAGGTCACGGAAGCACTGCCAGACGCCATGTTCAAGGTGAAACTGCAGAACGAACAAGTGATTCTTGCCTATGTGAGCGGCAAAATGAGAAAGTTTTTTATCCGCATCTTGCCCGGTGACAAAGTCACCATTGAATTAAGTCCCTACGACATGACCAAGGGACGCATCGTTTACCGTTACTGAACAAGGAAGCAACTATGAAGGTTCGAAGCAGCATCAAACGACGCACACGCGACTGTCAGATCGTTGTCCGAAAGGGCAAGCGATTTGTGATCAATAAGAAAAACCCTCGCTTGAAACAGCGACAAGGCTGAAACAGAGGAGAACGAATTATGCCCCGACTCGCCGGTATCGACATTCCAGAACGCAAGAAAATCTTTTTCGCGCTGCAGTACATCCACGGAATCGGCTCCAAGGTGGCCAAGGACCTTCTGACGGAAGTCGGAGTGGATCCGGATCGCCGCGCCAATACGCTGGACGACAAGGAATTGTCAACGCTCGCGCAAGCGATCGACAGTGCCCATGTGGTGGAAGGTGCCTTGCGGCGCCAGACCCAGCAGGACATTCAACGATTGAAGGACATCAAGTGCTACCGAGGCGATCGACATCGCAAGGGGCTGCCGGTTCGCGGGCAGCGCACACGCACCAATGCCAGAACGCGCAAGGGTAAGAAGCGCACCGTTGCTGGTAAGAAGGGCATTAAGGGCTAATCGCAGCCACTCGTAAGGAATCAATATGGCAAGTAAAAAGAAAGTCAGAAAGAACGTCGTCAAAGGCATCGTGGTGGTGACAGCCAGTTTTAACAACACCATGATTACCGTCACCGATATCAACGGTGAAACGCTTGCATGGGACTCTGCAGGCACCGTTGGTTTCAAGGGTGCTCGCAAGAGCACGCCGTTTGCAGCAAGTCGTGCAGCCGAAAAGGTGGCCGGCAAGGTGAAGCGCATGGGCATGCGTGAGGTGGAAGTTCGCGTGAAGGGGCCAGGCCCCGGTCGCGAGAGCGCCGTCACCGGATTGCAGAACAATGGCTTGAAAGTGCTGGCCATCGAGGATCACACCCCGATTCCGCACAACGGATGCCGTCAGCCTAAGAGGCGTCGCGTCTGACTTTGTTTGTGGGCCTCTGTGGCCTACGATCTTCGGTTCGTCACTTTCCCGTCGCATAGAAGAGCCGTCCAGCCGCATCGGCAGGGCTGAACGAGCTCGAGAAGCAACGGGATTCCTCGTTTCTTTCACTGCCGACTCTGGAGACTCATCATGCATGTTCGATGGCGCGGACTTGAACTTCCATCGCGAGTGACCGTTGACCGGTCCACCCTCACGCCCACCTTCGGTCGCTTTACGGCGGAACCGTTTGAGCGTGGTTTCGGCACCACCGTTGGCAACGGCCTTCGTCGCATTTTGCTGTCCAGCCTTGAAGGCTCGGCAGTGACCAGCGTGAAAATCGCTGGAGTGACTCACGAATTCACAAGTCTTCCCGGTGTGATGGAGGATGTCACCGACATCATCCTGAACGTGAAGCAATTGATCGTCAGCATGCAGGACGATTCCCCCAAGGTCATGCGTCTGTTGGCGGAGGGCCCTGGTGAAGTGACAGGCGACCTGTTGGAGTGCGACAGCTCGATCCAGATTCACAATCCGGAAACCATTCTTGCCACACTCACCGAGAAGCGCGAATTTGCTGTTGAGTTCACCGTTCAGAAGGGCCGCGGTTACATGCCGGCCAGCGAACAGTGGAACAAGACCGAAGAGCAGGAGATCGGTGTGATTCCGGTTGATGCAGTCTTCAGTCCTGTGCTTCGTGTGCGCTATCGTGTGGAAGACACCCGCGTTGGTCAGCGCACCAACTACGACAAATTGGTTCTGGATATTTGGACCAATGGAACCATTTCACCTGATATGGCGATGGTTGAAGCGGCCAAGATTTTGCGGAAGCATCTCAACCCATTCGTTTTGTTTGACAATGAAGGCGACGAACTGCTTCCAGACAGCATTGCACAGGCAACCGACAGCGAGGCAGAATTGCACCGCCGCCTGAACGAGACGATTGGTGCGTTGGAACTTTCGGTTCGCAGCAACAACTGCCTTGAGACCAGCAAGATTCGCTGGATTTGGGAGTTGGTGCAGAAGACGGAAACCGAACTTCTTGGACTGCGTGCATTTGGTCGCACCAGCCTGAAGGAAGTAAAGACGCGCCTTGAGGAACAGGGACTTGGTCTGGCCATGACCCTTCCAGAGAGTTTTGAACAAACACCCAGCGAGGCCAAGGCCTGATGGCTGGTTGAAGGAGATTGTCATGAGACACAAAGTCAGTGGGAAACAGCTCTGCATCAAAGAAGATCATCGCCGCGCGATGATTCGAAATCTTGCTGCAGGTCTGTTCGAGCACGGGCAGATCGAAACGACTCTGCCGAAGGCCAAAATGGTGCAGCCATTTATTGAGAAGTTGATCACAACGGCCAAGCAGAAGACGCTGGCATCGCGCCGTGCGATCTCAGCTCGACTGAATGACCGCAAGGTGTTCGCGTGGGTGGCCGACCCGAATGTTCCAGAGGCTCGCAAGACCAGTCCGTATTGGGAATTGCCCACCGCGGATGCAATCGAGTTCAACCGCTTCGGCGAGTTGCGCAAGGCACCGCGTCTTGTGGAACATGTGATCAGCAAGGTGGCTCCAAAGTTTGCGGAGCGGGCTGGCGGTTACACCCGCATTGTGAAGTTGGACAAGCGGCGCCTTGGTGATGGCACGGATCTTGTGCTGCTTCAACTGGTTGGTTCCGAAAGCGGAAGCCAAGTCAGCGGTCGAGCGGGTCACCGTCGCAAGCGTGCAGATAAGCGAGCGGCCTTCGCATCGAAGAAGCGCAAGGAAATCAGCGAAAAACCCGCCCCATAACCAGGGACGGGGGTCGTTATCAGCCACCGATTCGAAGGCGGTGAACTGAGACGCGGCCGAGATTGAGAATGTGTGGGGCGATCGCGCTCCCTGAGAAGTTTACGAAGAGTCAAAATCCATCTCTGATCAGTGCCTTGGCACGGGTCGGAGATGGATTTTCATTTGCACCTGCCACCAGATGTGCGGCTTCCGCCAGGGATCGTTTTCACGCAGCGTCTTACTTCACCCAGCGGTGTGCATGGTCAAAGCATCGGTGGTACCAGCTGCCCTTGCGGAACGGCCTTAAGTAAATACCGCATGGGATCACATGGTTGGCTCGATCCAGCACTTCTCCGCCATGGGAGTCGATCACCAACGGCGTTCCATCTTCACTTACCGCCGCGTCACCCATCCACATGACCACATGCGAAATCTTGCTCATGTCATTGGAACGGATGTACAGCAAGTCGCCCGGTTGCAAGGTTTTGACCAACTGGTCAAACCACGCGTCCGGTTCTCCATCCGGCCTGCGAATGACTTCGGCGGTGACCTTGCCGTGAGATGAAGACACCACGGACTCGCTCGCTTGTCTTGTGATCGAGCAACTCAGATGAATTCCGAGGCCCCAGTTGTAATTGAAGGCCGTGAAATTGCTGCAATCCACGCCGCGGCCGTTGGTGCTGGCACAGGTCTTGGTCCATGGCCAATCTGGTGGAGGCATCCAATCTGGAATGTGATGGTGTTGATATTGAAAGCCGACAAATCGACTCGCGCTGGCAAGCACGCGTCGCCGCTTCCAAAAACTGATTTTGTCGAGCACGCTCTCGGGGCAAGCGAATTGCCGTTGCGGCGGCCCCCATGCGCCCCACTTTTCGCGCACCGCCGCGCTCGACCATTCACTCTCCGGAACTGAACTCTGATCCGACGGTTTCCCGCGAGCCAAGGTGGCATCAAAGAGCAACTCATCGAGCGTGACCACAAAGTGAAAGCGGTATGGCGTGACATAACGGGAAGGCCGTGTTGCGGCATTGGACACGTCGTCATTTCCAATGTCAGCACCATCATCGCCATCGGAGGCATCTGATGGAGGTGGGGAAGTCGGTTCGCCGCCTGTTCCCTGCGGCAAGGAACCAGCGAGGGCCATGAGTGCAATCAGGATCATGTAAGGCATGTGTGCATGAGTGTGCCACAAATAGAAAGGCCGTGGATCGGCGCACGCATGGCGGTCGATAGACTCCGCTCATGCTGCAGCAGATCCAACAGCAGGAGACTCAGGCGTTGTCGGAAGCCCAAAGTATTGCGGACGCTGCATCGCTTGAGGTGTGGCGGATCACTTGGATTGGGTCCAATGGAAAATTGAAGGCGATCATGGAGTCGCTCAAGAGCGCGCCGAAGGATCAGAAGCCGAGCCTCGGGAAACGGCTCAATGAAATGAAGCAAGTTCTCGACTCCGAGTTCGAACTGCGGAAGCAAGGTGTGGGCACGACAGTTGCCCGACCGGCGATGGACCTCACTGAGCCGGGGCTTCGAATGGGTGAGGGTCGCAGGCACATTCTCAGCAGAACGATTGCGGACATCGTGCAGATCTTTGGTCGAATGGGTTTTGATGTGGCCGAAGGACCAGAGGTTGAGGATGAGTGGCACAACTTTACCGCTCTCAATATTCCAGATGGACATCCGGCCCGTGAGCCGACGGACAATTTTTACATGTCCGAGCAGGGTGGTGTGCGCAGGTTGTTGCGGACACAAACCAGCACCGTTCAAATTCGTGCAATGGAAGCTGGCAAACCGCCATTGAAAGTGGTGGCCGTTGGCCGCGTGTACCGGCCCGATACCCACGACGCAACGCACTTCAGCATGTTTCACCAAATTGAAGGGCTCTTTGTGGACAAGGGGGTAACGATGGTCGACCTGAAGACCACGCTCTGGCACTTTGCAAGAGCATGCTTCGGCCCCGAAGCCGAAGTGCGCATGCGGCCGAGTTTCTTTCCGTTCACTGAGCCGAGTGCAGAAGTGGACATGAAGATGTGCATCAAGGGTGTTTGGCGATGGGTGGAACTCGGCGGCTGCGGCATGGTCGATCCGGCCGTGCTGACATCCGTTGGCATTGACCCCGAAGTCTTCACCGGATTTGCCTTTGGACTTGGGGTTGAGCGAATCGCCATGCGGCGGCACGGGATCAGCGACATTCGCCTGCTCTTTGAAAACGACATCCGATTCCTTCGGCAATTCTGATGCGATTCGCCCCATCAGGTGCAGCATCAATGCGAGTGGTCATTGGCTCGTTGGTGGTGGTCGTCACGCTTGCGGTGGCGACTGCAATCGTGGGTCGGCGGCTGCTTGTCCCCGAATCTGTAAGCGTGAAATCAACAACGCCGTTGCCACCGCCGCGGGAGCCCATGCCCGAACGGAAAAACATGAGCGACACCACGATTTCGCAATCCGATGCACTGGAAAGACTGTGGTGTGAGCAGGGGCCTCAAGCTGTTGTGCAAGCCACACTTGAGATGGACCAAACGAAATTGGATGCGACGTCGAGTGAGCAGCGATTGATGCACGCATGGCTTCGATGCGAAGCCCTTTTCGCCTTGGGGCAGGTGGCCCAAGCAAGTGATCTGAACAAAAAAATGATGGAAGTTGTGACCAATGCCCCCTCGCCGGGGGAATGCCAACTGTTCTTTCAAGAGCAACACGCTCGCTTGCGCATTGCTGGCGGCGAAACGAATATGTCCAAGCAAGAAGAGCGGCTTCAGACCAGTATTGAGGCTCGCTTGCTCGTTGGGAGCAGCGTGCCGCCTGAAGCATGGGCAACTCTTGGAACACTGCAAAAGGTTCGAGGTGAATGCGCGGCCGCAATTGAAAGCTTTAGCCATTGCGTGGATGAAATGGATGCGCCAGCGTGGGCCAAGCTTCACCACACGGCGCCGTGGCGTCTTCAAATTCTTGCGCTGGCTGCCATGGATCGATCCGACTGCTATCGCACGCTTGGAAATGAAACGGCTGCACGGAATTCTGCCATCGAGATCGCAGCATCGCTTGCCGCAGCCCTTGGAGAGCAGGATCCATTGGCCCAACAGGCGGCCGACATGAGAGATCAGGTGGTGGCAGACGAATGAGCAAACATCCGTCGGCGTGAAATCGCCGGCGGAATGCCTAGGTGGAATACTCGGAGTTCAATCGCACATACGATTCGGTCAGCCCACTTGAGAGGAAGAACTCGCTCGAAGTTCCCAGTCCAACATCCAGTTCGATGATGACCTTGGATTCTGCAAACGCATTCTTGACTGCAGAGGCGTCGACCTCACACGGGCGACCATTTGCAAAGAGTGGAAGACCACCCGCTTGAACAGACAGTCGATCGGGATCAAGAGCAGCACCACTTCGACCGGCTGCTGCAACGATGCGGCCCCAATTGGGATCCCCCCCAGTAATGGCGCATCGCACCAGGGTGCTGGTGGCAACGGTGCGTGCCAGCAGCAGCGCATCCTTGTCGCTGGCGGCCCCGTGCACCTGCACTTCGATCGCACGGGTGAATCCCTCGCCGTCGTGAACAATCATTCGCGAGAGTTCATCGGCGACCTCATCGATGGCACGCTGAAGGTCGGCCAAGGAGTTTGGTTTTCCCGCCAGCCCACTTGCTAGGGCAAAGACCGAATCGTTGGTGCTGGTATCTCCGTCGATTGAAATCCGATGAAAGCTGTATTCAACCGCATGCCGCAACATTTCGTCGAGCGTGCGTGGCTGCACATCGGCATCGGTGGCGATCACGGAAATCATGGTGGCCATGTTGGGGTGAATCATGCCTGCACCCTTGGCCACGCCAGTGACTCGAATCGTTCCTCCGCTCTCTGCATGCACGGTCCGACTCGCCATCTTTGCATGCGTGTCGGTGGTCATGATTCCATGTGCAAAGGCGCCGCACGAACCTTCGCAACACGTTGCGGCGAGAGATGGAATGGCATGCAACACGCGATCGATCGGAAGCCGCTTGCCGATGATGCCGGTTGAATTTGTAAGCACTGTTGCAGCCGAGCACCCGCAGGTCTGCGCCACAGCATCGATGATGGCGTGTGCATCCGCAAGCCCTGCGTCACCGGTTGCGGCATTGGCACACCCTGAATTGATCAATAAAGCGAAGCATCGCCCGTGCGAGTCAAGCAAATTTCGGCGGCTTGCAAGAATGGGCGCAGCGGCAAATTGATTGGTGGTAAACATCGCCGCCGCAGCCGCACCATTGGGCATTCGAAGCAATGAAAGATCGAGCGATCCACTTGACTTGATTCCAGCACTCACAGACGCGGACGAGAACCCACAAGGCCATGGTGGCGCCAACGCACCCTTGAGAGTGGGGGCCGAAACACTCACGACCCATTCTCCAAATTGAGATCCTGCACCATGGCAATCTCGTCGCAGGCGTGATTTTTTGGGCACAGAGCGCAATCCTTCGTCACTTTCTGCGGGAGACTGTTGATGCTGACGGTCCGGAATCCGCACTTCTCAAAGAACGCTGGCATGCGGGTGAGCACGAACACGCGCTTAATCCCAAGGACTTTGGCCCGCTCAAGAAAGAATTGAACCAATTGTCGGCCAAGTCCGCGACCGTGAAATCCTTCGTCGATTCCGAGCGAACGGATCTCGGCAAGGTCAGATTCGTAGACCCAAACGCTGGCGCATCCACGCACGGCTCCGTCGACCACTGCCACGCCGAAGTCTGAAATCTTTTCCAGAATCTCATCTCGCGAGCGTGGAAGATTCTCCCCCTTGCTGCTCCACAAATCGACGAGCCGGCAAATGTCGTTCAAGTCTTCGACTGTTGCATCGCGCACCCCGGTTGCGCCACCAGCCGTCTTGCGTTTGGTGCGGCGTGCCGTTCGCAGGCTTCGTCGAGCCTCGCGCACTCTCGCTTGCACCTGATCGGACGCGGTTCCACCGGGAACACTTCGACGCCCGATGGCCGCATCCACCGTGAGCGTGATATAGACATCAGGCTCCACCAGCGGTGCGAGCGCCGCCATGTCGCTGACCGAAAGTCCCTCAAGCGGTTTGCCTTGACGGATGGCCTCGCGCACCAAAAGGCCAACCTGACCATGCGCTTCCCGAAACGGAACACCCTTGCCAACCAGATAGTCCGCAAGTTCTGTGGCGTTGGCGTATCCAGCAATCGCAGCCTTTTTCGCGCGATCGCGATCGATTCGCAGTCCGCGCAGGATCACTGGCGTCATGCACAAACACATTGAGAGCGTGTCCATGGCATCAAAGAGCGGTTCCTTGTCCTCTTGCAAATCTTTGTTGTACGCAAGTGGAAGCGCCTTGAATGTGGCCAACGCTCCGGTGAGTGCCCCGATCACGCGGCCTGTTTTTCCACGAATGAGTTCGCAGGCGTCTGGATTTTTCTTTTGAGGCATCAGGCTGCTGCCGGTACTGACCTCGTCGCTCAATTCCACATAGGCCGCCTCGCCACTTGCATAAAAAATAAGGTCCTCGCTCATGCGAGAAAGATGCAACATGCAAATGGCCGCCGCCGCCAACAACTCTGCGACAAAATCTCGATCGCTGACGGCATCCAAACTATTGGCCGATGGACTTTCAAACCCCAGGTCCTTGGCGAGGCGTTGCCGATCGATTGGATACGCCGTTCCAGCGAGTGCTCCTGACCCAAGAGGGCATCGAAGCACGCGATCCAAGGCATCGCTGAATCGATCCGAGTCGCGGCGAAACATTTCCACGTACGCCAAACACCAGTGGGCAAAGAGCACCGGTTGGGCTCGTTGCAAATGAGTAAACCCAGGGAAAACCGTTTCCTTTTCGCGTTCTGCAAGGGCCAGCAGGCTTTCATTGGCGGCGTCGAGTTCACCTAATCGAGCCCGAATCTGCTTCATGCACCACAATCGCAGGTCGGTGGCCACCTGATCGTTGCGACTTCGGCCAGTGTGCAATTTCTTGCCCAGATCGCCCACTCGTTGCACCAATTCTCGCTCAACCCAACTGTGCACATCTTCATCACTCGCGCGGGTGAGAAGCATGGGATCGTTTGCGGCCATGGCAGCAATCTCTCGAAGCGCCTTCTCGAGCCGGGCACGTTCGTCACTCGAAATGATTCCTGCCCGTGCAATGGCTGCGGCCCACGCAATCGATCCATCAATATCTTCTTGCACCAGCCGCCGATCGAATGGAAGGCTGTCATTGAAAGTTCGAAAGAGTGCGCTCTGTCCGCCTTGCACGCGACCCTGCCAAATGGCCGTCACTTCAGGGACCCTCTCTTGACGGAAACCTTTGGCCCAAGGCCAAGCAGCGCACGGATGCGACTGGGCAATGAGAAGAGCCGGATGAAACCCTCGGCATGTCGCTGGTCGTAGACCTGATCTTCACCGAAGGTTGCGAAGGCGTGGCTATAGAGTGAGTGGGGGCTGCGGCGGCGAGAGGCTGTGGCGGTTCCCTTGTAAAGGTGCACGGCCGTTTCGCCAGTGAGTGTGCTGGCAAGCGATGTGATGGCGGCCTGAAGGCTTTCGCGAAGCGGGCAGAACCATCGACCGTCATAAATCACGCGAGCGAATTCAATGGCCAGTTCCTCGCGATAGCGCATGCTGTCTCGATCGAGCACCAGTTGTTCAATGCCTCGTAACGCTTCCATCAGAATGGTGCCGCCGGGCGTTTCATAGCAGCCACGGCTTTTCATTCCGACAAGCCGATTTTCCACCATGTCGACACGCCCAACACCGTGACGCCCTGCAAGAGCGTTCAAAGTTTCAAGCAAGGCGACTGGCTTCATGGCGGTGCCGTTGACCGAGATCGGTACACCAGCCTTGAATCCGACAATCACTTCTTCTGCTTCATTGGGTGCAGCACTTGGAGCACTTGTGCGCGTCCAGACATCCTCTGGCGGCGCGTTCCACGGGTCTTCCAGCGCTCCGCCCTCATGAGAGATGTGCCACAAATTGGCGTCGCGAGAATAAATCTTGGTGGCGCTTGCGGCGCATGAGATCTTGCGTTCATCAAGATACGCAAGCATGGCTTCGCGACTTCGGAGTTGCCACGCCGGGTCTCGCCAGGGCGCAATCACCTTGAGTTGAGGTGCCAGCGCCGCAAAAGTGCTTTCAAATCGCACCTGATCGTTTCCCTTACCCGTACACCCGTGGGCCACGGCATCGCATTCCGTTTCAAGTGCAGCGATCACATGCGCCTCAGCAATGCAGGGTCGCGCGATACTTGTTCCCAATAAATACCGGCCTTCGTAGGTGCAGCCAGCCATCACCATTGGAAACACAAAGTCTTTCAGGAAGGATTCACGCAGATCGGCCACCACGCAGTCACACGCGCCAGAATCCTTGGCCTTCTTTTCAATTCCAATCAACTCATCGCTGCCCTGTCCAACATCAGCAACAAAGGCCACCACCTCGCAGGTGTAATGCTCTCGCAACCAAGGGATCACGCAACTGGTATCGAGCCCACCGGAATACGCAACGCAAATACGGCGAGGCGTGTTGTGATGATCATTCGATGGAGCAGAAGAGACGGGGGCCTTGGGAGCTGCGGTCGTCATGGGTTACCTTATGGAGCGTGTCGCATCCGTTGATGTGCGAGAAAGAGGATCGCTGGTGGGTGTGGTGAGCAAGTTAAGCATCAAGGCGTTCTGCATGTGCATGCGGTTTTCCGCCTGATCGAACACAATGCTGCAAGGGCTGTCAATGACCTGATCGGTCACTTCTTCTCCACGATGTGCGGGAAGGCAGTGCATGAAAAGCGTTTCAGATCCGGCCATGGCCATCATCGCCGCGTTCACCTGATAGGGGCGAAAGGTCTTGATGCGTTGGGGGTTCTCAGGCTCTCCCATGCTGGTCCAGGTGTCGGTGTAGAGAGCAAAGGCGCCTTGCACGCGAGCCGGATCATTGGTGACTTCAATACTGGCGCCGCTGCGACAGGCTCTCGCTTGTGCATCACGCAAAATCGATTCATTCGGTTCAGAACCAGGTGGCGTAACCACGACTATGCCGCACCCAACCGTGGCCGCCATCTCGATGAGTGAGTGGCAAACATTGTTTCCATCGCCGATCCAGACAAGTCGATCGTGCGTGAAGTCAAAACCTCGCTCCACCAGGGTCATGAAATCCGCCAGCGCCTGACAGGGGTGGTGCAAATTGCTAAGGGCATTGATGACTGGAATCTTGGTGTGTGCGGAGAGTGCCTCGATGGTTGCGTGAGACATGGTTCGCGCCACAATGCAATGACACCAGCGTTCAAGATTTCGTCCGTAATCTGCAATGGTTTCGCGGACACCAATCGGTCGATGCTCATGATCCAAGTACACGGCGGTGCCGCCGAGCAGCGAAAACCCGATCTCGAAACTGACACGGGTTCGAAGCGATGGTTTCTCAAATAACAAGACAATCGAACGCTGCGCAAACGCATTTCGATAGGGACGGTTATCCGCTTTGAGTGAAAGACCAAGTTCCAAACACGGCATCACCTCATGAGGCGACAAGTCAAGGATGCGAGAGAGGTCTTTCGACCCGATGCGTGGAGCAAGGTCAAGCACGAATGGCCTCCAATTGCGAAGTGGACTGGATCTGCGTTCCAATGGCATGCCAGTTGGTGGTACTGGAGTTCGCTGTCGCGTCGCTCCACCCAGCCACTGTGACAGGCACGCCGGCTGACTGCGATGCGTCCAAGGCGCTTCGAACTTTGGCCACCATGCCTCCATGCAGTTCCCCGCGGTCCATCATCTTTTGGCATTGCTCGGCAGTCAGACTTTTCACAATGCGACCCTGCGCATCCATCACACCTGCAACATCGGTAAGGAATACAAGGCGGCTTGCTGGCACCAGTCTGGCCATGGCGGCCGCAGCCTCATCCGCATTGACATTCAATGTGTCGCCAGCGGAATCGATGGCGATGCTGCACACAACTGGGACAAACCCGGACGCGATGAGTGTGTGGAGGAGCGTCATGTCGCCGTGGATCACTTCGCCCACGCGCCCCGCGTCAAAAGAATATTTCGTTGTCACCTGAGAGCGTGTCAACAATCCATCACCAAGGGTTAGCCCTACGGCCTTGATTCCGCGTGAGAGCAACAAGCCGATCAAACGAGTGTTCATCTGCCCCGCGAGAACACCAGTGATCTGATCCATGTGGCTCTGCGGGGTGATGCGAATGCCTTCGTGTTTCTGCGATGCAAGCCCGAGTCGTTGCAACTGCCGATCGACCGCCGCGCCGCCTCCATGCACCACAATGGCGGGATCTCGACGCAACAAGGCTGCAAATCCATCCCATGCTTGCGAGTCGCCATCGTCTTGATCGAGGCACGCTCCTCCCAACTTGATCACGAAAGGCCTCATCAGCGGGCATGCTCCACAGCCGTCGCGTGCAATCCGGTCGACTCAGGCAAACCAAAGCGTGCATTGAGGCACTGCACAGCCTGTCCACTTGCACCCTTGAGAAGATTGTCAAGTGCACTCACCACAAGAACATGATTCGTTGCACGATCCACCGTGAGAGCGAGATCGCAGAAATTAGTGTGTTGCACATTGGCAATGCCGGGCCACTCGCCAACGGGCAGAAGCCTGACGAATGGTTCGCCTGCATAGGCTTGAAGCAGGCATGCTCGCAGATCATCCGCCGTGACCTCATCGTTGAGTTCCGCGTGAATGGTGCTCAGAATGCCGCGATCGAGCGGCAGTAAGTGAGGAGTAAAGAGGACGGTGCAACCCGTCTCTTGTCGCATCTCCGGTTGGTGGCGGTGATTCAACGGGTTGTAAGGTTGGAAACTGACTTCGCAGAATTGATTCTTTGCAGTTGGTGAGCGGCCAGCACCACTCACACCGCTGGCACTATCCACAATCACCGGGCGATCGACTCGAATGAGTCCGGCATCGACGAGTGGTTTCAAGGCCAACACCACACTGGTTGGATAACACCCGGGGCAGGCAATGAGATCGGCGCCAATCAATTGTTCTCGATTGAATTCCGGAAGTCCATACACCGCGGAGGCCAGCAATTCTGGATGTGGATGCGTGAAGCCGTAGTGCTTGTCATACGCCGATGCATCGCGAAGGCGAAATGCAGCGGAAAGGTCGAGGACAACTACGCCCGCGGCCACGAGCGACGGGGCAAGGCCGGCGCTCACTTCGTGCGGCGTGCAAAGAAAGACCGCCTGTGGTTGGCATGCAAGAATCGCTTCCACACTGGCCGCCCTCACCGGTAGATCGACCACGCCGCGCAGCTTTGGAAAGAGCGTCGAGAGCAGGGGGTCGCCCTCAGCGGCTCGCCGATCGCTGCCAAAAATTCCTGCGATCTGCACCGAAGGATGGTTGGCAAGCAGGTGAGCAAGTTCTGCACCGGTGTACCCAGCAGCGCCCACAATGACACATTGGATCGAGTCGTTCATCCCTGCATTATCTCCGAACAAATCTGCGTGGGCGGTCCCCTTGCAACATTCCCTGAAGCCGTCGAGCGAGGCCCCGAGCGACGGCGGAACTTTTTGCGGCAAGAAAGATGGTGTCGTCACCTGCGATGGTGCCGAGCGAACCGTCAAGTCGTGTTCGATCCAGTTCAACCGCCAGCGGTGTTGCGTGGCCAGTCCTGGTGCGGAGAACAACCAGTGTTCCGCCTACTTCCACATGCAACATGTAGGCGCGCACGGCCGGTGCAAGATCCATCGGAGCATTTACTGCCTGATCGGGTAATCGCCATCCATTGGAACCCTTCACCACGCCAAGGTCGGCCAAGTCTCGGCTGAGCGTGGCTTGTGTGGATTGGATGCCTTCGGACTGCAGGCGCGACAGAAGATCATGCTGGTTCCTGATGGAGTCATCAGAAAGCAGTCGCTCGATCCATCTCCGCCTTTCGGCTCGCACACTCTGCATGGCATAATTATGCAACATTATGCAGTGGAGTCAAGGTCCGCCGTGAAAAATATTGAAGTCAACAACCGGCGCGACGCCCGTGAGGCACGCCTTACGCTTCGGAAGGTTCGGCTTTGGCGGCCACCGCTCGCGGCTTCGCAGCCGCCGGTTTCGCCTGAGGGTGCTTTCGCTTCCAGGCGTCAATTTTCGCCCGATCTGGCCCAATGATGGCCGTCAATCGCTTGCCAGCAAGTTTGGGCGCCATTTCCACGCGACCCAGTTCGCAAAGTTTTTTCACCACATCACTCATCTTGGCTTCGCCAATGTGACGGTGAGCCATTTCTCGTCCACGGTAATTGGCCACCAACTGAACTTTGTGGCCTTCCATCAGAAATCGAAGGGCTTGCTGCACTCGAATTTCAACATCGTGCGGATCGATCTTCATGGACCGCCCCAAGCGAACTTCCTTCATTTCGCTTCCCTTGGTCTTCTTTCCCTGCTTGTCCTTCTTGCCCTGCTCGTACTTGAACTTTCCGAAGTCCATGATCTTGCAGACAGGCGGCCGGATGTCGGCAGCGATTTCGACCAAGTCCAGACCCGCCTCGTTTGCAAGGCGTCGCGCCTCGTCTGTTTCGACAACTCCCACCATCTCTCCATCTGCTCCGATGAGTCGGACCGGCGTAATGCGAATGCGATCATTGATTCGCGGACCGAAATTGGATTCGGGGCGATTCATAGGCGGACGGCGGGGAGGTAGGGCGCTAATGGTGGATTCCTTACGCGACGAGAACAGGAAAAGGAAACAGCCACGTGCCGTCGCAGGCGACGATGGACTGGACCGGATTGACCGGAGCAACTCGCAACAGAGTGATCACGCGAACCATGCAAACACGAATGTAAGTCGACGCATGCGGAGCGGATCCTCTTGTCGCGAAACGGCGGGGCACGCGCCCACGCCAGACCGGATGAAGGTAGCCCCTGGGGTGGGGATCAAGCAAGTGAGAATTGGTGAATTTTGCAATGGTTTTCGCTGTTTCAGGTGGTCATGCGTTGGGCGAGCGTTGTGGCTCCCCGCGAAGCAAACTCATCCGCAAGTCCCCCAATGAAGGCGTCAAAGCCAATCTCGCCGGCATTTTCGGCCTTGCCCCGCAGCCGAACGCTGACCATTCGGTTCTCCGCGTCACGTGGTCCGACAATCGCCATGACCGGAATCTTCTCTTGGGCGGCGGATCGAATCCGCCCCTGAATCCGCTCGTTTCCTGCATCAAGAGTCGCCCGCAGGCCCTTGGCCTTCAACGCGTTGAGCAATTCCGTTGCGTACGCCTCACTCTTGTCGCTAATCGGGAGCACGCGAATCTGTTCAGGGCTGAGCCACAAGGGAAAGGCTCCGGCAAAGTGTTCAATTAGCACTCCGCAAAATCGTTCCATGCTGCCAAAGGGCGCGCGATGGATCATGACTGGGCAATGCGTGGTGTTGTCGCTGCCTTGATATTCCAAGCCAAATCTCTTGGGCAGGTTGTAGTCCACTTGCACCGTTCCAAGTTGCCAACTTCGGCCGATGACATCTCGCACGATAAAGTCAATCTTGGGTCCGTAGAACGCCGCTTCGCCGGGTTCTTCCTGAAACGGAACGCCCAAGGATTGTGCGGCCGCACGACACGCTTGCTCTGCCTTGTCCCAGTCTTCCGGCTTTCCAACATATTTACTGCTGTCAGGGTCACGAAGTCCAACTCGCACTCGATAGTCGTTCATGCCGAGCGTGCCGAAAATGAGTTTGACCAGTTCAAGGCATCCCTTCAATTCATCGGCCACTTGATCTTCTCGAACAAAGAGATGGGCATCGTCTTGAGTGAATCCTCGTACCCGAGTGAGTCCGCCGATTTCACCGGATTGTTCCCATCGGTAGACGGTTCCGAATTCTGACAAGCGAACGGGAAGGTCGCGGTAACTGCGTGCCTCACTGGCATAGATGCGAATGTGGTGCGGACAATTCATCGGCTTGAGTAGGTAGCCGTCAATTTCGCCCGTCTCAAGTTTGTTGGCCAAGTCAGCACAACTACAGCCTTCCTTGGCGAGCTTGGCCATGGATTCATGATCAACCAGCGGTGGATATTGACTCTCTCGGTAATACGGAAAGTGCCCGCTGGTGCGATAGAGATCCAGCTTGCCAATGTGCGGCGTGAAGACTTGGTGGTAGCCCTGACGGCGTAACGCCTCACCAATAAAAGTCTGAAGTTCCTGACGAATCACCGAGCCGTTGGGTGTCCACAACACCAAGCCCTGCCCGACCATCTCATCAATGTGAAAGAGTTTCAGTTGCTTGCCAAGAACGCGATGATCGCGTGCCTTGGCTTCGTCGAGAAGTTTCAGATGAGCTTCCAGTTCAGGTTTTGTGCTGAAGGCAATGCCGTACACGCGCGTCAGCCGATCGCTGGTTTCATCGCCGTGCCAGTAACTGCTGGCAAGGCTCATCACTTTGACCGCACCAATTCGACCCGTGGACGGCACATGCGGACCGCGACAGAGATCTTCCCAATCCGTTCCCGGCTTGCCGGTTGCATACCAACTCAGCGAGGCACTGCCCGCATCGCACGCTCGCTTGGCGTTGTCGAGTTTGTACTTGCTGCCTTGCTGACCCACTTTTTTCATGCCATCACCTGCGGGCATTTCGTAGCGCACAAATGGGCGGTTTTCGGCGATGATCTTCGACATCTCTGTTTCGATGCGTGCAAAATCATCCGTGCTGGGCGTGGTCCCTGCTGGGAAAGCCATGTCGTAATAAAAACCCTGTTCGACGGGAGGGCCATAGACCAATTCGGTTCCCGGGAACAAACGGGTAATGGCTTCGGCCATCACATGTGCGGCGCTGTGGCGAACCAGAAAGAGCGCGTCGGCATCCACGCCGCCTTCGCGTGATTTTGGAGTCACGATTGCCAGCGATGCATCGTTCTTGATGACCGTGGCCAGATCGGAAAGGGTGCCATCGATCTTGGCACCGAGCGCCGCCTTGGCTAACCCCGCACCAATATCGGCAGCCACTTCGGCGGCCGTTACGGGGCGGTCATAGGTTCGTTTGGAGCCGTCGGGTAGCGTGACAACAGGCATATTCAGGAGGGCTCGGAACGATTGTTTTGGAAGAGTTCTTGCTCATTGGCCAGCGGTCGGGGCCGGTTTTGGAGTGACACCATTTCGGCCGCGAACTCCTCAATGGTGGCAAAACCATAATGCTCGCTGGCAAATCGAACATAAGCGATCGGGTCGAGCACGCGAAGACGCATGCCAAGCCGGCGGCCAATTTCAGCGCTCTCCACTTCGCGATCGAATTCGCGGTGAAGTTCTTCATCCAGTTCAAGGCAGAGGCGATCTTTGGCATCTTGCGAAATCGGTCGCTTGCCCGCCGCGGCTTGCAGGCCGCGTACAAGACTTGCCCCGTCAAATGGAACACGACTGCCATCTCGCTTGACCACGATCAAGCGGGTGGTGCGTTCGACCCGTTCATAGGTGGTGAATCGCTTGGTGCATCCAACACACTCGCGGCGACGGCGAATGGTTCCGCCATCTTCGCCGGGACGGCTGTCGATCACCTTGTCGTTGTCGGCATTGCAAAAAGGGCAACGCAATGGCTAGACCTCCTCGATCTCGGCCACCTTCTTCTCGACAAGCTCATCAATCCTGGCGGTGTGCTTTTTGGTGAACCCATCGACATCTTCCTTGGCGCGATCGGCCGCGTCCTCGGTGAGTCCGGACTTCTTGTCTCCAACCAGCGCGTCCACCGCCTTGTTGGCATCGCGGCGCTCATTGCGAACGCCGATCTTGCTTTCTTCGGCGAGTTTTTTCACTTGGATCGCGAGTTGCTTGCGGCGATCGGAACTTGGCGAGGGCACATTGATGCGAATCTGATTGCCCTCCGTCATCGGATTGAGCCCGAGTCCTGATTTGGTAATGGCGTTCACAATCTCCGCCTTGGCGCCGGGATCGAAGGGCTTCACCAGCAACTGCGTGGCCTCAGCCACATGAATGGCGGCCAATTCACGCAGGTCCGTCTGGCTTCCGTAGTAGTCCACCTTAATGAATTCCAGCATGGAAGCATTGGCGCGGCCAGTCCGCATGCCACGCAATTCGCGCTGCAAATACTCAACGCTTTTCTCCATGCGGTCTTCACATTCCAGCATGATCGTGTCAAGGTCCACGGCAATCTCCTTCTCAAACTCGAGCATATCACGGTCGCACCTTCTGGGAGATGATGCGGTTCGATTGCTCACGCGTTGCTGACAAGTGTTCCAACGCGTTCGCCCAGCACGGCTCGCTTGACATTTCCCTTCGTGCGGAAGTTGAAAACTTCGACCGGCAGATTGTGCTCCATACACATGGCCATGGCGGTGAGATCCATGACCGCGAATCGCTTTTCAAGCACATCGCTGAATCGAAGCGTTTCGAACCGCTTGGCGGTCGGGTCTTTGCGAGGATCCGCACTGTAAATGCCGTCGACTTTGGTGGCTTTCAACAGCACTTGAGCCTGCAGTTCCACCGCTCGCAAACTTGCACAGGTATCCGTTGTAAAGAATGGATTACCGGTACCTGCTGCAAGCACGATGATGCGACCCTTTTCCATATGGCGAATCGCGCGGCCGCGGATAAAGGGTTCCGCCACCGAAGTAATGTGCAACGCCGTGAGAAGCCGACTGGGAAGACCGACCCCCTCAAGAGCCTCTCGCAGAGCAAGACCATTGATCACCGTTCCCAGCATGCCCATGTAGTCGGCGGTGCCTTGCGCAATGCGACCGGTTTCGGCCAAGCGTGCTCCTCGCACAATGTTGCCGCCGCCGACCACGACCGCAATCTGCGTGGTGGGGCTGGCTTGCCGCGCAAGCAAGATTTCATTGGCAACACTGGAGAGTTCGTCGGGCGAAATGCCCAACTGACCCTCTTGGGCAAAGCTTTCACCACTCACTTTGAGGACAACGCGCTGATAGGGCTTGGCCACGATGAGTCTCCTTTGCGACGATTCAACGATGAAACGGTTGATTGGTCAAGCGGATCGTGCGGTCGATCTCGTAGAATCACAAGGGCTCCCTCCAAGAAGTCTTTAAGGAACCGTCTCCGTGCCCACCCGTCCCATCACCCCAAGCGTTGTCATGGACCTTGCGGGTAGCCGAAACCGTGGCGGATGGTCGGTTCTTGTGGCGGCGATGGCTTTTTCGATTCCATTTCACCTGGCCGTGGCGTTGTGGCTGTCGGGCATGCTGATTGAACAGCCCCAGCGACCGCAGCAGGCGGTGCTTATGGAGGGATGGGTCACCGAGTCGGCTGGTGACATTGCCGAGCAACCGGAGCAAGAATCCGCAAGCCATGCGCCGATTCCGATGGATCAAGCTGTTGCAACCGTGGCATCGACCGCGTGGCAGGAACAGGGACCGGTCTCGCAAACGGACGGGACTGGTGGAGACGCCGGAGACTTGGCTTCAGAATTTGGTGCGATGCTGGGGCCTGAGGGATCGTCCACTGGCGGAGTTGGTCACGGTGGAAGTGGACTCACTGCCACGACCACGTTTTTTGGTACGAGAGGTTCCGGTCGCCGATTCGCCTTTGTGGTGGACAAAAGTGGAAGTATGAATACCGATGGCCGACTGGCGGCAGCCATCGATGAGTTGATGCGAAGTGTGAAAGCACTCCCGGACTTTGCGCAATTTCGAGTGTGTTTCTTTGACACCTCAGCGCAAATCTTTCCCGAGCGTGGTTTTTGCAAGGCTCGAAAGTTGGACTTGAGTCAATTGGTTGCGTGGCTTTCGTCCATTCATCCGTCGGGCGGTACAACGCCGCGAGTTGCCTTTCAACAGATCATGGCGGATCCTTCGCTTCCGGACGCTATTTTCTTTATGACGGACGGACAAATTCCCCAAGAAGACCCCGCGTGGATCGTCAAGCGAGTCGCCGGACGAGATGGCATTGTTCCGATTCACTGCATTGCCTTTGGAGATCGAAGTGCATCCGAACAACTGGAATGGATTTCAAGGCAAACGGGCGGGCAATTTCGATTCATTCCATTTGAAAGGGGGCGGTAGATGTATCTCGCACTATGTGTTGCGTGCCTCTTGATGGCCGGCGATCCCGGCATGCCGCTGGTGCAGGCGTGCTTGTCGCGCGGAGACGCTCTTGGCGCGCAGCAAGCCATGAAAAATGTGGCCGAACCTTCGCTTGAGTCATCGCAACTTCGAGCGGAGTGGTTGGATGCCTCGTCTCGTCTGGCATGGTCGCGCGGCGAAATGGACCAATCGTTTGCATGGATGGTGGAGGCGGTGGTGCTTGCCGAGCGGACCGGGTTGGTTCTTCCGCCATTGACGGAATCCTTGACCCCAGATCGGGCGTGGATGGATCCCGCATTTGGTTTGTCATTGTTTGTGTTGCCAACGGGTGATCGTGGTGAAGCCGCGCACGCCATGGCCGCACAACTGCTGGCTCTGCGAGAGGCCGCAGAACCGTCCGGCGTGTGGATTGCTTTTGCAGCAAAGTTGCTCGATGAATCGGTTGTCCTTCCTGCTGCAGCCAAGGTGCCCGATACAACGAAGGCGTTGCCTCAGCACCGCCGGCGGGCACTGCTTCAAGCGGCCTGCGAGTCACGATATGGCAAGAGCATTTCAGAAGCACGCGAGACCTTGCGTGGATTCGGTCGAGATCAGCGTCAAGCCTTGCGGTGGGTGCGGTGGTTTGACGCAGAGGGGCGGGCTCGTGAAGGGCCGGACCAATCCTGGATGGCATCGCTTCGATTCACTCAATCCGCAGCAGAATGTGCCGATGCACCCTGGTTGCGGGTGGCGGCGTTGCGGCGTGCAGCCAAGGCAATTCATTCAACAGATTCATCAGAAGCCGCGCGCCTTGAGGCCGCCGCAAACAAGGAGATTCCATGATGGATGGTTTGACATTGGCCGCAACAGGCAGCCTTTTGAAATTTGTTACGGATGGTGGAGTGATCGGTTACATCATCGTTGCACTGAGTGTGGTGGCCGTGGCCGTTGGCGTGGCTCAATTTTCCATGATCCGCAGAGGAACGCTGCTTCCTCGAGCCTTGATTCAGGATTGCCGAAATGAAGTGCAGGCCGGCCGACTGAATCGGGCCATCGAACTGTGCCGCGATCCGATGCGAGAGTGCTACATCGGTCGCATTCTTGCGGCTGGGCTCGCGCGAGCGGGTGGTGGCGCTCTTGGTCTGTTGCAGGTTCGTGAGGCCATGCAAGAAGCAGGTGAAATTGAAACGGGACGGCTGTATCGATGGACGGACGCGATTGCGGTCATTGCCAGCGTGGCGCCGCTCCTTGGATTGCTTGGCACCGTACAGGGAATGATTGGCGCATTTGAAGGAGTGTCCACGGGCGCCGTGAACGATGCGGCGTACTACGAGTCGCTGGCCTCCAATATTTCGCTGGCATTGATCACCACTTTTCAAGGACTCGTGGTGGCGATCCCATGCACGGCTGCGCATGTTTTTCTGCGCAATCGAATTGAAGCCTCCGCGGCCGAAGCAGGCGAAGTAGCCGAATCGTTCGCGGAAACGCTTGAGTTTCTCTCCACTGGGGCACGGGGTTGAAATTTCGAACCCGCAAGCGAACGGACTGCACACCGGACCTGACGCCGATGATCGATGTCACATTTTTGCTGCTGATCTTTTTTCTGGTGACAGCTCAGATGGCGCAGCGGGGGCGTGGCGAAGTGCGGCTGCCCGTTGAACCGGGAGAAGTGGTCACGAATGCCTCGGCGGTGGGACTGGTGGTGTTGGTGCAAGCGGATGGGTCGGTGATGGTGGGCGACACGCGCGTGCAACCATCTCGGTTGACTGAAATGGCCAGACTGGCGGTGGCCAGGACCGGAGGCGTTCCACCGGTTGTTCGTGCCGATCGGGCCGCGCCAGCTTCGGCGCTTAATGGTGTGGCCCGTTCTCTGCAGGCGGGTGGGGCGACAGCCTTTCGCTTGGCAACAGAAGCGGAGAAACCCAAATGAAATTTGGAACCTCACGAGGTCTTGAGCGAGAGCGGCCATTGATCAACTTGGTCAGCATGATTGACGCGACCTTTCTTCTGTTGAGTTTCTTTCTGGTGACCAGCGGTTCGGCCATGCTTGAGGGACGGCTCACTGGTGCGCTGGGAACTTCTCGGGGCGCCTCCGGCGATCTTCAGGCTGTGGTGGTTGAAATGCTGGGAACCAATCAGGCCACGTGGTACCGCATGGCGGGGCGGCGCATTGATGGCGATGCCGCGCTGGCCGCCATGCTGCAACCGATGAACAAAGAGCCGGGAATTGCCCTTCGAATTCATGAAGGGCCCTCGGTGGCCGATGCCGCACAACTGATGCAGATTGTTCGTGATGCGGGCTTTCAGCGAGTGAGCTATGCGCCCGCGCCGTGATCTTGCCATGCTGATTGTGGGAAGTGCTCTTGCAACGACAGCGTTCGGCGATCAAGCAGACTTTCAGGAGTTTCTTCGAAGCCACAAACTGCAGTCGATCGAAGTCGCCTGGCAATTGGATCGCCTTCGACATGGCACGGCATCGGAGCGGTCTGATGCTGCACGGGCATTGAGTACCGATGCGGCGATTCTTTCCAGTTCACCAGCCATGGCGGGGCAGGAGCGACTGGAGGTGTTGCGGATGGTGGTGAAACAATTGCCACCGGGTGATCGTGCGGCAACTCGGCCGCGGCTTGAGTTGGCGCGGCAGGAACTTTCGCGTGCGGCGGCGATGATGGATGTGTTGCGATCTGAACCAGAGGATGCACAGACCAGCACCAAGATTCAGGAATCGTTGCACCAAGTTAGCGACATTCTGCAGCCAATCTGCACGGACGATGTGTCCCGTCGTAATCGCAACGATCCGCTGGCGGGATTTCGTGAGAGCGCGGATCTCTTAGAGGCTTGGCGGCGCACCTTGGAAGTGTGGACCAACCTTCACGGACCGAGTGCTTTGAGAAATGCTCAACGGAATCAATTGGAACTCCTTCGTGCGAAAGCCTTGTTTGCTCGATTGATTGACGCCGATCGCGAGGCACCGGTGGTGGACAATGTGAGTTTGGATTTGCTGCGAACCGAAAGCGGCGCCGAGGCAGCGCTTGGACTTGCGGTGACTTTCCAAACGCTCGGGCTGAATGCGGAAGCTGAGACATGGCTTCAGGTCATCGATCGCGAAGCCCCTCGCACCTCTGCAGCACAGCGTGCGCCGTTATGGCGACTGGCCTTTGCCATGGATGCCAAGGACATGGCCACCATGCGTCGCTTGATGGAGGCCATGCCGCCGCGAACTCTGACATCCACCCTTGCCATGTCGGCTGCTCGCATTGCGTCGCGTGCAACTGGACCGGATGCCGAGGCGGTGGTGGCGGCTGCGTTAGACACCATGGACGCAGAGCTTCGATCCCAATGGCTTGGGCAACTTGCGTCGGCCGCTGGTCCGCTGCATGACATGGCTGTTGCCATGCGAGCGATTGAAAGTCATGTTCCCAGTTGGCAACACAAGGCGGATGCTCGACAGGCTCAAGCGTGCGCTGAGGCGTTGCAGACGATACTTCAAAAACAAGGGAAGGGCGTGCCCCCTGCGCTTCGTGCTGATGCGCTTCGGTGGCTTGGATGGGCTTGGCGATTTTCAGACAATCCAACGGCTGCAAGTTTGGCCTTTGAGCAAGCCGGCACGACGCGGCTTGCGTTGCAGCCCGAATGTTTGTGGCTTGCCGCAGTTTCGGAGCCAGCTGCCGATGCACCGGGTGCTGCAAGGCGGTTACGTTTGTTGACACAGCAGCGAGATGCAGATCCAGCGGGCCCCTACGCCGGTCGCGTTGCAACATGGATCAGCAGGCTCGACGGATTTCCAAGTGACGCCATGGCCATTGCCGTCTTGATGGAAGTTCCCGTCACCGATGTATTTCTTGCTGACGCTCGCGCGGAAGCAGCTCGAAGGATGATGAACGTGGCAGGAAACGATCCGGCGGCGAGAGCCATTGCAGCCAAACGCGTGGTGCGTGCGCTTGAAGTTGTGGCCACTGACCCCGCCGCTGCTCGTTGGAGATTGATTGCGGCAACAACTGAGGGGGCGATTGATCTTGAGGTGGCGCAACAAGCGTCGCACTTGGTGACGGAGGTCGATCGCACGGACCCATTGGTTGTTGGAGCGTTGGCACGAATGTTTGCAATGCAAGGGAATGTGCCGGCAATGCGAAGAGTGATTGAACAATCGCCGCCGGCCGCGAGACCCTACGCGCAACTCACCGCGTCCTTCATGCTCTCCACCATGAATAACCGGGAAAGTCTTGCCGCTGCAGTTGAGTGTGCCGCCGCCGCCGCCACGGCGACGCAGCAGGAAACAGCATTTTCAGAGGCCGCATTCGATCAATTAGCGCGCAGTGTGTTGCAGATTTCGGATCTGAATGCGACGCTCGAACCGTTGCAGGCAGCCGAGGTGTCCCGTTTACTGCAATCGCGTCCAGCCGAGTCCATCCTTCACCAATGGGCAATCGCCGAAGCCATGCGCATGGAGGGTCAGGGAAGCGCTGCGGCCGAACGGCTTTCACAACTCAGCGGAACGCTGCTGCAAGGTAGCGATCCGTGGGTTCAAACCAGATGGAGATTCTTTCAGGCCCTTCAAAGTTTCGATGCCGCGCGAGCCGCGGCGATGCTTCGTCAACATTTGGATCTGCTTCCAGATGGTGGTGCGGAACCGTGGGGGAATCGCTTTCGCCAGGCCGGGCAAGTTCCAGGTGGATCCACATGAGCGACCGTGCAGCACAACACGCGTTCATTCGCAATGTTCTCTTGACAAGCGGCGGCTGGAATCGCCGCAGCCGTCAGACCCTTTTGGCGTGGGCTCAGTCGCAATCGCTGGACGAAACGGTGTTGGTGGGCCTGATCGAAGAGACGGTGAAGCAATCACGAAACCTTGTTCCGCAAGACCGTCTTGATTCGGTTGTTGCGGTTCAGCCGCAAGCGACTCGTCGCTCGAGGCATTGGGTCATGTTCTCTCTTTCGCTTGTGGGGTGCCTGTTGAGCGCGGTGCTGGTGGGCATGCTGGTGCAACGCCTGCCACGAAATGCCGCGACTCCACTTGCGCCGACCGTCACGCAACAAGCGAGCACACCGTCGACCAAGGAAGTGAGTCGAACCCTTCCGCCTCCGCCAGTTTCATTTCCTCAGCCGCCTGCACTCGGTGAAGATGGACAGAAACCTCATGAAGCGCCGGAACAAACCGTCATTGGAAAGCGGCCGAGTGGCGATCTAACAGAATCCGATCTGTTCACTTTTGAATTCATGTTTCTTCGCTCGGCAACGAATTGGGTCGATTTGCAGGAGCCGATCCGTGAAGCCACGGTCGAAGGACTCGCTCAATGGATTGCCGTCAGTGCATCACCGGCCGAAGTTGAACGCCTTCAGGGTGCCATGCACCGCGCCATGTCCACCATTTCGGATCAACCAGGCGCCACGCTCGCCAGCGCGTTTGAGGCCATGGTTCGTGCGCAGGTGTCGCACAATGAACAACTCTCCTCGTCGGCCGCGTCCATTTCTGCATTTGGGATTTCGGCTCCAACGTCCATGAATGGTGTCCTACGACAGTGGGCAACCGATCAAGTTGGACCGCTGGTGCAAGCCATGTCGCAACCGGATGGCCGCAATCGCTGGATTGGATGGATGCGAGCGGTCGAGGCGATGACGCAGCAGAGTGATCGATCGGATTGCGCACTCGCTGCCATCAATGCGTTGCTACGAAGTACGGTGAGGTTAGATGGTCAAGGCATTGCCGCCGATGCGATGGCTTCGGCTCTGAAATTGGTTCCAAGCAATCCGCAGCACGAGGGATTTGGGCGTGTTCGGGACACCATGGTGCAGTGGCTCCGTGATTCCACCATTGCGTCGGCTCGACTGTGGTCGCTCGGCGGTGTGTGGCGATCCTTGCCAGATTCGCCTGATCCCTGGCTGCTTCCGGGCGAGCGAGACACGCCTGCTGCTCGAACGGCTCTTGCGGAACGATGGAATGCACTCAGTGATGGCGTCAAGAGTCAACCGTGGACACCCTTGTCGCAGCGTCTGATGCAACTCAGGAAGCCGTCGAATACCGATCGTGTGGCACAGGTGGTGTGGCTTGCGGATTTGGTTGCACTCAATCGTCAGGCGGTGGCGCTGGCTCTTCACACCGAGGTCGAACAAGTCGAACCATGGATGGATGCCGAGAGTTCAAAAGCCAAGGTCGACCGGCCGCAGGACAACGCGTGGGCCAGCCTTCTTGCGGATACGCATCTTGAGCGGCGCATGGCGGCATTGCAATCGCTTCAAACTCTGGCACCGCGAGAACTTGGTGTTCGCGATGCGGCGGCGCTTGTGTCAAAGGCGGTTTCCAGTTCAAACAAGGCCGAACGATCGCTTGCACAAACGGTTATTCGTCAATCGCTCTTGGACTCGGCCGCCATGCAACGAGCGTTCCTCTTTGAAGTCTCAGAAAGCAGCGATCCGCGTTCGGCGTCGATTCTGCTCGGTGAAATGCTCGGTGGTGAGTTGCTGAGCGACGAAGCCCAAACGCTGCGGCTTCATGCGGTAGAAAGTCTTCTTGCGCGGCAACCACTTGTCGGAGACGGCGCCGCCCTTCAGCAAGTGGCTCGGCGCCTTGCAGAAGAAATGAACCGTTGGGCTCGAACAATGGGTGCGGCAGCATACGACTCCGACGCGGGAGTTGTGGCATGGCTGGTGGCCAATCGAGCAGCCGCGCACGTGGCCTCGCTTCGACTCTCACAGCTCGATCAAAATCACTTCACCAAACTCTCGTCTCGCATGCGTCGCCTCGAGCGATTGGCGCCGACTGGACCGCGAGCATTTGCGGCGGGGCTCTCAGTTCTGTGCGATCTTCGATCCATAGGTCTTGCAACTCAATGTTCGAACAAGGCCGACGCATTGGCTCGGCTTGCCCACCTCGCGTCGAGGCGCCGGCAGGCATGCGCTGATGTGCTTCAGCAAGCAGCGGTCTCTCTTGAAACCATCGCGTCGATGGAGTTGCTGTGCGCGGGAGCGGAGGCGGAGGAGCCATCCGCAATTTCTCCAGACCCGATTGCGATCGACGGCTCCACGGCGTTGTCCCGCCTGCCGAGTGCTGACACGCCAGCCAGTCGCCGACAGTTGTACGAAATTGCCGTGTTAGCAGGGGATGGAGCCATGTTGCCCGCGTTGCCGCATCGAGACCCGGCCGACGGGTTGGTACTCGTGCACGCCTTGGCCTTGGCAGATCGTGGGCAGTTCGATCGATTGATCAAGCCCAAGCAGGGCGATCCCATTGAGAGAGTGCTCCAGCAGTGCGCGCTTGCACACGGCATGACCGTCCTACAACTCATCGATCAATTGCGACAGGGTGGCGCAGACGTGCTTGAACGGTCCATGATGAGCGCAGCCCTGCATGACTTTGGGAGCGCGACCATGCCATGGTTAAGTGCGATGGATGCTGGCGATCTTGGAATTATTCCCGAAACGATCGAGCATTAGAACTGTTGGCACGCTTGGTCAAGCCAAGATCCAACAACACTCGCTGCGCAGCATTATGTCCCGCGCAGCCAATCACGGATCCAGCCGGATGCGTTCCTGCGCTGCATGAATACACACCACCGACTGGAGTTGCGCAGGGAAGGCGATCGTTGAACCCAAATCCATTGTCCACGTGATGAATGTGACCGCGTGAAATTCCGAAGTGTCGCTCAATGTCAGGCGGAGCGAGCGCAAACACATCATCGACAAGATCCGAGGTGCCCGGGGCAAAGCGATCGCAGATGGAAAGCAGGTGGGACACATAGCGATCTCGCTGGGCGTCCCAATTGGAACCCGCAATGGTGTGAGGCACCCACTGCACAAACAGCGCGGAATTGTGGCGGCCTTCCGGATCTTTGAGCGACGGATCGATGGTGGTGTGCAGGTACCACTCAATCGTTGGAAATTCCGGAAGTCTTCCAGCGCACACATCCTCATAGGTTGTGATCAGTGACCGCATCACGTCTGGTTCGTCCGGCAGCAGGTGAATCGTGGGTCCGTACTGACCTCGATCCTGCGGCAGACACGTGAAAGTGGGCAATCCATGCAAGGCTAAATTCACCTTCATGGTGGTTCCATCTTTGCGATACCTCTCTATACGTGCGTTCCAATTCGCGTCCGCGTGAGCGCCCTCAAGCAGCGTCTTCAACTTGAAGGGATCCGCGTTCACAATCACCGTCGATGCATGCAACGTTTCCCCGTTGGCCAGCACCACGCCGCGTGCGGAACCGTTCTCCACAATCAATCGCTCGACGCGAGCATCCATTCGAATGGTTCCGCCTGCTGCTTGAAATTTCTCGGCGAGGAGGCGAGAGATCGTTCCCATGCCACCCTTCACGATCATCCATGTTCCATCGCTTCCAGGAAGTCGGCACATGTTGTGCACCAGAAAATTCATTCCTGTTCCTGGCGTATCCCATGTGCCGTGTAAGCCGCTAAACCCATCGGTGACGGCATACATGGCCTTGACCAAATCACTTTTGAATCCAAAGCGATCTAAGTATGCGCCCACGGAGCCTCGGCAGAGTTCGACAAACCGCTCTCGCAACGCTGGTCGTACGAATTGATCAGCCGTCTGCTCAATCGAGAGCGGCTCTTGCAGCCACGTGGGGGCGATGTCATCTCGAATCTGCGAAACTTCCAGCTGCAGCCGTTGATTGGCCTGCCAATCTTGCTCGCTGAAGAACGAAACGAATTGCTCCTTCATCGCTGCCGCATCGGAACCAAACATCAAGTATCGATGACCGGTGGTCGGCAAGAAATAATGAGGGTCGCGCCGAAGCAGCGGAAGTTCCAATTGAAGTTCCGCCAGCAGTTCGGGCGGCATCAGTCCCAGCAGATACGAGCCGGTGCTGGTTGCAAGGTGTGGTGCTCGAGCAAAGGGGCGTTCAGTTCGAGCCGCGCCGCCTGCGACGGATTTCTCCTCAAGCACCACGGTGCGAAGCCCTGCGCGAGCCAGCATCAACGCGGCGACAAGGCCGTTGTGACCTGCGCCGACGATGATGACATCGCTTGAAGGCGTTCCGCTCATCAGACTTTGGACAACCCGTGATCAAGATCGCGAATCAGATCATCCACGTGCTCAATGCCCACGCTCAGCCGCACAAGCGTGTCCAAGATTCCAAGTTTGGCGCGGCTCTCGGCAGGAACGCTCGCGTGGGTCATGATCGCTGGGTGCTCAATCAAACTCTCGACACCTCCAAGGCTCTCGGCCAGTGCAAAAAGATGCACATTCTCAAGGAATCGTCGGCTCTCATCCAAGCCACCCTTCAGCAAAATGGTGATCATGCCGCCGAATGCAGGCGCATCATTCAGTCGCATTTGCTTGGCCGCGAGTGCATGTTGCGGATGTGTGGCGAGCCCGGGGTAGATCACCTTGGCAACCTTAGGATGCTTCTGCAACCACTGTGCAATCTGCATGGCACTGGTGCAATGTCGCTGCATGCGAAGGCCAAGTGTCTTGGCGCCGCGTAATGCAAGGTAGGCATCAAACGGTCCCATCACACTTCCAACCGCGTTCTGCAGGAATCGCAATTTTTCAGCAAGGTCGGCGCGTCGCGTCACCAGCACGCCACCCACCACATCGCTGTGACCGCCAATGTATTTGGTGGCCGAATGCATGACCATGTCAAAGCCCAATTCCAGCGGCCGTTGCAACATGGGGGTTGCAAAGGTGTTGTCGCACACGCTGATGGCACCGTGCGCACGGCAGATGGCAGCGATGGACGAGAGATCAACCACCTTGAGCGTGGGATTGGTGGGAGTTTCCACCCACACCATGCCTGCCTTGTTCTTGGCAAGGTGCTTCTCAAGCAGTGACGGATCGGTCAAGTCCAGATAGGTGGGATGCAGGCCAGCACTTCGCACTCGTACACGCGAGAGCAAGCGAAAAGTTCCACCGTACACGTCGTCCATGCAAACCAGCGGAGACGCATGATCCAGCAATTCCAACGCGGTGCTGGTTGCGGCAAGCCCACTGGCAAACGCAAAGCCGCCGCAGGTTCGTTCGGCGGCTTCGTCCAAGCCGCTTGATTCCAAATTGGCAACGCAGCGTTCAAAGGCAAACCTTGTTGCATTGTGACTGCGGCTGTATTCAAAGCCCTTGTGGACACCGGGACTTTCCTGAATGAATGTGCTGCTGGTAAAAATCGGCGGCATCACCGCACCCGTCACGGGTTCGGGATGCTGGCCGCCGTGAATGCAACGGCTTTCAAGGTGAAGGGAGGATGGTCGCATAGGTGTTGGTCTGCGAACTAGAGCATCTTCTTTCGTAAGAAGTTGATCAGATCGATTCGGGTAATGATGCCATGAAACTGATTCGCGTCGGCCACAATCGCCACGCGGTCGGCCTTGAAGATTGGAAGCAAATCATCAATGGTGGCATTCGGTGGAAGCGTTTCAAGGCGACTGGTCATGAAATCCCGTACCGGCTGCCGAGAAGCATCCTGTTTGTTGAGCAGTGCAAGCAGCACATCGCTTTCATCCAGAATTCCCACCACGCGGTCTTTCGCATCAAGCACCGCAAGTTGACTCACGCCGTACATCCGCATGCGCTTGATGGCCTGTTGAACTGGCGTGTCCGGGCTGAGCACATAATCCTCGTGATCCAAATGGCGGCGCACGATCAAGTCCCTCAGATCGCCAAAAGCCGTTCGTTGAAGAAATCCGTTGTCCGCCATCCAGAAATCGTTGAACATCTTGCTGAGATACTTGGCGCCGGTGTCGCAAATGAGCGTCACCACGCGTTTTGGGGTGGTCTGCTCTCGGCAATAGCGAAGTGTGGCGGCCAGCAGCGTGCCCACACTGGATCCTGCCAACACACCTTCGGTTCGGAGCAATTCGCGAGCAGTGGTAAAGGCCTCTCCGTCGCTGATGGCATAGGCCTTGTCCACAAGTTCTAGATCCAAAATGTCCGGAACAAAATCCTCGCCGATGCCTTCCACCAACCAACTACCCGCTTGGACCTTGCGGTTCTCATTCACCAGCGGTTCCAGAATCGACCCCACAGGATCCGCCAGAATCATCTGCAGCTGCGGATTGCGTTCCTTCAAAAACTTTCCGATACCGCTCACGGTGCCGCCGCTTCCAACGCCCGCCACGAATGCGTCGATACGGCCATCCATCTGCTGCCAGATTTCCGGCCCGGTGGTTTCATAATGCGTCTGCGCATTGTCGGGATTGCAGAATTGATTCACATAAAAGTGATTCGGTCGCTCGCCTGCAAGTCTCGCGGCAATGTCTTGGTAATACTCGGGGTGCCCCTTGGCAACATCGCTGCGAGTCAGCACCACTTGCGCACCCATGGCGCGAAGGTGGCTAATTTTTTCATCACTCATCTTGTCCGGCACCACCACCAGAAGTTTGTAGCCCTTCTGCCCAGCCACCAATGCCAAGGCCAAACCGGTGTTGCCGGCGGTGGCTTCCACAATCGTTCCGCCGGGCTTCAGCGAACCATCTCGCTCGGCGGCCTCGATCATCCGAACTGCGATGCGATCTTTGATGCTGCCACCCGGATTCAGATTCTCCATCTTCACAAAGAGTTCGCAGGGGCCCGCATCCAAACGGGTCAACTGCAGCATCGGCGTGTTGCCGATCATGTCGAGCACATTGGCAAAGACCGGTGCGACGGTGGGCGCCTTGGTGGCGTGATCCATGCGGCGAGTCTAACGGTATGCCGCATCGCCGCTCATGGCATGCCACAATGTGTCCATGCATCCGGATATTCGCAATGGTTGGATTCTTGCACTCCACCATGGCGTGTTGGAATTGCGTGCGCCGGGTGATGCATCGGGGCAGGGGCTTTCGGTGGTGTGGGGCCACTGGAATGTTCCGGATGGTCCCGCCTCGCTTCGGGGGCAGCCGCTTGGTCGAGCGATTGGTTCGCGGGCTCGAACGGCCATCGATGCAACGGCCGGCCTTGGCATGGACGCGTTTGTCATGGCGGCCATGGGTCTTTCCGTAAGAGCCATTGAACGCAATGATTGGGTTGCGGCATTGCTTACGCAGGCGCATGCACATGCACTGGCTGATCCCACGACACACGCGATCGCCCAACGATTGTCCGTTGAAGTCGGCGACGCACGCGAGCGACTCGCGGTGGCAGCACCCGTTGATGTGGTGTTGCTCGACCCAATGTTCCCTCCCAAACGAAAGCCCAGCGCGAAACCTCCAAAGGCCATGCAAGCCCTCGCCGCGGTGGTGGGCGATGACAACGATGCCGACGAATTGTTGGCTCTTGCGGTGCGAGTCGCCATGGATCGTGTGGTGGTCAAGCGACCACGGCACGCGCCGCATCTTGCAGATGTGAAACCGGATTGGAGCGTTGAAGGCAAACTGCTTCGCTTTGACATGTACCGAGGTGGCGCACCGGCGGGTTGAACCCACCACGCGTTCGTACACTCAACACCATGGCTCCTCCGCGGTTTCTGCTTGAGAGACTCCCAGCTGCGGGTGAAACTGCGTGGCTTGATCGAGATGAAGCACGACATGCGCTCGGTAGTCGTCGCTTGACCGCGGGTGACTCCGTTGAATTGGTAGATGGCAGGGGTGCGATCGCCACGGCCACCCTAGGAAGTGATCGCAATGCCGATGGAAATCCTGGAGCCGTCGTGATGAGTGTGCAGCGGGTTCCGCGTGCCGTTCCCGCGGTTCACGTGGCCACCGCACTTCCTAAAGGAGATCGGCTCAGCACACTGCTTGATGCCATTGGCGAACTTGCGGTTGAATCCATCACCCCCTTGCATTGCAACCGAAGTGTGACGCCTGCCGACAAATTGGCTGGCGAACGAACCACTCGCATTCTCACGGAAGCCATGAAACAAAGTCGCGGTGCGTGGCTGACTGAAGTTCGACCGGCTATGTCACCGGCGGAATTCGCGCGTGCCTCGCTCGAAGCGGGTCGCTGCACGGTGGTCCTTGATCCGCGAGGCCGCCCTTTGCAACCGCTGACTGCTGGTTCCACCAGCGTGGCCATGCTCGCCGGACCCGAGGGCGGATTCTCCGAATTGGAACTTCGTGAACTGCACGAACTGGGAGTTGCGCCTGCGTCACTTGGTGGAACGGTTCTCCGAGTGGAATTGGCCGTGGCTGTTGCGTGCGGTGTCATTCGCGCATCAATGGCCGATTGAGTTTGTGCGATTGGAAACGCAAGAGAGGATCCGCGTGCGGACCTTCCTCGGAGTGCCTGCAGGTCCTCACTCACATGATTTCGAATCTTCACTGGAGTGCTCGCGCGTGCGAGCACTCACAATGGACCGCACCGGGGTCGAACCGGTAACCTCTGCCTTGCAAAGGCAGCGCTCTCCCAATTGAGCTAGCGGCCCGAGACGAACATGTCACACCTTACACGAACCGTATCGGCGACGCATCGCCGGCGGTCCATGCCGCATCGCATTGCGAGCAGAAATCGCTGTGTTTTCCGCATATCCAATCATCCAGCCGAGCCGCTACTGAGCTTGCGGTTCCTTGCGGATGGTCAGAATGTCAATGGTTCCCGGGTCAACGATATTCACTTTCAATGCTTCGTCGAACCGCTTGGTTCCGCGAATACCAACCAGTGTGCCCAGCATGGTGCTCATGGCGTTGGCATCCTTGGCAGCAATGTAGGCCACCGTTTGACCGGCCGCGGGGTCTGTCAGACGAAAGAGCAGTGGGAGTCGATTGCCGTCGTACACGGTGCTGGCATTCAGCACACCCACGACGGTGTAGTCGCTGCGAGCTTCCATGGCGATACGAAGCGCTTTGAGTTGGTCGCTGTCCACATCCACACTTGAACGCAAAGCCTTCAGCTCTTGAATGCGAGCCTGCGCATCAATCTGAATCTCCAATTGCTGGATGCGAGCTGCACACATGCCGCGAATGTCGGTCTCGCACATGGGGTCAGCAGAAAGAATGACATACTGCGTCTTGAGTGTGACCAGTTCCGACGAACCAAGCGGTTCGGCTTTCACCTTGACCCAGATCGCCTCAAGGTCTCGGTGCGTAGCGCGGCGAGCTTCGGATGCATTCTGTTCCGCAGTTTTGGCTGGAGGCTGGGGTGGTTCGGGTGCCACAACTTCAACGACCTCGGTGCTGCCACTGGGTGGAGTTGCATCATTTCCCTTGGAATTCGTTGAGGAATCAAGCGTCACGGTTTCCGAGGTTGTTGCGGGCGAAGTGCCTTGGGCCGCCACAGTTGTTCCGCCTTCGATCGCTGGAACCGAAGGGGCGGTTGACTCCTGAGAGGCCGTGACGTGTGCATTCGCCTCGCCCTTGGTGGCGCGGCGTAGGAAATTCATGTTCACCCATCCTGTTGCATTGGCAGGCAGTTTGATCTTGTGCACTTTCTCACGATCACCCTGCATCTGTCCCACAACGGCAATCGTTTCACCTGCATGCAATTCACCAATCGATCGAGTGCTTGCATCTGGATTTCCGTCAGCGTCGATGTTGGGCGCAAGCACCTGTGTGGTGCCGGTAACAGAAATGGACTTGCCATCTGGCGAGAGCGTCACTTTCTCATTGGCCACCACATATCCATACTTGTCTGCAAAGGCGGCGCCGCCGGTGCGAATCTTGGCCCATCCAAAACTTTCTTCGTCCACTTCGACCACATCACCCATCATGAGACGACCGAATGGGTAGGTGCTGTGAACGCTTGGACCGCTGCGAACAAAAACATTGTCACCGGTGATGGTGGCGGTAAAGGCTTTGGATGCGTTCGTTGCGGCTGGCGGAGTCGCGGCTGTCGTGGCGGCGCTTTCGCTCTGCGACAAGGCACTCGTGGTGGAAAGCAACGCAAGTGCGACGGTGAGAAGGATTCGTGCTGGTTCCATAGGTCTGGGATTCTATGAAAACTGCGGGGCGGCTACAGTGCCGTCCATGCGGAGGCTTGGATGCATGTGGATTGTCCTTGTGGCGATGCCGATCGGCTGCTGGCTGTCGGCTTGCTCGACTCCTGAAGAAGATCGACCGGAATGGCAAAGTTTGCGGCGTTCTATGGACGCCGCCGTGAGCCGGGAACTGGCCAATGCTCCCTTTGGAGAGCCTGCAAAGCCCGTTCCAGTGCCAACGCCGGAAGTCTTTTCACAGTTGGAGGCGCGCCGAGAACAACTGGATGGAATCGGGCCGCAAGTGAATACCGGTGTGACGCCTCTGGATTTGGGAGAGGATCTCTACGGGGTGGCTTATCCAGAAGTCATGCTGTCCCTGCAGGACGCCATGCGCATGGCGGTGCAAAACAATCTTGGTGTGCAGGGGGCGCGACTGCAGCAGGGAGTGACCCAAGCGGAACTGGTTGCGGCGCAGGCAGTGTTTGATGCCAACTTTGTAGCCAGCACGCAAGGGGCCAGCAACAATCAGCCAACGCAGAACTTTGGCGGCTTTCTTCCCTCAGATTTTTCGAATCAGTTCAAGCAATGGAATTTCAGTAGCGGCATTCAGACGGCCACCGTGACTGGTGGAACCTTTGATGTGGGAATGACCACCACCTATTCCAAGCTCTACCCAGAGAGTCTGTATTCCAACAACCCAGCATGGATCAACAGTGTGCAATTGGGACTCACTCAGCCATTGCTGCAAGGTTTTGGCACCGATGTGAACATGGCGTCCATTCGGCTGGCCCGCAACAACGATCGCCGCAGTCTGCAACAGTTGCGAGGATCATTGCTCCTGCTCTGTCGAGATGTTGAATTGAACTACTGGCAATTGGTGCTGGCCAGACAGCGCGTGGTCAGTGCGCAGTGGCTTGTGCGTGTGGGAGTGGATGTTCGCGATGTGCTGGCCAAGCGGCGAGCCTTTGATACCACGCAAGCACAATATGCCGATGCGGTGGCTAAGGTGGAAGATCGCAAGAGCCAAGTGATTCGCATGCAGCGAGAAGTCACTGCGGCCGTGGATCGGTTGAAAGTGTTGCTCAATGATCCGTCGCTTCCGGTCGGTGACGAAATGATGATCGTGCCGATTGACTTTATGGTGGGTCAGCCGCTGGCCATTTCGCTACGGGATTCGATCAGCATTGCAGCGGAGCAAAGCCCGGCGATTTCGCAGGCATTGCTTGGTGTGGACGATGCCAGTATTCGGCAGGTGGTCGCTGACAATGGCCGACTTCCGTCGCTCAATCTCAATGCACAAATGCAATACAACGGCCTTGAGTCAGGCTTTGGCGATAGCTGGCAGGAACTCTCCGAGGCCGGCTTTGTGAATTATTTGCTTGGCCTCAATTTCAGTCAGCCGATCGGCAATCGCGCGGGCGAAGCCAATTACCGGCGATCGCGGCTCCAGCGTTCGCAGGCGGTTCTTTCGTATCGAAGCGCGGTGCAAGCCACCATCTATCAAGTCAAGGATGCAATGCGGAGTATGGAGACTCAATACAAACTGATCGAGCAGACGAGGGCCTTTCGATTGGCGCAGGCAGAGAACTTGCGGGCGCTCTTGGTCGATGAAGAGATGATTCACAAACTAACGCCTGAATTCTTGTCCCTTAAGTTTCAAAGGCAGAATGAATTGGCCAGTGCACAGGTGCAGGAGATGCAGGCACTGACGGATTACAGCAATGCCATTGCACAATTGTGGCAGTCCATGGGCACGGGGCTTCAAATGAATCGAATCGAATTGCAGGTGCTCGATTCCGGGCGGCCGGAGTCGTGACCAACGCCTCGCCAAGATTGCTTGCCAGTGATGACGCCGGGATTCAGATCGCGGCCGATCGCATTCGGTCTGGCGGCGTGGTGGCGTTTCCCACTGAAACGGTGTATGGCCTCGGCGCTAGCACCTTGAATGCCAGTGCCTTGCGGATTGTCTATGAAATGAAAGGGCGGCCGCAGAACAATCCCTTGATTGCGCATGTGGTCGACGCTGTGGAGGCACGGAAACTGGTGGCGTGGTGGGATGTTCGCTGCAGCCGACTCGCGGCCGCGTTTTGGCCGGGACCGCTCACGCTCATTCTTCCGCGAGCCGATGGCGTGCCGGATGAAGCGGTGGCGGGTCGAACAACCATTGCCGTGCGTTCGCCAATGCATCCGGTTGCACGATCGCTTCTGTATGCGGTTGGAGGTCCGGTGAGTGCACCAAGTGCGAATCGATCAGGACATATTTCGCCCACTACCAGCGAGCATGTCATGCGTGACTTTGCGTCGGCGGATGACCTGCTCGTCCTAGAAGGTGGTCGTGTTGAATTTGGAATCGAAAGCACGGTGTTGGACTTGAGCGGCGATCGCCCCACAATCCTTCGACCTGGTTCTGTGACGGCGGAAGATCTCAGCCGGCATATTGGTGCGGTGGATTCACCGGAGGTTATGGAACAGGGGGCGAGTCCCGGAACGAATCTGATTCACTATGCACCTGACACGCCTGCGACCATGGTGCCAGCGGCCCGGCTTGCCGCTTTTCTTGCGGCCTTGCAGACACCGGCAGCCGTGCTTGCCATGCCGGACACACGCGTGAGTGAGCCACATATTGCTATTCGCATGCAGCCGGATGCCAAGGGATATGCCCGCATGTTGTATGCATGTTTGCGAGAGGCCGAAGCGTGCGGGCTCTCTCAAATTGTGATTGAAGAACCCAGTGGGCGAGACGGTGTCTGGCTGGCCGTGCTGGATCGCTTACGCCGCGCCACCGTTCGATAACCAGGGACGGGGGTTGTTATTTGCCAGAGCGGAAGAACGCCGTGGTACTCTATTTCGCGTCTCACGTCTCACGTCTCGCATTTCGCATCTCGCTTCCCATCTACCGAATCGCATTCCACCAACTGAATTTGGAGAACTTCCCATGAGCACCACCGCGACCCCGCAGCCTTCCACACCGTCCACATCACATGCGACCTCGCCTGCAAACACCCAGCCAGTCGTTGGAAGTTTTTGCTGGTGGGAGTTGTGCACGCGAGATACGGCGCAAGCACAAAAGTTTTACACCGACCTTGTTGGCTGGACGACCAAGTCCTGCGCGTCGGGCGGTGATGAGCATGCGTATACCGAATGGATGGTCGACGGCAAGCCCATCGGTGGAATGATGAAATTGCCTGCAACGGCGCCGGCCCATGTGCCCGCATCGTGGGGGGTGTATGTCAATGTGGATGATGTCGACGCGGCGACGGACCTTGCGAAGAAACTCGGCGGCACAGTGGTAATGGCTCCCACGGATTGTCCCGGTATTGGCCGTCTTTCAACGATCACCGATCCAACGGGCGCGGCGCTCAATCTCTTCAAGGGATTGCCCGGCTGTGGAACCGGCGGATTCGGAAGCACGCCGCGTCACTTCTGCTGGATCGAATTGTTGACGAATGACCTCGGCTCAGCTGAGCGTTTTTATGCCGGCTTGTTCGGCTGGCAGGCGACCAAGCATCCGATGCATTCAACGGATTACACCGTCTTCTCACGCAAGGGATTCAACCCCGCTGAGAAGGCCGGTTGCGTTGGCGGCTTGATGAAGATTGATCCTGCGTGGGGCAATGTTCCATCGAATTGGCTGAGTTACATCTGGGTCGACAACTGTGATGCAACCGCTGCACGCGTTGAGTCACTGGGTGGAAAACTCTGCTGCCAGCCAACGGATCTGCCCGGCGCCGGTCGCTTCGCAGTTGCGACGGATCCCACGGGCGCTTCATTTGGCCTGTACTCCATCGTGAAGACAGAATGCTGCAAGCCGGGCGGATGCGGTTGTTCAGCCTGAAACTTTTTCCCGCCGCACGAGTGACGAGGCTAGGTTTGTGAAGTGTGTGAACGCTTGCGAACTGTCTTTCGATGCGCTCGCCCAATCCCGGTGCAGTGCGTCGCCCCAATTTGCACGGCGAGGTTGTCCAAGGCCACGACAAGTTTTTTGTTTAGTGCGGGCTTGCTCTTTATGCCTGCGTTCCACCACACGCCGTTGACCATGAGCGATCCGTTCTTGCGGTCAAACTTCAAGTCGGTTCGTCCGACGAGAGAATCTCCAACGAGCAACGGCAAGGTGTAATAGCCGTGGATTCGCTTCGCCGCCGGCGTAAACGCTTCGAACCGATATGCAAATCCAAAGAGCTGAAGCAATCGCGAGCGATCTCGAATCACTGGATCGAATGGGCAGAGTGGGATCATGCGGTCGGCTGGTAGGGGGGCGGCGAATTCCTTCCAATGTGGTAGCGCGACGCACTGAACGGACTTGGTGTTGCCGGCTCCGCCTCGCGCCTTACACGCTTCCACCGCAACGCTGACAAGTTCGCCGCGCTTCACAGCATTTCGACACCATGTCGCAGCGTCCGCCAATGGGATTGCACTAAAAAAACGCGAAACTTCCTGCGGCGTTGCAATGCCGAGCCGATCAATGGCCTCACGACACGCCCAGTCAATGTGCTCACTCGCAGAACTCCGTCGCCAAGCCATGGCTTCTGGCATCACGCGCTCGGCAAGGTCATACACCTTCTCAAATCGCTCTCGCCGAGCGATGGCAAGTTTGCCGGATCTCCACAAGTGCTCCAACGCCGCTTTCTCCGGATGCCAACTCCACCACCCACCGCCGCGATGATCGTGCGGAGGTTCAAAATCCCGCGCCCGCAATGGACCCTCGCGACGGACGCGTGCAAGTGTTCGCCGAAGAATCGGCTCGGCATCCCCGCGAAACTGCTCCTTCCACCACGCACTTCGTTCGACTTTCTTGTCGTATCGCAAAAATCGGTGCTTCCAGTGAGCCAACCATTTCGTTGGAATGGCACTGGCATCATGCGTCCAGTGCTCAAAGAGTCCGCGAGAACTCTCAAGCGTTTGCTTCAAGTGATCAGGTTGATATCCAGTCAACCTCGCACCCAAAATCAGATGATGTGCCCGCTCAAGAACATTGATGGAATCAATCTGGACATAGCCAAGGGACTCCACAAGTGATTGCACTGCCTTGGCACTCGAGCGGGCACCAACTGTGGCAAGCCCCGCCAATCGCAGCACCACCCGACGAGCTTCGACTGCGGAAACTGGCTCTGAATTGAATGCGTGCTTTGGCATGGCGACAAGGTGAAGGGTGCTGGATGCAGCGGTTGGAGTCAGGGTGGAGTCAAGAAAAAAGCGCTGGACGCAGCGGTTGGATTCAAGGCGAAGAGTGCAAGGGCTCTGATACCATCGCTTTTTGCCACATCCGCCGCGTGGCGGACTCACCTCTTGCACTAGGAGATCAGCATGATAACGCGTACGAATTTTGGTTCGTTCCTCATTGTGTGCGTCGTTGCAACTCTTTTGTTTGCAGCGAATCGATCCTCATCGCAGCAGAATTCACCGTCGTGTACCACCACACCGCCAGGCTCATCTGCACTAACCATGGATCCGGCCATGCAAGCGTGCATTGATGCCGGCACCCCAGGCGAAATGCAGGCATGGCTCTGCGAAAGCGTTGGCACATGGACTGGCAATTGCACAATGTGGACCACAGAACTGGCGGCCCCAACGATTCATCCCTGCACCTTTGTGATGACGTCCGTGTTTGGTGGTCGGTATGTGCGTCACACAATGAAGTGCGAAATGCCAGACAACATGGGCATGCTCGACGGTGTTGGAATTTATGCGTACGACAACACCGCCAAACAATTCCAGTTGAGCTGGATTGACAACATGAGTACCGCCATTCTGAGTGGCACGGGTGAACGGTCGTCCGATGGCAAGATCATGAATTGGACCTTTCGCTATATCGACCCAGCGACCAAGAAACTGACCACCATGCGAGAACTCGTGACCCGCACTGGGCCAGATTCCAGCACGATCGAGATGTTCGGCCCAGACACCACCACCGGCAAGGAGTATCGAATCATGCGTATGGATCTGAAACGCACGGTCTGCGATGCCGTGGCCTTCAATTCATCAGGTACACCGCCTACGCAGTGACTCCGAATGCGAAGTGTGGAGGAAATTGAGGAGCAGATCCTTCTGCTTCAAAAAGAACGCAACGCCGCTCGCGCGGTCGCGACCGCGATTGCGTCGGTTCAGGACTACGCGTTTGTTGACTCCAATGGAAAGCCCGTCCGAATGTCTGCCTTGTTTGGCAGCCATGATGAGTTGCTGGTGATTCACAATATGGGAGAGCGATGCCAGTACTGCGCTCTCTGGGCAGATGGGCTGAGTGCGTTTGTCACGCACATGCAGCGTCGCGCGGCGTTGGTGCTTGCGACTCCAGACTCACCAGAGTCGGCGCGAAAACAAATTGCCTTGCGAGGATGGAAGTTCCCGGTGATCTGCGATCGTGAATCCACCTTTGCCGCGGACATGGGATTTGAGGCGCCGTCCAAGGGAGATTTTCCGAGTCGCCTTCCGGGTGTCAGCGCATTTCACAAGGAAAACGATGGAACAATCGCACGGACGGGTGCAGAGAGCTTCGGACCCGGCGATGGATTCTGTTCCATCTGGAATCTCTTTCCACTCTTGAAGGGTGGCGAGAAAGAGTGGAAGCCGATTCCGCCGCAGACGATTTCGTAGCGATCACTCCATCGGAATTTTCACGCCCATCCGAATTGCGCACTCTTTGGCTAACTCGTATCCCGCATCGGCGTGACGAAACACGCCCATCATGGGATCGTTGGTGAGGACGCGATCCAATTGTTGTGCAGCCTGCGGCGTTCCGTCGGCTACAACAACTTGTCCGGCGTGTTGACTAAAGCCAATCCCCACGCCGCCGCCGTGATGAAAGCTGGTCCAACTGGCGCCGCTGGCAATATTCACAGCAAAGTTCAGCAGCGGCCAATCACTCACCGCATCCGAACCATCCATCATGGACTCGGTCTCGCGGTTGGGGCTGGCAACGCTTCCGCAATCCAAATGATCGCGGCCAATCACAATCGGCGCCTTCACTTCGGCTTGAGCCACCATTTCATTGAATCGCAGTCCAGCCTTGGCGCGCTCACCAAGACCGAGCCAGCAAATTCGAGCAGGCAATCCCTGAAACGCAACGCGATCGCCCGCCATGCGGAGCCACCTTGCAAGTGAAGTGTCCTCGGGAAATAATTTCAGAATCGCTTCATCGGTAGCGCGAATGTCGGCGGCATCACCCGAAAGGGCGACCCATCGAAACGGACCGCGTCCCATGCAAAATTGTGGCCGGATGTACGCAGGCACAAACCCGGGGAAAGAAAATGCCTCCTGAAAGCCGTGGTCAAACGCCCGCTGTCGAATGTTGTTTCCATAATCAAACACCTTGGACCCCGCTCGCTGCAGGTCGACCATGAAACGCACATGTCGCTCCATGGATGCCGTACTGCGCCGCTGATATTCCGCAGGATCACTTCCGCGTAACACATCGGCTTCATGCACCGTCATGCCGTGCGGGTAGTAACCGTGTAGCGGGTCGTGTGCACTGGTCTGATCGGTCACCGTTTCTGGAATCACCTGTCGCTTCAGAAGCCGATCGAGAAGATCCACCGCATTCGCGACGACGCCAACGCTGACAGCCTGCTTGGATTTCTTCAATTCAATCGCGCGGTCAATCGCTTGATCCAGATCGGTATAGATCTCGTCGAGGTAGCGATCTCGCTTGCGTTTCTCCAAACGATCCATGCACATTTCAGCCATCAGGCAGGTGCCTTCATTCATGGTGATGGCCAGCGGCTGGGCACCGCCCATGCCTCCGCAACCCGCGGTGACATGCAGGGTTCCCTTGAGTGATCCGCCAAAGTGTTGTCTGGCGCACTCTGCATAGGTTTCGTAGGTGCCTTGCAAGATGCCTTGCGTGCCAATGTAAATCCAACTGCCAGCCGTCATTTGTCCAAACATCATGAGTCCTTGTGCGACCAATTCATCAAAGTGAGTTTGAGTGGCCCAGTGGGGGACTAAATTTGAATTGGCAATCAACACGCGCGGTGCTTGAGCGTGCGTGCGCACAATGCCGACGGGCTTTCCGCTTTGGATCAAGAGCGTTTCATCAACACCCAAAGACTTGAGCGAAGCGATGATCGCATCAAAGCATTCCCAATTGCGGGCGGCTTGCCCGCGTCCGCCGTACACCACCAAATCCTGCGGCCGCTCCGCAACCTCTGGATCGAGATTGTTCATCAACATCCGCATGGCGGCTTCGGCGGCCCACGTCTTGCAGGTTCGTTGCCCACCTCGCGGGGCGCGAATGATTCGAGAACCGTGTGCTGCGTGCGGCATGCGTGCACTTTATCCGACCGCACACCACGGATCGAAACGGTTGCGAGTGCCGTTGTACTTTTCGATGCCTTAGAGACCGAACGTCAGCCCATCACACCCTAGAGATCCTGCGGAAATGGCTTGCGAAATGGTTTGAATATCCGTGGCCGGACTTCGATCGTGTGTCAAGGGTTTCACCAATTTTCTCAGCATGGCATGCATCCGCTCAATGCCATTGCCCGATCGCCTCGGTCGATGCGACTCAATCGCCTGAGCCATCACCATCCATTCAATAGCCACCACGTCTCGAAGCAGCCGCACCCCTCGATCCAGTTGCCAACCAGCAAGTGGGCCGAAACTGTTGTAATCCTCAATGCCCCCGCAGGTGGAGACATTGCCCACGCTTGCCGGATGCGCAAGCGATTGCAATTCATTCACGCACGCTGCAGCGGCATACTGAACAATCATGAGACCACTTTCCAGCCCCGGATTCCCGGCCAGATGTGGCTTCACCGGATTGACTGTGTCGTGCCCGCTGAGCAACCAATAGGAGCGCCGCTCACTGATGCCCGCAATGTGGCACAGGGCAATTGCCGAACAATCCATGGCGATCGCCAGAGGCATGCCATGAAAATTGCCGCCACTCACAATTTCGAAACCGCCGGACGCCGCCGCAACCACCAGCGGATTGTCGGTCACCGCACCGAGTTCACGCTCGATCACCTGGCGTTGTGCATGCAATTGATCGATGGCCGCGCCGAGCACTTGCGGCGCACAGCGAAGCGAGTAGGGATCCTGAACGCGCGGATCGTTGTCCCGATGGGATGGAAGAATCTGCGAGCCAGCAAGAAGTTCTCGCATGCATTTGGCTACGGCCATCTGCCCCGGTTGGCCACGAGCAGCATGAATGCGAGCGTCGAGCGGTGCCTCGCTGGCCATGCATGCATCAATGCTCATCGCCGCCACACCCACAGCGGCGGCAAGAACAGGTTGCAACTCGGCAAACGCCAAGGCTCCACGCGCGGCCATCAGGTGCGTTCCATTCAGAAGAGCAAGGCCTTCCTTCGCCTCGAACTCAATGGGAGCAAGACCGGCGGCTTTCAACGCCGTCACCGCATCCACTTGCTCACCGCCGTGCCACACCATTCCCTCTCCAAGAAGAACCATGCTCGCATGTGCAAGCGGTGCAAGATCGCCGCTGGCGCCCACGCTTCCACGCTCCGGCACAACGGGAATGATCTGGTGATTGAGCAAGTCCAGCAGTCGCTCAACAACCAGCACTCGCACGCCGCTGTGTCCGCGTGCCAAACTTGCGGCAAGCAAGAACAGCATGGCCCGCACAACCGGCTTCGGAAGCGGGTCGCCAACACCGGCAGCATGTGAAAGCACAAGATTTTTTTGTAGGTCCCGCAGCGCATCCGGTCGAACGCGAACATGCGAAAGCGAACCAAACCCGGTATTCACGCCATACACCGGCGTGTCGCCTGCAGCGACTTTGCTTACCGCACCGTGCGCGGCGGCAAGCAGTTCGCGAGCCTTGGGTCCAAGAGTCACTTGGGCACCATCGACGGCCACGCGACGGACATCTTCAATCGTGAGTGGCCCGCCATCAATCATGAAGGAGTTGCCGCGGTGCATGCGCTGCAAGATAGCTTGCAACTGGCAACGGGCGAGCCGCTCCATGCCAGCACGATTGCAACTCTGCATCGTGGGGCCGCACGACAGGTTGCACCTGCGCACAGAAATGACCATCATCCATGCCATGGATCATGGATGGCCCCGTTCGATCGTGACGGCATTAGGAATTCTCACCTGCGGCTTGTTGGGCCTGCTTGCCGCAACATTTCCAATGAGCGCGTTTGGAGTGGTGCCCCCAGCATTGATCGATGCAGCGAGTCTTCCACCGGCGATCATTGGAACATTTCTGTGCCTGAGCGTGGCCGCCGTACTTGCTTTGTCACTTGCCAAACCAATCAATGCGGCCGTGTCGCTTTTTGCATTTGGCTTTGGCGTGGCCACATTTGCCATGCGAACCGGAACCGTGAGCGACGCGGTGTTTCAGAATGGAAACTTTCGATGGCTCGGTGCGGAAACGCTCGCGTGGGGATTGATCGCCGCGTCGATGGCCATTGCCGCGTTTCGCGTTGGCGGACCGCTTCCAGATGTTCCAGTGCCTGACAGCGAGCAGACTTTCATGCAAGGACTGCTTCGCAAAAAATCGTTGCTCATGCTTCTCTCGGGCATTGCTGCGCCGGCGGTGATTGCATTGACCTTGATCGGCCAAGGGAAAGGACAGTCGATTGGTGCATGCACTCTTGCAGGCGTCGTTGTGGCCGTGGCGGCACGGCTCTTTGCACCTCGCGAACAACCCATCTTTCTGTTTGCCGCACCGGCCATCGTGATTGGACTCACGCAGATTGTGCTGTCCGGTCAAGCCATCTCAACTTTGGATAGTTCATTTGCCATGGCAACCCTGTCGCCCATTCTCTGCGCTATGCCGGCGGATGTCGCTGCCGGTTCTTTGTGCGGTGTGGCCATTGGACTTGGTTGGTCCAAGGGGTTGGTCAAGCCCGCAGCCGAAGAGTAATTCGCCGCCGCGGATCGTTACACTCGCTTGCATGTCTCTCATTGTTACCGGCACGATTGGCATTGACACGCTGCACGCTCCCACAGGCAGTGCAGAGGGCGTGCTCGGTGGCAGTTGCAGTTACTTTGCTGCAGCCGCCAGTTTTCTTTCACCGGTGCGATTGGTGGGCGCGGTGGGGGGCGATTTTCCTGCGGAGCATGCCGAGTTGCTCGCATCATTTAAGGGCGTGTGTCTGAAGGGTCTCGACCGCCGCCCATCGAGCCGAACGTTTGCATGGGGTGGCCGGTATCTCGATGACATGAATCGCCGAGAGACGCTCTTTACCGAACTCGGTGTTCTTGAAGAGGCTCCGCCGAAAGTTCCCGCGGCCTATCACGACAGTCAATATGTCTTTCTTGGAAACACCCATCCGTCTGTGCAAATGGATTTGCTCCATCAATTTCCGCATCGAAGTCTTGCTGTGTGCGACACCATGGATTTGTGGATCAATATCGCTCGGCCTGAATTGCTGGCCCTGTTCAAAGAAGTCGATGGTGTGGTGCTCAACGATCAGGAAGCGATGCAACTCACGGAGTCTCGCAATGCCATCACGGCGGGCCGAGGCATTCTGGATCTTGGCCCTCGCTTTGTGGTGGTGAAAAAGGGAGAGCATGGCGCGGTGCTGATTCATCGCGATGGCGTCGCCACCATTCCCGCTTTTCCTGCGGATGCATCGCAGGTGATCGATCCAACCGGTGCCGGCGATACTTTTGCGGGCGGCTTGATGGCGCATGTCGCGCGAACTGGTTCCAGCGATCTTGCAACGGTGCAGCAAGGCATGGCGTGGGGCACAGTGATGGCCAGTTTCACCATTGAAGCTTTCGGGCTCGAGCGATTGCGTCGGCTTGATCTTCACCAGATCAATGAACGCATGAAACTTTTTCGCACGGCGGCAAAGGTCGGATGAATCGGGCTCGGTTCAGGTGTCTCGCTGCGTGGGTCTGTGGAGTGTCCATGTGTGTCGGGGCGTTTCACGGACGTGAAGCATGGGCCGCTGACCGATTTGACAATCTTCCGCAGGCACAGCGAGTTCAATCCTTGCAAGCGGAATTGCGGAAGTTGGGTCACGAGGGGCGCGTCTCCGCGGTTCGCTGGGAGCCACATAGTGTTCTATTCAATCGAAATTCGGAGTGGTTTAAAGTAAGTCTCGATGGTGGCGAACCGTCCAGTGTTCCTGAACCTGATGGTGCAACGCCGCCACGGGTTGAGCCAATGGATCCGCCAGCAGGTCGAGCCAAGCAACGCACGCGCGTGACAAGTCCCGATGGAAAATTTCGCGCCGTGCATCGAGATGGCGGCGTGTACGTGGAGGAGGTTTCAACCGAAGTTGAAAAAGTGGTCAAGGCTGCGTCGCTCAGCGAACCGGGCGTTGAGTATGGAACGGCCGACTGGGTGTATGGTGAGGAACTTGAACAGAACGATGCAATGTGGTGGAGCCCTGATGGCCGCTTTCTTGCTTTCTATGTCTTTGATCATTCTCGAGTGCCGACCTATGAACTTCCCAAGGGTTGGGACAAACTTCGCACGCACAGTGCGCCACGCAGTTATCCAAAGGCCGGCGACTCCAATGCAGTCGTGGGTTTGTTGATCTTCGATCGCCAGCGTGGCACTTTGGCAACTGTGGATGTTGGCGACAACCCGCAGGATTACATCTATGGGGTTCAGTTCACGCCAACCGGATCGGGCCTTCTGTTTCATCGCACCAATCGAAGGCAGGATCGCCTGCAGATTCTTCTGGCGGATCCACAGAGTGGTCAAACGCGTGTGATCGTGGATGCATCTGAAGCGACCTTCCATGAGAACCGCCCGCTGATGAAATTCCTTTCAGATGGTGACCGATTTCTCTGGGGCACTGAGAAAAACGGCTATCGAAATCTGGAACTGAGAAGCCTTTCAAATCCGGAGTCAGTTGTCGTGCTCACGCAACATGCATTTCCCGTGCACGAAGTGGTGCGTGTGGACGAGCCGAGTGGCGTCGTCTGGTATTCGGCATTCAGCGCACCCACGCCAATGTTGCCGCAATTGCATCGAGTGGGCTTGGACGGCCGAGGTGACCAACGCATTACATCGATCGAGCGAGGCTGGTCCAAGTTTGAGTTGTCTCCGGATGGAACGCGCCTGATCGCGCGAGGCGAAACGCCAAGTAATCCGCCGATCACGCAGTTGTTTGCCGTGAATGGCACGCCGCATGTGCTGGCCACGCTGGCGCAGAGTGATCAAAAAATTCTGGATGATTCGCATCTTCCGCCGCCCGAACTCTTTACCTGTCTTGCTGCCGATGGAACCACGCCGCTGTGGGGAACCCTGTTCTTTCCGCCGGAGTTTGATCCCACCAAGCGTTATCCATTGGTGATTGATGTCTACGGCGGCCCGCACTCGCAAGCGGTGACTGGGCGGTTTGATCCGGGGCCTGCTGAGCGGGCATTTGGTGTCGTCATGGCCAAAATTGACAATCGCGGAACAGCGGGGCGGGGGAAAGCCTTTGAATCTGCGACCTACATGAAACTCGGTGGCCCCGATGCGGACGATCAGGCTGCAGCGGTGCGTGCCCTGTGCGACCGCGCGTACATCGACGGAAAGCATGTGGGCATCTTTGGCCACTCCTACGGTGGAACCATGGCGGCCACGTGTGCGCTTCGTTACCCCCAACTGTTTTGTGCCGCGGTGGCGGGGGCGCCGGTGACCGACTGGAAAAATTACGACACCATCTACACCGAGCGATGGATGCGAACTCCAGAGGAAAATCCTGCGGGCTATGAAGCCGCATGTCTTCCCTGCCAGGCCAAGGAATTCAACACCGGTCTGCTCTTACTTCATGGACTTGAAGATGACAATGTGCATCCATCCAACACCATGCAACTGGCCAAGGCGTTGCAAGATGCCGATATCCCATTTGAAATGGTCATCTTTCCAACCAGTGGCCACGGCATTCACTCGCCTGCCTATCGAAGTGCCAAGTGGAGTTTCCTGCTTGATCGACTTGGTGTGACCGCTCATTCGGCCGCGGATTCCCCTTCCACACAGGAAGGCGACGCCACGGCAGTGAAAGCAAATCCATGAATCGCGTGCCTCCTGATCGCTCGCATGTGCGCACCGAGCACGAACATGAAGCGTCCGCAGATTTGGATCGCTTGGATGCGACGCAGATGGTGCGCTTGATGGCCAAGGATCACCAGCACGTGCTTGATGCGATCCACATGGCTGCAGATGAAATTGGTGCGTTGGTTGAAGACTTGGTGGAACGATTTCGCAAAGGCGGACGGCTGGTGTACGCCGGTGCTGGAACCAGCGGTCGGCTTGGTGTGCTCGACGCAAGCGAATGCCCGCCCACTTTTCAGAGCGATCCGAATCAAGTCATCGGACTCATCGCCGGTGGCGATGGCTCACTTCGTCGCAGCAGCGAGGGGCGCGAAGATGAACCGGACGGAGCGGCGGCGGACCTCAACGCCCTTGGATTGAAGGAAGGCGACACGCTTCTTGGCATTGCAGCGGGTGGAACAACGCCGTGGGTACTCGGGGCCATTCGCCTTGCAAAAGAACGCGGGGCCGCCACGGCCATGCTGGTGTGTTCGCCGCGTGCGTGTCCTTCTCATTGCGATCGGTTGATTGTTCTGGACACCGGGCCTGAAATTCTGATTGGAAGCACGCGCCTCAAGGCGGGTTCGGCAACCAAGTTGGCGCTCAACGCCATCACCACAGCTCTTTTTGTTCGACTCGGCAAAACGCATGGGCCATGGATGGTGGATCTTGCTGCCACCAACGACAAACTCGTCGACCGGGCTCTCCGCACGCTGATGAAATTCTGCCCATCGCTCGACCGAGTCGCCGCGATGGAGGCCTTGCAGCACGCGGGTCAGCAACTCAAAGTCGCCATCGTGATGCAGCGAAAAGGCGTTGATCTCGAACAGGCCGCGCGATTGCTGCAGGCCGCGCACGGCTCACTTCGCAGCGTCATTGGCTCAATTCAGAAATAAGTTCACCAATCCAAAACGAACGCGGCCCCGCCGAAGCAGGGCCGCGAGTCGTTTTGAGTCAGACGTGAGCAGTCTCAGATCTGGCTGTTCAGTGCACGCAGAGCGCGAGCGCGAACCTTGCGGCTGGCTGGCTTTGCCTTGATCATGATCTCTTCGCCGGTGAAGGGATTGCGTCCCTTGCGGGCAGAGGTCGCTGGCTTCTTCACAGTCTTGAACTTCACAAGACCATTCAGGTTGAACTCGCCGCAGCCCTTGCTGAGGTCGGTCACCATGATCGAAGTCAGGGTGTCGAACACTTCCTTCACTTTGCTGTTCTTCAGCTCGGTGTAGGCAGCGATCGTCTTATAGGTGTCACCCTTGCTGCGGCGCTTGTTTGCTGGGCTGGTCTTAAACGTCTTCTTCTTTGCGGCTGTTTTTGCCATGGTGGGGAATCCTTTCCAATTTGGTTTTGTCGAGTGGCTTTCGCCGTACGACTGTTTTTGCGTGTTCTTCCGCCTCCCCAGGCGGTTGAAGGACCCACTGTATCGCCTTTGATTTTCCCTCTCAATAGGGTGAGGGCATAAAAATGACTGTTTTTCCCTGCACAATTGAACGAAACTCGGCAAAACCGCTCAAAAACCCTGCAAAATCAGCCGTTTCACCCCTTGACGAATGCCGCAAACCTTGCTTTGGGTTTTTAGCGGGTCGAGCCCCGCACGGTGGCGCGGCCAACACTGGCGTAGTCAAACCCGTGCTGCTGCATGGTCTCGCAGCGATACAGATTGCGGCCATCCACAATGAGCGGCCGCTTCAAGAGCAACTTCACACGGTCGAGGTCTGGACTTCGAAACTCGCGCCACTCCGTACAAATCAACAACGCATCGGCGCCGGTCAGGCAGTCATACATGTCTGTTGAGCGATGTACCGCGGGCAATTCCTTTGACAGATTGTCCATCGCCACCGGATCAAATGCCCGAACAGCCGCACCCGCTTTGAGCGATCGCTGCATCAGCGTCATGCTCGGTGCTTCGCGAATGTCATCGGTGCGAGGTTTGAAGGCGACACCCCAGAAGGCCAGGGTGCGGCCCTTCAATCCGCCAGGAAATTCTGCCAGCACCTTGTTCCAAAAGTGACTTCGCTGATCCTGATTCACTTCGTGAACGGCAGCGTTCAATTTGCAATCGAATCCGACGGACTTGCCCATGCCCACAACGGCCAGCGTGTCTTTGGGAAAACAACTACCGCCATAGCCAAGCCCCGGATACAAAAACTGATCTCCAATGCGCTTGTCGGCGCACATGCCGTGTCGAACACTGTTGATATCAGAGCCTGTTTTCTCGCAGAGGTTGGCCATTTCGTTAATGAAACTGATCTTGCAGGCAAGCATGGCATTGCTTGCGTACTTCACCATTTCGGCGCTACGAACATCCATCACAAGAATCGGGTGCCCATTGCGAACAAATGGTTCGTACAACTCTCGCATCACCGCGGCTGCCTGTTCGTTGTCCACACCGCACACCACGCGATCAGGCTTGCTGAAATCGGTAATGGCGTCGCCCTCTTTGAGAAATTCCGGATTGTCCGCAATATGAAACGGCACTTTTGTTCGACTTCGAATCAAATCACGAACACTGTGGCTTGTGCCCACCGGCACCGTGCTCTTGACCACCACCGTCTTGGTGTATGCGCCGGGACCGATTCGCTCCAGTTCGTCGGCGATGTCCCTTGCAACGGCCAGCACATGTTGCAGATCGGCGCTGCCATCCTCGTCGCTGGGTGTCCCAACACATATAAAGATCACTTCGGCATGGCGGTAGGCCTCGGCCTTGTCAAGTGTGAAACGGATTCGCTTGGCGGCAATATTTTTGTGCAGCAATTCGCTCAGACCAGGTTCGTAGATCGGGCTTTCGCCTTTGCGAAGGAGTTCAATCTTGCGTGGATCAATGTCTAGGCACACGACATCGTTGCCCATGTCCGCAAAGCATGCGGCGGTCACCAATCCAACATATCCCGTTCCGACCATCGTGAGTTTCATTGTTGCGGCTCCTGTAGAAAGCGTGGGAATGGTAGCTCAATCTGCCAACGCATCATGGGTGCGCGGTGTTCACTGCACGCTTGCAATTGAGCAATCGTTGGCCTCATGCAACGATCAAACTTCGCGTGCAAGAAGCCACCGTTTCATCTTGACAAGCCGACTCGCGGGATTGTTTGAACCTGAAAACCCACCAACATTGTTCATGCCCACCACGCGATGACATGGAATCACCAGCGGCCACGGATTTCGCTTCATGGCTTGCCCGGCCGCTCGCATGGCGGCCGAACTGCCCGCTTTCTTGGCCAGCCATGCATAGGTGCGTGTTTGCCCCGGCGGAATACTGACTGCGGCTCGCCAACACGCCTGTTGAAACGGAGTTCCCACTGGCCAGCTTCGCATCCGGGGCCGCGCGGAAGAGTTGTCCATCATTCGTTTCGCTTCAAGAACAAGCCAGCGAGGGAGTGCTGTCGCATCCGCCATCTTCAAAGTGATCGGTCCATGCGGCGTATTCAGTCGCAGGCGGTCGATGCAGCGAGTGGGGCGGGTCGAATCGGCCATGACGCGCCGATACTATCTCGGCATGACCAACGCCACGGCACACTCTGCGCAAACGACTGAGATGGATGAACTCTCTCGCGGCCTTTTGGCCATGTTGCATGAAGCCGATCCCGATGTGGAGCGCATTCTTGCAGGCGAGGCCGATCGGCAGGCCAGCACGCTGGAATTGATCGCGAGCGAAAATCATGTCAGCGCGGCCGTGATGCATACGGTTGGAAGTTGGATGACCAACAAATACGCCGAGGGTTATCCCGGCAAGCGTTATTACGGCGGCTGCGAATTTCACGATCAAATCGAGAATCTGGCTCGCGACCGTGCGAAGCAACTCTTTGGATGCCGCTTTGCCAATGTGCAGCCACACTGTGGTGCCAATGCCAACATCGCGGCGTTCATGGCTCTGCTGAATCCGGGTGATCGAGTGCTGAGCCTGCCGATCAAGAGCGGCGGCCACCTAAGCCATGGTCTGAAACCAAATTTCAGTGGCACGTTCTATGACATTGTGGAATATGGTCTTCACCCCACAACCGAACTTCTTGACTACGACGCCATCATGCAGATTGCCGTCGAAACCAAACCGAAGTTGATCATCTGCGGATATTCCGCCTATTCACGCGTGATTGATTTCGCACGCTTCCGCGCCATCGCTGACAAGGTGGGTGCTTTCTTGATGGCCGACATCGCACACATTGCTGGGTTGGTGGCCACCGGCGTGCATCCAAGTCCATTTCCACATGCGCATGTCGTGACCACCACCACGCACAAAACGTTGCGAGGCCCCCGGGGCGGACTCATTCTGACGGACAACGAGGAGATGGCAACAAAGATCGACCGAAAGGTTTTTCCCGGAAGCCAAGGTGGGCCGTTGATGCATGTCATCGCCGGAAAGGCCGTCGCATTTGGCGAGGCACTTCAGCCTTCGTTCACAACGTATTGCCAGCAGGTGGTGGCCAATGCCAAGGCTCTGGCCACTGCGATGCAATCTCACGGCTACCGTTTGTGCACTGGTGGCACCGACAACCATGTCATGCTGGTCGATCTTCGGCCGCGTGATGCCAACTTAACTGGCGCGGATGCCGAGAAGTGGCTTGAAAGCGCGGGCATCATCGTGAACAAAAATGGAATTCCAAATGACCCGCGTCCGCCCATGGTGACCAGTGGATTACGGCTGGGTACGCCCGCACTCACCACTCGCGGTCTTGGAGAACCAGAGATGAAACAGGTGGCAGCGTGGCTTGATCGCGTGATGGGTGGCAAGGGTGATGCTCAACTGAACGCAACGGTGCGTCAAGAGATTCGCACGTTCTGCACAAAGTTTCCGTTGCCGCATTAAGAACTTCCACGCGGATGACCGCAAGGAAACGCGCGGAATCCGGCGCACATTCCGCCGCAACATTCGCGTTCCTTGAATATGGATTGCCAATCGCAGCTCAGGCGTGCAGCAACTTTTCGCGCTGGCGTTCGGCGGTCGGAACTTTCACCTTCCAGACCAGTCCGCAAGTCTCCAGAACGCGAATCAGCGTCCAACTCAGGTCAAATTGCCACCATTGCAACCCGTGCCGCGCACTTGTGGGAAACGCGTGATGATTGTTGTGCCAACCCTCACCGAAACCAAGCAATCCCATCAGCACATTGTTGCGGCTTTCGTCGCCGCTTCTGAAAGTCTTGGCGCCCCACACATGGCACACGCTATTGATGCTCCAAGTGATGTGATGCAACAAGGCAATGCGAGCGAGACCGCCCCACAGAAATCCAAGCAACGCGCCGTAAGCGCCACCGGCGAGCCAACCAAGGCCAGTTGGAAGCGCTAACCCAAGGATGACCAAAAGCGGAAAGTATCTGCTCAGCATGCGCATCATTGGATCGGCTTCAAGATCCGGTGCATACCGCATGGAGTCCGTCTCATGATCCGTAATCAGCCAACCAACATGTGCGTGGATGAAACACTTCACGCGATCTCGAAAGGTGGCATTGGGTGGCAGTGCCGCATGAGGTGAGTGGGGGTCCAATTCGCAATCAGAATGTTGATGATGGCGGCGATGCGTGGCCACCCACCAGATGAGCGGTCCCTCGACCGCCATGCCAGCCATCACTCCCAACACAAACTGAAGTGGCCGCACAGCCTGGTAACTGCTGTGCGTAAACAGTCGGTGGTAACCCAGCGTGACGCCCAATCCGCTGAAGAAATACATAAAGAGCACGATGCCCAGTTGCGACCAGTCAAAGGCGTGACCCCACGCGAAATAAACACCCACCGCCAGAGCAACAAACGGAAGAATGACAGAAGTCAGAATGATGGCCTTCTGCTTTGGGTCGACGACCTTCTCCACATCGGAGTGTTCGTGCTGCAATTCGACTTCAGTCGCTGGTGTCTGGAGTTGTGTCACGCCATGCCTCCGCAGGAAAAACCCGCATCGCTCTTGAGAAGGTGAGTCGAGCAGGACCACGCGGCCAAGCGAACGCACCTAAGCCGTGACTGTAGCAGCGATCAGCGGTTGAGGTGATGTGATGATGCGCGTTTTGTTCTAAATGTTTGCTGTCAATTTCCTGCCCAACGCACGCGCCGGAACCGCACGAATCATTCACTGACCGTATGGAATTGAAAACGCACCAAACTTATACGCGGTCCATCCGCTGAGAAATGTCCAAGGTTTCCAAGGCCAAACACAGGGACGCCATGTCACCCGCAAGCATTTTTTGCAGGTTGAAACTCTGCTCCACCCGGTGATCCACCACAATATTTTCCTTCCAGCGATAGGTGCGAATCTTCTCTGCTCGCTCGCCACCGCCAATCATGGTGCGTCGCTGTTCACCCCTTGCGGCCGCGGCCTCCGCCAAGCGGCGTTCATGCACGCGAGCCCGCAGAAGTCGCCATGCTTTTTCTCGGTTCTGCAACTGGCTGCGAGTCTCCTGCATGCGAACTTCAATGCCCGTGGGCTGATGCACAAGATTCACCGCCGTCGCGACCTTGTTCACATTCTGCCCACCCGGTCCCTGTGCGGTGGTCAGAATTTCTCGCACCTCAGATGGATCCACTTCACTCTCAACGGTTTCGGGTTCGCACAAAACGGCCACCGTTGCGGTGCTGGTATGCACTCGCCCAGCGGATTCGGTGGCGGGCACCCGTTTCACTTGATGCACACCGCCCTCATAGCCAAGGGCTTTCCAACACCCATCACCCTCCACTCGAATGATGGCGTGCGTCACTCCGCCCGCGTCCCCGTGTTTCACTTCCATGTCTTCAAATTTCCAGCCTCGATGCTCTGCGACCAAGCGGTACATCTGAAGCAAATCGCCCGCCCAGATCGCTGCCTCTAATCCACCAACACCACTTCGAACTTCCAAAATCAAACTGCCCACAGCCTCATCGTCCGCCATCACCAAACGACGGACCAAGGCATCCAACGCCGCATCTCGTCGCACCAGGAGCGAAGGCAATTCCGCTTTGGCCATTGCGGCAAACTCCGCTTCGCTCGACAGGGAAAGTTCATCAGTCTCTACGGCCTCCTTGACCAGCGATCGCCATGCTCGAAGTGCAAGGACCAATGGTTCAGCGGCCGCCCGTCGCATGGCAACCACTCTGGCCTTTCGATGATCGGTGGCAATCACTGGATCCGACAGCGCGGCGCAATCACTTTCGTACGCGCGTTCCATTTCGCTGAGTTTTTCCAGCAGCCGTTGAGAAGGTTCCATGGCGAATTCCAAAAGGGTATTCGGGTGAAAACGAACAGCCGCGCCAGAAAGGGCGCGGCCGTCTTTGGTGTCACGGAATGGTGGCTACTTCTTGTCGCTTGCCGGGGCCTTGGAAGCCTTGGCATCTTTCTTAAAGTATTCGCCAGCGAATTTCTTCTGGAAGCGTTCCACGCGGCCAAGGGCGTCAACAAAGGTCTTTTGACCGGTGAAGAACGGATGTGAGCCCGACCAGATTTCAACATTCATTTCTGGAACGGTCGCTCCAACCGTCATCACGGTTTGTCCGCGGAAGTTCACTTTGCAGTCTGCATACCACTTTGGATGGAGTTCTTTTTTCATAAGAGGTTCTTTCGAGAGTCCAGAAGTATAGCGAACTTTCGCCGCCACTCCATCACATGTGTTCCTGTCGCCTTACACCTTTTCCGCAATGATTTGCAGCACCAGAGGCGTTATGAACACGCTGTTGGGGTCAGCCTCGGCGGCTTCAAGGTCCGCCAGAACCGCTGCCACCCACGCGGCATCCACGCGGCCAAGCTCCAAGAGTCGATCCACATGTGTTCGGACAAATCCGGCTGGCCAATTCCATGCCGGTTCATTTCGGGTGACTGCCATTCCAATCGGACGCGTCGACATCACTCGAAAACCATTCTGATGCAGGGCCGTTGGCAATTGTCGAGCAATGTCCGGCTCTCCGCCTGAGGCACGCCAACTGGACATCGTCTCTTGAACAAAGGCCTCAATCGCTGGGCGATCCGGCAGGCAACTGTACGTTGAGTAGTCCACATATTCATGCAGCACCAAAGTGCCGCCGGGTCGAAGGCATGCATGCACTCGCTTCAGCAGCAGCAGGGGATCACTCACAAAGCAGGCAACCCATCGACACCACGCCGCGTCCAAATCGGTTGCTGGAATGGCCTCCTGCATCAAGTCAAGTTCATGCGCATCCACATGGGAAAATCCGCGGGACTGGCAGGCGGCCTTCAGCACATCAACAAATCGGCCAGAGCGTTCAACGGCAACAACGCGACCAAGCGGGCCGACAAGTTCGGCAAGATCAAGCGTTGCAAATCCGGGCCCCGCGCCCACATCCACCACTCGAGTGCCGGGACCAATGCCTGCTGCAAGCCACGCTTGTCTGACATGGGATTGCCACACTCCATGCTGAAATCCAAGCCGCTGCACCTCTGCATCGTGGGTTCCAAGCACATAATCGCGTTCTTTGGTTGCGGACATGCGATTCATGGTAATCAGTCGCGCAGGGGTCACGAAGGAATTTTGGCGATTCACTTGCGTTGACCCATGAAGTTGCCTAGCCTTTGACCTTCTCGCGGCACAGCCCATTCGCAAAGGATGCGATTGGGAACCATTCCATTGGCCGCGGCTCCCGTCTGCGATCGCTTCATGCGTTCCGCAGGCACGGCCCGGTCCCGTTCCAAAACATTTGGTTCGCGGCTCGTCCGATATCAGGTCCTTGGATTTTTCCAAGTGCCGAAAGGTTTGTTTTTGTGACACATTTTGATTCACTCTCTCTGGCTCCCGCACTCTTGAAAGCAATTCACGAAGAGGGCTACACCACTCCAACTCCCATTCAATTGAAGGCGATTCCGCCTGCGCTCAAAGGCCAAGATGTCTTGGGTATCGCGCAGACCGGCACCGGAAAGACGGCGGCGTTCGCGCTTCCAACGCTTCATCAACTTATGCAGCACCCTGCGGCGACTGCGGGCAAGGGGCCTCGCGCGCTGGTGCTTGCACCCACGCGAGAACTCGCCGCACAGATTGGCGAAAGTTTCGCTACGTACGGTCGTCATACATCACTTCGTCATACGGTCATCTTTGGTGGCGTTGGACAGGGGCCGCAAGTCCAGGCGATTCGTCGCGGAGTTGATGTGCTTGTGGCAACACCGGGGCGACTCTTGGACCTCATGGAACAGCGAGTCGTGGACCTGAAGAACATTTGCTTCTTCACGCTTGACGAGGCTGATCGAATGCTGGACATGGGATTTATTGTTCCCATTCGGCGCATTGCTGCGGCGGTGCCTGCCAAGCGGCAGACCATGTTGTTTAGTGCCACCATGCCCAAGGAAATTCGACACCTTGCCAATTCACTGCTTCACCATGCCGTGGAAGTGGCCGTCACGCCCACTGCAAGCACCGTGGATCGCATTGCTCAATGTCTGTATCCAATCGAACGGGGACGCAAAGTTGATCTGCTGGCGCACTTGTTGAAAGAACCTGCGGTCACGCGGGCTTTGGTCTTTACCAAGACCAAGCATGGTGCGGACAAGGTTGTTAAGCGGCTGCGAAGTGCCGGAATTGCTTCGGATGCGATTCACGGAAACAAGGCCCAATCGCAGCGAACTCGCGCGCTTGATGCATTTAAAACGGGCCGAACGACCGTTCTTGTTGCCACGGACATCGCCGCTCGAGGGCTTGATGTGGACAATGTTTCGCATGTCTTTAATTTCGATCTGCCTATGGAACCTGAGGCCTACGTGCATCGCATCGGCCGCACGGCCAGAGCAGGAGCCAGCGGCATTGCCATCAGTTTCTGCGACAACGAAGAGCGTGGGTTGTTGAAGGCAATCGAAAAACTCACCAAAGCCAACATTGAGCGTCGTCAGGTTCCCACCAATTTGGTTGCCTTGCCGCGACCAGTGGCGGTGCCACACGAGGCAGGTCGATCACATTCCGGTGGACAGGGTGGCCATCGCGGCGCAAAACCGTCAGGTCATCGAGGCGGCAAACCTGGCGGAAAGCGTCCGGGCAAATCTGGAACTCACGCAGGGAGTCATGGTGCAGGTCATGCAGGGAGTCACGGTGCCGGTCATGTCCGAAGCAAGTCCGATTCAGGACACACTTCGCAAGGAAAAACCAGTGCGACCTCAACCTCCGGTGTGACCACGGCGCACGCACCGTCTCCAGCAAAGCCTTCGCGACACAATTGGCCGGGCTTCCGAGGTTCTAGCCGCCGCTGACATCGCTCGTAGAACTGGCAACTCTCATGGAGCGGCGAGTTATGCTTCCCGCTCCATGATTGACCCGAAGGCTCTTCGAGAAAACCCAACGAAATTTCGTCAAGGTGCTGCGGACAAGGGTGTGGTGATCGACTTTGATCGCCTGATCGCCCTGGATGAGCGTCGCCGCGCCGTGATGACCGATTTGGAATCTCGGCGTGCCGAACAGGGTCGCCTTGGCAAAGAAACCGGGCCAAAGATGGGGCAGCTCAAGGGCAAATTAAAAGCGGCCATGGGCGCGGAGGCCGCCGCGATTTCAGCCGAACTTGCGGAATTGGAGCGCAAACCGCAATCGCTCAAGGCTCAGATTGCGGCATTGGAATTGGAATTGGCCAGCGTGGAGCCAGCATGGCGAGAGTTGCTGATGACGGTTCCGCAGCCGCCGGCAGCGGATGTTCCAAAGGGCACCGGGGCACAGGACAACAAGGAGTTGCGGCGATGGAATCCCAAAGGATTCGACTCCACCAAAAGTTTCGAGGCCCAACGCGGTTTCAAACCCAAGACGCATCTTGAATTGGTTCGGGATCTCAAGCTTGCCGACTTTGAGCGTGGCGTAAAAATGTCTGGCACTCGCCACTATGTACTCACGGGCATGGGCATGCGATTGCATCAGGCGGTGCTTCGCTACGCACTGGATTTTATGGCGGACAAGCGGGGCTTTACGCCAATGGGCGTGCCGGTGATTGTGCGCGAAGAGTGCATGATGGGCACGGGGTTCTTTCCGTTTGGGCGCGAACAGGCCTATCACATTGAGGAATCCAAACGAGGCAACGCGCACGATCTGTTTCTAACGGGAACAGGCGAAGTGGGTTTGATGGGTCTGCATGCAGATGAAATTCTTTCTGCAAGTGATCTGCCGCGAACCTATTGCACGCTCAGCACGTGCTTTCGACGCGAAGCAGGGGCCAGCGGCAAGGACACCGCGGGTCTGTATCGCATTCATCAATTTGACAAGGTGGAACAGGTGGTGGTGTGCCAGGCTCTTGAATCAGAAAGTCGAACATGGCACGCTCACATGATGGAGAGTGTGGAAATGATTTTGCAGTCGCTTGGGTTGCCCTATCGATTGTTGCAATGCTGCACCGGTGATCTTGGAATGAAAAACGAGGACATGGTGGACATTGAATGCTGGATGCCGGGTCGTGGCGACGATGGTGCCGATGGGCGTCCGACGGGCGACTGGGGGGAAACCCATTCGGCGAGCAGGCTTGGTGATTACCAGTGTCGGAGATTGAATCTGCGGTATCGAGATGGGGAGGGTCGCACGCAATTTGCTTACGCGCTCAATAACACGGTGATCGCAAGCCCGCGTGTGTTGATTCCGATTCTGGAAATGCATCAGCAGAAGGACGGAAGTGTGGAAATTCCCGCTCCGCTTCGTGTGCATTGCGGCGGTGCAACGCACCTGCGTCCGGCCTGATTCATTGCGAAAGTGTGCAAGCAAGGGGCAGGAGCGAAAGGGAAGTGTGAGCGGGTGTCCGTCGCCACGCTCATGGGCTCGGCGGTATATTGCCGCGCCTCATTCCCCTGTAGCTCAATGGTAGAGCGGGCGGCTGTTAACCGCCAGGTTACTGGTTCGAGTCCAGTCGGGGGAGTTTGATGGCGGTAGTGCTGAGCGCGCTCGCACCGTCGTTGCCTTTCAACACAGCCTCCGACGCAATCACACCAAAACTTGCCCACTCAGGCAGCTGTGAAGTTTCGATGAGTCGCTTCATTGCAAGCGGTTCATTCATGGCGATGTGTCGTGCATGCATCGCTAGACCAAACCCAAGCGTGGCGCGATCCACGCCAAGACCAAGCGGACCATCTTTGGGCACCAGCGAGTCAGCGGCAAGGTCGCCTTTGAATGCAAGACAGAGTTGGTGATAGGTGCGGTTTTCCAATATCTCCATGTTCGCGTGCACTCGCTGCAACGCTTGCATGGCCGCCGCCGCATGGCCCCGTTCAAACTCCGTGATGGCAAGCCAATAAATGGCTGCCACACGTGAGTCATCGTTGTTTGCTCGATCAACCGTTTGACGCCACGCCGCCGCCGCGGCCGCCGCATCGAGCGAACCATTTTTGGCTCCAGCACATTCACCTTGCAGAAAGAAAGCCAATGCAAGGTGATAATCAATGTTTCCCTGCAGAGTTGTTCGAGGTCCGCCGGGCGAAGGGATGCCATCAGGCTCCACGTGTTCTGGCAGCGACCGTGCAAGTTGTTGGGCCTGTGCCAA